>NZ_CADFDO010000002.1:0-1886750 GCF_902832955.1 Burkholderia sp. BCC0044 | reverse complement strand
TGTATCATTCGCCCTTCCTCAAGATATCCATCCGCCACTTACTTGTAAGTGTCTGATAAATCTAGATAATTTTCCTAACCCTTGCAAGGTTCCTGAATAACGCCAGGACCGATTCGCTCAGTACCGCCTGGCGGAAGGTGTTTGGCTTCACGCATGGCCTCTTGCTCGTCGACGCTTTTTTCGAAAACGTGAAGCGCGACGGCCAGAATGTCGTGCTTCGCTTCGACCCAACGCCTCCGCAACACATGCAGGTCGCCTGCCTGTGGACCCGCACCGAGATCCCTGGCGCCGACGATTTATGGTCCTTCGCGGCGATCACCGACGACCCACCCCCGGAAGTGGCGGCTGCCGGACACGACAGGTGTATTGTCCCCATTAAATCCTCGAACGTCGACGCCTGGCTCGCGCCGGATCCAAGCCGGCGCGCGCAACTGCGCGAGATCCTCGCCGACCGCGAGCGGCCGTACTACGAGCACCAACTCGCAGCGTAAACGCGGGGGTTGGTGGGCCGGTTATCTCTGTCATATACTGTACAAACATACAGTGTTTTGCGTAACCGACCCCATGCATCCCGCCCTCGCCCATCCAGAAGCAATCCATCCCAGTTTATGGCGCGCCAGCCAACTGGCGCGCTCAAGCGTGCGCGGCGTCGACACGGGCCATCCGGACTTGACGCCCGAACTGCCCGGCGGCGGCTGGCCGGCCGGCGCGCTGATCGAGCTGCTCGCAACGCAGCCTGGTATCGGCGAGCTTCGGCTGCTGGCGCCGGTGCTCACGCGTGCGGCCGGCAAGCCGGTCATGCTGATCCAGCCGCCACACGCGCTGCAACCGTTGGCGCTCGCGTATTGGGGTATCGATCCGGCCGGCTTCGTAACGCTGCCGGCGCCGCGCACGGCCGACGCGCTGTGGGCAGCCGAACAGGCGCTGCGTGCCGGCACGTGCGCTGCCGTGCTGCTCTGGCAGTCGCACGTCCGTGCTGACGCATTGCGGCGGCTCAATCTGGCCGCGCAGAGCGGCCAGGCGCTGTTCTACCTCTTCCGGTCTGCGGCCGCCGCGCGCGATGCGTCGCCGGCACCCTTGCGGCTCGCGCTGGCGCCCAAGCGCGACGGCATCGACGTCACGTTCGTGAAGCGCCGCGGGCCGGCACGCGACACGCCGCTGTTCGTTCCCCTGTCCCCCTCGCCGATTTTGTTGAACCGCCATGCAAGTCTGGATCGGCGTGCTGCTGCCCCACGTCAACATAGAAGTGTTCCGGCCGCGATCGCCGGCGCCGTCGCCTGACGATGCGCGCGGGCTCGTCGTGCTCGAGGGCGGCCGCGTCGTGGCGCTCGATCGCGCCGCACGCGCGCTCGGCGTGGTCGCCGGCATGCGCCGCGGTGGCGTGCTATCCCTCGCGCCGGACGCGCAGATACGCGAGCGCGACGCCGCGCGTGAGCGCGAGCTCGTGCTTGGCGTTGCATATTCGCTTTTGCAGTTCACGCCAAGCGTCGTCGACGCCGACGAAGCCGTGGTGTTGCTCGACGTGACGGCGAGCCTGCGCCTGTTCCACGGCATCCGCGCGCTGCGCCAGCGCGTGCGCGACGTTGTCGCGTCGTTCGGCGTCACGGCGGCGATATCCGTCGCGTCGTCGGGCCCGGCCGCGTGGATGGTCGCCCGCGGCCTGCGCGGCGGCCTCGCGCTGTCTGCGCGATCGCTGCGCCGCGCGCTCGCGCGCGTGCCGCTCGTCGTGGCGCCGGACGCCCGGCGCTACGCGAACTGGTTTGAGGATCTCGGCTGCGAAACGCTGGCCGATCTGCAGCGCTTGCCGCGCGCCGGGCTGAAAAAGCGCTGCGGCACGCAGCTGCTCGACTGGCTCGACCAGGTCGCCGGCGCCGCGCCGGCCGCCTACGACTGGCTCGAAATGCCGCCGTCTTTCAACACGCGCGTTGAACTGATGGATCGCGTCGAGCACGCCGAGGCGCTGCTGTTCGTCGCGCGCCGGCTGATCCTGCAGCTGACCGGCTGGCTCACCGCGAAGCAGCTGGACGTCGCCGCGTTCGCACTGCTGCTCGAGCACGAGCGCGGGCGGGACGCGATCGCCCCGACCGAGATCGAAATTTCGTTGGGCGCCCCTACCCGCTTCGAGGAACACCTGACGCGACTGGTCAAGGAGCGGCTCGGCCACGTCGAGCTCGTCGGGCCCGTGATTGCGGTGCGCCTGGTCGCCCGTCGCGTGCAGGAAGCGGCCGCGCCGAGCGACTCGCTGTTCCCGGAACCCGGCGGCAAGCCGCAGGATCACGCGCGGCTGCTCGAACTGCTGACCGCGCGGCTCGGCGCCGAGAACGTGCTCGTCCCGGCTCCCATGGCTGACTACCGTCCGGAGCCGGCCGCCCGATGGGTGCCGATGCGCGACGCGCCGAAGCCGGCGCCGCTGCCGGCGGATCTGCCACGCCCGGCGTGGCTGCTTGCCAAGCCGGTGCCGCTGCTCACGCGCCAGCATCGCCCGTTCTACGGCACGCCGCTGCGCATGGTGTCGCCCGGCGAGCGCATCGAAGGCGGATGGCAGGACGGGCAGACCGTGACGCGCGACTACTTCGTTGCCGAGGACGACCACGGAGTCTGCTACTGGATCTACAAGGAGCGGCCGACGGCCAGTGACGAAAGCGAATCCCGCTTTTTCCTGCACGGCCTCTTCGGCTGATCGTCATGGACGCCGGCAGTTTCGGCGCCCTGCCCGCATACGCGGAACTTCAGGTCGCCTCCGATTTCTCGTTCCTGCACGGCGCGTCGCGCGCGGAGGAATACGTGGCACGCGCGGCGCAGCTCGGCTACAGCGCGATCGCGATCACCGACGAATGCTCGCTCGCCGGCGTCGTGCGTGCGCACGTCGAAGCGAAGGCGGCGAACATGCCGCTGATCATCGGCTCGCACTTCCGGCTGACGGCCGCCGACGGCTCGCCCGCGCTCGCCTTCACCGCGCTGGCGATGAATCGCGATGGTTACGGCAACCTCTGCGAATTCATTTCGCTCGGTCGCATGCGCAGCAAGAAAGGCACGTACCGCCTAGCGCCGCTCGATCTCGAGCACCCGGAAACTCCGTACAGCCACCTCCGGAGCCTGCCCGACTGCATCGCGATCCTGTCGCCCGACTTCCCGGCCAACGAGCAGCGCTTCGACGCGCAGGTCGAATGGTTCGCGCGCGTGTTCGGCGATCGCGCATGGGTCGCGCTGACGTTGCACGCACGCGCGATGGACGACATCCATCGCGGCGTGGTGGAGCGCGTCGCCGCGCGCCACGGCGTGCCGGTGGTGGCCACCAGCTGGCCGCTGATGCACGTTCGGTCGCGCAAGCCGCTGCAGGACGTGCTGACGGGAATTCGCGTCGGCCGACCGGTAACGGAGTGCGGGTACGAGCTCGCGCCGAACGCGGAGCGTCACCTGCGATCGCGTCTGCGGCTCGCCAACCTCTATCCCGCCGGCGCGCTCGAGGAAACCGTACGCGTCGCACGGCGCTGCACGTTCTCGCTCGACGACCTCAAATACGAGTATCCCGACGAACTGGTACCCGCCGGCACCGACCCGGCGACGTACCTGCGCGAGCAAACCTACATCGGCGCGCGACGGCGTTTCCCGGATGGCATCCCGGTCGACGTCCAGGCGCAGATCGAGCACGAGCTGCAGCTGATCGCCGACCTGAAATACGAGGCGTATTTCCTGACCGTCTACGACATCGTGCAGTTCGCGCGCGAGCAAGGCATCGTGTGCCAGGGACGTGGCTCGGCCGCGAACTCGTCCGTTTGCTACTGCCTCGGCGTGACCGAGGTCGACCCGTCGCGGCAATCGATGCTGTTCGAACGGTTCATCAGCAAGGAGCGCAACGAGCCGCCGGACATCGACGTCGATTTCGAGCATCAGCGCCGCGAAGAGGTCATGCAGTACATCTACCGCAAGTACGGCCGCGATCGCGCAGCGCTGACGGCCGCCGTCACGACGTACCGGCCGCGCAGCGCGTTACGGGAAGCCGGCAAGGCGCTCGGCGTGGATCCGGCGATCGTCGAGCGCGTGGCAAAGCAGCATCACTGGTTCGACTCGCGCGCCGATCTGCTGCAGCGGTTTGCCGAGGCCGGCCTCGATCCCGAAGCGCCGCTGAACCAGCAGTGGGCCGGATTTGCCGCGCAGCTGCTCGGCTACCCACGGCACCTGTCGCAGCACTCAGGCGGCTTCGTGATCAGCCGCGGCAAGCTCACGCGACTCGTGCCGGTCGAGAATGCGGCGATGGAGAATAGGTCGATAGTCCAATTTGATAAGGATGACCTGGAAGCGCTCGGGATCTTGAAGATCGACGTCCTGGCGCTCGGCATGCTGTCGATGGTGCGCCGCGCGCTCGACATGATCTCGGAGAAACGCGGCGAGACATTCGAACTGCAGGACATCCCGGCCGAGGACAAGGCGACCTACGACATGTTGTGCGACGGTGACAGCATGGGCGTGTTCCAGGTGGAATCGCGCGCGCAGATGTCGATGCTGCCGCGCCTGCGGCCGCAGTGCTTCTACGATCTGGTGATCGAAGTCGCGATCGTGCGGCCGGGCCCGGTGCAAGGCGGGATGGTGCATCCGTTTCTCCGCCGGCGCCAAGGACTGGAGCCCGTCACATTTCCGTCAGAAGGCATGGAGAAGGCACTGGCGCGCACGCTCGGCGTGCCGATCTTCCAGGAGCAGGTGATGCAGGTCGCGATGCTGGCGGCCGGCTTCTCCGCCGGCGAAGCCGACCAGTTGCGCCGCGCGATGGCGGCATGGAAGCGCAAGGGTGGGCTCGAGCCGTACCACGAACGTCTCGTGAGCGGCATGCTGGAGCGCGGCTACGATCGCGAGTTCGCCGAGTCGATCTTCGCGCAGATCAAAGGCTTCGGCGAATACGGCTTCCCGGAGAGCCACGCGGCCAGCTTCGCGCTGCTCGTCTACTCGAGCGCCTGGCTGCGTCGACACGAACCTGCTGTGTTCCTGGCCGCCCTGCTCAACAGCCAGCCGATGGGCTTCTACACGCCCTCGCAGCTGCTGCAGGACGCGCGACGCCGCGGCGTTGAGGTGCTGCCTGTCGACGTCAACGTGAGCACATGGGATTCAACGATCGAAGGGCCGACGACGTCGGCACCCGTGCGCCTCGGCTTCTCGCTGTTGCGCGGCATGCGCGAGGACGTCGCCGGCCGCATCGAGCTCGCACGCGCAGCGCGGCCATTCGTCGACGTCGCGGACCTCGCGCGCCGCGCGCAGCTGGATCGCCACGACCTGCAGGTGCTCGCGCGCGCAAACGCACTTCAATCGTTCGCCGGCGGCACCCGACGCGCGGCGCTTTGGCTCGCGGCCGCTGCCGTGCCTGATCGCGACCTGCTGCGCGGCACCGAACGCGACGACGCGGTGCCGGCGTTGCCTCAAGCGTCGGAGGGCCACGAGATCGTGACGGACTATCGCGCGATGGGCTTCACGCTCGGCCGGCATCCACTGGCGCTGCTGCGCGATCGCCTCGCGTTGGATCACCTGCAGTCGGCCGAGCAGCTGGCGACGTTGCGCAGCGGCCAGCTCGCGCGCGCGTGCGGCCTGGTCACGGTTCGGCAACGGCCGGGCACGGCGAACGGCGTGCTGTTCATGACGCTCGAGGACGAGACAGGCACGGTGAACGTGATCCTCTGGCCCGGTCTGTTGGAGAAGTTTCGGAAGGAAGCGCTCGGCGCTGCGTTGCTCGCGGTCTACGGCGTGTGGCAAGCCGAAGGTAAAGTGCGACACCTGATCGCTAGCAAGCTCGTCGACCGCAGCGACTTGCTCGGTGCACTGCCGACGACGTCACGGGAGTTTTGCTGACTTTGACGCACGACTGCTTTCGGTTGCTACCGGCCGCCATTTAGTCGACTCCCCGGTAAAGGAGAGCAGTTGGCGGACGTGGCAAAACGACCGAGCCTGTCCCATGCTTGAAGGTAGCGGTACTTCGGAACGGTGGCAACGAGTGCGTCCATTCTTAAAAGCAACTGCTCGATCTCTGGCAGGCGGTTGGTGGGCACATGCCACTCTCGTCCGTCAGCAGCAGAATCGATGCTGTCTTGCAGCACGGTCTCGGCTCCAAGGAAGAGCGCCAAGTCACTGTCGGACACGTCAGGCTCGACAAGAAAGTACCCTAGATAGAGCACCCTGAGTAACGCAATCAACGTCTCATGAGTGCCCTTTCCACTTCGGATAGCCGCAAGTGCCAGGTGGTTTTCGAGTGAGATGGCGCGGACATGAGTCGCCGGTAGAGGCAATAGCTCAGCCTTGCTACGTGGTCGTCGATTCGGGCGTTTTTGCGACATTCTGAGGACGGCGCTTACTGTTGAATCGTTGCATTCTTCATCAGTCCACCAACGAAAATCGCCGTCGCCTTCTCGAGCGCCAACGCCTGAAGTTGCTGCTGAATCGTCGCCTTCGCTATGTCAAACGATGGGACCTGCGTCGGTCGCTTCGCGTCGACCTTTACGATCGCGCGTGGGCCATTGGCGTCATTGCCGAGCGCGATCGACTGTGGCGTCACACCGCCTGCAGGCAATCGCGTAATCGCCTGCGCAACCGTGAGCGGCAACCCTTGCGTATTCCCGTCTGTCACCGGCGTCTTGAAGCTCACCCACGGCAGTTCACCGCCGGCAGCAGCGGTCGGCGCCTGGCTGTACTGCCGAGCCAGTGCGTCAAACGACTGACCCGCTTTCAGGCCGGCCATCACCGTCGCAGCGGTAGCCGCATCTTTCGTCACGATGATGCGCGGCTTGATCTCTTCCTTTCCGAGCGATGCGACGATCTCGTCGTAACGCGCCTTGACCTGTGCATCCGAGACAGGCTCGGGCTTCACGTTATCGCGTACGAAAAGTTGCGTCTCGGCAGTCGATTTCGCAAGCTGCATGGCCGCCTGCACTTCGGGCTTGCTGCCGTAGCTCGCCTTGTCCGCCGCTTGCTGAATCAGCACGCGCGCGATCAGTTGATTCTTGATCGCCTGGCGAAACTGCGGCGTATCGGGCTGGTGGGACGCCTGCAACACCGCGTCGACTTCTGCCTGGCTGATCGGCGTACCGTTCACCGTTGCGACAACACCGGCCGCCAACGTCGAGGACTGTGCGTGAGCCTGGACAGGCAACGCCAATTGCCAGGCAATCGCCGTCGCGATCAGAATTCGGTTGAACGTCGTCTGCATACTTGATGCTCCTGCCTGTATGAAAAAGCACAGCAACCGCGGTTGCTGCACAAAGTATCCGAAACTCAGGGCGAACCGGACACGACCAAACTCGCTCTAGTAAAACCAGTTCAAGGTGCCGAGCACCAGTGTCGCCTTGTTGCCAAGTGCGGCCGGCTGTGTCAACGCGCGACCGACCAGCACCTCGCCCGACAACGATTGCTTGCGCCACTGCCATTGCGCCCGCAGACCGGCGCCGATGCCGGCGAGCGTCGGAAAGCCCGACGCACCGATCAGGCTCGTCTTGCCGGCGTCGAGAAATACATACGGCTCGATACGACCTTCCTTCCACATCGGCACGTTAACCCACGCGAATTCGTTTCGCGCATAGAGGCCGCGGTCCCCTGCGATCTCGCCCGACCGAAAGCCGCGGATCGTATCCATGCCTCCGAGATAGAGCTGCTCCGAGCCGTACAGCGCTGTATTCGTGTACTGGCCACCCAAAACGCCACGGTACACCAGCACGGCCCCGTTCAGCCTGGGTAGTGGCAACGTCACCGTCGCCGTCGCATCGAGCTTGGTGAACTGGCTATGCGCCGCGTCGCGCGCAATGCCGTGTTCATCGTGATTCGCGCCAAACCACGGCAGTCCCTGCGACACCCCGCCGTTGAGGGTGAAATTCCCTTGCGCGTCGTTCATCGCAAACTTGTGCAGCCAGTTGCCGCCGATTCGTAGCACGGCAACGCGCTGCGGATCGAGGTCTGCTCCGTTGATCGTCCGATCGGTGCGACGCCACGAGAGCGTCGTATCGATGCTGGTGATGTCGCTCACGGTCCTGCCGACCAGATAATTCCAGCCGCAAATGTGCGAGAGCGTGCGGCCATAGAGCAGCGCCGTCGAGCCGATCAGCTGCTGATACTCGGAGTCCGCGATCGTGTAGCTGAACGTACTGCGCCCGAACGGCACGGCAAAAGAACCGACCAGCGCGTTGCTGTCCTGACTGTCGAGGAAGTTGACGCTAAACGACTCTTGCAAACCAAGCAGATTGTTCGCTTCGACACCGGCCCGATATCGCGTCACGCCCGTTGCCGAGCTGCCGTAGTTGTCGACGCCGAGGTTGAAATACAGCCGGTCGCCAGGCTTGTTGTCGATGGCGACGATCGAGTCACCGGCGTTCTGGCCCGGCAGGATTTGCACCGCGGCCTGATTGCGGCGCAGTCGGTTGATCTGCGCGACGCCTTGATCGATGTCCGGCAGACGAAGCGGGTCACCGGGCGAGACTGGGAATGCATTCGCATAGCCGACGTCGGTGAACCAACCGCCACCTGCCGAAGCTTCACCAGGTTTGAGGCGATGGATCGGTTGCCCGTTGACGACAAAAGCCGAGACGTGACCGACTTGAATCGTGACCGTGAGCGTGCCGGACGAGAGGTTCTGTTTGCCAAGCAGTGCGCGAGTCGTCACGTAACCCGCCGAAACGAAGGTATCCGTGAGACGTTTCAGCAGCACATTAATCCGATGCGAGCCGAGTTCGTGATTCGCAAACTCCCCGACGATCGAATCAAGTTTCGTTCGCGATACACCGCTGGGCGAGGCGAACGGCTTACCGTCGGCCGATTGCAGCAAGATCTGTCCGACGCGAAACGTTGGACCACTTTCGACAATCGCGTCGACCGGCGTGCCGGGCGGAACGTCGAGCGTCGTATCGGCTGGCGGTGGGACAGTCACCGAAGGCGGCGGCTGCTCGAGCTGACGCTGGCGCGCCTGTTCGCGCTGCTGCTCGATGATCAGTTGAGCGGGGTCCTGCACCGGCCGGACCGCCGGAGGCACCGTTTGCGCATGCGCCGGCATGTACCACGCTGCGAGGCTCGCGACCAGCAGCGGTAGCTTGTATCGGGGGTAGACGGGTGCTTTCATCGTTGTTGTGCGTGCAGAAACCCGTGAGCCGACGTGGCGTTGCGGGTCGCGCCACTCATCGATGCGGCGAAGACGACCGCGATAGTCAGAAAAGAGACGACGACTATGCCGGGGCGATTTTTCGTTCGATAGTTCATTCGCTTAACGCCACCACCACGTCGTCAGGCCCAAATGCTGATCGATGGAAACCGGCGTTCGCGACGGCGCACGCACGGTAGTGATACCGCCTGCAGCCGTCACGCCCTTCCCGCCGCTGAACGAACCGCCGTCGATCACACCGTCTCCGGTCAGAAAGACCTGTCCGTTCGCGGCAAAGCCGCCACCGATATCCATCGCGATCAGCTGCGCCCACGTGCTACCGAAGAACGCCTTGAAACCACGATCCTGATTGATCGCTGAGTAACCGGTCACGCCCTGCGCATAGGTGACGGGCGCGTCTACCTTGATGTCGCCCGTTGCGAAGACATTGCCGCCGACGTTGCGTGCGACGGTGCCGCTCTTGATCGAGATGCTGCCGCCCGCGCCGGATTGCGAACCGCCGCTCGCCTGGATCGTGCCGCCGTAGGGCGTGACGTTGCTCGACGCGTTGGCGTGACAGAAGATCCAGCAGCTGCGCGAATAGTTCGCCTTCCCCGAGAACACGGCCGCATTCGTGAACGCATTCTGTGCCGCAATGGTGATATCACCGGTAGTCGCTTGAATGACACCGCCCGAGTTCGTCACGTTCCGCCCGGTGATCGTCAACGGCCCGCTGGTCGTCGCGAGGTAGGCAATTTGGTCGGGCCGGTTGACGGTGCCGTAGTCGATATTCACGCCCGTCGTCGAATGCGTGAAGAACAGGAAGCTGCCGCCTCGATCCGTGTACGCGGTCGGCTGGCCGCCATTCGTGCCACCCGAATGGTCGATGACGTTCAGCACGTCGCCTGCCGCGGTCAGGCTCATGCCGCCGTTCGATGCGACGCGCGCGTTATCGTTGATAATATTGCCGCCCGCAGTCAGCGATGTCTTGCCGTTGGCCGAAAAAATGATGCCTTGATTGTTCGCGCTCGATCCGTTGCGAATATCGCCGGCAGCGATCAGCGTCAGGTCGCCGCCGGAAGGCGTGCCGTTTGTCGTCGTACCCGCCTGAATCACGCTGCCGACGTTCGTAATGGCACCGCTGCTCGTCAAGTTGACAGCATTGGTTGCACTGAGCGTCGACGGGCCGGCTGCATCGTCCGAGAGCGAGATCGAGCTGGCATGAACTGTCGCGTTGTTCCCGGCGTTCAGTTGGGCGCCCTGTAGGGTAACCGCGCCTGTCGTCGAAATCGAGGCGTCATGCGCGCCGAAGAACTGGTTGTCGGCGATCGTGACGTCGCCGGTCGACGTGACCACGGCATCGCCCGCGTTCGCGTAGAGCTTCCCGAGGCTTCGGACGCCCGCGCCCTGGTCGGTGATGACGAGTTCAACCCGTCCGGCCGTCAGTCCGCCGGCGGCCGTGATATCGACGGCGAGCGCTTTGCTCGTCGCGCCGGCAGACGATGCACCGATACGCCAGTCGTGTCCGTTGTCCGTGGGCGACATCCCGCCGTTCCAACTCGTCGTACTGCTGCCAACCGTGCCACGGATAAAACTCGGCACGCCAGTTTTGTTGTCGTAGGTATTCGTGACCGGCCCGTTCACAGCCAGTTGCTTGGCGACAAGGTCGAGGCCAATCAGGTCGCCTGTCAGGCCGCCGGCACCGATCGTGACCGCGCCGCGGTCCGTGTTCAGTACGATGTTGCGCTGCACCGTGCCCGGTGCAAGCGTTACGTCGGTGAAACTCACTTGACCGGTCGACAACACGACATGACCGGTGTTCGTGAAGCTTCCGCCGTCTACGGTCACCCCGTTCGGATTCGCCAGGATGACGTTTGCGCGTGGACCAAGGACGTTGATGTTGCCTTGGATCAGTGACGGGTTTGTGCTCGTGACTTGGTTGACGATCGTGCGTGCATTGATGCCGACGTTGTTGAGGTCCGCGCCAGCTCTCGAGATGCTGAAGGACGAATAGGTGTTGTTCGAAACGCCGCCGATTGCAGGTGCGATGTTGACGGTCTGTCGACCATTTGCCCCGTTAAGGACAGCTGTCGCGGTACCGCCGTCGGCGGTGATTCCGCCAGCATGGGCGCAGTATGGAACCGTTGCCCACGCTAAAAATAGACTGCGCCGCAGTATGCCAGTTAGCATCGATCCCCCGAATCGTTCTTGTATCTTTTAATAGCTGGACTCTTGCCCGATCAGTCTCCGTGAGACGATCATGTTCAGCTGGATGACGAAATAATTGCTCTCCATACTCGCCTATTGGTATTTCCGAACTTGTCAATGTTCGACTGAGCACAACTTCCGAAGTGTTAAAAGATCGTCGGTCGCGGCATGGGCCTCATAGAGCGCCTCGCAAAAACCGCCGATGCTTGATGCACCAAGCGCGTATGAGACTGCCGAGGCCGCTCGCGCTTTGCGAAACCACGACATGGCCTCTCCCGCGTCATCTAATCCATCATGTTGCTCGACAATTTCAAAATACTTTTCATCGAAATAGGACGCGTCGTCGGCAATTGCTTGCAGCTCGTTCGTTGTCGCCTGATACGACGGATCGGAAAGAAATCGCAACCAGCCTCCACTCATAGAGTCTGTGATACCGGCAGAGCGGCATGCCCACTCTGCTGCACGACAAGCCATTGCCTTCTGCTGTACGGAAGACAGGGTCTTGGCGAGGACAACAAGGTCCGGCGCTACTGAGTTCAATCTTTCGCATGAAGTCATTTTGGACCCTTCAAAGGTGTTGCTGGAACGGCGTTTGCACCATTGATCGCTGCGGCGCAGTTTGTACATATCGGACGACCTGCTCCTACGGTTTGAACCGTATATCCATTCTGAGCAGCCCAAGAGGTGATGTCAGCTTCTGCATGGCCTGTTCCCTTAATGATGACTTCACCAGGCTTCAGGCTAACGCCCGGACGAAGATATCCGTTGGGTTCGCTGGTTGAAACGACAATTACCTGGTTGCCGCTCGGATCTAACACGACGCCTACACCCATTGTTACGCGACCTTGGGAGCCCGCGGGCAATTGTGACTGCAGCTGCGCAGCGCGGCCAGCAGCGTACGCTTGTGCATCCGAAAGGGACATTCTGCCACCGGCTGTACCCGCAGCTATCGGACCGTTACCGGTCGTGATTGCTTCTGGTCCAGCGCCCGGTTGTGGACCGGCGGCCTCGGCCGGGTTAGGCGGAAGGATGCTGACCGTCTCTTTTCCAGCGTCGACGTGCATGCCGGGCTCGCCGCCGTTCGTGTCAAAACTGGATGGTGTCTTAATGTGCCCTGCAGCGTTGTTTAGTGCCTCATTCTGCGCAGCCGTCGCACCGGCCATTGCGTTCTGACCGGACAGTCCCGCGAGCCCGCCACCGGTCCACGTCGAAATTGCCGCCAACATTGCCATCTGGCCCTGATCCAGCGGCACACCGCTCGGATCGAGCATCCCGATGACCTGCTGCGACAACACTGCGCTCGTAGCCCCACCAATCGCACCGCCACCACACCCTTGACCAGTTGCAGCACCGGCCGCGCAGCCGAGCGCGGCATGCGCGGCCACGTACGCCGCACCAGTCAGCGTGCCATCCTGATTCAGGTTGCCGATCGTGTAGGCAATGGACGCCGCAGCATTGGTCGCTGCGCTGTTGCGCAGGTTCGTCAGGAAGCTCCCACCCTGCAAGGCCGTCTGGACCGTCGCTTGAAGCACCGACTCCGCGGCGATCGCGGTAATCGTCGTTGGAAGCGAGCCGGTCGCCGCGCCCGCCTGCGGCACCAGCGTATTCCCCACCGTCTGGACGCCAGCCAAAGCAGCAAGACTGTTGTTCGACGCCGCCCACGACCACCCCGCCGCGCCATTGCTGAACGTGATGCCGTTCGTCAGCCCTGCCGTCAGCGCCGCCGCACCGGCCGTCGTGAGCAGTGATCCGAGGTTGAACGAGCCGCCACTGTTCAGTTGGCTCATCGTGCTGTTCATCATGCCGGCGAAGCCCGCCGACAGTGCCGCGTTTGCCGTACCGGCGCCCAGGGAGCCCGCGGTCGTTCCGGCCGCCGCAAACGCCGAACCCGATCCGGCCGACGCCCCTGCTGCTGCACCAATCGCCCCGGATGCAGCCATCCCGCCCATGATCGACAATCCAACGATCACGCCGGTCATGAAGATCTGGTCGAACCATGAATCGCCGTCGACTGCCTCGGTATTCAGGTGATCGGTCACGGTCGACTGGCTGAACTGCCCGCCAAGCTGCGCCTTCAGGTTGGACAGCATCTGCTGCGTCGCCGCCTGATTCACGCTGCCGTCGGCACTGGTCTGCTGCAATGCCCCGCCGATCTGGTTCAGGCTCTGCACGTTCAGGTCGTAGTTCGCGGCCGACATGAATCCGCCCTGTTGCGCGACAGTGCCAGTCGTGCGCAGGAACACGCCTTCGTCCCCGAACTGGTAGATCTCTCCGATATTCGTCGAACGCTGTTCGTTCGTGAGACTGCCGGTGTTGACCGTCAGGTTTTGCGCCGTCACGGAACCGGTATTGAGGATGCTGTTCGCGTAGTTCAGTGCGACATTCGTCCCCGTGATTTCGCCGTCCGCGTTCACGACCGCGTAGTTTTTCGGCAGCAGAACCTCGGGCATCAATGCCTGCACCGTCGGGCAGGCGGCGCCACCCGATGCCTGACACCCCGGTTCCGGCACCGCCTGCTGGACATACCAGAGCATCGGCGCATTGATCTGCGCGAGCTGGGCGTCGCTCAGTTGCGTGCCGAGCGCGATATTGTTCTGCTTCGCGTACTCAAGCGCCGCGCCATACAGCGCTGCCTTGTCCTGATTGTTGATCGACGCCTGGCTCGTGCTGTCGGTCGCGCTCGGGGTGCTGTAGAAGCTGCTCTTGCCGGTCGCTTGCAGCGCGGCCTGCTGGATCTGCTGGTTCTCCGTATACGGGTCGTAGTAGAACGGCACGCTGCCGGGCTGCAGGTTAGCCGGCAGGTTCGCAATCAGCGATGCAGACGAGAGCGAGTCGACTACCTGGGCGGCCGGATTGCTCGTCAAGTACGACACCGTCACGGTTTGACCGGACACCGTCTTGACGGTCGTGGCGGTCGGCGTATTCACGCCCGTCACAATCGGCGCCGTCGGCTTGCCCACCGTTTGTGCGCCGATCGGCGTATTGGGCGGCAGAGCCGCCATGCCGGTGACCGACGTCGGCCGCCCGTCCTGATTCGTCACCAGTCCGGCCTGGTTCACGGCGGCCGTCATCGAAGGCGGCAGCGTCGGCGGAGCCAGCGAAATCACCTGCCCCGACACGACAGGCGGCGGCGTAAACACGTTCGGGTTCGTGATCCCGTTGACGAGCGTCGAACCCGTCAGCGTGATCGATTGACCGATCACGTTACCGGTATTGGTCAGCGTCGGCGAGTGGACGCTCAGGTTGCCCGCCTGAATCGTTCCCGGCACGAAATCCTTCATGCCGACGTTCGATGGAAGTCCCGACGCCGTTTGCGTATCGCCCTGACTGAACGCGCTGCCGTACAGATTCTGGCAGTCCGCGGCCATGCCGAGACAACCCCACGTGCGGGTCGCGCCCGGATTGCCGGTCCAGAATGCGTGCAGGTATTGGTTGTCGCTCGACGCGCTCGTCGATGCATTGATCGTCGCGTTGTTCAATGCAGTTACCAGACTGCCCGTATTGCTGAACGTCCCTGCCGAGATCGAAAGATTGTTGTTGGCCGTGATCGTCGATGGATTGGCCGCTTGCACCTGGATATAGGCTTCGCAGTTCTGTCCGCAGCCCGTATACGGAGACGCAGTCCCATAGTTCTGGTGAACCGCGACCGGTGCGGCGATCGTGTTAGTCACGCTCGCCGCATTGATCTGCACGTTGTTGCCAGCCTCGATCGCGGCCGACGTGTTCGTCACGCTCGTAGCCTGCGTCGGATTGGCTGCGGTCGTACCTGCGCCGCCGATCACGACATCGTTTCTCGCGACCAGATTGCCGTAAGTATTGGCGACCTGGTTCGCGGCAATCACGATGTCGTGGCCGGCGGTGACGTTGCTGTTGGTTTGCTGATAGCTGTACGTTTCCGAGTTCGGGTTGGTCGTGTTCAGCGAACTGCAACCCGCGTTCGAGACTCCCGACGCACATCCCGCCGTCACGGCCTTCGATCCTACATTAGAGCCTTGGTTCGTAAAGCTTGCCGCCTGAATGTTGACGTCGTTGCCCGCCGCCAAGGTGCCGGTGTTGGTCAGATTGCCGCCCGACAGATTCAGGTTGTTGCCGGCGATGACCTGCCCGACGGCGCCTTGTTTGGTCACGCTGGAGGTGACGGTTTCCAACTGCACGGTGCCGGGCGCGCTGATGGTGTACGTGGCAGGCGGCGTCGGCGGACCAACCGCGCAATATCCACCCTCGCACTGGTAAGTGCCACTCGGATTGGCCGTGCCCGCTACGCCAATCGGTGCGGTCTTCTGCAAAGCCTGCAACGATGTCAGGAATGCGTTCAGCGATGCCGAATCGACGGAATCCGTGACCGTCGAGGTGAAGCTCGAACCCCCGTTCTGGAGTTGCTGCACGTTCACGTTGGCGTCATGGCCCGCGCTGACGACGCCGCTTTGGTTGTTGAGCGTATTGGCGGTCAAGGTGAGATCGTGGCCAGCCGCGATAGTCGATGGCGTTACCGTTGCACCGGTCGACGTCGTGGTCTCGGTAACAGTCGGCAAGGTCAGCGTCTGTACTGTCGTTGCGCCCGAGATCGGTGTCGAGGGCGGCACGACGACCCAGATGGCGCCTTTGGGCGCATTACTCGTCGGCACCAGAGCGAACTGGATCGGACCCGAGCTCGCGACCGGCGACGACGGATCGCCCCATCCCTGATAGATCAGCCGGACGCTGGATAGCGACCATACGGTCTGTTTGGTCGGCTGCTCGCCGCCGGGTGAAAGGAGCCCGCCCAGTGTTGCCGGCAGATTCGCCTGCCCGAGCATGAACGTCCCACCATCCTTGCCGACGTTGTAGATTGCATAGACCAGTTCAGAGCCGATCGGCGTGGCCATTAGCAGGCCCGGATTGTCGACCGTCTTCGTGGTCGTGGTCGTCGTGACAACGGACGCTGCGGAGTTATTGACGTTGTTGGCGGTCAGCGACAGGTCGTTGGTCGCCGTCAGCGTGCCGCCGGCATTCCCGAGATCCCCCGACAGGTTGATCGTCGCGTTGCCGCTGCCTGCAGGGCTGTTTGTATTTCCGGCGCGGGTCGTACCGCCAGAGTTGTCGTAGCTTGCCCCGGTGATCGCGAGCGTATTGGCGGCCTGAACCGTACCCGCGTTCGATCCCGAGCCGTTCAGCGTCAAGGCATTGTTGGCGGTCACCGTGCCTGTGGCTGCATTCGCCAGCGACCCGTTGATCGTCAGGTCGTTGCCGTTGATGGCGCCGGTGTTGCCCACGGCACCATTCAGCGTCAACGAGCCCGCGCCCTGGTTGATCGTGCCGGCGTTATTGATTCCCTGCGCAGCCGATACCGTTACAGTCGTACCCGGCAGAGTCCAGGTGCCCGAATTGTTGACCGATTGCGCGGACAGGTTCAGGCCGTAGCCGCCATTGATCGTCCCGTAACTGGCGGCCGACGGATCAAGCGCTTGATTCGGCAAAGCGAGCGTCGCGATGTTCTGCGCCAGAATTTTGCCGTTCGTATTGTCGAAGGATCCGTTGCCGCCCGTGACCGTCACGGTGGTATTGCCAGTCGCCGCGGTCGAATTATTGACGTCGCCCGCGAAGATGAGACCCGCGTTGCTCAGACTACTCGTCGTCAGGTTCAGCGCGTTCGTCGCCATCAAGGCGCCGGTATTAGTCGTCGCGTTGCTGACGTTGAAATTCGCCGTCGGCGCGTAGATCGAACCGCCGTTGCTCAGATCCGCGGCGTTGAAGGTCGCCGACTTCAGCGATGACAAGCTCCCTGAGTTCGTGACCGTCGAGCCCGACACGTTCAGGTTGCCTCCGGCCATCTGCGTGCCGACGTTCGATACGGTGCCGCCATTCAGGCTCGTGTCGCCCTTGAACGCGGCCGTGCCGCCTGTCGTGACGCTCTGTGAACCCGTGATTTGCGTGGTGCCGCCGACCACTGCGTTCGCGGTCGTGACGTTCGCCCCGCTCAGGGTCGCGTTGCCGTTCACCGACAGGGCCGGTGCTTGCGCGTCGAATGCTGCGTTGAGCTGGCCCGCCGACGTATCAAGATTGCTCGTCGCCGTGGCTGTCAGATTGCCGCCGATCGACACGCCTTGCGTCGTGATGTTCGCCGCCGTCAGCGTCCCATCCTTCGAGACGGTCGTCTGGCCGTTCAGCGTCAGGTTTTGGCCCGCATTCAGGCTCGCGTTCCCGGCTGTCGAGATGGGTCCGGAGGCCGTCACATTGCCGCCCTTGGCGTTCACGCTCAGGTCGCCGAGGCTCGTTACACTGCCTTGCGTCGTAACGTCGGTACCCGTGGTAATGGTTGTCGCGCCGCCGGACAGCGCGTTACCCGCGAGCGTCGCGCTTCCGTTTGTCGCCGTCAGCGTGGTCGTACCGACCGCCGTTGTCGCGCCGACGCTCAGATTATTCGCAGCCGTAGCGTTGAGATTGTTCCCCGTCCGAATCGCACCGCTGATGCCGACGTTGTTTCCTGCATTCAACGTTGTGTCATTCGCGACATTGACCGCGCCCGTACCGTTGATATCGCGGCCGGCCGAAACGGTTGCATTGCCGGTGTTGTTCACCGACAGACCGCCGTTCAGATTCGCATCGCGACCCGCCGAGATCGTCGTGCTTTGGCCCGTCTGCACCGTGCCCGCGACGGTCGCGTCCTGCGCTGCGGCGATGTTCACCGTGCCCGGCGTCGATACTGCCCCGGCGACCGAGACGCTGCCCGCGCTCGAGCCGATCGACGCGTTTCCACCGCTATAGACCGTACCGCCCAGATTGACGCTCTGCTGCCCGGTCGCGTTCAATCCACCGAGCGACACGACATTGCCGGTCGTACTCAGGGTCCCGCCATTCGCGGTGAGCGTCATGTCGCCGACAGACGCGGCGTTGCCGTTCACTTGCGTGTTGCCGCCCGACGTCACGCTCAGCTTGTCGCCGCTCGTGACGTCGCCACCCAACGTCGAATTCTGTCCCGATTGAATCGTTACCGCACCCGGTGCCGTCACTGTCCCGCCGAATTCAGCGTTCGTACCCGCCTTCGCGGCGATCGTGGTGCCGCTTTGCACGGCGCCGTTCAGGCCGATCGCCTGCCCGGCGTTCAGTGTGACCGCGCCTTGCGACGACGAAACCTTGCCTTGCCCGGAGATCGAGCCAGCTTGCGCGGCGATCGACACTGCGCCTTGCGCCTGCGTCGTACCGTCAATCGTCGCGTCTTGACCGGCCGTCACGGTCGCCGCTCCGTTCGATTGCAGATTGCCGCTCACGGCGGCCGACCCTGTCATCGCGGTGAGATTCGTATCGCCGACGGACGTGACCGCGCCGTTCACGGTCGCATTGCGCGCCCCCGCCAGCGCGACCGTGCTGCCGCCCTGTACCGCCCCTTTCACAGTCAGATCACGTCCAGCCCGCGCCGAGATCGTACCCGGCGCGCTCAGCCCGCCGACCGTCAGACCTCCGTTCGTCGTCTGCAGCGCAATATCGTGAGCCGACAGGGAGTCGATCGCCATCGACTCGCCGGCCGTAAGATTGGCCGAGCCATTTGCGGCAACCGACGCAGCAGTCAGGTTCCGACCGGCGGTCATCGACACGCTTTGTCCGGCCGACACGGCCCCCGGCGCAGTGATGTCGCCGTTCGCCGCAACCGTATAGTTTTGGTTCGCGAGGCCGGTACCGCTGATCGTCGTGTTGTCCGCGCTCGTCAAATTGACGTTCTGACTGGCAAACGTTTGACCGACCGTGACGTCGCCGTTTGAATTCACGACCACGTTCCCTGCCGTCGCGGTCAACGAGCCTTGCATGTTCGCGCCAAGGCCGGCTGCTGTCTGGACGATGTAGACCTGGCCAGCGGTGACCGATCCGAACTGGCTTGCATCGATCGCCAAACCGTTTGCAGTTTGGATTGCCGTGACATTGTTCGGCAGACCGTTGGCTGCGGTACCGTATGCAGTGCCGGTATTGCCCGTCGTGGTCGGCGTGACGAGCTGGTTGCCCGTCACGACGTTGATGCGCTGATCCGCACGGATCGGCGCCGCCAGCGTGACGGTTTGCCCGATGAGGTCAATATTCCCGACGGTCCCTTCGATCCCGGCTCCCGGACCGTTCACCCCTGCCGGCCCGTTGATCGAAATGTTGCCTGATCGAACGTCGTACGCGACCGCGCCGGCGTGCGCGAAATCGGTTGGAGCACCACCGACGCCCGTGATGAACTGCGGCGTGCCCGTGGTCAGCGTGAGATTCGGGATGTTCGTGAGCGACAGTCCGTTTGCGGATATCCCGCCCGGAGCCGCGATCACGATCGGTGCAGCAGCGCCGAAGGTCTCGAGCGGCCCGTTCAAGACCGCAATATTGTTCGACGTGACCTGGTTGATAATCAACGACGCTGGCCGGCCGTTCAGATTCGGATTCGCGCCAAGCGAGCCGCCGAGCAGCGGAGTCCCTGCAATCGTGCTGTTGTTCAGCACGAGGCCTTCAGGTCCCACATTGAACGACTGATACTGTCCGAGACTCACGCCGTTGGAATTCGGCGCAGGGATATTGATAGCAGGGACACCCGCGCTAGTCGCGGTGACCGTTGGCTGAAACGGAATCGGCGCCCGCGGATCGATGATCGGCGCAGCATGTGCTGTTTGGTCGACCAAAAGCATCGCGGGGCTGAGATACATCACGACCGACATGACCCATGCGGTCGCCTTGATCCAAAGGGCGTGCTCTTCGCTGTTCAGCGAAGGTTGACCGAAGACAATTTTCTGTTTGGCCGTTCCCCGTTGAACGTGCCGAGCTTCTATTTCGCGCATCAGTCGGCGCATGGTTGGTCTCACTCGGAATTTTCAGCGGATGTTCGCACAGCCGAAACCGAAAGATGGTCAACAATTGTCATGCCCCGTCTTGCTGTCGGGAACACGGTTACAAACAGCCTTCATGCTGATTCGAATATCAAAATATCAACGATGGCTTACTGTGACCAATATAAAAATAAATAAATGTTTTTGAGATTTATTTAATCAAAAAGACCCCCGTTCCCGGTCGACAGACCGCAGAGTCATGCCTGATAGGGCTTTGGCTCCGAGGGTGGCGACGGGCGCATCAACTACACGTGTGCACCAGGGTCGAATAGAAATGTCAAAAATCGTTTCTTAAAAACTTAAATCCGATCGATGAATACCTCCCGATCGGGAGGGAATAGCCGGTCGCAACGAGACATAACGCGGTCAAACGACACCAGCTGGCTCACAAGCCACCTGCGATTTTTACGAGGGAGCGTGTTGTGTTCTGTCGACGCGGACTTGACTTTCGTTCGAAGTCGGTAAGGTAGTCGATACCAATTTCTCAACCACGAATGGAGAAAGCATGTCGACATACCACGAACTTCTCGCAAAGCGCGCGGCACTCGAAGCGGAAATCGACGCCGCAAAAGGGGCTGCGCGGGAGACAGCTTTGAAAGAGGTGCGCCAACTCGTGAGCGAATTCGATCTCAGCGCCCGGGAGGTCTACGGGGCGCGCGCAACCCGCAAGCGCGGCCGCGTCGAAGCGAAGTATCGCCATCCCGACACCGGCGCGACCTGGAGCGGTCGGGGCCGCCCGCCGGCATGGATTGACGGCAAAGACCGCACGCCCTTCGAAATCCAGCACAGCGCCGCCTAGTCTTGAAATCTCGCAGAACACTGGATACATTTACAGTGTGCCAGGCGCAGCAGCCACTCGCAATTTGCCAAGTGGCTGGCTGCTGCTCCCTTGTCTCGCCGACTACTATGAACCTCGCCCCGACTGTTGATTGCCACGATGCCGAGCTCGATCCGATTCGGTACGGGTATGCGCTCGAGTCCGCAACGCAAGATCTGCGACGCATTGCGACGTCGCTCGCAGCTCGCTACATCAGCGCCGGCCTTGCGCACGCTTTGAGCTGGCCGCTATTGCTCGAGATCGAAGAGCAGGCATTCTCCGATTTGGCCTTTCAGAGCCGCAACGATCCAGCGATCGTCGGCGCACTGCCGCGCATCGGGCCGGCGACGCTGCCGGGCGTCGATTTCAGCGGTCTCATCGACTGGAGCCAGTCCTATCCATCGCTGCCAATCGTCTATCAGTGCGTCCGCGAGCTTCTGGTCGATGCCCCCAAGTTCGAGCGCAGTGAGGAAGCTGCGTGAGCGACGTAACCCGTGGGCTCGACGAGCGGCGTGCCGATGCCCACGTCCGAAACCGGATGAAGGGGCGCCCCACCCTTCTGCAGGCACAGGACGCGAATCGTAGATTCGCGCCATGCTTGGGGTAGCCAATATTCAGTATATAAGATCGAATGGACGAACCGACTCTCTGGCTGTCGGCACCGACCGAGGCCTATCAGCAGTGGCAACGCACGGAAGCCGCCGGCGCCGATCGGCGCGCGTTCTCGCCGCGGTCGATCGTCCAACACGAAGCGATGTTCGAACGCTTCATGCGCCACCTCGCCGCCGCTCACCTGTCGCTGGCCAACTTCGGGCCCGACCACCTCGAATCGTTCTTCGCTGACCTAGATCGCCGGTGCAAGCCCGGCACCACGACACGTCTGCGGTACCAGAAGCTCCTCGACCGGCTCGGGCGGCACCTCGTCGACGTCGGCGTGCGCAAGACCAATCCAGCTGCCGCATACACGCTGATGCAGACGTGGCCGGAGGACGAGCCCGTCCCGGTGTACCTTCTGGAAGCCGATGATCATCGACTGCAGGCGTCGATCCGGGCCATCGACGGGCTCGACGACCGCGCGTTGCGCAACCGAGCCATCGTTGGCTTGTTGCTCTCGACCGGCATCACCGCGCAGGAATTTCGACAGGCGAGCGCCGTCGACCTCGACCTGTCGCCGGCGCGGCCGTACCTCCTTGTACCGAAGCGCGGCCCGCGCGAGGCACGTCGCATCAACGTTGACGAGTTTGCGGAACCCGCGCTCGCGCGATGGCGAAATCTGGCTGCGGCTGCAGACAGCCCTCTGCTGTTCCCGTCCCCCCGTGCAGGCGGCCCAATGACCGACGAAATGCTCGGCCGCATCGTTCGAGACGAGCTCCTCGCGATCGACGTTCGACTCCCTGATATGAGCCCACGTACCCTGCGAAACACGTTCGCGAGGCGCCTGCTCCTCGCCGGCAGAAGCAACGACGACGTCATGCATCTCTTGGGCCTGACAAGCCAGCGCACTGTGATCCGCATTCGGGCGACGATCCCGAGCGGGCCTCAAGCTACACCTCAGACTTGACTTCCTCCCCGCCTCGATAGCCTGAAAAAGCCAGCAAGGTCGCTGGCTTTCTTGCTATTGGAGCATTCAATATGGACTACGTATCGCATTACACGGACCTCGTCTACTTCGCCAGCGGTGGCATTTCCGTCTGCCGCTACCGGATGCTCGCGCTCGCGTCGGAACCGAAGCGGCTCGTCATTCAGGTCGAGAACCACGGCGGCCACAAGGACATCCTGATCACCGATCACATCGTGCGCGACGGAGTCCTCAACCGAATCGCCGATCGCGACTTAACGGGGGTTCCGTTCGACATGCTTTGCGTCGCGTTGACCGAGGCCGGCCAACATCACATCGTCTTCGTCGAGGCCGATCTCGAGGACTACATTCATCGCGGGTATCCGTATGAGCGATCCGCTCAGCCGGCCGCACGTGGCCGACATATCGAGCGCATCTCGATCAATTCCCGTGACCTGGTGGTCGGCCGGGCCCGCCTGCAGACCGCGCATGCGACTCCTACGCTCGCAGCAGACAGTCTAGCGGCCATCCTCGACCGGCCGACGTCCGCGTAAACCGCCAATACGCCGACGAGTAAGCTCGTCTGGCCATCACATCCTGGGTCCGATCGACAACAACAACGGGAGCAACGGGCAAAAACAAACCCGGTGCAGACGCACCGGGTTTGGTTCCAAAATTCCGGACTTCAAGCCGCCTGCGAAAACAGATCGACAGGCGCCAGGTTCAGCATCGTGAGGTGCTCCGTGTTCGATATCGCGCGGTCGACGAGAAACCGATCGAGCTCAGCCGGCGTCAGGTTGTGCCGTTCGGCGAGATGCGCGAAGTACTGGCCACGCTTGGCCATCTCCTGATACCGGCCCGCCATACCGGCCGGAAGCCTCAGAATGCCTTCGTTGAGCCAGAACCGTGCCGACTCCATCCCCGAGTGTTGCTGCGCCTTCACGGACCAGCAAGCGTCGAAGCTGCAGGTGACGAACGCACACGCTGCCTCGACGTGCACTTCGAACTGGTCGCTCTCTTCGAAATAGACGATCTGCTCACCGGACCTCGTGCGCGCATATCGGCTCGCTCGCTCCGGATGGAGGTAGCGATTCCACTGTTCCGCGGCATAGTCGCGAAGTCCGTCTGTGGGCACCTCGGCATCGTACGCGCCGACAAAGAACCACCCATGATGCGGGATGTCGATCTTCGGCAGTGGGTCCACCACCGGCACGTAGTAGCGCCGTCCGAGCCGATGGACGTCGAACCAGACCGACAGCGCCGGAAACGCATGCGGCGCGTAGTGGTGCATCGAGAGATAGAAGTCGATCGCCACCAGCTGCGCCGGCGTGATCATCTCGAACTGCACGTCGCAAAGCGCGCGATTTTCCGGAGTGTCAGGTATTTCGCCCATGGCCAGTGCGCCCTCATGCCGCTCAGCGCGCTCGACCTCAAGCGCGTCAAGCGTTAGCAGGTACTGCAGCAACCGAACGCGCTCCAAGTACGACAGAACGTCCGGCTTGACCGCCAGATACCCGGCGTCACTCAGCTTCCGGCCTACAAGTTCGCGACGGCCAAGATCCCATTGCACGGCCATCAGGTAGTTGCGGAACCGATTCAAGCCCTCCAGATGACGGTGGCCAGCTTCCTTCACCATCGACTCCATCGAGCGATCGCGCTCGCCGGTCACGCAACAAAACGCGCACCCGAATCGCGAACCGCACGCGGCACGCGCGCCGCCCTCTCCCAGAATCACACCACATGTCCCCTCGTTCCCAGCTCGGTATAGATCCGACAGACGCCGGATTGACTGGCTGGACACGGGTGACGGAAAGGGGCGGTCTGAATCCTCCGCGAATAGCGAGAGCATCGTCCATACGCAGTCCGTGGACCACTCGGCGATCGGAGAAAAAGTAAGAAATCCGTCCGCGTTCCTGACGGGTCTTCGCGCATTCTCGTTGCGAGCGGCCATGGCCGCCGCGCGACTGCCGCTCTCTCCGAACCGGTTGCCGAGGATGGTAACGACTTCGCTACTTCCGCCGGCGGCCGCAGAACGTTCGAGCGTGACGCGCAGGCGGTTCTGCGGGTCGACCTTCCAATCCGCCGCACAGGCACGTATCCGCTTTCCGTTCTTCACCCCATTTTCCGGGGTACGGGGAAGCGTGCCACGCCCGATCGTTGCGACGACAAATTGCGACGCCAATGATGGCTTCGCTACGTGCACCGATACCGACGTGCCAGCGGCCGCAAAGGCGTCGCGGATCTCATCCAGCATGGCCTGAAGGTGCCAGTGCATGCTGGGATTTTCGATCGTCGTGTCGGCGCTCGTCACAAAGTGCTCGCGCGACACCTCCGCACCAGCGCGCCGCACCGCCTCCAGCATAAGGATCGCCGTGCAGGTCGAGTCCTTGCCGCCGCTCAGCGCGTTCGAGAGCGTGAATCCCTGTTGAATCAGCGCGACGAGCGCGTCGATTGCCGACTCCATCTTCACCAAAATTTCCGAGAACATATACTGCTCCTATGGCGCAGGAACAGCCCCACGCGGGAGCCGTTCCCGCGCGGGTTGAGAGAAAAGAAACAATCAGGGTGCGCGATACACTTCGCCGCGCGCCGACACCACTTCCCAGTTTTTCAGATACGCATCGGCGACACGCGTATCGCCGCGCAACACGATGACGTTCTCTGCGTTGTACCGCGCCGCCTGCTGCGAGTAGTTGTAGCTGCCCGTCTCGACGGTCTCGCCGTCGACAATGAGGTACTTCGAGTGCTGTGCTGGAAAGACGCTCACAAGTCGTACCGGAATGCCGGCGTAAGCGAGAGCACCGAGCGCAGCGCGAGCGCGGCCGCTACGGTCCTCTTCGAAGTTGCTGCGCGCGTCGACGGTGACCGCCACGTCAACGCCGCGGTGCTTCGCGGTGATGAGCGCGCGCGTCACCGCCGGAGCGGTGAACGAGTACGCCAGCACGCGAATCGATTGGCGCGCATGCCCGATGGTGCGAAGCACAAGGCTTTCGGCTCCGCCATCCGGCGAGAACGCTACTTCGACCGTCGGCAGCGTCTCCGCTTGCGCGCGCCCGGCAAACGCGATCGCAACACAACAGCACAGCGATGCCACGAGTACTGCCCAAGAAATTTGCTTCTTCATCGGAGCCTCCAATAGTGGATACGGAAAAGCCCCGGTCTCTTCCGAGAGCGGGCCGACGTTCAGGGGTTTAGATGCAGGGCTTATGCTGCCCTGCAGGAAAGGTATGGACTTGGCCATCCTTGCAGATGACCGCATCCGTTCTCATGTGCGGCCGCTTAGCTACGGCGGCCTGCGTGGAGACCGCATAGCGGTACATAGGCGCCGACTGCTGCGCACCGCCGTGCATCGCGATCAACAGCATCACCAGGTTCGTCATCCCGTTCATCAAACGCTCCTCCGTCGGCGAATCAGGACACGACGACGGCAGTCGTGGCCACCGTCACCCAGCGCCCGTTCACCAGCACGTCGCGCAGTCGCGAGCCGTTCAGCTCGTACACGTGCTCCGTACCGATGCGAATGGGTTTCGGCCGGATCGAGACCGTCAAGGTTCGGACCAGCTCAGCAGATCTGGACTTCAGTTTCATTGCGTTCCTCGTAAAGAAAAAGGGCGAGGAACGCCCCTGCGGGGAACGTTCCCCGCCAGGGTTAAAAAATGTGTGCCGCACTACCTCGCGAGTGCGGCCACGTCGATGACCGCATCAGCCTCGGCAATCAAGTCCGGCGTTTGCGAAATGAAAAACTCCCGTGCATACCCGCCCTGACGCAGAACCTCGCGTTTCATGCGCATGAATTGCACCTTCCGATCAGGGTCAAGTGGACCATCCGACTCGTCGCTGAACAGTGACTCGTACGGCTGGCCCGCGTTACCCGCGATATACAGGGCAACGCCGCGGGTCAGGCACTCGTTGATCCAGACCTTCTGACCGCCGGACATCACGCCGACTGCCTTGCTGCTGTCGCTATCGGCGTCGTGCACGAGGATTTCAAATCCCTCGCGCGTTTCACCATTGGCCAACGTCCGCTGCGTCTGGATCTCGACCGTGAACCGCGTGCCATAGCACGCGAGCAGCAGGTCATTCACCGTCTGCGTGAGTGCCGGCCCAGCGTCGTCGATCGTCAGCGCGATCACGCCGTCATTGCCGAGGCCCTTCGCGAGCAACTTCCACTGCGCGACCTCGTCCGAGATGCGCTCAGCGAATGCTTGCGTCGCCGAGAAGCCCTCTAGCTCGCGCTCGAGTGCCGCCAACGTCGTTTCGCAGGTGGCCTGTGTGCGGATCAAAGCTTCGATCCGAGCGTCCATCGCGGTACAGACGTCACGACGGGCAACCAGCTGTCGATCGACCTCCACAATCGCCTGCGTCACATCGACAGCAGCCAGGCGCGAGACCTCCGCGTCGACGTCACGCAACAACCCAGTGAGCCGCGTCGATTCCGTCTCCCGACGTTTTGACGCCTCGCTTCGCTCAACATCGAGCGATTCGAGTTCGCCTTGGGCCTTCGTCAGCCCGGCCTCCGCCGCGTCGAGCAATCGCTTTCGCGCAGCAAGATCGGTCGCACGTTGAAGGGCCTGACGCGCGCCCGTGAGTTCCGTGTTCACCTGCTGGAGCTCGGTCCGCTTGGCCAACAGCGCTTCTACCGACGGTGCGAGTTCCTTCAACTCCGTCTGGTGTTGCCGATAGCGCGCGCGCAAGTCTTTAAGCGAGGCGGTCTGGACGTCGACTTGTTGGGCCGCATTCCTCGCTTGCGCGAGCAAGGGGCACATCGCATGGATATCCATCCCTGCACACGGCACCGATCCGATCACTGATGATTGTTCGGTCAAGGTTCGAATCAGGTCAGATTTCGCCGTACCCTGCGATTCCAACCCGGAGAGCGTCGACTCGACCGAGGCAACCCGCAATCGCTTCGCATCAAGCTGTTCGATTGCACGCTGCAACGGTTCGATCAATGCCTCGGCCTTCGCGACACGAAGTTGGGCTTCATCTCGAGCGGCCGCAGCGCCACGGATCTGCTCTGCCTGCCGGACAACCGCTACATGACCCGCGATCGTCTCCCTTAGCGCCGAAGCGCGTTGGTCGAAGCGCTTGTCGTCGGCCTGCTTGTCACGCTCCAACGTCTGGAGCGATGCCTGCAGCTGGCTACGCCGCACACCGAGTTCACCTATGCGCGCCACAGTGCTCGCGTTCTCGCCCTGCTTGGCAACGAGCACCGCGTGCTGTTGCGTCAGCGTGGCAATCTCCGCTTGCGCAGCCGTACGCTTCTCGCGCGCCGCCGCGATATCTGCCGCAGCCGTCGCGAGCGCCTTGCGCGTCTCGTCAACACGCTCGCGCTTCCCGGAGAATGCAGCGAGCTCCTGTTGCACGACACCGAGTTTCCGCGAAAGCTCCTTCGCGACATCAGCAGCCTTGGTCGACAGTGCGCGGAGGTGATCGATCTTCAGCAGCTCCGCGAGGAGCCCCTTGATCTCGGTCGCACCGTAGGACGCGAGTGGCCGACGGTTCTGCGCCGAGAACACGCTCGTGAAGAACGACTCGAGGGAGCCGCAGATCGCGTCAACGCAGCGGTCGTAGGTCTCACCCTTGCCGTCCGACACCGTGCCATCCGGCAGCGATACCGGACGCCACTCGCCGTCCATCGAGCGATAGAACAGGAAGTAGTCCGCCTTGCCGGTCTTGCCTGGCTTGCGAAACACAAAGGTCGACCGATAGCGCAAGCCATCGTGCTCCCATTCGAACTCCTTGCGTGCCTGCACCCCGCAGACGTGATCCCAGTACGAGAACGCATCGACCGAGAGCTTCGACGCGCGCGACGGCATGATCCGGTATGGGTGCAGGTTGTCCATGATCGTCGTCTTGCCCGCGCCATTCGGCCCGGTCAACGCGATCAACCCGGTCGGCAACGACTCCAGATCGAGTTCCACGCTGTCGCGCTTCATCCCGTCCCGGACGCCATAGAACCCTTCAAGCAACAGTCTCAGTGGTCGCATGACTGGATCTCCGAAAGAGAGATGGGCTGCAGATACTCGTCCGGCAGGAAGAACGGGACATCGTCGTCATCGACCGGAAGCGTCGGTTCGGGCCGGGATGCCGGCTTCGCCAACGTACCGTCAACGGCGGCCTGCACCGTTCCACAGAGACGGCTGAACGCGTCCGACGTCTGCTTGAGCATCGAATCCCAGTTGGAACAACCGGTGAGAATCTGCAGCTCGCGGCCGGACCACTGGCCCGAGTACCCAGCGTCGAAGGACCACAGGAGGTTTTGCAGCTCGACGCCTGGCGTGACCACGATCTCGGCCTCGTCGGCGTCAACCACGTGGGCCAACACCAACATGCCGTCGCGTTGAGCAATGACCGCGCCCCGTTGGGTGCCGAACGGTTGGTGAAAGAGTGCTGCCGTGCACCCGCCGTGATCGACGAGAAGCTTCTGCAGCGATTTGGCGTCGGTAGACGCAGTGAAGGACTGGGCCCAACGGACGCCAGCAGGATAGAGACCAAACATGAGCACACTCCGGATTTGAGACGGAGTGCGCCCTTGCCGGGGACACGCCCCGTCAGGGTAGAAAGAAATGGATGCAGCGACGCTGCCTTCGATGCGCGAACAGGCGCGGGGTGAACCTCGTTTCGATAGCCACACGGGCTATCGGAACACGGCTAGTGTTCGAAAGGGACGGAGAGCCGTCGATGAGCGGCACTACGCCGCGAACAGGTCATCAGTGAGCCAAGACGGTTCGTCAGCGGCTGCCACTGCATCGGAGCTCGCGGCGGCCGTCGTGGGCAACATGACCGACGCAGCACCCGACGGGCACGGCTGATCGGTTGTTGACGCGCTGTCGCCAGCTAACCGCGCCAGGATCGAATCGGCGATTGCATTCGGATCTCCGGTCTCGAGCAATTGCAACCGATCAGCCAACGGTGAAGCGTTGACTTCGGCCAGCTCACACCAACGGCTCAGCTTCGCTTCAACCGTCGGCGCAGTGCTGATGCCTTCTGCCCGGCTGCGCATCACGGGAAGTACCCGCGGCTCAAGCTTCACGCCGGCGGCCGTCGAGAACATCGCTTCGATCGCCTTGCGGTCGACCAACTGCTTATGCTCTTCGTCGATTTGCCAGCGAATGCGCACGAACTTGCCGGCCGATGCTGCTGCGAGCGCTTGCAGCGCGTCCGTGTCAGGAGGCCCGTCAAACGCGACGGAGACCATTTCACGAGACGGCGTCGGAATCAGCAGGGCCCGAGCATCAACGTTCGACACATCCCACGACAGATAGCCCTTGTCGCCGAGCTCGCCGTAGTGGAAACGACCGATGGAACCGGGATAACCCACCAAGCGCCCCTCACGCTCCCACGTCTGATACTTGTGGATATGGCCAAGCATGAACGCAGAGCATTCCGCCGCAAACAGCGCTCCGAGGCTGAATTCGTGATCGAACCCCGCCATCGTGACGCCATGCTCCGTTTGACAGCCGTTCACGGTGCCATGCGACACACCGACGGTCGGGACACCCGCCGCCCGAAACGCCGCGTTAATCCGCCCGGCAGCGGTCAAGAACCCCGCGAGCGTATCCGCAAGATCCGTCGACGCCGCCAGCGCACCGACGCGCAGTGCCAGATCCGCTTTGTTCATCGTCGGGAGGCAGGTGAAGATCACCTCCGGCTCGCATTCCAGATGATGCCGAATCTCCTCGTCATCGAAAACCGCCCCACGCGAGAACCAGAAGTTACCGTCGTAGAGCGCCACCTGACATACCCGATCCGCTATGGCAACCGGATAACGTGCTCCCATCAGCGCGAAGTTGTCCAGCGTGCCCGGCGGCTCGTGCGAGAACGTGCCCTGCAGCATAAGCACCGGCATCGCTTGCGCGAGTCGGTGGACCTGCCTGGCGAGCGCATTCAGCGCCGGCGAGTGCGCGTCGAGACGATGGTCAGTCGAGTCGCCGCTGATCACCGCTGCAGCGGCGTCGCGCGCAATTGCGTCACCCACCGCATGCGAGAAGCACCGGTCCGCCTCGTCGAGGTTTCCCGGCGAGTAATGCAGGTCAGAAAAATGCGCGATCTTCATCAACGCCTCCAGAAAAAGAAATGGCCGCCCCAGGGCAGCCAAGAATTGTCGATCGCCGACGAGCGGCAAAAATGGAAATTACTGCCGGAGCAGGAGCTCACGTACTCGCATTAGGGTGTAGCCAAGAAGGTTGAGCCCAGGCCACTTCGTGGGGTCGGTGATTCGAGGATCGAATTGACCAATCCCAGCTCCCCAGATTTTGTCGGACCGGCTGGCCTCGACAAGAATTGTCGTGCCCGTTCCGCCTAACACACGTCCTTGGTCTGGGTTCTGCCGGAACTTCTCCCTGCAGCCCACAAACACGATCGATTCGCGGCTTCTCAGCCACGTGTCCTCGTCGAAGCCAGACACGTCGCGACCGAGCTCCTTCTGCCTCTTCGGAGATTGGCTCTCCAGAATCTTCGACCCGGTTTCGTGGTCATCGAACAGCATAGCTTTCGCGTACATCATGAACTGCTCGACGCAGTTGAATTCGACGTCGTGATAGGTAAAGCGGCTCGGGTGCCAATTACTCAAAACGTCCTCAGCACCGAAAAACGCCGTGAAATTGCCAATTCGGCGCATGGTTTGCTCCAAGTTGGAAGGTCAAGATATGGCCGCTTGCGCGGACGATTTCGATGCGTGAGCCACGCTGTCGAAAGCACTTGAGCAAATCACTTTGCTGAAGGACTCTCGGATTCGCGACGTGAGGAAGGAGACACCGGCCCCGAAGGGCCGGCGAAAAGGGGTGTCATTTAGCCGTTGTGAAACGATTCGACAGCCGCACCGATTTCGCGTTGAAGCGAAGTCGGATCCTCCAATGCCGTCGTCAGCCGCGCGACCATCTTGTCGACGTCGGCAGGGCGTTCGGCCCAGCCTCGGCCGAATCGAAAGTGACCGTAGACACGAAACGCCTTGCGCTGCTCGTCGTCATCGAAACGGAGCCGCTGCAGCAGGTCCTGCATGCGGTGACGCTTCTCTTCGATCGACTCGGGCGGGCCGTCGCCGGGTTCAACCTGATCAGCGCGCCTGGCGTGGGTTTCGCCCTCTGCCGGGTGAAGCTGAATCACGGTGCTGCCCGTATCTGCCGGCGTCGGCGTTCCAGCGACCTCGATCGCCAACGGCACTTCTTCCGCGCCGTCGAGCAGGGCGCCGATGTCGATATCGGCGTCGAGCACGGTCAGCATCTGCGGTTGACGCACCGCCTCGCCCGCCTCGTTGATCCGCGTGATGTCGAATTCCCGCTTCGAGATCCAGAACCGGGTGCCCGTCAGCTTCCCTCGGGCCAGCTGAACCGTCTTCATCGCCGCGTATGCCTTCTGCAGGACGTAGATCGAGTTCGTTGGGAGTTCAATCAAACCCAGTCCCTTGATATCGGGAATGGCGAAGATGAACTGGGCACCGAGGTTGCATTGGCGGCTCTGGTACTGCGGGCATTGCTCGGGGTTGCAGATGCCATCGGGGATCGCGTCATCCTGACGGAAAATCACGTCGCGACCACCGAAATGGCGAGCCGCCCGTTGCGCCCGCGGATCGCGCTCGACCTTCGCGTACGTCTTGCAGTACCGCAGACCGTCCGGCCCGTACTGCGAGAAGTACTTGCGACCGCTGGCGCCCCACGCCGCCATCTCGTTCGGGATGTTTTGCATCCAGTCGTTGAAGGCGAACAGCACCGGGAAGCGATAGAGCCGGACGCCCTGCCCGCGATCCTCACCGTAGAGCCGGAGAATCTCGTCGGCCACGTCCGGATTGTTGAAGTCCGAGCGGCGGCAGGTGAAGTAGTCGGTATTGCGCGGCGCCAGCGCGTTCCGGAGCCGGCAGCGAGATTCGATAGCCTTTCCGATCGTCTCGAAGGAGTCGCCGGCGGCCACCATCTCGTCGTACAGCGCGACCGCGTCCGGATTCCCCCGGGCAGCCGACGTCAGGACCTTGATGCCGGGCCGGATCTTCCCGATCACGGGCGGGCGCATCGCCCGCTCTTCGACGACGCTCCGCACGGGGCCGCCGACCATACTGACAACTGCATTCATGAAAGTTTCCTCGCGAGTTTGAAGATCGCCTGGGTGCGCAACGCGTCCGCCGATCGCTCGAGCGCGTTGGCAGCCGCCTCTCCGCGGCGGTGGGCGATACTGGACAGAAAAATCCGGCGGTCGGAGTCGGTGAACATCGCGACTTGCGCTACCTCGCAACGCTCCCGCCAGGCGGGTGACGTCGTGTCGGTAGCCGACCTTTCCTCCGCGATCGTTTGGCTGATCACGTCGGCAATCCGGGAATTGAGACGATTGGGAAGCACAGGGACCTCCGGGACAGAAAAACGACGAAATAAAAGCGCGTTCCTCGGCAGAGGAACGCGCTTCGTGGATTCGGATAAATGACCCAAGCACCACGTCCCTTCCGGGGACGTGGTGCTCAGGGAGCCGGTCGGCTCATATAGAGGACGTTAGGTCGTCCTCGCACAGCATGGTCACGCTGCGCTACAGCCCATTTTCGGAAGTGCCATTCCGACGCAGGTTCACGGCTCAGTCGACTACAGTCGTTCTACCCAGACAGAGGCCTGGAGAGAGACACCCGTTGTCCGGGCTCGAACGACGTCGCGGCGCAAATGAATGCGGCCAGCAACGAGTTTTATGACTGAAATGGGGAGCGCGGGCGAGGCGCTCATCAGAAAGGAATTCCACACTGGTTGCCAACCAGTCGGAGCATGCCCATTGGCACGGCTTGTACAAAAGATGGACTTCGGCCAGCGAAGTCAAGGTCGATGCGTCAGGGACGCGAGAAGTAGAGTCAGTATCGCGATTATATCGGCGCGTGATCCCCGGAAAGCTCACGAAAACAGCCACGCTTTTGCCGGTACGCGCCTGGAGCGGCTCGCTCAGAATTGTCAATGAGAGAGACCACCCGAAAAAATCATGTCTGCCGTTCTCGAACCACCGCACGAAGGGCGCGGGCAACCTGACACGCCCACGCAAAACGACACACCCGCCGCCGACCCGGCGGTTCGCCCCGCCACATCGACAGGGTTGAAGCCGATCCAGCGCCTGACGAGCGACAGCCGCATCGACAAGATCGTGCCGGATTCCGATGCGGTCACGATCCTCCACTACAGCTCTGTCTTCGCACGCACGTTCATCCGGAGCGACTACAACTTTTGCGCGGCCAAGATCGCCGTTGCCCGCGGCGGCAAGGTACTGGCGGTCCAGACCGCCCTGCGCGATACCGCCGACTGGATGCGCAAGGCCACTGCATGGGTCGAGCGGCACAACGCGCGCTCGTTAACGTTCCCGTACGAACAGATCGAACTGAAGGTGACTCGGCCGCTCGCGGGCTTGCTGGTCAGGTGCCTGACCCAGTACGACCGCCTGTTCGTCGCGTCGATGGAAGCCCAGCTCGCGGAGAAGATCACGCCGCAGGACCGGGCCAACATTCTCAAGAACGCCGAAGGCCGGATCCTGCACGTGAGAACCGTGTGCATCCCGGACAACGACCGATACGACGCCGACGGCACCGCGCGCGACTGACGCGACCGCGCCAGCAGCACGCCCCCACCGGCTTGACATTGGAATCCGGTGAATAAGCTCGCCTTGAGCCTGCCGCGACTTCAAACGCCGTCGCGGTATGCCGATCATCCACGGAGGAAGTCTTGGACATTCGAGAGATCCAGGCGCTACACGCCCAATACTCGTCGCAACCCGTCGTCATCGACATCAACAGCCACGTGCGGGCGCTCCCCGCTCCTGACCGACAGGAATCGGCGCGCAAGCGCGTCACGGCTCGACTCTCTTCTGCCAGTCGGAAATTCGGCCGGCCGGCCGCCATCGTCCTTGCTGTTGTAGCGGGGGCAGGACTCACGGGAATCAGCGCGGCTAAGCTTTGGCACGCACTCCATCCGCCCCAGGCTATTGCACACGCTGAGCGGACGACGATGCATTATGCGACTACTCCTGCGACGCCTGCAGCCGCCTCGACCTCACCCGGATCCAGACGGCAGCTCACCGGCGCTGACTTCGACGATTCATCTGATCGCGCGCCGACGGCCACGTCACGCGACAACGGACAAGCGCGGCAGATCGGCGAGTCCAGTGAATCGACTGCGCCGGCAAACGCCGCGAAGCCTGCGGCCGCAACCGACCTGGAAAAAGCGGCCGCGTCACCGATCCGAGCCGCGCGCGCAGCTCCGAGCCAAGTCGCCGGCCAGCAACAAGCTACTGCCCTCCAATCTGCGTCGCCACCGCCACCCACGACGTTGTCAACGCCCGTCACAGCACAACCCACGGTCCAGCCAGCAGAACAAGCGAAACGTGCGCTCCACCGAATCCACCGCGCCCCTAGTCGTCAGCGACAGGAGTCCGTCAATACCGAGACACCAGCATCGACGCAGCACAACGAAGCCACGAAGACCGAACACTCCCCGAAACCTTCGACGCCTGGAAAGACCGGCGACGTTCCACTCTTCTGAAAGAGGCACACCATGAAAGCGAAACCGAACAACGTGACGGTCCTCATGCCCGGCCTGGTCGTCGAAGGCAACATGATCCTCGACCACGGCCTGAGCGTATTCGCGCTCGCAAACGGCGACATCATTTCCACCGAAGGGCTGCTGCACGTCGGGGCCGGCGGTATCGTCAAGGGCAAGGTTCAGGGCGAAATCGTCCGGATCGATGGGCTCGTGGAGGGCGATGTCCACGCGCGCGACATGCTCGAAATCAACGGCCGTGTGCTCGGCAATGTGTTCTATTGCGGCACGATCCGGCTCGGCCAGCAAGCAGCACTCAATGGGCAACTCCGTCGCGTGTCTCGAGAACTCGTGATCGAAAACGCGCCCACCGATCGCGAGGCTGGACAAGAGCGTCTCGAATCGCACGGTGCCGCTCAATGACGACGTTCCGCCGACTTCATTGCGCTACTGATTTCGCCGTTGCATGTATTTGGACGATCCCCTTGATCATCTTCACGGGATACATAGTCTGGAGTCTCGTACCCTTCTTCCAAGACGACGCGAGCTCCCAAATCGTCTGGGGCATACGGACCGCCGCGTACTTTTGCGTTCGAGCGTTCACCGGCGTATGGGTCGGACAATGGGACTTTTTCCCGATCAGGTTCGATCAATTCGATCTCACCGAGTGGGCGTTGCTCTACTTCTGGGGAGTGGTTATCGATCTCGTGCTGGCGTCCCTGGTCCTTCAACTAGGGTTAGTGACAACCCTTTACCTCAATCACTGCGCCTTCGTTGTGGCGGTTCGAGTCCTGCGTTCCCAAACCAGAAGGTAACTCAAATGAAACAATTGCATCTCGTCGCATTGCTGCTTCTAGCAGGTGCCGTAGGACTAGGAATTACAGGGCTCGCAATCAGCCGAGGGGAGTTTCAGTTGGCATCACGCTTGCCCGCCAGCTTGTTCTATACCTGGGCTTGCATCGCGTTGGCAGGTGCGCTGATGTGCTTCTTCCTTGAGGCTAACAGAGACGGGTGATTGCTCCTCGCCCGCCCAGTCTCCGGCCGCTTCACGCGGCCGATTTTTGTTCAATCCCAGACTCGATCACAAACCGCGACACCGCGTTCTTCTTGATCGACGAAATGGTGAGGCTGTCGCGAGCCCGCGTCATCGCGACGTAGAAAAGGCGCCGCTCCTCCGATTCCGGGCTTTTTTCATCGGGCACCACGCCCTCCTCCGATCGGCTGATCCAGACGTGGTCGTACTCGAGCCCTTTTGAGCTGTGCATCGTCGTCAAAACCAGGACGCCGTCGCCCGGCTTGTTGTTGTCCCGCTTCAGAAACTCAATGCGCTCAGTAAACGAGCCATTCAGCCGGCCGACCACGTCGTAGATGCACTGGATCGCCCGGATCGCGACGTCGCCCTTGGCATACGTCATCATCCACTCGTACACCCCCTCGAGCGCGAGCGAATGGAACGATCGCTGACAAAGCGCTTGCCACTCGCCCAGCCGCTTCATGAAGGCACGGTATGCGGTCGCGGTCTCCTCGCGCAGCCCAATGCCGACCAGCTCCTGCTTTTGCAGCTGGACGAAGGCCGTGCCCATGCGTTTGTGCAACGCACCGAGGTCGTAGGAACTCATCCCCATGTACCCCAAGACGGCGTCGATACCGTTCTGCTTGTGGCCTTCGACCACCTGCAGCAGATTGCACATCAGCGCGGCCTGCGGCTTGTTGAGCACGGACCCGCCCGACGCCCGGTAGTACGGCACGCCGTGTGATCGACATACGGATTCGATCGGATCGAGGATCCGGTTGGTCCGCGCGAGAATCGCGCAGCTCGCGCCGGCAGCTAGTTTCGGTTGAAGCGCTTCGACAGCGGCCACCGCGTCGCCATACTCGTCGTCGAACCGACGTGCCGCAATCGCGCCGCCGGCGCCCCGCGCGGCATGAAGGATCTTCGGCATCCGATCGACATTGTTCTGGATCACCCGATCGGCAGCCGCAAGGATCTCAGCGCGACAACGATAGTTGCTCCCGAGCACTACGCGTTGCGCCTCGAACGTGCTCGCGAAGCTCTCCATCCCCCGGAAACCCAGAGCGGCGCGGAATCCGTAAATGCTCTGATCGTCGTCACCGACCACCGTGACATGCGTGCCGGCGCGCGCGTGCAGCTCGACCCACCGGAACTGCAGGGGATCGGTATCCTGGAACTCGTCGACGAGCAGGTCGGTGAACCGATAGGGTTTTATGTCACCGCTCTGCATCCGCTCGACGGCGAGGCGCAACATATCCTGGAAGTCGATCTTGCCGTTTCGTTCGAGCGCGTCCTGGTAGGCGGCGTAGAGCGCGGCCTCGGCCGAACCCTCATCGGCTCGCCCGAAGTTCGTCTTGATCCGCTCGATGACCGGAACAGCCTCTTCAACCTTCCAGTCGTACCCGAGCTCGGCCAGCACGCGCCCAAGCATCCCAAGGCGATCCCCTTCCGATGCGATATCCGGCCGGCCGCGGCCGGGCCGTTGCAGTTGCTTGTACGCGAGCGAGTGGAAAGTGCCGGCGATCAGTCGGCGTTTCGCATCCTGCGGCGCCAGCGCGAGAATGCGCTCGCGCAGCTCGACCGCAGCATCCTTACTGAAGGTAACGGCGCCCACGACCGCTGTCGGATCCTGCAGCAAGAACGCGGCCTTCGTCGCGCTCATCTTGGTCTTGCCCGCGCCGGGGCACGCGATAGCGAGGCAGTGGCGGCGCAGAAGTGCCACCTCGCGCTGTTGGGGATTCAACTCGTCGAGCATGGCACCGGTCTTCCCGATCAATTACCGCGAACGGTGTTCATCAGCTTCAGGTGGGTCGTGTAGCCGCGCAGGCCGATCGGGTGGAACTTACGCAGGAAGCGCACAGTCTCGTCGTCAACGTCGGACTGGTCACGAATACCGTTCCAGACGAGGAAATCGAAGTGATCCATCACCTGGTCGAACTTCAGGATCACGGAAAGCAGGCGCATCGAGAACCGCGAGTACGCCTCGACTTCGATATCGAGCGACGGCTTCGTTACGGTCGGCGCGAATACCGTCTCGCCGCGACCTCGCATTTCGGTTTCGGTCTTCTCGCGGAAGCCCTGCGCGACCTCGAGCTGTTCGTTCACGTAGGCTTCGAGCTGGTCGAGTTGCTTCTCGAACCACGTGCTCACGACTCCTTGCTCATTCGCGCCATAAGTCGCGCGACCGAAGCGCTGCATGTTGATCGTCATCCGATTCAGGTACGGCCACCACTGCTCGAACAACGGCCGAAGACGCGTGTGTTTCATCGTGACCCGCGCGGTCACGACCGCGGCGCCCGACAATTGCTTGTTCATCAGTTCGCGACCGATCTCGCGGCGGCGCTGGATGATTCGCGCGCGCTCTGCGGGCGACAGGTCGCGGAACAGCGTGCGAGTGCGCGCCACCTCCTCGAGCTTGAGCTTCGCCTCATCGCTGCTGATCAGCCCTTCACGCTGCAACACGTTGGCCGAATTCTCCATCTCGTCGAGTTCGCGCTCGACTTCACCATCGTCCGCGCCGTCGGTCGTCTGCCGGGAGTCGCCCACAACCAGGCTATCCTCGGTTGCTGATGCACCGTCGCCCGCCGGCGGGAGAACGGCTACGTGGTCAGGTGCCACGTCCGCAGTATCGGTACCGACGTGCGCTTCTTCGTTGATCGTGCTCATATGGATCCTATATGGTTGACTAACCGCACGTGCGGCTTGCGTCTATTCTTGCGGGCCTATGCTGCGACAGACGTCCAAAACCTGAACGATTTCGCGCGGCTTTCGGGAGCGCCACGGCACGCTGGACGAAAAAAAGCCCCCTCCGGGGGAGAGGGGGCAAGGCTGAAAGCTCTACGGGGAGTCGAGCCTTCTGAGGACCGTAGACCATGACTTATTGTGGCGCGGCCGGGCGGTCCCGTTCGGGGCAAATCGTCAGGTATTTCGACAGCCTTTCCCCGGTACCTGGCGCGCAACCGGTTGCGGGCCTTTCGGCACAAAGCTGTACGAAAATCTGGAGCTTTCCTGGGCTACTGGTATGAAGACGCCGCTTTCCAGAGCAACGCGCCGAGGCATCCGGCAATCGCCAGCCAGTACGGTGCCAGAAGCGGCACAGGCGCGATCAACACCGTGAACGTGACACCGAACACCAGCAAGATTCCGTGCCCGGCGAGATGGAACGACAGCGGACTGACGTAGCCGGCCGCAGCGGCCCTCACCTTGCGTCGAACCGTCCCGTCGATGAACATCGCGATGCCGAACACGAGCGCGCCGAGCAGCCAGTACTTCATCACGGTGAGCCGATAGACCATCCGGTACACCAGTCGCCAGAAATTGTGGACCCACCGACTGGCGAAGTTCGCCACCCCGCCGTCCTCGATCTGCGAATCGTTCGTCGACTCCATGGAGGCCTGCACCAACCCCGTCTCGACGAAGTAGCGCTTGAACGCGCGATTCGTCGCGTCGATTGCATCAGCGGTTCGCGCCTCTCCGAGGCTGGCCGCAACCGATTCGGCCTCGGCATCCGGGATCGCGAAAAGCGTCGGGTCAGGAAGCGCCGGCATGAGTGCAACCGAAAGCAGCGGCACAAAGAAGAACCACATCTTGATGTGGCCGACAAAACGGCTACCAGCCATACACTTCTCCCAAGAGGCCGCCGAGGAGATAGATCGGCAGGACGATCAGGCCCGCCAGGCCGACATAGAATCGCGCCGGCCGGCGATCGATGAACATCGCCAGCGCATACGCCATCGCGTTCCGTCCTTGCTGGAACTCCTTCGGCGGCCGCGCCGCCGGGTCGTCCTGCGCCGCTGCAGTCGTGATCGCGCGATGCACGGTATGGTCATCGACCCGCGTCAGTGTCCGAATCAGAATATGCGTGAGCGACATCGTATTCCTCGAAGTACAGTCGGAAGGTTTCACCCGTCAGCGCGCGTGCCGCAAGCTGGAACGCCGCCGATCGTTGGCTGATGTTCTCCGGGCAGCGCTCGTCGATCATTTCTGGTACATGCTTGTGGCGCGACTCGAACACGGTCACCGGCTCGAACATAGGCGACCAGACGTGGCAGCGCTCGCCGTCGCGCACGACAAAGCGCCGCGCGTACAGCATATGGGCGGACCCGAACAGGCCTTGCATGAACGCGACGTGGGGGTCGCCGGTCTTGCGCACGCGCTTGAACGCAGCAAGGCCGTCCACGAACATCTCCTTGACGAGCGGCTCCGCCTTCCCGATGAAGTGCTCACCGACGAACTCTGCGACACGCGTGCACACAAGCTCGAGCTCGGGCGCAAGGATGAACACCGGGGTCAGGTGGGCCGAAAGTTTGTGCTCGCGAATGATTTTTTTGAATACGGCAGACATGCTTGGTTGTTTAGCCTGTAAGAATTGGAATACGTCCTTGGTACACCGCGCCGCCTGAGATCCGCATGAAATACTGCAGGTTCGGCAGGCTCTGGATCAGGCGAGTCGGGATCAACGGCACTGCTTCCAACTGATGCGACCGCGTCACCGACCCGGTGAACTCGCCGACATGGCCCTCGCTTGCCTTGCTCGTGCTGCTGGAGACGATAAGGTTGCGGATCGCGGTATCCCCCACCTTTTTCGAGAACCACTCAGCCGTGTCGGTATCTTCCAAGCGTAAGATGATCTGATTGTTCAGGTTCCCCAAAACCTGCAGCATTTTTGCGGCATTCCCCAACTTCGCCTCGAGGTCGGCGCGCGTCTGGAACGCCACGAACGCCTTGAAGCCGGCGCCACGGCCCTTGTTCAGGATCTGGATCACCTGCTCGTTTATCGCCTCGGCGATCTCGTCGATGATCAGCACCACCTCAGGCGGCTTGTCGTAGAAGTTGTAGATTGAGCCGCACACGGCTGACACGTCCGCCAGGATCATCGACGCGATCGCCTTCGCGACGATGCTGTTGGACAGCGAGTCGAGGCCGATATGGAGCACCGCCTTCTGACGAATGACCTTCTCGATCGTCCAGATCTCACGTTCGTCCTCGAAGTCATCTACCTTCGGCGCGAGCATCAGGCCCGTTTCGCCTGTTGCAAGCATCTGCAGCAGCGGGAGTGCCGACGCGATGATCCGCATGTAGTGCTCGCGGTCATGCACGTGCGTCGCGATCAGGCCGTCGATCGCCTCGTGGCCACGATCGTTCGCGCCAAAGCGGGCCTGATACAGCGAGATCATCGCGTCGACACGCGTGGAACCTGGCTTGTTCGCGATCTTGACGGTGTCCGCCGTAACCAGCTCCTCCCAATCGGCCAGCCCGCTTTCGATAAAGAATCGCTTGAGCGCCTTCTCCAGCAGCGGATCGATGCCAAGTTGCGCGTATTTGAGGATGGATCGCAGGTTCGGCTTGTCGCCGATGTACAGTTCGCCATTCACCGAGCGGCTGATGAACAGGTAGGCGAAGTCGCGGAACGGTCCCTCCTCCATCAGCTGCGCAATGCGGCTCGGAATCTCCGAAGGCTGCGACCAGCTGTCGAGCGGCTCGAGACGAATCGACTCGGACGGCTTGGCCTGGTTGAAGTAGAGGAACTTCCGGCCGTTGCGGTGCGCCTCTCGCTTCGCACGCTCCTTCCATTCTTCGTCGTTCTTCGGATCGATGTCGATCAATACGTCACCGCATTGAATGACCTGTGTCGTAATAACTTCGTACGTGCGCGTCTTCCCTGAACCGGTCGTGCCACCCACAGCCGTATGACCGCCCATCGCCTTATAGTGGAACGGTACGTAGCCCTTGTTCGCCTCGAGACCGTGAATCCATGACGCGCCTTGCGGCGTTCGATCCCGAATACTGTCCTTCGGCGCAAAAAGCTTCTCGATCATCTCCTCGAAGGCACGGCCCGCCTTGGTCTTCGGTAACCACTTCGGCAGACCCGGGATCTCGGTGGTCGGCATCCGCAGGATGTCATGGGCCATCTGGCAATGCTTCTGCGTCCACTCGAAGCCGGTGCCGAGATACATTGCATTGGCCTGGACCCGCATGCGCTCTTGAATGACCAGCAACGCGGGCACCGCAAGGGTCGTCAGCCATTTTGTCGACAGCCCCATCCGGAACTTCAGCGCGCGCCAGACCTGACCCGAGCGGAACGTCCACAATGCCAGCGCCACGAGCGCAAACGCCCAGCCGTAAGGCATGCCCGAAAACGGAAGAAAGAGCAGCGCTACCAGCCACCCAAACGCAGCCCTGACCTCGTAGATCGGCCGAAAGTGATTGATATAGCCTCTCACGCTCCACGCTCCTGAATCAGCTCACCGATACGCGGCGCCAACGTGACTTCCACTGGCTCGTTGGCGAGCAGCAGGCTCCGGCGCCGCATGTGCTCGATCAGGGTATCGCTCGCGACGCCGTAGCTGCCGATGGTCCGCTTCGACAGGACGAGCCCCTGGTCGGTCCAGCGCACCTTCGCCTTCGCCGTCGCGACGTCCTGCTGCAGCGCCGAAAAGAAATCCACGATCATGCGTGGTGCACCCTTCAGCACCTCATCGAACTGATTGCCGTTTGGCGCGGCGACGGCTGGCTCGCGCCGAATCTCAACCGGATTGACGGCCCCGGCCGGTGGCGGAAGCTCAAGCGCCATCTGCCGCGTGTCCGGGCCTTTCGGCGCCACGTGCTCAGCCGGCGCCGCTGGCGTCGCGGCCGTCGTCGTACCTTCCGGGGCAGCAGCCGGCCGCGAACCTGGACCGGACTGCTCGCCGCCGCCGGCTGCGACGGACGCCGGCGCAAGGACATCTGTCGCAGGCTGCGCCGGCGCAGGTGCAGGTGCAGCCGTGGGCGTCGGCGTGGCCGCCGTCGGCGACACTTCGACCTTCGGCTCCAGTTCCGCCGCGACATGGATAGCAGAGGGAACGGCGAACGTCACCGGCTCGAAAACCGCCCGCTGCGCTTTCCGATCGAAGTCCGCAGCCGTCGCAACCGCCTGCCGCACGACCTTGTGGGTCAGCGACTCGACTCCCATCGGGCTCTGCGTCGGGTTGATGGCCCCAAATATCTCGGCCTGCACTTCGGAATCGAGCCCGCCGAGCAGTTCGGTGCCGACCAGCGCATGCGCCAGCATGCCGGTTCGCATCCGTTCGACCGGAAGCGGCGTAGCGCGACGCGTCACTCGATAGCTCGCGTCGGCGAGCCACGGCCCGAGTGCACCATGGACGGACGGGTTCCAGACCTGCCGGTCCGTTGCGCGCTCTACGTCGAAATGACGATACGGTTCGTCCAGGCCGGAGCAGATCGCCGCGAGAAACACGCCGTAGTTGTATTGCGGCTCAATCCTTCGACGGCGCTCGGACGACAGGTTCGTGCCAAACTTCAACCCACCCGACAGCCGCATTGCGTAGAACGCCGTTTCGACTGTCCATCGGAAAGCGCCGGCCGGCTCCCGGTACAACTCCGGGCTGAACGGTACAGACGAAAACCAGCCTGCACACCGCCGGATCAGTACCATCCATTTCCGGTCGAACTCCTCGCGCGACGATTCATTCGCACATTGAGCAATCAGGTCGATACGGCGTTCGTTACGGATCACGAGCTCTGGTGTGTCTGCCGGTACAAAAAGGCGTGCGTCGATCATCAAAGCATGCCCTTCGTCGCAAGCTTCGTCAGGCTCTTGAACGCCCCGCCGCTTGCGTTGGCGCCGCCACCGAACATCGATGCGAACTTCGGAATTTCGAAAGCGAGGATCAACACAAAGATCGAAAGGTCAAGCGTCAACGAGCCCGCGTAGGGTGTCGTCAGCCCCTTCGAGATCGTGTTCCCGAATGACGTCGCAAGCGTGGCGGTCATCAATCGTTGAAGAATCGCGGCAACGACCATGTACATGCCCGCGCCGATCGTAAAATCGAGCCAACTCTTGAACCATCCTCGCGTGAACTCCGACATGCCAAGAGCAAATGCGATCTTTCCGACCACGATCGCGACGGCCATCTGAATGGTTCCGAGTGACACGTAAAAGAGAAAAACCAACGCTGCAACCTCAAGGAAGACCCATGCGAACAGCAGCGGTAGAAGGTTGATCAACAGTGCGATGTACGTCCACCAGTGCTCTGCCTTCAGTGCTTCGTTGACCGCATCGAATATCGCCCCCGCCGACTTCACCATCGCCAAAGGCAGAGATTGTGCGTCGGTCCCTGACACCGCAATCGCCATGTCGTTAAACCATTTATAGAATCCGGGCGCCCACGTACCGTAGGCGAGATAGACGGACGCGAAGATCCCGAGAATGGCAAGGTCTTCGAACACGCTGCCCCAGGCCGCGACCGGGTCCTTCGTTGCTGCGAATCGGATAAACGCCACGATAATGGTGATGACCGCAAGGCCTCCCGCCATCTTGTCCGAATCTTTGTCGAGCGACTTGCTAACCGTTACGGCGAGATCGATCAGATCCTTCATGATCTTCGTGATCTCTTCGATGGCGGCCGTCGCGCCCTTCGCCACCTCGCCCACCACGTAGCTCGAACTCCATCCAGTTGTTCCCAACTGGGTCAACGTATCCTGCAACGATGCCCGGGCTACCGCGGGCAGCACGAGCGCGACGAGTAGCACGCCACTCAGCAGCCACTGACGGATCATGCTGCGCTTCATTGCGAGGTAATCCCGTAGGCGGCCCGTTCAGCCTGTTGCTTGGAAATGAACTTCTCCGCGTCCGCAGCCTTTTCCTTATCGTCTTCCGCCTGCTGCGCGTCCTTCTGCGCATCCTTCTGGGCTTTCGCCGCGTTGAGCTGGAGTATGTCCGCGTTCTGGCTCGTCACGATGTCGAGGTAGTGCGTCGTGATCTCGGCCGTCGCCTGCTGCGTCGGCGACATCGACAGCTGGGATTGCAACTCCTGTCGCCGTTGCGCCATCTCGGTTGTGTGCTGCATGATGTTCGAGCCCATCTGAAACAGGTTCCGCGCGACCTTGTCGTTCTGCTGGAACAACGTGTTCATATCGGAGAACCACTGTGCGTTCGACTTGCCGGAACGGCTGATCAACCCCTGCACCTGCGTGACCCATTCACCACCCTTCTGCAGGTCCCCGTACAGCCCCTGAAGCGTTCCCACCAGCCCCTTGACCTTGTTGATGTCGCCCGTGATCTGGTCGTACGCGGCTTTCCACGCCGCGGGGTTCAGGTTCTGCGCCTGCAGCAGATCGTTCACCATCATCTGGTACTGGTAGAGTATGTTGGTGTTCTGGTAGATCTCGCCCTTGACGGCCTTGGCCGCCGATATCACGTTCTGCACGTAGTTGATCGGGTCGAACACTTCGAGCGCCGACGCGTGCTGGGCGACGAAGAGGGAGGCCGCGAACGCCGCGGCGCGAAGTGACGGCAAGAGTTTCATCGTGGGGCCTTTCAGTCGAGGAATCGAAATGCCGCCGTACGAGCGGCGCACGGCGTCGTAGGTACGTCGTGCGGCTGTTCCTGAAGCGACCGAAGCGGGCCGCCCGGCGGCGCAATCAGAAGGACGCGAACGGGCGTCCCGATGGCGATCTGGTCAATTTCGTCTGCGGTGAGCGCGAAGAGGTCGCGGTACAGAGACTGCAGGTTGGGAGTCGGATTGAGCTTCATTGGGTCCCTCTCAGTCAACGGTGGCCATTTCTTCGAGATAATCTTCACGCCACGTCGGCGAGCCGGTGGCCAAATGCTTGTCGAGCGTGCGCTGAGCCGCGCCGTCTGCGCGCAAGATCGCGAGCGCTTCCTTCGGGAATTTCGCCTGCAACATCCGGGAGTGATCCGGCGTGACCCATAGGTAGTCGCGGTTGGGAATGCCCTCGCTGATCATGTCGATCTGGTCGTCGGTCAGCCCAAACACGTCGCGATAGAGGCGCTTGTTGTTCCGGGCGTCACGGTTCGGCAGGAAGAAGAAGTTCTGGATGTTCTCCTTCAAGATTTCGAAGTTCGGGACGCGCTCAAGCTGGCTCAGCGACTGCGTCGCCATGACGAGCGTGCCGTTCAGGCCGCGGATCGTGACCGCCCACATTTCCAGCCGTGCATAGAAGCGCGGGTACCGGAAGAAGAAGCCGCACTCCTCGACCTCGATGATCGTGACGCGCTTGCCATCCAGCCATTGCGAGATGCGGTAGAAGGCATAGTCCATGAACAGCGCCGCTGCGACCGGGTAGCTTTCGAACAGCTCGCCCATCTCGATCGCCAGATCGTCCGAAAGAGAGAACGCGTCTTCGACGTGATCGAAGAAACGACCGTTCTTTTCCCCCTTCGTCCAGATCTGCAGGCGCTCGCGCAACTCGACGGGCAACAACGTGGTCAGGAACGAAAGCGTCCAGTACTCCCGGCCATAGCCCTGCGCCAGCGTGACGACCCGCTCGTAAATCGTCCGTTGCTGTTGCGGGCTGCACGTGAAGTCCTCACCGTCGCCCTCAATTGCCATCTGGACCCAGTCCGACACGTACGTGTAGTGCCGCGGATCGGCCAGCAGGGATAGCGGGTTGACCTGTGTCGCGGCCGCAAACTTGCCGGTTGCATCGACGAATTTGCCGTCGGCAAACACGGTCGGGATGCGCGTCGACCGGTTCTTGTCAAACTTGATGCGGCGCGGTTGAAAGCGCCCCGTTTGCGAGACGAGAAAGTTGAGGAAAATGGTCTTGCCGGCACCGATCGGGCCCACAATCAGCGTGTGAGACTTCCCGCTCGGATCGTGCAACGTGACGCGCTGCAGGGTACGATGACGCGTCGGAAGAAGCGTCAGCGGGCCGACCTTCTGTCCGAGCTGCTGCGTGAGCCACTGGTTGACGTCGCTCCCTTCCGCAACACCGCGCACGGGTGCAATGTCGGACACCACCGGCGTTTCGACAAACTGCAGCCGCTTCTGCTGGTCCCACCTGCCCGGCAGCGTCGATGCCCATGCCGCGGCGAGGTTCCGCTTCTCGACGAGCACACCGAAGCCGGCGTTACCGATGCGGCCAACGATTTCGCGCGCGTTGTCGTCGCACTCATCGATCGTCTCCCCATAGACGACTACCGAGATATTCGCGAAGCCGTACTGCTGGCCGTCGGCGATCAGGCGCGCCAGTGCGTTCTCCGCCTCTTCGGCGAGGATTTCACGCCCTTTCTCGTTCTCCATACTTTCCTTTTTCTCATCCTTCGAGAAAAAGCTCTTCAGTACCTTGACCGGGCTGAATGCAGCGACCTTGTAGAACTTGCGCATCTTCTCGATGTACGCCTGCGCCTTGCTGGTCGACAGGAATCGAAACATCACGCACACATCGAACTCGGCGTCGACGTCGGCGAGGACGTCGAGCGCGGCCTCCTGGAACCCCATCCACTCTTTCACGGCGATGATCTTCGCGTACCGCGTGCCGTAGGCGGATTCGAACATGATGTGTTCTGCGCCGTACGTCACGAAGCTCTCTGTCAGGTGCGTGTCGAGCATCGTCACGGGATAACGTACCCGCCGCGGCGGAACCGACGGATTGGCGGTCTGGTGCAGAAAGGCGAGCGCGTTCTGCAGTTGAAGGCGCTTCATCTTGAGGCGGGCTACGCCCCCCTTGAACGCGTCCAGGATGCCTTCGAAGCGCTTGATATCCGACGTGATCCTTTCCATGTCGAACACGAATGCACTACGCGTGAACACCATATCCTTCACAGTCTCAAGCAAGGCGATCGGTACCGACTTGCCGCCCACCGTGATGTGATAGGCGATCTTCTCGAAAAGCTTGTTGATACCCGTCTCGGGCGTATACGCCAGCGCGAGCGAGTGGGTATTGCGGAAGTATTTTCCGCTCCCTACACTCTTCTGGTTGATTGCGTCGACGTGCTGATCCATCACCGATGCGAAGCGTCCACTGATCTCGCCCCGGACGCGACGATGCGACATACGCCACCACGCAGTGATCCGATGATCGAAGTTCTTGCAGGCGTGGTCGAGGTTGTCGCGGGCCGCCGAGATCTCGTCAGTGTTCGGGCTGTCCGCATCCACGCCTTCGAACGTGTAAAGCGTCAACAGTGACCCGTCCTTGTCGAGAACGACTTCGGGGGTCACCATCGTTGCCCACGGGGCGATTTCCTGAATCGCACGACGCTTCGGGTTCGCGCTCACAGCGGCAGCTCCTGATCAAATCCATACGGTCGCCGGAATCGGGCGGCGACATCGGCGGTAGGCAACGGCTCGTGCACATCGGGGTACCGGTTGTAGACGACCAGTACCTCTTTCCACCACGGATCGCTCGACGAAAGCCAACGAAGCACCCAGTGCACGACGATGCCGATGACAAGATAGATCGGCGACATGCTGCTGTAGCAGAGCAGCGCCGTCAGCGTGCCGTTGGCGATTGCGAGTCCGCGATCGGCGCCACCCATCTGGCGCGGCAGCGAAAGCGACCGGCTGACTTTTTTCGGTTCACGCACAGGTGTAGTTGATCTTCAGCTGGTTCTTCACGAGCGCGGTCGCGCAGGACGCAAAGCCGAGACCCACGATCACCGTCGAAAGCAGCTTCCCGAAGTTGCTCTCAGAGTTGGCGATCAGTACGCCACCGACGATGATCAGCACGATGCCGATCCCGAACAGCCACGGCCCACTGACGTACGCTTGAATCAGGCAGATGAAGTTGGCGGCATTGCCCAGATCGCCCAGGTCAACCGCTTTTGCGGGTAGCGCGGCAAACGAGAGGATCAGTGCGATCAGTGTCGAGAGCCGTTGTCCCCGCCCGAACAAATAGCGGGCGGTGTCCAGCGCCTTTTTCTTGATCAGCGAAAACAACGTTTGGATGTGCTTCTTCATCGAAAACCCCGTGTGGTTAGAAAACGCGTTCGAGGACGTAGTCCCCGTCTTTGAAACCCTTGATGGCCAGCACTTCGGACACGTGGCGCAGCTCGCCCGTGCGACGAAGGTGGATGACGTAGTGGAAGCAGTCGGCGATTGCCTTGCGCATGTCGGCCAGCTCCCAACGGCTGCCCGGCGGGATGCCTAACATTGCAAGGCTCTCGAGGCGGCTCAAGCCGCCGCGCGCATCGTTCGAGTGAATTGAACCCATTCCGCCGTCGTGGCCGGTGCTGAGCGCCTGGATGAAGTCGTACGCTTCCCCGCCGCGCACTTCGCCGACGATGATTCGGTCAGGTCGGAACCGCAGGCAAAGTGCAACGAGCACTTGCGCAGTCACCCCCTTATCCAGATTCGAGAGCAAGCGGACGAGATTCGGAACCGTCAGCTTCAGTTCCTTCGTGTCTTCGATCGTGATGACACGCTCGTCGTCCGGGATCGCGCCATTGAGCGCGTTGAGGAAGGTCGTTTTGCCGGTAGAGGTTCCGCCCGCTACCAGGACGTTGGCCCGGCTCCTCACCATTTCGGCGAAAGCTTCTTCCAGCACCTCGTTCTCGGCGCCCCGGGGGAAAATTGCCCGCTCGGCGTCGCGCTTCGCGTGCACACGAGAGAACGCCCCCAGCCGGGTGTAGTCCCCCAATGCCAGATTCGTTTCACGATGTCGACGTATCGCGAGCGCATCACCGTCGATGGCGGTCGGTTTCATGACCGCGGCGATCCGGAGGTTGTCGTGCCCCGCGTTGATGATCCCTTGCGCGGTTCCCCGCAGCGCCGACTTCTCGACGGAGGCTGCGAGCGAATGGATAGCACCGGTCAATGTCATCGGATTGAACTGGGCGTCCAGGCGATGCATCACGCCCCGCTCTTCGACCCAGATGTTGCCCGCGTTGTTGATCAACACTTCGGCGACGTTCGGGTTGTGTAGCGGTTCTTCGATCAACTTCAACGACTCGAAGAACAGCTTCACAGCGTTCTCTTCGAGTCGTGCGACCTTCAGGAAGGGACTTTCGGCAATTTCAGACATGCAGCTATTGTTCAAGCTGGCACATCCGCCAATCGCCTGAAAGAATGGCTAAATTGAGCAGCTTTTCCGCGGCTGGCGAAGTGCGCCGCGGTACGCACAAAGCACGGCATCGCGCGCAACTGGTTGAGGGGGTAAAACCGAAATGCTCCAGAAAAACGTATAGCTTTCTCCCCGCTCTTACCTCTGGACTGGTGGCAGGCGTTTGCGAGGGACCAAAAAAAACCCGGTCACGTGGACCGGGTGTGTTTCAGGAAATAGCGAGCCATTGCAGCCGCTCAACAGACGACTTCGATCGTCTCGCCGAACGGCGCGCGCCGGGCGCGCTTCAGCGGTGTCGTCGACGCCCAAAGGACCGGGTATGCCGGCTCTTCGGTGGGAAACATCCCCTCCATGTCGGTCAGGTACACCAGGAACGCGGGGCGGATGTCCTCACCCTTTATCCGGCGGAACGGATCGACAAACGAGGTGCCACCGCCGCCTTTCAGCGGCGCGAGGTCGACCGGATCTCCCAACTCGAAGACCTGAACCTGCGTCACACGCTCGTCGCAATCGATCACGATCAAGCGACGCGGGCGGATCGCACCGGCAACCGCCAGAATCTCGGCCGCGAACTGCGCCTGCGTTTCGTCCCAGACCGAGCCGCTGGCGTCGCGGACGAACACCGCATCACCCACCTGCGGCTCGTTCAGCGACGGCAAATACATGCCGAGGTGCAGGTAGCGCCGATTCGGCTGCGCCCACGTGTAGTCCGTCGGCACCGCATCCTGCGCGAATCGATGCAGGAGCGACCGCCAGTCGACCACCGGTGCCACGGATTGCTCGACCGCGGCCTGTAACGCGCCTCCGAGCTTCCCGCAGACCTGCGCCGCCTTGGCCGCCTGCAGCACAGCCAGCTTCCACTCGGCTTCCTTGGCCGCCTTATCGGGCCCGGCGTACTGCCGAACTTCCCCGCAAGAATTGGCAGGCCAGGCCGACCGATCATCCGCCGGATCCAACGGTTCAGCGCCCGGCGAGCCAGCGGATTTTCCCGGCTTGCCTCCCGACTGCGGAGGGGACGGCTGGCTGCCGCCCTGTCGCTTCGCCGTTTGCCGAGAATCGTTCAGGCGCTTGCCGTAGATTTCCTCCGCGGACATCCCCTTGAAGCACGGGTCGACGAGCGCACCACGTGGAAGCTGCATGCCGGCATCCAATACGATCGGGTTGATCGCGTAGTCGGCCGCCTCGTTCCAACCTGCCGGATCGCGATATCCCTGCCGCCAACAATGCCCGTTCGCGACGTGCCACACCTCATGGGCGAGCACGCCACGGATCTCCAGGTCGGTCAGGTCCGCCGCATACGCCGGGTTATAGCCCAGCGATTCGCCGTCCGTCCAAAACGTCCTGCAGCTCGGATCCTCGCGGACTTTGAGCCGAAGCGCCAGGGCGCCGATGAACGGGTGGTCGAGTACCAGCGCGGTGCGCTGCTTCGCGATGCGTGCGTCCATGGCGACCTCATGCAGCGGCGAGGAACGACAGACCAGTCGGGGACAGAGCCGAGACCTGGTCGGTCAGCGGCACCGACGGCGCTCCGCCCATGAAAGCCGCCATCAGTCCCTCGATTTCGGTCGCCTTGGTGGCCACCTGCGAACGCAGGACGCTGGACTCCTTGAGCTCGGCGCCGTTGTGCGCGGCGAGGTGCTGCTTCGCCTCCGTAAGGATGTGCGCGAGTTTCGGGTCGTTGCTGAAATTCAGCTTCGGCAACAGATCGCACAATTCGCGTACGTGATTCGCGACGTCGAGGCGGACGTTACCGGACGCGTACAGACGCGAAGCCATCGTCGAGACAGCCTCGTACAGCCGCCCGACCAGGTCGTGGTTTGCGGTCTGGATCGACGCCATCGCATGCTCGTCGATCTCCGTGCGCAACGTAGTCAGGACATCGTTCGGCAGGTCCACACCGAACTGGCTGGCGTCCGGGAACGGCAGCACCGACAACTTGACGCCGAACTTGCCTTTCAGCTCTGCCAGGCTCGGATAGTCCGCCTCGTTGTACAGGGTGTTCATCTCCGCCCTCGCCTGCTCCTTCAGGTCGAGGTAGTTCGTCAGGAAGATCGACACCGCGAGATCGAACTCGTCCTTCATCGCACGCAGTCGGTCGGCCAGCTCCATGTAGACCCTGGTCGGCAGCAAACGCACGCCCAGCTGGTCGTACTTCAGCGTCCGGCCATAGTAGTGCGAGCGAATCCTGTTGCCGATCGACAGCACTTCGGCATAGCTCGGCGCGTGCTCGGGGAGCAGGCGCTTATTGAAGCGTCCGATACCGCGCGCGCGGTGGCTTTTCTCGACCTCCTCGGTGACTTTCCCGTCGTAACGACGGGCAACCCACGTGGAAATTGCGAGGGATGACAACATGACCTTCGACTGCAGATCGGTGATGTTCATGAATAGCTCCAGATAGACAGAAAATGTCGAGACGAAAAAAAACCACGGACCGGAATCGGCCGTGGCAACAGGGAAAGGCACTACGGGGTTTGAAGACGGTTACTCGCCGCGAATGATCTTGCCGATCTCGCCGCCTTGCGCACGAATGAACGCATGGTGGTTTGCCAGCTCGGGCGTGCGCGCAGTGGCATCACGCACCAGCAGCGCCGTAAACTCGCGATGGCCGGCATCTACGAGGCGATCCGCATATCGCAGTACCCGCTCGAAATTGCCGTCGCTCGCCTTGTGTGCGAGCGCGGCGGTGAGCGCGTACAGGATGCTTGGCTCTTCCGGGATGGGGCCCAAATCGGGATTCAGGAGAATCGCGTCGACCGAAGGCAGCGCCCGGTAGATCGCGAGAAAGCTGAGCAGCTCGGTGCCGGCAGCTTCGCCGACCGTCGCACTGATCGCATCAGGCAGCATATCCGCCGGGACAGCTTGCATCGTCTTGGCCAGAAATCCCCATTTGCGGGGACTTGCCGACGCAACGATGTCGCGACTACTACGCTCCTCCCAGAGCAGGCTGGGCCTGAAACGAAGGAACGCGATCAGCTCGGGCGGCACGTTCTGTTGAACCGCCCAGGTCGTCCAGTCATCCACCGTGGCTTCAAGATCGACGACAGCCGCAAAGCGCGAGATCAGGGGATCGAGAATCCCGTTGACCGCAGCGTTGTCTCCGCGGCGATTGGTCGCCGCGACAAACGTGACGCAGTCCGGCAGTTGGTGTTCGCCGATTCGACGCGCCAGCAACAGCTGCATCTTGGCGGCCTGCACCGCCGGCGAAGCCTGGCCGAGATCGTCGAAGAACCAGACCAGTGGACGCGTCGCCGACAGTGCCCTCTCGAGGTCCCCGAAAGGTAAGAATCGAGCATGCGTGCCGTCTGACGACGGAAACGGCAACCCCTTCGAGTCCGTCGGGTCTTCGACAACCGGGTGGCTGATGAGGAGGTCGTGCTCGGCCGCCTTGGCGGCAGCCTCGACGATGTCAGATTTGCCGATACCCGGCCGGCCGGAGACCAGGACCGGGAAGCGATTCGGGATATAGGCGGCAAGCAGCTTGGTAAGACGTGCGGGAGAGAGTTTCATGGGGTTCCTGAATTGAAAGAGCCCCACGGGAACCGCGCCCGGCAGGGACGTGACCCTGCGGGGCGATTGAAGATGCCGCGATGCGGCGAATCGATGCGTCCTGGGACGCCGGTTTGTACTTACGCGCGTGCGCCGAGCAGCGCCGCGGCCTGCTTCGGCGTCAGTGACGATCGCGGGACACTGCTTGAGCGGTTCACGATCATGACGCCGTAGACGTCCGCGAGAACGCGTGCCTCGGCGCAGAGAACGAGCAGCTCATCGGGGCCAGTCGGCACCGGCGAGCGATTGCGCCACACGTTAATGGCCCCTTCGATCTCCGCGATCGAAACGGCGTCCAATCGCAAGGAGGTTGACGCGTCAGGTTGGCTCATGGGTGACCTCGAAAGTATCGCCCCGTGAACGACGCCCTGCGGGGCATGATCCCCTGGGGCTGTAGGTGGCCGCATTGCGGCGGATTCGATGCGTCGATGACGCGGTGAGTAAAGCCAGTGTAGGAGTCGCAATTCTTTGGGTCGGCCGGAAAGATCGAGAAATTCGCGGGGCTTTGAAACCATCCCGTTCCGTACGGACGAAAAAAAACCGGCGCACGTGGCGCCGGTTGTTCAACATCGGTGGGCGAACCACCTCTTACGTCCCAAGCAGGTCGCCCTGAACGTTCACCATCGGAAGGACTGCCTCCCGGATCTCAGCATCGCGCTCACGCATCCGTCGCGTTCGCTCCTCGCCGACACCGTTGTGCTTCTCAACCACATAGATGAAGTACAGCGGCGTTGCCGGTCCCCGCCACGCGGTCCATTCGGCCATGATTCGCGCACGAATCTCCGGCTCGCACGCGAAATAGGACGCACGACCGGCGCGCCATTGCCTTGCGTCGAGATCACGCATTAGCTGCTCGCTCTGGCGGGCCCTGTCGATACGCAGCGCCTTCTCCGCGTCGACGTCCGTCTCGGGTGCCGGCGCAAGCTGATCCGCGAACAGCGGGCAGTCACGCTCGAGCTTCCGAGCAACACGTATGTGCCGATTGAGAAACGCCTGCTCCTTTCGGCGGGTCCAGACGTAGTCTCCGTACCGCACGGTTCGATCGAATCGCATCTTTCGCTCCTCGATCAACCGGCGAACGACGTGAGCCGCGACCGCGCATAGTCCAGCGTGCCATTCGTCGCGTGAAGCGTCCGCGCCTCCGTGGAACCCGGCTTGGCCAACGCGTAGCGCGTCGCCGCACCATGGCGAAAACTGCGGATCTCGGAATAGCCGTCAGCGATCGCGCGATCGACGTGTTCGACACCGGTGATGACGGTGTTGTCGGGCGTCCGATACCGCGCGAGGCCGGCCTGCTGCTTCGCGTCGTTGGCGACCTCTTCGGCGAGACGTTGCGCCTTGGCGGCGTCCTGCTTCGCCTGCCACTCGGCTTGTGCCGCCTCATCGAAGCCGCAGAACGCAAAGATCGCGCGCCACCGGCGGGCCGAATTCAGCCCGCGCAACGACAGCCCAAACTGCTCGCGAAGCACCTGCTTGCTTTGGTCGTTCCGACCGTCGGGGTGATCCAGAAACTTCAGCAGGGTGGCGACGTCACGGGCCTCGACGGCGGCCGCAAACTGGTTCGGCCTTTCGAACGTCGTACGCCCTCGATCCAACCTCGCCATATCGGTCCTCAGGTCATACTGCCGTTGCGAGATCCGCCCTTTCTGTCGGTCAGATTCGAGACTGTCCAGCGCCTTCCTCAGGACCGCGTCCCCAATCAGCTCACGCAAGCGCTCAGCGACAGGAGACATCCCTATACCAACATCCAACGGGCGTTGGTATTGCTCAGGAAGGGCCGGCTTGTCCACGAGGCCATCGGCGAACAGCCTGTCGTCGACGTCGACATACGTGCTGTTCGCCGGAGCGGTCCGCAACGCCTCGACGACCCTCGCGCCGAGCGCCGCGTCGATCGTCCGCTTTTCGTGACGGAAGATCGCCACCGCAGACTGCATGACGTTGTACGGAAGCGAGTTACGAAGAACGGGAACCTCCAGAAGGACGGGGAACCACTCCAGGTCGTACCGGAAGTGTTTTGTGTCGCCACGATAGTCCGCCAACACCGCGTCAGGAATCGGCTGATCCTGGAACAGCGCATAGGCGACGTGGAGCTCGTGTCGACCGTTGACCCCGCCCGACAGCGAGAGACGCGGTCCTTGCGATGTGTAGCCGAAGAGGTCGACGGCGACCTGATCGCAAACATCGGGTAGGCGAAAATTGGATCCGGCGGCACGCGCAGTCTCTACCTCGGCCTCCAGTTGCTCGCCTGACAGCATCCACGCCGGCCGCTTCGCCAGCTCGAACACGAACTGGAAAACTTCCCAGCGCTTGCGGGTGATCTGCCATGGCTGCAGCTGCCTTCCGTCCTTGGTGAACCAGCGGTCACGAAGTTCGGCAAAGATCGACGTGAAGATCGCGTGCGCGGTGCCCGGCTGACGGACGGTCAAAATCCCGTTGTAGCGCAGGATCGGCAGCGCGGTACCACCACGTGTCAACGAGATTTCCGTCGTGTCGTAAGCGGACAGCGATGCGTCGTGGAAGAACACGTGGAAAACGTGCGCCAGGGTGTCGACTTGAATTGCTGCGTTAGGGGTGTGAATCGTGTACATGAGTGGTCGTCCTTGCAAAAGGGGCAACCACCCCATCCGGGCAGTTGCCCCGGATTGGGAGAGAGAGAGGGTGATGCGTCAGTCGAGGTCGAACAATCGCGATACGGCGGCAGCAATTGCCCAGGCATCGGACCGCGAGCGCGCGCCGATGCGAATCACCGGCTGGATGCGCCTATGCCCGTCCATCGCTCGGATCAAGTTCACTTGCACACCAGTCGCCGATTCGAACCGAACTACCGAGACGCAGGTCTGCCCTGCCAGATAAGGTGCTTTCGGCCACGCCGATGTTGCACGGAGCCCGCAAAGTTCTTCGGGTGCAGTCGCGTATTGGTTGGCAGGCAATACCCATTCGGGCTCGAGGCCGCCGTTTCGCAACGCACCGTCGATTTCTGCGGCGACCTCACCCACCGTCTTGCCGACCGGCTCGAACGGCACGCTCGCCAGTTCGACCGGCAAATCCAGTACTTCAGACATGGAAACCCCGAAAATAAAAAGGGCCACACCGAAAGGTGTAGCCCTTGATAGGAAGGTGGCCGCCCAGAGGGTCGGCCGTCAGTTCGATTTAATGCGTGTGGTGACGCAGAGAACGACGTTGGTCGCGCTCCGCCTTGCGACCGCGTTCGCATGCGACGATGCCGTAGCCGCAGAACACCAGCGTCAGAAGCAGTGCAACAGGACCGAAGTACATATTCATTCTCCGTTCATGGAATCCATGCCTACGATGTAGGTTATCACACCGATCACGACCAGAGCAGCGACGTTCATCGCGGTCCAGATCGAGAACTCCGAGATGGCGTGCACGTAGCCGACTAAGCCCACGATCGACGAAACCGTCAGCGTGTGGCAGAACCGCCCGAACTGCTGCCGCTGGTCCTTCGACCAGGACGCGCGAACAAGCCGCGTACCCAAGCGGGACCGCGACGAGGCCGCCGGCGGCACCACCGAGACGACAGCAAAGCTATCCCCAGTCGATTGAATGAGCTTGGCCTCATTCCCATCCCAGGATGCGGTGATCGTCGGCGGCGGCTCGCTGTCGTGCACTACCGCCAGGACGGCACGGACGCGGGCCGAGACATAGACCATGCCCAGATCCGCGTCATAGGACCCGCGATCGATGATCGTCACCCCCGAAGGGTACTCAATGCAGACGTCGACGAATTGCATCAAGCCCCCTATCGCCTGTCGCTATCGAGACCATCCACGAGCCGCAGGCCGCCAAGAAATGCCTGGTAGCCCTCGTCCGTGTCGAGCTGCGCGAGCGGCACGACGTTGTCGCCACCGCCCGACAGGTCACGGCAACCGCGCCGGGTGCGGAACGACACCGCGACATGCTGGCGCGACGTCGAATCCGCAACCTCGAGCATCATCCGGCTGGTGCGCAGGGTGACGCGGCAGCCGCGGCCGGCCTTCGCCGGCTCAGCCACCACCTCGTGCTCGCCCGCGCGCAACCGCAGATCGCGCGCAACACGGTAAAGCATTCGCGTTGCATGTTGGGTCAACGCCGCATCGGACGCGACGCCGCCCGCGCGCCGATCCGCATACAAAACTTTCGGTACCTTGAACATCTTGCCCTCGGAATAAAAAAAGCGAGGCCCCGGACGGGAACCTCGCTATGCAGGAAGAAGCCGGCGGCTGCCGGCGATTAAACGGCTCAGCGCGTGATGCGCATGCCGGCAGAACTGCTGACGAGCATCACGCGATCGCCGGGGGCGAAGCGCTGCTCGTCGGATTGAACGACCACCAACGTCCGCCCGGATCCCGTGCGTACGACGACCTCAAGGCCGGCGTGACGCGCAAGCGATTCCGACAGACGCTGCGAGACGTAGGCCGCACCGGCGCCAGCAAGCGCGCCGGCGATGTACCGCCCGTTGCCGCCACCGATCGTGCGGGAGCCGAGAAATGCGCTGACACCCGCGCTCAACAGCGACGCCAGGCCGGAACGGTCCGACTCGTTGGTGATCGTGATGCCGCGCACGCTGACGACGGTGGCCGCCTCGATTTCACCCGCGCGCTGAACGTCGTAGCGCTGGTAGACGTCGGGAGAGCCGAAGTCATACGAAGCACATGCGGTCAGGGACGCGAGAAGCAGGACAGAGATGAGAAGCTTGAGCATGACGATTGCCTCAAAAAAGAGGGCAATCGCCCGTCAGGGAGATTGCCCTGACAGGGGAGCCGACACGTTGTCGGTGAGAGAAATGCGCACGGACAGAGCCGATGCGATTGGGTCGATGCGCAGATGCGCGAGAAACAGATTCAGTGTAGGACCGCGCGCCGGCGCCGCGCGCCAGAATCATCGAGAAAACGGCCCCGCTTTCCACTGGACGAAAAAAAAGCGCCTGCCCGATTACTCGGGAGGCGCTGGTTGAAGTTGGGTTGGCAATCTACCACGGGATATCCGGGTCCATCGGATCCGCGCCCTTGCGCCGCCTCGACTTCTTCGGCTTTGGTGCGTCATATCCGAAGCGCGCCCACGCGACAGGATCGATCGGTATCGGGCTTGTGCGCCCCGTCTCGAGGTTCACAAAGCTGCCCGAATACTTCAGCGACCCCGTCCGATAAAGCGTCCAGAGTAGGTTGTAGGCCTGTACCGAGATCGCCTGATTGATGACCAGGGACTGCTTGCGCAGGGCATCAGCCATCGAGCAGGACGGCGCGTCGTCGTCCTTGTCGTTCTCGGCGTTCAGCAGGTCCGGGAACAGATCACCCACATGGGGCAATCTGTCGTGCCGGGCCCGGCCGAGCTCGCCAAGGATGACCTGGCCGCGATCCGTCTCATTCCCGCAGTCGAGGTAGTAACGACAACTCCCCCGCTTCGCTGCCCGCACAATGGCGTGCCGCGCGCGACGTGAGTCGACGCAACCCACCACGATGTCGGCGATGATCCGCACCGACGAATCGACACGCCGCGGCTCCGCAACCCAGTTGGTACCCATCAGGTTGTTGAGCCGATTCACGAGCAGCAGCGCCTTGTAATGCCCGACGTCATTGGGATAGAACCCCTGCCGCCCGACATTCGTCTCGCTTACCGTGTCATCGTCGTACACCGTGCACTCGAGCCCGCCAGGGTGGCCGAGCTCGATCATGGCGTGATGCAACCGCGCGAGACTGGGAAGAAATGCGCTCCCGGTCCCGCCGGCTCCAACAACCACGACACGCCACGGCCGACGGATCATGTCGGCCGGAATACTGTGAGTGATCACCTCGCTCATCACACCACCTCCGTCGTCAGCGCGGCCGCCCATGACTCGGGAACGCGTTCGAACTTCTCGAAGATTCCTTTCGCGCAAAGCCGCAGCGCGACCGACGGCGTACGATCGCAATCGCCCAGCACAAGCGCAAACTTCACGTCGTGCTTGTCATCCTGATTGTCCGTGCGCGAGAAGAACGCCTGGCCGGTGCCATGGGAATGGCAATCCACCACCAGCCATTCGTCATCTGCCAGTCGCGGACGCTCATAGACCAGATGCCCCGGCCCGTGCGACAGTGAAGGCAACGCAACGATACGGAACTCACCGGTCACGCTGTTCCAGACAATCCACGCGCCGACCTCGTTTGGCAACGCCGCCCGGGCCATCGCATGAAACTCCGCGACGAGCGTGACGGGAATCTGCCCGCACAAGAGCACCGTCGTCTCTTCGACGTTCCCGTACGGGACAGCCGTCGAGACCGCGTACTGCGCGATGCGACGCACCACGTGCACCCAGGGACGCGAGATTTCGAGATAGACGCCATCCGATGCGATGAGCAGACGCTCACCCGAACGCGCCATCGGGACAACGGCCTCCCGCGACGGAACCATCACCGAGGGGAACGACTGCTGAAGAACGGTATCGAGCGGATTCATGCATTCCTCCCGAGTTGGCCGTTCACCAGCTGCTCGAGCGTCCGCCTCATCGGGACCAGCGCGTTGAGCGGAAACGTCTCGCCGAACTTGCCGTCGAGCATGTCCCGCCAGAACGCGTACTCGCCGTCCTTGTACTCGATGCGTTTACCGCCGGCGTTCGGATGCGTGAAGGCCGAGTCGAAGAACCCGGCTTCCCAGCCATCGATCGACGCCACATCCACACGCTTCGGAACCCGCGCGCTACCGATGCAGATCCGACCCATGTCCCAGGTGTTGAAGTACGGCGGCTCGAACAGCGGCGTCTCGCGTACGGGGCGATCGCTGCATGCCACCGCAAACACGGAAAAACCCTGATTCGAGGCCTGGAACACCAACCCGGGATTCGGAACCACGGCGCTTCGCTTACCGAGGCTCTCGCATTCGAAGAACACCCGGCGCATCGCTGGCGGACACCACCACGTGACTGCTTCTGGCGAGACCCCGAGCACCGTCGCTGGCAAAAACTCCGCCCGCGGGGCAACGTGTTCGGCGAGATGCTGAAGCGTTTGAACAAGCACCTTCCGGTCAAGCGGACGACCGGCGCCAATGACGGGTCGACCGCTTTTGCGGTCAGCGATGACAGCGTGGGCTGTCGCAAAGTGCGCGCCATCCTTGCCCGTATAGAGCAACAGCGCTTGCGACAACGCGACATCAGAGCCGGTTCTACCGGCCGAGATACCAGACATAACACACTCCTTTAAGTAGGTTGGCTCACCAGCGCGAGAAGTCGGTCGAGATGCGTGAGAATTCGAAACGCCAGTGCCAGGTCGGCGTACTGGCGGCGGATAGCCTTCGGAGTCGACTCCAGCCGGGAGAACCCGCTATAGGTCGTTGCATCCCCGCATTGAGCGGCACCGTCAAAGTGATGGTCGAGAAGGTCGCCAACAAACGCGTTGTCCTCGACGATCACCGAACAAATTCCATAGACGGGATTTGCGTCGTAGCTCACGTGAAACAGATCTCGCGTTCGGCTACGGCGCATCAGCGCCCGGAGGTTGAGAACCTCGGTGCATACGCGCCGAGGCATGCCCCTGCTGCGAGCGCGAAGCCGCACCAGCTCCGGGTCGGTCATGGCGCGCCGATCACGCCACTTACCGCCGCTAAACACACACGGATCAGCGTCGTCCGGGCAAAGCTGTGGCCGAACAACCGACGGCAGATACGCGGAGCGTGTTTCTGTGTCGTCCTCGAAGCGTTCCTTCAGCGCTTCGTCCGCATCCTTGTCTGAAATGTTCGGATCGCCGTCCCAATACCAGCACGAAAATTCGTATATGAACCAGTCAGGCAGGCGGATGAACATCGTTCGGGCCGATGCGCGGTACACCGCGGCCATCACCGTTCGGAAGAGCAACGGGTGGGCCGACCGCAGTGTCTCGATCGCCCCTTCAAGCGAGTAGACCCACTCGTCTTCAAGACCGAATCCGAAAAATAGCGGCGTCGGATCCTCATCGTTGTTCCCGTTACCGAGGCCATCGAGAACATCACGAACCGCATGCGCGTCGAATAGATGCGGCGTGAATCGCAGCCGGGAAAACTGCCCATGCTGACGTCGCGTCCACGCATGAAACGCCTGCTGGAACGCGTCGCCGGCGTCGGCCGGATCATGAACATCGCCTGCGCGTAACGGCCCGTACTGGAAATGCTTAAGGACCAAATCGGACAGGTTCACGTTTTCGCGCCACTTCAACCGCACCGCGCCCGGCACCTCCGTCGAGAAGGAAGGAAGCGTCAGAAGATCAGCGGCAGGTCGACGTCCGGCAGCGGCAGCGCGTGGCGGTTGCCAGCGCGCGGCCGAGCCAGCTGCGATGCTTGAATCAGGGAGTGCAGGATCGAAGAACATTTCCGCATTTCCTCGTCATATAAAAAAACCGGCCTTTCGGCCGGTTCCTGTTGATTGAAGCCACCATCCGGAGCGGACAGGGCTTTGAGCAGATCGCGTTTACGCATGGGCACCCTTGGCACCCGCTGCGCGGACGAATTTGTAGTGCGCCACCTCGCCCTTCATGTCCGGGCCGTCGACCGCAGCGGTCGTCAGCTCCGGATACTGAGCGGTGTACAGGTCACGAACCTGATCCGGCGAGAATGCCGGGCCGGGATCCATGAGCGCCATACCGTTGTAGGTGAACTCGCGTACCAGTGCAGCAATGCTGATCGACATGATTTACCTCACAGAATCAACGAGGACAGATCCGTGCCGGCCGGCTTCTCAGCGGCAGCGGGCGCGACATCCGCCGGTGTGGCGGTCGCACCGTCTTCGTCGTCGGCGTCGCCTGCGCCCGCGTCTGCGGCCGTCGGCATCGATGCTTTCGCCAAGACCTTCTGCGCCTTCGTCGCCTGCGTCTGCTGCTGGGCTTCCAGGATCGCGTTGGTAGCCGCCACCTGTTCGCCGAGCGACTGGTGCGCCGCGGTAAAGCTACCGATCGCCGCCGCGAAACCCTCGTCGAGCTCGCTGGCCGTCGCTTTCAGGATCAACGGCTGTCGCAACATCGCGTCCTTACCGCCGGCCGGCGTCAAAAACACAACGATGTTGTCGCCATCCATCGTCAGCGACAAGACGAGTTTTTCCGCGGAACGAAGCAGCGGTTCGAGTGCTTGAAACATTTAAATCTCCAAAAAAATATGCGCCGCACGAGGCGGCGAAGAATGTTGATGCGGCTCGGCCATAAGCCGCCCGCTACTTAGAACTTGAGAACCTTCAGGAGCTTGCCCTCGTAGGTGAACCCTTCGACGGCGAGCAACGCCGTGATGACATCAGCCTTCGCCTTCGAGAACACCTTCTTGAAGTTGTCGCCCATCGCCGTGCGCAGCCCGAGCTCGTCCGCGATCACCATCATCTCGGCCTTGGTGACGAGTTCCAGAAACTCTTTGTCGAGCTTCCAGTACTGCGTCAGGTCGAGGTTGTGGTGCTTGCAGAGTTGCTTGAGATACGGAACGTCGAGGCCTTCGATCGCCGCGACGAACATGCCGGTGACCAGCGTCGCGGCCTGCTCATCCGACGTGGCGCAAGCGAGAAAAAGGGCCTTCGAGAGATCAGTTGCAGGAGCCTTCTCGTCCGTCACCTTTTCGTAGACGGATCGGAAAACGTCCTCCTTGATCTGGCGCGCGTATCCCGCGAGGACGATTGCGATCAGGTACTGTCGCGCGAGCGCCGCGTTCTTGCCGACGTCCCGCCGCAAAGCCTTGCGCCAAAGTGCCTCGCGGTACTGCTTCACCCGGTCGGACTCAGCGACGACGGTTACCGCCGTCGGCGCAGACGTATCGGATCCGCCCTTACCAGCTGCCTTAGTCGAAACGGTCGAACCCTTGGTGTCAGAGGTCGCGGCTTTCGCCGCCGCCTTCTCAGCCGTGATCCGGTCCGCGACCTTGCGCATATTGCACACAGTGTCGAAGCACTGGCCGCGGAAGGTCTTGCCGAGAGAGTCCGGCAACCCGCTGACCGCGACGCCGTAGTTCTGGCAGCCGTGGCACGCCTTCGCTTGCGCCTCGCCCACCCCGTTCGGCCCTTCGACCGCGAGTTGGACGCGCGTGTGGTTGTCACCGGCGCGCACGATCCGTACGGTCGGAAATTCGTCCCGCAAGCCGTCAGCAATCGCCTCGAGCTGCTTTTCGGTCTTTCCGTTGTAGCACTGGCGATTCGTGCAGTTACCAGTCGCTATCGACTCGCCGAACATCTCGGATTGCGTTGCCGAGTTGTGTGGGCACGCCGCGCAATCGGTTTTGTCGAAGATAGCGGCGGACAGAGAGCATGCCGCGCTCTCGACCAGCTTTCGCACGTCGGTGACGGACTTCTTCTCGGCGATGATCACCGGAAGAACGCGATCCTGATTTTCCTTGGAGAGCGCGGCCAGCAGCTCCGCATGACCAAGAAGAATCTGGCGCGTATTCAGGGCGATGAGGACTTCGTTACTGCAGTTCAGCAACGCGAGACGACTGTTGAGCGTGGGAAGGCTCCAGCCGATTCGCCTGGCAGCCTCTTCGCGATCGCCCTTGCAGCGGCCGAGCAGTCGCGCTGCGTCAACTGCTTCTTCACCGGGGGAAAGGTTCGACCGCTGGATGTTCTCGATGAGAGCGATGTCTTCAGCTTCGGCATCGTCGACAAACACCACCGTAACCGGCATGTCGTAGTCTTCACCGCGCGTTTCCATTGCGGCTTTGTACCGACGGCCTCCGGCTATCAGCTCGAAGTACTCTTCGTCGAGCGGCCGAACGATGACCGCGGTATGGACGCCGCTTACGCGGACCGTAGCCTTCATCTCCTCCATCTCGGCGTCGTCGAAGTACGTTCGGGGGTTTCGCCCGAGCTTGATCCGGCGCAGCTTGACGGTGGGTTGCTGCAGATGTGCGTGTTGCATGTCAGGTCCTCCGAAGTGGGAACCTGCCCCCGATCGGGAGTGGTTCCCGATGGGGTTGGAAAGGAATGCCGGCGACGCCGGCTGAGTCGATGCGTCAGAGACGCGGTAGATGAGGAAAAGATACCGCCTGAATTCGCGGGACTGCCGCGGAAAGCCCGAAAGAAACACCCAGCTTTCAAGCGCGTGCGCCCGCCGCGCGCATCAATTAAAAAGGCCCGATCAAATGACCGGGCCTGAGCAAAGGAACTGGGGCGTCCACTGAACGCTACGCTGCACCTTCTCCATTGACGGAGCGACTGAGCAACGTCGTGACAGCGCCGCTGACCATCCATCCAACAAACTCGGTCTCGTACGGTTGGTGGACAAGGCGATCGAGACATACCACTTCCGCACCGCCCTTCGTCACCTTTCCGAGAACTCCCGCAACGGTTGCGGTGCTCGACCCATCCCGCTTGATCGTCACCACGCCATCGCCAATCGCAACAGTCACGCGCCGTTCCGCTTTCATTACGCTGCCTCCTTCAACAATTTACGCATGTCGTACGTCTTTTCACCGTGAAGCCGTGCAATGTCTTCGACGAACGCATCCAGCAAGGTGTCCATGTGCAGAAACGCCTCGTCTTCGAGCTCGGGTGTCGCCCAGTCCAGACCTGCCTGCATCGCGTCACGCTTGTGCGCGACCATCTGGTCCTGATAGACATCGATGCTTCCGGGCAAGTGGAAGTACTCGACACTCAACCGCCCCTTGCGATTCCACCGCAAGGCCCGCCGCATCGCCTGGTACTCCGCACGCCAGGTCCACGACCGGTCGTAGAACAAGACATAGTCCGCGTTCGGGAGGTTATAGCCTGCCCGACCCGACTCCTTGGTTGAAAGCAGGCCCGTTGCGAGTCCGGTGAGGAACCGTTGGTCCTTTGCCTTCACCCGCTTGGCTATCGGGACACCGCCATGGAACAGCACCGTGTCGATCTTGCTAACGTCGAGCTCGCGGGCGATCAGATTCAGCACGCCGGGGTTTTCGGCGAAAACGATCGCCTGCTTACCTTCGGCTGCAATCTCCCGCATCCGGTCGATCACGGCACGCTGTTTGCTGGTCAGCCCACTGCGGCGCTCGATCCCCTCCATCCCGTACTGCGGATAGTTTGCGGCGAAGTGCACCGCCCGCATTCTCGCAAGGATCGTCACCAGATTGCAGGATGTACCGTCCTTCTGGCGATCTCGGTACCACGATGCGAAGTCGTCGGCCGCGCGCAAGTACATCGCGAGATGATCCGGCTCCCAGTCCACTGTGTGAACGCGGATTTCCGGCGCCTCGATCTGGATGTATTTCGCGACGTCCGGCTCGCACACCAAGCGACGCTTGAGGTGCGGCGCGAGCATCGCTCGGTAAAGCGACAGATTTCCTATCTTCGGCACTTCGCGCTTCGCCCCATCCTGCAAGTTCTCCGCGAATTGCCACGTGACCCACTCCGTCACGACGAAATCGTCTCGGAATCGATCTATGCCGCGGTCGGCGTACTCTACTGACTGGAGCCAGCTCTGTTCGAGATAGCCGCGACGATACCCGTACGGTTGAGCAGCGGTGCCATCACCCCCTGCAAATGCGATCAGACCGAACGCGTCTCGCGGGTAGTTCGGAATTGGGCTACCCGTCAGCACGTACCGCCGGCGTGCCGACAATCGCCACAGCGCACGGCTTTGCTCGCTTGTCGGGTTCGCTAGACGCTCCCCTTCGTCAGCGACCAGCAGCCCAATTCGACGCCGCAGGCGGTGCGCATACGTCGCCCGTCTCGACTGCGACGGATCGACCACCATACGCAAGCGCTCATACGAGATCAGGTTGAAGCGGCGCAGATCATCCAGATCGGCGGGCGACTCGATAACCTTGATTTCGTCCATACCAATCGGCGTTAGCGCAGCTTCGGCCAACAGCTCCGAGACCAGACGCGCTTCCACCACAATCAGCCCATGCTTGACGCCGGCCGCCAGAATCAACGCGAGCGCGAGCCGCGACTTGCCGCAGCCCTGCTCCCAAGCGATCACGCATCCCGACGGCTTCATCAGCGTCTCGATAAGATCGTCGACCTGGAATTCCCAGTCCAACCACGTGGGAATCCCGAGTGTACTGACGCGGGAACGAAGCGCCGCGGCGTGATCAGGAAAGCGCGCCGCCAACCCTTCGTGGACAACCTCCCATACCTGAGCGACGTTTTCAACCGCGAATCGCGCGTTCAGCTCGTCGACCGCGAGGCGGTACTTCGCGCCCTTGAACACGTACGCGTACGTGCCATCGGCTTCCCGCTCGAACACCACTTCGTCTCCTGCCTTGATGAGCGGGCTCGCCCACATCCGGTCGTCAACCTTATGCGTCGCACGCGCCCTGCCAACCACCGACGACGCCGATCCGGCTCCCGCCGAATACACAACGTGCCGCAACGGTGTCTGCTGCCGCAGTGATCGCCGGGATCGCGCGGCGAGGTGCTCACGCAGGCCGGGCGCGACGCTAGGTTCTCCGCCTGCGGCTCGGATACGCTCGATCAGCCTCTCGAAGGCGCCTTGCGGATCGTCCTGTACCAGATACACCTCCAGGTCGAGTAGCCCCTGACCCGCATATCGGAACCCGCGCGGCAACCGATGGCCATCCGTCGAGAAAATGCGGTGATCGTAGATAGCGTTCAGCACCATCGCTTCGGTGAATCCGCACCTGAAACCCAGTCGAATCCAGCGACCGTCATGCGCCACGCCAACGCGGGCGTCTCCGGTTACCGGTCGTGTGATTGCAGGAATGGAATCGTCGAGCGTCTGCAACTGCAGCCGTGGCCGATCAAACGACCGCTCCTCCCAATGTAGGCTTAGGAGCGGTGCGGGTCGGCCGAGGTCAGCAGCTGCACGGACGAAGTCGCCCGGCCGTGTCCTGTATCGATCGAAGACAAGCACTGCCGTCCGGACGTTTGCGCCCTCCAGCTGGAATGCGTCGTCCGGCAGCTCGAAGTAGCCGGCCAACCGTTTTGCGGCCCCGTAGTAGTGAAACGGCTTTCCGAAAGTCGCACCGGCGATTGCTTCGGCCATCGTTGCCGGTAACAAGGCAACGACCACGTTAGCAGCTTTCAGAGCTTGAGCCAGTGCATAGTCATGGGACAACGCGCTGGTGTTCGGGCCATATCGTCCGATCGTGGTGCACTCGAACGGATACAGGTGCGGCGACTCGAGGTGCAGCGAGAACGGCGGATTGATCATCGCAACGTCGAACCCGGACGGTCGGATTTCTTCCATTCCAGCCCGACGAATCGATACCTTGAAACCCGCTCCCTCGAATGCCGACTGACATGCCGCCACCGCAGGATCGTGTACATCGACGCCGTAGATCGAATGCCGCTCCGGATCACCGAACTGCAGGAGGCGCCCCGAGCCGATCGAGTTGTCGAGAACATGGACCTTGCGCTTCGGGTTAAAGCGCTCTACGAATCCCCACATATATCGGGCAACTTCGTCTGGCGTGAAAAATTGTCCGAGGTGGCGCCGTCGCGCTGCGGCCAGCTCACCGTGGTGGGCCACGCCGACATCGAGCGAACCGAGGCTTTTCATTGCCCGTAGCGGCGCATACCAGTCGCTGGCTTCGAAATCGAATGCAGTCTGCATAGAAATCTCTCGATAGAAATAGAAACGGCCCGCCGAGGCGGGCCGAAAAAGGAAGGTTGGAGCTACCGAACTATCCGCGCGATGCGAGATGTTCGGCTCCGAACTCGCTGATGAAGATCGACAGCGCATCGCCGATCGCGTGCGCGAACTTGAACTGCCATTTGTCGTTGTAGCGGACAATTTCCAGGCCAGTGAAGCTCTCCTTGTCTCGCGAGCGATACTCGTCACTCACGAGGCGGCAATGCCTTAGCTCGCCTGCAAGTGCCGCACAACCAGACTTCACGGCAAATGTCGTGAGGCCCGTCACCAGTGCTGCAACGCGGCTTTGCGAGTAGTAGCTAACGCGACGCCACCCGCTGCTGCTGAAGGAAGCTTCGCTTCCAACCGACGCCTCGATCACAATGCCGCTGTTGGTGCGCTTCATTTCTGTCGTCGGCTTCAACCAAAGCCCGTCGATGATCGCCTTGGCGGCTTGCTGATACGCGATCGATGCGCCGGCATCTCCTGCGAACTTCTGCTTGAGATGCGACCAGAATGCGTCCAGATCCGGCGTTGTGCCTGATCGAATGGCTTCGCCGATATCGATGCCTGCCGCTTCCAACTCGGCGGCTCGGTCGATCTCGATACGCGTGCCGGCGGGCGCCACTTCGCGCCGCGCGACTCGCACTACTACTTCGGAGAGGTCGACACAGAACTTCGTCAACTCTCGCTCGACCTTGTATTCGTGTCGCGAGCGTGTGGCACGCTCGTAATCTTCGCAGCCAGGAAACAGGGCGATTTCTGCGTCTGCAACTGCGCGATAGGCGTCGGCCGCTCTCGTCTGTGCCGACTTGAACTGCTCGATCAAAGCGTTGTACATGATGTGCTCCACCAGTAGAAGACGGAGCACCGCCCGGACCGGGAATGCCCCGATCGGGTTGTGTAGGAAGATTTGGTGCCACGCGAGGTGGCTGGTTGTCGATGCGTCGAAGACGCGGAGTACACGACGATCGTAGCCGCATCATTTCGGGCCACAAGGTGGAAATCACGACTGTTTGCGTGCTGCTTTCATCTCTGTTGACGGGACCAAGTTTTCCCCAAAAGCGTTGGACAACCTTGTGGAGAACGGGCGCAGACCCTTTAGTGCTGGGACCGTCGACCAGATGCTCAATTTTTAGGCATCACGGGCGGACGCAACCGGTTGAGGGGGCTTTGGAAGAAAGCTCCTGAAAAATGGTGGCCTTTCCCGGTCACCTCCTGCGCCCACCGGCTGCATGGTTGAGGTGGGCACATCCGTCGCCCTTGTCACTCCAACCGGGCAACCACACAATGATCGATCTATCCAAACGCGTCTCTCTCAGCTACGCGCAATATCTCTTCAGCCAAGCCTTGTTCGTGGGCAAATGGGCCTTCTACGTTTTCTTCGTGCTTCCGAGCGTAATCGTAGGTGGCGTGCTCGCTCTTTACAGCAACTTCTCCTTCCAGACGATTCCGCGTGAGGTTTTGCAGTTCGCCGCGCAGACAGCGGCCAATCCGCCCGCGCAGCATGGCTCGCTTTGGATCCAGGTTTGCAAGGACAAAGTTCCTGACTATGCGCTTCCGGCTTCTCCGATCTGCAAGTCGAAAGGTCTCGAGCAGCGACCGATCGAAGCACTGGCGAGGGAGGTAGGCGAGCGCCTCTCGTGGGCGTATGCGGTCGTCGTGGCACTTGCGGCAGGACTCGCAATCGTCTTCGGGCCATTCCTCAATGCTCACCGCGGGCGCCGGCGGCAAGAGAGCTAAATCCGGCCGCTGGCGTTATCGAAAGTGTTACTCCAGACTCTAGCGGTACCCAGCCCCATCGCCGTCGACCTGGTCGCTCAGCTCGCCAGTACCGGCGCGTGGCCATACATCGCCATTGGGACTGTTGCGGCCCTGCTCATCGCAGTCGTCAACACAGTCCGCGTCGTAATTGCGGCAATCCGTCGATACGAGCGCAGCCGCGCTGTTCGCATCATGCAGCTACGCCATCCGCATTGCCACGTAAAACGGCTTTCCAAGGGGCAGTGGCTCTTGATCGACAAAGACACCGGCACCGAATACGTGCCGCCACCGCTCGAACACCCACCAATCAATGAATGGATCTAGCCGCAGATTCACGTCCTGGAACACCAGCACTGCCGGTGATAGATCCGACCGCTCAATCCACCTGCCATGAACCTGTTCATTCCGATTCCACTGATGATCCTCACCCTTGCGGCGATCTTCGCAAGGCTCAGTGTCGACAACAAGGTGATCAGCGGCTGTGCAGTCGCGGTCTTCCTCGCGATCTGCTGGACGTACTCTCGCCTGTTACGCCGGCGCGAAGGCGGGAGAATACGACGCGACGAAGACGAAAAAGTCGCTATGGAGCAGCGCTATCCGTTTTGCCACGTGACGCTCCTATCGAGCGGGGAGTGGTTCCTCACCGAAAAGGCAACCGGACGCGAATACAAGGGCGGGGCCAGGGTCGGAGTTACGGCACCCGGCACCAATGAGGAAACCCGATGAACAACGTCTTCTTCTCCGGCCTTACCGTGCCGCTTAATGATGTCCAAGAGCACCCGGCTGCTTTTGTACGCCAGCTCGAGCGCGCGAAGATCAATCCGGGTTACGCGCAGTGCCTTTGCCTGGGTGCTGCGCGCCCTCTCCGCCTCCAGATCCGCCGATACGGCAGTCTGCTGCACCTCGCTGGGTGGCCGGATGAAGGGCCGATGCACGACGCCCAATCGTGTTCGTTTCACAAGGCACCGAACGAAGGCGAAAACGAGGCCGGCAAAACCCTGCCGGGCATCGTCGCGACCGCCGCGGGCTTGCGCGCAAAGCTCGACGTTGCCCTCACTCAGCGCACGGTCCGCACCGCCTCCAAGTCCGCCCGGCAAGCTAGCGGTCCGACAACCTCACGCCGCGCGGCCCCTCTTCTAGGCTTCCTGCAGGCGCTCTGGAACGTCGCCGGCCTCAATCGCTGGTCTCGCGCAGAGGGGACGCGGAACTGGGGTGTCTGCAATGCGCGCGTCCTCTCCGAGCTCGGTGACGCCGTGATCAACGGCGAGCCCGCCGAGCAGGTGCTGCACGTCATGCGTCGTTTCCAGGAGGCTGATCGCGTTGCGATCAACGCCGAATTCGATGCCTTCCTTGGCCGCGTCGGCCAGCGAGATGGAACGAACCATCGCGGCCTGGTCGTCGGCGAGATCTCAGAAATCGGCACGACGCCCTACGGCCGGTCGATCACTTTGCGCCAGAGCAAGAAGCCGTACTACTGCAGCTCCGGTTTGATCGCCCTCGCGGAGAAGCGATACGGCCACGCGCTACGCGCGCTCGGCGACCGTGCCGCGCGAGTCGTCACGATTCTCCTGATCGAGCGCACGTCCAAGGGCCATCACATCGTGGTCGATCTCGCCGCAATGCTTTGCTCGTCCACGTACATCACGTGCGATTCGATCCACGAAGTCGCTATGGCAAATCGGCTCGTTGCCGAAGGCCGCGCCTTCGACAAGCCGATCCGGCTAAACGAGGGCACCGACATGCTGCCGGACTTCGTCCTAACGGACACCGCGGAACCAACCCACATCGAGGTCTATGGGATGAATGGCCTGACCGAGTACGAGGCTCGCAAGCGGGAAAAGCAACGCCTTCGCACCGCGCGCGGCATCCAGGCAGTGGAGTGGGATATCGACCGATTTCAGCTGGCCGATGTCCGGTTCCCTCCCATTGCGCGGCGAAGGGCTGGACCTTGACATCGTCGTGCGGCCGGCAAGATGAATGCATCCTCTTAGCCTGGACGCCTCCTATGCACGGCAAGTCGCTTTTCCTCCATCGCGCGGTCTCCCGCACCGATCAGTGGGGGCCGCAGTTTCCCGCCCTCTCCATGGCATGCCGCCACCCCGACTCTTTCTCCGGTGGGCGGCAGCTCGCCGTCGCGGTGACAGACGCTCGCGGACTGCGATGCGCAGCCTTCACGAACTTCGGCGCCATCCTCGAGTTCCGCGCGTCGTGGGACGAACTGGAACGCGCCGGCACCTGGTGGCATTACGCGCGGGCATGGCATTTCTGGTTCGTTGACGATCCGCAATCCGCGCGACGAGTATTTCCTACCGATTCCGGGCAAATCGTCGTCGCATCCTCCGAATCAAGCCACACATCCAACACGTCGACCGACTCGCTCCTGTCCCTTATTCGCATTGCGGAACTGCGAGCTTCACGCGATTAACTCAGACTGGTGAGAAATAACCGGAAGGAATATTCGCGCTTTTCTCGGTATTGCCGCGCTGCAAAAACAGCAATAATGCCGGCGACGAGAAACTTACAACCTTCCGACAAATGATCGAACAGCTCTATCCATGTGAGCACTGCGGCGGCCGGCCGACCGTCGGCCGATCGCAGCGACTCGTTGATGGCGATGACAACCGCCTATTCGACTTTAGCCAGTTCGGCCGCTTCGGCGGCCCACCACGCATCGGTGACGTACAAGCTCGCCCACCCGAGGCGCCTCGGACCGAGCCCCTGGTCTGCATCTACTGCACTGGTTGCGGCATGTCGACGCCGTGGGAAGCGATCGGCGATGACGAAGCGGCCGCGAAAGACCGATGCGCCGAAACATGGAACCGACGCTTGAGCCGCCCGAAGGCAACGGCTGAGGACCTACGAAACCTGATCGAGAGAGAGCTCGGCGCCTGCGATACGCAGTTGGTGCTCGACATGTTGTCCCGCGTAGAAGGGGACTGGGACGAGATCGGTCCGATCTTCAAGATGCTGGCGCAGCGCCTGGTCGATGCTACCGTCGTCACCGTAGACACGTGGCCGATCGCACCCGTGCTCGAAGACGCGGCACGATATCGAAAGCTCGTCCAGCTGGCGAAGTGGATCGAGGTCGACGGCCGGGACTACGTTCAGTTCCCGAAAATCCATTCGCCGAACGAGCATCGAGATTTTCTGTTTGAAGACCGGATCGCGATCGCGGTCGACGCCATGCCGGACCGTGACCGTTGGTAGCAGGCGAAGGCCGCGACATGTCGGGCTATCAGGCGCCGGACGGATATCATTACGTACTCGACCAACTACAAAATCAGAACCATGCGAGGAACAATAAAGTGGTTCTCGAAGGATAAGGGCCACGGCTTTATCCACGGGGAAGCAGCCACTGACTATTTCTTTCACGTCAGCGACGTCATCGGAGCCGAGGCGCCACGCGACGGTGACATCGTCGAATTCGACGCCACTACGAACAATCGAGGTCCGCGCGCGGCCAAAGTGCGAATCGTCGAAAGGCAATCGCGAGCGTCCGCCTCGCAACATCGCGATGATCGCGTCGAATGCATTGCATGCAAGAAGAAAATGGTCCCCCGGATCATCACGCATCGCGGGCGGCCTGAGCGCTCCGTGTGTCCGTACTGCGCAGCGACGTTCAAACGGTTCGGCATGTGCTTCATCGCGTCCGCGGTCTATGGCGACTACAACGCACCGGAAGTCCTTGCTCTCAGGGGATTCCGAGACAATGTCCTCCGGACCACGAAGCCGGGCCGATGGGCGATCCGAATGTACTACCAGGTATCGCCACCGCTCGCGCGATTCCTCCATGCGCACCCGAAGCTCGCGCATCACATCAAGCCAATACTCGACGCAGTCGTTCGCAGAGTTCGGCGGCGCTCGCATTGAAATCGGGATAGGGGCAAGCCTCGCGACTCGACCCCTCCCACACCACCGTGCGTACGGGTCCGTACACGGCGGTTCGGATCAGTTGATCGGCACTGGCCCGACCGACGGCAGACCCAGCGAGAGGAAGTAACGATTCGACAGCGCCTTGTTCAACGCTGGGCTGCAGCTAAGGCGCCATACACCGTGTGGCGAACCTGCCGTCTGGGCAGCGAGGTTGCGGTTCACGCCCCGCGCGACCAATTCCCCGAATCGGGTTCGACCACGCCTCCATTGCTTCCAGAAGAAGCAGCGAAGGCGGCGGCGGATCCATTCATCGAGTTTGTGGAGTACGTAGGGCGTTTCGCAGAAGCCGTAGTAGCCCCGCCACCCGGTCAGATATCGTTTCAGCTCGCCAATCATCTGGTCGACGCTGGTCCCTCGCGTGCGTTGGGTTAGTTCCCGGATGCGTTCCCTGAAGCGTTCCAGAGCCTTGGGCGCAATGCGCCTTCTAGCTTGGGCATGCACAGTGAACGTAAACCCAAGGAACTTGCGCGTGTGCGGCTGTGCAACGGCGCTCTTCGCTTCATTGACCTTCAGCTTCAGTTTGCTGGTGAGGAAGGCCTTCAGACCTAACATCACCCGCTGACCCGCGCGTTCACTCCGCACGTAGACGTTACAGTCGTCCGCGTACCGCACGAACTGCAGTCCGCGTCGCTCAAGCTCCCGATCAAGATCGTCGAGCATCAGGTTGGATAGCAGCGGTGACAGCGGACCGCCCTGGGGCGTACCTTCGTCCGTCGCGCCAACCAGCCCGTTTTCCAGCACGCCCGCCGTCAGGAACGCGCGGATCAGCCTGAGCATTCGCTTGTCGCTGACTCGCTTTGCTACCCGGGACATCAGGATGTCGTGGCTCACGCGATCGAAGAATTTCTCGAGGTCCAAATCCACAACCCAGCGCAGGCCCGCTTGAATGTGGCTTTGCGCGCGCTCCACAGCCTGATGCGCCGAGCGCCCCGGACGGAAGCCGTAACTGGCATCCGAGAACGTCGGGTCCCATTGCCTTTGCAGCACCTGCAACACCGCCTGTTGAACGAATCGATCAAGCGCGCACGGGATGCCGAGCTTGCGCACGCCCCCATCCGGCTTGGGTATCTCGACGCGTCTTACAGGTTGCGGTCTGTACGTGCCGTTCAGCAGTGTGGTCCGTATCGACGGCCAATACTCACGCAAGTGCGCCGGTAATTCCTGAACCGTCATGCCGTCCACGCCCGGTGCACCCTTGTTCGCTTTCACACGCTTCAACGCCTGCTTCAGGTTCTCCCTTTCGCAGACTTCTTCCATCAGTCGGTCGCAAGCCGACGGGCTTTCAGACTCGAAGTTCGCCGCCATAGGTTCAGCCCCTCGAGCGTCGTCCTTCGGGGCTTCACCCCTATCTCCGCCCCCCGAGGACGCGATGCGTTTTCTGCTGCGCTCCCATGTCGAGTTCACCGGCTTACTTGCCACTCCTTTCCGTTTGGGCCTTCAGGCGTCGCCGCCCTAATATGCCCGCTGCTGACTCCTGCACGGCGATCAACGCCCCTTGCGGTCCGTTCAGTCCTGATTCCAGGACGCCGGGCAGGCCTCCCGAGGTAAGCACAACCGCCTTCACCACACACCTGCCAGATTTACCACCCCAGCCCTTGATGGTTGGGGACTTCGCGATCATTAGCTCGCTCGTCCGGCCGGGTAGGCCTCATATCTGGTTTCTGTTCGTCAGGTCATGGCTTTGCTACACGCTTCCTTCAGACCCCGCCTCGCGACGACGCCCTTGCGTTTCACTAATCCTTCGCCCCATCAGGCTGGACAGGGGACTTACACCCCCAAGCTGTTGCGCATGCTCGGCGCACTAAAAAAAAGCCGGCTTGCGCCGGCTTAACGAAGGTTCTAGCGATTTCCGAGGGCCTGTGCCAGAACCTGAGAGACAAGGCTATCTTACCGAGCCCGTCTTTCCTCCAGCAGGCGTTACACCGACTATTTCTCGCCTCATTCTCCGATGCTCCGGCTAACGCTAGCCTCGACAAGCGGGCGCACCCCCGCTTCGCGACCTGCATTTGCGATCCGGCGCGTTTGGCGCTCGGACGTCAGTTGCTTTGAAGACTCCGCACGCATCGCCTATGCGCCCGAGCACACCAGCGACGACAATCTCAAGGTGCTCTGTCAGCGCTGCCGCCTTGCCCATGGCGCCGAGCATCGATGTGCCAGAGTCGCAGCCACGCGCCGGGCACGAAGAGCGATTGGCGACCTGTTCGACGATGCAGTAACGGGAGAAAGTGAATGAGTGCTGTCGATAGGAAACACCCGGTTGATGTCCCGACCGACCTCAACTCTGCAGAGAGACTCCGGCAACAGCCGTCGGCGAACGGCCCCGTGCCGGACAAGGAGATTTTCGTCGTTCACGCGTCCACGATGTGCGAAGGCAGCGACCCGGTACGCGCGTTCGCCACCAGAGAATCCGCCGAAGCATTCGCCCAAATGTGCCGCGACCACGAAGAAGCGCGCCCCCTTCCTCCTGGGATAGACGCGCCTGAACACGAATGGGACCGTTGGACGGAGTTGGACCGCACCTGGGAACAAACGCATCCGGCCGCGCCGCTCTCCCGCCGGGAGAGCTACGACGTCCTGACGCTCCCCTTCGACCCGTCCTGATCCGCAACGGATATTGCATGTTGCGGCGTCGTCCTATCGACGCCGGCAACAGCCTCCGCGTCAACCCGACAAGAACCCGCTGCGACCGTCACTTACGTGGCGACGGCGACGCAAGCAGTCTATACAGCGCCTGCCTCGAAATCCCCAGCGCCGCCGCAGCGTGGCTCTTGTTGCCGGCGGCCGCCTCGAGCGCGGCCTTCGCTTCGGCAACGCTCGGCAACGGTTTCTTCAGCTCCGTCTGCCGGGCGAACGTCGACAGGTACGCGTTCGCCTTCGACGGACGGCTGTGGCCGGCGGCCTCGACGACCCGGCGCTTCGCGTCCTCATGCGCGGCAGGATCAGGACGTGCCGGCGAACCCTTGATCGGCGCCGGCACCTCGGCCACCTGTTCATAGAGCGTCTGCAGATATTCGTGACGCAGCCCGTGGCTCGTCACGCCGATGCCGCTTTTGGTTACGCCATGCTTCGCGAGCACGTAGTAGTACCAGTCTCGCCACTGCTTCAGCGTTCGTCCGGCCGGAATCGTGGATCCCGTAACACCGTTGCTCAAGCGCGCCGCTTCCTCCAGGATCGCGACCTTCTTCTCGATCGGCACCTCCCGCGGCCGCCCGCCCTTCGTTCCGCGCGTCACTGCGAGCATGTGCGGATCGCGCACCGCTTCTGCCGGGCGCAGCATGAAGCTTTCTTCGACACGCAACCCAAACGCCGCCTGCATTTTGAGTTGCACCGCGGTGTACGGACACGTTTGCGCGATCTCTTCGATCTTCGCGACCGCGTCCACTCCGTTCACTGCCCATGACTTGTCTTCCGTCGCCACGTAGCTGCGCTCAAGGCCCATTTCACGGCGATCGACGTAGTCGCCGAGCGTCCCGACCAGATTCGCCTTGCCCAGCCATTGGGCGAGTGCTCGCAGATACGTGAGCTTGTTCTCGATCGTGCCGCCCGACTGCTTATCCTTGACCCATCGGTCAACGAGGTACTCGACGTGCTTGGTCTTCAGCGACCATGGCGTCTGCAGCGCGAACCCACCCTCGCGCAGTTCGACGAATGCCTTGCAGATCGCCGTCGCCCGATATTCCTGCGTCTTGATCGACAGCGCCCGTTTGCTGATCCGCGTCGCGCTATGAATCTCGGCGACATGCTGATCGAACAGCACCAGCAACGCGTCGCGAAACTCGGGCGACAGTCGATAGCGTCCCACAACAGACCGAACGTTGAGGATCGCAGCCATCCAATTACTCCTTGCGGTCGATACCGCTCCCACCAGGCGCAACCCGCCCGCCTCTTCCTATCGTCAATCGATCATCCGGAGCGCCGCATGCATCCGCATGCGCCCGTCCGCCAATCGCGCTCCGCGAAATCGCCGGCCACGATCCCAAGGATCGGTACCGACGCCATTCGCGAACCCATCGTACGATGCGCGGCCGCTCGGTCAAGAACCGCTCTGCGCTGCCCAGTCGGTCCACGGTCGGTTCCGCAGACGCGATCAGTCCGTGATCCGCCGGCGGCCATCGCTTCGCGCAAACGCTCCCCACGTCAGCCGACACAAGCCGGTCTGGATTGCTCGGGGCGACCCATAGGCGTTCACCTTTTCCGTCCGTTGCGCGCCCCTACCTGACGCGCCAACGGCTACTTCTTTCGCCCTCGCTCGCGCGAATGGCTCCGCCGGAATCCGCCGGCGCGGTCTTGCTGCTTCCTGTCCTTTAGCGATTCCATCCGATCAGCCCGCTGCATGGGAAGAGCATGCAATCCGACTGTCCATCCCGCTGCAATGACCGACGCAGTCCGCGCTTCGCGCAAACGGTCGCCGACCATTTCGCGCCCGCTTGTCGGACGCGCTGCGCGGATTCGCTCCGCCCAGTCCAGCTTCGTGGCTACCCTGCCAGCCTGACGCTCACGCGTCTCGGCGTCGACGAACCTGGCGGTCGCCGGCGCCGGGCTATGTGCCGGGCAATTCCTGTTGCGCATTTGGGTTACGGCTGCGCCTACCGTTCGTTCTTCCAATCAGGGAATCGCGACACCGGTTTTTCCGGTTCGCAAGACTTCCCCCGCCCCCAAGCACGTTCATGTCGGCCGCGGTGTGTCGGGCTTCCTGAACGCACCCAGCTCGTTCGCTGAAAGGGCGTGAGTAGACGCAAATGAGGTCGCGTGGACTGTCCGGTGTCCGGTGTCCACATGTCCTCATTGCGTCCCATTGCGGCAAACCGCCGCCGATCGTATGGATATCGCACTGTCCAGGGGTCCTCAAGGTGGACCACTGTGTACTTGATTTGCTTCAGAAAAAGGCCGCGTCAATGTGCGGCCCGGACATTTCACTGCGTTGGAGGCCCTGAACGGGGCCAGAAGGGACGTGTGAGCGCCAGGCGCTCCGGTTCGATGCGTCGATGACGCGGTAGGTGATGCCCAGAATAGGCCTTTTCGTCACGCTTAGCAGCGCGAAAGCTGTCGGGAAGTGCGCCGCTTTCCAAAACTTGACTTTGCGTACCGCTCGATAGACTGAATCACGCAATCTCGGACTTTATCCGGGAGATTCAAGGGCTCGCCGTTGCAATCTCCCACTCTATGTCCGACTTCGGTAACGGCCCATTCTCAATGTCCGACTTTATCCAGGACTTTCGTGAAGCGACGGTGCCGAAGTTCGACTCGGGGTTCGACGTTGCACTCGCCTTCCCTGAAACAGACACCAAAGGAGTCGCCCTTGAAAACTGCAGTCTTCGCTATCGACGTCGGTTACGGCAATACGAAATACGCGCACCGTGCCGCGAACAACGCCGTGGCCTCCGGAATGTTTCCGTCGCTCGCGCCGCTTGCGGCGAGTCGCTCGATCGCCGGATACGGCGACAGCGTATTGACGGCCCGCAAAGTAGCCACGATCGTGATCGACCAAGTCGAGTACGAGGTCGGCCCGGACGTTTCCCTGACTGCCGCGTACGGCAACACCGGCCGCGCGCTGGCGGACGACTACATTCTCACGAACAACTACGCTGCGTTGCTCCTCGGGGCGATCCACTTTTCCGGCGTGACCCATATCGAACGCCTGGTGCTCGGCCTGCCGGTTCACAACCTGAAGAAGTACGCGGGCGCGTTGATGGAGCGGTTCACCGGCACGCTGGATTTCGGCGCTGGACGCGTGAAGATCGACAAGGTCATGGTGATCCCGCAGCCGCTCGGCTCGCTCGTCCTTGCCTCCAGCAACCGGAAAGGCGGGTTTGGCCGGGACGTTGAACATCTCGTCGTCGACGTCGGCTACTTCACGACCGACTGGGTATACGCGAGCGGCTTCGCGATGGATGACAAGCGCAGCGGTGGCATGCCGGGCGGCGCATCGCAGATCTATCAGCGCATCGCCCAGTTAATTGCACGCGACCAGGGCGACGCGGTCGAGGACATCGAGCGGATCGACAAAGCGCTGCGCGAGCAGACGCCGTTCTTCTTCTACGGGAACGACATCGATCTCGCGCCCTATCTCGAGAAAGCGCAGCCGTTGATTTCGGGCGTCGTGAAGGAAATGCAAAACAACGTCGGCCGTCTGGCGAACGTTCGATCGATCATCCTGTCCGGTGGAGGCGCGGCACTCTATGCGTCCGTCATTCGTCAAGCGTTCCCGCGAGTCGTCATCGAGGTGATTGACGCACCGTGCCTCGCGAACGTTCGGGGGTTCCTGCTGGTCGGGGAATCCAGCGTCGCTCGCGAACGCCGATAAGGAGCGGACATGAGCGACAAGATCGAGATGACCATCACGATCAACGAGCTCGTGTCGCCGCTCCTGTTCGAGCGGTTGCGCACGTGTCCGTCGGCCCGTCGCCGGGCCGCCGTCCTCAAAGCATTGGCCGAATCAGCGCTTCGTCAGGAATTGACCGGGCAGGCGCGCATCGTAACGCCTGCAGTGGCCGCGCCTCCCGTCACGCCCGCATCACCCCTGGCCACGCAAGCGCGCGCGACCGGCGCCCACGACGACGACGCGTTTCAGGTACTCAGTGTTGGCGATGGGAGCCTTGACGGCGCGGGCTTCGACGACTCGCTTCACGATCAGCTGGGGGCATGGGCGTGACAACCCATCGGCTCGTTTTTTCGTGGCTTGCTTTTTGCATAGACCTGAGAGAATTGCAGTACGAGGTAGGTGTTCAAAACGTGTGACGCGTCTTGCATCGATAGAAAAGGAGAAGAAAATGCTGGAACTGATCGGGTGGATTCGGACGGGTGAAATCGTGGACAAGCTCACGTCGCCGCTATTTCTCGCGTGCGCTGCAGCGTTCATGATCGCGGGCTACTACTGCGCGGGCGCGCTCAGATCGGCGCAACGCCAAGGTGACGAATGAGCATCATCGGCGGTCTCCCTTCCACCATCGCCAGCGGCTACAGGGCATTGCCTTTCGTTTTGCGCCGCCTCGTTCTGGTCTTGGTGTACTCGCTGGTCTTCACGGCCGGCGCTTTCATGCACAACCATGGCGCGGGCGACATCGCCAGTCTGTTTCTTCTTGTTGGCGCGATCGGCACCCTTTGGGCTGCCGGGGCGTGGCGAGTCTTCAAGGTCGTCCTCCTTCTCGTCCTGGTTATCGTGGGCGACTAAGCAAAAAAAAAAGCGACTTCCCGAGGGAAGTCGCTTGTCGTCAGGTTTAGTGCGTCCGGCTCTTCTCTTTTTCTTCAAGCCACGCCATGCAAAAATCGACCGCCGGCTGAAACGCTTCATCCCGCAGGATATAGCGATCGTCGCCTTCGAGCTGCCGGTCGATCACATCGAAGCGCGGACCTTCGGAAACGTCCGCCGCCCCCTCTGACGCCACCCTGGCCGTCACCTCGATCACTTCAAACTCATCCAGCACCAGTCGAAACGCGCCCATCATTCACCTCGTGATGTGGCCCGGCGCAATACGGCCCGGAGGGGACGTATCCCCACCGGGTAAGATAAAAATGTGCCGACGAATGCCGGCGTCGAAATCACATCGCTGCACACATTCCGCTACTGCCGGTACGCGACAGGTTCCGCCTCCGCGATTCTTCGCGTGCCAGTTGCCTGGCCCGCACGAGATCACGCTTTTGGGCCCGCCGCTGGTGCTGCAGTTTCCATACGTCGCAGAAATCCACGCCCTCGACCACTGACTTAACGATCGAGACGCGCTTGCCAAGCGCACGAATGCGATCTGCAAGAAGCTGCGCATGATGTTCGCCCGGCCTGACGCCGCGCCGTTGGTCAACCTTGTCGCGATCGGCGTAGATGATCACGTGGTCGTAATCGTCCCAGTTGATGTCGGCGCGCTCGAGGCCACCACAATTCAGCAGGCAGCGGACTTCGATGCGATTCTCGTACCGTGCGACGACCGCAAAGCCAGTCTCGGCGCCCTCCACCAGCGCCAGGGTGCGAGACCTCGTCGTGTTAAGCCGCACCGATGACCCAAAACTGCCGGCCGGCGCACTCATCTCCAACTTCGCTCGCGATTTCCCATTCTTGGTGAGAAAGGGAACCTTCTCCCCGTCGGCCGTGAGGTAGGTGCGATGGACACGCCGCGGCTTGCCGGCCTGCGACCGTGCTCGCTGAAGCATCACGGGAAACTTCCCCTGCTTTTTGCCAAAGGCGTCGACGTACTCCATCCCAGGGTGACAGCGCACGTCGCGCCCGATCCACTCGAGCCGTAGCCCGGGAATCCGCGTCGAAAGGTAGGTCCACGCGGGCGAGTCGACCGTCACCGGAGCGGCACCGTCCCACGCAGCCTGCATGTCGCGACACTTCTGCTCGTCGGTTTTTTCGGGCCGGACCGGGACAGGCTTCGCCTTGCGCACCATCGCGGGGGGAATCCCGCCGTTGTAATTGTCGGTCTCGAGCTCGTAGAAGATCTCGCGATACGGCTTGCCCGTCACCTCATGGATCAGCGTCGCCCCCATTCCACCCTTCAGGCAGCGGGCGCAATGCCAACCCCCGTTGGGGTCTCGTTCAGGCGGGAAGATCCGGAAGGTCTCCTCGCCATCGCAAAGCGGACAGGTCCACCACCGCCCTTTTCCACTCAAAAATCGGCTGTCGATGTAATGCGGAAAAACATTGGTCCAGTCGATGGCCGCGAGATCCAGCTTCTTCAGCTCTCCCATGATTCGTCCTCCGTTCGCACAACGGCGAAAACGCGTGCATCCGCCACCCATCGGATAGCAGGCACTGTTGAATCAACAAACCTTCCTACCGCCGCGAGCTCCAACGGGACGTCGAATCGACGCGACAGGCAGAGCCCCGCGCGGGACGAAAGGCAAAAACACTTCACGTTCACGGATCTCTCCAGTTGGACTGCGGGTTTTTCGATGCCTGAGACAGGCGCAGAAACGCTTGCTCAACGAAGCCGCGCGCGGGCGCGTCGGCTTGGTTCAGCAACGTCAGCGGAACAGGAAAATGCGGGAGGGAAGGAAGACGGCGTGCGATGTGCCCGAAGGCACGTCGCACGCTATAGGTGAGAAAAAACGGGAGGGAGAATCGGGATGGTGAGCCCTTGCGGGAAACCCTTCGAATCAGACCGATTTAATTAGGGTCTGATACTAAAAAGGGATGTCGTCATCCATCTCGTCGAAACCACCACCACCGCCATACGACTGCGACTGAGCCGGCGGGGGTGCCGAGTGTTGCGGACGCGCCGCAGCGTTTGCTGGCGACTGACCGGACGGCTGTCGTGAGGCCGGGGCGCTTGTATGACGACGCGTGCCCTGCTCGAACTCGTTGTCGCCACCGTGGCCACCGCCGTCACCGCGACCGCCGCCGTTGCGGCCGCCGAGCATCTGCATCTGGTCGGCGACGATCTCGGTCGAGTAACGATCCTGCCCGTCCTGGCCTTGCCATTTGCGAGTGCGGATGCGGCCTTCGACGTAGATCGAGCTGCCCTTTTTCAGGTACTCGCTCACGATCTCGGCCAATCGGCCGAAGAATGAGATGCGATGCCACTCGGTCATTTCCTTGTAGTCGCCGCTCGCCTTGTCCTTATAGCGATCGGTCGTCGCGACGCGAACGTTCGCGACCGCGTCGCCGCTGGGCAGATATCGCACTTCCGGATCGGCGCCAAGATTGCCGACGATGATCACTTTGTTAACAGATGCCACCTAGAACTCCTTCACGTGGTAATCGACCACAGCCACTTGTCCCACATGACTTGCTGGCCGTTTTTCAGAATGGGGGAGCCGTCTTCCTTGCGGAAGGCCGGCACTTTGATCTTGCGGAGGCGCTTCACAGTGACGATTTCACCGACGCGGCAACCGCACTCGTTGATCGCCTCTTTCAAGCCTTCTCCCTGCAGAACACGCTCGCCGCTACGCGTATCGAGACGCAGCGCGAAAGACGTGTAGGTGGAAGCCCTTCCGGGACGACGATTGGGAAACTCCTCTTCTCCCCAGCCGGTAATCCGGCCTTTGACGGCGGCTGATTGGCCCACGTCATCGCTGCGAGTACGATGAGTTCGAAACCTACTGGACTCGCTTGTGGACTCTGCGTGGTGCCGCTCGTCTTCGGCGTCAGTTGCCGGTTGCTGCGCATCTAACGCCCGAGGCGACCAACCGTCCGAGCCTGCAGCGGTTGAAGCGCCTCCCAAAGCAGAAGACGCCGGCACGCTTGCGCGGCGGATCGCGGTCGCTATCGCGTCCTTCAGCGAGACCGAGTGCTGATGCAGCATCGCCCAGTGCGGCGCGAGCGCCGGCAGGATCTTCGTGCCGAACATCGTGTCGCCAGGTGCGTCATCGAACGCGGGCACGAACTCGACGACACAGTCGCCCTCGTCGACGAACAGATGGATGACTCCCTCGATCGTCACGAGCGTCTCGTTGTCCGCGCCAGTGCCGACAGCTTTCGCGCTGCCGCATGCTGACGAGCGCGGTTCGACCGCCGACACCGATGCCCGAGGGCTGCCCGGGAAGGCCTGAGCGAGCACGCGCGTGAAGAACATGGCTACACCGCCCATTGCGCCTCCAGCGAAAGCTGACCGCTGCACCAGCGATTGAGTCGGTTGAAGTCATAGTTGAGCAACGGAACATCGCGGATCGCGTCCTGCATCGCGCGCGGTCGGACACGACCGAGTGCGCAGACGATCGAGTAGGGAATCGCCCCGGTCCATAGCTCCATGATCCAGCCGAGCGTCGCGTAGTAGTCGACCTTGTCGACCGGCCGGTTGCACAGCCGTTGATGCAGCATTTCGGCGCAGTCGATCAACGCCTCGGGGACGTTGTCGCTATGCCGGCTGTCGAGAGCGAAGAAGACCACGGCCTCGGCGAGCTTCTCCCGCACGTGCGGCTCCCAGCGATCGGGATCCGGCAAAGGATCGGGTTTGGGTGGAGTGATGAGAATCGGCGAATCACCGCCGAACATGTCGAGCTGCCAACCAGCAACTTGCGGTTTCATGAGCGTGCTCCGGATATCAACCGGGCACCTCATTCCCCTTACCGGGAACGTGGTTCCCGGTGGGAGATAGGACGACCATGCGAATTGCTTCGCACGGTCGGACTGGGGCGACTTACTTCGTGCCAGTTTTCAGATGGTGGGCATTCGTCTGGTTCGACGAAGCCTTGATGGGGATGACAACTGCGGATTTCGCATACTGACGTTGCGGGGCAACCGGTGCCTTCCCATCGGAATGCACAGGTGCGACGGCACTTCGGTTCGCGTGCCGCGGACTCTCGTCAGCATCGTGACGATCGGCGCTATCACGCTCGGGCTGATGCGATGCTTTCTTCGCGCCATTCTTGAAGTGGTTGTACGCAGCACCCGCCATCAACAGCGCGACGATGATCGAGTGCGCCGCGATGTAGACCGCCAAGCACAGTGCGAGGAACTTGACCGGCGATTTGAACGCGCCGCTGAAAAGGGACTTCAACATGTTTCTCTCCAGAGAAAATCGAACAAGGGAATGTCCGGACAACGCCCGGTGGTTTCGATGCTCGGAACGAGCAAGGAAATCGGCGCAAAGCGCTTTCGTCTGCGACCTCGTTGGTCAACACACGAAATCGCTCAAGGCCGATTAACTGGGAAGGCGCGGGCAAGCCGCGAAATGGCAGAGCCGGATGGCTCAGGAAGGTCGATGCGTCGGAAACGCGTGATAGAAGTAGGGTAAGCCGCACCAACGCACGGTGCACTCGGAATGCTCGCCAATCGCGTACAGCTTTGGCCGAACCGTCCGAACGCAACCGGTTGTGGGGCAAAACCGAGAATGCTCCAGAAAATCGTATAGCTTTCTCCGGAACTTGACTTCGAAAAATCGGAGACAAACTGGACGCGTCACTTCATCAACCGAGGCGCATCCCAATGTTCTGGATTCTCATCGTTGTCGCCAGTGTCTGGGCACTGGTCAAGCACTACGCGAAGGCCCATCCCCGTCGCCAATCGCCTCCCCCGGTTACCAGGAGCCAGGCATCGGGCGATGCTGGCGAGGCGCGCGTGCTCGGCGAGCTGCGCCGCGTCCTGTCGCAGCTCTGCGGCAACGACTTCTACGTCCACCCCACTGCGCTGCTGCTGCTCCACGCGCCTGGCACCGAGTTCCCGACCGCCGAAGTCGACCATCTGGTTGTCACGCCGTTTGGCATCTTCGTGATCGAGACCAAGAACTGGGCCGGCACCATTACGCCTGGCAGCAGCGCCGATACGGTCGTGTGCCACCTGCCGAGCGGCAAGCTCGAGGAACGGCGCTCGCCGATCAGCCAAAACCGGGCCAAGGTTGCCTTCCTCCGCGGCACGTTGCCCTCCGTCTGGAACGTCCAGGGCCTCGGCGTCTTCGCGAACGACAACCGCTCGCTCTCCCCCAACCTGCCGCTTGCGCTCGTCACTCTGCCCGATCTGGGCTACTGGTTGCGTACCCAACGAGATCGCCACGCGAAGTCCGGAAATCCGAACATCAACGTGCGGGCCGCGTGGAGCGTCGTGCGCCGCCTGAGCGTGGACGACCCGACCGGATCGGCGCTATCGGCTCACCGCCATAAAGTTGCCGCAGATTCATCCGTAAACATATGACCACCGGTTTACATTTTCTTACAGTCTGTAACTTCTAGTTTCAGATCGCTGACGCGCGCCATTTGGCGAAAGACACATTGTTTCGTGCAGCTTTCGCTTCTTGGCACTGAAAAGCGCCGCGTAAGCTGGTGCAGGCCGCCAGGTCTCAATTCCGTCGGACGGGGCGTCACCCGATCCGGCAATCCGCCGAACCCGTGCCAGGGAAGGCCCAACCTCTACTGGAGAGCGCTTTGTCCAAGAAGCCGCCGAAGAAGCCCGAAGACGACGAGAACTTCAACCCGACCGTTCCTGACAATGCCACGTCGGCGGACGGCGATCTCGAACTGAAAGCCACGTTCGCGCATGTGCCGGACCAGCTTGAACTCACCACCGCCGCCCGCGAGATGTTCACCGGGCTGCCGGACAGCCTGATTAGAACAATCATTCAGGAAAGTGAGGAAGTCGCCCACTCGACGCGCAAGATCCTGCAGGAGCACATGCGGATCGGTGGCAATTTCGCCCACATCCATGCATCCGTCATCGGCCATTTCGTCAGCACGCAAGGCGACAACCAGAAGGTCAGGAACCGGGCGGCCGAGCTGGTCTACTCTTTCCTCACCAAGGTGTTCCAGAAGTCGAAGTCGTCGGTCAGCCTGTACATCCGTGTCTACAACAAGTTCTCGAGCAACATCGGCGCGGTCGAAATGTTGACGTACAGCGATATGTCGCTGCTGGTGCACAACCACATCGGCGACGACATCATCGAGAAGGTGATCGAAGCGAAGCGCGATGACCCGACGCTCACGAAGAGCGAAGTCAAACAGCTCATCGCGACGCTGGAAGACCAAATCGCCGGAAAGGACAACAGCATCGAGGAGGCAACTTCGCAACTGCATGCCACCATCGGCCGGCTGGACGACGCTCAGAAGGAAATCGACCGCCTGTCGGCCGAACTCAGCAACGTTCGGCAGGAGCAATCTCGCGAGAAAGTGAGAGCCCAGGAGACGCAGGTTTCCCTCGCATCGACCGGCAAACAGGTCGCGACGCTACAACAGACGCTCGCCAACAAAGAGCGCGAGGTCGAGCAGCTCACCGCCGATATCGTCAGGCTCAAGGCGAACCCGGTGAAGACTGAAGTGCCGGTACCGACCCTGCCCGAGTCCTACACGAGCCTTCAGGAAGCGGTAAAGGACAAGCTCGCCGAACACGAGGCCATCGACCTTCAACTTCAACAAGCCAAGGCGGAATTGTCTGACCTCGAGGCACGTGCGAACGAGCAGCGCGCAGCGATCGAAGCGAGCGAGGTGCTCGAAAAGAAGATCCGCGGCCTGATCGACACCTTCAGCTCATTCGTGCAGGACTATCACAGCGCGCAGTTGCTCGCGACAGCAGACGGAAACCCGGCCCGCTTCAAGCCGCTGTTCCAGGCCTTCAGTGACCTGATCGGCAAGTTCCACGGTGAGGTGACGGCGGCCGTACGCGCCTGATTTCGCCCGGGCCACGCTTTATTGTTGTGCAGTAGAAGAGAGACTCAGAAAAATGGACAAGAAAAACTCGCGCGAGACCTACCGTTCGATCGAGCGACTGTACGTACCCAACTGGTTGGCCGAGCGCATCCAGGTGACAAACTTCGACCTCGTCGATCAGATGAGATGGCTGCTCGAAATGAATGGGGATTTCAACGACATCCTCGCCGTCGAGCGCAAAGAGATCGACCACGTCAAACATAACGAGGAGTCGTTGCGCAACCTACTGCGCACGCCGTTCCTGATGGTCGCGCCGACCCTCGAGTCGGTCGAGGACTGGCGCTGCTTCGTCGACGACACCCCCACGACCATCGCGGTCGACCAGCTGATGCGCAAGCTTCCCCCGCTGGACGCGCTCGCGAAGTTCTCTGTCGAACAGCACAACCGGGTCTTCCTTGATCTGGTCACGAGCGTCATTCACCTCAGCGTACTGGCCGCTCCGCTTCTCGGGGTTACGACCGAGGTGGTCGCCTACCTCGCGTCCGTACCGACCTACAAGCTGCGGATCGCACTCGGCCGAATGAACGGACTGCCGCTGTTTCGTTGGCGCTTCAACACGCCGACCTTCTGGTATCAGTTCACCGCCAGTGATCTGACCGACGAGATGGTGGCGCACCAGATCATGGCGACTTCGCCGATCAGGATGAACAGCGCGCCCGGCAAGGCCGGCTGGAGCGAATTGCGCTTGCCCCGCGAGAAGAACGAGACGTACGCACATGCCCTGATGGCATATGGATGCCGCGCGTCCACGGCCGCCAGCCTGTTTCGCCTGAATCAGAACGCGATGCGCCAACGGTATGTCGAAATGCATGGCACCAGCTCACCGTGCGGCAACACGCCGAACTCGCTCAACTGGTTTGTCGAGACGCCGACCAATCGCCTGCACGGCACGATCTTCACGTGGCTGTACCGCGCGGCGCTCGCTTCAGGCGCCAACGCACCGCAAGCGCTGATCGCAACCAACGACGTCTACCAGCAGATCTTCGGTGGCCAACACGCAATCTCCGTCGACCGCGGCTGCAACCTTACGCGGGCGATGGCCGCCGATAACCGGCTCACGATCGCACCGTGCCGGACCTGCCGCACGGAATACATCGTCAGCAACAACGATACCAAGATCGAAATGCACCATAGCTTCGATTGCCCCGCCTGCACGGGACAGCTTGGCGCGAAGCGACGTAGCACCAAGGCGAGGACGCGCAATGGCGAATGACGATAATTGCGCGGCGCCTCACGCCCTTCCGGACTTGCCGGCAAGCCTGATCGTGATCAACGGCGATCGCCGGCCGCAGTTCGCATGGTATGACGCCGAAACCGAGCAGTACTACTCCGAGGCCGACGGGCGCGTCATCGTCGACGTCCAAGCTGCGCTGCCGTGGGCAGCGGTCTATGTTCACTAGAGGGCACATGGACGATCTCGCCTACCTGGTCGCCGAAAGCAACGCCGCGTGGCTCGACGGCCGCGGCGATGGCCGATTCGAGCGCTACGAACGGTTCTATCAAGCGCAGCGGGAGACAAGGGCGGGGTCGTTCGAGCTCGAGCAGATCAATGAGGCTTATCCCGATTGGGTTGGAAGTCAGCCTCCGCCGGTGCTTGGAATGCTGGCCAAACCGTGGTTCGGTAAGGTGCTGGTCGCCCTCACCTGCATGTACGTCGGTGCTGCAGCCGTCCCCGCCGTGTCAATGGCAATCCCGTATAAATCAACCGCGTTGCTGGGCGTGGCGTTCATCGGCCTGCGGATATTCCACTGGAAGCGGCGCAAGTCCCGATGACGGCAGACCTTGACTCCCGCCTGATGGCGGGATTTTTTTGCCGACTCGCCATTAAGTCTGATGAAATTTAACCGTAATTTAGAATTGGCGTTTTTTTGGCTCGCCCAAGCCATTTCGAAAACTGGGCCGTCGGCCACGCGGACTTGACTTCGCGGCCACGTCGGTAGGATGGAATCAAGGGTTCGCGGTGGGCGAGCCCAACAACAATACGAGGACCAACAAATGAAGAAGATCACGACCATCAGTCTTTCCGCACTCGCAGCGGCATCGCTGCTCGCGCTCGCCGCATGCGGCGGCGGTGGCGATGGTGGCAGCACGAACACCGGCTCGACGGGCAACAATCCGAATCCGTCCAACCCCGGCACGCCGTCGACGACGGTCCCGGGCACGGTCGACAGCCCGCAATATGCGGCCGGCAGCGCGCAGCTCGCGGCGCTGAATATGCTGAATCAGTACCGCACGCAATGCGGGTTTCCCGCGCTCAAGCAAAACACCGTGCTTGACCAAGCTGCGCAGGCACATGCCAAGTACATCGGCCTCAACAACGCGGTTACGGATAGTGAGGTGTCGGGCAATGCTGGGTACACTGGCGCAACCTATGCAGATCGGGCAGTCGCCGCAGGATTTCCAGTGGGCGTGATCGGAATCGGGGCGAGCGGAGCGAACGCTGTCTTCACTACCAATTTCAACGCTACTGTTGCCGGTCAGCAGTTTGTCGACTCTCTCTTAGGGGGCGCATATCACGCCGTCGTAGCGACCTTCCCGGTTGATCTCGCGGGCTTTGGCGAATCGGAAACGCAGACCACCTCCGGATCCTACACATTTACTGAGTCGTGGCAATCGGTCAGCATGTATAGCGCCAAAGCGCAAACGCTCCAGGGTGGCCCGAAGACGTTTCCGTGCGATGGCGTAACGGGCGTTCCCTACCGTGGCATCGGCGAAGTCCCTACCCCTCCGAGCGTGTCTTCGTCCGGTTGGGGCACGCCAATCACGGTGATGGGGAACCTCACCGACGTAATCGTTTTGCAATCGGCATCGGTAACCGGATCTTCGGGAGCAGTCGCAATTCAGGTGCTGAATTCCGACTCTGATCCGAATAAACTCGTTGGCAAGTACCAAGCTGTAGCCTATCCGACTTCCCCGTTGCAGCCCAACACCACCTACAACGTGACGCTCAACGGTACAGTGAACGGGACAGCTTTCTCTCGAAGCTTCAGCTTCACGACCGGAGCGTAAGCGTATAACAAGCCTTCGGCTCCAACGAAAAAGCGCCCTCTCGGGCGCTTTCTATTTGTCGAACACTGAGCCTAGTGGTTGCATTGGCCGTTGGGTGCACCGGTCGGATTGATCCAGAAGTTATCGACGCTCCCCGTCGACCGATTCACATAGCAGAACGCTTCCCACGTGTTGCTCTGGTGGCATGCGAGCTGATACAAGTACCACGGGCCGGTCAATCCGCCATAGAAAACCACATACCGATCCGCGCTGAAGCCGCCGCCATATGGGTAGTTAGGGTTCTTGCCGGGTATGCTGGTCCAGTCCCTCCACTGGTTACTGACTCGGAACGGGGCGTTCTGCGTTATTTGCCCGTCTTGGTTATAAAAATTCGTCTTATCTGCATCGCTCATCCTATAGCCATTCGCTACGGCCGTGCAGACCTGATTTGGATCGACAACTACAGGAGGCGGCGGGGTAATTTTGGTGCATCCTGGCTGAGTCCAACTTGAGCCGGTCCAGGACGACGGCACAGAGGTGTCAAAGCCTGCCGGACACTGCGGCTGAGCCGCATAACTGCACTGTGGTTCAGACCATCGGGCCCCCTGCCAAACTGAGGAGACCACGGTCGTCCAGCCCGCGCCTGTTTGACACTGCGGCTGCGGAATCGCCCCGTTACGCAACGGAGCCGCGCACGTGGAATCCTGATAGCCCGGGGTGCAAGGGATCGGCGCGCATGCCTGCCGCATTCCGATATATGCACCGGCCTTGTCGTAGAACGGATACGACCGAAGACCGAACCCCGGCTGGCACGATCCGTCAGCAAATGCGCTGCTCGCAGCGACGGACATCAGCGCTGCCAATGCCCACTTCATCCAGCTTTTCACTTACCTCTCCCTCAATACGAACAATAAGTTTCGACGACGGCTGTACCGCTGATCCCGTTACCGTTGCCGTCGGTAATGAACACGGTCCAGGGTCCGCTGCCCGAAGCGGAAACATTAACGGTCGCCGTCGGATTTACGTAGAAGCTCACCGGACTGAAGACGATTTGCGGCGTCCCACCGGTAGCGCAATTCGGCGCCGGAACGCCCCAACCGTTCTGGACCATGAAGTACCCGTGCCGGAGCGCTGGCCCACCAATCGGTAACCAGGCGTGATCCTGACACGACAGCATCTGCCCACGACCGTCGCTGTTTTGTGCCATCGCGCCATTTGTCGGACACCACGCGCGCGGCGTTGCAACCGCACCCGGTGTGATCGTCTGCGTCACCTGCAGCTGGCCATTCACGGTGCTGTCGCCTGTCGAGATCGGCGCCGGCGCAGACCCATCCGCGTTCTGCACGACCAGCGTCCCCGGGCTTCGCACCGCGTTGCTGACCGCAACGTTCGACGCAGCAAGCGTCGGCGCGGCGATCGTTCCGGTCGCGTCGATGTTGCCGACGTTGTGCAAATCGACACCGTTGACGTCCTGGCTGCCCGTCCATTTCAGCGAACCGTCGCGCCGGATGAAAACGGCATTCCCGTCCGATGACGGGCCGTTCGTTGCCATCACGATGCCGGCCGGCGCGCCGGGAACGGGATTCGTCGCAGTCCAAGAACCATTCAGCCCCTTGATCGTCGCCGGGTTCTGACTCGTCGAGAACCCGAATCCCGTGCCAGCTGCTTGCGCGACTACCCCCGCGCCGGCCACGTCCGGAGTTCCGCGCCTCGTTACGGGCTGCGACGAATAGAAGACGTAGCTGACCTTGCACGACGTCGTGCTGGTGCCGCAGTCGTCCGGACCAACGCTCATCTGGATCATGTAGGAGCCGCCCCAGAACGGCCCGGCCGCGTAGTCCGCCTTCAGGTATTGACCAGCGCGCAGTTCGGCGAACGTCGGCGGTGTGATCGGCGTGGACTTCCCGCCAACCATCTGTGCCACCAACGTGCCGTACTTGTCCGTCACCCAGTTCGACAAAGCAGTGTTGATCGCCGCCTGGTTCTTGCCTTCGACGCTCAGCACGTCATGCCGGCGCGTCTCGACGTCACGCTGGATGGCTTGCAATGTCATGAGCCCTGCAGCGACCAGCACGACCACGACTTCAATAATGCTGAGCATCGGTCTGTCCTTAGTTGCTCTTCGTCGCGTACATCACAATGCTGGCGGTCGCGCCCGCCGATGAGCACGCCGTGTTCGCAGCGGCCGAGCTATAGGCGGTCGTCGGACTCGAGATCGTCGTGTTGTTCACCTTGACCATCGTGTACGCCGCTGAGACCGTATCGGCCGAAAGCGCACAAACTGTCGCCGGCACGGGATACGTTACGGCAACCGCGTCATTCGTTGCCGTCACCGTTGCAGGCGCTGCTGAAACGCTCCCGCCGAAGAGTCCCGTCAAGGCACCTGACGTCTTGTTCAGGCGTCGACCCGCGGTATCGAATGCTCGCCCCTGCGTAAGCGACTGCATCGTGACGGACGAGAAGTCGATCTCGCTCGCGGTCGCGTCCTGAATCCCGCTCCGGAAGTACTGCGCCTCGCTCTTGAACTGCATCGCATGAATACGGTCCATCACGTATCCCCAGCCCATGTAGACGAGAAGCGCGATCAGTGCGCCGCCCGCCATCACGCCCGCGGCCTCGACCAGCGACAGCTCCCCTTTCTGCTTGCGACGGCCCTTCCCGATGTAGGGACGCTTGCGCGGCTGCTGTTTGTTGTGTTCGTTCATGTCGTTGGCTCCTAGAAATTCTGGTTGATAGAGGTCGGCGCGCTATCGAAAGCGACAGCACCCGTTGCGAGATACGATCCCAGGCCGAATACAAGGAACGCCAGCACCGCGCCAGCGAGTAGCACGTAGTGCGTGATCTTTGCGTTTCGTCGGACCGCCTCGACGACACGCTCGAGCGACGTCTGCCCAAGATCCTTCACCGCCTCGACAAACTGGTCCCGGCCGGCCGCGTCGGTCAGAATGTCGATGGTGGTTTCCGAGAAGATCCCGGTATCGAGTGCGAGCATCGGTTGGTCGGGGTTCGCAGTCAGCCGCGCGCTCATCCGGCGCAGATGCCAACGCATCCACGGGTCAGCCGACTTGGTGAGTTTGTCGAGGGCAGCGCGCAGGGTGAGGCCCGAGTCGAACAAGCCCGCCAACGACACGATCAGCAATGCCGCACGCAGATCCCGGCGATTGCGCCACATCAGCGGCATTGCGTCGACGCGGTTCCGAAACTCGCCCGTCCAATGCTTCAGTGTCTGGAAATACCCCACAACCAACCCCACGACGACAGCGGACGTCAGCCACCAGTAGTCGGCGCAAAACGTGTCGAACGCGTAGATGAACTGGCCGAACGCCGACCACTTCTCAAGCGGCTTAACGTCCAGCGTCGCCGGCAGAATGTGCGCGCCGAACAGCACACAAAACGAATAGAGATAGACCAGCAGGAAGGCCGGATACGCCATCTGCAGCGACGTTGTCGCCGACAGCACGCGCTTCGCATGCGCCGCCATCTCGGCCAGCTCCAGCCCTCGGATCGCGGCATCGTCACGGGGCGACTGCCCCGCGAGTTCGAGCAACACGAATTCGTCGTTCGGGATAGACGGCTTGATCGCAGTCGCAAAATCATCACCGGCGCGCATACGCTGGGCGATCTTCTGGAACACCGGCCACGAGAAGCTTTTCCGCGAGCGATGGCGCACCTCGAGCGTCGTCAGCCGTTCGAGCAAGGTCTCGCTGTTGCGCAGCCCCTTCTTGGCGATATCGAGACGAGTCTCCCGGAAGAACATTTCACGCATTGCCCGGAATCGAAGCGTTGCAAGGCGCAGTCGCTCTTTCGCCGGAAGTACCACGAAGACGGAGTAGATGAGCGACTTGATCACGATGGCAACACTCCATCCGCGTCAGGGGTCACGCGATATGCGTCGAAGCTGCACATCGACTCATCGATGAATCGCGGATCGATGAGGCCGCGCGACGCCTTGTACAGCGCGTGCTCGTAGACGGTCTTGCCCGTCATGTCGGCGTCTGCGAAATCGCTCTTCCGGCTGCTGCGCCACACCTGCTCGGCGCCCCGCCAATCACGCACGGAAACACGCTCGAGGAACTCGGGCGAAGGTCGGTACAGTTCCATCGCGAGCGTCTGCCCTTTGATGCCCGCCGCTACTTTTCCAGTACGCGTGAAAAGCCCCGGCCGGCGGCAGTGCTCGCACCCGTCCTCGTCCCGGCATGCCATGCCGGACGTGTCCAGGCCGAACTTACGCTCGAGCGTCGCGATCTGCTGCGGCGACAGCACGTCGCGCGCCGGTCGCTTGCAGTGCGGGCAAAGAACCGGGATCAACTTCTGGTTGCCGACCGCATTCAGGAAACTACCGGACGCCACCTCGTCCATCGGCAGCTTGAGCCGGCCACCGACCAATCGCATCACCGCGCCGAGAATGCTGTTTCCGTGCAGCGTCGTGCGCACCGGGTGGCCGGTCAGCGCGAGCTCGGCGACCAGACCGGCAAGGACAGAGTCGCGAACTTCTCCGATCGTCAGGTCGTCGGGATCCATTCGCATCAGCGTGCGAACGACTTCGACGATCTTTCGGTTGGCGTCCTCTTCCGTTTCGTTCGGCCGGCGCTGGATCGAAATGTCCGACAGCCACGGCGCGGGAACCTCAGACGGCTCGTTGACCGCGAACTGCTTGATGCGGTCACGATTCGGCACGAGATACGACATCGCGCGCAGCAACGTCGTCTTCGCTGACCCGGTTTCGCCGGTCAGGAACGTGGCGCCGCCGGTTACCTTGCCGAGACTCTCAAGGATCTCCAGTTGGGTCGCCTCCAGGCCCATCTCGTGCGGAAGCAGCACTTTCACATGTTTGAAGTTGCCGTCCAGCAAGCGCAGCGCGACATCGAACCCGCCGACAAGCGGCGCACTCTGCCAACGGATATTGACGAGGTTCATATGCGCGACGAGCGGAATCATCGCGGACTGAGGTGCCGACGGCTGGAACGTCTCGCCAGAGTTCGTATTGCGTTGAACGAGGTCCTGATAGGTTGCCGAGAGTGCCCGGCGTACCAGCGCCTTCGGCATCTTCCGGTATGAATACATTTCTCCGTCGACACGCAAACGCAGCTCGACGTCTTCTGCGTATTCCCGGTACTCGTAGTGAACGTCTCCCGCGCCGTACGCCGTCGCCGCCTCGATCACATCCCGGAACGCGCCGATGGCCCGGGACGACTCCGGTACGTTCGACGTCGCCCGCTGCTTTTCCGATTTGTAGAGCGCCGCAATCACTTCCTCGTCAGCGACCATCTCTTCGTGCACGGAAATATCCGCGCGCGCGAGGTCCTTCAGATAGGTCGCGTACAACTGGCTTTCGTGGAAGCGCTGCGTCGACACAACGATCGAGATTCCTGCCTGCAGCTCGACCGCAATGAACTCGCGGCGTGCCGATTCGCTGACGGCCAGCGCAGCGTTTTCATCGCGCTGGCACAACACCCGTTTGAACGTCAGCGCGTCTGCATGCACCAGACGCGGCCGACCCGTCTCGATCGAAACCTCCGGCGCCTCGGTCACGACCGTGCCGATTCGGCGCACCGTCGGCGGGTCGTCGTATCCAGCCGGACGCGACGATGCGGCTTCGCGCCCATTCACTGCGTCGGCGTCCTGCGACTCGGACCGCTCGGGCACACGTGCTGCCTCATGCGCCGCGGCATCCGCCCGCGCAGCCGCCGGGCCCGCCTCGGGTTCCGACGAAACTGCCGTGTCGGCCTTCATCTCGACCGTCGAAGGCGGAATATCGGAACTCGCGGTCGTACGCATGTTGTCGGGCGTGGCACTCCTAGCATCGTGAGCCGGCGGAGCATCGGCGGCGACAGCACGCGGCGACGCAACGTCCTCCTCGAACACCGACACGTCTTCGATTTCATCCTGCGCGCGACGCAGCATCATGCCCATCGTCATCGGTTGACCGTGATTGGCCTGCCGCGGGTTCACCGGTTTGCTCGTCGTCTTGAAACGCGGCTCGCGCGGGCGATCGACTTCAACGGCTGATTCGCCGCCGTCCACCGGCTCTCGACCGACGATCGGCATCGCACTCGACGAGCTATCGGTAAAGCCCGCTTTGAATGCCTTGAGCCGGCCGAACAAACCGCGCTTCTCCGGCTCCTGCGACTCCATCTCCGCAAAGAGGCTCATTGCGTGCCTCCGAGCGGGATACCCGGCAACGGTGCGCCGGCTGGCAACGGCGAACCCAGATCCACGAGCGAACGAACGGCGTTCGTCGCCGGCGACTGGAGCGGCGCGGCGCCGCGAATCGGCTCTTTCCACGTCCGCTTGCCTTCGGCCACCGTGACCGCGTAGCCGTCGACGCTCTTGACGCTCCAGCCGTTGAGCAACGTTGCACCGACCCGCGCCGGGTAGATCGCATCGCGGAACGAGTACAGGACATGGGCTCCGGTTTCGTCGTTGAACGCACCGAGGAACGAAACCGGCTCGGCATGCGCACGCGGCGGGCGGAGCGGTTTCTCTACCGGTTTCGGCTGAGCGTCGCCTGTCACTCCGCTCGCGACGATGCCCGGCTGCGGCTGCGACATGGCACCGGGCGGCAACATACCAACGCCGGGCGCACCCCCACCCAGTTGGCGGGCAAGATTCGCGCGCGCCAGTTGGTCAATGTCGTCGATCGACAGGCTGGCGCCAACGGGTCCGGCATGAGCGGACGCGGCAATCCCAACGCCCGCCGCGATGAGTGCGTGCTTAATCGAAAACATAGTATTTACCCTTCGCGGTGAAGTGAACGCCATACGACGATTCGCCCGTTTCCCTGTTGGGGGTCGCTGTCGCACCTTCATTAAGACGCAGGTCGACCGTCAGCGATTCGATCGTCATGTTCGGCGGCAGCTTGGCGAGCAGCGGTGATTGCCAGCGAAAACCTTCGATCGTCCAGCCGCCCTGTTTGAGCAACGGCCCGATCCGCCCTCCTCCAACGGCACCAGGCGCCGCAATCAGAGACCGCGGTTCATCGAGCGTGACGACGTAGCCATAGGCGCGAAGCTCCAGGGTCTTGGACGACATGCGTTGCGGTGGCGTCTGGAGCATGTCGATGAACGCCTGCAAAGCGGGCCAACTCTTCGACTCACTCTCCTTCAGGGACGCGACCTTCGGAACAGCCGGACCTCGCCACTCGAGCGAAAGGCCGTCACGCGCGAACGTCACCGGACGCATGTCCGCAGTCGCTGCCTGTGCGAACCCAGCGAAGGTCCCCCCATTCCGGCGGAACTTCATCGTGCAGAACCCGGACGACGGACAGGTCGCCTCCTGGAACAGCCACCCCTTGATGACCGATTCCTTACCACCAACAGCCGCGAGCAACGCAGGCGCGAGTTCGGATGCTCGCGGTTGCACGCGCGCGAACGCCTCTTGAACCGCCGTCGCGTACCGTTCGGCGAAAGTTGGAGCACGGGGAGGCGGCGGAGGCGGAGACAGCACATCCATCAGCTTGGGAACGCCGAACAACCCGCCGACCACGATCGCGATGACCGGAACGAGGGTCGGCACGGACATCGGAAGCTTCGTGACGCGACCGACCTTGCCGTTCGCGAGCAGCTCGCTCGCCTGGAACGGCTCATCAACGTCGCCGATCCGATCGCCCGTACCGAGCGTGTCGAGCTTCAGATTGCCTCTCAGGCATTCCTGCTCGATCTCCAAACGCCGCGATTGCGCCGCCTCGGGGGACAGCACTTCGTCGTTTCGCACCGCGCCGCGCACCACGAAGATCAGGTAGATGCGTGCGCCGTCCTGCAGCAGGACCAGCGCCGCGGCGCGGCTCTTGATGCGCTCATGGAGGGCTACGCGCGCCGCACCCGAGTACAGGCGAGAACCTTTCACGTCGGGGGTATCCGGCATCGCAAAGCCGCCGATCAGGTCGGTACCAACTTTGAACTCGACGTAGTGCGTCGCGCCGAAGGCATCCGCATAGCGCCGGCGTTCGGCCTTTCCGCCCTTTACCGGGTAGGCCCGCCAGTCGATGCCGAACACAAGGCGTGCGCGCTTGTCGGTCGGCAGGGGTTCCGTGATGTGCATCATGATCACATCGACGGGACGACCGTCGCCTTCAGCATGATGATCTGGAACGTCTTCGCCTTGTTCCAGCTACCCGTGATGCCTGCGATGCCGGTATTCGTCGTGCTGTCGGCCTGATCCGTGATCGCGCCATACAGGACGATGGTCTGACCGTCCGACAGTGCAATCGTCTGGTCGTCCTTCGTGCCAACCGTATGTGCGAGCTGGATCTGCTGCTGAGTCTGACCAGACCCAGCGCCCGCGCTCGTAAACGGACCGTTGAGTTTCGAGCTGTCCGCCCAGTACGCGAGGACGATCTGGTTGTGATCGTTGACCGCGGGCAGGACGTTCACGAAATCGCCCGTGGTGATGGTGCCCGGCGTCAGACCCGGCACACCGCCGGACGTCGCCGTCAGCGAGCCGGACGACGGCGTGGTCGATCGCAGGTAGTCGTCGCTCTTGAACGACGCAACCGAGACCGGCAGGCCGTTGAGCGTCATCTTGGTCATCGTGTTGTCCTGCACCGTTCGACCGTACTGGTTCAACGCATTCACGACCGCATTGGTTCCAGAGAACGGCGCGTCCGGGCGCAACACGGAGACACCGACCGAGCCGCCACCCGTGGCAAGCGACGTCGGTGAGGAGAAGCTGATCGCGTAGCGCGCGAGGCCGGCATGCATCGCATTGAAGACAACGTCCGCGTTCATGCCCGCCTGGCTGCCTCGGTTCAACGCGATCTGGATCGTGCGGACCGTGATGGCCACCTGACGCGTCGAGATCGCGTTTTCGTGCTTCAGCAGCTTCCCGATGTTGTCGGCCGCTTCCTTGGTGTCGTACACCATCACGAGTCGGCTCTGCGGGTTCACGCTCACCCTGCCCATGGGCGATTTGAGCTTCTCAATTTCGGCCGTGATCGCGGCGATCTGATCGAAGTCGCCTTCGCGCCCCGTCGATGTCTGCGCCGAGAACGAACCCGTGTTGCCGCCGGAGCTACCGCCACCGCCGCTACCCGACTGATTGCCGGTCGACGTGTCCATGCCCTTGCTCATCGTCGATTTGATCGACACCTTGCCGGGGATCGCGGCGATCTGGTACATGCGCGTGACGAACCGACTCACGTTGATCGTGCTGCCATCGAACGACCAGTCGAGACCCAGGTCGGTCGTCATGTTCTTCATGTACGTACCGGACCGGCCCGTGAATGCCTGGCGGTAGACCGGCTCTTCGGTTCTCGCGGTATTGTTCTGCCCCTTCGACTCCGTTTGGCCCGGCACCAGCGAGTCGCGTGGCACGAATACGTCCGGGCTCAGATGCACCGGGTAGCCCGTCGCGGTCGAAATCAACGTCGCGATCTGCTTGATGCCGAGGTTCGCGGGAAGCGTGACCGTCTTGTCGCGGAATACGGCCGGCAGCGTCGCTTCGTACGCGAGCGGCACCAGCCGGTCACCCAGAAACGCGGTCGGCACGTCCTCGACGAGCGCCATCGGCGCGGGCCCCTTCCCAAGCGCGTCCGAGATGGTACGGTGTGCAGCGTCGTAGCTGTCGTTGACGTCCTGCTGCGTCACGGCGCAGCCTGCGGCCATCAGCGCAGCTGCGATCGCGACAGCGGATTTCAAAAGGTGAACACGCATGGTTCTCAGTCCTGGCAGTTGCCCGCGCGTGCGATCACGCGGATGACGTTGTTCGAGTGGCGGCACGCGCGCGTCGGCGTGCGCATGTGATTGGTCGCCTTCATCACCTGCTGCAGGACGGAGGTGAAGTCGCCCGTGAAGGACGCGTTGAACTCGAGCGGCAGGTCGTCGTCAATCTTCCAGGCGAGCTGCCAGCCCTGCTGCTGCAGCCAGCGGTCGAGCGCATCGCGCAGATTCACGTCTGCCGGCGTCACTGAGAACGTCAGCGTGCCGCTCGCGGCCGGCGCACCCGCGCCCGGCAACACGACAGCGGCGACGTCGGTAGACGGGGCCGCTGCCATGCTCGTCGGCGCGGAGATCGGTGCTGGCTGCAGCTGTGACTGCCTCGAATTCTCTACAGCAGCCGGTTGCGTCTTCGGCGCAGAGGCGAGCACCTGCCAGCCGTCCGCATCGATGGACTTCGCGGCGGGATCGGCCGCAGCGTGGGCCGCGATATGCAACACGGCCAGCCCCGCCGCAACAAGCGCGCGCATCCGCGCCAGATTCGAATGTGTCTTCTGCATGGTTACCGGCCCTGTTGCATAAAGCGGCGATAGATCGCGCTGGCGTAGACGAGCTGCTTGGATGGCGTAACCGCGTTGTAGGCACCGACCGCCTTCCAGTTCGGGCCGAAGCGGCGGACGTTCGACGCGAGGATCCACGCGCCGACGTAGGCACTGACGCAGCCGTTGAAGAGATGCTCACGACGGATGCCGTAGCGCGCCAACGTGGGTAGCCAGGACGTGTTGATCTGCATGAGCCCGATGTCCTCGCTGCCGTTCGTGTTCCGATTCACCGCATTGGCCCGCATGCCCGATTCGTGCTGCGCGATCACACGCAGCAGCCGCGGATTGACACGGTGAAATGCGGCCGCGTCATCAAGGCAATCTGCGCGAGCGGGCAGCACGGCGAACGCCATCATCGCGGCAACGATCGATACGATGTGCTTCACGACGTTGGCCCTCCGCTCGCCTGCAGCGTTGCGTCCGGCGTTTCGCGATAGACGACTTCCTTACGGCGCTTGACGTGAATCGTGTTGCCGTCTGCGGTCACGGTGAACAGATCGGAGGTGCCCTCAAACATGAAGTAGCGGCCCTTCTGCTCGCCGATACCCAGGTTTCGCGCATCCGTCACGCCGACCCGCACAACCGATTCTGCGAACTTGAAGTACGTCCGGCCCTCCCGGTCGAACACGGCTTCGAGCTTCGCCGGGTTCGGTTGATCGAAGTCGTAGACCGTCTTCGCGTCCCGCGTCACCTCGACGCGGTTTGTCGCATCGGACACAATGAAACGTTCGGCGCGGTCGATCGTCATCACGCTCTTGGCCTCGTCCCAGCTGGTACGCAACGTCTTCCCGTCCGGTGTCTTGAACGTGACGGCCTTCGCCGGTTTCGCCGTGAAGCGGATCTGCATATGCGTGTCGTCGCCATCCCGGATCGCCTGAGCGCCAAAGCGTTCAGCCAGTTGCGACACCGGCGGCGGTTCTGCCGTGACTCGCGCGACGACGCGATTCAGGCCGGCTTCGTCGGCATCGGGGCCGGCCGACGCATAGTTCAACGCCGCTGACTTCGGCGGGTCGCGATGCAGCCGCACGTGCCGCGCGCCGAAATCGACATCTGCGTACAGCCCGGTTTGCGTCATCAAGCGATCGAGCGCCTGCATCCAGTTCTCGCCGTCGCGCGTCGCGAACAGCTCCGAGGTCGTCAGGTCAACGTCCTTCTGCGCGGAACCCGTCCAGCCCTGCGGGACGAGCGACTTGACCACGTTGCCAATCGGCATCGACGCATGAAGCGCGCGGACCGGAGCGAGCGCCGAGCGCGTGCCGATCAACACCAATCGGTTCGTGAAGCCATCGAATCCGGCTGGTTGATCGTCCTTCATCGCAGCCAGTGCGCCGGTGCCGCCGATGAAGGTGTTCGCCTTCTTCCAGCGGGCTGTGGCCGAATGGGCACCGACCTTGTACGTGATCGACGCCGGCGTGCCTTCCACGACGACGTACGGGCCTTCGGTATGCCCCCCTTCGGCGACGATGACCTGGCCCGCCCGCGGCTGGATATAGGTTTTTGCCCCGTCGTTGAAGATCAGTGCCGGCCGCTCGGAGATGCCGCCGAGGATGTCGTAGTCGAAATCGAACGGGTCCGTGTTCGCCGCCGATGCGGCCACACACACAATCGCCGACGCGACGCACGCGAGAATCTTGGTCGTGTGCTTCACAGGCCTGCCTCGATCAGGGAAAGGTGTCGAACGAACCGGGCAAGGTACGAGCGACCGGGATTGGGATTCGCGCTGTGGTAATAGGCAACCGCCTTCGCCACCGAGTCAGTTCGCGCAAAGTTCTCGGTCAGAATCGCCTCGGCGACCGCGACGTTGGTCGCTGGCGCGAGCGCGTCCCATGCCGAGGCGAAGCGCTTGCCGTGGTAGCACCAGTTCACCTGCATGAGGCCGACGTCGAAGTCGCATCGCTCGCGCGCGAGCAGCGTCTCGATCGCCTTGTAGGCGTCTTCGCGCGACTTGAAGAAGAAGCCCTGCCCTGCAACGTTCAGGGTCCATGGCCAAGCACGGCCGCGGTAGTTCGATTCATTCAGCGCGATGCCCGCGAGGATCTTGGGATCGACGTTGGTGTGCAGCAGCTCGAATGGGACGACCGCACGCGAGCACGCCCATCCACCTCGCCGCTCCGCAAGGGCTGCCTGCGCACCGTCATCCAGCACGGGTGGCTGGAGCCAGCCGCGGTCGATGAAAAGGTCGTCCAGTGCGACATCGCGGCCGTCGATCGAGACCGTGAGGCCCGCTTCGCTCGAGCTGCGCACGGGCTGGCCGATCAACGGCGATGCCCATTCGACGAACGCGTCGAGTCCGCAGTAATAGACCGGCTTGCCCGGCAGCATTGCCACGCGGCGCACCGCGCCATCCTGAATGACGACGCTCACCGGGCTGATCACCTGCGCGATCACCGCCGAATGCGCGGCTGCGCTCGCCAATGCCACTACGGCCGCGAAGGCTATGCGTTTGATCATCGGGGCTCCCGGTACGGCTCGAGCACCATGTCGCGATTGATCTTCATCATGAAGTGCCGTTTGCCGGGCTTCGACGAGATCGTCGGCGGGATGTTCTTGTACCGATCGAGCACCGACTGGGCGGTTTGCGCCGCGATCTGACCGCCCGTGCTGCCCACCGTGGTGACGCCAAGCGGGCCAGTCGTCGTGCTCTGGTCGCTGTTGGAGAATGCTTTAACCAGGATGGCCGTCAGGAACGAGGTCGAGTAAATCTTGATGAAGTGGTTGTTCACGTCACCACTGAAGCCGGCCGTGCCATCGCCGTCTGCACCTTGTGCGCCGTACAGCGGCACGTGCTTGCCGTTCGGCAGCCGCATCTCCGCGCCGGCGACGAGAATCGACTCCTGCCCCGGCTGAATGTCCGAGCTATAGGGCGCAACGATCGTGGTGCCCCACGGGATCACCAGGCAACGCCCGTCGCCATTGTTCGCATACACATCGCTTTCGACGATCAGCGACGCAGTGCCAGGACGATCGGAGTTGAGCGCCTCGTTCGAGAGAACCGGAATCTTCGCTGGCGGTGACAGCGTGCAGCCTCGCGACTGGCCGACAAATCCGGTTTGCGCGAAATCCTTGTCGCCTTCGCTCAGCTGCGCGACGTCGTGCATGAACGCGTTGTCGCGCTGCTGCGTCGTCATCGGTCCCGCAGCTTGCCCGCCGCGCGAAGCCAGAGCAGCCTGCGCCGTCGCTTCCTTCATCGCAGCATCCTGGGCCGCTGCCTGCTGGAGCAGCATCTGTTGCGGCGAAATGATGCCGTTCGGCAGTTGCGGCTGCTGCGGCTGCCCTTCCTTGACCTTGACGCCCGCGCGGAAGATCGGAGAGACGTAGATACTGTCCTGGTCGTTCGCAGCCTTCAGCTCCGCGGTACTCGCGCTCGGCAAAACGGCGTCGGCCGAGAGCGTCGGCTTCTTCGCGTTCGCGGCTGCAGCCGCGCTAGCTGCGGCTGCGGCTTCCGCAGCGCGCCGACGTGCTTCGGCCTGTTGCTGCTCGATGATCTTGTCGACGTCAGCTTTGTCGGCGTTGCTCTTGTCAACCGCTTCGGCCGCTCGTTCGCGCTTCGCTTTCAGTGCTTCTGCCTCTGCCTTATTCGCTTCGACGGTCTGCGTGTAGAAGCCGAGCGAGCCGATGCCGAGGGCCGCAATCGCGCCGATCGCAATCATGACGTTGCGGGGCACCTTGCCCTTGAACAAGGCTTTCTCTTCCGGACTGGTCCGATCGATCTGCTTTGCCATACGCCCTCAGAACCCAAACAGGCCGCGACGGCCGCGCGTGATCGTCACTTCCTCGCCCGGTCGCGTGAGCTTCACTTCGTCAGCCAGTCGCTGAATGACGATGTACGGCCCACGGCGGATGAAGTTCGGGCTAACAATGTCGCCACCGTCGTTGATGGTCGGCACGGCGAACGGGGTACGCGGCGGCATCCGGATCCAGATGAACGTGCCATCGTCGAAGACCGTCTCGGGCTTGAGCGAGCTCGTTCCAGAAACTGTGTATTCGAAGTTCAGCTTGTCCGGCGGCACGCCGATCGGCCCGGAATCCGTTTGACCAGCATGGTCAGCATCACGATCGTCGCCCGCGGCATTCGCGCGCGTGCGCACTTTCGCCATCAGCGAGTTCGGGTAGTTGAAGCGGACGTTCTGATAGAACAGGCCGCCGAGCGGTGACGAGACGAGCGTCAGCTCGTACTCGCGCTTGTTCGTGCTCAGATGCAGGGTGTTGACGAGGCCGGGCTTTGTCGGCTTGACGTACACGTGGTTTGCGCCGTCCGTATCGATGACCCACTGGACCGAGTCGCCCATCGCCGGCTCGCTGATCAGGCTCTCACCGCGCTCCAGCTCGATCGTCGTGAGCTTGAGTGGGGCCGTCATCACGCGGTAGATCTGGTCGCGGCTGTACGGAAAGACAGCCATGCGCGCATCGCCGGGCATGGTGATGGGATCGGCGCCGGAGTTGTATGGATTCACCGGGCTCATCGCGTCGCCGATGATGCTGCCGACATCGAACCCGGGAATCGGCGACACAGGGTTCGCCGCACTCTTTGCAGCGAACGCATTGACCGACGCTGCGATCAACGCGAGCGCGCCCCAGCTGAGAAGGGAACGTGTTCGTTTCATGCGCCGGTTTTCTGGAGGGTGAAGAACGGGTAATAGAGCCCGTACGGATTCGTGCCCAGCACGTCCTCCGCGGTCGGGGGGATGATCTGGTAACGCATCGTCAATGCAAACCGGACGTCGACAGGCTTGTCTGTCGGCGATTGACGCGTCGAGGTCGTGAATTCGACGACGACGGTCGAATCCTCCAGCAGCGAGACGTTGGTGACCTTCGGTTCACGGACCAGCTTCGGATTGGTCGTGATCTGGTCGAACGGTTTGTCGTCGCTGATCCACGACGCGAACTGATTCTTCGCGTTGCCGACCATCTTGGCTTTGACGGCGTTGATGTTCTTGGCGAGGCGCGAGGTTCGAATGTCGTCGGTGAGAACCGGCTCGATCGTGAACCAGTGCTCGACGTCCTGTTTGATTGCCGTGCGCTTCGCCTGATCGTCGGGGTTGTACGCGGCCAGTTGCTTGACCAACGGATTCCCGCCGGCATCCGACGAGACACCATAGGCGCGCACAACCGACGGCGGCGGTTGCCGGGTGTACACCGCGCCACCTGCGATGATCGCGAGGATGAAGCAAAAGGTCTTCCAGTGATTGGCTTCGATGCGCAGACGCGTCCCCTGGTCGAAGATGATCTTTTCGGGATCGTCGTTCGAGTAGTGGCCGGGCGCCGGCGACAGGGCGACCTGCTTCTTGCTACGGGGAAAGAGTCGAGGGAATCGCATCACGGGGTTCCAATTGGTACGGATCAATTGGAACAGCCGAGGCGACAACGGCTCGTGGGAAAAGAGCCGTCATTTCAGCGACCTTTTCGCGACGGCTAGGATTGCCGGCCACGGGCGCCAAGCCGCGCAACCGGTTGCGGGGCATACGGCAAAAAGCCCTATGAAAATCGCGAGCTTTTCGGTCTTGCGTTTACTACTACGTCGATAGAATCAGTGCACTGTCGTTGCACGCGTTGCACACCTCACTATGGGGCCGATGAAACGGCGGTCATTCGCAAATCATTGTTTTCGCACGATTCTTGACCCAGTCCTCGCTCGAGGAATCCCGGGGCCGCCCCTCAACCGGTTGAGAGGCATTTTTCAGAAACAACAACAATTGACGATCAACGATCGTCCGCTCCCATGACCCTTTCCAATTCGTGTAATAGTTCGGCCGCTGACAAAACAGCCATCCTGAGAGGTCGCTCAGCCGCGATCGCGCGACATGACGATCTTCGCGGGGCGAGCTCTCCCCCCGTAGTACTGGGCAATTTCTATCGGGAGCAGTTGGATCAGCAGCTTTGGCCGAGTCAAGCAACGCTCGCTGCGGACTTCAACGTGTCGAAGGCCATGGTCACACGGTCTATCCAAGCCTCCCTACTTCCTCCCGAAGTGATCTCCTCTTTCGGCGGGCCATGCCAAATCTCATACCGGACAGCAGAAATCGCTACGAAATTGATCCGTGAAGTTGGTAAGGATATTGTCACGCGCAGGGCCCTAACCGTGCCCGCCAACTTTGCTCCATCGAAAGTGATATCGATCCTGTCTACGGGCAAAGTTCAAGCCGAAGACGGTGTCGAACTTCGATTGTCGCTAGGTCCGAACGGTAGGCATCTCAGAATCGATGCGCGTCATATCGACCTCGTGGTTCCCCATATTCCTCTACTGCAGGATCTGTTGAACACTCTCCTTCCGTCGGTCCTTCCGCGAAGACGCTGACGACGCTTTGCGGGTGGGTGACAGATTCCGACCTCGAAGCACTTGCCATACGATCGGTGACATTATCCGACCCAGTACTTTCGGCAAACTGCCGGAACGAGAGAAGCCACGAGAGCATATGGTGACGGTTTCCGACCCAACGGCTGTCGAGGGGTGACATTTCCCGACCCGAGGCAACCGTCGTCAAAGGTGACAAATTCCGACCTGCTGACTTACCACGAACAGTGACAAATTCCGACCTTCCGACGCGCGGGTCGCGAAAGTGACGTTTTCCGACCCGGTGGGCTACACCGAAAGGTGACACGATCCGACTTGCGGGCGACGTCAATGGTGACAAATTCCGACCCGTTTTGATGTTTTGAGAAGTGACATATTCCGACCTTAGACCGCCGCTCTGTTCCCCTCTCGGACGCTGGGCTTCGGGCCAAAAGTGACGTTTTCCGACCCAAGATCGCATCCGTTCTATGACTTTTTCCGACCCGCGAGATAGCTTCTCTGACGACGAACCGCCCCACGTTATAGGAGTGACTGTCTTAGCTTGCAGTAAAGGTGACGTTTTCCGACCCGGCACCCAAGCTAAGGGTTTGCACAGGGGCTTGCTCGGTTGAAGGTGAGTGAGTACTTAGTAGCTTTCGGCCATTGAGGTCGGAAAGCGTCACCTTTAGCGCTGGCAAACATGTGCTTGCGACCAATCAAGAGTGGTTCGGGGGCGCGACAGGCGCATTGGGGTCGGAAATTGTCACTTTTCAGATGTCCGGCGAACGCCGGAGGTCGGTGTAGGGGTGGATTTTGTTGTATAGAAGCAACTTTCTAACGGTGCTCTTTGTAAGACAGTTTGTAGAACCGTTTGTAAAACCTTTTGTAAACGCTGTGCCCTGCCTCGCACAGGCTTGTCAGTTAAGGCTTTGCCGGGTGTCACAGTAATGAAACTGTGACGTTTGCCGACCTAGAGGTGACGCAATCCGACCCTAAGTAGACACAATCCGGGCCGGCAGTGACAAATTTCGACCGTTATCCACAACGGTGACTTGCAGCCTGGCCATGTCACCTTATAATTGTGACACTCACCGCTGAAGGTCACCTTTGTGAACAAAAAGGCAAAAAACCAGTCCGAGCCCGCTCAGGTCGAGATCGTTGAGATCGAGCCTCTCAAGATCGAGCCGTTGGACGAACCGCCTCTGGACGGTGACGGCCGAGTGCGGGGCACTGTTGCCATGAGTCGCGCGCTGGTCAATGCGCAGCAAGGGCTGACCCTCAACGAGAAGCGAGTCATGATGGCGGCGCTGCGATGCATAGACAGCAAGAAGTCACCATACTTGCATGGTAAGGGTAACGGCTATGTGAGTGTTCGTGTACGAGCCGACGAGTTCGCCGCCCTTGCAGCACTTGCTCCGCGGTCGGGTGAGAAGCAGGCAACCGCTGCGTATGAGGGACTGAAGGAAGGCTGTGCGAGCCTTCAAAAGCGCCAACTGACGTATATGGATGGCCCGAGGAAGGTAGTACTGAATTGGGTGTGGAAGGCGGTTTACCACGAACGAGAAGGATGGGCAGAGGTTTCCTTCTCTCCGGATTTAACGCCCCATATCTTCATGTTGCAGCGGCGGTTCGTCTCGTATCAACTTGAGTTTGCCCGAGGGCTACAGTCACTTTACTCGTGGCGGCTCCTCGAACTATTGATGCGCGAGCGGGATCGAGGCCGGCTCCTGATAACGTTGGAAGATTTCCGGCATGTGCTTGAAATTCCTGCGACGTACCGCTTTGCCGACATCAAGCGTCGGGTAATTGAAACCGCCGTGAACGAGCTGAACGCAAAGGCAGACCTTGTGATTTCCTGGACACCGGTGAAGCTTGGTCGCGCTGTGAATTCGCTCGATTTCAAGTTTATCCAGAATCCGCAAAGCCGCCTGGCGCTGGACGGTGAGTTGCCCTTTGAAGAATCCAGTGCGGCGGCAACTGCCGGAAGCTGAAGCGCGACCGTCCCGCAGTAGTTCCGTCGCGCTACATTGCTTTGGGGGACGGCACGGAGTGAATGCCAGCTAAGCTGCGGTGCCTAGCCGGCAGACATACCTAGGTATCGCACGTCCCTACTTCAGTTGATGACCGTCTTCGGCAAGGAGCTTTTTGAAGGCGGCAACGTATGCCTCGGCTTTTTCGGCCGAGCCTAGAGCGAGGTCCAGACGGACCTTCCCATCGCCCCACTCCTTGATCGCACCGATCTCGGCCCCGTCAACAGTGGACACCTTGTACTGTCGCGAAAGGGACTTACGTGGGGCTCGGCCATTCTCGAGACTTTCGCGGATAGCCTTCACCTTCTGGAACGGCAATTCCTCGTCACGAATGCGCTCCGCGAATGCCAAGGTGCGCTTCTCGTCCGATGCCTTTAGGAACAGGGTGAGTTCGTAGCTAGTCGATAGGCCAAATTGTTTGGGATGCGAACCGATTACGTCCAGGACGGATTGCGGCAGATCCAGGAGCGCGAGGATTTTGCTGACCTTGGATTTGCCCTCCTCCACCAAGACTGCCAGTTCGTCATTCGATTTTGCATGACCTTGATCGAGAAGCTTCTTGTACCCGAGTGCGACGTCCAAAATGGTTTCCTGCTCGCGCTCGTTGTTTGCGGCTCGCGCAAGGCGGTAGAAATCGATCGGATCCAGGCCTTCGAGAAGCTTCACATCCAGCGTCTCGGAGCGATTCCTGAGCGCGCCAAGCTTTCGGAACTGGCCGTCGATCAAGATTGCGCGATCCGGAAAGTCGGGGTGGCGTCCGGCGAGCACAGGGACGAGTTGGCCATCTCGCGCCATTGAGGCTGCGCGTGCGGCGATGAGCTCTTCTTTGTAGATCGTGCGACTGTTAAGCGGGTTGTCGTCGATATGACTTATTGGCATCGTTATGTACCGCGCCTGCACCTTCCCCGCTTGTTCCAGGCTTGCCAAATACGCTTCTGCAGACGATCTTGTCGGGGCAGCGACGTTCTCCGTGGGCTGATCCAACAGGCTGCTTCGACCGCTCAATGCCTCATCCACTCGGTCGAACCTCGAAGGTGTCGCCGTCTCTCGCATTGTTTTGTCCCGCTTTACGCCGGCATTAATCGCAGCAGAGAAGTCCTTTTTGCTCATGCTTGCACCTCAAGAACTTCGAGAATTTCGTCAACAAGATCATTCAGTTCTTTGTGGGCCGCTTTGGCCGAGCGGAGTTGAAGGACTGTAGCCCCAGATACCTCAGCTTCCTTGTATGCGGTCCGGAAGCCGAGCTTCGTTTTAAGCATGGGAAGCTCATCGTCTCCAGCTGCAGCTTCAAAGATCTGCTTCACGATCGTGACGTTCTGGTTCATGTTCGCGAAAGAACGGAGCTTAAGATCCGGGTTGCGGATCTGGGCCTCCATCCCCAGTTTTTTTGCCTCCTGAACCGCCCAGAGATTGCCGCCCGATGCTGCGATGGGAATCAGTCCCAGATCGGAAATGAGGAGGGCAACCGAAGGCGCTGCCGATTTAATGGCGGGCGGACAGTCTATGACGATAAAATCATAGTCATTCACGTATTTTGCAATCTCCCGATCCGGCCGGGGACTTAGCGCTAGGTTCGAGATAGCCGCCGGGTACGGTCGATCGTCCGGCGCCGCGCCGACTGACAGTGTTGCGGTGCCCTGCTCATCCAAGTCGACGAGCATGGTCCGGTGGCCTCGCAGGCCCAAGGCGCCTGCGATATTGGTCGAGGTCGTCGTTTTTCCCGACCCTCCCTTCTGATTGAAGACGGCAATAATTTTTGCGGCCATGCGTTCTCCTCATGCAACTAGTGCTCGGACAGGACCAGTTTCTACGTAGAAACTGCGCGCCAAACGGCTGCCGGGAATATTAGGACGACATCAGGAAAATATCAAGAAAAACGACGTGATTTCGAGAGGTTCTAGAATCGCAGCAACGACTCAGCTGAAACTATAGTTTGGTGTGCGCCGCCCCGGAGCAGTTTCTACGTAGAAACTTAGGGTGTGGCCAGCGGCGTCTTTGGTGGCCTGACTTTGTGGTGGAGGAATCTGCGAATTGAACGTAAACGGGCAGTCGCTGGCGTCCAATATTTTGAGTCGCGTGCAGTTTCTCACCCATTGTGCTGCCTCCCTTCGGGCAGTTTCTACGTAGAAACTGCGATCGCGTACTGCGGGCGCACGCAACGTTTTGCGGCGGGGAAGCCTATGCGAGGCGCGTCGGAGAGGACTTTTCGGACCGATGGGAGGGATTCAGTTACTAAAAACCGGCTGAGATAAGCGATTACAGACCGCAACCCATCCATCGCTCGCATATTGACCGCGCGGAATGCTCGCGGCCCAAGTTTCTACGTTGAAACTACGGGCAATGCCTTTGGTGCGGTACCAGGGGCAATTGCTATCTGGCGCTGGCCCTTCGAGTTTCTACGTTGAAACTGTCACGAGCTTGCACGACGGAAGCGACAACGAACTGCTTTGCCAGCGGAAGGAATTGTGCGGATTGCAAGTGATACGTCGTCGTTTGGGATCATGTGCAAAGTTTTTGGTTTTCCTTATATACTGATTTTCTGCCGCGCACCCGTAGATGGCCGCGGCGTACTCTCGATCGCAATGTGCGGGATTATCTGGGAGATCGGTGGCCTGTAAGGGCGGAAGTCGGAGATAATCTGGTAGTTCGACAATTCACACGGAGCTAACTCCAACTTAATCTTGGAGAAGTCGACGGTGGGACGTCATCGCTCCCGATGCTGGTGTTTCGTCAATCACCTTCAGAGTGGCAGCCAGATCAGTAATATTGGCGTCGCAGCTTCTTCCAATTCTGGGCGACTCCCCATCAAGCGACTTTGATAACCCGAGCTGCACTAAGCTCCAGCTAGTCTAAGGAAGGTCTCAGCCTCTCGGTATTGGCGTCCAAGCTCCGCAGTCGCATAGATCGATGTGGTGTCGAGCGAATCGTGACCGGCGAAATTCCGCGCACTTTCAAGACTCATGCCATTGGCCAGCGCGTGAGACACGAAAGTGTGTCGCAGCCAGTGCGGGCTGGCTGCGCTGAAAGCCCGCGCGTGCGGTGAGTCTTCGCGGAGCGCGGCAGCTGTCGCCATCGCAAAAAACTGCCTAACCGCCTTATAAAGCTGGATCGGATGGATCGGCCCGGTTTGCCGCGCGCGCGCCGCGAGTTCGGGCGTTGGATCGGTTTTGCTTGCCTTCGCCGCGCGCCGGATCCGGCCGATCTCGGCATTCGACAGCAGCGCCGGGATCAACGGGGTGGCGGCAGGGCAGGCGAGGGGATCGCGCGGCAGCCCGCGCGATTCCAGATGGTCGCCCATCAGATCCAGCACCGCCGGCACCAGCGGCACAAAGCGCTCCTTCGCGCGCTTGCCAACCACGCGCAGCAACCGAATCGTGCCCAGCTCAGGGCCGGCGTAACGCTCCTGCACGTCGTCCGTGAAGGCCCCGCACAACTCGGCACGTCGCAGCCCGGTGCTGTACGCAAAGCTCAGCACGAAGCGCATGCGTGTCGCCGCGGCCGTGTCCGGCATCGCGTCGAGGACGCGCATCGCGAAGCGCCAGGCGTCGGAGGTCAGGCCGCGCTCGATCTGCAGACGCGATTTCGCGGCGACGCGCCGCTCGTTGCCGGCGGCGTCGTGTGTCGACCCAGTGAACACGCGCACCTTCGCGAATGCGTTGTGATCCAGATACTGCGCGTCGACCAGCTCGCCGAAGAATTTCTTCAGCGCGGACAGCGCATCCTGCCGGCTTTTGATCGACAGCGGCCCACGGAACGGCCGCCAGCCCAAATCGCCGCGATGCGCGGTGCCCGTCATGACCCATTGGCTGGCCGGCTGCGGATCGACCAGGAACCCGTTGATGTAGTCGCGCGCATCATCGGTGTCGAGGCTCGACAGCGCCTTGCGCTTCACGAAGATCGCCCACAGCAGCAGCCGCTCGGCTTCGGTGCGGTAGCGCTGGCGCGTATGTGGGTTCTCGTAGTCGGCGAGCCAGAAATCAATCGCCTCGCGGTCGTTGTTGGCGCGACTGTTGTTCCTGACGAGATTGCGGTGCGTGCCATGCGAGCCGTCCAGCTCGGGCGGCAGCAAGAAGCGCTCGAGCGGCACGATCGCAGTGACGGGACCGGCCGCGGCCAGCTGCGGTCCCGCCAGCGTGCGCTCGGACGGGTGGATTTGCACGCCGGCGGCGAGCTGCAGGCCGGAGACGTCCCCGTAGTGTGCGAGCCACGCGGTGATGCGACGCGCGCCGACTTCGCCCAGGCGCGGCACGCGTCGGTACCAGCGGTAGCCGAGCGCGTTGATCGACTCGACCAGCTTGCCGATCGTGGTGAGGCCGACGTCGGCGAGACGCAGCGCGACGGCGGTATCGAACCAGCCGAGCACGTGGTGCTCGGGGCGTGGATCCTCGACCACCAGACGCGCGAGCGCCTCGAGCGCCGCCATTTGTCGCGCGCGCAGGCGGGCGTTGCGCTGCTGCCGACGTAGGGTCGCGCCGGCGTCGGTGTTCGCGACGGCGTGCCGGGCGGCGAACAGATCCAGCAGCTCTTTCTCGGTATAGAAGCCGTCCGGATCGTGCTCGGCGGCGAAGTCGTCCAGCGATGGCGTGGATTGCGCCGGCGCGTCGGCCGCTGGCGTCGCGGCAAGGGCGGCCGGACGAATCGCAAGGAGGCGCGCGGTCGCGAAGTCCTGGCGCTTGCGGGCCGCGGCGACGAAGGCCGTGACCAGCCAGGTGCGGGTGGCGGCCGCCTTGCGCGCGTCGCGACCAAATTCGAGGTACTGGTCGGCCAGCTCGGCGAGATCCAGTCCTTCCAGATAGCCGCGGAAGAAGGCAAGGTGCTGCAGGCCGATTCGGCGCGCGGCGGCCGCTTCGCGGCGTGCGGCGCGCGAGCGAGACTTGCGGCGGGCAGCAGGCGTGGTCGCGCGGCGCGGCGTGGCCGGCAGCTCGCGGAACTCGACATCGAGCACGTCAGGATCGTCGGCGGTCGTCATGGGCGGATTCGAGAGCGGTACGTAAAGCGTGTTGTTTGATACACATCCTGCGGCGTGCGCCGTTTGGTCGGCTTTGGCTTCGTCCGGGGTAGACGCACGACAAACCGTGCCGATGGTCGGCGGCCGCCCGGTGTGCCTTGTCAGGCATGGGTGAGCGCCAGGTTCCCTCAGAAACGGGTCAATTCGTCCAGAAAAGCGAAGGGTAACATAGTAAGGGCTATGTTACCCTTCATTTCGGGACATCGCGCCAAAGCGCTACGCTGGGGTGCTTCTGTATGCTTGGCGCGGGCACCGAGGGCTTGGAGGTTCTTTCGATCCGGGTGGGACCGCCGGAGAGGCGGCTTTGTCTCAAACGGTGCTGAATCTCAATTGCAAGCGCCTACATTTAGCGTCGCGAAAGGCGAGGGCCTCGCCAGACAGATTGCTTAATTCTCTCCGCGGTGCGGAGAGAATTAAGGGTTCGAGCGCTCGGTGGTAGGTAAGCCACCCACATATCGATTTGTCGTCGATCTCGACGCTGCAAAGATCAGAAGAGGGACCTTCCGGATCTCCTTGTACCGGGCGCACCTAGGCCGAGTCTGGTTTGCTTGTCGTAGCAAAAGATCACTAAGAGTGATCTTTTTTATTCAAATCCAAACCACGCTGCCTTGGCAGAAGTTTTCAGAAGGTGTATTTTGTTCACTATGAGTGAACAAAATCCTGGAAAATTAAACCTGTTGCTAGGTGAGCTGGGTGATACGAGCCTGGTGTCGAGCCGATGGCTGCGGGTTCACGGCTACTCCAATAGCCTCGTCGCGCGCTACGTGAGCAGCGGTTGGCTGGTGTCGCCGGCGCGCGGCGTCTACATGCGCAAGAGTGGGCGCCTACAGTGGGACGGCGTGGTTCGCAGCCTGCAGGTTGGGGAGGGCACGCCGCTGCACGTCGGAGGTCGTTTTGCACTCAACCTGCAGGGGCACGAGCACTATCTACGTCTGGGCGATGCCGGCACCGTCACCCTGTATGGGGCGGAGCGGCCACCCGCTTGGCTTGGCAAACTGCCTCTGACGCAGCGTTTCGAGTATCTGGGGAAGGGGCCGTTCGATTGGCCGCCCATGCCGTTCGAGGTGGAGGCGTCCGCGGCAATCCTGTCCGAACAGGGTCTGGCGTGGCATCAGGCCGCCCCCGGTGCCGATGCCTTGGTTTGTTCCATGCCGGAACGGGCCATCCTAGAGCTGTGCGATGACGTCTCAGACGCTGCCTTGATCTACGAGGTGGATGCGCTGATGCAGGCTATGACCACGTTACGGCCGCAGCGCGTCGGCGTGTTACTTCGCCATTGCCGAAGCATCAAAGCCAAGCGGCTGTTCCTGGCGTTGGCCGAGCGCCATCGGCATGCGTGGCTACCGCACGTGCCGCGGGATGGTGTCGATCTGGGTCGGGGAAAGCGCGCGCTGGTGCCTGGCGGCCGCTTGCATCCGGTCTACCAGATCACCTTGCCGGGAGACCTCGATGAACACTTGGCTTGATCACTGGGATCGGCGCTATACCGACCGCGTACGGCTGCTGGTCGAGATTCTGCCGGCGCTGGCGCAAGAGCCGCGCTTCGCGCTCAAAGGCGGTACGGCGATCAACCTATTCGAGCACGACCTGCCCCGGTTGTCTGTGGACATTGATCTGGCCTGGTTGCCGGTGCATGACTATGCCGAGGACGCAAGGCTCATCGCTGAAGCGCTTGGGCGGCTGGCTGATGTGCTGCGCGCCCGGCCTCTGCAACTGCAGGTGCAATTGTCGGCAGGCGAGGGCGCAGGCGTCACGCGACTGGTGGCCAGTCGCGGTCGTGCGCGCGTGCAGATCGAGACGACGCCGGTGATGCGCGGCACGGTGCATCCCGCGCGGAACATGGTGGTGCGCCCGAGGGTCGAGGAGGCATTTGGCTTTGCTTCGGTGCAGGTGCTGCACTTCGCCGACCTTTATGCCGGCAAGCTGGCTGCGGCATTGTCGAGACAGCATCCGCGCGACCTTTTCGATGTCGGCTTGTTGCTGGAAGACGAGCGGGCGGATCAGGCGCTCTGGCGGACCTTTCTCGTCTACCTAACCTGCAGCCCGAAGCCTGCGTGGGAAATGCTGGCGCCCCGCGTGCCTGCGGATTTCGCCGCGACCTTTGAAGCGCACTTCAGGGGGATGACGGCAGAGCCTGTCGAAGCCCAGGTCCTGCTGGACATCCATGAGCGCCTGCTGGCGCGTGTTGCCGGGTGGCTGGATGAGCCATCGTGCGCATTTCTGCGATCAGTGGAGGGTGAACGGCCGGACTTCGATCTGATCGGACTCCCGCACGCGGCCGGGCTGCCAGCCGTGCGACGCAAATTGCTCAACCTGGCCCAGCGCAGCGACGCCAAACGTGCGGCGGATCAGCCGTTATCGCGAGAAGCGAGTGTTCAAGGACCGCAGATGGCTGCGTTAGCAGAATTAACAGACACGATTAGCGTTGCAGCGGACGCCATTAGCACAAACTTCGAACTTCAACACCTGGCCAGTCTGGCAAGGCGACCAGTTTCCGCTATGACGGGCTGGGACGTAGAACGTCAATTAGCAGCACGCCGGCGGGCGGTGGCGGAACGGTAACGACTTCCTACATCTGGTGTGGTCTGCATCCTTGCCAAGCAAGAGGCATCAGCAACGCCGTGACACGCGGCTACTACGCCGAGGGCGAATTCCAACCGGGTAGTCCGGCGCAATACGCCTATTACGCGCTCGATCAACTCGGATCAGGTCGACGGGCCTTTACAACCGGCAGTGCACCGGCTTACGACTACGATGCATACGGTGCCGCGTTGCAATCGAATCCGCCCTTGACCGACTACGGGTATGCGGGGATGTTCGCGAACGCGGATAGCGGTCTATACCTGACGATGTTCCGGGCCTACGATCCCGTGTCGGGTCGATGGCTCTCACGCGATCCGATTGGCGAAACCAGCGTTTCGAGGGGGGAATCTGTACGCCTATGTTTCGGGCAATCCGGTAGGATTAAACGATCCACGCGGCTTGGACAATCCCGGGATGGGGCCATACAATCCATGGGATCCGCCAGGTCCGGGTTCCTGTAGCTCCGGGCCGGGTGAGCCTGGGCTGTAGCCGATTTGCCGGGAGTGTATCCTGAGCCCAGCGATTCGGATGGCGTGGAGCGCCGCCAACGCGTTCCGTAACGCGGATAGCGCTGCTGACACAAGCTCACGCAATCTCATTATCGACGACAAAATCGCGCGGCAGATCGACGAGCGCGGGTGGACGGATAAAGAGGTTCAGGCGACCGTTGACGATGGCCCGGCAGGGACGACGATGGACAATCGGGGGGCATCGAAGACCCCGGATGGTATTCCCAGAAATGACCCGGCGACTGTGTATGGGTCACCGGATGGTTATTTCGTAGTAAATGACATAACTGGAGAAGTTGTCCAGGTGAGCGGGAAGAATGAGCCGACATGGATTCCCGATGGTCGGATAAAATGGAAATGAACACAATGAATATCGATCATCACCGCATATACGATTCATCGAATGATTTTTTCTCCCTTGCCGGCAGTATTGTGATGAAACTCACGACAGAAGCGGCAATCGCTGTTTGCGAGCAAGCAGCCCAACAAGGTTTGGTTGTCGCTCGAATTGAAGGTGGAATCTGGCGTAACCCCGGATTCGAAGCGAGAGTCGATTGTATTTGGGATGGCGCTGATCCTCCTATTGATGTGGACACTGCCCAACGAAATAATCAAAGGGCAGCCGAGTTCATTCGGTCGGAGAGTCCTCCGCATGACGTTTTCTTGGTGACGGCCCCGCCGATGACAGGCTGGAAACCCAGACGGCGCGCCGATCCTTGACAATCTATGTTGTTCCTACGCGACGCTACCCCTAGATAAAGCATTGAAATCTAGTGGCGACCGAGATTGCAGAAAGCTCCGTCAGGACACGCTTTCTTTGGAACCTTATCACCTTGGCACGATTGGGTGCTCAAACTCAGGTTTCGCGCAACGCACGATAGGTTCTGCCGACGTTGCAACGGAGTGTCGTGGGACTTGACACCGCCGACGCGACGCGGCGAAGTGACATTTTACTCGCACACGGCGACAACTTTTATTTGGTCTCCGGCTGCGTGCTGCCCATGGCGATTCCGCGCAGAATCCTGCCGGCACCGGCCGAGCGGTAGGACGTTTGGCATTCCTCGAGGCGCGGCGCCGCCGCTTCGTGCCGGCGGCGAGATGAGGTGGTGACGACTTCATTTTCGTCTTGGGAAAGCGAACCCGTCGGCACATCGCGACGATCGCCGGATCAATTCAGCAGACACCAGATCGCGAGGAACGGCGCGTCGCCGGAGCGCATCGCATGCAGCGCGCCGCGCGGGTTGTAGATGCCGCCGCCGATCCCGGGATCGAACCATGCGCCATTCTGCTGCCGGAATTCACCGGCGGTCATCAACACGTACGCTTCTTCCGGTGCATGGCCGTGATCGGGATATCGCACGTGGGGCATCATCAGCGAGAAGCCGAGTTGAATGTCGTCACGGCTTTCCGCACCGCCGGGCCCGCAGATCATCCCGTTCACGTGCCCATCGATGTAGTTCGGACTACCGTCCTTTCCGGACGTGCGGCGCGTCCAGCCGACTACCGGCTCCAGCGACCCGATCAGCCGCGCGACGGTGGCGAACGTCGGGTTCACGCGTGCGACGCCCTGAAGCGCCGGGCCGAGCCATTCGCATGCGGGGTAGCGCACTGCGTTGCGCATGCAGTTGTCCGACGGCTGCTGCAACCGTGCGAACACATGCGGTGCGAACGCGCGCGCGGCGGCGGGCAGCTTTTCGGACTGGAACAGTTCGCCGGCGATCCGGACGAAATCCGCGATGTGCTTCGGACGTTCATGCATGCTGCTTGCCGCTCCCTGAGTGATGTGGGCCAATCAGCGAAAGTCTAGGCAGAAACCTGCCGATGCGGGCGGCGAAAAAGCGTGGCCGGCTTGGCATCGGCCGCCATCTGCGTGCCGCGGTTGCCGTTCGGACCGTGGCCTGCCCGCTAACCGCACGGTCTTCACGGGCACTGCTCCGCCCGCGCCGACGCGGCGGGCCGCGATCATCACGTCCAACGCCGCTCGCGCAGTCACGGGCCTGATTTATCGGTAGTTTCCCTTAAGTCCCCGTGTCGGGATTTTCCCCTACTGGACGCTTCCGCGCGCCACGCGCCGCTGGGCCAGCGTCCCCGCAAAATTCCGCAAAGCCGCACCGGCGTTGCGTTTCGCTTATTTCGCACCGTTTTGCGGCGATCAAGCCTTTTCGCCCCGAAACGATGCATTACCAAAGGTATGGAAAAGCGCACAGAAAATGTATCTGGAGCGACGAAATTGGATTGATACGCTGCATTCACTGCATCAGCGCCGTCAACCACGCAGGAGCGGCATCGGGCCTACGCCATGGGGGCAATCGATGACGATTCAGACGAAGTTCGCGGCTTCCCTTACTAGTTAGTCGGGATGACAGAATGGCTCCAAATCTGACGTTTGCGCCGGGCGATGTACTGCCCCCCGGGGCAATCCACACCGGCGGTTCGCCGTCGATCGCCCGGTCGAGCATCGCAACCGGAACGGACATCCTGACCGTCAAGCGCCTGTCGAAGATTTTCGGTCCGAAACCCGAGCGTGCGATCGAGATGATGAAGCGCGGCGTCGGCCGCAACGAGATCTTCGCGGAAACCGGCAACATGGTTGCGGTCAACGACGTGAGCCTGAGCGTGCGCGCCGGCGAGATATTCGTGATCATGGGGCTGTCGGGTTCGGGGAAGTCGACGCTCGTGCGATTGCTGAACCGGCTGATCGAGCCGACGGCCGGGCAGGTCGTGCTCGAAGGCCGCGACATCGCGCCGATGTCGACGCCGGAACTGCGCGACGTCCGGCGCCAGAAGATGGCCATGGTGTTCCAGTCGTTCGCGCTGCTGCCGAACCGCACCGTGCTCGACAACATCGCGTACGGGCTCGAAGTCGCGGGGATCAGGAAGGCGCAGCGCTACGAGGTCGCGCGCGCGGCGCTGGAGCGCGTCGGCCTCGGCTCGTACGAGAAACTGCTGCCGAGCGAATTGTCCGGCGGCATGCAGCAGCGCGTGGGCCTCGCCCGCGCACTGGCGGTGAATCCGTCGGTGCTGCTGATGGACGAGGCATTCTCCGCGCTCGATCCGCTGATCCGCTTCGAAATGCAGAACGAGCTGCTGCGCCTGCAGAAGGAAGAGCAGCGCACGATCGTGTTCATCTCCCACGATATCGAGGAAGCCGTCAAGATCGGCGGCCGCATCGGCATCATGAAGGACGGTTGCCTGATCCAGGTCGGCACGCCCGCCGAACTGATCCAGACGCCGGCCGACGCATATGTGCAGGACTTCTTCCGCAACGTCGACGTGTCGCGCTTCCTGAAGGCGTCGAGCATGATGACGCCGGTCGAGCGCGGGCTGCTCCGCTGCGATGCGCTCACGCCGTCCGACCGCTATCTGAACCAGCTGATCGACAGCGGCGCGGAATGCGGCTACGTGTGCGACGAATCCGGCCGTTACCTTGGCTGCGTCACGCCCGCCACGCTGCACCGGTCCGGCACGAAGCCGATTCGCGACGCATTCCTGAACGACTTCAACGCGGTGTCGATCGACACGGACCTGCATCGGCTCGCGTCGATCGCGCTGACGCAGCAGCACGACGTGCCGGTGACGGACGGAGTGGGACGACTAGCGGGCGTCGTGTCCTGCCGGACGATACTCAAGCAGATGATGCAACGGAGGGCAGCATGAATTCGTCGGTGATCGGGAAGTTCGCGGAGAATTTCGTCAACTTTCTGTTTCTGCATTTCCGTGGCGGCTTCGACACGTTCTCCGCGGGCCTCGGCGCGGTCGTGAAGCTGCTCGAGGACGGTCTCGCCGCCGTGCCGTTCATCGCGATGGTCGTGATCCTGGTGGGCCTCGCGCTGTGGCGCCGCGGCGTCGTGTTTTCGATCTTCGTCGGTTGCGCGCTGCTCGTCATCCAGTACATGGGCCTGTGGGCGCAGACGGTGTCGACCCTCGCGCTCGTCACCGCGGCGACGGTCTTCAGCCTCGTGATCGGTGTGCCGCTCGGCATCTGGGGTGCGCGCAACGACCGGATCGGCATGATCCTGCGCTCGCTGCTCGACTTCATGCAGACGATGCCTGCGTTCGTGTACCTGATCCCGGCCGTGATCCTGTTCGGGCTCGGACGCGTGCCGGCGGTGATCGCGACGATCGTGTTCGCGATGCCGCCCGTCGTGCGGCTGACGACGCTCGGCATCAGGCAGGTCCGCGAGGAACTGATCGAAGCCGGCCGTTCGTTCGGCAGCACCGACTGGCAGCTGCTGTGGAAGATCCAGCTGCCGAACGCATTGCCGTCGATCATGGCCGGAGTGAACCAGACGATCATGATGGCGCTGTCGATGGTGGTGGTCGCGTCGATGATCGGCGCGGGCGGCCTCGGCGAATACGTGTTGAGCGGGATCCAGCGTCTCGACATCGGGATCGGCTTCGAAGGTGGGCTCGGCGTCGTGCTGCTCGCGATCGTGCTGGATCGCCTGACCGAGAGCTTCGGCGTGAAGGCGAAGAAGAAGGTGAAGCGGCCGCTCGCGCGTGCCGGCAAGGCAGGGCCGCGCGGCACGGCACGGACCTGACGGACACGGCAGTCGAAGATCATTGAAGGACGATGAAGCGCCGCGTCCACGGTGCCGCGGCGGAACGGGTGTAGCAGTGCGTGGAGACCGGAAACGCCGATCGAAGGCGTTCCTCACCTTTGAAAGACTCGCGTGATTAAAAAGGAGTACTAGATGAATGCCCATACGTTCAAGTCGCTTCTGGCGAAACTTGCAATATCGACGGTGGTCGCCTGCAGCGCAGGTGTGGGCGCCGCGGCGGCGGCAGAGCCGGTCAAGATAGCGGTCACCAACTGGGCGGACGTGCTCGCGGTGGCCAACGTCGCGAAGTACGTGCTCGAGACGCAGCTCAAGCAGCCGGTGCAGTTCGTGCAGGCCGACATCGGCATCCAGTACCAGGGCGTCGCGCGCGGCGATCTCGACATCATGGTCGGCGGATGGCTGCCGGTCACGCACGGCGCGTACTACGCGAAGTACAAGAACGACCTGGATGATGTGGGCGTTATCTACACCGGCGGCAAGAACGGCTGGGCCGTGCCGACCTACGTTCCGGAATCGGTGCTGTCGTCGATCGCCGACCTGAACAAGCCGGAGGTCAAGAGCAAGCTGAACGGCACGATCCAGGGCATCGAACCGGGCGGCGGCCTGATGCAGGCGTCGGAGAGGACGATCAAGGGCTACAGCCTGGACGGCTACACCCTCCAGGCGTCGAGCGAGGCCGGGATGCTGGCCAGCGTGTCACGTGCGTACCAGTCGAAGCAGTGGATCGTCGCGACGGTCTGGAGCCCGCACTGGCTGTTCCAGAAGTGGCAGATGCGGTACCTGAAGGACCCGAAGGGCACGCTGGGCGGTGAAGAGCAGATCCACGCGTTCGCGTCGAAGAAGTTCGCGAGCAAGTTTCCGCGCGCCGACGTGTTTTTCAAGCACCTGAAGCTGACGCTGGCCGACGTCGAGGCGATCGAGTTCGAAGGCAACAGTACGAACGACTACGCGAGCGCCGCGAAGAAGTTCGTCGACGCCCATCCGGAGAAGCTGAAGGCCTGGCTGCAGCAGTAAGGCCGCGCGCCGGCCATGCGGATGGCGCGATTCGCGCCGTCCGCGCAAGCCGCGCGCGCCGGCCTTGCAGTGTGCGCTGCATGGAATCCACGCAGCACGTAACGAATCGCGTCGCGGAGTCACCCAGTGAACGAGAACGCCCGTTTTTTTGCCGAAACGCTCCAGAGTCGCGATCCGGTGATCGCATCCGAAATCGCATTGGAGTTGCGTCGCCAGCAGACGCAGATCGAACTGATTGCATCCGAAAACATCGCGTCCGCAGCGGTGCTGGAAGCCCAGGGCACCGTGTTGACGAACAAGTACGCGGAAGGCTATCCGTCGCGCCGGTACTACGGCGGTTGCGACCATGTCGACCGGATCGAGGCGCTCGCGATCGACCGCGCGTGCGCGTTGTTCGACACGAGCCACGCGAACGTGCAGCCGCACTCGGGCGCGCAGGCCAACGGCGCGGTGATGCTCGCGCTCGTCAAGCCGGGCGATACGGTGATGGGGATGTCGCTCGACGCGGGCGGCCATCTGACCCATGGCGCGCGCCCCGCGCTGTCGGGAAAGTGGTTCAACGCGGTGCAGTACGGCGTGAGCCCGGACACGCTGCGCATCGATTACGACGACGTGCGCCGGCTCGCGCAGCGCCATCGGCCGAAGCTGATCATCGCGGGCTATTCCGCGTATCCGCGCGCGCTGGATTTTGCCGCGTTCCGCGAGATCGCGGACAGCGTCGACGCGAAGCTGATGGTCGACATGGCGCATATCGCCGGCATCGTCGCGGCCGGCCGCCACCCGAACCCGGTGCCGTTCGCCGACGTCGTGACGTCGACCACGCACAAGACGCTGCGCGGCCCGCGCGGCGGTTTCATCCTGACGAACCACGCCGACGTCGCGAAGCAGATCAACTCGGCCGTCTTTCCGGGGCTGCAGGGCGGCCCGCTGATGCACGTCGTCGCGGGCAAGGCGGTGGCCTTCGCGGAAGCGCTGCGCCCGGAGTTCGCGCGCTATATCGACCAGATGCTGCGCAACGCGCAAGCGCTCGCACAGGTGTTGACGGCCGGCGGCCTGACGCTCGTTACCGGTGGCACCGACAACCACCTGCTGCTGGTCGACCTGCGTGCGCGGCGCATCACCGGCATGCAGGCCGAGAAGGCGCTGGAGCGTGCGGGCATCACCTGCAACAAGAACGGGATTCCGTTCGATACGGAAAACCCGACCGTCACGTCCGGGATCCGGCTCGGCACGCCGGCCGGCACGACGCGCGGCTTCGGCCCCGCGGAATTCGAGCAGATCGGCGACATGATCCTCGCGGTCCTGGCGGCGCTCGAGCGCAATCCGGACGGGGACGAGGGCGTCGAGCGCGCGGTCCGGACTCGCGTGCGCGATCTGTGCAACCAGTTTCCGATCTACGCACACGCGGACGCGTTTGCCTGAGCGCCGGAACCGGATCGGGCGGACACATGGTTCGAACCCCATGACGAATCGATCGGCGTGGCTGCGCGGAACACGCGCGGCGGGCGTCGACGTATTGTCCAGTGCCCGGCTCCTGCGCGACGGCGGGAACCGGGCACTCACTCACCTGAATGAGGAATTGAAATGAGCTTCGAGGGCGTACACACACCGCTGGTCACCCCGTTCGACGCGGACGGCGAAATCGATCACGCACTGCTGGGCCGGCATGCGGCCGATCTCGCCGGCCGCGTGTCCGGCCTCGGCATCGGCGGCACGACGGGCGAATACTACGCGTTGAGCTTCGACGAGCGCGTGCGCACGTTCGACACGGTCGCGGCCGCCGCCGGCGGCAAGACGTTCCTGACCGCGGGCATCAACGCGACGACGACGAAGGAAGTGCTGCGTCTCGGCCGCGAAGCGAAACGCGCGGGGCTGGACGCGCTGCTGGTGGCGGCGCCGTATTATGCGCAGCCGACGCAGCAGGAACTGCTCGCGCACCTGCTCACGATCGACGACGTGCTCGACATGCCGATCATGCTGTACAACTTCCCGGCCCGCACTGGCACCGAAATCGGCGACGGGATTCTAGAGACGCTGCTCGAGCGGAAGAATTTCGTCGCGATGAAGGAGAGCACCGGCGACATCGCGCATCTGCATCACCTGTCTACGCATTTCAGCGGCCGGCTCGTGGTGAGCTGCGGGATGGACGACCAGGCGCTCGAGTTCTTCGCGTGGGGCGCGCGCAGCTGGGTCGGCGGCGCGTCCAACTTTCTGCCGGAAGCGCATACCGATCTGTTCGACGCATGCGTGACGCGCCGCGATTTCGCGACCGGCCGCAAGCTGATGGCGCAACTGCTGCCGGTGCTCGAACTGCTCGAGCGTAGCGGCAAGTTCATTCAGTACGTGCGTTACGGCTGCGAGCTGGCCGGCTTGCCGGTCGGCGTCGCACGCGCACCGCTCGGCGCGCTGTCCGGCGACGAGCGTGACGTGTTCGCGAAGCTCGTGAAGCCGCTGCTGCGCGACGACCGGTAAGCCATCATGCGTTCGAATCTGGAATTCGCGCGGTTTCCTGCGTCGGACGGAATGAACGGCTGGTGGGAGAGCCTGCCGCCGGCGCAGGAAGCCCAAACCGTCACGTCCGACGGCCGGTTCGACTGGGTCGTCGTCGGCGGCGGCATCACCGGGCTGTGCGCGGCGCGCCGGCTCGCGGAGCTCGCGCCGGGCGCGTCGATCGCGCTCGTGGAGGCCGACCGGATCGGCCGCACGACGGCCGGGCGCAATTCCGGATTCTTCGTCGACCTGCCGCACGACATCAGCAGCGAAAGCTACTCGCGCAGCATCGAAGAGGACCGCGCCGACGTGCGGTTCCAGCGGCACGGCATCGACTATGTGCGTGACATCGTGCGGCGCTTCGGTATCGATTGCGACTGGCGCGACGACGGCAAATTCCACGCATCGGTCAACAGGAAAGGCGCCGCCGCACTCGCGCATTTCGCGGACGGTTTGTCGCGGATCGGCGAACCGTTCGAATGGCTCGACCAGCCGGCCATTCAGGCCGTGACCGGCACCGACTTCTACACGGGCGCGCTGTTCACGCCGGGCTGCAGCACGGTGCAGCCGGCTGCGCTGATGCGTGGCCTCGCGGCCACGCAGCCGGACAACGTGACGGTGTTCGAGCTCAGCCCGGTCACGCGGATCGAGCCGCGCGGCGACGCACGCGCACTGCACTTCGCCGGCGGCACGATCGTCGCAAAGCAGGTGATCCTGTGCACGAACGCGTACGCGGCGACATTCGGCATGCATTCGAACGGATTGCTGCCCGTCTATACGTTCGCGTCGCTCACGCGGCAGATGAATGCCGACGAAGTCGCGAAGCTCGGCGGAACGCGGTCGTGGGCGGTGATTCCGGCCGATCCGATGGGCACGACGGTGCGGCGCCTGATCACCGATCGCATTTGCGTGCGCAACCATTTCGCGTTCAGGCCGGACGTGAGGGTGTCGCCTGCGGATCTCGCGAAGGCGCGGCATCTGCATCAGCGCTCGTTCGAGCGCCGCTTCCCGATGCTCGGTGGCGTCGAACTCGAATATACGTGGGGCGGGCCGCTGTGCCTGTCCGCGAACAACGGCGCGCTGTTTGGCAAGCGGGACGACGGTCTCTACGAGGCGATCGGCTGCAACGGCCTCGGGCTGAGCCGCGGCTCGTCGTCCGGCAAGCTGATCGCCGAGTACGCGCTCGGCGAATCGAACAGCCTCGTGCAGCAGTTGTTGAAGCAGCCGCATCCGCGTCCGCTGCCGGTTCGGCCGCTCGTCGACCTGGCCGTGTCGGCGACGATCTGGGCGAAGGAATTCTCGGCCGGTGCCGAACTTTGATTATTGAGGAAACGACATGACGACCCATCAGGATTGGAAGCAGAAGGCGAATGCGTTGCCGCTCGACGGCCGCGCGTTCATCGCGGGCGAGCGCAGTGCGGCGGCGTCGGGCGAGACGTTCGCGACGCTCAACCCGGCGTCGGGCAAGGTGCTCGCCGAAGTGGCGCGCTGTAGCGAACGCGACGTCGATCGCGCGGTCGCGGCCGCGCGCGAAGCGTTCGAGTCGGGTGTCTGGTCGAAGGCAGCACCCGCGCATCGCAAGGCGGTGCTGCTGCGCGTCGCGCAGTTGATCGACGAGCACGCGGAGGAACTCGCGCTGCTCGAGGCGCTGGAAGCCGGCAAGCCGATCGGCGAATGCCTGGGGCTCGACATTCCCGAGTCGGCCGCGTGCATCCGCTGGCATGCGGAATTGACGGACAAGCGCTACGACGCGTTGTCGCCGTCCGGCACCGGCGTCGTCAGCATGATCACGCGCGAGCCGATCGGCGTCGTCGGCGCCGTGCTGCCGTGGAATTTCCCGGCGCTGATGCTCGCATGGAAAATCGGTCCCGCGCTGTCGGTGGGCAATAGCGTGGTCGTGAAGCCGGCCGAGCAGACGTCGCTGTCGACGCTGCGCATCGCCGATCTCGCGATGGAAGCCGGCGTGCCGCCGGGCGTGTTCAGCGTCGTCACCGGGTTCGGCGGCGAGGCCGGCGAGGCGATCGGCCGCCATCCGGACGTCGATCTCGTCGCGTTCACAGGCTCGACTGCGACCGGCAAGCGCTTCCTGCACTACTCGGCCGATACGAACCTGAAGCGCGTCGTGCTCGAATGCGGCGGCAAGAATCCGCAGGTGATCCTGCCGGACGTCGCGAACCTCGACGCGGTCGCCGAGCAGGCGGTCGCGGCCGCGTTCTGGAACATGGGCGAGAACTGCAGCGCCGGCTCGCGGATTCTCGTGCCGTCGAGCCGCAAGGCGGAACTGCTGGACAAGGTTCAGGCGGTGCTCGCCGGTTGGAAGACCGGCGATCCGCTCGATCCGGACGTGAAGCTCGGGGCGCTGATCGAGCAGAAGCATTACGAGAAGGTTCTCGGCCATATCGAGAAGGCGAAGGCGGAAGGCGCGCACGTGGTGTGCGGCGGGAACGCAATTCTCGCGGAAACCGGCGGCTGGTTCGTCGAACCGACGATCTTCGACCAGGTGACGCCCGAGATGAGCATCGCGCGCGACGAGGTGTTCGGGCCGGTCGTGTGCTTCATCGAGTACGGCGACGTCGATGACGCGGTGCGGATCGCGAACGATACGTGCTACGGGCTCGCTGCGTCGCTGTGGACCGACAACGTGAACAGTGCGCACAAGGTCGCCGCGCGGATTCGCGCGGGGACGGTCACGGTGAACTGCTTTGGCGAAGGCGACCTGTCGACTCCGTTCGGCGGATTCAAGCAGTCGGGATTCGGCGGCCGCGACAAATCAGTCTACGCGCACGACCAATACTGCGAACTGAAAACGACCTGGCTCAAGCTCGACTAAGTGGCTGGGACACGCACGCAGCGCTCGGGCGTGCGCGGCCCGACGCGGGTTTGGGGGCGGCGCCGACGTCCGCCTTGCATTGCTCATCATCGCTTTCGATAATAGCGATGCGGTGCACAATCGATCGAAAATGGCGTAAGCGGGGCGCCGTTGCGGCGGCTGAGCCGCTCTTGCCAGCCGCCCGACCGAATCGCAAGCTGCAAGATCAGATAATCGCAAGGTTTGCGACGAGACTGCCTGCGGGCAGCCGGCGGGACTGCCGTCGACGGGTTCGTCGACGCAGCGTCCGACCTCCGTTTTGAGAGTGAAAGCCATGTTGAAGAAGCAATTGTTTGCCGACCGACTTCTCGCGCAGATGCCGTCGCTTCGCGCGCTGCGGTGCTTCGTGACGGCGGCGCGCTACGAGAGCTTCACTCAGGCAGCCGAGGTTCTGTGCGTGACGCAGGCCGCGATCAGCCGGCAAATCAAGGAGCTCGAGGATTCGCTCGACGTCGCGCTGTTCGAGCGCACCGGCCGGCATATCGCACTGACGGATGCCGGGCGGATTCTGTACAACGCGTCGTATCTGTCGATCATGAACATCGCCGAGGCGGCGGAGGCCGTGCGTCGGACCGACAAGCACGCGCTGATGGTCTGCGTGTCGCACACGTTCTCCGCGCTGTGGCTGTCGTCGCGGCTGCCCGCGTTTCGCGAGCGGTTTCCGGATATCCAGCTGCACGTGATCGTCACCGAGCATTTCATGGAGCTCGACGGGCTCATCGAGCCTGATGTGATCATCACGAAGAACCCGCCGCGCGAGCCTGAGTTCGAAGCCGAGCCGCTGTTCCACGACATCGTGTATCCGGTGTGCAGCCCGTCGTTTCACGAGCGGCATTTTCATGGCCGGTCGCTGAAGCCGCTGGATCTGCTGTCGAGCCCGACGCTGAACCTGTCGATGCTCGGCCGTGCGCAGGTGTGCGAGCACGTCGACTGGCGCGTGTGGCGCAATTGGTTCCAGCAGAGCGACGGCACCGATACACTGGCCGCGAACAAGTATCTGGAAAGCAACGACTACCGACTGCTGGTCGCGCAGGCCGAGGCCGGCGAGGGCACGCTGCTGGGCTGGCACCACCTCGTGCACCGGCAGATCGAAGAGGGTGTGCTAGTTCAGCCGGTTCAGGATGTCCTCGTGTTTCGTGACCGCCATCATTACCTGATCACGCACCGGAATGCGCACCCGCGCCCGGAGTACCGGCTGTTCCGTCAGTGGCTGCGCGACGAGGTCGGTATCATGATGCGCGGCTGGCTCGATGCCGGCGTCGAAATCGGTCGATAGCACGCTGCCCGGGTACCTTCGTCAACGCGGGCGAGTGGTTCGTGAGCGACGGAATGAGCAAAGTCGCTCGTGATAAGAGCCGGCGCTGGGCTTCGGTCGGGCGGCCCTCTGCTTGATAGGCGATACCAGACTTCGCTATCGGCAGCCTGATCCACTGGACCAGCCGCTCAAATCTCTAGTTGGGACGCGTCGAGACCGTTTCGTCGTTAAAGGTAGCGACGAGAAGGCATCGCAAACACGCGCACAAATCGGTGAGAACGGTGCGGATGATAGGGACCGTTGTGGGTTCAGAGTCGTTCGCGTCGTCCCAGAACCGCCCTTTGCGGTCGAGTGCCGATTGTGACGTCCGAATGAACGCGCCCGCGAGATAATGCAATTATCACTATGCTGCGATTGCCCGTTCAAACTTAGATTCCGCACAACGCGTGATTGCCACTGTCTGCGTCGCAGGGGAGTTGACACCGCGCTTCGCAAGCCGCGGCCAATGAAAACTTGCCATGCAAACGGTGACGCGTTCAATTCGGTCTACGGCTGTCACGCCAGTTACTCCACCACCTTGAACACGCGGTTCTTCGCGATGACACCGGCTTTCGGCACTTTGCCATCGTCCTCAGCGGCGGGCCGCAGATGCCGATCGTCGAGCGCCGGCCCCGTATAACGGCTGCGCGGCCGGATCACCCGGCCGACGCGCAACTGCTCGATGCAATGCGCGAGCAGCCCAACGCTGCGCGCGATCGCGAACAGTCCGAACGCCGCATCGCGCGGCAATCGAAGCTGCACCGACAGCATCGCGAGCGCGACATCGATGGTCGGGCGCTGGCCGGTGAGCGTCGTGACCTTGTCGACGAAGTGCGCGAGCTCAGGGGGCGGATCGAGTCGCGGGACCAGCGCGGCCGCGCGCGGATCGCCGTCAGGGTAAAGATGATGGCCGAAACCGGGAAGCGGGATCGCGGACTTCAGGTGATGATCGACGACGCGCTCGGCGCCCAATCGTTGCACGTCGGCGAACACCGCACGCACGCGTCCCGACGCGTCGCCGTGCAGCGGCCCCGACAGCGTCGCGAGCCCCGTCAGCAGGCAGCCTGCCAGCGCCGCGCCGGTCGATGCGGTGATGCGCGCGGCGAATGCCGAACTCGTGATCTCGTGATCGGCGACCAGAACCATCGCGCGGCGCAGCAGGTCTGCGCCATGGCTGTCGAGGCCCCAGCCGGCCGCGAGCCGCTGATGGGTGCAGAGCGGGCTTGCGCCGGCATCGTCATGCGCGCCGAACGCGCGTGACACGATCGCGACAAGCTGCCCTGCCTCGATGTGCAACGCGCTGTCGAGCCGGCCCAGCGTCGAATGGTCGTGTGCGGCCAGCGTCGCGAGCATCGTGAACGCGCATTGCCGATCGCGCTTGCCGGGCGGCAGCACGATCGCCGGCGCGTCGAACGATACGGGTGCGGTGGCCTGCCAAAGCAGCGCAGCCGTTTCCTCGAGCGTGGCGGTATCGGCAAGTTGAATGCTGTCGCGGCCGCGATACCACGCGCGGCCCTTCGAGAACGTGGTGATGCCGCTGTAGATGCACGGCTCGGCGCCGAAGATCGTGCTGGCCGCGAGCGCCGACCGCTTGCGGCCGACTTGTTTCTTGCGGCACAGCGCGACCACGTCCTCGGCGCGATACAGGCTCTTGCGTGGATCGTCGGGATCCTGCATCACGGCGATGCTGCCGCGGCTCGCGTACGCGTAGACCGTCTGCGCCCGTACACCGAGCCGCCGCGCCGCTTCCATCAGGGTGATCCAGTTCTGCATGGGGAGTCGTGATGAGGATGCGGCCGGTGCGCGGCCGCTTGCGCCGACTATAGACCGGGTTCAGTTGAATGTCATCTCGGCCGCGCGCCGCTCGAGCACCTCGACGAGGATGTCGCCGGGCGCGCGCACGAAACAGCCGCGCACGCCGGCGCGGATCCGCGTGACGGGCTGGACGATCTCGGCGCCGTTGTCGACCAGATGCGCGTAGGCCGCATCCAGATCCTCGACCAGCACGCCGAAGTGGTCGATCCCTTGCACGCGGGCGCCGTCCGGTACGATCGCCGAACGCGCGTGCGGCAGCGCCGTGATGAACAGGTTGATGGCGCCGATCCGCAGGTCGACGCGGCCCGGGCGCCGCACGATTTCGGCGTTCAGGCAGCGCGCGAACCACGCGGCGGTGGCCTCGGCATCAGCCGAGCAGAGTTGCAGATGATCCCATTTGAATTCGATCATGGTCGTGGTCGGTGGGTGCATGAGCCCCCGGAGGGGCCGATAAAGCGGTTGCATGGGGTCAGAGCTCGATGCGCGAGAGCTTGCCGAGCAGCACGGAGTACGACAGTGTGCCGACGAGGCAGATCGCGCCCATCAGGTTCAGCGCCCAGAAGAAGCTACCGGTGTGCTGGGTCACGTAGCCGATCATTAGCGGCGTGGTCACGGCCGCGATATTGGCCGCGAGGCTCGTGATGCTGCTGGTGAGGCCGACATAACGTTTGGGCGCGATTTCGGACACCGCCGCCCAAGACATCGAGCCGACGCCCTGCGCAAAGAACGCGACGGTCAGGATCGAGATTACCAACGCGTTCGAATGCACGAAGTTGACGAGCACGATCGATGCGCCGAGGAAGGTGCCGATCACGAGCGGCGCCTTGCGCGATGACGACATCGACACACCGCGCCGGATGCAAAGATCGGACAAATAGCCGGCGATCAGGATGCCCAGCGTGGCGCCGATGAACGGCATCGCCTGGAAGAAACCGACCTTGATCATCGACATGTGCCGTTCCTCGAGCAGGTAGGTCATGAACCAGGTCGTGAAGAACACCAGCAGCGTGTTGTTGCAGAACTTGCCGAGACAGATCGCGAGGACCTGCCGATAGCCGAGCAGACGCAGCGCCATGCGCCAGTCGAATGGATCGCGCGCGGTCACCACCGGACGACCTTCGGTGATGTAATCCAACTCGGCTGCGTTGACGCCGCGATGGCGCGACGGGTCGCGATAAAGCCGATACCAGACGACGCTGAACAGGACGCCGAACGTGCCTGTCGCGAAGAACACGGCGCGCCAGCCGAATGCCGACGAGATCCACAGCAGCAGGCCGGTGAAAAGCGGCGTGCCGATGTACTGGCCCATCACGTACACGCTCGTTGCGAAGCCGCGCTCCTGGACCGGAAACCACATCGTCACCACACGCGCGTTCGACGGGAATGCGGGCGCCTCGAGCGCACCCATCGCAAGCCGCGAGCCGAGCAACATGTGGTAGCCATGCGCAAGCCCCTGCGTCAGCGTCGCCAGCGACCAGCCGACGAGCGACAGCGCGTATGCCATGCGCGAGCCCAGCCAATCGGTGAGCACGCCCGCCGGCAGTAGCGCCATGGAGTAGGCGAGGCCGAACACGGCGAACAGCTCGCCCATCTGCACGCGCGTGAGCGCGAGATCCTTCGATAGTGCGGGCGCGACGATGCCGAGCGCCGAGCGGTCGACGTAGTTGAGGATCGTTGCCACGAGCAGCATCGACAGTACGCCGTAACGCACCCTCGAGCGTCTTGCGGCGCCGGCGTGTGCTTCGAGTCCGCCCATGGCCGAAACCTGCTCTTCTGCGGTTTTCAATGTCGTCTCCTATTTTTATGGGGGTTGCGCCGGCGCACTTGCCGTGTGCGCGCGTGCGGTCAGCCGCGTCCGACGAAGGGCATCGCGCTCGCCATGATCGTCATGTTCAGAATGTTGGCTTTGAGCGGCAGGTTGGCCATCTGCACGATCGCACTCGCGACATGCGCAACGTCGACGCGCGGCTCGGGCGCGATGCGGCCGTCGGCCTGCAGCACGCCCCGGTCCATGCGTTCGGTGAGCGAGGTCGCGGCGTTGCCGATATCGATCTGGCCGCACGCGATGTTGTACGGCCGGCCATCGATGGCAAGCGAGCGCGTGATGCCGAGGACGGCGTGCTTCGTGGCCGTGTACGCGATCGTGTTCGGGCGCGGGCTGTGGGCTGAGATCGAGCCGTTGTTGATGATGCGCCCGCCTTGCGGCGTCTGGCGCTTCATCTGGCGCCACGCGGCGCGTGCGCACAGGAACACTCCGGTCAGGTTGGTCGCGACCACGTCGTTCCAGAATTGCAGCGTGTAATCGTCGATCGGCACGGCGCCGGCGTTGCGGCCCGCGTTGTTGAACAGCACGTCGAGGCGCCCAAACGTGCGCGCGATCTGTGCGAAGCTCGCGTCGACCGATGCTTCGTCGGACACGTCGGTCGGAATCGTCGCTGCCACGCCACCGGCACGCTCGATGGTCTCTTGCGTCGCGAGTAGTGGATCGATGCGCCGGCCGAGCAGCGCGACGCTGAAACCTGCTTGCGCGAGCGCTACTGCAGCGGCCTGTCCGATGCCGGTGCCGGCGCCCGTCACCGCCGCGATTTTTTTTCCTATCTGCATTTTCACGACCTCGTGTTCGGTTCGTTGAGCATGAGAAAAGGATTGCGCGGCGGCGACGCCGCAGCAATCTTGATTCGTTCAATCAACATCAACTGCCCCGTCCTGACGGGCGCAAATCAGGGTTTTCCTGAGTTCGTGGCGGTGCCGCGCGCGCGCTGCCGCTGCCTCGCACGACGGGGATATGCCCGGAGGCGTTCGGGCCATCCGGCGGCGCGCACGGCCGTGCGGACATGTTGATCGAATCAATCAAGATTGACCCGCGCCGACCGCGATTCGTAGGCTGTGCTCCGTTATCCGAACCAAGGACGAGACCATGCCTGACAACAATCGCACCCAGCTGCTGGTTGCGCGACGCGTTCCCGCTACGGTGGCCGCACGCGCGGCAGCCGAATTCAACGCCTATGTGACGGACGCCGACATGGACGCCCCGTCCGTCGTCGAGTTCTGCAACCGCTATCAGACGCCGGCGGTGCTGATCGGCAAGAAATCAGGACTGCAGGCCGAGCACATTGCGGCATTGCCGTCGAGCGTGAAGATCATCGCGAACGCGAGCGCCGGCTACGACCACATGGATGTCGCCGCCGCACGCGCACGCGGAATCGTGGTCAGCAACGCACCCGACGCGCTGACCGACTGCACGGCCGATTTCACGATGCTGCTGATGCTGGCCGCGTGTCGGCGTGCGTCGGAGTACGAGCGCATCGTGCGGGCCGGATGGGGAAAGTCGTTCGGCATGACCGACATGCTCGGCACGCGCGTGAACGGCAAGACGCTCGGGATTGTCGGTTTCGGCCGGATCGGCCGTGCAGTCGCGCAGCGTGCGCGCGGCTTCGGGATGAAGATCGTCTATACCGACCGGCGTCCCGCAGCGCCCGAGATCGAGGCTGGCGCGCGCTATTACGGGGATCTCGACACGCTGCTGCCGCAGTGCGACGTCCTCACGTTGCATGTGCCCGGCGGCGGCACGCCGTTGATGACACGCCGCGAATTCGGCTTGCTGCATGATGGTGCGGTGTTCGTGAATGCGGCGCGCGGCAGTCTCGTCGACGAGGATGCGCTGTACGACGCGTTGACCTCGCATCGGCTGTTCGCCGCGGGGCTTGACGTTTATTGGAACGAGCCCAACATCGATCCGCGCTTTGCCACACTCGACAATGTGTTTCTGTCGCCGCACATGGCCAGTGCGACCATCGAGACGCGCGACAAGATGGGGCTTACCGCGCTCGACAATGTCGCGGCCGTGCTTGACGGGAGGAGAGCGCCGAACGCGCTGTGAGGACGGCGGCCGCGTGCGCTGGTCCATGCCGGGGTATCCGATCGCGGGAGCCCTGGCAGTCGGCGCGTCGTTACTTCAACAACCCGTGCGCTATCAGCACCTCGTGCGCGGCCCTGAACGGGCGGAGGCCATGCGGAATACCCGAATAAGCAGCCAGATGCACCAGCGTCGCTTTTGTCTCGTCAAGGGACGACGGACGCCCTGGCCGGTCAGCGCGGCGACATCGTCAGATGTGAAGAAGCGCCCGATCAGCGGCAGGCGGGGAGACATTGCCGTGTGCGGCGGACTACGCTGGACCGGCGTGTCGGTCGCGTCGGGCGCGACGACATTGACGGTGATGCCTCTCGGCTTCGGTGCACTTGCCGCGTTGTCCGTCGACCTGCTTGCGCTCGGCATCGGTGTCTCGCTCGACTATGCGGTGACCCCAAATACGACTTGTCGCCGCGCCTGATGAACGTGGTGCTGCCGATCCCGGGCAAGCGCGACAGCGATTCGTGCTATGCAGAGGTGCCGTTGACCGCCCGGGTGCTAGGCGGTCGCCGCGCGTGACCGGCCCATCTTATCCTGGGCACCGCTACCGATCTCCTGCGGTCGCCACCAGCGATTTCAGCTTCACGTCGACGTTTGCAATCGCCGCCGGCGTCACGTCGATTCCGTGTTCGACCAGCATTCTTGCCACGCGCATCTCCTTCACGAATCCCGCTGCGCGGCCGAAGCCGCTCGCGGCGACGAGCCGCGCACCTGCATCGAAATGGAAATGGATCTCCGCGTCGTCGCCGAGCACACGCGCGACCGTCCGCACGCCAAGTGCCGGTTCTCCGGCCACCTGCAGTTGCGCGTCGTATTGATCGGACCAGAACCACAGCATCTCGCGATACGGTTCGTCGGCGCCGAGCATGTTGCGTGCGGCGACGCGCGCCTGCGTTTCAGCGCCGTGCCAGGTTTCCTGACGCACGAGCCGCCCTGACGCCCTGCTCGGGAACACCGCGACATCGCCGGCTGCATAGATGCCGCGCGCCGACGTCTCGAGCCGCGCGTTCACGACGATCCCGCGTTCGACGACGAGGCCCGCGTCGCGCGCAAGTTCGTCGGCCGGTTCGATCCCGATGCCGGCCACCACCGTGTCGGCGATCAGCGTGTCGCCGTCGTCGAGCACGACGGCCAGCGCGCCGTCCGGCCTGCGCTCGATCGCGACGGGCCGGCGGTTCAGGCCGATCGCGACGCCTCGCGCCACATGCAGCGCATGCACGCGTGCCGCGATCGGCTCCGGCACGGCGCGCCCGAGCAGGCGCGATGCTGCATCGAGCACGGTCACGCGGCAGCCGCGCGAGCGTGCCGACGCCGCCACTTCGAGACCGATGAAGCCGCCGCCGATCAGCACGACGCGCGCACCGGGCACGAGCCGCGCGCCGAGCGCCGCCGCGTCGTCGAGCGTGCGCAATACGAATACGCCGTCCAGTTCCGCGCCCGGAATCGCGAGGCGGCGCGCGCGAGCGCCGGTCGCGAGCAGCAGCGCGTCGTAGTCGAAGCGGCGGCCGCCCGACACATGCAGCACGCGCGCCGCCGGATCGATCCGCTCGACCGTCGCGACGATCGGCTCGATGCCGTCGGCGCGCCACGCATCCGGATCGCGCAGCCCGCATTGCGCGGCGCTGCGCTCGCCGGTCAGCACACCCTTCGACAACGGCGGCCGCTCGTACGGCAAGTGCGCCTCCGCGCCGATCAGCACGATGCGCCCGCGCCAGCCGCACTCGCGCAGCACCTGCGCCGCCCGGCCGCCCGCATGGCCCGCGCCGACGATCGCCATCACCCGCTCGTTCGCCATCGCGTCACACCTCGATCAGGATGCGGCCGTCCTCGACCTTCGCGCGGTAGGTGCGCAGCTTTTCGCACGCGGGCGCCGACAGCGCCCGGCCGTCGCGCACGTCGAAGCGCCCGTTGTGCTTCGGGCATTCGATCACGTGATCGATCACGAGACCGTCCGCGAGATGCACGTGCTCGTGCGTGCACAGCCCGTCGCTCGCATAGACGTTTCCGTCGATCCGGTAGATCGCGTACGTGCGGCCGTCGTGGTCGAAGCGCGCGACGTCTTCGTCGTCGATGTCGTCGAGGGCGCCGGTGTCGATCCATTGCGTCATGATGTGTGTCTCCTGGGTTGGAATACGGGTGGCCGGTCACGCCCGCACCGCGTCCGGCACCGGCCGCACGACGAAATGGGACGGATCGCGCGTCTGCCGGACGAGCGCCGGCACGATCTCCGCGTATGCGGCCAGCGTGCTGCGGTACGGCGGCGGCATGTCGGCCTCCACGGCTTCGTGCAGTTTCGGCAGCGCGTGGAACGGCACCATCGGGAACATGTGGTGTTCGACGTGATAGTTCATGTTCCAGTACAGGAAGCGGAACACCGCATTCATCCTCACGGTCCGGCAGTTGCGCCGGTGATCGAGCACGTTCTCCGGCATGCCGGCGTGCTGCGTGAGGCCGAAGTACAGGTACAGCCACGCGCCGTAGAGGCTCGGCAGCCCGATGTACAGCAGCGGCAGGATCGTGTGCCAGTACAACGATGCGCCGATCACGATCGCATAAACGCTCAGATGAACGCGCGCCTCGCGCACGGCCTTCGGCCACTCCGACTCGGGCACGTAGGTGCGCTCCTCGTCGTCGAGCCGGCCCGCGCACGCCAGCACGACCATCTTGCGCAGCTCGCTCGCCACATGCTTGAGCGCAACCACGTTCAGCGCGAGCCCGAGCCAGTCGGTCGGCTTCGGTGCGGCGATTTCCGGATCGCGCCCGACGACCAGCGTGTCGGTGTGGTGCCGCGCATGGCTCCAGCGCCATACCGTCGCGCGGCGGAACACCTGGAACGACGCGATCTGGTACAGCACGTCGTTCATCCAGCGCGTGCGGAACGCGGTGCCGTGTCCGCACTCGTGCCAGCGCGAGTCCGCCGGGCTGCAGTAGAGCGTGCCGTACACGAAGAACGCGGGGATCGCCCACGCGGAATGCGCGCGCCAGGCGAGCCACGCGAGCACGCCGCTCGCGACGATCGCCGCGTACCAGATCAGCGTGTCGCGGATCGCACGCGCATCGTCGCGCTGCATCAGCTGCTTCATCAGCGGCCGCGGCACCGGGCACCGGTACCACTCGGCGTTGACGAGGCCCGCGGCCCGCGCACGCTCGGCGGCGCCGCCGATCATTCGGTATTCCTGACGGCGCGCCGCCGCGTTGCGGTCGTGCGCCTGGTCGTCCGTATGGGTCACGCGTGTCTCCTGGTTGTTCGTTTGCGGGAAGCGCGGCGAACGCTTCGCATGCGTTCGAAATTAGGCGACGGCCATGACCCGCTCAATCGAAACGTTGACGAAATTTCGCCATCGCTTTAGCGTTCCGGACAGCGCCACACCCCGCAGGCGACGACAGACAAACACGGAGACGACCATGGCCGACCCCACCGGTCCGCGCTGGCGCAAGCGCACCGCGCGCTTCGACGAGATCGCTGCGCTCGCCGGGGTCAGCACGACCACCGTCGACCGCGTGCTGAACGAGCGCGGCAGCGTGTCCGCGCAGGCGCGCGAGCGCGTGGTCGCGGCCGCGCGCCAGCTCGGCGTGCCGCGCCAGTTGCCCGACACGCGGCACGGGCTGCTTCACGTCGACGTGCTGCTGCCCGACACCGACGCGCCGTTCTTCCGGCGGCTGCAGCTGGCGGTGCAACGCTCGCTGCAGATGCTCGACCGGCGCGTGGTCGTGCACCGGACCATCCTGCCCGCCGCGGACGACGAGCGCGCGGCCGCGCTGATCGAACGGCCCGCGTACCGGCGCGCGGCACTGATCGTCACCGCGCGCGACACGCCGCGCGTGCGCGACGCGCTGGCCGGCGCGATCGCGCGCGGCGAGACCGTCGTCACGATGGTCACCGACATCGGCGGCGTCGACCGCGTGCACTACGCGGGCATCGACAATTACCGCGCCGGACGCACGGCCGGCTACTACATCGGCCGCCTCGCGGCGCGCCCCGGCCGCGTGCTGCTGCTGGGCGGGCGCATGGGCTACCGCGCGCACGCCGACCGGATGGCCGGCTGCATCGACCAGTTGCGGGAAGCATTTCCCGATCTCCGCTGCGACGACGCACCGATCGAAACGCTCGACCAGGACGATCGCTGCTACCGCGCGGTGACGAACGCGCTGCACGCGCCCGACGACATCGTCGGGATCTACAACAGCGGCGCCGGCTCGGCCGGCATCGAGGCCGCGCTGCGCAAGGCGGGCGCGGCCGGGCGTGTCGTCTGGATCGGGCACGAGATGATCGACCTGCACCGCGCCTACATCGAAGCCGGCTCGATGGACATCGCGATCGACCAGGATCCGGACGGCCAGGCGATTTCCGCGCTGCAGCACGTATTGCACGCGTGCGGCATCGTCGAACAGCCGCCGCCGGGCGACCCGGTCGAATTCCGCGTGTTCTGCTCGGCCAACGTGCGCACCAGCGCGTACCTGCCGGCCTGACGCCCGCCGCGCATCGCGCGGACGCGCGCCGCAAAAAAAATCGACCGCCGCATGGGCGATTTTTCGTCAACGTTTGTCATGCAGGCCGCGCCGCACGCTCGTACATTTGGCAGCCATCCAGAACAGGAACGGATGGAGACGATGGCTGAAGCGATCCTCATCGGCGTGAACCTCGACGGCGTGCTCGAACACGACGGCCTGCCGCTGCCCACGCCCGCCGAGCGGTTCCGGATGATCGCTGCCGCCGGCGTGTTCGACTACGTCGAGAAGAACCCGGTGCGCGGCGAGGACCTGTCGCCGTACTTCGCGCTCGTCGACCGGCACGCGCTGCCGATCCGCGTGATCGGCGGCATCTGGTGCGCCGGCCGCGACGAAGCGCACGTCGCGGAGATCGTCGACGCCGGCGCGCGGTTCGGCAGCACGGTGCTCAATTGCCAGCTGTATGCGCACCATGCGGACGGCCATCCGCTGTCGGACCGCGAAGTCGCCGATTTCTACCTGCGCGCATACGAACGCGGCGAGCCGGTCGGCTGCCTGCCGAGCCTCGAAGTGCACGTCGACATGTGGAGCGAGGATTTCATGAGGATCGCGCGCGTCGCGCAATGCGTCGAGCAAACAGGCGTGCCGTTCCGGATCACGCTGGACCATTCGCACCTGCTGTTCAAGATCGGCAATCGCCCCGAACTCGATGCGTCGGGCCTGCGCGGGCCGGTCGACAGCGTGCGGCAGCTGCTCGACCCGGCCTCGCCGTCGGCCGTCTACGCCGACTGGATCGCACGCGGCTGGGTCCGGCACGCGCATGCGCGCAGCGTGATTCCGAACAATCCGGAGAACCGCTGGATGCGCCGCGCGGACGGACGGCCCGGCCGCGGGATCCAGTACCCGTTCGTCGAACCGGTACCGGGCGCGTATCACGGCGAATGGCGCGCGGCGCCGCTCGACACGTGGAAGACGGCGCTGCGGCACCTGCTGCAGTGGCAGGTTCACGCGCGGGCGACACGGCTCGAACAGATCAGCTGCGAGTTCATCCCGTTTCCCGACTACGGTGGCGGCGCGCGCTATTCGATCTTCGACAACAACGTCGCGTGCGCGCAATGGCTGCGCGACACGTGGCGCGCACTCGCGGCGCAACCGGCGGATGCGCCGGCCGATCCCACAGCGCGCGAGCTCACGTAATCCTGCCTAGCCCCACTCGACACCGAGGAAAGAACGATGACGCAACCCGCCTTTCATTTTTCGCTGAACCGGATGAGCGCGCCGCGCCTGCCGTTCGACCGCTATGTCGCGCTGTGCCGCCGGCTCGGCATCGACTCGATCGAGATCCGCAACGATCTCGACGGCGTCGAGATCACCGACGGCACGCCGGCTTCGGCCGTGCGCGCGACGGCCGAAGCCGGCGGCGTGACGATCCTGACGATCAATGCGCTGCAGCGCTTCGAGCAATGGAATGCCGAGCGCGCGGACGAAGCGACGGTGCTCGCCGACTACGCCGCGCAATGCGGCGCGCGCGCGCTGGTGCTGTGCCCGACCAACAGCCACGGCGACACGCGCGACGCCGACGCACGCCATGCCGATCTCGTGAACGCACTGAAGGCGCTCGGGCCGATCCTCGCTGCGCGCGGCCTGCTCGGCTTCATCGAGCCGCTCGGCTTCGAGGAGTGCGCGCTGCGCCGCAAGTCGGACGCGGTGAAGGGCATCCATGCAGCGGCCGGCGAACGGGTATTCCGGCTCGTGCACGATACGTTCCACCATCACCTGTCCGATGAGGACATCTTCTTCCCGAACCTGACGGGCCTCGTGCACATCTCGGGCGTCGACGAAAGCGATCTGCCGGTCGACCGGATGCGCGACAGCCATCGCGTGCTGGTCGGCGGCGCCGACCGGCTCGGCAATATCCGGCAACTGCGCGAGTTGCTCGCGCGCGGATATCACGGCGCATTTTCGTTCGAGCCATTCGCGACCGAAATCGCGGAAGCGGACGACATCGAAGACCGGCTGCGCGCCAGCATCGAATATATCCGCGAGGAGCTGGCCGCTCGCTGAGCGTCGCGACGGCATGGATCGGCGGCGCGGCCGGTGCGTGCCGCGCGCTCGCGACACGACGGAATCAACAGGAGAACGGCATGATCGAATTCGCTTTGTTCGGTGCGGGAAGAATCGGGAAGATTCACGCGGCGAATCTCGCGCGCCACCCCGGCGCGAAACTCAAGTACGTGATCGACCGCCATGCGCCGTCGGCCGACGCCCTCGCGCTTGCGCACGGCGCGCAGGTCGCCGATGCCGAACGCGCGCTCGGCGACGCGGCCGTCGACGCGGTCGTGATCGCGTCGAACACCGATACGCACGCAGACCTGATCGTCGCGGCGGCAAACGCGGGCAAGGCGGTGTTCTGCGAGAAGCCGGTCGATCTGACCGTCGCGCGCTCGCGCGAATGTGCGGAGGTCGTGCGCCGCCGCGGCGTGACCTGCATGATCGGCTTCCAGCGTCGCTTCGATCCGACCTTCGCCGCACTGAAGGCGCGCGTCGAGCGCGGCGACATCGGCGCGCCGGAAATGCTGATCGTCACGAGCCGCGACCCGGGCGCGCCGCCCGTCGACTACATCCGCAGCTCGGGCGGCATCTTCAAGGACATGCTGATCCACGACTTCGACGTGTTCCGCTGGATCCTGGGCGACGAAGCCCAAACGCTGCATGCGACCGGCAGCTGCCTGACCGATCCGGCCGTGCGCGACGCCGGCGACATCGATTCGACCGCGGACACGATCCGCACGCGGCGCGGGTTGCTGTGCCAGATAAACACGTCGCGCCGCGCGGCGTACGGCTACGACCAGCGCTTCGAGCTGCTCGGCAACAACGGGATGCTGCAGGCCGGCAACGTGCGGCCGACCGAGGTCACCGCATGGTCGGCGAACGGCATCGCGACCGACGTGCCGGAGCCGTTCTTCCTCGAGCGCTACCGGCACGCGTACGCGGCCGAGATCGCGCACTTCGTCGATGCGCTGCGCGACGGCACGGCACTCAGGACCACGATCGACGACGGGCTCGCCGCGCTCGAGCTGGCCGAGGCCGCGATGACATCGTGGCGCACGGGGCGCGTGGTCGAGCTGTAATGGACGCGGCGGCGGCCGGCGGCGACACGTCACTGTGGCCTTGTGGCACTGTCGGCGCGAACCCGATACACAGGATCCGGCGGGTGGTTGGGGCGGCTCGCCGGATGGCTTGCTGGAGAACGCGCGGCGGAGCCGTGAAAGAAACCGTGCCATTACGCAGCGATCGTCCATTCGAACTCCGGTTCCGCACAACGCTCGGCAGTTGGCTGCTAGCGGCCCAGGGGAGCTGCTACTGATCTTGGTGACGCTGGGCGCTGTGACAATTTAAATTCGCTGCGTCTTATATGAGCAGCAGTTCGGCCCACGCACGCGAGGAGCGAGTGCATCCGACGTTGCAGGATGGGCGGCTAAAGGCGATTGTGAGGGATCAGCACGGTGTTCGACGCCAATGCTTACGAGCTCTGCGTCATCGCCGTCTACATGGGGTACTTCGCGAAGCTGCTGAGAATTGACTTCAACACCAATCGAGCCGAAGCTTTTGATGTTATGTCGATTGGGTTGCGCGACCGGAACGGAACGTAGCTTCCGACATTCGAGCCGGGAGCACATCTACAGATAGCGATTCCCTCTGTCGACGGGCATGGTTGGCATATCCGTCACTATTCGTTAAGCAACATGACCCTGAACCAGAATTTGGTCCCGGCTGGACGCGGAGATTTCCGACTCGTGAGGCTGGCGCAATTTCCGTCCCAGTCTTAGCTGGAAAATTCCGGCTCTTCGGGGCGGGCCGAACCGGCCCGATCGGCGCACTGGCGGGCGAATTCCGCCGGTGTCATCCACTGCGGCGCGGAGTGAGGGCGCGCCTCGTTATAGTACTCGCGCCAGACTTCAATTTTGCGTCTGGCGTCCTCGAGCGACAAGAACCAGTGTGCGTTGAGGCATTCCTCCCGAAAACGTCCGTTGAAGGTCATGTGGCGTCTCCCATGATTTCATGGGTTGTCGCCACCCAGATGCCACGAGCCGACCAGGAACCGCCAGCACGACGCGAGAAGAGTGGCAGACTACGAAGACAGGCGCCCGCCTGCCGGCATGGTGTCGCACCGGACGGACCGCGGCTTCTTCAGAAGCCGAAAAGACGCTGCGGATTGTCGACGAGTATCAGCTTGCGGGTGGATGCATCGGGAACCCATTCGGCCAGCCTGTTCAGTCCGCCCCCATCATCGATGTCGCGCGGCGGCGCGACATCCGTCGGCTTGCGGCCGGCCACGGGTGCGCTGCCCGGATGAGGCCAGTCGCTGCCCCACAGTATGCGCTCGGGATTGGCCGCCACGAGTGCCCGGGCAAACGGCGCGATGTTGCGGTAATCGGGAAGGTCGTCGGACGAGTAGTAGGGCCCGGAGATCTTGACGTATATCCGGCCCGAACGCAGCAGGTCCAGCACCATTGGGAATCCCGGCTGGTCCAGCGAAGCGGACGCGTCAAGGCCGGCGAAGTGGTCGAGGACGAGTGGCACGGGCAGATCCGCGAGCTGCGTCTTCAGCGCATTGAGGACGGGCAGGCGTGCATACGTTTGCAGGTGCCAGCGCAGGCCACTGATCTGGCGCGAGGTCGCCGCGAAGCGCCGCACTGCTTCGGCGGGATCGACGTCGGCTGTGAGCCCGAGAAACACACGGACCGCGCGTATCCCGCCGGTGTCTAAGCGTTCGATCTCCTCACGAGAGGTGCTGCCGTTGATCAGTGCAACGCCGCGTGCGCGATCCATGCCCAACTGGGCGATTGCGTCCACCGTCACGCGGTTGTCGGTGCCATACGGCGATGGCGTGACGATCACCGCGCGCCCGATACCAAGCGCCGAATGCAGCCTGCGCAGATCGGAGGCCGTCGCGGGCGGCGCGCTGTAGGTTCGCTTTGCGGCATAGGAAAAGCGCGCCGGGTCGAATACGTGGCAGTGCGCGTCGCATGCGTGTGCGGGCACGGCAAAGTCAAGCTTCGTTCGGACGGTGGGCGCGCCGGTCCCGGTCGCCCGCGCAACACTTCCCGTTGCGGCCAGAGCAAGGGATGCACCGAGCTTGAGGATGTCACGGCGGGACAAGGAGGGGTTTGTCATGGGACAGTTGCGGCTGCGTTGCATGAATGGGTCAATCCCGCGGACGGACCTGCCGACGTGCCAAGAAGGACGCCAGGCAGAAAGCCACGGAGCGGCGCACGGATAGGGGGCCGGAAGCGGATCATGCATGCGGCAGGCGTCCTTTCGCAGCAGTTTGCGAAAGGACGGGGTCTAACCGGCCGCCAGCCGGTACCGGTGCGGATGCCGATGCGGAAGGCTGCATCAGGCGGCGCGGAATTCCTCGCTGGCGACTGTCCACGCGAGGGCCTGTTCGCTGAGGCTGAAGCCGAGGCCCGGGCGGTTCGGTACATACATCCGGCCACCCCGCAGTTCCAACCGTTCGTTGAACAGCGGCTCCAGCCACTCGAAGTGCTCGAGCCACGGCTCGTTCTCGAACGCGGCGGCCAGATGCAGATGGATCTCCATCGCGAAGTGGGGCGCGAGTCTTAGGCCCTTCAGGCTCGCGAACTGCATGATCTGCAGGAACGGCGTGATGCCACCGACGCGTGGCGCGTCCGGCTGGACGAAGTCCGCGCCGCGCGCCTCGATCAGTTGCGCGTGTTCACCGAAGCTCGTGAGCATTTCGCCCGTGGCGATCGCCGTGTCGAGCGACACGGCCAGCGCGGCATGCCCCTCGAAATCGTACGCATCTAGCGGCTCCTCGATCCATGTGAGCTCGAGTTCTTCGAGCCCGCGGCAGGCGCGCTGCGCCTTCAGGCGATCCCACTGCTGGTTCGCGTCGACCATCAGTGGGAAATCTGGGCCCAGCAGTTCACGCACGGCCGAAACACGCCGGAAGTCTTCGTGCAGGTCTGGCTGGCCGACTTTCAGCTTGATGCCGCCGATGCCGCTTTCTCGGGACCGTTTTACGTTTTCCAGTATCTGCTCAAGCGGCGTGGACAGGTAGCCGCCCGAGGTGTTGTAGCACTGCACCGAGTCTCGATGCGCCCCAAGGAGCTTCGCGAGCGGCAGGTTCGCGCGTTTGGCCTTCATATCCCACAGCGCGATGTCAAACGGAGCGATGGCCTGCGTGGTCAGGCCGCTGCGGCCCATCGATGCGCCTGCCCACAGCAGCTTGTTGAAGATTTTTGCAATGTCATTCGGATCCTCACCTATTAGCGCGGGTGCCAGTTCCTTCGCATGGGCGAACATGCCGTGGCCGCCAGCTCGTTTCGAGTAGCCGAAACCGATGCCCGAGTGTCCCTGCTCGCTGCGCATCTCCGCGAAGATGAAGGCGATTTCCGTGAGCGGCTTTTGCCGGCCTGTGAGTACCTTTGCGTCGCTGATGGGCGCCTCGAGCGGCAAGAAAGTCAGCGACACCTTGACCGACGAAATGCGGTCGGTCGTCGCTTCGCCGGGTTGCAGCGCCGCGAGCGCCTGGGAGTTGAATGTTTGTGTTTGCGTGGACATCCTCGAATCTCCGGGCAGAAATTTAGCGGCTCAGTTCGTCAAGACTGAGACGGTGAATCGTGGGTACGATGAAGAGGTACGCGAATGCTGCGATCAGGCCGTGTGCACCCACATACAGCAGGGCGGAGTTAAATGAGCCGCTCGCATGCAGCAGGTAGCCGATGATTACGGGCGTCACGATGCCGGCGACGTTGCCAAGCGCATTGAATACGGCGCCCGTCACGCCGACCATTTCGCGCGGCGCGGTGTCGGCCACGACGCTGAAACCGAGGTTGCCAAAACCCTTGCCAAAGAACGCGAGGCTCATGACGGCCACCACAATCCACGGCGTGTCGATGTAGTTGCACAAGATCATCGAGGAACTGAGCAGCACGCCCGTCACGATGGGGGTCTTGCGTGCTACGGTGAGTGAGCCGCTGCGCCGCAGCAGTGCGTCCGAGGCGAAGCCAGAGGCGATCGCGCCGATCAGGCCGCATAGCGCGGGAATCGACGATACGAACCCGGCCTGCAGGATGTCGAAGCCGCGCTGCTTGACGAGGTAGATAGGGAACCACGTCACGTAGAACCAGGTAATCGCGGAGACGCAGTACTGGCCAAGGAACATCCCGAGCAGCATGCGGCTGCGAAACAGCAGGCCGATTTCAGCTATCTGCGAACGTTGCGCCTCGCCCGTGCGCGCACGGCTGCGGCTGCGCAGATCCACCAGGCCACCACCGTCGCGGATATACGAAAGCTCGGTTTCCGTCAGGCGCGGGTGGTCAGTCGGCAGGAAATAGTAACGGGACCACAGCGCTGCGATGACAAAGCCCACGCAGCCCATCGCGATGAACACGTACTGCCATCCGAGGGCGTAACACACCCAACCCATGAAGGGCGTGAATACGGCCAGCGAGAAGTACTGCGCGCTGTTGAAGATGGCCCCAGCGATGCCGCGCTCCGAAGATGGGAACCACGAGGCGATGACCCGCGTCGAGGCCGGTCCGACGGGCGACTCTGCCACGCCGAGCAGGAAGCGCAATGCCAGCAGCAACGGGAAGATCACACCGACGAATTCGACCAGTCCCATGCAAACGGTGAAGGCTGACCAGATCGCGACGGCCCAGAACATCGACTTCTTCGAGCCGATCCGGTCAGCGAGCCACCCGGACGGGATCATGAACAGCACATAGGCCCAGCTGAATGCCGAAAACAGGTATCCGATCTCGATGGTTGTAATGCGGAGTTCACGGCCCATATCCGTGCCAGCGACTGAAAGTGCTGCCCGGTCCCCGCTGCTCAGCGCGAGCACGATCGTGATCAGCGCCAGCATACCGAAGCGCCACCGGCCGCGGGCCGCGCCAGCGGCGTCTACGCCTGAGATGTCGGCCGCAGGCGGCCAGGTTCTTTCGTTACCGCTCATAGAACGTCTCCATGATTATTTTCAAATGCCTTGCCGTTCGGCGGATCGGCTCCGCGGCGTGGCGCGCACCGATCTGCCCCGCAGCTTGCATGCCGCCAGCGCTTCGCTGCCGAGGCCCGATGACAACGCTTTCATATGACAGCGTTTACACAGCGTAGAAATGCGGTAATCTCAAGTCAACGACAGATCCGTGCTCAACGGCGCGATTCTGGCGACCAGACCCAGATGATGGAAATCCGGCGCGATGCCGGGAAGATACGACGACCCAACCTGATGGCCGACACCTTCGACAATCCTGATGCACTGCTAAATTCGGCGACGCGGCCGGCGACCTTGCGCGATGTGGCGGAACTCGCCCGCGTGTCTTTCGTGACGGTATCGCGCGTCCTCAACCACCCGGAAAAGGTGTCCGTGAGCACCGCGAAGCGCGTGCGCGCGGCCATCAGGAAGACGGGCTACGTGCCGAACCTGCTCGCGGGAGGGCTGGCCATGCAGCGCAGCCGGCTAGTGATCGCGATCATTCCGACGTTTGCGCACCGCCCATTCATCAGCACGCTGACCGAGCTGGGTCTCGCGCTCGAGAAAGGCGGCTATCAACTGCTGGTGTGTCAATCAGGGTACTCCGGTGACCACGAGGCCTCGTTGGTCGAGTCCATTTTGATGCGCCGTCCGGATGCGATCGTCCTGACGACGCCGCTTCACAGCAAGCCGTTGAAGTCGATGCTGAAGCGACGCGGGATACCCGTGGTCGAAACGTGGCAGTTGCACGAGCATCCGGTGGATGCGCAGGTCGGGTTCGATCACGTCGCGGTCGGGCGCGCGATGGGTGAATTCATGGCGCGCAAAGGTTACGGTGCAGTCGGCCTGATCTGGAGCGGGGACGTCCGCGCGCAGCTGCGCCGCAAGGGATGCGTGACGGCGCTTGCGGGAGCGGGCGTCAAGGTGGTCGGAACCGAAATCGTCCCGGTTCCGGTGAGCGTGCGTGACGGCCGGCGAGCTTGCTCGCGATTGCTCGACGCGCGGAGGAAGCCCGACGCAATGATCTGCAGTATCGATCTGCTCGCACACGGCGTACTGATCGAAGCGCAGAGCCGTGGAATCGAGGTGCCTCGCGGACTGGCCATCATGGGTTTCGGCGATCTGGAACTGTCGGCGGATCTCGAGCCGCCGCTCACGACCGTGCGCGTCGATGCGCGAAAGATCGGCGCGTGTGCTGCCGCCATCCTATTGCGGCGTCTCGGCAGCGAACCGGCTTACGCCGATGCCGACAGTTCCGTCGATGTCGGGTTCGAGATCGTGCCGCGTGGGACCGCATGACCGGCGGGTGTTGCATCGACCGACGGGATGGGGTTCCATATTCTGGAACAGCTGTTCGGGAAACGTGAAGTGTTCCGTTGCCGCACGGGCGTCGCGAGCAGAAAATCGATCATCAGGAAATTCGGACGATTCACCCATGAACGCTTCAGTACTTCCATCTACCTTCAACGGATACGTGCGCGAAGACGGTCGGGTCGGTACGCGCAACTACATCGGAGTGCTGGTGGTCGGCAACTGCGCGGCCACGGCGGCGCGTCAGGTGGCGGCGTGGTTCACACCGAAGCGGCTGGCCGCATATCCGAACGTGGACGGCGTCGTTCCGTTCGTCCATGAGCTCGGTTGCGGGATGGAAAAGAGCGGCGAGCCGATGGACCTGCTGCGACGCACGCTCGGCGGTTCTATCCGCAATCCGAACCTCGCCGGCGCGGTTGTCATGGCACTCGGTTGCGAGCGCAACAATATCTATGGATTTCTCGAACAGGAAGGTCTGGAGCCCGGTCCGATGCTGAAGACGATGGTGCTGCAGGAAGTCGGTGGCACGCGCGCGGCGATCGACGGCGGGATTGCCGCGGTCGAAGACATGCTCATCGCGGCCAACCGGTTCGTGCGCACGCGCGCATCGGTAGAACACCTCGTGGTCGGACTGCTCGCGCAGCCGGATCTCGATGCCTGCAATGTGCACGCGGCACTGGGCCATGCGGTTGATCGACTGGTTGCCGAAGGCGGTACGGCTATCGTGACGGATACGGCGCGGAACGCGCCCAGGCTCGCTGCGCGCAGCGGGTCAGGCGACGTGCGAAACGCGCTAGAGCAGCGGATCGACTGGTGGACGAGGTACACCGCGAATCGCGACACGCCGATTCCAGACATTGAGCCGGTGCGCGAAGCGCCATCGTCGCTCCCTCACAGCGGCTCTACGCCATTGCAGGCGGTCTTTTCCTATGGACAACCCGTCGCGACAAAGGGCCTCGTGCTGATGGATTGTCCCGGACATGAAGCAGCGGCGTCCTCTGGATTGGTTGCGTCGGGCGCGACGATGATTGGAATCGCGTCGCGAGGCGTGAGCATCTTTGGCGCCACCGGCGCCCCGACGCTCAAGCTTGCCGTCAGCGCCGCGCAGTTCGCTCGTTACAGCGACGACCTCGATATCGACGGAAGCGTCGTGGACGCGGGCTCTGTAAGCATCGAAGCACTGGGCGACGCGATTTTCAATCGCTGGCTGGCATGCGCGTCCGGCGACGCGACGCGCAGTGAGGAACTGGGGATCGGGGAGTGCGAGTTCGTACCGTGGTCGATCGGCGTGCTTGCATAACAGGAGATTCAGGAAAATGGCAGCAACGACAGTCGGACCCAAGGCGCTCAACATTACGTCGAACGTGGTGCCGTCGGCGAAAGTGCTGATCAATCCGTTCATTCGTCTCGATCCGAACGACAACGTGGTTGTCGCGCGCATCGACGTTCCGCCCGGCACGACGATTGCCGCCGAAGGCATTGTTACGTTGCAGCAGGTGCCGGCCGGACACAAGGTGGCGACGCGCGACATCCGGCGCGGCGGAGCAATCCTGAAGTACAACACGACGATCGGCTTCGCGAGCGAAGACGTCGCCGCGGGAACGTGGATGCACAGCCATAACATCAGCTTCGGCGAGCTCGTCAAGGACTACCGGTACGGCGAGGATTACGTGGCCACCGAGCTCCTGCCCGAAGCTGAGCGGGTCAGGTTCATGGGGTACGTGCGTGCGGACGGGCGCATCGCGACCCGGAATTACGTCGGCGTTTTCGCATTGAGTCATCGAGGTGCATCCGTCGCGCGAAAGATCGCGGCGTTCTTCGATACCGACGAAATGGCCGTCTTTCCCCGCGTCGACGGCGTCGCGCCTTTCGCGCACGAGCACGGCGCCGGAATGGAGCTGAGCGGCGAGCCGATGCGGCTGCTTCGCAGGACGATCGGTGGCTATGTCGCTCATCCGAACACCGCGGCCGCGCTGATCATCGCCGCGGACGGTGAGGACAACGGCGCCGATGCGCTGCTTGCGGATCAGCGACTTGCGGTGTGCGATCGGCTGCAGATCCTCGATATCGGCACGGCAGGCGGCACGCGCGCGGCAATTGCGCAAGGCATCGAGATCGTACGTGCGATGTTGCCGGTGGTGAATCGGGTCGAACGCGAACCGGTGTCCGTCGAGCACATCAAGGTCGGGTTGCAGTGTGGCGGATCGGATGGATTCTCGGGATTGTCGGCGAATCCGGCGCTGGGCGTTGCAATGGAAATCCTCATCCGAAACGGTGGAACGGCGATTCTCTCCGAGACGTCCGAGATCTACGGTGTCGAGCACACGCTCACCGCACGGGCACGCACGATCGAGGTGGGCAAGCGCCTCGTCGCGCGGATCGACTGGTGGCTCAGGTACAACGAGGGCCGGGACACGCAGATCAACGGGGAGGTTAGCCCGGGGAACAACACGGGTGGTCTCGCGAATGTGCTGGAAAAATCGCTCGGCGGTGCGAAAAAGGGCGGCAATGCGCCGTTGATCGAAGTGTATGAATACGGCGAGCAGGTGACGCAGCGCGGGCTCGTGTTCATGGACACGCCGGGCTACGATCCCGTGTCCGCGACCGGGCAGATCGCGGGCGGCGCGAATCTGATCTGCTTCACGACGGGACGGGGATCGTGTTTCGGGTCGGTCCCGGCGCCGACGATGAAGCTCGCCAGCAATACACCGATGTTCGTGCGCATGGAAGCCGACATGGACATCAACTGCGGCCCGGTGATAGACGGAGAAGCGAGCGTGGCGGAAATGGGCGCCGCAATCTTCGAGCAGATCGTGCGGCACGCGTCAGGCAAGCCGACGAAAAGCGAGGCACTCGGTGTCGGCGCCAATGAATTCGTGCCGTGGCCGCTCGGGATCACCGTTTGACGCATAGTGTGGTCATTTCATACCGAGCGATTGCAAGTGGCGGTCCGCTCGTGACGTGGAGCAACGGCCGCTTCTCGTGCGTGACGACGTTGCCTCCTTCCGTGGACCAGACGATAGCGCGGAGCTTGCACGATCGCATGGCACATTGCATCGATGCCGAAAGGTCACCTCATTGAAGCCACTGGACGCCCTAAGTGGCAGCTCGGCGGCTTGAAAGAGGGCGGTGCGTGGCGAGTTGGTCATCATCGCCTTGATCGGCTCGTATAAGCACCATTTCGTCATGAAAGTCAGCGGTGAGGATCAGTTCCATTCGATCTGCCAGCGTCGCTCCCATATCTATACCGTCACCAGAGCCCTTCAGAGGCATTCCGCGATGCGATCGACCGGATGTCTGCCGGCACGGCCAACGATGCCGACACGCGATTCCTAACGCGTTGAGCGGCACCCGCACGCGACCGACGCACTCTGGAAGCCGGTTCTTTCTCCGGCAGCGTGGCGTTTCGGTATGCGAAAGAGATTCGGCAGGAGCATACGGCGGCAAGGTGTACCGGATGAGCGGCGCCGGGGAGGCAGTCGGACGGGAAGCGATCTGTGCACCGTTGTGTCGCGCGACATCGAGTCCCGCATGCTGAGACTTCGGCGCCATGCTTCGCGGCGCCCCTTGTATCCATCTGCGAGCCGCGTCGCTACCATCCGTCGGACTCAAAACACGAAAGATGGAGACGACGGGTGAAACCTATTTCGCTGACAATTCTCGGCGCCGGGGCGGCATTGGCCGCGGCATTGCCGGCTGCCGCACATGCGCAAAGCAGCGTGCAACTCTACGGGATCGTCGACACGGCGGTGACCTACGTGAACAACGCTGGCGGTGGGGCAGCAACAGCGTTGAGCGCGGGGCCGCTGAAAGGAAACCGGTTCGGGCTGGTTGGCAAGGAGGACCTAGGCGGCGGCATGCGGGCGCTGTTTCGTCTCGAGAACGGGTTTTCTGCGGCCAACGGTTCGCTTGGTCAGGGCGGCTCGATGTTCGGCCGGCAGGCATATGTAGGCCTCGGCACCCGCTTCGGTACGATCACCGCCGGGCGCCAGTACGATTCCATCGTCGATTACGTCGGTGTGTTGAAGGCAGGGGGCGATACCGCGGGCGCGTATGCGAACCACCCCGGCGATCTCGACAACACGGGCAACAACTATCGCGTGAACAATGCGATCAAGTACGCGAGCCCGAGCATCGGCGGCTTGACATTCGGCGGCGTGTTCAGCACGGGCGGCGTAGCAGGCGATTTCCGTCGCAAGCGCATCTTTTCACTCGGCGCTGGCTACACGAACGGTCCGCTGCAACTCGGCGCCGCATACCTCAATGCGCAGGATCCGAATTTCTCGTTCTACGGCAACAACCCGTCTTCCAGCACGACCGGCAACAATATGACTGCATCGCCGATCTTTTCCGGTTATGCGTCTGCTGCGGCATTGCGCATACTCGGCGCCGCCGGCGCTTACACGCTCGGCGGGTGGACCGCGGGCGTCATCTACACGAACACCCGGTTGCGCGATCTCGGTGCCGAACCCGGCCTGAACACGCGCGGTTACGTCGGCAGCGCCGTGTTCAACACGTGGGAACTCAATCTGCGCAAGACGTGGAACACCACGACGATGTTCGGTACGTCCGTGCAGTACACGCGCGCAAGCCACGTCGCCGGAAACGCAAGTGGCGCGGGCTACCTGCAGGCGAACGCGGGTGTCGACTATTTCTTGTCGAAGCGCACGGACGTGTATCTCGTCGGCATCTGGCAGCACGCGACCGGCCACGATTCAACGGGCGGCAGTGCCGTTGCATCGATCTACGGGTTTACCGCCTCGAGGACGTCGAGCCAGGTGGCGGCAGCACTCGGGCTGCGCCACAGCTTCTGACGCGGTTCCAGATCCTGAGAATTTGCAGCAAGCGTTCGCTCGCACGTCGTATTCGTCACGAGCGGCAATGCCTACGATAAGCGAACAGTGTCCCGAACCGCGCGAGCGGATGGAGGATGCAAGCAACATGGATGGAGACTCGAAGTGACCCAACCCTACCGGAAGTACCGGACCACGATCCTTGCGATGCTGATGGCCGCAATGATCATCAACTATATCGATCGGGCGGCTTTGTCGATCGCGATGCCGTTCATCACGCGCGATTTTCATTTGACCGCCGGCGAGAAAGGGCTGATCTTCAGCGCGTTCTCAGTCGGCTATGCGCTGTTCAATTTCCTCGGCGGGTATTTTTCCGATCGTTTCGGTGGCAAGCGCGTGCTGGGCATCTCGATGACGTTCTGGTCGATCGCCTGCGGGCTGACTGCGACGGTATCCGGGTTCTGGTCGATGTTGCTGGTACGGATCGCGTTCGGCGCCGGCGAAGGACCGAACTCCGCCACGGCCAACAAGGTCGTCAATACCTGGTTCCCGATCAGCGAGCGCGCGAGCGCGGCCGGCGTCAATCAGGCAGGCGGCCCGATCGGTGGCGCGCTGGCGGGCCCGGTCATCGGCTTCATGGCGCTGTCGTTCGGCTGGCGGGCTGCGTTCATCGTGATGGCCGTGCTCGGCTTGACCTGGGCGTTCTGCTGGTATCGGCTCGTGACTGAAACGCCGGGGCAACACCCGAAGGTCGGGCCGGCCGAACTAGCCGACATTGATGCAGGGCAGGATCCGGTGACGGCGGCCGACGGTGCTCGCGTGTCGATCCTTGAAGTGATCTCGACGCGCGCCGTGTTGACCACTGGCATTTCGCTGTTCTGCTACAACTACATCCTGTTTTTCTTCATCACCTGGTTTCCGAGCTATCTGGTCGACGCAAAGGGCATCAGTCTGAAGGACATGAGTCTCGTCAGTTCGCTGCCGTGGGTGACCGGCGCGATCGGCTTCCTGTCGGGCGGTTTCCTGGTCGACGCGATCTTCCGGCGCACGGGCAAGCGGATGTTTTCGCGCAAGGTCGTGCTGGTGACGTCGCTGCTGATCGCCGCGGTCTGCATCGGGCTGACCGGCATGGTCAGCGAGGCGGCGACGGCCGTTGGCGTGATGACGGTGGCGATCGGTTTTCTGATGCTCGCGGCGCCCGCGTACTGGGCAATCATCCAGGACAGCGTGCCGCGTCACCAGGTCGGCACCGCGAGCGGCTTCATGCACGGCCTCGCGAACGTATCGGGGATCGTCGGGCCCGCAGCGACGGGCTTCCTGATCCAGGGTACCGGCAGCTATGTGAGTGCATTCGCGCTGGCCGGCGGGCTCGGTCTGATCGGTTCGCTGATTCTGGCCGTCTTCGTCGGACGACCAGGCGCGACGCCGGCGGCCTCGCTCGCCTGAGCACGTCTTCGATCACCGTCGCGTTCGGACGGCGAGCGTGATGGCACCGAACGCGCATGTCCTGTCTGGACATGCGCTTTTTTTCTGGAAGGAAGCCGGATGATTCCCGACACCATGAACCTCAGTGCGGGGATGCGCGCCTTTATCGACACCGCATCGTCGTTTGCCAGCGAGCGCGACGACTGGCCATCACGCCGGGCAGCGTTCGCGCGGCAATGTGCGCATTTCACGCCACCGGCGCCGGATGGCGTGACGGCCGTCGATCGCACGCTCGGCGGCGTGCGTACGCGCTGCATCCTACCGCACGGCCCGGCGCCAGTGAATGGCTGGCCTGTGCTCGTGTTCTTTCACGGGGGAGGCTGGACTGCTGGCGACCATACGACGCACGACTGGTTTGCATACGCATTGCTGGCCCGCATCGATGTTGCGGTGCTGATGATTGACTACCGTCTCGCGCCTGATGCGTGCTTTCCTGCGCCGATCGTGGACGGTCTCACGGTGTGGGACGCGATGTCGTCGGCGGGGTTGCCGTTGGACCCCACGCGGCGAGCCGTGGGCGGTGACAGCGCGGGCGGCACGCTCGCCGCCGCACTGTGCATTGCGCTGAAACGGCGCGGTGCAGCGCAGCCGGCCGCGCAACTGCTGCTGTATCCGGTGCTGAGCGCGCGTACTGAATTCGGATCGATTCGCGAGAACGCGCACGCACCGATGCTTACCGCGCGCGGGCTTGCCGATTCGATCGCGCTGTATGTGCCACGCGAGGTCGACCGGTCGGACGCGCTTGCGATGCCGCTCGAAGGTGACGGCGGCGCACTGGCCCCCGCGCTCGTCGCGGTCGCACAATATGACCCGCTGCGCGACCAGGGGCTCACGTATGCGCAACGATTGGCGGCGGCCGGCGGCGAGTCAGTCGCATGGCACGGCGACGGGCTGGTGCACGCGTGCCTGCGCGCACCGTGGTTGCCCGAAGTCGATGCGATGTATGCGCGCAGTGCGGCGTTTCTGCTCGAACGCGGACTGGCGGTGGCGCGCGGTTGCGTGGACGAACGCGCGCGGTAGACGGAGGGAAACTCGGGAAGAAGAACAGGCAGAAGAACAGGCGCCGGCTCAGTAAGCCGGCGCTTCCACGCAACGATGCACGCGCGTGCGAGGCTCAGGCTCAGCGTGCGCGCAGGAAGCGCGTGACGACGTCTTCGTCGGGAGAGAGCCCGATGCCGGGCGCGTCACCGACCTCGAAGCGGTGGCCATCGCGGATCGGCGAAAGGTCGATCAACTGGGCCGCCGGCTCGACGTACAGATACTCGAGCTGCATCATTTCGGGGAACGCGGTCGCGAGATGCAGTGTCGTGAGAAAGCCAGGGCCGAAGTACGGGCTGTGCGGCAGCACGCCGAGTCCGGAATCGCGTGCGAGCCCAACAATATCGAGAAATTCGGTTACGCCGCCGACCTTGCTGACGCTCGGCTGCAGATAGTCGACGGCGCCTGCTTCGATCGCGTGCCGGAACTGGACGGACGTACACCAGTTTTCGCCGGCCGCGATCGGCACGTGTCGGCCGCGCAGTTGCGCGAGCCGCGCAAAATCCTCGGGCGGGAACACCGGCTCCTCGAGCCATTCGATCCCGCCGAGTTCCCGCAGCCGCGCGAGATTGGCGAGTGCGGTCTCATCGTCCCATGCGCAATTCACGTCGACCGAGACGGTCGCGCGCCCGTCGATCGCCGCATGGCACGCCTCGATCACCGGCATCGCGATCTCGTGCAGCTTGACGTTGCGAAAGCCGTCGTCGAGCGCACGCCGGCACATCGCTGCGGCCGCATCCGCGTGTCCGTAGCGCACGAGGCTTGCATAAGTAGTTAGCGACGCCGGCGTCGTGCCGCCCAGCAAGCGGTAGAGCGGCATGCGCGCGCATTTCGCCGCGAGATCCCACAGCGCCATGTCGACGCCGGAGATCGCGAACATCGTGATCCCGTAGCGGCCGAAGATGTGCAGTTGCTGCTGCGTTTGCCGCGTCCAGTCGGCCACCGACTCGATCGTCGCGCCCTCCGCGAGCGGCTTCACGCGCGTTTCGACGACGCTGCGCGTCGCATCGGCGACGAAGTATCCGAATGCCTCGCCCCAGCCGACGTTGCCGTCGGTATCCTCGACGCGGATCAGCACAGTTTCGAGCGTCTTCCACGCCGACGGCGTGATGCCGAACCCGCTGCCGCCATCTTCGAACGGAATCTCGACGACGCGCGCTTCGACCGACCGAATCTTCATACCGGCCTCCGGACGATCAGCGATTGTGGAACGTAAGGCCCGCCGACGAATTCCGGCCCACTGTCGGCAGGCATGCGATCTCGCGGCACGAAGGTTTCGGCGAGATGCGCGCTGGCATCGTCCTGCGGCAGGTAGCCGAGCGCGATCGCGCGCGCGTTGGCAAAAAAGGGTGCGGGACAACGCGATACGCCATATACGATGTCGTGCGTGATGGCATCGTGCTCGAGCCCGATCCGGATCAACTGCGCAAGGTCGCGTCCGCTGACCCAGATATGCTGACGGCGTCCGTCGGCAACTTCGACATCGGCATTGCCGATCCGGATCGACAGTGCCTTGATGCCGTGTCGATGTGCGTAGAGCGCGCATGCCGCTTCCCCGAACACCTTGCTCAATGCGTAGAAACCGTCTGGCGCGATCGGCGCGTCGTCGCCGGCGAAGCCGTCGATCCGATGATGCCCGACCACGTGGTGGCTGCTAGCGAAGACGAAGCGCGCGATGCCGAACTCACGACAAGCATCCAGCAAAAGGAGCTGGGCACGATAGTTCGCATCCAGCGTCGCCTCGAAGTCGATGTCCAGACCGTAGCTGCAAGCGAGGTGCAGGATGCCGTCGACGCCTTCAGCGGCTTCGTGCACAAGGGCGGGATCGGCGATGTCGCCGGTCAGCGCCGTCTCGTTGGCGCAAAGATCGGTCGGTTCGCGCATATCGAGTAGCTTCAGCCGGTAGTGGTCGCGCAAGTAGGGGCGCACCCGCGTGGCGACGCCACCGGCTGCGCCGGTCACAAGGAGGGTTTTCATCTGAGCGTGTCTCACATCATCATTCGAATAGGCGCCGGTCACGCGTGGGCGTGACCGGCGGGAAAGGGCTCCGCCCTTTCTGCATTCATCGAGTGTAGTCGCAGGCGACCCACTCGAAATACGTCTTCAGTTCCGCGATCAACGCCTGGTGCGCGGGATGCGGCAGGTAGCGCCCGACGGCAGCCGCATTGTCGAACGTCGCCTCGAGCAGGTAATCCCAGCAGATCGGCCGGTCCAGTTCGTTAGCCGACACCCGCCACGCGCGGATGAAGTAGATTTCGCGGTCGAGGCCACGCATGCGCTCGACCAGCGCAGCTTCGCGCGCCGGGTCCGCGGCAACGTGCGGCAGACGTCGGAACATCACGACATGCTGCATCATGACGGCAGCCCTCCACGATATGCGTCGATCGCCCAGCCCGGCGGGTCCTGCAGCGCGACTGGGCGCAGGAAGCGTGCCACGGCAGCGTAGCCGACAGACGTCGATTGCGGGTTCGTCGACGCGGGCCACGGGCCGCCGTGCTGCTGCGCGTCGCATACGGCGACGCCCGTGGGCACCCCGCCGAATAGCACACGGCCGCCGATGCGTGCGGCTGCCGCTGCAAGCGCGCGGTTCTCAGGCGTGTCGTCGGTCGCACCCCACAGCGTGACAGTGAGCGAGCCGCCGATCGCCTCCAGGACCCGCAGCACGTCGGCGTTGTCGTGCACGCGGACGACGAGTGCGGCCGGTCCGAACATTTCCTCCTGCAACGCGGGCTGCGCGACGAATTGTTCTGCAGTCGTCTCGTAGAGGCGTGGCGCAGGTATCGCATCATCAGCATCGGCTGGTGCGAGCCGGGTGTGCACACCCGGCTGGGCGGCGATCGCGCTCGACGCGTGCTCGAAGCCGGCGCGCATGCCCGGCGTCAACATCCGGTGCGGCGCTTGTTTTGCGAGTGCGTCTGCCAGCGCGACGACGAAGTGCTCGCCGTCTTCGTCGTCGCGCACAAGCAGCAGCCCCGGGCTCGTGCAGAACTGGCCGCTGCCGAGCGTGATCGATGCGGCGAGCGTTGCGGCTGGCGCGTCGACGCCATCGGCGAGCGCGGCGGGTTGCACGACGAGCGGGTTGATCGAACCGAGTTCGCCATAGAACGGCACCGGACGCGGGCGCGCATTCGCTGCGCGCCATAGCGCGACACCGCCTTGATACGAACCGGTGAACGCGACGGCGGCGATCGCCGGATGCGATACGAGTGCAGTGCCCGCGTCACGCGGCACTTGGTCGACAAACGCGATTACACCGGCCGGCAGGGCCTGTTCGAGCAGCACGTCGGCGGCAAGCGCATGCACGCGCCGCGACAGCTCCGGATGGCCCGCATGAGGTTTCACGATGACGACACAGCCGGCCGCGAGTGCGGACGCCGTATCGCCGCCGAACACGGAGAACGCGAACGGAAAATTGCTGGCGGAAAACATCGCGACCGGCCCGAGCGGCTCCTGCACCCGCGTCAGCCGCGGACGGCCGACAGGCGGCGTGCCGGGTACGGCTACATCATTGATCGTCTCGAACGGCACACCGGCGTCAACCCGCTCGGCAAAGCCGCGCAACTGAAAGGCCGTGCGCGCGAGTTCACCGTTCAGCCGCGCATGGCCAAGATGCGTTTCGTCGTGGGCAAGCGAGACGAGTTCGGCCGCATGCCGCTCGAGCGCGTCGGCGAGGCCGCGCAGGAGCGCGCTGCGTACATTCGCGGGGGCGGTGGCATACACGGGCTGAGCCTCGCGAGCGAGCGCGACGGCGCGCTCGATCGCGGGATTGGCGATGGGATCAACGACCGCGTTCATGCTTGCGGCTCCAGATGATAGCCGCGACCTGCGTAGTCGAATTCGACGATCTCGTTGATCGCGACCGTCTTGTCCGCCGGCGCTGCATAATACGCGCGGATTTCCTTGATCCGGCAGGATTCAGGCTCGAAGACGTACCACTCATCGCCGCGCAGCGCTGTGCCGAGCTTCGTCTTCCAGTGCGTCCATTCGATGACCGCTTCGTGAGAATCGTGCGAAACGAGGATCTTCTCGATTGTCCAGCGCGAGCCCAGCTCGGCGACGCACCATTGCCACTTGCGCGCGATGGTATCCGCGCCGCGCCACGGAATATCGGGCAATCCCGCCGGGAAGTAATGGATAGCATCGGGCGTGAAGCACGACACGAGTTTGTCGTAATCGGCTTCGTTGCAAGCGTCGAAGTAACGGCGAATCAGTGCTGCGTATCGGGTGGGATCGAATGCTGCCATCGAATGGCCTCCTCCTGGAATGGTGCGGCGGCGACACTGCACGCCGCACGTGGAATCACGCACCGAGTGTAGGAGTGAGGTGTCCTACCGTCACCGATTAGAATTGGGAGCAGAGTCCGCGAGTTCCAGCATCTGGAACGAGGTGGGTTCGGCCGCCGGCTCCCATTCGAGCGAGGCGTGGGCTTCGAGTGTGGCACCGGGCACCAGCACACGCGTGCCGGTGTCGCGGACACCGGCCGCGGCGAGGTTGAAGCCGTTTGCGACGTGGCTGACCGGTTCCACACATAGGTACGGTGCGCCGCGCGGTACATACGCGACGACGTGCGTCAGTGGCTCGCCGGCACGTAGCCGGACACGTCCGCGCGACCGTTCGACGACCGCTTCGCCTCGCCAGTCGCTCGCATAGACGACGCAGTCGCCATCGAGCCAGTCCTGTGCGTCGAGTGTGATGGAGGGCGGGGTGATTATCGAAGTGCCCGTCGGCATGAAGCGCGAATCCAGCATCCAGCGGCGCCAGGCGTCGAAGCGGATCACGGCGCCGGCTTCAGCCGCCAGGAACGGATGCCAGCCGAGCCCGGCCGGCATGGGGCGTTCGCCTGCGTTGCGCACCGACATGCGCACGTGAAGCGTACGTCGTTCGAGCCGGAAACCGAGTTGCGCGTCGAAAGGCCAGGGCCAGTGCTCGCCTTCGTAGTGCAGCGCCAGTTCGACGGTGTCCGCGGCACGGACGACGAGACGCCACGGAAGCGCGTGTGCAATCCCGTGCAACGTGTTCGGCAGATCGAGTGGATGCGGAGGCAGCGCGTGGACTTCGTCGCCGAATGCGAGCTGCGCGCCTGCGATCCGGTTCGAATACGGAATCAGCGGATACGCGCCGGCTTTCGGCCATCCGTGCGGGGGTGCATTCCATGCGTCGAGCGGAACGACGAGATCGGTATTGCTATCGACGGCGACGAGGCGGGTAACGCGTGCACCGAGGTGCGGCGCAATGTCGGCACGAAGCCGATCATTCACGATGGTGAGGCAGGAGGGTGAAGTCATCGTTGAACCGGAAGGAGATCATGAAGCCGATGGACATCAGCCATCGATTTTCAGTCGGAGCAGGTGCCCCGACAGAGGCGCACTGGCCAGCGATTCGATCGGCTGGTGATTACGGTCGCTGGTGATGTAAATCGATGCGCCGGCAGCGTTGCGGACGAACGCGAGGCCGGTCGGCGCCGCCACCGGCAGGCTGACGATCCGGTCCAATGCGCCGTCGTCGGTGAAGCGCATGAGGCTCCAGCCGTCCTTCAGTGCGACCCAGATGCCGGCGCGATCGTCGAGCGCGATGCCGGACAGCCGTCCGGAGCCGGGTGGCATGGATGTGAACCGACGCACGGTCGCGACGCCACGCTGCAGCAGATAGACCGTGCCGGAAGCGGAGGCGGTCGCGTACGCCGTTGCGCCATCCGCAGACCACGCCAGTGCATCGATCGTCTCGTTGAACTGCCAGCGTGCGTCGAAGCGTTCCGCATCGTTGATGAAACCGAGATGGCCGCCGCCATCGCGTTGCAGCCAGCCCCACACCAGGCCAGCCGGGTCGGCAGCCAGCAATGTCACTGCCGGGTCGCACCAGACGCTCGGCCGGTCATGCGCGATGGGCTCATGTCGGCCGTCGAGCAATAGATGGCGGTCGGCCTGCACCACCAGCAGTCCTTGCGGATGGGCCTGCATGCCGGCAATCGGTGCGTCGAGATGCGCGACGATCCGATCCGTCGTTCCGTCGAATGCATGGACGGCGGGCGCGAGCGTGTCGGCCCAATAGAGCAGCCCGCGCGCGGCGAGGTACACGGGATGTGCGCCGTGGAATGCCCAGGTGCGGCTAGCTGCCTCAACCTCCTGGGGTTCGGCGGCTGCGCGTGCCGGGAGCAACTGGCTGCCGACGCGACGTGCCGCTTCCGCCAGTTCGGGACCTAGGAGTTCCAGGCGAGCGACGGACATCCGGTAAGCGGGCCCTGCGACACTCAGCGCGCCGCGAACGTGGCCCTCGGTATCGACGATTGGCGCCGCGACACAGCGCACGCCCAGCACGATCTCTTCGTCGTCGAACGCGAAGCCGCGCGTCGCGGTGATGCGCAACTCGTTTTGCAGCTGGCGACGGTCGGTGATCGTGCGCGGGGTGAGGGGCGCGAGCGTAATGCTGCGAAGCAGTGCATCGCGCTCGTCTCGACCCATGCGTGACAGGATTGCCTTGCCCTGACCCGTGCAATAAACGGGTTTGCTGCGGCCCAGGGCGGCTGCCGAGCGTTGAGAATGCGCACCGTCGCAACGTTCGAGTGAGATCACCTCGTTGCCGTCGAGCGCGGCCAGATAGGTCGTCTCCCCGGTGAGATCGCGCAGCGCGCGCAGTTCCGGTGTCGCCGCGGCAACGAGGTCCGGCATCAGGTACGCGTTGCGCACGAGTTCCAGATAGCGGAACCCGAGGCGGTAAACGCGATGGCTGGCCTCGCGGCGCAACAGTCCGTGCTCGATCAACGTCGCGAGAATGCGATACAGCGTCGTCTTCGGAAGCCCCGCCTTTTCCAGCAGTTCGGCGTTCGTCATTCCGCGCGGCGCTGCCCCTACCAGTTCGAGCACCGTCAGCGCCTTACCGAGGGATGCGGTTCCGTCTCCAATACCCATATTTCCACCTTCTGGGATTCGTCTGCCTGATTGGCAGATCGGCATAGTTCATGTCCCAGACTTTATCAGTAGCATGAACTCCGTACCGGCCATGGTGCTGGCCGAGTTCCATTATCTGGAACTCGTTCATCTCTTCGTTTCAGCATGGGGACACAACGTGACCATTCATTCGTATTCCGAGGGACTCGATCGGGAGATCGACCGCACCGCTCACGTGAGCGACGAAACGCTTGCGCGCCTGGCGAAGGTCAGCAGCGGATCGTTGACAACGCAGTTGTTCAAACGCGGTTTTCGCCAACCGGCGTTGGTCGGATTGCGCGCGCTGAACCACGAGGTCAAGCCGTTCGCCGGTCGTGCGTACACCATGCGGTTCATTCCGGCGCGAGAGGACATCGACACCTACGGCACGATGACGACACGGCCGAACGCGGACAACCTGCAATGGCAAGGCATCGAACAGGTGCGCGATGGCGACGTGCTGGTCATCGACAGCCGCGACGATCCGCGCGCGGCGTCCGCCGGCAACATCCTTGTCACGCGTCTGCTGGCGCGCGGTGCGCGCGCGATTGTCACCGACGGTGCGTTACGCGACGGATCGGAGATTGCCGCGATGCCGTTGCCCGCCTATGCGCGTGAGGTGACCGCGACGACGCGAATTTCGTATCACCATGTCGCTGATCTTCAAGTGCCGATCGGCTGTGCGGGCGTGGCCGTCTATCCTGGCGATGTGATCGTCGGTGACCGCGACGGCGTCACGGTGGTGCCCGCGCATCTGGCGGAGGAACTGGCTGAAATCTGCGAGAAGCAGGACGACATCGAGGCATATCTTGCCTTGCGCATCGCGGCCGGTGAACCGCTGTGGGGCGTCTATCCGCCGAGCGCGCAAGCTTATGCCGATTACGAGGCTTGGGTGGCGCGCGGGCGCGGCAGCGTGCTGCGTTGAATCATTGATCAGAGGAGTGTCGCCTCTTCACGGACTGCTGTGGACTGGAAATTCAGCAAACGCCAGTCGCCGCCGCCAAGGCGCCACACCTCGGTTACGTAGCTGTACGTGCAAAACTCGCGCGGCGGATCCGTTTTCAGTTGCGCGCGCATGCGCAGAAACAGCCCGATGCACGCCATGTCGCTGCCTTCCGCGACATGGACAACGCGCGTTTGAATGTCCTGCACGTGCAGCGTCTGCGTCAAGAAATCGATCAGTTCGGCTTTTCGCTGTACGAGACCAGTGGAATGAACATAGATCAGATCGTCGTCCAGCAGGTCGTCGATACCGGCGAGGTCGCCGTCAACTAGCCGACGGATGCGCTCGCCGTGCCGCGCGAGCGTGGCATGACGCAGTGCCACGTCCCCGTTCACGCGGCCTCCGCGTCGAATGCCGACAAGCCACGGTTCCAGGCGGTCATAAGGTCGGCGACGAGCACGGGCGCGTCACCGCTCCCGAATACGTAGAAGTCCGGCCGCACGAGCACTGCGGTAGTGCCCAACTGATCGAACCAGCGTGCGTAGGTGCCGTCGATGTCGCGGGCTGCCTCGGATCCACCGATGCCGATCGCCGTTGCGCCGATGCGGGCGAGAAACTGGCACTGCTCGGCGGTGAGCGTATTCGTCGGATCATGCCCGTGCCCGATCAGTACGAAGCCCGAGCCGATCAGGTCGTCGAGGCGGGCCGTCCGGTCGCCAAGATGCACGCGTCCTTGCACACTGAGCCATCCAGAGCACGGGTCGTCTTCGCGCAGGAGTGGCGAGCTGCCGAGGCGCGGCGCCGGCCACTTCTGTTCGCTGCGTCCGGCGTCGTTGCGCAGTTGCTGGTCGCGCTCTTCCGCTTTGGCCGGGTCCAGCACGCAGATGATCTTGCCGAGCATCACGGCGAACTCGATGAGCGCAGTGGCATGCACCTGCCGTTCCGGTCCATAGCAGTCGAGCAGCGTCTCGTTGGCTTCGCCGCGCAACACGGCGTCGAGCCGCCACGCGAGCGCAATCACGTCGCGCAGGCCCGCGCAGAGGCCCTGAGCGGCGAAGGGCGGTGTAAGATGGGCGGCGTCGCCGGCAATCATCAGTCGCCCGCGCCGCCACCGGTCGGCCACGGCGGCGCGGAACGTGTAGACCGCATGGCGTTCGAGAATCGCGTTGGCGGGCGTCCAGCCCCACCGTTCCAGCCGGACCCATGCGGCCTGCGGGTTGTTCTGCTCGTTCTTGTGTTCGCCCTCGAGCATCATGAATTCGAAGCGACGGCGTCCCGGGCCGCCGGGCACCATCGTCGTCGGGCCCTGCGGGTCGCAGACCTGGATGACGTCCGCGCTCCATTGCGATGGGTCGCGCGGCTGCACGTCGACCACGAGCCAGTCAGCAACGAAGCCCAGGTCCACGAGCGCCGCGCCCATTGTGCCCCGTACGAAGCTTCCGGCGCCGTCGCATCCCACCACATAGCGCGCGGCGATGAGGCGGGGCTCGCCGTCGATATCTCCGGTAGGCCGCGTTTCGAGCACCACCTTATCGGGGTGCTCGGTGGCGGCCACCACCGTGAGGTTGCGGTGCACCGTGACGCGATCCGCGTGGACACCGCCAATGCGATCGTCGAGCAGACGTTCGAGCGCGGGCTGGCTGAATCCGAATTGTCTTGGCCAGCCGGACTCAGCTATTTCGTCGAGACCTGGAAAGGCGACCAGCAATTCGCCGTTGCCGTTGCGCCATTCGTAGACGTGGCTCAGGCACGTGCTGGCTTCGAATTCGTCGATGATCCCGAGCGACTGCAGAATGCGCATCGCCTCGTGATCGAGCCCAACCGCTCTAGGCAGACCATACAACTGCGGCCAGCGTTCTATCACGACGATGCGGTGTCCGCCGAGCGCAAGCTTCAAGGCGAGCGCCTGGCCAACCGGCCCGTAACCTACGATCGCTACATCGGCGAGGTTTTCCGACGTGCCGTCGTCCTGGTTGTGCGATACGGATGTCACTTCGTGTCTCCAATGGAATGTCGTGAATTCGGTGAGAGCCCCGTCCTTGTCCCGGCTCAGGGCCGCGTGCTGACGGGATGTTCTTCGATATCCGCCAATAGTGTCGGTTCGCGGACGCCGAACGCCACGATGGCGGTGCCCATGGCAATCGCGATCAAAGCGACGACGGGAATCACCGCAATGCCCATTGCGTGGGCTAGTGCGCCGGTGACGGCGGGCGCCATTGCCCCGCCCACAATTTCGCCGACGCCCACCACAAGACCCGTGGCGGAAGCCGCAAGGCGGGGGGGAACGGCCGCGCTAGTGAGCGGGCCCACCGTGATTGCGATGGCGCCGGAATTCATGAATGCGATGACGAACAAGGCGGAGAACAGCTTGATCGGCTCGGCGCCGATCGTCCGAAACATCCAGAGCGCTACGAGTTCCGCCAGTAGTGCCGCGATCAGAAGCGGCTTGCGCCCGAACCGGTCGGACAACGCGGGAATGACCACCATCCCGATTAGGCTGCCCGCGCCTTGGCCCGTGAGCACCATACCCATTTGGTCCAGGTTTAGCCGAAGGTAGTCAGTGAGGTAACTTGGCATGAACGTGGAAAGCGGGATCACGCAGGTGAGATAGCAGAGCATGGTCGCCGTATTTACGCGCACGGCGCCGTTCGTAGCGACGGTTCGCCACTCGTGCGCGTCGTCGCGCGGCGTACCCGCAATACGAGCAGGATCGCGCAGCACGCGAGCCATGACGGCCGCAAGCAGCAAGCCGGGCACGGCGACCGCGGCGAACACGTAATGCCAGCTTGGCAGCACCTTGAGCAGGCTGATCGCAATGATCGGGCCCAGGCCCAGACCGACGAGCGGTTGAGCCATCTGTTGCAGCCCGATGTTGAGACCGACGCGCGACGGCTTCGAAGCGTTCACGGTCGCTACGATGCTGGCCGGTACGTAAGCACCTTCTGCCAGACCCATGACCGACCGAATGACGAGCAGGCTAGCAAGACCTGTTGCAAGCCCGGTCGTCGCCGCGAGCAACGAGAAGGCGGCCATCGCGGCGATCAACACCCGGCTTGGACCCAGGCGGTCCGCGAGCCGTCCGCTGACGATTGACGCCGCGCCCCACGTAAGCGCCAGCGCGGCCGAGATAACGCCGAGGTCCTGGTAGCTCAGCCCGAGTTCCTTCTGCATCACCGGGAACAGCGGATTGATGATGAAGCGGTCGAGTCCGACCATGCCGAGTCCCAACGCAAGCAGGCAAACGGCCTTGAACTCGGATGCCCGGTGGTGGACCGGAGTTGTGTGAGGTTGCATCTCGTTGTCTCCTTTTGTTTGTGAGCGGTTTGCTGCGGCAAAGTCCGCCCCTGCCGCGTCGTGCGCAGCATCTGTATCTTGATCGGGGATAGTTCGCAGGCAGGTCCGCGCCGTCAGCGAGGCGGACTAATGCCTCCCGCGCTTACGTCTCGCCGCGATTGCTGCGCGGTTTGCGGCCGGGGCCGCGTTTGGCCGTGCGCGCGGTTGCGTCGTCGTTGAACACGGCCTTCAGGATGATGCCGGTAGTTTCCCAAAAATGCCCGGCGAGCAATTGGACCGCACGCTCGGCGTCGCGCGCCATGGCGGCTTCCATCAACTCGCGATGCTCGGTCGCGGCGTCGCGGTTCTTCTCCGTCGTGTACTGCTCGGCCAGATTCCGATAGCGCTCCGACTGGTCGTACAGCAGTCGGCACAGCCGCAGCATCCACGGCGACGCGCATCCCGCGATGAGCGCCTCATGGAACTGGCGATGCGCTGCCGCCCACGCGTCGTGCAGCTCGGGGGAGCTGGGCGGCGGCGTACGTTGCAGCCGGTGAAATGCCGACAGCACGGTGGACTCCCAGTCGATGCCGCCGTGCTCGAGCGCGAGCCGCAGCGCGCTGCATTCCACTTCGACGCGCGTTTGCGTTAGGTCGGTGAGGTCTTCCCGGGACACAGGCGTGACGCAAAAGCCGCGCTGGTCTTCGGAATCCACGAGGCCGTCTGTGACAAGGCGCGACAGCGCTTCCCGTATGGCCGTAGCGCCGATGCCGTACCGCTCGCAGAGAGCCTGGATTCGCAGCCGTTCTGCGGGACGCAGCTGTCCGGCAAGGATGTCGCCGCGGAGGCGCTCGACTGCGAGCGAAGTCAGGCTTTTTGCGCCGGGCGAGGTGAGGGTCGTATCCATGAATGCAAGCGTTCTTACGTGTAGGGAGCTTGCCACGATTCTCTCTTTCGTCATCGACGTTCGTCAAGATTATGGAATTCCCTATATTTTATCGATTTTATTGAGGTTAATCTTTGATCGTTGTGTTTGTGGATTTATTGTGCGGCGATACGGCAGCTGAGCTGCAACGACTGACGCAAAACTAGGAGACGCGTTCGTGATGACTGTGCAAGACATTGCCTTCGTGCGGTATCAGGTCACCGACCTCGATCGCATGGAGAACTTTTTGCTCGACTTCGGTCTGCACCGAGCGGCCCGCAGCGAGCATGCGTTGTACATGCGTGCCGCCGCCACTGCACATCATGTGCATGTGAGCGAACTCGGTCCCGATAACGCTACCGTAGGCTTCGGCCTGCATGCGGCCGAAGCAGCGGACCTCGACCGGCTGGCCGCGCATCACGGCGTCCAGGTGGAAGACAACCCGGAGCCGGGCGGCGGGCGCCGCGCGCGCTTGCGCGACCCGGACGGCTTTGTCGTGGACGTGCTGCACGGGGCCGCGCGGCACGCACCGTTGCCGTTGCGCGACCCGATCGCCATGAACTGCAGCGGCGCGCGGCGGCGTTTGGGCACGCCAGTGCGCCTGCAGCCGCGTCCGAGTGCCGTAATGCGGCTGGGCCACGTCGCGCTCCAGGTGCGCAATTTCCCCGCCATGCTGGCGTTTTATCGCGACGTTCTCGGCTTTCGCGCTTCGGACACCTACTGGGTCGGCAGCGAGCAGAACACCATTGCCGCATTCCTGCATTGCGGTCTGGGTGCGCAGTGGACGGACCACCACACGATTGCGCTGATTTCTGCGCAGGACGGCCGTGCGCGCTTCGACCACACCGCGTTCGAAGTACTGGACATCGACGACGTCATGCTGGGCGGCGAGTACCTGAGGGCGCGCGGCTACCAGCATTCGTGGGGTGTGGGCCGCCACGTGCAGGGCAGCCAGATCTTCGACTACTGGCGCGACCCGTTCGGCAACAAGATCGAGCACTGGACCGACGGCGATCTGGTGAACGACAGCACGCCGGTGGGGCACACCCAATTGTCAGAGGACGAACTGCGCCAATGGGCGCCGCCGCTTGCGCCCGAATTTTTTGCCTGAGCCCATTTCTCTTCTTATGTGTAGGAGCACTTTGTATGAAACTTGCCCGTTACACCCATGATGGTGTGACCACCATCGGCGCCGTCGACGGCGATCGAGTCGTCGCGTTGACGACGCTGGATCCTTCCGCACCCGCTTCGATCCGTGAAGTTCTGGCCGCCGGGCCTGCATTCGTCAGCCGTCTCGAGCAAACGCTTCGCGACGTGAAAGACGGCGTGCCGCTGGCGCGCGTCAGGCTCGAGGCCCCCATTCCGGATGCCCAGAAATACCTGGCCATCGGCATGAACTATCAGGACCATGCCGACGAAGCGGCGCGCGCCGGCATCACCATTCCGCCCCATCAGTTGTGGTTCAACAAACAAGTCAGCTGCATCACCGGCCCGTTCGATCCGGTCGTGAAACCGCGCGTGACGGACAAGATGGACTACGAGGCCGAAATGGGCGTGGTGATCGGCAAGCGTTGCCGCTACGTCAGTGTGGAGGAAGCGCCGTCCGTGGTGGGCGGCTACTTCGTTGCGAACGATGTGACCGCACGCGACTGGCAGTTCAAGAGTCCCACATTCACGCTCGGCAAATCGTTCGACACGCACGGGCCAATCGGCCCGTGGATTACCACGGCCAACGACATAGCCGATCCGCATGCGCTTCAGATGAAGCTGTGGGTCAACGGCGAGCTGCGCCAGAGCGCGAGCACGGGCGGAATGATCTACAGCATCTGGGAACAGATTCACGAGCTTTCGCAAGTGATGACGCTCGAGCCGGGCGACCTGATCGCGACCGGCACTTGCGCGAATGTCGGCATTGCGCTCGGCAAGTTCCTCCAGCTAGGTGACGTGATCAAGGTCGAGATCGAGGGCCTTGGTCACATCGAGAACACCATCGCGGTCGAGCACGCGTGAGCGTCGCGACGAGTGTCGTTTACTGGAGACAGGAGGTCCATCCCCATGGTGTATGAAGTCAATCTGCTAGTAGGTGGAAAGGATATGCAGGCGTCGTCCGGCATGTCGTTCGAACGGCGCAACCCGCTCTCGGACGCAGTGGTGTCGGTTGCTGCAGCGGGCACTGCGAGTGACGCCAAGGCAGCGGTCGACGCCGCCGCCGCGGCGTTTCCCGTGTGGTCGGCGCTCGGCCCGAGTGAGCGGCGGGCACGGCTGAATGCGGCAGCGGATGCGCTGGAGGCGAAGGCGCAGCAGTTCGCCGCGGCCATGTGCGCCGAGACCGGCGCCACCGCCGCGTGGGCGGGATTCAACGTGCAGGTCGCTGCGGCCACGCTGCGCGAAGCCGCATCGCTTACGACCCAAGTGAGCGGCGAGACGATTCCTTCCGACGTGCCCGGCTGCCTTGCGCTGGCCGTCCGACAGCCCGCCGGCGTTGTCCTCGGCATGGCGCCCTGGAATGCGCCCGTGATTCTCGGGGTGCGTGCCGTGGCTGTGCCGCTGGCGTGCGGCAATACCGTCGTGCTCAAGGGCTCGGAGCTGTGTCCTTACACGCACAGCCTGATTGCCGAAAGCTTCCTCGATGCTGGCTTGCCGGCGGGCGCTGTGAACTTTGTCACGCATGCGGCCACGGATGCTGCCGCGGTGGTGGAAGCCATGATCGCGCACCCCGCGCTGCGGCGAGTCAACTTCACCGGCTCGACGCGGGTGGGGCGCATCGTTGCATCCACCTGCGCGCGGTACCTGAAGCCTGCCGTGCTGGAGCTGGGCGGCAAGGCGCCGCTGGTGGTGCTCGACGACGCCGATCTCGATGCTGCGGTGAACGCCGCTGCCTTCGGCGCCTTCGCAAACTCGGGGCAAATTTGCATGTCGACAGAACGCATCATCGTGGATGCCACGATTGCCGACGACTTCGTGCAGCGTCTCGCGACCAAGGTCCGCTCGCTTCCCATGGGTGACCCGCGTGGAGATGCACCCGTCGTGCTGGGGGCCGTGGTCGACATCGCCACCGTGGAGCGTTGCAACGCGTTGATCGACGACGCGCTCGCGAAAGGCGCAACGCTGCTGTGCGGCAGCAAGGCATCGAACACGGTGATGCCTGCCACCTTGCTCGACCATGTGACGCCTGCGATGAAAGTTTACCGTGAGGAATCGTTCGGCCCCGTGAAGCCCATCGTGCGCGTCAATGGCGTGGAAGAGGCGATCGCCTGCGCCAACGACAACGAGTATGGCCTTTCTGCGGCGGTATTCGGCTGCGACGTAAGCCGCGTCCTTGACGTCGCGCGGCGCATCGACTCCGGCATCTGTCATGTCAACGGGCCTACGGTGCACGACGAGCCGCAGATGCCGTTTGGAGGCGTCAAGGGAAGCGGGCTGGGCCGCTTCGGCGGTCGTGCCGGCGTACATGAATTCACCGAATTGCGTTGGTTGACGGTGCAGACAGCACCGCGCCACTACCCGTTCTAAACCTGTCAACCCAACAAGGAACATTCGATCATGACCGTCGAATTCAAACCGGGCGTGCGCTACCGCATGCCTGCCGTGTTCGGTCCCGCGCCGGGGCCGCGCCAAAAAGCCGATGGGACGCTGTGGACGCCCGGGGAAGCCGGCACCATGAATGCCTCATGGATGACAGTCAAATACCGCACTCACCGCGAGCAACTGGAGCGTATCCTGCCGCCGGGCTTTGAGTTACAAGGCGAGGCCGAGGTTCACGCGTCGCTCGCGTTCTTCAGCAACCTGTACTGGCTGGCGGGGCGCGGCTATGGGATCGTGATGATTGAGATTCCTGCCACTTACCACGGCAAGGCAGAAACCATCAACGGCGCGTTCTGTCCGGTGCTTTGGGAAGGCGTACCCGATGCAATCATGACTGGGCGTGAGGAGCTCGGTTTCCCCAAGCTGTTCGCGGACATTCCTGCCCTCGAAATTGACCATTCGCTCGGCACAGCTGGCGGATCGGCCTCGTGGTTCGACTTCAAGTTCTTCGAGATCGCGCTTCACGGCCTGGTTGAAGTGCACGAAGAGCCTAAGTTGCCCGGGCCGGGCGGGGCGGCGCTCTTCTACAAGTACATGCCGCGCACGGGTAGCTTCGGTCGTGGCGGCTGCGATGTCGCCTACGCTACTACCTCTCAGCCCGAGCCCGGCGCCGCGGGCGATACGTCACCGATCAAGTTCGGCGGCGCGGAGTTCAGGACATGGAAAGCGTCGGGCGGATCAGTGAACTGGTATCGGGCGACGTTCGAGCAATTGCCCACCACATTCCACGTCGTCAACGGAGTTGCCGACCTCGACATACTCGAATATCTGGGTGCCGAAATGGTGCAGTTTTCCGCACCTGGGCTGGCTGTGTCCGCGAATGTGATTCGCCCGCTGCTACCGCGGGATTAGTTAAAAAAACGATCGATATGAGCGCGGGCAGGAAGAATGGCCCGCCGCAATATGAAAGTGTATGACAGCGTAGTTTATCTATAAAAACGAAGGCCGGTATCATCCGGTACGTTTGGAGACAAGCATGATACTTCGGATCACTGATTTAATATTGCGACTTTTATGCTGGATCGCGATCGCACTATCGACTTCATTAGCCGGCCCGGCATTTTCGCAGACAGCGGTAGGACGTCCGCCGACGGTGTCGGAGCCATCGGGCCTCAATCTCGGATCCACCAGCTTCTTCGACGGATTTTCGGGATTGGCAGGCTGGTCGTACCTCGGTGAAGCTCGCTACTCGACTGCAGATTCGATCAAGAACGCAGATGGCAGTACGAACAACGCGTTTCGTCATCCCCGTGTCGAAGCATTTACGTGGATCAATCACGTGGCCTTCACATCCCCATGGCACTTGGCGGGGGGGACATTGGGCTTCAATGTCATCGTTCCGGTGACTCGGCTGCATGGGAGTTTCGACCGGCCTGGAGCAAGCTTGTCGGGCGGCGGCACGGCGCTTGGTGATATTACGTTCGGACCGCAACTTCAGTACGCGCCAATTCTCGGCTCTTCGGGGCAGCCTCTGTTTGTCCAGCGCTTCGAGTTAGACGTGATCGCACCTACCGGACAGTACAAGCACAACGCTGATCTCAACCAGAGTTCCGGGTATTTTTCCCTGAATCCGTACTGGGCAGCTTCGCTATTTCCGCTCCCCAAGATCGAGATCAGCTGGCGGCTGCATTACCTGTACAACTTCAAGAATCACGATCCGGCCGCAAGTTATCCGCTCGCGTTCGACAACCAGCCGGTCAGTGATACGCAAGCGGGTCAGGCAGCCTGGCTCAACTTCACGACATCCTACGCGCTTACGCCATCCATGCATCTCGGCATCAACGGCTATTATTTGCGGCAGCTAACGGACCACCGGATCAATGGCACATCGGTGGCTGGGCGGGAACAAGTGTTGGGTATCGGTCCGGGCATCTTTTGGCAGATGAAAGGTAATCGGGCGCTCTGGCTCAATGCCTATACCGAAACCGCCGTGCGAAACCGCACGCGCAACAGCCTCATCGTACAGGCGCAACTTGCGACTCCGTTTTGATGAAACGCTCGTGCGATTGCGCCAAGTTCGCACGAGAATCCCTAACCGGTGACATCATCGGATACGTAATGAGCGGGGGAACGTACAAATGCGGCCTCGTCGCATCACGTGCCCCCGCTTCGGGCGATCCTGCCGCACAGAACTGTCCGTTAAAAATTGGAAAATTGCGGGATGTTGTTGAGACGACAACGAGGAACTCATGGCGGGACGCAGAGGGTTCACGCACGAGCAGCTTGTACACGCTTCATGACGTCTGGCCGTCCGAGGATCGTTGGACGTCCGCAGTCGCCTGCTTTCCCTTACTCACGAACTGGCTCGGCGGAACGCCGCAGATACGCTTGAATACGCGACGGAACGCTGTCTCTGACGTATAGCCGAGACTTTCGGCGAGACGGCTAATGTTGCAATGACCGCTCTTTAGCCTCAGGCGCGCCAGGTCGACACGCCATTCCGTCAAGTAATCGATGGGCGAACTGCCGACGATCGCCGCAAAGCGGACTGCAAAGGCGGTGCGGGACATTCCCGCATGGGCGGCGAGACCGGCGACTGTCCACGCATGACCGGGGTCCTTATGCATTGCTGCCAATGCTTTCGCAATACGATAGTCGCCTAGTCCGCGCACCCATCCCGGTCGATCACTCGACTCCGTGACTAGATAGCCTCTAACAGCACTGAGCAATACTGTCTCCGCAACAGCGCGTGCCATGGCTGTGTAACCCGGCAGTTCATTCGCACATTCTCGTGCGAGGAAGCGAAGCGATTCTGCCGTCCATGGAGATATATGCGGATCATCAGCCCGGAACATGATCAGTTCCGGAAGTGCGCTCAGCACGCGGTGGCGTAGCTCGCTCTTCATCCCGAACGCTATGCCCAGCAACACAGTGGACTGGCCCGAGCCGCCCCAATTTAGAGTCACCGGCCTGTCAGGCTCCATGTCGCGCAGGTGATCGAGCCGTACTCGACGAAACAGATCACCGATGTCCGTAGGCGGAATATCATCGCTACTGCAGAGCACCACCGAATCGCTCCCTGCGGTCAGCAGCACAGTTGCGCCCGGCTCCAACCACTGTGGTATCGCATCCCCGTATCGCAACCAGCATCCTCCCCCACTTGCGACGGTATAGCTCGCGACGGAGGGCGCGTCCACAAAGCGCAGGCTCCAAGGCTCGCACAGACTGATGGTGCCGATGGCCGCTGAGCCCAGCGAAAGCGACGCCAATATTTCACTGACCGAGTCCATTTCTACTCTCGAACGAATGCGGTGCTTCTCTGAACGATCAGTACGCACCGACGACCAAATCCACCGGCATCATACGCGTTCCTGAGTGCATGCCGTCGCGCTATATGACAAATTCATCTGCGAATTTTTATCGACAGTCGAATCCCCAACGCGGTATCAGTTTGCGTATCGCCCTGTTCCAACCCGGAGCTTGGGCCGCAATATGAAAAGAGAGGTCTGTCGAGGTCTGTCGGCGTCGATTTCAATCATCGCGGCATTGGCTCTTTCAGGTTGTAGCGGGGACATCCTTAATCCTAAAGGTAGCGTCGGAGCCGCCGAGAAGGCGCTGATCGCCACCTCGACATGGGCGATGCTGATCGTCGTCGTGCCGGTGATCCTGCTGACGGTATGGTTCGCGTGGCGCTACCGCGCGTCGAACCGCAACGCCACGTATGCACCGAACTGGTCGCACTCGACCGCGATCGAGGTGGTGATCTGGACGGTGCCGACGCTGATCATCCTGTTCCTCTGCGTGCTCACGTGGAAAACCACGCACGAACTCGATCCATACAAGCCGCTCGAGTCGTCGGTGAAGCCGATCGACGTCGAGGTCGTCGCGCTCGACTGGAAGTGGCTGTTCATCTATCCGGAACTCGGCATCGCGTCGGTGAACCAGCTCGCGATTCCGGTCGGCACACCGGTGAATTTCCGCATCACGTCGGATTCGGTGATGAACTCGTTCTTCATTCCGCAGCTCGGCGGCCAGGTCTACGCGATGGCCGGCATGCAGACGCGCCTGCACCTGATCGCCGACGAAGCCGGCGACTATGCGGGCACGTCCGCCAACTTCAGCGGCCGCGGCTTCTCCGACATGAAATTCCGCACGCTTGCCGAGCCGCGTGAGCAGTTCGACGCCTGGGTGCGGAAGGTGAAGGCCTCGCCCGACCGGCTCGACGCGACCGTGTACGGCACCGTCGCGCAGCCGAGCGAGAAGGCGCCCGTGCGCTACTTCTCGTCGGTCGATCCGCGGCTCTTCCACAACATCATCGCGAAATACAACGATGGCCACGTCCTCGATCTGAAGGACGCCGCCTGCGGCACGAAGGGGTAACGCATGTTCGGCAAACTCACACTATCGGCGATCCCGTTCGATCAGCCCATCATCATGGTGGCCGGCGCCTTCATGGGGCTGGTCGTGCTGGGCATCCTCGCCGCGCTGACGATCACCGGCCGCTGGAAGTGGCTGTGGACGGAATGGCTGACGACGGTCGACCACAAGAAACTCGGCGTGATGTACATCATCGTCGCGCTGATCATGCTGCTGCGCGGCTTCGCCGACGCGATCATGATGCGCATGCAGCTCGCGCTCGCCTACAACGCGCCCGGCTACCTGCCGCCGCACCACTATGACCAGATCTTCACGGCACACGGCGTGATCATGATCTTCTTCATGGCGATGGTGTTCATGGTCGGCCTGATGAACCTCGTCGTGCCGCTGCAGATCGGTGCGCGCGACGTCGCATTCCCGTTCATCAACTCGCTCTCCTTCTGGATGACGGCCGTCAGCGCGATCCTGATCAACATCTCGCTCGTGATCGGCGAGTTCGCGCAGACGGGCTGGCTCGCATATCCGCCGCTGTCGGAGCTGCAGTTCAGTCCGGGGGTAGGGGTCGACTACTACCTGTGGGCGCTGCAGATCTCGGGCGTCGGCACGCTGCTGACCGGCGTGAACTTCTTCGTGACGATCATCAAGATGCGCGCGCCCGGCATGACGCTGATGAAGATGCCGGTGTTCACGTGGACGGCCCTTTGCACGAACGTGCTGATCATGGCGTCGTTCCCGATCCTGACCGCGACGCTTGCGCTGCTCGGCCTCGACCGTTACCTCGGCATGCACTTCTTCACGAACGAAGCCGGCGGCAACGCGATGCTGTACCTGAACCTGATCTGGGCGTGGGGCCATCCGGAGGTGTACATCCTGATCCTGCCGGCGTTCGGCATCTTCTCGGAAGTCATCGCGACGTTCTCGAAGAAGCCGCTGTTCGGCTACAAGACGATGGTGTACGCGACCTGCGCGATCATGGTGCTGTCGTTCCTCGTGTGGCTGCACCACTTCTTCACGATGGGCTCGGGTGCCAACGTGAACGCGTTCTTCGGCATCATGACGATGATCATCGCGATCCCGACCGGCGTGAAGGTGTTCAACTGGCTGTTCACGATGTATCGCGGCCGGATCGAATTCACGACGCCCGTGCTGTGGACGATCGGCTTCATGGTCACCTTCACGCTCGGCGGCATGACCGGCGTGATGATGGCGATCCCGGGCGCGGACTTCGTGCTGCACAACAGCCTGTTCCTGATCGCGCACTTCCACAACGTGATCATCGGCGGCGTGCTGTTCGGTTATCTCGCGGGCTTCAACTACTGGTTCCCGAAGGCGTTCGGCTTCAAGCTGAACGAGAAACTCGGCAAGGCTGCGTTCTGGTTCTGGCAGGTCGGCTTCTACGTCGCGTTCGTGCCGCTCTACGTGCTCGGCTTCATGGGCATGACGCGGCGTCTGAACCACTACGACAACCCGGCGTGGCATCCGTGGCTGCTGGTCGCCGCGTTCGGCGCCGTGCTGATCGCGATCGGCATCGCTTGCCAGCTGCTGCAACTGGTCGTCAGCATCCGCAATCGGAACCTGCCGGCGTACCGTGACACCACGGGCGATCCGTGGGGCGGCCGCACGCTGGAATGGGCGACCTCGTCGCCGCCGGCCGACTATAACTTCGCGGTGATCCCGCAAGTGCGCACGCTCGACGCGTACGCCGACATGAAGGCGCGCGGCGATGGCCGGCCGAACCCGGCGGCGATCCGCGACATCCACATGCCGTCGAATACGTGTGCGGGCCTCGTGGTCGCGATCTTCAGCCTGGTGCTGGGCTTCGCGCTGGTATGGCACATCTGGTGGATGGCGATCGGCGGCCTGGTCGGCATCGTCGCGACGCTCGTGATCTACAGCTCGCGTGACAACGACGGCTACTACATCCCGGCGACGAAGGTGCGCAAGATCGAAGAGAAGCAACCGGCGGCGCGCGTGGCCACGCGTGTCGACGACGTGGAACTGGAGGCCAACTGATGTTGCAGAAAACCTTGAGCGCAACCCTGCTCGAACACGACGACCATCCGCCGTCGCACTCGGTGTTCGGCTTCTGGCTGTACCTGATGACCGACTGCGTGATCTTCGCGGCGCTGTTCGCGACGTTCGCGGTGCTCGGCAACCAGTACGCGGGCGGTCCGACCGCGAAGGACCTGTTCGACATTCCGGGCGTCGCGGTGGAAACCGCCGCGCTGCTGCTGTCGAGCATCACGTACGGCTTCGCGATGCTGGCCGCGTACAAGCAGCGGCGCGGCGCGCTGCTCGCATGGCTCGCGGTGACGTTCGTGCTCGGCGCGGCGTTCCTCGCGATGGAGCTGCGCGAGTTCTCGCACCTGACCGCGGAAGGTGCGGGCCCGCAGCGCAGCGCGTTCCTGTCGGCGTTCTTCACGCTGGTCGGCACGCACGGGCTGCACGTGACGGCCGGCCTGCTGTGGATGATCGTGCTCGCCGGGCAGATCGTATTGCGCGGCGGCGACCTGACCGATCGCGACCTGCGGCGCCTGACGTGCCTGAGCCTCTTCTGGCACTTCCTCGACATCGTGTGGATCTGCGTGTTTTCCTTTGTCTATCTCGCGAGCGTGATCTAAATGGCTCATTCGCATTCGTCTCAACTCGAAGAAGGGCACGGCAGCGTCGGCGGCTATGTCGCGGGCTTCATTCTGTCGGTGCTGCTCACGGCCGCGTCGTTCGGCCTCGTGATGGGCGGCGTGCTGTCGCCGCACGCATCGCTGATCGCGCTGGCCGCGCTCGCGTTCGTGCAGATCGTCGTTCACCTCGTGTACTTCCTGCACATGAACGGTTCGTCGGGTCAGCGCTGGAACGTGATGGCGTTCAGCTACACCGTGCTGACCGCGGCGATCCTGATCGTCGGCACGCTGTGGGTGATGCACAACGTCAGCATGAACATGATGTCGCGTTGACATTGCGACGACGCACCGGCAGACCTGTTTGACCAAAAAATGGCTGATCCGACCTAGCGGCAATAGATGCCCGTTGGGCGAAATCATCGCAACTGGCCGGCAAGACCTCGACGCCTAGCCTTGAGCTTATCCCAAGTACCACGTGTAGTCCCTATGGTTCGTCAGTTAAACCGATCACCAGCTCTTGGGCAACACGTGAAGACGCAGTACAGATATGTTCTGAAGGAGAGTCATATGAGTATGCTGTTTCCGACGACACCTGAATTTGTCGGGCTTTACGAACCAAGCCGTGTTGAGGCCGACGTTGTGGATCTTGAGGTCGAAGGATCTCTGCCGGAGAGTATCAAAGGAGTCTTCTACCAAGTGGCTCCCGATCCGCAGTATCCCCCGATGCTTGGCGCCGATATCTTCTTTAACGGTGACGGTGCCGTCAGCGCATTTCGGTTCAGTGACGGTAAAGTCAGTCTGAAACGGCGCTACGTGCAAACCGAAAGATTGCTTGCCCAACGTCGGGAACACCGTTCCCTCACCGGGGTTTATCGTAACGTCTTTACGAACGACCCTTTGGCAGCGCGGAACAACAGCACTGCCAACACGACAGTGGTGAAGCACAATGGTGTCCTGTTGGCGCTCAAGGAAGACAACCTTCCATACGCGATGGATCCCGACACTCTTGAAACCATCGGCGTATGGGATTTCGGAGGGCAGGTGCGATCGGCCACGTTTACTGCCCATCCCAAAGTGGACCCGGAAACCGGTGACTTGCTGTGCTTCGCCTACGAGGCCAAGGGCGAGGGTACACCGGATATCGCGTACTACGAGATCGCCGCGTCAGGTGAGGTGAAGCGCGAAGTCTGGTTCAAAGCGCCGTATGCTGCAATGATTCACGATTTCGCCGTTACCGAGAACTACGTCGTATTTCCGGTGATCCCTTTAACTGTCGATCTCGAGCGAATGAAAAGGGGTGGCCAGCACTTTCAGTGGCAACCCGACCTTCCGCAACTCTTTGGAGTTCTTCCTAGACGCGGCAACGAAAGAGATGTGCGTTGGTATTACGGGCCGGCAAATGGGTTTCAGGGACACACGCTGAACTCCTTCGAAGAAGGAAGCCGCGTTTTCGTGGACATGCCGGTCGCGGACGGGAACGCTTTTTATTTTTTCCCGCAGGAAGACGGCTCATTCCCGCCACTCGAGACCCTCAAGGTGTCATTGATGCGTTGGACGTTCGATCTTGAATCGGAGATCGATGACGTTGAACCCGAAGCGCTGACGGACTTCCCGTGTGAGTTTCCGCGCTGCGATCCTCGATACATGGGAAAAACATATCGACACGGGTTTGTGCTCAAATTCGATCCGTCCTTGCCATATGATGGGAAGTCGCTTGGCGCACCCCCGTTCCAGTTTTTTAACACGCTGGCGCGAGTCGATGTCGTATCGGGCGATACTGAGGCGTGGTTCGCCGGCGACGCGGAGTGTTTCCAAGAGCCGATCTTCGTCCCGCGCAGCCCGGACGCGCCCGAAGGTGACGGATTTGTCATGAGCGTTCTCAACCACCTGCGATCTAAAACGACCGAACTTGTGGTACTTGACGCGATGAAATTGTCATCGGGGCCTGTAGCGCGTATCAAAATCCCGTTCCGGCTGCGAATGTCATTGCATGGCACCTGGTCACCGCTCTGACCCACCACTGTAAACCGCTTCCATTCTGATGTTTGAAAATGGAAGCGGTGACAAGTCTCCTCGCTATGCAGCGGCGGCCGCGTTCATGGCAGAATCGGCACCGCTGCTCCAATCGACAACAGCCATCCCACTCCGCTCGTGACCGTATTGGATCAATTGATTGGGAACCCGTGCCGCATTGCACCGGTGCAGCGTACGCAATCTCGGCTTACTCGTATGTAGCTGAGGCGTGAGGGGAATCACGCCGAACTCCCAATGCGCGCACCGTCTGTTAAAGTTTCTCAGTGCAGCCACGTCATCAAGATAGTCGCGAAGACGACCATCGCCGCACCGCCGATGCGTGTGGAAATCTGCGCGAAGGGCATTAGGCCCATTCGATTCGAAGATGACAAGATCGCCACGTCTCCCGTTCCTCCCAGTCCACTGTGGCATGCGGTGACAATCGCGGACTCTACTGGATACATCTTGAGCCAAGCACCGACGAAGAAACCGGAAGCGACCATCGAGAGGACAACCGATGTGCAGATCACAAAATAGCCGGGCGAGAAGGCGCTAACGAGCTTGTCCCAGGAGACGAACAACGCACCGAGCCCAACCAGAATGGAGAAAGTGAGATTCGTCGACATGAACTTGTACATTTGATACGCACCGACTTCCATCGACTCGGGAATCGCGCGGCACACTTTCAGTAGTGCTGCGGCGATGATCATGAGGACGGGGCCGGGTATTCCGGTCAGCGGTGCAAGAAGGCCACCCACAATAAAGAGCGTGCAGGAGAGGAGCAAACCCAACCCCATCAGTCGCAAATCCAATGCAGCTTCCGCTTTCTGCGCCTTCAGCAGTTCCTGGTCCTCGCCGGTTTTCACCAGCATTCCGTCTCCGCTGAAATGACGGTGTTTCTCGCCGAATCGGCTGAGAACACCGCTGGAGAGAATGGCAACGACGTTGCCGATCAGCGCAGCTGGCACCATAGTCGCGATGAGATGCCCCTGGGCTGCGCCGGTAATCTCCGAATAGCCGATGGAAAGCGGCAGAATGCCTTCACCGATGCCGCCACCAAGAATCGGCATAACGATGTAGAAGAACGTGTGCTTCGGGTCGTAGCCGAACATCAGGCCGGCAGCGACGCCCGCTGCGATCGCTGCAATGGTTCCTACGAGGAGCGGCACGAACATCTTCAGGAAGCCCTGAATCAGGATCTTCCGGTTCATTCCTAGGATGCTGCCCGCGACAAGACAGGCGATATAGAGATATTGAAGATTGGCGGTCTTCATGGTAGTTGTGATCGCCTTCATCGCGGCCTCGTCCATGAGCTTGTAGCCAAGCAGAGCTGATGGCACGAACAGACAGAGAATGGCAGGACCGCCTATATGCCGAAGAAGCGGAACTCTCCGGCCTATTTCTCCGAGCAGCATTCCTGATAGCATGAGCACCGCAAAGCCACCGATCATGTCGTTGGGCAGTTTCTTCGTCATGGCCGCCGCCGCAGTGACAACCACAAGCACGGCGAACATCGGAGCCGGCATGCCGCCGATTCTGAAGTTGACGACCGTCGAGCGTCGCGCTATCGGCGGAGAGCTTGTATCGGCACGAGAGGATTCCATCAGATGTCTCCAATATTTATATCTACATCGCCTGGCTAGCAGAGCCAGGCGGAACAGCATCTCAGTGCGTCTATGCACAACGCACCTGGCTGGAATCCGGTCAGGCGGTGCGTTGCTGCCGGGGCAGGTCGATCTTCATCCACGAATGATCTGCGTAGTGGCGGCGTTCGAACGCAGCGATGGCATCCTCCTCGCTGAGCGTCATGCCGATCATGTCTAGCCCTTCGACGAACATTCGCTTCTGCCGGGCCGGCAACTGGAACGGGTACTCGCTGCCGTCGAAGGTCCGGACTACTTGACGCTGCACATCAATCGTCAGCGCGGCCGTTGCGGCGTTTTCGGTCCGTTCGATGAGTTGCGACACGACGGACGGGGCCAGCATGATGAGCAGCAACCGATTGTTGAGCGCATTGAAATAGAAGATTTCGCCGAAGCTCGGTGCGATAACCGCCTCGAAGCCAGCCTGTTGCAGGCCCCATACCGCATGCTCCCGGCTAGAGCCGCACCCGAAGTTTGCTCCCGCCACGAGGATGTTTGCACGTTCATACCCGGGACGGTTCAGCACGAAGTCCTGTCGTGGCTCGCCGGATGGCTCGTAACGAAGGTCGTAAAGAACCCCGCGTGCAAGACCTGACTTGTCGATGCCGAATAGGAACTGCTTCGGCATGATCTGATCGGTATCGAGGTTGTTCAGCGGAAGCGGTGCCGCAACGCCTCTGATGGACACGTGTTTAGTCATGGCTGAATTCCTTGCGTACGTCTACGATGCGTCCGGCCAGCGCGGCGGCTGCCGCCATCGCGGGGCTCATCAGATGTGTGCGTGCCCCGCGGCCCTGACGGCCCTCAAAGTTTCGATTGGTCGTCGATGCGCAGCGCTGGCCGGGTTGAAGAATGTCGTCGTTCATCGCGAGGCACATCGAGCAGCCGGGTTGGCGCCATTCAAATCCGGCGTCAATCAGGATCTGCGCGATGCCTTCGCGCTCGGCCTGCTCGCGAACAAGGCCTGAACCGGGTACGACCATTGCACGCACCTCTTGCGCAACCTTTCGCCCTCGCACGATCTCCGCGACGGCGCGCAGATCCTCGATTCGCGCATTGGTGCAGGAGCCGATGAATACATGGTCGACTGGGAGGCCGTCGATGGGTTGTCCGGCATCGAGGCCCATGTAGGCGAGTGCCTTGGATGCGTTGCCGCGCTCGACAGGTTCATCTGACAGCGGCGGGATCTGTTCGGTCACCGCGATGGCCTGATCGGGACTGGTGCCCCAGGTGACGAATGGCGCGACGTCACTTGCGTCGAAACTATGCGACACGTCGAAGGTCGCGTCGGCGTCAGACTTCAGCTCCTTCCACTGTTCGGTCGCACGGGCGAGCTCCGTTGGTGAAAGATCCTTGATGCGTTCCGCGACGTAGGTCACCGTTGTGTCGTCAGGTGCGATCAGCGCGCCGCGTGCCCCGGCTTCGACGGTCATGTTGCACAGGGTCATGCGGGCTTCCGCGCTCAGCGCCGCGATCGCGGGCCCAGAGTATTCGACGACAAAACCTCGCGCACCCTGAGCGCCGATCTTCGAAATGATGTAGAGCACCAGATCCTTCGACGTCGTGCCGCGGGGCAAAACCCCCTCCACGTGGATGCGCATGTCGCGTGCGACGCGGTAGATCAATGTCTGCGTCGCGAGTACGTGTTCGACCTCAGACGTCCCGATACCGAAGCCCAATGCGCCGAGCGCGCCATAGGTGGTCGTGTGGCTGTCGCCGCACAGCACCACCATGCCGGGCCGGATTAGGCCGAGCTCCGGCGCGACTACGTGCTCGATGCCTTGCTCGCGGTCTTGTACGTCGAACAAATGAATGCCGTGTGCCCGGCAATTGCGCGTGAAATTGGCCGCCTGATGCGCCGCTGCATCGATGAGGATGGTGCGGTCCTGAACCGGCACCGGATGCGTCGGAATCACGTGGTCGACGATGCCCATCTGCTTCTCCGGACAACGGACGGAGAGTTTTTTTTCGCCGAGCCCGGCAAATGCCTGGGGGCTCGTGTACTCGTTCATGATATGCAGGTCGGCGTACAGGGCGACGTGCTGCTCGTCGACGTCGAAGACCGTATGGCGTGTCACGATCTTCTGGTAAAGCGTCTGTCCCATCTTTCCTCCAGTCTCCGTATCCCGTTGATGCGGATGTCCAACGAAGTGTAATTGGGCGACTGGAGCAGTAAAATGGATGACCACTTAACCTATTATTAAATATAACTTTAAAATGGACCCAATCGCAGACCTCGAATTCTTTGCACGGCTGGTGACACAGGGCAGTCTGTCCGCGTTGGCTCGCGATCTCGGTGTGACGCCGCCGGCCGTGAGCGCGCGACTGAGTCAACTGGAGCGCCGTTTGGGCGTGAAGCTGCTGAATCGGACCACGCGTCGGCTTGCGATGACGCACGAGGGAGAGTTGTATCTTTCGACTGGATCGAAGCTGCTCGAGCAGGTTCAGGAACTGGAGCGGATGGTGTCGAGCAGTCGCGAGCAGCCTCAAGGCCTGTTGAAGGTCAATGCGACATTCGGTTTTGGACGACGCCACATCGCTCCCGCACTATCCGAGTTTCGGCGGCAGTATCCGGAAGTGGATGTTCAACTGGAACTGACCGATCGCCCGATGAACCTGGCCGAACTGGCCTATGACGTCGGCATTCGTTTCGGAGAGCTACCGGATCAGCGGCTCGTGGGCAGAAAGCTCGCGTCGAACCGGCGCTTCGTCTGCGCGTCCCCCACGTACCTCAAGAAACACGGCATCCCGAAAACCCCCGGAGAATTGCGCAACCAGATGTGCATCGTCCTGAGGGAAAACGATACCGCGTATGGCACCTGGCACTTCACAAAGGGCAAGCGCCACGAACTTGTCAAAGTGCACGGCGCGATGAGCAGCAACGATGGGGAGGTCACGCTCCAATGGGCCATCGACGGTCATGGAATACTGGTCCGGTCCGAATGGGACGTACAGACGTCGATCGATTCCGGCAAGCTGACGCGCGTACTTGCCGACTGGTCGTTACCGTCGGCGGACATCTATGCGACTTATCCGGAGAGGTTGAACCTGTCGGCAAAGGTCCGCGTGTTTGTCGATTTCCTGGAGACCCACATCAAGCCGTAGATCGCGGCATTCGAGAGATGCATGTGACGTGCGGCTGCGATGAACAGGAGGTCGGCTCGAGAATCGCACGATACGTCGGAACGAGTGACGATGACTGAAGCGGCGGCCGAACTGATAGCTAGTTGATTCGGCAGCGCGGCAAGCGTGCAATGACCGTGAGACCGCCTCCTTCGCGCGGCGCGGCATGAATATCACCGTCGTGCAATGCGATTGCGCGACGGGCGATCGCTAGACCCAAGCCGGTACCCGACACAGATTGCATGATTGCATCTCGTTGCTGCGGCTCGAGGCGATGGAATGGTTCAAAGATGTCTTCGCAGGACCCGGCGGGTACGCCCGGCCCCCTGTCGCTCACGCGGACTTCGAGCCAGTCGGATTTCTCGCCTGCCTCGAATGACGTCAACGTACGTGCGCATACTTCGACGGCGGTGCAGGCCGCGGTGTACTTGATTGCATTGCGCACGACGTTTTCGAGTGCGCGATAGAGCGGTTCTCCGGCGACTTCCGCCACAAAGCTGACGGGTGCATCTAAGGTCACGATGCAGCCGCGTGACTGGGCCTCGAAGGCGGCATCCTGCACGATATCAGCCAGCAGTTCTATGATGTCAACACGCTCGCGCGGAGGCGACATCGCGCCGACCTCCAGTTTGTGCAGGGTCAGTAGTTCTTCGATGAGTTGGTTGAGCCGCTCCGTTTCGCGGCTAATGCGCTCTACCATGCCGGGCGCTGATTTCGCGTCCTGCTGCATGAGGCCGATCGCCGCCTGAATGCGGGCCAGCGGGGAGCGCAACTCGTGCGACACGTCATGAAAGAGTTGCCGCTGCCGCATCGAGGCATGTTGCAGGCGCGCGGCCATTTCATCGAACTCGCGGGCCAGGAACGTGAACTCATGAGGGCCACGGTTTCCGAGCGCGGGCAGGACGCGCACGTCGAAGCGAGCCTGAGCAGCGTCTCTCAGTGCCTGACTCAAATGGCGCACCGGCGTGGAGATATACCATGCCAATCCGACCGCGACGGGTAGGCTCACTGTGGCACCGGCAAGCAGCAGGATTAGCGCCATTGAAGGCGATCGATCGTCGGGCGGGTGGTGTCCGCTTGCGTAGAGATAGAGTCCACCGAATGCAAACGCCATGATCACCGCAAGCCAGAGCAGGAAGAAGATAGGCCAGAACAGGTGCCTGAAGCGCAATTGCATGGCTTAGTCCGTCAGAAGCTGGTAGCCCATGCCGCGCACGCTGACAATCCACGGCTGGCCGTCGGGGCGCGGCCCAAGCTTCTGGCGGATGCAGCTTATATGCACGTCGATGCGTCGGTCGAAACGCGTCAGTGGCTGCTCGAATGCCTGCAACGAAATTTCTTCCTTACTGACAAGTCGGCCAGCATGACGGGCCAGCACCTTGATCAGGCTGAATTCCGTTCCTGTCAGATCGAGCGGCATACCTTGCCAGGTGGCGCTGCGATTGGAGGGCCACAGCGAAAGCGGACCGGCGTGGATCGGGCCGATGGCACCGGCCGCGCTCGCGCCCCGCGCTCGCCGAAGAATTGCTCGCAGGCGGGCGACCAGTTCGCCGGGCGTACACGGCTTGGGCACATAGTCGTCGGCGCCGAGATTGAGGCCGGAAATCCGATCGATATCATCGCCGCGAGCAGTCAGCATCAGCACCGGCACCGGGCTAGCCACGCGGATGCGGCTCAGTGCCTCGATGCCCGACAGTCGCGGCATCATCACGTCGAGTACCACGATGGCAAAACGCCCCGACAGCGCATGGGCCACGCCGGTTTCTCCATCGTGCGCAATCTCGGCAGCAAAACCTTCGTTGGCCAGATACTGCGCCAGCATGCTGGTCAGCTCGGCGTCGTCGTCGACCAGCAGCACCGGTGTCAAGGAGGAGGGGACAGCGTTCGTCATATGGTCAGGATGCCATGTTAGTGATGCCGATCATAGCTAAGCGCCAGATTTTTACCCAACTTAACCCAGCCTTACGGCACTGAATCTTCCGCTGCGGACAATGGCGTGCATCGGCTCAGGACCGGGCCGGGGAGCTTGCATTGATGAGAGAATTGGAGCGACGACGGCCCCTCGCCATCTGGCTAGGCATGGTCATCGGCAGTGTGGGAGTATGCGCCTGCGCATTGCAGCCGGCTTACCTGCCGCCGCCGACGACCACGGCCACCGGCTGGCACGCCGAAGTGGCCCACGGCGGCAAGGTTGAAAACCTGATCGACTGGTGGAGCCGTTTCGACGACCCAGCGGTGGGCGAGTTGATCCGCGTGGCCGAGGCCGGCAGCCCGACGCTGGCCAAGGCGGTAGCCCGTATCAGCAGTGCACGTGCCACCCTGGCATCGAACAGCGCCGATGCGTGGCCGACGCTCACAGGCAGCGCCTCCATCGCGCGGGCCAAGTCCAACGTCTCCACGGGTAGCGCCACGTTTACTACCCTGGCGACCACTCGCAGCGGCGGGCTGGACGCGTCGTGGGAACTCGATCTTTTCGGCAAGGCACGCTCGGCGCGCGAATCGTCGCAGGCGCTCCTGCAAGCCCGTATCGACGATTGGCACGATGCTCGTATCTCTCTGGCTGCCGAGGCGGCGGACGATTATGTGCAATATCGTGCATGCCGCCAGCTCGTGCGTGCCTACCAACAGTCGGCGGCGTCGTATGCGAAAACCGAAAAATCGACGAACGCGGCGGTCACAGCCGGCATGTCGGCAGCCTCGGATGGCTACCTTGCGGAAGCCAACACGGCTGATATGACTCCCGCTGTCAATCGGGATTGGTGTTCGGGTTTTCCACGCGTTATTGTTCAAATTTCCTGAGGGCGGCGCAGCAGTACGTCTCGACGGTGGATCACGCTGATATCCGCGGGTTGGCTACCGCATTACAGAGGTCCGCCTGATGAGCCTGCCGCTATCTAGGGACGCAAATCGAATTGGATCCGTTGCGTAGCCGTGGCGCGGGTTACTCGTGTGCCGGGCTACGCCGCCCTCAGGAAACTCCTTGATTGATGGGTAAAGACTCTCGCTCGCCTGCTCAAGCCGCGTGCTTCTGCGGTTGCAACGCAAGTGACATGGCGAGTTGGCTAATGTCCCAGATAAACCCGCTTAGTTCGCGGGCGACCGCGACCACGGCGATGTTCTTCTGTTTACCGCGTGCCACAAGCGTTCGATAGCGTCGACACAGGCGCACCTGCGCATCCCAAGATCGATCCACGATGGGTTTAGGAATCCCTTCGTGGCGGCGCTGAATCTCGGGACTCACGCGCGCCGGATGCCGATAACTCCATGCCGATTCGACGAGCAGCTTTCTCGCGTAACTGTTGCCGTTCTTGGTGATGCTGCCCTGACGGCGTTTCTCGCCCGACGAGTGTTCGCTCGGTGTTACCCCCAGCCACGCCATCAACTGGCGCGGATGAGTGAAGCGTGACAGATCACCCAACTCAGCAAGCATGCCGACCGCCGTGGTGAACTGCATGCCGCGCATCGTTTGCAGACCCAGTACTGCCGGATAAAAACGCCAGGCAACCACGGCCTCGCGCAGCGCAGCTTCCAGTCGATCGCATTGCGCAAGACGATCCTCGATCGCGCGTCGATGCTCTTCGAACGCTAACTGCTGCCATGTGCTGTCGAACGCAAACGTGCTCAGCCAGCGCCGGTGTGCTGCCCTCCAGTCGGCGCGGCCGGTATAGCTGACCCCATGCGAAAGCAGAAAGGACTTCAGCCGCTGCCGCGCACGCTTCAGATCATCCTTGGCACTCACCCATGCCCGTGCCAGATCGCGAAAGGCTTCGTCTTCGACGGTAGGGACAAAGACCTCCGACAGGTCGCCAGCCCTGAGAGAACGCACCAGTTTGATCGCGTCACGCCGATCGGTCTTTACGCGTTCCCCCGGCTTCCTTGGAATCAGAGACGGTGCACACACCATGCAGTCGATTCCCTTCTGCTGAAGTTGACGGTAAAGTCCGTAACCACATGGGCCCGCCTCATAGACAATACAGATACGCGACGCCTTCGATTGCAGGCGCTTGCATAAGCGATCGATATCCGTCTTCGTGGTGCCAACCTTGCCGAGCAGTTCAACCTCGCCCATGCCGAACGCATAGGCGGCCGTGATCGACTCCTTATGGACATCGAGCCCGACGTACAGCGTGCTATCGTGTTCCATGCTGGCCTCCGTGCCGGAAATCGCCAGGTGCGGCCCTGTCCGCACCGTGCGGCTCTGGCAGCAATGCTAACCCGCGCTTGATTCCTCACGGCAGGCCAGCCTTTGCCCCGCGGGAGTCATACTGACTAGCGCGAATGCCACGGCTACGCAGCAGAAGGTAGCCTGCGAGGAACTGGTCAAGTCGCTGGCGGCGCTCACGGGGGCCGACGAGCCGACCTTGCGCGGAATTATCGACCGGCCGGGCGCCCCCGAATTGCCGGAGTCGGCAGCCTTCAGCGTGGAAACCATCCCGATCGATCTGGTTCGACAGAGGCCGAGCCTCGCATCGTCAGAACGTACGCTGGCTTCAGCCTATGCCGAGATCGGGAAAGCCCGCGCGGATCGCTTGCCGAATATTTCGTTGTCCGGTTCGGTCACGTTGTCCGCCACCAATCTGACTTCTCCACTTTCAGCCTGGTCGCTCGGGCCGAGCCTGTCAATCCCGATGTTCGACGCTGGCAAGCGCAAAGCAGCGGTAGATTCGGCAAGGGCCAGCTATGAGGCGCAACTTGCCGACTACCGTAGCTCCGTGCTCACAGCGATTAAAGAGGTCGAGACCGCGCTGGTCGATCTCGATGGCGCGGCCCATCGTAGCGATGATGCGCGACGTTCAGTCGAACAATACCGCCGTTACGAGCGGGCCACGGAAGCCAACTGGCGCGGCGGCTTCGACACACTACTGACGCTGGAGCAGGCGCGACGTTCGTTGACCAGCGCGGAAATCTCCTATATCGAACTGCAGCGGGATCGCGTCCGGAGCTGGATCGCGCTCTACAAGGCGCTGGGCGGCGGTTGGCAAACCGGCGGCGCTTCGACGTCGACTGCTGCTGCCGAGGCCGCCGCGATCGCCCCTGACGTTCAAGCCCTCTTGCAAGGAACCACCCCGTGAAGCTGACTCCCCGGAGCGCCGCATTGGCTGCCTTCATCATAGTTGCCGGAGCCGCCGCGTGGTGGCTGAGGTCTGGCGCGCTCGCACGCGCTGAAACGCAACCGCCGCCGGCCGCGCTGACCGTCAGCCTGGTCGCCCCCCGTTCTCAGGACTGGCCGCAGACCATCGAGGCCAATGGCACTACGACCGCCTGGCAGGAAGCGGTGATCAGCGCCGAGATCGGCAGCCTGCGCATCACGGAATTGCGCGTGGATGTCGGCAGCGAGGTCAAGCGCGGTCAACTGCTTGCGCGTTTGGCGGATGCCACGGCAACCGCAGACCTACGCAAGCAGGAGGCAGCCGTCGCTCAGGCCCGCTCAAACCTGGAGCAGGCCCAGGCAGATCTGAAGCGTTCCAGGCAAGTCGCCGATAGCGGCGCCGTGGCCGCTCAGAAACTCGACGAATACCGCATCACGGAAGCGGTGGATCGGGCCGCGCTGGCGTCGGCCGAGGCCGAGTTGCAGAACAAGCGAACCGTGCTGTCGCAAACGCGCATCATGGCCGTAGACGATGGCATCATTTCGTCGCGCGCGGCCCTGCTGGGCAACGTTGTCAGCGCCGGGACGGAGATGTTCCGGCTCATCCGGCAGGGGCGGATCGAATGGCAAGCCGAGGTCGATGCGCAACAGTTGGCGCGAATTCGCCCGGGCCTACCTGCGCGCGTGACCTTGCCGGGTGGCAAAGTGATCGACGGCAAGGTGCGGCTGGTGTCACCCACGCTGTCGACCAGTACTGGCCGCGCCATCGTCTACGTGGCGCTGGACGGGCATGACGCCCAGCCCGGCATGTTCGCAGGCGGAAGGATCGCACTGGGTACTACGCCGGCGCTGACGTTGCCGGAATCGGCGCTGGTGCCGCGCGATGGCCGCACCGACCTGTACGTGCTCAATTCCGACGGCGCCACGGTGACTCGGCGCACCGTCGTCACCGGACGTCACCAAGATGGGCGTGCCGAAATCCTCTCCGGACTCGATGCGGGCACACGCGCACGGGTGGTGGCTAGCGGAGGCGGTTTTCTGTCGGATGGCGCACACGTGAGGGTGTCGACGCAGAAGGATGCCGGGGGCGGGCAGGGGGGGCTGCTGTGAACATCTCGTCGTGGTCGATCCGCAACCCCGTCCCCGCGTTGCTGTGCTTCACTCTACTGACCGTCTTCGGGTTGATCGGATTTCACAAACTTCAGATCCAGGATTTTCCTGACATGGATCTGCCGACCATCAACATCTCTGCTTCGCTGGAGGGCACTGCGCCGTCGCAGTTGGAAAACGAGGTGGCGCGCAAGATCGAAGACAAGCTGACTTCGCTGTCGAAGCTAGACCACATCACCACCAAGATCACCGACGGCTCGGTCAGCATCAGTGTGACATTCAAGCTGGAGAAAGACCCGCAGGCTGCCCTCAGCGAAGTGCGCAACGCCGTGGATAGCGCGCGTGCCGACTTGCCCGGCGAGATGGCTGCCCCGACGGTGTCGAAGAACGATGCCGCAGGCTCGGCACTACTGACTTATACCGCAAAATCACGGTGGATTTGCGAGAATCGGGCGAGACGTGCAGCCGTCACCGCGTGTTCCGGTTAATGCGGACAGAAGGTTTGCGCGCCGAGGTTGGCTACGGCAGCAAGCCTCGCTATCGTGGCGGTCCGGTCGGCGTGGTGGCCAATGTCCTAAATCGGGAGTTCGCCCCCGACGCGCCGAACAGGGTCTGGGTTACCGACATCACGTATATCCGAACCTATGAAGGCTGGCTGTATCTGGCGGCGGTCATGGATCTGTACTCGCGTCAGATCGTCGGCTGGGCCACGCGATCAACGATGACCAGCGACCTGGTATTGCAGGCTTTGCTGGCTGCAGTCTGGAAACGCAAACCGGGCCTCGGCGTTATGGTGCATTCGGATCAGGGCAGTCAGTTCACCAGCGATGACTGGCAGTCATTCCTGAGGGCTCACCATATGGTGCCGAGCATGAGTCGTCGCGGTAATTGCCACGACAACGCCGTTGCCGAAAGCTTCTTCAGCGCATTGAAGAAGGAGCGAATTAAGCGGCGCATCTACCCGAACAGGGCTACTGCTGCCACGGACGTATTCGATTACATTGAGATGTTCTACAACCCGATTCGCCGGCATGGTTCCGCCGGCGACCTGTCACCTGTAGAGTTTGAGCGGCGCTACGCGCTAAACGGCTCGTGAGTGTCTATGAAACTCTGGCCGGTCCAAGCAGGCAAACGGGGATGTCGTTTGCGGGGTGTCTTCTAGACGCAGCTTCGCGACCGGCTCCTTGAGCCGCTCGTTCTCATCCTCGAGTTGCTTCAGTACGCGGACCTGGTTCGATTCCAGGCCCGCGTACTTGCTTCTTCCATCGATAATACGGCTGCTCTGATAGCCAGCGCTGCTCCTCGTGCGCGGCTGCAATCAATTGCTCGCCCAGACTTCGATCCTTCTCCGGTTGCTTAACCGTATAGGTCGCTACCCGGCGGCGCACTCCCGGGTAGCAACATGCCTTGCGTGCGCCCCCACCGAGTCTTCATCAAGTTCTTCTGATTTCTAGGGTAAGAGAGAACTCACTGGCCGGATGGCTACAAGAAACGTCCCAGGGCATGTTGAGTTGAGCTAGAGACAACGACGATAACCTTTGCAGAATTGCTTTGTTAGAAATTTGGCAATGGAAACGTATAGTTGGCCATCAGAGCCTACGTGAGTGTTTCATAGGCACGCGCTAGTTTCGCTCCCGAAGAATAAAGACAGACCGGTCTTTCTTCTTGTTTGGCATCGCATGATGGCAGCGATACCCCGCATGCGGGAGCGGATTGATTTGAATCGCTGTTTTCAGCATTGAAAGACCGAGAAGTCATGTCCGATTTCATCATTGTCGACACCACGCCTGCCGATCATCGTGCACGGCCGTTGATTGAAGCATTGATCGACGAGTATTCGACTCGTTATGCGCCGTACCGGGTAGATAGTCGGGGCGAGGCCGAGCACGAACTGGCGCGTTATCCGGCCGAACTATTTTTACCACCCGACGGCGCGTTCATTCTTGTCATCCGCGATGGGGAAACCGTTGGGGGCGGCGCTTTCAAGCGGTACGATGCGCAGACGGTCGAACTGAAGCGGGTATGGACACACCCTGAGTGGCGCCGACAAGGGCTGGCGCGGACGATCGTCGCAGCGCTCGAGCAGCGGGCAAAGGAGCAAGGGTATCGTCGCGCGTATCTGACAACGGGTGTCAGGCAACCGGAAGCGTGGGCGCTTTATGTCGATACCGGTTACACACCGTTCTTCGACGTTTCCAACGTACCTGAAATCGATGTCAGTCTCCCGTTTGGCAAGGATCTCCTCGATCCCCAGCGGACTGATTCGCTTTCCGATCTGACCGCACGGGGGTTCCAGAAAGCGACGCGCTGATACACGTTCTTTTACTCACCATCAAAAAAATGTGCTGAACAGAGCATTAAAAATTAAGGAATACATATGACAAAAAAGAAATGGATCGCCGGTATCGTGGCGAGAACATCGATTTTCGCGATGATTTGTGTTAGTGCCGCTGCAACGGCAGCAACGTTCGATCTCAGTCCGGAGCAGAACGGCCGGCCTCGAGCCCCAGTAGACCCGGTTGCCCTGCGTGCGTTGCCCGCTACAGCTAAGTTTGCGCAACCGGACACGTTGACGGTAGCGATCGGTGCGTACTTGCCCCCTCTGAGCACATACGCTACCGATGCGCGTACCGTGGTCGGATTCGATCCCGATCTAGCACAGCTTGTAGCAGACAGTCTCGGACGCAAGTTGAAGATTGTCCCGGTCGCATGGGCGGACTGGCCGCTGGCCCTCGAATCGGGGAAGGTAGATATCGTACTGTACAACGTGACAGTCACCGAGGAACGGAAGGAGAAATTCGACTTTTCGACGTACAGGAGGGATCAGCTCGGATTCTATGTGAAGTCGAACAGCAAGATCCCTGCGATTCGTGAGCCGAAGGACGTTGCGGGCTTGCGAGTCATCACGGACGCCGGCACAAATCAGGAGAAGATCCTGCTCGACTGGGATCGTCAAAATGTTACGCACGGCCTGAAGCCGATCTCGATCCAGTACTACGACGATTATGCGACTGCCGGGGTAGCGCTGAGGGCAGGGAGAGCCGACGCAATCTTCAGCGTGAATGCACAACTGGCCTACCAGGCTGCGCTTCGGGGAGATATCCGTCTAGTAGGTACCGTCAACGGCGGCTGGCCGCGCACGGCCGATATTGCAATAGCGTCTCGCAAGGGAAGCCGGCTGGCTGAGCCCCTGACCCTGGTGCTAAACGATTTGATCAAGGATGGCAAGTACCGTCAGGTCCTGGACCGATGGAGCCTTGCATCCGAAGCCATTGACACGGCACAGACAAATCCTCCCGGACTCCCTAAGCAATGATCGGTTTTGTGCTTGGTGACCAGTTGAACTGAACTTCAGTCACGTCTTATGACATATTCACTTTCCCTGCTGGACAAGAGCCCAATCGCCGACGGTGCGACCGCCGCCGACGCGCTGCGCTTCACGACGACCCTCGCGCAGCGTGCCGAACAGCTCGGCTACGCGCGCTTCTGGGTCGCCGAGCATCACGGCGCGCCGGGCTTCGCGAGCTCCGCGCCGGAGGTCGTCGTCGCGCACCTGCTCGCGAATACGTCGCGCATTCGCGTCGGCTCGGGCGGCGTGATGCTGCAGCACTACAGCCCGTTCAAGGTCGCCGAGACGTTCAAGCTGCTCGCCGCGCTCGCGCCGGGCCGCGTCGATCTCGGCATCGGCAAGGCGCCCGGCGGGCTGCCGCTGACCACGCGCGCGCTGCAGTGGTTTCACGACAAGGCGAAGAAACCCGACTTCGCGGGCCAGCTCGCCGAGCTCGACGCGTTCCTCGGCTGGGGCGTCGCCGAAGATCACCCGCTCGCCGGCGCGGTCGCGATGCCGGTGCCGCCGCACGCGCCCGAACGCATCCTGCTCGGCGGCTCGCCCGATAGCGGCGCGCTCGCCGCCCGCAACGGCTGGCGCTTCTGCTACGCGGGGCACTTCAACGGCGACGATGCGAATCTCGAACGCTCGCTGGCCGCGTACCGCGACGCAGGCGGCACGCGCCCGCTCGTCGCGCTGTACGCCGTCGCCGCACCGACCCGCGACGAGGCCGAGCAACTGATCGGGCCGCTGAAGATATTCAAGCTGCAATTCGCCGGCGGCCCGAGCTTCAACCTGGCGAGCGCGCAGGCCGCCGCCGAATTCGCGCGGCAAAGCGGCGCATCCGACTACCGGATCGACGAGTTGCGCCCGGCCGTGCTGGCCGACACGCCCGAGCGCGTGCACCGCGCGCTCGACGCGCTGAGCCGGCGGCTCGACGTCGACGCGTTCGTGATCGACTCGCCGGTGACCGATTATGCGGCGCGGCTCGCGTCGGCCGAATGGCTCGGCGGCGCGCAGTCGATCACGCCGCTGCAGGCGGCCCTCGCGGCCGACCATTCGGACCATTCCCTTTCCCCCGACCAGAACACGTGACGCGCCCATGACCACCCGACGATCGATTCCCTTCGGCCTGATGCTGCAAGGCGCAGGCAGCCACATGAACGCGTGGCGACACCCGAGCAACCCGCCGGACGCGAGCATCAACCTCGACTTCGCGATCGGCATCGCGCGCAAGGCGGAAGCCGCCGGCATCGCGTTCGCGTTCGTCGCGGACGGCCTCTACATCAATGAGAAGTCGATCCCGCACTTCCTGAACCGCTTCGAGCCGCTGACCGTGCTGTCGGCGCTCGCGGTCGCGACGAGCAAGATCGGGCTCGCGGGCACGATCTCGACGTCGTACAGCGAGCCGTTCACGGTCGCGCGCCAGCTCGCGTCGCTCGACGCGATCAGCGGCGGGCGCGCGGGCTGGAACGTCGTGACGACGCCGCTCGAAGGCACCGCGAAGAATTTCGGCAAGGCGCATCCCGAGCACGCGTTGCGCTACGAGATCGCCGACGAATACCTCGACGTCGTGCAGGGGCTGTGGGACAGCTGGGACGACGACGCGTTCGTGCGCGATCGCGCGACCGGGCGCTTCTTCGATCGCGACAAGCTCCACACGCTCGACCATCACGGCCGCTTCTTCCAGGTCGCGGGCCCGCTGAACATCCAGCGCTCGCCGCAGGGGCAGCCGGTGATCTTCCAGGCCGGCTCGTCCGACACGGGCATCGGGCTCGCGGGCAAGTATGCGGATGCCGTGTTCACGCATTCGCCGTCGCTCGACGAAACGGCCGCGTTCACGCGGCGCGTGAAGCAGAGCGCGGTCGAGCACGGGCGGCAGCCCGGCGACGTGAAGATCTTCCCCGGCGTCGGCCCGATCGTCGGCCGCACGGCCGCCGAGGCGGAAGACAAATATCAGGCGATCCGCGACCTGCTGACGATCGACGAGGCGCTCGCGTATCTCGGCCGCTATTTCGATCACCACGATTTCACGCAGTACGCGCTCGATGCGCCGTTCCCCGAACTCGGCGACCTCGGCCGCAACAGCTTTCGCTCGACCACCGACCGGATCAAGGCCGACGCGAAGCGCAAGCAGCTCACGTTGCGCGAGACGGCGCTCGCCGTCGCGACGCCGCGCCCGAACTTCATCGGCACGGCCGAGCATGTCGCCGACGAGCTGATCCGCTGGCACGACGCGGGCGCCGGCGACGGCTTCATCCTCGGCTTTCCAGTGCAGGCGCAGGGCGTCGACGACTTCGTCGACCTCGTGATTCCGGTACTCGAGGCACGCGGCCGCTACAGCCGCGACCTGCCGGGCAGCACGCTGCGCGACCACCTCGGCCTGCCGCGCAAGGCGAGCCGCCATGCGGCGCCCGGCGCGGTGCAGAAACAGGACGACGCGGCCGAAGCGCACGCGTGACGCCGACGCGCCGCTACGCGCGGCGCGTCCGACCGACCCGATCGAGGACCTTCACCGACATGAGCGACACGACCCATCTCGGCGGCGCACTGCCGCCGCTTCCTTCGTCCCGCGTCCGCGACGCCGGCACGCGCCTGCGCATCGTGCCGGCCCGCCACCGCTCGCGCACGGCCGGCACCGTGCTCGCGCTCGTGCTGATCGCGCTCGCGCTGCATTCGATCCTCGGCAACCCGCAATGGGGCTGGCCGGTATTCGCCGAATGGTTTCTGTCGCCGCCGGTGCTGTCCGGGCTCGCGCGCACGCTGGTGCTGACGCTGCTCGGCGCGGTATTCGGCTTCGCGCTCGGCGCGTTCGTCGCGCTGGCGCGGCTGTCGCGTTCGCGTCTGCTCGCCGCGAGCGCGTGGACCTTCGTGTGGCTGTTCCGGTCGATTCCGCTGATCGTGCTGCTGCTGATCCTCAACAATATCGGCTACCTGTACGAACACGTGCGGCTCGGCGTGCCGTTCACCGACATCGTGTGGTTCGACACGCCGACCACCGACCTGATCAGCCCGTTCCTCGCGGCCGTGCTCGGCCTCACGCTGAACCACGCGGCGTTTTCCGCCGAGGTGATCCGCGGCGGCATTCTCGCGGTCGACCAGGGGCAGCTCGAAGCCGCCGCGGCGCTCGGCCTGCCGCGCGGCCGCCAGACCACGCGGATCGTGCTGCCGCAGGCGATGCGCGCCATCCTGCCGACCGCGTTCAACGATCTCATCTCGCTCGCGAAAGGCACCTCGATGGTGTACGTGCTCGCGATGCCCGAGCTGTTCTATACGGTGCAGGTGATCTATCGCCGCAATCTCGAAGTGATTCCGCTGCTGATGGTCGCGACCGTCTGGTACCTGATCATCCTGACCGTGCTGTCGGCGATCCAGGTTCAGGTCGAGCGCCACTACGCGCGCGGCGCGCTGCGCAACCCGCCGCCGTCGGCGCTGACGTTCGTGCTGGCGCGCATCGGTGCGCTGTGGCGGCGTGCCGCGGCACGCCACGCGACAGCCACCGCAACGGCCCGCGGCGACGACGCGACCGCTCCGCTACCGAGCGCCGGCGGCGAAGTCGCCGTGCACAACGTATCGAAGCAGTTCGGCATGCAGCGCGTGCTCGACAACGTGTCGTTCGTCGCCCCGCGCGGCAGCGTGACGGCGATCATCGGGCCGTCCGGTTCGGGCAAGTCGACGCTGCTGCGCACGATCAACCATCTCGAACGCGTCGACGACGGCTTCATCGATATCGACGGCGAGCTGATCGGCTATCGGCGCGACGGCGACGTGCTGCACGAGCTGAAGGAGCGCGACGTGCTGAAGCGGCGCAGGGCGGTCGGCATGGTGTTCCAGAACTTCAACCTGTTTCCGCACTTGACCGTGCTCGAGAACCTGGTGGAAGCGCCCGTCGCCGTCGCGGGCATCACGCGCGAGGCCGCCGAGCGCACCGCTCGCACGCTGCTCGCGCGCGTCGGCCTCGCGGACAAAGCCGATGCCTACCCGCGCCAGCTGTCCGGCGGCCAGCAGCAGCGCGTCGCGATCGCGCGGGCGCTCGCGTTGCGCCCGAAGGTGCTGCTGTTCGACGAGCCGACGTCGGCGCTCGATCCCGAACTGGTCAACGAAGTGCTCGACGTGATCAAGGAGCTCGCGCGCTCTGGCACCACGCTCGTGATCGTCACGCACGAGATCGGCTTTGCACGCGAAGTCGCGGACAACGTGCTGTTCATGGAGCGCGGCCGCATCGTCGAGTCGGGCCCGCCCGCCGTCGTGCTCGACGCGCCGGCCCATCCGCGCACGCGCGCGTTTCTGTCGCGAGTGTTGTAGGCGACGCAAACGGTGGATTCATCAACCGCCCGCTATATTCAACTTTGGCCGAAGTACAATTGCCGCTCACGATCTCTGTCTATGCATTCGATGAACGCGTCTTCCAGCATACGTGACCATATCCTCGCTGTAGCGAGCGGACTATTTTACGAGCACGGGATCCGGTCTGTAGGAGTCGATTGGGTGATCAAGGATGCTGAAGTTGCGAAGGCGACGCTTTATCGTCACTTCCCCAACAAGGAGGAACTTGTTCTGGCCTATCTCGAAGGGAGGAGGGCCGCGGCGTTATCGGCGATCCGCGACACGATCGCAGCGGCTGGAGACGACCCCGTTAGGCGTGCAGTTAGTATTTTCGACAGATTGGCTATCGTGGCGCGGCACGGATTTCGTGGTTGCGCTTTTTTGCGCGCGCAGGCGGAACATCTCGAGTCCGGACCAATTCATGCGGTCGTCAAGTCCCACAAGGACGCCATCAAGGGAGTATTCGAGGAGGCCATTGCCGATTTTCCCGTCACGAGAACTCAGCGGCGCGAACTGGCGGCTATCCTTGCACTGATCTACGACGGCGCTTTGGCGGTCGTGATGGTCCAGCAAGATATCGCCGCGATCGAGTTCGCGCGGCGCGCGGCGCTCGCGGTGTTGTGCGCAGATCATGGCACTACCGCCCGATCCTGAAGATCGGGCGACTCATCATCCCCTTATTTCACGGCAATTCGCTCGATCTCGATCAATGCCGCCCCGAAGCCCACTCTGTCGCCGTCCGCGACGGCTATCTTGCCCAGACGGCCGCGAAACGGTGCGACAACTGGGAACAGCATGGAATCGACTTCGATGTAGGCGATATGCTGCCCCTCGTTCACAACGGTGTCTGCACCGGCCACTGGCTGATCACGGAACGGATGGACGCGGGCAAAATGTCCGCTGCACGGTGCACGAACATAGCTAAACGAAGGATCACCGTCTCCTGACATATGAGTGCCCCAAGACCCGCGATCCTCGTTCGCAATCGGACTTGTGTGACAATCGAATTCCAGCCGGATAGTTTGATTTCCAATGGTATAAACGCATTCCGCGACTCCCGCATGCTGCAGTGTCGCAATCAGTCGCTCAATGCGCTGAAGGTCCATCATCGTACCGCTCCCTGTAATGTGCCGTTTGCGAGGACGCGCTCGAGATGATGGATATCGAATCCGCCTTCTGAGAACGATCGCTCCTTCATCAGCGCCTGATGAAGCGGGATCGACGTGTCGACTCCACCGATCACGATCTCGTCCAGTGCGACGCGCATCCGTGCGATGGCCTCGTCACGCGTACGTCCGTGGGCGAGCAGCTTCGCTATCAGGGAATCGTAGTGCGGCGGGATTTCGTATCCGGGATACAAATGCGATTCAACGCGGATACCGGGGCCGCCGGGCGCGAGCCACGAGTCGACGCGTCCGGGCGACGGTGCGAACGTCCAAGGATGTTCGGCCGTCACACGACATTCGATCGCATGACCGCGCGGTTGAATGTCTTCTTGTGAGAAAGATAGAGGCAGGCCCATTGCGATTCGGATCTGTTCAGTTACGATGTCGACGCCAGTCACCATTTCCGTGACTGGGTGTTCGACTTGCACGCGCGTATTCATTTCGATGAAGTAGAACGCGCCATCTTCGTAGAGAAACTCGAAGGTGCCTGCACCGTGATAGCCGATGCGCAAACATGCCTGCGTGCACAGGGTGCCGATGCGTGCGATGTCGTCTCGGGAAACGCCCGGCGCTGGCGATTCTTCGATCACTTTCTGATGACGCCGTTGCATCGAACAATCTCGTTCGCCGAGCCAGATCACGTGGCCGTGCATATCGGCGATTACCTGAATTTCGATATGACGCGGATGTTCTAGAAATCGCTCGAGGTAGACCTCGGAGTTTCCGAAGGCTGCTGCAGCTTCCTCTCGCGTCGTCGACACGGCTAGCAGCAGCTCAGCGGGCTCGCGGACCACGCGCATTCCTCTGCCGCCGCCACCGCCGGCCGCCTTGATGATCAACGGATAGCCGACAGCGTCCGCCATCTCAATGATGAGTCGCTCATCCGTCGGTAATGCGCCCGGGGAGCCAAGTACGCATGGCACGCCGGCCGCTTGCATCTCGCGCTTCGCACTGACCTTGTCGCCCATCATGCGAATGGCTGTCGAGCTCGGCCCAATGAAGGTCAGTCCGGCCCGCTCGACCGCTGCGGAAAAATCGGCGTTTTCGGACAGGAAACCGTAGCCCGGGTGGATTGCATTCGCGTTCGTCAATTGCGCGGCGATGAGAATCTCGCTAGCTCGAAGATAACTCCGGGACGACGGTGGTGGCCCGATGCATAGCGCGTCGTCGGCCAATTGAACATGGCGGAGATCCGCGTCGGCTTCGGAGTGGATCGCGACAGTCTTCAGGCCCAGGGCGCGGCACGCGCGCAGCACGCGTAATGCGATTTCGCCGCGGTTGGCGATCAGTACGGTATCGAACATTGGATCTCTATGCTGGGTCAATGACGAAAAGCGGGGTATCGCGTGCGACGGGTGCGCCGTCCGCGGCGAGGATTTCGACTAGCAGTCCGTCGCGGTCGGCTTCGATCGGATTCAGCAGTTTCATCGCCTCGACGAGTCCCAGCGTCATGCCTGCATGGACGCGATCACCAGGAGACACGAATGGATGTTGGTTCGGGGCCGAGGCGCGATAGAAGGTTCCGATCATGCCTGCGGCGATCGTATGCGGGTGTGAACCGACGGCGCCAGTCTGGGCGTTTGCATCGACAACCGTACTCGCGATGTTCTGAGCTGGCAGCGCTGCTGGTGTATTCGCGGCCGAATCGCAAACGCGCTGGCCGCGCACGAGCCTGATCCGCTGGTCACCATTCGTATAGTCAATCACGCTGACGGACGCGCGGTCAAACAGCGCAACAAAGTCGTCAATAATGTCCAGATTCATGCGCGCCTCAGCTAAATGCCTTGACGGAAATGCCCGCCTGTTCGAGCGTGTCGCGAACACGGGCGGCCATGTCAATTGCCCCAGGTGTGTCGCTGTGCACGCAGATCGTATCGATCGGTACCTTCAGCATCCGGCCGGATACTGTCTCGATCGCACCTGCCTGAATCATCCGTAGCATCCTCGCAGCAGCTTGGCCGGCATCATGCAGGACAGCGCCTGGCAATTTCCGCGGTAGTAGATGGCCCTCCTCGTCGTAGGCGCGATCGGCGAACACCTCGCTACGCACACGCAGCCCCATGTCGCGGCACACGCGCTCCATCACGGCACCGGAAAACGTCATGCAGATCAGCTCGGAATTGACAGACTTGATCGCACGTGCGATTGCCATTGCGACATCCTCGTCCGTTTGTGTCATGTTCCCCAGTGCTCCGTGTGCCTTTACGTAGGTGATCCGGTGACCGGCATATCGAGCCAGTGCGTCCGCGGCACCTATCTGATACGCAATCAGGCGCTCGATTTCACCGGTGCTGAATGGAATGACGCGACGGCCGAAACCCCATACGTCGGGAAAACCGGGGTGCGCACCAACGGCGACACCGCGCTCTTTGGCCATCGCAAACGTGCGTGCCATGATTTCCGGATCGCCGGCGTGCAGGCCACACGCGATATTGGCCGACGTCACAATATTCAGGATGGCGTCATCATCGCCCATTCGGTAGCGGCCAAATCCTTCGCCCATGTCGGAATTCAGGTCAACTTCAATGTGTTGTCTAGCGTTCATACTTCATGTCCTCTTCGGAAAGCTTCATTGACGAGCGTCGTTGTCAGTCTCGATCGGCCATCATTGAAAGATTGCCGCGGATGCGGGCATATTCATCGGCCTGTTCGCGCAATGCGTTAACGGCCGTTTCGACGTCCGTTACCTGGAAGCGGACCTGGCATCCCACCGGCGCCTGCGCGAGTTTCCAGAGATCGGCCTCGATGACGGTCGCAATCTTCGGGTATCCGCCACATGTATTGGCTTCCGCCATCTGAACGATCGGCTGTCCGGATGACGGAACCTGAACCGTGCCGGGGACGATCCCGTGCGACAGCAGTTCGACGTGCTCGGTCAGCGGGAGCATTGGGCCGCTGAGGCGATATCCCACTCGATTGGCTTCCGCCGTCACTTCATATTCGGATTGCCCGAACTCAGCGCGGGCCGATTCCGTGAAGCGGTCATATTCGGCGCCCCGCAAGAATCTGACGGTCACGCAGCCTTTTGATAGTTCCTGCATGAATGAAGCCAGGCGTTGCGGAACAATGCCAAGCCCGGATGCCTTGCTGACTGGAGGAGTGCGGCGGCTTCGCACCTTCAGCACGTCGCCGCGTTTCAGGCCTCGACCCTCCATCCCACCGAAACCGCCTTTGAGATCGGTAGCTTCGGATCCCAAAATTGGCTCGATATCGATTCCTCCGCCGATTGCGAGATACGCGCGCGCCCCTCTCCTGGGATGTTCAATCACGACAGTTTGCCCAGCCTTGGCCGAGCGGCGCCACCATGGCGCGAGTGTCAGATCATCGAGGCGAACGGTGCAGTCGGCCCCGGTCGTCGCGAAATCGGTATCCTGCTGAAAGCGCAGCCGGAACGGGAACATATTGACCTCGATACCGGCCGCGCCGGGATCGTTGCCGACCAAAGCGTTTGCGAGCGTGAGCGCCATGGTGTCCATCGCACCGCCACGGCTGATCCCACTCTCAAGGTGTCCGCGCCGACCGAGATCCTGAATAAGGTTCGCGGCACCATTCGACAGTACTTCCATCACAGTTCAATCCTCGCTACGCTGAATCGAACCCGGTCGCCCGGCGACAACAAGCAGACCGGGTCACGTTTGACGTTAAACATTTCGAGCGTGGTCGTACCTAGCAGATGCCATCCGGACGGCGCCGTGCATGGCATGACGCCGGCCTGCGCGCCGCCAACGATCACCGTGCCGGCCGGGACCTTGATCCGCGGAACCTTCCGTCTTGGCACCCTCAATTCCGGCGGCAATCCCGTCATGTAAGCGAAACCCGGCATGGAGCCGATGCTGGCCACGCTGTACTCCGCTTCAGCGTGACGCCGGATGTATTCGCGGACATCCATCAGCGCGCCCGCTGCCAGTTGACGCAAGTCCTCACCGGCATCACCACCATATACGACGGGAATCTCGATCTCCCGGCCGAGCTGAACGAGGGGTTCCGTCGTTTCCCAGAGTCGGACCATCAAATCGCCGGCCTCTCTGGGAGCAAGCGACAGCGGGTCGAAAACGAACAGGAGATTGTTGACGCCCAATACCAGCTCCTGCGATCGTTTCGCGTCCCCTAACGAGCGGATTCGCTGTGCGAGCGCAAAAAGTCGCTGCTGCAATATGGGATCGAAGGGACCGTTCGATGGATCGAACAGAATCGCGCCAGCCCCGGCTGCATGAACGCGAGGTTCAGCGGCAGACCGACGATCGGACGCCACGAGTTCAGCAGGAGAGGTCATTCGGTTCATTTCGTCGCTCAGCTTGCTCGTTCGGAGGAGTGGGCGGCATGTGCCGCGGTTCGCTTCGTTCATTCCTGGAGCGGGTCGCGGGCGGTTTCCCGGGCCGCATACAGGGCGGCGAGCGTGATGGCGAGGCCGGTGCCGACGTATAGCGCAATTGGCACGACAGACAGATACGCCTTGTATAGAGCGGCGAAGGCCAACGGCCCGAACGCACCACCTACGATGCCGCCGAGCGTTGCCGCGAGCGAAGCGCCGGCATACCGGACACGGGTCGGAAACTGTTCCGTCACGAATGAAGCCTGCGGCCCATACATCATTGCCTGGAAAAGCATGCCAATCACCACCGCGGCGCAGATGCTTGCAGGCTGACGCGAATCCATCAGCGCGAAGTATGCGAACGCCCATGCGATCGACAGCACGGCGCCCGAACCATATACAATGCGTCGGCCCAGCCGGTCGGACAAGCCACCGAAGATTGGGACACAAATTGCATGCAATACAGACCCGAGCATCGTCGCGGTGAGTGCGAGCGAGCGTGGCAGATGCAGAATGGTCGTGATGTAGGTAAGCGAGAAGACGATCAAAAGGCCGTAGACGAGATCGGAACCGATGCGCACGCTGCCGGCGATCAGCAATCGTCGCCAATGTCCGGCAACGACTTCCTTGATCGGAAGCTGTGCCTTTTGACTGTGGCGTTCCAGTTGCTTGAACATGGGCGTTTCATCTACACCGCGCCGCAACCACAGGCCGAACGCCACCAGAATGGCGCTTGAGAGAAACGGAATACGCCATCCCCAGTACTGGAAATCGTGAGTCGACAACAACGTCGAGCACATGGCAAGAAATCCCGCGCCGAGCAATGTGCCGCACGCCGGCCCGACCTGGGCAAACGACGCATTGAGTCCGCGGTGACGTTGATCGCCGTGTTCCATGGACAACAGAACGGCGCCCGCCCATTCGCCACCAATTGCCGCGCCTTGTAGGAACCTCAGGGCGACCAGCAAGATCGGACTCCAGATACCCCACACCTGATAAGTCGGCAACAATCCCATCGCTCCAGTTGCCGCGCCCATCATGACGAGTGTTGCAACAAGCACGAATCGCCGGCCGAGCTTGTCCCCCAGGTGACCGAATACGATGCCACCGAACGGGCGCGACAGATAGCCAACGGCATAAGTTGAGAAGGCGAGGATGGTGCCCGTCATCGGATCGAACGACGGAAAGAAGATCGTGTTGAACACCAGCGCGGCCATCAGGTTGTAGATGGTGAAATCGAACCATTCGAGCGTAGTGCCGATTGAACTCGCGGCGGCGAGACGGCCCATGCGCGGCTTGAGGATGGAACCCTCATGCGAGGCATGCTTGTCCTGCGCGAACGTCGTCGAGTTTTCCATTACGCACACTCCTTGGCATCGAGGTTCCATGCAAGGCAATACCTTGCGGTATCCGCCATCGAGCCGTTAAGCGCGTTGATGGCAGTTTGCAGTGCCGATTCGCTTGATGACGCGCTGCTGCTCTCGATGATCAGAATCGGTCGCATTTGGCGACAAGACATGTCCTCTAGCGGCAGAGGCCTGCTTAACTCGTCGTTCGGAAGAAGCAGGTATGAGCGGACGAAACCGGTGCGTTGCGACAGCGTGTGTCCGAGCTTGATACATTGTTCAATGAGTCGCTCGGCTTCGTCCGACATGCCCAGCTGCAAAATCGCCAGCCATCCGCCGGACCCTTTGCCGATTTCGGCGTGCAGGGTGCCGATCCGCCGCACTGGTGAGCGCATCTTCGACAGTACGTCGATGGACCATGGCGTCTGGTGACGAAACGCGTGCGCGTATGCAGGAGAGTCGAAGGCAGATACCGCACGCGCCCAGTACAGCGCCAGGTAGCGCCGGCCACCGCTAACGGCGACGTAACGCGACGCGGACAAAACGCCGTCCATCCTGACTCGATCCTCGAGGTGTTCGCTGTCATACCATCGATTGAAGTCCTCTTCGTCCTGCGCATCGACATCGGATGCGACGAACAGCAACCCGCGCGGCTCCATACTTGTCTCCTTGAGTTTCCGAATGGATTAGACCGGTTCATCGTCTCTACCCAATAAATGCTGGGCAACCGGGAATTTGTTGGTAAAACTGATAAGTTTTTCTTGTTGACGGGGCCCCCGGGTACGCCGGAACGGGCAGTAGCGGTGATTGCCGCATCTGGCGACGTGGCAGCTGGGGCGGGTTTTCCCCGGGCACGTGATACCGGCAATGTAGGCGATAACGGCAGAGGGGACGGATGGGTGTCCGGTACTTGATCGCCAGTGGGGCGTCGTATTCGTCTGCGGTTTCCGGGGATTTACACGGAAAAATTTTCGGGCGAAAGTCCGTCTGCTATATCCGCACCAAGCGCTTTCGCGCGGCGGCTTACTCGCATACGTTTGCCAGGATTCCTTCCCCATGAACACCCGCTTTTTGGAAAGTTTCCTCGTTGCCGTCGAGCTTGGCAGCTTTCGCTCAGCCGCCGAGCGCTTGCACGTCACTCAGGCGGCCATCTCGAATCGCATCGCGGCTCTCGAAGAAGAGATCGGTGCGCGCGTGTTCGATCGGGATTCACGTGAGATGCGCCTTACTCCGGTCGGCGTGCGGCTGATTCAGTATGGCGAGCGCATGCTTGAACTTCAAAGTGAAATCATGCAACTTGGGCGAACTGACCGGAAACTGCTCGGGAGCGTGCGTATCGGCGCGATCGATACCATTGTTCACACCTGGCTTATTGGATTTGTCGAGCATCTGCAGTCGACGTATCCCGGGATCGAGGTTCAGTTGAGCGCGGAATCGTCGGAGCGGCTCAATCGGAGTCTGCGCGATGGAGATGTGGACGTTGCGCTGCAGACTGATCAATTGATCGGGCAGGGGATGTACAGCAAGGCCTGTCTGCCGATGGCAATGGGATGGATCGGCAGGCCCGGCTCGGCGTCGGTCGGTATGGACGTCCATGAACTGCTCGCGCGACCGGTTGTCTCGATGAGCCGTGGATCGCAGCCCTATCTCGTACTCCGGGACGTCTTCAAACGCGCGGACGTGCCGATGGGAAAAGTCCATTGCGCCAACTCGATCGATGCCATCGTGAGGCTGGTCAAGAGCGGTTTCGGCAACGCGCTGATTCCGTTGCCGCCGGTGCGGGATCAGGTGGAGCGCGGGGAGGTCGAGATCATCCCCTTTGGATTGCCCCTGCGGCCTCAAGGGCTGGTCGTCAGCTACATGGAAAGCCGAGCATCCGATGCAATCCGCTTTGTCGCGGATCTCGCCTGTCAGGAGGCTGATCGCTTCACCCGTTCGTTACCCGTGCCGTTCTCGCAGGTTTGAACGTTGCAGTCGAGAGGACGTGGGAATCGGCCATGCCGCCTCCCGGTTTCCCAACGTGGCATCGGCTCGCAATACAGCGAACAGCATCGGGGCAGTTCACCGGCATGGTGACGGCTCAGAGGCGGCGGGCCGGCTGTTGTTTCAACAAAGCAACCACTGCGTCCACCATTGGGTGGTAGCGGTTCGAGTTCCATACCAGTGCCGCCGTTATCACCATCACCCTTTCTTTCAAAGGTCTCACGACGACGTTTCCGGGTACCAGCTTGCGCATTGACGACGGCACCAGGGCAACACCTTGTCCGCAACCGACGTACGCGACCTGTGACGTAATCGATCGGACCTCGTGCATGACGCGAGGTGCCAGCCCATGGGATCGGCAAACGGACATCAGCAAGTCGAAATAGTCCGGCGCGACCTGTCGCGACGAAACGACCATTTGCTCACCCGCCAAGGATCGCAATCGTACTCTCGGCAACGACGCAAGCGCGTGATCCTTGGGAAGCGCGACGGCCAGGCGATCTTCGGCAAGCGGCATCGTAAGGATGCCGTTTCCGACCTCTCTGTCGACGCGCACGAATGCGAGATCCAGCTCTCCCGCTTCGAGCGCGGGAATTGCGTCGACGCTGTCAATTTCCTTCACGAAAACCGTCAGATCCGGATGAGCCCGCTTGAGCTCGTCCAGCAGGGGCGGGACAGTTTCGAGCATCGCGGACGTAATGGCTCCCACGTGCAGGACCCCGGACCGTCCCGATGCGACCTCACGGACGACGCGCTCTAGCCGTTCGACCTGACTCGTGAATTGTTGTACGGCAGGCAGGATCGCGGCGCCGGCGGGGCTGAGTTGCGTGCCCTGGCGGGAGCGATAAAAAAGCTGAAGCCCTAGCGATTGCTCGAGGATCTTTATCTGAGCCGTCAATGGCGGCTGAGATACGTTCAAGCGCTTCGCCGCTCGTCCAAAGTGCTGTTCTTCGGCAACGGCCAGAAACATCCACAGCTGGCGAATTAGCCTGAAGTCGATCGTATTGCTCATGCGGGTTTTCTCCGTCCTGAATGTTCGGCGATAGAAAAATTCGCAGGAAGGTGCACATTTTCCGCTCGCCTGACCCCAAAACACAGGTTTTCGCTGATTCGAAAATGGTATCAGCCAGATACGAAATTAGAAATTTACAGATCAACGTGGCAACGCGACGATTGTGCCACCTGTCAACGAACGCAACCGCGATGAACCTCACCTCGATCCTCGACCGCCTCGCCGCGCTCGACACCAACACCGTTTCCGATGCGCTCGATTTTCTCGATCTCCCGGGCGCGACTTACGGCCTTCGCCCTTTGTGGGACTGCCCGAAGATCGTTGGCCGCGCGAGCACGATTCAGCTTGGTCCCAAAGCGGATGCCAAGCCCACCGTGCATTTGATCTCGCCTGTCATCGATGCGGTAACCACGAACGACCGCGTGCTGGTGATTGCGGGCGGTGCTGACGGAATTTCGTGCTGGGGCGACATTCTCGCCAATGCCGCCACGGCAAAGCAAATCCGCGGATCCGTCATCGACGGCCTGAGCCGCGACATCGAGGGCAGCGAGTCGATCGGCTATCCGGTCTACGGTCGCGGCGTGACGATGATCAGCGCGCGCAATCGCGTGATCCAGGTTGACTCCGGCAAAGCAGTCCAGATGGGGGGCGTCACCGTGCACGAGGGGGACTACGTCATTGCCGATCGCTGCGGCACGGTGTTCGTGCCGGCAGCGCGTATCGAGGAGGTGCTGGATCTCGGCGAGCGCATTGCGCGTCGGCAGGATGGCATGGTCGCAGCCGTGCGCGCCGGCAGGTCCGTTGCCGAGGTCATGCATGACAAGGAATTCGAGGCCATCGCGGCCCGCTGATTCGACACCATTGGGGAGCTTTTTTGTATGACGAATCCGAACAGAGCGAGCGAGGAAGATCGGGAATTGGTCTCGTTGTTCGCCGGGCTGGACACCCCCGGTGTCTCCGACGCCATGGACAAGCTGGGCTTGCACGGGCAGTCGCTGGGCATCATGCCGCTGGCGAACTATACGAAGGTGGTCGTAGGGCCGGCATTTACCGTCAAGTACGTGCCGGCCAGCGATCCGCCCGGCACCGTCGGGGACTTCATTGATGAGGTCGCGGAGGGAGACGTGGTCGTCATCGACAACGACGGTCGCACCGATTGCACGGTCTGGGGCGACATCATGACCCAGTACGCAGGGCTGCGTGAGATCGCCGGCACCGTGATCGACGGTGTCTGTCGCGACGTGAACACGGCGCTGGCCGACAACTATCCGCTGTTTACGGCTGGTCGCTTCATGCGGACAGGCAAGGACCGCGTGCAGGTCGAATCGGTGAATACCACGGTGGGGATTGGAACCGTCCGCGTGGCGGCGCGGGACATTGTGGTGGCAGATGCGAACGGTGTCGTCGTCGTGCCGCGCGGCCGCGCCCGTGAAGTAGCCGAAATTGCCCGCACGATCGAGGAAGTCGAGTCGCGGATCCGCGAGCTGATCGCGGAAGGCAAGTCCCTCGGCGACGCACGCGCCGCACTCGGCTATCACAAACTTCAAACCAAGGGTTGAGTCATGATCAACGCCCGTTCGTACGACCCGCTTCTGCTGGCGCAAGCGTGCACGCTTGGTACATCGACGCTGCACGAAGCGTCCGGTCTTGCTACTAGCTCGGTCGATCCCGCGATTCGCACAGTATGGCAGGGGGCCTCGATTGCCGGGCCTGCGTATCCGCTGGAATGTTCCCCGGGCGACAACCTGTCTATCCACATTGCGATGGAACAGGTGCCGAGGGGGAGTGTGCTCGTCGTATCGACCGGTGGCTTCTTGTCGGGCTACTGGGGCGAAGTGCTGACCGTGGCGGCCGAGGCTGCCGGTGTCGTCGGTCTGGTCATCGACGGAGGTGTGCGGGACATCGCGGCCCTGATCAACCGGCGGTTTCCCGTGTTCACCCGCGGTATCTGCATGCGCGGCACGATCAAGGCCAGTGCACCGTCGGTTGGGCAGCCGATCAGCTTTGCCGGCACGCCGGTGGCGCCTGGGGATCTGGTCATTGCTGACGATGACGGTGTCCTCGTGATCCCGGCGGCACACGTCGGAGAGACGCTGGCTCAGGGGCAGATCCGTGCCGAGAAGGAAGCAAAGATGATGGACGCGTTGCGTGAAGGGCGCAGCACGCTGGAGCTGATGGGGCTCACCAGCTGGAGGGCCGCGCAATGACCGTACCAGCAGAAGTTCTGAATCGCTTCCTGGCCGAAGCCCGTCCGTCGGCCACGTATAAGGTGATGGATCGCGTGGCCGCACGGCGCGCCAGTGGTGCGGCGGTGATCTCGCTGAGCGCCGGCGAGCCGGATTTCGATACTCCGGAACACATTCGCGAAGCTGGCATCGCGGCGATCCGGGCAGGTCATACGCGCTACACGCAGGTCGCGGGGCTGCGCGCGCTGCGTGAGGCTATCGCCGCGAAGTTCGAGCGCGAGAACGGTCTGAACGTCGACTGGCGCGACACGCTCGTGTGCAATGGTGGCAAGCAAGTGATCTTCAATGCATTGGCCGCCACGCTTAACGAGGGCGACGAGGTTGTGGTGCCGGCGCCGTATTGGGTCAGCTACCCTGAAATCGTACAGCTCTGCGGCGCGATGTCTGTGATCGTTCCATGCGGGGCAGAAAGCGGTTTCAAACTTACGGCCGACGCGTTGCAAGCGGCGATCACGCCGCGCACGCGCTGGCTGATTCTGAATTCGCCGTCGAACCCGACAGGTGCGGTCTACAGCCGCGCGGAACTGCAGGCGTTGGCGGAGGTGCTGCTCGCGCACCCGAGGGTGCTGGTGCTCTCAGATGACATTTACGAGCATTTGATCTTCGACGGCATCGAGTTTTTTACGCTCGCCCAAGTCGAGCCGCGTCTACGCGACCGCGTGCTGACGATGAACGGCGTATCCAAAGCGTATGCGATGACGGGCTGGCGTATCGGCTTCGGCACGGGTCCCGGCTGGTTGATCGAAGCGATGGAGAAGCTGCAAGGGCAGCAGACGTCGGGTGCATCAACTATTTCGCAGCATGCCGCGGTCGCCGCATTGACGGGACCGCAAGACTTCATCCAACACTCGCGCATCGCATTCCAGCGCCGGCGTGAACTGGTCATTGAACAGCTCGCCCAAGCGCCGGGTCTGCGTTGCGCGGTACCACAGGGCGCGTTCTACGTGTTTGCGTCATGTGAAGGCCTGATCGGCAAGACGACGCGTGCGGGGGTACATCTCGACAGCGACGAGGCGGTGGTCAACGCGCTGCTCGACGAGGCCGGTGTCGCCACCGTGCATGGCAGCGCGTTCGGTCTTGGGCCTTACATTCGCATCGCATACGCCCTCGACGACAAGTCCCTGGCGCGCGCTTGCGCGGCCATTCAGGATTTCTGCACGACGCTTGCGGATTGAACGTAGTCGCGTGCGCGGGCTCGTTACCTTCGGTGAATCGAGGCCGCGCCGCGGCGATATTAGTGCAAGGTGATTTAGATGACTCGTGAATTTACCCGGTCGCAGTTCCGGTTTAACGTCGACGGCACGGCGCTGGACGTTTCGGCCATTCATCGTGACGGCGAAAAAGCGCCGATCGTGTTCCTGCACGGCTTCGGTTCCACGAAAGAGGACTACGCAGATATCGTGCGTCATGCCGCATTTGACGGGCATCCGTTTATTGCATATGACGCACCGGGGTGCGGCGAGACCCGTTGTGCCGATCTGTCGCAGATCAATATCCCGTTTCTTGTGAAGACTGCCAGAGCTGTTCTGGACCATATCGGTTTCGATCGCTTTCATCTGATCGGGCATTCGATGGGCGGTTTGACCTCATTGATGTTCGCACACCAGCAGCCCGAGCGTGTTCTAAGCTTTGTCGATATTGAAGGAAACATCGCTCCGGAAGACTGCTTTCTCAGCCGACAGATCGTCGACCATGCACGGGACGACGCCCAACGGTTTTTTGACGACTTCATTGAACGCACGCTGCATGCGCCTGCTTATGCAAGCGCCCTATATTCGGCGAGTCTGCGCCACAAGGTTCGCGCCGAAGCCGTCGGCGGTATTTTTCGATCGATGGTCGATCTGTCGGATAACGGCGATCTTATGACGAAGTTCCTCGGTCTGCCGATGCCTCGGATGTTTATGTATGGCGAGCAGAATGCATCCCTTTCCTATCTGAAGCACATCCAGGAGAACGGGGTTGAACTGGCCGAAATACCAGATTGCGGACATTTTCCGATGTATTCCAATCCGGTGTTGATGTGGGAGGCGATTGCAGCGTTTCAAAAGCGATCAAGCTGACATGGCGGCTTGAAGAAAAGACGTCGGACCAGAGGCTGACGGCGGAGACAATGATGAATTCAAAGAGAAAAGAAGGTGTAGTAGTTGGGCAAGGGGAGGGAGCCAGCCGCAAAGCTTGGCTCGAGTCTCACGAGTCCGGATATCACCAGACCCTGGGTAATCGACAGGTGCAGATGATTGCGATCGGTGGAGCGATCGGCACCGGCCTTTTTCTGGGTGCGGGCGCGCGCCTGCAAGCGGCTGGCCCCTCGCTGGCGATCGTTTATCTTGTGTGCGGCGGATTTTCGTTTCTCATTCTTCGCGCCCTCGGCGAGCTGGTGATGCATCGGCCAAGCAGCGGCAGCTTCGTATCGTACGCACGCGAATTCCTGGGTGAGAAGGCATCATTCGTCGCTGGCTGGATGTACTTTCTGAACTGGGCGATGACAGGCATTGTCGACATCACCGCGGTCGCGCTGTACATGCACTACTGGGGTGCGTTCGCAGCTGTTCCGCAGTGGGCGTTCGCGTTGATTGCGCTATTCATCGTCGCGGCGATGAACTTGATTGGCGTGAAATGGTTTGCCGAGATGGAGTTCTGGTTCGCCTTGGTCAAGGTTGCGGCGATCGTGATTTTCTTGATCGTCGGGACCGCGATCCTCGGCGGCGGGGGGGAGGTAGCGGGCAGCGCGACGGGTATGCATCTGATTGCTGATAACGGCGGCCTTTTCCCGCACGGAATGATGCCGGCGTTGGTGTTAGTGCAGGGAGTTGTATTTGCATTTGCTGGTGTCGAGCTGGTGGGAACTGCTGCAGGCGAGTGCAAGGATGCACGAAGCGTGCTGCCGCGTGCAATCAACAGTGTGATTTGGCGGATAGCGCTGTTCTATGTTGCGTCGATTGTATTGCTCGTATGCCTTCTGCCTTGGAGCGCGTACAAGGCAGGACAGAGCCCGTTCGTTACTTTCTTCAGCGCGCTCGGCATTTCCGGCGTGGGTTCAGTGATGAATATCGTTGTGCTGTCGGCCGCACTGTCGAGCCTCAACTCCGGGTTGTATTCGACCGGCCGTGTGTTGCGCTCGCTGTCAATGGGCGGGTCCGCGCCGAAATTTCTAGCGCGAATGAGCACGCAATCGGTGCCATATGCCGGGATTCTCGTAACGGTCGCAATATATCTCGTCGGTGTCATGCTGAACTATCTAGTGCCGACCAGCGTGTTCGAGATAGTTCTCAACGTTGCATCGATCGGCATCATCAGCACGTGGGGATTCATCGTTGTATGCCAGATGAGGTTCCGCGCAGCAGTCGCGCGCGGCGATGCGGAGGATGTTCCGTTCAAGATGCCGGGGGCGCCCGTCACGTCATGGCTCACATTGCTGTTCCTGGTCGGTGTGCTCGTACTGATGGCGTTCGATTATCCGGGGGGCACGTGGACCGTCGCGTCTATTCCGGTTCTTGCATTGCTTCTCGTCGTTGGTTGGATGTGGATGAGCAGGCGTACGCACCGAGGCGTACTGACGCACTCAATGTCGTCGGCCGTGCTTACGGAGAACGGGCTGGAGAGCGAAAAATACTGAAAGACGTGCGCGATACCGGTCGCGTTTGCGAGTCAGTATCGTCAAAAAATAGAACAATTCCAAAGCTGTTCTAGAAGATTACCGCCGTGTTTCAAGTGTACTGACTCATCCTGAGAGCGCAGCGGTTGTATGGTGCAGCCGCGTTATTTTAACTGTATGTAAGTCGACAAATCTCGATCGACCGTTCACTCGCGCTTGGCAATGAGACGGTGTTCGGTACAGTCAGAGATGACTTTACCTTGGAGACTAATGGTGGAGACCACGATGAATTTCACGACGAAAAAGCACGCGCTCCTCGCGGCCGCTGCGATGTTCTGCGCGACGATTGCAACACAGGCTGAGGCCGATCAAATTGTCAAAATCGGCCATGTCGCGCCGCTGACCGGCCAGATCGCCCACCTCGGGAAGGACAACGAGAACGGCGCGAGACTTGCTGTCGAGGAGATTAACAAGAAGGGGCTCGTTATTGGCGGTCAGAAGATTACGGTGATGCTCGATGCACAGGACGATGCGGCCGACCCGCGCCAGGCGACCCAGGTCGCTCAAAAGTTGGTCGATGACCACGTCGTCGCGGTAGTTGGGCATCTGAACTCGGGTACCTCGATTCCGGCATCAAAAATCTACAGCGATGCCGGCATCGTGCAGATATCGCCCTCGTCAACCAATCCGATCTTGACGCAGCAAGGCTTCAAGACGACGTACCGAATGGTCGCGACAGACGCGCAACAGGGGCCGGCGCTTGCCAACTACGCGGTGAAGAATCTGAAGGTCAAGTCGGTGGCCATCGTCGACGATGCGACCGCGTATGGCCAAGGGCTCGCGAACGAGTTCGAGAAGACTGCGAAGGCGCTCGGCGTAAAGGTCGTATCGCACGATGCGACGAACGACAAGGCGGTGGATTTCCGTGCGATTTTGACGAAGATCAAGGGTGAAAATCCGGACGTGATCATGTACGGCGGCATGGACGCGACGGGTGGTCCGTTCGCGAAGCAGTCGAAACAACTGGGGCTGCGCGCGAAAGTACTCGCCGGCGACGGTCTGTGCACCGAAAACCTGGCGGATCTGGCCGGCTCTGCAACCGACAACGTGATCTGCTCGCAAGCGGGGCTGGCACTCGAGAAAATGGCAGCGGGCAAGGAATTCCAGCAGAAATACGAAGCGCGCTTCCATCAGCCAATTCTGATCTACGCACCTTTCACCTATGACGCCGTGTACATCATTGTCGATGCGATGAAGCGCGCGAATTCGACCGATCCGGCGAAGATTCTGCGAGAAATGCCGAGGACAGATTACACCGGGGTGATCGGGGAAACGACGTTCGACTCGAAGGGCGACCTCAAGCACAGCGTGATTTCGCTTTACGACTATAAGGCAGGCAAGAAGATGCTGCTTGACGTTGTGAAGATGTAGTTTGGTGGGCGAGCTAGCGCGCTGAGACGGGTCGCCTCTAGGCGGCCTGTCATCAAGTACTTCGCTATTTCAACGGTCTAGCGTGGGATCGCTCAGTCATATGCACTCTGCCCGCTGCGCTTCAGCTGGCCGACGGGAACCTGTCTGTAGTGGTCTAATGAATCCGGACACTGATTTAGGCGAGAATGTCCGCCATGAAGAGGTGTCACCCATGGACGACCAGATTCGGATAGCCTTCCGCCTGCGTGGCGTACGGCTTGTCGTAATGGATGCGGTGTCCGTTGAAAGTCAGCGCGGAGTAACGGAACATCAACACTTCCGTCGGGACGATTTCCCTTTTCCACGAGGCGTTATCGGGCGCAGCGGTGGGTGCGGGCGCCGGTGCACCGCGAACGGCTGGCTCGCGATAGACGATGTCGTGTTCTTCGTCGATGGCGAGTTTGTGCGCGCGCCGGATCTGATAGCTGACGGTGACGAAGCTCAGTCTTCCGCTTCGGCCTTCCTTTTCGCTGACCTTCAGAACCTTCGACTCGCGGCTGATTTCGCTACCGACTATGAGCGAGACAGAAAACGCAAACGGCCGCCTGCCCACATGCGTCGTGGCAGCCCGAGATCAGGGAGGAAGCCGCCTTTTTGCGGATGCCCGTCTTCTGCAATGAGGTGCTGAGGCACGGTCGGCCTGAAAAAGATCCAGTGCCAGAGATGGGGGAGCGCTTCGCCGACTTGGGGAGGCGTCTCGTGGCCCAGTGTCGCGCTCAGGGCGGCTGCAGATGTCTGAGTGAGGATATCGCTGGCGTTTTCCCTACGCTCGCCGACTCCCGTGTCCTGGTCGTTCATGCGTGTCTCCGACGCGGCCTGGGCCGGCGGATTCGTTTTCGATACGGAGACTCTATGTGAACGTTCTGACGCGCGGAAATAACAGTTTCAAGTCGCGGTCATAAGTCAAACCTATTGCGGCTCGTCTTCCTTTTTTTGCGCATTTTCTTGGGGAGCGTAAGCCGGTCGAGCGGAAAGGCGTGCCTCGTCGGTTAGCAATTGTGCGGTCGTCCAGATACCGCGTCGCACCGCGTCCGAAATCTGCGCAACGAGCACATCGACGACACAGCGCACAGCCACGGGGATACGTCGATTTTGCGGCAATGCAAGCACGATCTTGCGCTGCAGACCGGCATCGACGAGGGGCGCCGCACGGAGCGCGCCCCGTGCGACATCATCCGGGATGGCAATGCCCGGCAGGATCGTGATGCCGACTCCGCCTAAGACGAGGCTTTTCTGGACGCTCATCGCGTTTGTCTCGGCCGCCACGTTCAACCCGATTCCTGCGCTGATGCACGCCTCCTGTACGAGCGTGCGGATGCCATGCGGCGCGTTAGGCAGGATCATTGGCAAGTGTGCGACCTGCGTGAGATGCACAGGAGAGCCCGAGCTGTACCCGGCATCCGGACGTGCGACGACCCACAGCTTCTCTTCGACGAGCGGCGTAACCTGGAGTATCGGAGACGGTTTGGGATCGTAGAGTAGTGCGGCATCCACCTCGCCGATTTCCAGCCAATTTTGCAGATGACCCGTGTACCCCATCGAAACCCGGATGCGTACGGCGGGAAATTGATATGCGACGGAAGTCACCAGTTCGCTTACAAGCAGGTCGCATGTGCTGGGCAACAGGCCGACCGTCACGGTGCCGCTCACGCCGCGCGAAGGCTGCATTTCGGATTTCGCGCGATCGAGTTCGGCCAGCGCGCGCCGCGGGTGTTCGACAAAGATTTCGCCAGCTTCCGTGAGATCCATGCCGTAGCGGCCGCGCGAAAAAAGCGGCGTGCCGATGTCCTCCTCGAGGAGTCGTAGTTGCCGGGAAACGGCCGGCTGCACGATGTGCAGCAATGCGGCCGCCCGCGTGACGCTTCCCGTCTCGGCGCCGGCGAGCAATGCTCGAAGCTGCTTGATATCCATGAAAACCCCGCCCAATACCAAAACCGTATAGAGGAATCAAATAATTCTATTTCTGGGGTTATCACAAAGCAAACTATGATTCCTGCACCAAATCGTTGCGTCCATGGAGACGAATTTATGAGTACGTCAGTTCAGGCGCCAGCCTGGCAGCAGGCCATTTTCGAGGTGCTAAAGGAAGGTGGCGTCAAACAGGTCGCCTATGTGCCGGATGCGGGCCATTCGCATGTGATCCGGAGCGTGATTGCCGACCCGGACATCGAGGACGTGGTGTTGACCACGGAAGAGGAAGGTGTGGCCGTCACCAGCGGCGCGTGGCTCGGCGGTCAGCGCGCCGTCCTGCTGATGCAGAGCAGTGGCGTCGGCAACTGCGTGAACATGTTTTCGCTGCTGCAAAGCTGCCGCTTTCCGTTCTTCACGCTAGTCACGATGCGCGGCGAGTACGCCGAATTCAATCCGTGGCAGGGACCGATGGGCAAGCAGACGCAGGCGGCGCTCGAACTGATGGGTATCACCGTGCTGCGTGCGGACGACCCCGATCAGGTGGGCGAAATCGTCAGCGCGGGGTTTGATGCCGCCTTCGAAGCGGGTGAACAGGTCGCGGTACTGCTGTCGCAAAGCCTTATCGGCCGCAAGAAATGGGAGAGAAAGTAATGTCCAAGCCATCTAACGCTGTCGATCGCCGCCAGTTCGTTGCGAGCCTGCTCGAGTCCGTGCCCGAAGCGCTCGTCGTGACGGGACTCGGTTCGGCCTCGTACGATGTGTTCGCCGCGGGCGATCATGACAGGAATTTCTATCTCTGGGGTGCCATGGGGGGCGCCGCGTCGCTGGGTCTCGGTCTTGCACTGGCGCAGCCCGACAAGCCTGTCGTGGTCGTGACGGGCGATGGCGAGCAGCTGATGGGTATCGGCAGCCTCGGGACGGTCGGCGTGAAGCAGCCGAAGAACCTGACCATCGTGGTTCTCGATAACGGCCATTTCGGCGAGACGGGGATGCAGCGCAGCCACACGAGTCTTGGCACGGACCTCGTCGCGGTCGCAAAAGGATTCGGCATTCAGGACGCGTTTGTCGTCGATCGCCTCGATGGCGTCGCGGCTGTGGTCGAGCGCGTACGCGCAAAGAACGGTACCACGCTCGCGCAGGTTTTCATCGCTGCAAACGAACCGCCGCGCGCGCTTCCTCCGCGCGACGGGGTCTTCGTCAAGAACCGCTTCCGCGCATCACTCGGTTACGCACCGTTCTGACATCGCGTATCTCAGGCAAACAGGCGTGGGTTGCACGTGCTCATCGCGTGGCGTTGCGCGCTTGCCTGACATCGCAGGTCGATATGCCTGAAACACTGGGAAGAGAATCTGATGGAACGCTATCGTCACTACATCGACGCAGAGCGCTGCGAACCGGCTTCCGGTGAGTGGTTCGAAAGTGAAAGCCCGTTTACCGGGCAGCCGTGGGCGGAGGTCGCTCGCGGCAACGCCGCCGACGTCGACCGGGCGGTCAACGCCGCTCACCGCGCGTTCACCTCGGGAAACTGGCCTGCGCTCGGCGCGAGCGCGCGGGGCCTGCTGCTGCACCGGCTAGGCGATCGGCTGGCCGAAGAGGCTGCGCGGCTGGCCGGGATCGAGGTGCGCGACAACGGCAAGCTGTACTCCGAAATGCACGCGCAGCTCAACTACCTGCCGCAGTGGTTCTACTACTACGGCGGTCTTGCGGACAAGGTGCAGGGGAGCGTCATCCCTCTCGACAAGTGACCCTAGCCCACAAAACTGTCCCATTTGGAAGTGGAAAATGCCGGCATGACGTTGTCATCGAGACCAGGAGGTCATGCCGTGAAGAAGAGCAAGTTCACCGAGGAACAGATCGCCTACGCGTTGAAGCAGGCCGAGCTGGGCACGCCGGTCGCGGAGGTGTGCCGCAAGATGGGGATCAGCGACGCGACGTTCTACAATTGGCGGACGAAATACGGCGGGCTGTCGCCCTCGGAACTGCGCCGGCTGAAGCAGCTTGAGGAGGAGAACGCGAAGCTCAAGCGGCTCGTAGCCGATCTGTCGCTGGACAAGGCCATGCTGCAGGATGTGCTGTCAAAAAAACTCTGAAGCCTTCTCGGCGCCGTGAGCTTGTCACGGACTTGATGCAGCGTTTCGGCGCAAGCCAGCGGCAGACCTGCGCGTTGTTGCAGCTGTCCCGCACGGTCTACCGCTACGAGTCGGTCGCGCGGGATCAAAGCGCCCTGGAAATGCGCATCAAGGAGATCACGGAAGTGCGAGTGCATTACGGTGCGCCTCGCGTGTACGTGATGCTTCGCCGGGAAGGCTGGAGAGACAACCACAAGAGAGTAGAACGCGTGTATCGCGAACTGGGTCTTTCGCTGCGCCACAAGCGACCCCGACGAAACAAGTCGGCTCGGCGACGACAGCCAAAGCAGTCGGTAAGCGCAATCAACGAAATCTGGAGTATGGACTTCGTCGCTGACGCGCTGTTTGATGGTCGGCGCTTGCGCACGCTCACGATCGTGGACAACTACACGCGAGAATGCCTGGCGATTGAAGTCGACGGCTCGTTGCGGGGCGAGCACGTTGTCGCCGCGCTGACTCGGCTCGCGCATCATCGTCCGCTTCCCCGCTATATCAAGGCAGACAATGGCAGCGAGTTCATTTCGAAGGCGCTCGACAAATGGGCGTACGAGAATGGCGTGGAGATTGACTTCTCGCGTCCTGGCAAGCCGACCGACAATGCGAAGAATGAATCCTTCAACGGACGCTTTCGGGAGGAGTGCCTCAACGCACACTGGTTCTTGTCGCTTGAAGACGCCAGACGCAAAATCGAAGTCTGGCGCGAGTACTATAACGAGGCGCGCCCTCACTCTGCGCTGCAGTGGATGACACCGGCGGAATTCGCCCGCCAGTGCACCGATCGGGCCGGTTCGGCCCACCCCGAAGAGCCGGAATTTTCCAACTAAGACTGGGACGGAAATTGGGCTAGCCTCAAGAGCCGGAATTTTCCAACTAAGACTGGGACGGAAATTGGGCTAGCCTCATACGATAGCTCGAAGCGCGTCGCGCTGTTGTGCGACAGCGGCTGCGCTGGCGCGCACGAGGAGGAGGTCGCGCTGGCCGACACGCTCGGCGCGGCAAGGAGCATGTCGAATGGAACAATCTGTTCGATGTCGGTATGACGGGCCTGATCGGCTTCAGCTCCGGCTATCATGCGCTGAAATCCTGCGACACGCTGGTGATGCTCGGCACCTATTTCCCGTATCGCAAGCGGGCCGGAGGTGAAATAGCGGTTGCGTTCGGTAGATGGTAAGCGGCCAGCCAACCCGTCTTGACGAGCGAGTTTAGGTGGCGGCCGAGAGTGGCTGCCAGCGATGCGGCAGCAGCGCGTCGATGTCGTTGGCCTTGTGGGTCGGCAAGCGCGTCAGCACGTCCTTCAGATAGGCGAGTGGTTCGAGCCCGTTCAGTTGTGCCGAGCGGATCAAGCTCATGATGGCGGCCGCGCGCTGACCCGCACGCAGTGATCCGGCGAACAACCAATTGGACCGGCCGACTGCCCACGGACGGATCTGGTTTTCGACCCAGTTGTTGTCGATCGGAACATTCCCGTCATCGAGATAGCGCGTGAGTGCGCCCCATCGTTTCAGGCTGTAGTCCAACGCCTTCGCAATCGCCGAGCCCTCCGCAACGAGTTTGCGCTGCGCCATCAGCCACTCATAGAGGGCGTCGCACACCGGCTTGGCCCGACGCTGTCGAAGCCGCTGCCGTTCGTCGGCATCCAGTGCTGCGGCCTCGCGTTCGATGTCGTAGAGCGCGGTAAAGAACGGCAGGGCCTGCCCCGCAACCTGGCTGCTGTGGTTGGCATGCAATTCAAAGAACTTGCGTCGGGCATGGGCCGCGCATCCGATCTCGGTGATGCCGTGCTGGAACGAGGCTTTGTACCCGCTGTAGTCGTCGCATACCAGCTTGCCGTGCCAGCCCTTCAGGAACGTGCGAGCGTGCGCGCCGGCGCGGCTCTCGGCGAAGTCGTAGACCACCGCGCGCAGTTCGCTGAACTGAGTCGACGTATACGCCCACAGGTATGCCCGGTGCGTTTTGCCCTTGCCGGGACTGAGCATTTGCACCGGCGTCTCGTCGGCGTGCAACACCGCCTGTTGCAGGATGGCCTGGCCGAGTGCGTCGACCAACGGCTGCAATTGCACGCCACACCGGCCCACCCAGGCACCCAGCGTGGATCTCGGGATGGCCAGTCCCGCACGACCAAAGATCTGTTCCTGGCGATACAGGGGCAAGTGGTCGCCGTACTTGGCGACCAGCACCTGCGCGAGCAACCCGGCGGTGGGCATGCCCTTGTCGATCACATGCGGTGGAACCGGCGCTTGGATCAGCGTCTCGCACGTCTTGCACACCCACTTGCCGCGGATGTGCCGTTCCACCGTAAACACGCCCGGCGTGTAGTCCAGCTTCTCGCTCACGTCCTCGCCGATCCGTATGCGTTCGCAACCGCACTGGCACGTTGTGCTGTCCGGTTCGTGATGGACGTCGGTGCGTGGCAGTTGCGGCGGCAGCGGTGCCCGTTTCGGCTGCTCGCGTTGCCGTTCAGCTCGCGTCGGCTCGAGTTGCTCGAGCTCCATCTCGATGGCAACCAAGTCGCCATCGATCGCCTCGTCGAGCAGGTTCATCTGCTCGCTGTTGAGCTGTTCGCTGCGCCGGCCGAACTGCTGGCGCTTGAGGATCGAGACCTCGTGGGTGAGTTGATCGATACGGGTCTGCCGGAAGCGTAGCTCGCGGTCTCGTTCACTCGCTTCCCGCTCCTTCTCCTTGACCTCGGCAATCAGTTGCGCGGCAAGGGCGCGCAACTGTTCCGGGTTGAGTGCGTCGAGGTCCGCGGGGTTCATGCAGGCCAGTCTGCCAGAACCCTGCCGACGGAGGAAGCGCGACTGTTTACCTCCCCGCCGGATTTAGACGACGCGGATCACGCCATCCTCGCCGATGCGTTGCCAGGGCAAGCCCAGCACCAGGCCGGCCAGTTGTTCGTGCGTCAAGACACGCTGCTGCGGTTCGCTGCCGATGTGCGGCCACGCGAACTGCCCTTGATTCAGGCGTCGCGCGGCCAGCCAGATGCCGATCCCGTCGTGAATCAGGACCTTCATGCGGTTGGCGCGCCGATTGGCGAACAGATAGGCATGGTGTGGGCGCGCAGCGCCGAACACCTTGACCACACGCGCCAGGGCCGTGTCGAAACCGGCCCGCATGTCCAGTGGATCGACCGCCAGCCAGATCTCGTCGACACGGATCACCGCAGCCACTCGCGCAGCCAGACGGCACACTGGGTTGCCTCGGATACCGGCCAACTCACCGTGATCGACTGATCTCCTCGGCGCATCTCAATGCGGATCTCCGGCGAATGCGGACTCGACGCTCCCAATGCCACCGGCACAAAGGCTGGCAGCGACGGTGGCGTGGCCGGCGGACGGCCCAGCGGTCTCTTGGGAAGTCGGCCTTCCGCCTGATCGATCCAGCGCCGCAGCAGATTCGCGTTGAGCCTGTGTTCCAGAGCGACCGCCGCAACCGATACGCCGATTCCCTGGCAGGCCGCTACCACCTGCGCCTTGAACTCCTCGCTATAGCGTTGCCGACGACGACGCTCCGGGAGTGATTCCGATTCGAAAGTGTTCACGTGTCCGCTTATTCGTTAAGTGGACACGATACTCCCAAGCGCCTCGACCAAACTCAAGACGGGTTAGCTGGCCGCTTACGGTAGATGCGAACCTGGTTGTATTGGGGATAGCACTCTCAGAATATTGGATGAGGCTGCAATTTCGTGCCATCCGTGATCCGGCTATAACGAAATGGACTCAAATCGATAGAAGAACGGTTGCCGAGTACCAGCGCCGCGATCGCGCTCCCGGCTCCTGGACCGACGCCAAACCCGTGACCACTGAATCCGGATGCGACGACAAGACCCGGTACGGAGTCAACCGCCGAAATCACGGGTACCGCATCTGGCATTGAGTCGATCACACCGCCCCAAGTCCTTTCAATAGTGAGATGCGCCAACGCGGGGTAGGCCCTCTTGACTTCCTCAAGCGCGCTGTTAAGTAATGCGAGATCCGGAGCAGGATCTAGCACGCGCTTGGATTCAAACGGCGATATGCTTTTTGACATGTACGCGTGTTCCATCCTCCACTGCCTCCAGAATTCTGTCGAGAGGCGCAGCTTGACTGCCTTTCTTCTCAACAGATACGTCGGAAAGAATCTGAAGGCGTTGCGAATCATCGATGGAGTGATATCGACCGTTCCTCGTCCGCTTTTCGCCACGACGAGTCCTGAATCTTCTCCGCTGCGTACCGAGACAGCAGGCATTGCAAGGCAGCTGTCGATGGAAACGTCCGTGGCCCGTGTCTTTGCAACCGATGCGTTCACGTAAGCCTGGGGGAATGAAACGCCAAGCTTACGTAGAAAGAGCGCCGTCCATGCACCCGCAGCGACAACGACGGAAGTGCATCCAATGAAGCCTTTTTCGGTTTGAACGCCGCTGATGCGGCCGTTCGTTCTTTCAACGTCTCTTACTGCACATGACTCGACCACTGTTGCACCGAGTTCTCTCGCTGCCTGAGCCAAAAAAGGCGCAACCCGAGAAGGCTCTGCACGACCGTCGGAGTCCGTCGTAAGGCCCGCGATCCATTTAATGCTCGAGTTACCCGGCGCCACACGTTGCGCTTCTTCTGCGCTGAGCATTCTGCTGGCGATTCCTTTCGGGCGCGCTTCTTTCATCCATTCGACCCAAGTAGCGGCTTCGGCCTCGCTGTCCGTGAGGAACGTTACGCCACACTGTTTGAATCCGATATCTTTTCGGAGCTTCTCCGAAAGGCTGGGCCATATCTGCAAACTCAGGCGGGCCAGTTCGAGCTCCTTGGGATCACGACCTTGTTGTCGGCACCAGCCCCAGTTTCTACTGGACTGTTCTGCGCCGATCAATCCTTTTTCCAGCAGGACGACCTTTACGCCACGTGATGCGAGCTCCCAGGCTGCACTTGCGCCGATGATGCCAGCACCAATTATGACAACGTCAGCTTTCACCGGAAGCGGGTCGTTGGCGTGAATTCGCTCGAGCGGTTGTCTGATTGTTGGCGTTGGTTTGGCGATCATGGGAAAAATCCTCGTTTAATAGATACAGGCCGATGCGATGCATGAACGGCATACAGCCTTTTCTCCATTACCTGCTTCCAGCACTCAGTCTTTGGTTACCCAAATTTTGCGGGTCGTCTCGATGACCCGCCATGTTCCCTCGAAGCCTGGCTTCATCACAAAGGTATCGCCCGCTTTCACAACGATGGGTGCTTGCCCATCTTCGGTGATTTCAGAAACACCGGAGAGGATGACGCAAAGTTCCCAGGTCGACCCTTTGATCGAGCGATAGGCACCGGGCGTAACTTCCCAAACGCCCGTGCGGACATCGCCGGTATTCGCCTGGTCGATATCCCATGTTGAGAATACTTGCGAGCCTTCGATTGCGCGCTCAGGAAGAGGAGCCCCGATGCGAGGCGTGCCGAGATTTTCAAAGTCGAAGCGGATGAATGACGACATATCAGTAGATCAGGAGGTCAACGATTGCAGGATGGCAATGCGGGAAGTTTATGAGCGTCAATTTTCCGGACGACAGCGAAAACGGAGGTTCAATCACTCAAAAGCTGCGTTTTCTGTGATATCACGCAGGATCTCTGCTTGATATCGGGATTCCGGTAGGCGTTTCGCACGCTTAGCCGACGCTGGTCAGCATAGGCATGGAACAGCGCACCAGATACTGCGAGAGCCGGCTATCTGTGACCCTTATATTCAGTTGGCTGCATCGTTCCGAGTTGAGTCGGCATCCACGCTGATGCCTGACATGCCACACACCCGCACCTCGCCCTGCTCGCGAACGGGGGACAGGGCACAAGCCTGAGTTGCCCGCTCCTTGGCTGCGCGTCGAAAAACATCGATTTGCTCGATAAATTTGCAGAAAAACTGCGCCAAGAATTCATTCAACGTTTCTTTTCGAAAATATTGCGTGAATAAAATTTTCACGTCGAAACGAAACGAGGTGAATCGTGGTTGCAAATCTTGCGTGTGCAGCGCTTGACTGCACTGAGGTACATCGGCTTTTTGCGTGCTCGGCCCTAGGAATCGAGTTGCTGCCGACAGAACCCGATGCAAGACACAGCCTGCCTTCGGACGAGGCGGAGCTGGTTCGAGACCCCGCTACGGGTAAATGTCTGGCCCGGGTCACTTATCACGGTCAAGACGCGATGCGTGCAGCGATCGATGAGGCTGATCGTGCGTTTACCGCTTGGCGGAGTCGTCTGGCGGAGGAGCGCCGCACGTTGCTGCGCGCATGGGCGGAGGCCATTCGTCGCGAGAGTCGGGTATTGGCGCAGGTCCTTAGCGCGGAGCAGGGAAAACCGCTAGCCGAAGCTGTAGGCGAGATTGCCTACGGTGTCGCATTCATCGATTGGTTTGCAGACGAGGCGATCCGGATCTGCGGTCAATCGATGACGGCCCATAAGCCGTCGAGCCTTGGATGGGTTTCGAAGCAGCCAGTCGGCATCACGGTCGCGATCACGCCGTGGAATTTCCCAATGGCGATGATTGCGCGCAAGGCGGCAGCGGCATTGGCGGCCGGTTGCCCGGTCATCGTCAAACCCGCACCGGAAACGCCGCTGTCTGCCTTTGCGCTCTACGCGCTGGCCAAAGACGCTGGCTTTCCCGATGGTGTTTTTCAAGTTCTCCACGGCGACGGTGAGCAATTTGCCGATGTCATCTCGGCGGACTGCCGCGTGCGCGCAGTGAGCTTCACCGGTTCGACTGCGATCGGAAAAAAGCTTTATGCGCAGTCCGGCGCAACAGTGAAAAAGATTTCGATGGAACTGGGCGGACATGCGCCGGCCATCGTTTTCGACGACGTCGATCTCGATGCCGCCGTCGATAGCTGCATGTCAGCCAAATTCGCAACGTCGGGTCAGGACTGTCTCGCGGCAAATCGCATCTATGTCCAACGTGGCATCTACGACGCATTCTGCGACCGGTTCGCGAGGCGAGTCAGTGCATTAAAGGTAGGCCCGGGTCTTTCTCCCGACACCGATATCGGCCCCATGACCAAGCAGACTGTCGCGGACAAGTGCAGGTCGCATATCGATGACGCGGTTCATCAGGGGGCGCGTGTTCTGGCAGGAGGCAGTTCGGGCATCTGCGGCAAGTTTGTCACGCCCACTGCCTTGTGCGATGTCTCCGACGACATGCTGATTGCGCGCGAAGAGACGTTTGGACCCGTTGCGGCCATCCTGCCGTTCAACGATGAGGCGGAAGTCGTCCGGCGCGCGAATGCGTCGGAAATGGGCCTCGCCGCATATGTCTTTACTGCCGACCTGAACCGCGCGCTTCGTTGTTCTTCAGCGCTGGAGTACGGAATGGTCGCCGTGAATACGGCTTCGTTCACTGGGCCGCCCGTCCCCTTCGGTGGATGGAAAGAATCTGGCCTTGGCCGTGAAGGCTCTACGTTTGGGATCGATGAATTCCTCGAGCCGAAATACGTTTGCTTTGGTGATCTCGCACGTGTCTGAAGTGGCCGGCTGCCGACAGTAAAGCTTTGATAGACCCATTACGAAAGGACTATTGTGGAAAATATCGATCAGATTGCTGAGATGGATCGACGCTCAGTGCTGCACCCGTTCACCTATCTCAAGGACTACGCGACGGGTGCGAGTGATCCGGTTATCGTCGAGACGGGGAATGGTGTGCGCATCAAGGACGCAACTGGTCGCGAGTATATCGACGGCTTTGCTGGGCTTTATTGCGTCAACATCGGATACGGACGAACCGAAGTGGCGGAGGCCATCGCACGTCAGGCGTATAAGCTCGCGTACTACCATAGCTATGCGTCGCATACGACGGAGCAACTGGCGAAGCTTTCGGACCGTCTCGTGAAGATGGCTCCAGGGAAGATGTCGAAGGTGTTCTATGGACTGTCTGGATCGGATGCCAACGAAACACAGGCAAAACTCGTGTGGTACTACAACAATCTACGCGGCCGGCCGACGAAGAAGAAAATCATCGCTCGCGAACGGGGATATCACGGTTGTTCGGTCGTATCGGGGTCGATGACCGGATTGAGTTTCTATCATGACCACATGGATCTTCCCACTTCGCGCATCCTTCACACGGGTGTTCCGCACCATTACTGGGGGGCGGAGCAGGGGGAAAGCGAGGCGGCCTTCGTGGCACGCCGGGCCGCCGAACTGGAGGCGATGATTCTGCGTGAAGACCCGGAAACGGTGGGTGCATTCATCGGCGAGCCCGTGCTTGGCACGGGGGGCATCATACCTGCCCCCGATGGCTATTGGCCGGCTATTCAGGCAGTGCTGAAGAAGTACGACGTGCTCTTGATTGCAGACGAAGTCGTCACCGGTTTTGGGCGCACCGGACAAATGTTCGGTTCGACGCTTTATGGCATCGAGCCGGATCTGATCACGGTGGCAAAAGGGCTAACTTCAGCCTATGCCCCGTTGTCGGCGAGCATTGTGAGCGAGAAGGTGTATGCAGTCATGGAAGGTGCGACGTCGAGCGTTGGCAGCTTCTCGCATGGCTACACCTATTCGGGCCATCCAATCAGCGTGGCTGCCGCAAACGCTGTTCTCGACATTGTCGAGGCCGAAAACATTCCCGCGAAGGCGGCATCCAACGGCGCCTACATGCTCGATCGCTTCAAGGATCGATTTGGCGATTTGCCGTTCGTGGGCGAAGTGCGAGGCGTCGGTATGCTGGCCGCGATCGAGTTCGTTTCTGATCCAGAAAAGAAGCTGCGTTTCGATCCGGCCTTGAAAGTCGGTGCACGCATTTCGCAGGCAGCGCGCGATCGCGGACTGATTGCGCGCGCAATGCCTCACGGCGATATTCTCGGTTTTGCGCCGCCGCTGACGATGACCCGAAGCGAAATCGACGAGATGGTCGACATCACCGGGAGGGCTATCGATCAAGTCACGCGCGAGCTGAGCAAATCAAGCTGACTTTGATAAGTCGCGGGATCAGATTGGAAATTTACCTGACCCAGGATTCGTTCCATCAACGTGACCTTGAACATGACAGCCACTCCTATTCTCGAAATCCACGATCTGAAAAAACGCTTCGCAGCAGATCTGGTTCTGAACGGTATCAATCTAAAGGTGAAGCAGGGCGAAGTCATTTCTCTGATCGGATCGTCTGGGTCGGGTAAAAGCACACTGCTTCGCTGCATCAATTTTCTCGAGATGCCGACTTCCGGATCGATTAGTTTGCGCGGCCAGACCGTCAAGATGGAGGCCGACCGTAAAGGCGTTTTCAGATCGGTCAATTCAGCGGCGATTCCCGAGTTCAGGAAACAGATCGGTATGGTCTTCCAGAACTTCAATCTCTGGCCACATCGAACCGTGATTCAGAACGTGACCGAAGCGCTGAGATTTGTCAAAAAAATGAGCTGCGGCGAAGCGGAGGTGATTGCCATGGAAATGTTGGCAAAGGTCGGGATGGCAGAAAAGCGCAACGCCTACCCATCCCAGCTTTCGGGCGGGCAACAGCAGCGCGTCGCCATCGCTCGATCCTTGGCAATGAAGCCGGGTGTCGTGCTCTTCGACGAACCGACTTCCGCTCTCGATCCGGAACTGGTGGGCGAGGTCCTCAAGGTCATTCGCAAGCTTGCGGATGAAGGCAATACGATTCTGCTGGTCACCCATGAAATGCGCTTTGCCCGTGAAGTATCGTCCCGAGTGATTTTTCTGCATCAGGGGAAGATTGAGGAAGACGATACGCCGGAGGCGATCTTCACCTCTGCAAAATCTGGTCGAGTGCGTAATTTTTTGTCGCAACACTAGCCGCTAATCTGATTGGCCTGGTGAATATTAAAACGTTGATCACTGTTTGGAGAAAACTGTATGAAATGGTCTTTTCTCTCGCTCCTTATGGGCGCCGCAGTATTGGTCTCGACTTATGCCCCTGCTCAGGCAGCTACCTTGTCAGTCGGGACAGAGGGCGACGCACCTCCCTTCAGCATGGCTGATGCCAGTGGTAACGTAACCGGTTATGACGCCGACGTCGCGAGTGCGATCTGCACTGAATTGAAAATGCAGTGCAAATTCGTTGTCCAGTCCTTCAATACGCTGATTCCCTCGCTTTCGGCGGGTGAATTCGACGTGGTCATCTCAGGGTTGGGAATAACGGACGCGCGCAAGAAGCAGATCGACTTTTCGATTCCCTATGCGGGCGTCACGAAGTACTTCGCGGTCAAAAAGGGTTCGCCCCTCCTGCAGGCAACGTCGCTCGACGCGATAGGAAAAGCGCTCGACGGAAAATCCGTGGGCGTCGTCAATGGCACGACCTACGCGAAGTATGTGGCTAAACACTTCGCCAATGCCGACATCAAATCCTACGACTCGGTGAATCAGATGGTAAGCGACCTGAAAAGCGGCAGGCTCTATGCAGCGTTCAGTGATTCCCCGACGTGGGCCGACGTGATGAAGACTCCGAGCGGCGCGGCGATTACGCGTGTCCCTGTTGCTGTCAGGCAGAAAGAAGATCCTGAAATTCTCGGCACGGGGATGGGTGTTGGAATCCGGAAGGGCAATGCTGAGTTCAAGAAGCGCGTGGACACTGCGCTGTGCACGTTGATCAAGGATGGCACGATGAAGAAAATCAGCATCAAATGGTTTCAGGAAGATTACACGATCCCGTGTGCGCCTTGACGTTTAAAGCAAACCGGACTCGCGGGTGTGATCTATTGGTTCCGCCTGCATACGATCAATAAAAGTTTGGACGTGACCCGCCGCGATGCTGATCGAAACCCTAAAGTTGCTGACTCAACAAGGCTGGCTGACATCGATTCTCAAGGGCAGTATTGTCACCATCCTTCTTGGACTACTGGGCATGCTGATCGGCATCGCCATAGCGGTACCACTCGCAATTGCCCGATGGCGAAGGATTCCGATTCTGTCTCCTGGGGTCGATGCTTTCACTGGAGTGATTCGCAGCATTCCAGGGCTACTGGTAATTTATTTACTGTTTTTCGGTTCGGTTGAAACAGTAGATCGAATTGGCGCCTTTTTTGGCTTTCGAGACGAATTGCGTTCAGCCTACAGCTTTATCATGGGAACACTGTCGATTGCTGCGATTTCAGCCGCCTATTCGATCGAGGTACTGCGAGGAGCGCTGCAGGCAATTGCACCCGGGGCTATCGAGGCAGCGCGAGCGCTCGGCTTTTCTCGCCTGACGACCTATCGGCGTGTGATCGCACCACTCATGTTCCGTTATGCACTGAGCGGCCTGAACAATGTTTGGCAGATGACCATAAAGGACACGTCTCTGGTTTCTGTCGTGGGTTTGCAGGAGCTCATGCGGATCTCGGCGATTGCAGCGGGTATTACGCACAGTCCGCTCTTGTTTTACATGATCGCCGGCTTTGTTTTCCTGTTCATTACCTGGACGAGCCAACGAGCGTTCGCTTTTCTCGAGCGAAGCCTGAACCGTGGATTTGTAGGAGGTAGGTGATGGATGAACTGATTGCCATGTCCTTGCCCTTGCTGTTTCAGGGAGCAAAGGTCACCTTGATGATTGGCCTGGCTGGCGTCGTTGCCGGCTTTCCCCTCGGGGTGCTGCTTGCGCTTTTGCGGATCGGTCCTCGGCGCATGCTTGCGGCATTGGGCGACGCATACAGCGCATTTTTTCGCGGCACGCCGATGCTCGTCCAGATCTTTATCATCTACTATGGCTTCGGTCAGGTGCAGTTCGTGCAAGATACGACTGTCCTGTGGTGGCTATTCGGTGACAGCCTGCACTGCGCGATGATGACAGTGCTTCTGAATACCGTGGCATATACCTCGGAGATTTTCCGCGGTGCATTTCTCGCGGTGCCCAAGGGGGCAATGGAAGCCGCCCTCGCATCCGGCATGTCGCCTGGCACTGTCTTGCGTCGGATCATGTATCCGCTTGCGCTACGCCAGGCGCTTCCGGCATACGGCAATGAGGTGGCCATTGTGATCAAGGAGTCCAGTCTGGCGTCGACCATTACAGTACTGGAAATCACGGGGCAGGCGAAACGCCTGATGAGCGAGACCTTCGCCATTATCGAAATCTTCGCGATAGCCTCGGCGTTGTACCTGCTGATTAATTTTTTCGCGCTGCTTGCGGTACGACTTGTCGAGCGACAGCTTTCAAACAGCGATGCAACGGCGCACCGACCCGCAATAATTTGAGCGCGAAGTCAGTTCGCGACGTGGCGTGGCAGGCGCCTCAGCAATCTGGAACGCTGGGGAGCGCTTCGCCACTATTCATCGACGATGTCGGAAAAGTCGATTGGCACGGAGAAGCCGACCTTGACCCGATCCATGATCACCATGGTTTTGAATCCCTTGATATCGGGATTTTCATAGAAGAATTTGCGCGTGAACTGCTCATAGTCCTCCATGCTTCGGGCCGTGACGATCAGGAGAAAGTCGGAATCGCCGGTCACGTAAAATCCGTTCATGACCTCGGGGGTCTGCCGGATCGACTGCTTGAAGCGATCGACAATGTCCGCTCTTTCCCGCTCCAGCGTTACCATCACCACGATCGAAATGGGTCTGCCCACGGCCTTGGGTTGAACAATCGACACATCCGCTTCAATCACGCCGTCCGCGCGAAGTCTCTTGAGGCGACGCTGCACGGCCGTCGGCGATAACCCGGCTGCGTTGCCGATTTCCTCGGACGTCAGGCGATTATTGTGCTGGAGTAGGCTGAGTATGTTGGCGTCGATGCGGTCGATAGACATCTGTCTTGGCCTTCGGAAAGCGGGAATTCGACCGGGTCCGGTCATTTTGTCGAGTGTGCATTCACCGAAAAGCAAATGGACACGCACAACAGAGGCTTGCGTACTTGACTGCGAAAGTCACATCGGCATCTCGTCGTTGAGCCGTCGCCTCCGCTATCAAAACGCCGACGCGCGGCGGTGATGGCAGAGGACACGAAAGAAGTGCTCTGGATCATGCGCGTGGAGCAGCGCAGAATCGCGGGGGAAATGCAGGTCCACCAAGCGCGATAGCCAGAACCGCAATGCCGCTCCTCGGAGCACTGCGAGCAAGTAATGCCGCTCCAGCGATGTCAAAGGGCGGACGCGCTCGTACGCTTCGACGAACGCACGGGACAAGGCGGGCAGCAGTGCCCCGGACCGGAGATCGATACACCAGTCGTTCAGGCACACCGCCACGTCGAATATCACTACGTCGGTTCCCGCGAAGTAAAAGTCGAAGAAACCCGTCAGCTTCTCGGCCCCTGTTGCATGGCCGGTCTCTGCCGCACGCGCGAACAAGACGTTATCGCGGAAAAGATCACCGTGTACGGGGCCTCGAGGTAGTCCCCGGTAATGACTATCATTGGCCAGCGCGCGCTGGAATTGCAGCTCGTCGAGAAGAACGTCGCGTCTTTCGTCGTCAAGCAACGGTGCGATCCGATCAGCGGCCCAGAACCACCAGTCATAGCCTCGCGAGGGGATTTGCTCCATTGAGAAGTCGTGACCGGCTTGATGCATACGCGCCAGCATCTCGCCGACCTGATCACAATGTTGCCGCTCCGGGTCGAGGCAATGCCGCCCATCCAGTTTGGTCACGAGACAAGCGGGTTTCCCGTTCAGTTCGAACACGATACGACCGTCGTCATCGGCCCTTGGCTCCGGTACGGGAATTCCCTTTCGTGCCAAGTGCTGCATCCAAAGCAGGCTGAACGACAACTGCGTATCGCCCAGGCGCTCGAACAGCGTGAGCACGAATTCACCGGCGCGCGTCGTCAGAAAATAGTTGGTGTTTTCGATTCCGCTTGGAATACCGCGCAGCGATATCACCTCTCCCAGTGCCAGCGGCGCGATGAAAGCTGAAGCTTCTTCCTCGGAGACCGGAGTGAATACAGCCATGGCAACCCTCTCTCAACGGATCAACGGCCTCAGGCGTTCCAATGCCGGGCGATGAATGCCATCACCTCGTCGGCCGACGGCGCGATGACCTCACAGCGCCGGGGGCGTCGTTCGAGGTCGGCCACCGCTGCCGGCCGCGGCACGGTTTGGCCGATCGCCTCGTGAATGATGTCTGCGAATTTCAGCGGCAATGCGGTCTCCAGCACTACCGTGCGAATGCCCGGCCGAAGATGTTCGCGCGCAACTTTGACGCCGTCGGCGGTGTGCGGGTCGATAATGGTGCGATGGTGTTCCCAGGTCTCGGCGATGGTGCGCAGCCTGTCCGCATGCGTACTCTTGCCCGACACAAAACCGTAGCTGGAAATGCGCGATGTCTCTTCTGCGGTGAGCGTGAACTGGCTACGCTGCGCAAGCGCCGTGCCGAACAACTGCGCGACACGTTGAGCATCCCGGCCCAGCAGGTCGAATACGAAGCGTTCAAAGTTCGATGCTTTTGAAATGTCCATCGACGGGCTGGACGTCACCATTGTTTCGCTGCTCGCGCGAACACGGTATCGGCCGGTCTTGAAGAATTCGTCGAGCACATCGTTCTCATTGGTCGCCAACACCAGCTTATCGATGGGCAGGCCCATCATGCGGGCGACGTGGCCGGCGCAGATGTTGCCGAAATTGCCGGACGGGACGCAGAACGAGACGCGATCGCTGTTCTCATTCGTTGCCTGGAAATAGCCGGCAAAGTAATAGACGACCTGCGCGAGCAGGCGCGCCCAGTTGATCGAATTCACCGTGCCGATGCTGTATTGCCGTTTGAAGGCCAGATCGGCGGAAACCGCCTTGACGATGTCCTGACACGTGTCGAAGCTGCCCTCGATCGCGAGGTTGTGGACGTTCTCGTCCTGCAGGCTGAACATCTGCGCCTGCTGGAACGGACTCATGCGGCCATGAGGGCTCAACATGAACACTCGGACATTGCGTTTGCCGCGCATCGCGTATTCCGCCGCGCTGCCGGTGTCGCCGGAGGTCGCGCCGAGGATATTGAGCTGCACGCCGCGACGCCCCAGCTCGGATTCGAACAGGTTTCCGAGAAGCTGCATTGCCATGTCCTTGAAGGCGAACGTCGGGCCATTGGACAGGTTCAGCAAGGCGATCGAGTCGTCGAGCGTGCGCAAAGGAACGATCTGCGCCGAGCCGAAGACTTCCGGAGTGTAGGTGCGGCCGATGATGGCACGTAGTTCGTCGGCCGGAATATCGTCGATATACAGCGAGAGAATCTCGAAGGCGAGTTCGACATACGTCAAGTCGCGCCAACGCCGGAGCGTTGCGTCATCGACCTTGGGGTAGGCGGCGGGCACGTATAGGCCACCGTCCGGTGCCAACCCTTCCATCAGGACCTCGGAAAACCGCCGATCGGCGCTGGCGCCTCGGGTCGAGACGTACCTCATGACATCGCTCCTGTTAATAGATTTCAATAAAACGGAAACGCTTTACAGCGGGATGTGGCAGTTGTATTCAACAACCGTCGAGGCCCCGCCAAAATGGTCATGCGCGCGCTTGATGAGGGCCGTGCGAGAACGCTCGACATGGCGAAGGGCGGGTCCGTCGCACCCGCCGCGAGTCGTAAGCGACTAACGGAACAGTGCCAACAACATGCGCTGTCACATCATTTCCGGAATCTTGATGGACGTGCCGTCCGTGAAACGGCTCAATCGGTAAGGAGAAACATCCATCAAGGGTTTCGCGCCCGTGACCATATCGGCAACCAGTTCTCCAGCCGCCGGGCCCAACGCGAACCCATGACCGCTGAATCCGGTGGCGACGTAGAATCCCGGAAGTGTCGCGATATCGGAGATGATGGGAATGAGGTCGGGCGTCGTGTCGATCGCCCCGGCCCAAGCATGCACCACCCGCAGGTCGCCCAACTGTGGGATAGCGCGCTTGACGTTGTCCAAAGCAACTTTCACGAACTCGAGATCGGGCTTGGGGTCGAGCACACGGCAGCGTTCAAACGGAGAGGTCTGGTCGAATTGCCAAGTTGCCGATGCCTCGGGACCTTCGAACCAGGGCGTTGCAAGGCGGTACTTGAGCTTCTTGCCAATGTCGTTCCGATAATTGCGGTAATACCGCAACGCGTGTTTCAGGCCAAGCGGCGCCAAGTCGATGCGCCCAAAACCCGGAACAGCCAGCGTATATCCGCCATCCAGGCGGCGACGAAGTGCAAACCCGGGACCGCTGAAGCAACCGTTGACCACGTTTGCTGCGACGGACGTACGCATAGCCGTTCCAATGACGTTGACGGCTGGGAGGTCGATTTCGTGACGCCTGCAAAAGCGTGAACTCCACGCACCTCCGGCGCATACCACCGTGCTCGCCTTGATCAGGCCGCGCTCTGTCCACACACCGCTAACGCGCCCTGCACTGAGTTCCAAACCACGTGCCGCGCAATTTTGATAGAGCAGGGCACCCCGGCGCTTCGCGCCCTCGGCAAGGGCCGGGGCTGCACGCGAAGGCTCAGCGCGGCCGTCGTCGGGCGACCAAACCCCACCAGCGTACCGAGGACCGCCCTGGGGCGCACGGCTGTTGACCTCGCTCGAACTGAGCATATGACTGACAAACCCGATCTCGCGCGCTTGCCTGCACCAGGCTTCCCATTGAGCGATGGCTTTTGCGTCGTCGCTGACATAAAAAATACCTTCGCGGCGAAAGCCCGGGTCGATCTGAATTTCGTCTCGCAATTCACTCCAGCGACGAAGGCTGCGCATCGCAAGAGGCAGTTCGAAGATGTCGCGGTTCTGCTGGCGCACCCAGCCCCAGTTGCGCCCGGATTGCTCCCCGCCCACGATGCCTTTGTCGACCAGTGCGACAGAGACACCGCGTCGCGCCAATTCGTACGCGGTGGATGTCCCGATGATCCCGGCGCCGATCACAACCACCTCGGCTGCACCCGTAAATTCAGGGGTGTCGTACACCTCTTCGATTCTAAGCATCACAAACTTCCATCGTTCGATTGACAGCGTACCCGTTCATGCCACGGCTCCGGTGCCACCGTCATGCGCGTGCGGGTCCTCGGCGCGGTGCGTCAATACGTGCCGCAGAAATTCCCGGGTCCGCGCTTCGCGTGGCGAACCCAGTACGTCGTTGGCATTGCCCTCTTCGATGATGAGGCCAGCATGCAGGAAGCACACGCGATCGGCCACTTCACGGGCAAAGCCCATTTCGTGCGTGACGACCAGCATTGTCATCCCTTCGCGCGCCAGCGTGCGCATCACGCTCAGCACTTCGCCCACAAGTTCGGGGTCCAGCGCTGAAGTGGGCTCGTCGAATAAAATGGCCCTCGGCTTCATCGCCAGCGATCGCGCGATCGCCACCCGTTGCTGCTGGCCGCCCGACAGTTGATGGGGATAAGCATCGATTTTCTGGCCGAGTCCAACCTTATGCAGCAACTCGATCGCCTCGCGTCGCGCCTGCTCGACCGGCTCGCGCTTGACATGCACCGGCCCCTCCATCACGTTTTCCACGGCGGTACGGTGCGGGAACAGGTTGAAGCGCTGGAACACCATGCCGACTTGAGTGCGAAGCTGATTGATATGGCGTGAGCGCTGCTCGACTATCTGATCCAGCAATTTGATCTCGCCCGAATCGTACGACTCCAGGGCATTGATGCATCGAAGCAGCGTCGACTTGCCGGAGCCCGATGCCCCGATCAGACACACCACCTCGCCCTCGTTCACCTTCAACGTAATGCCTTTGAGCACAGGCACGTCGCCAAAGCTCTTATGTACGTCCTTGATCTCGATCATTTGCCGCCTCACTTCACCTTGTGTTTACCGAAGCGCCGCTCGAGCGCCTTCGTCAAACTCATCAACGGAAGGCTCATGGCGAGATATCCGATCGCCACGAGCGTGTAGACCTCAAGATTCTGGAAGGTCGCGGCCGCGATCAGTGAGCCTTGACGCGTCATCTCGGAGACGGTGATCGTCGATGCCAGTGACGAATCCTTGAGCATCGACACGAGCGTGTTGCTATAAGGCGGCAAGGCGACCTTGATGGCTTGGGGAAGAATCACCCGCGTCATCGTCTTGATGCGCCCCATTCCGATGGATTGGGCTGCTTCGTATTGACCCGGATCAACGGATTCGATGCCGGATCGAATGATTTCGGCGACGTACGTGGAGTACCCAAACGCCAAGCCGATGATGCTCGCCTGCAAGGCACTCATTTGTAGCCCGATCGAGGGCAGTACAAAGTAGATATAAAACAGCAACACGATCATCGGCAGCCCCCGCACCACGTTGATCAACGTGGTGGCCGCGCGCCTGACCGGCGCGTGCCGCGACATCTTCAGAAGCGCCCAAACGAGACCCAGCACGGTACTGAGAATCAGGCAGCTGATCGTGATAAAGACGGTCATCCCGGCCCCTTGCAGCAGGATGGGGACAAAATCGACCATGTCGCTCCAACGCATGTTTCGCCTTTCCAATAATCGTTTGTACTTAAAGACCGGCGCCGTTTTTAATTGTAGCTATCAAGAGCGGATGATCTCGATAGCTACGCTCGGACTATGCGGCAGACCGGCCGTCTCCTTACCCAACGGTCATACTCATGCGCATCTGGCAAGTCGGATCGAGTCCCATTCGATCCGACCGAAGACGCGCATCACTATGCCCTCCTGTCATCGTCCATCGACATCCGGCACGTCAATCCACGTAATTCCATTTCTTCAGGATCTTGTCCAACGTTCCGTCCGCCTTGATCTTGGCCAGCCCGTCGTTGATCTTTGACAGCAAGGCGGCATTTCCTTTCTTGACGCCGAATGCAATCGGTACCTTTCGAAGCGGTTTGAAGCCATCGACGACACGACAACCCTGCAGCGTACCGGCAGCCTCCTGTGCCTTCCAGATCGGATAATCATTGAATCCTGCCGTAATGCGACCAAGCGTGACATCACGGGCCATATCGGCGGCAGTGTTATACAACTTCACTTCCTTGAAGATGCCGAGCTTCACAAGCTCGTCCGAGGTTTCCTCGCCGGCGCCGGCGCCGATCACCGTGCCTTTCAGATCGTCAATTGTCCGATAGGTATTCTTATCGGAGGCGCTGACGATGATCCCCTTGCCAAAAAAAGCCACGGGTTGAGAGAAAGCGATCACCTCTTCTCGCTTCGGCGTCGGTGTCATACCGGCCACGATGAGGTCGATCTTGTCGGAAACGACTGACTGGATCAATGCGGAGAATGGAATGACATTGAACGACACGTCGAAGCCCTCGCGCTGCCCAATTGCGCGAATGACATCCGGCATGACGCCTTCAATCTGATTTGTCTTGATGTTCAAGAACGCGTTGGGAACGCTGGACGGCGTGGTTCCGGCGGAAACGTTGATTTGCGCTGCCCATGCCTGGCTGGCTCCGCAGACCGTTGCTACGGCTACGGCGGCAGCAACGAGAATGCGCTGGAAGAAACGGACGTGCTTCCCCGAAGCACTTTGCGGCGTATATTGGAACATGGTCTATCCTTGAGAAAATTGCTTCATCCACGTGCGGCAAAAGCATGCATACAAGACGTTCGGCCTCCTTCACACCCCGGTGTCAAGCAACGAGCAAAACCATTCATTGCGGTGTCGATCAACTTCTACCCACCGTCACATTCGATCAAAATCGATCAGCACGCTCTTGTATCGCATGCTGGCTTCCAGCGCTTGGCGCCCGAGATCTTTCCCGATACCCGACTGTTTGAATCCCCCGGTGGGAATAATCATGTCCCCGCTGCGACCATAGCGATTTATCCAGACGGTACCAGCAGCAATTCGGCGCATAGCGCGCATCGCTTGCCCAATGTCGCTCGTATGGACACCCGCACACAACCCGTATGTCGGGTGGCCGGCAAGTGCGATGCCTTCATCCTCGTCCTCAAAGGTCTGAACGGTCAGCACCGGACCGAACAATTCCTGCTGCACCGCCGGCGTCGAATCGGTCACATTCGCCAGGAGGGTCGGTCGGTGGAAATAGCCGCCGTCTGTATCTTCGAAGTAGCCACCTCCGAAGATGAGTTCGGCGCCGCTCGCTAGACTCTCGTCGATGAGGGACTCTATCCGATCAGCTTGGCTTCGGCTGATGATGGGTGAATAGTGAGTCGTGCTCCGCCATAGTGGCCCTGGGGCGATATTCGCCAAGTTGCGCTGTACCGCTTCGAGCAGCGGCTCGGCGATGCGCCTGTGCGCGATAAGCCGCGTACCGGCAACGCATGCTTGGCCCCCATTGCTGGTGAATCCTCGCGCTATACAGCGCGCTGCGTGCTCCAAGTCCGGTACTTGTTCGAACACGAGTTGGGGGCTTTTCCCGCCCAGCTCGAGCGTCACGGGCTTCGTGCCATGCAAAGCCGCGTCGCTCATGATCGCAGCACCGGTTCGCGTGGAACCGGTGAAGCTGATCTTCGAAATATCGGGGTGGCGGGTAATCGCGGCTCCGGTCGTTGCACCACGGCCGTTCACCACGTTGAAGATGCCGGGCGGCATGCCCGCTTCGACTGCCAGTTCCGCCAACCTGAGCGTAGAGAACGGCGTCAGTTCCGACGGCTTCAACACGACCGCGTTCCCGGCGGCGAGCGCGGGTCCGCACTTCCAGGAGCACATCGACAGCGGGAAATTCCACGGTGTGATTGCACCGATCACCCCATAGGGTTCCGATGTCACGAATCCCGCACTTTCGCGGCGCGTTGCCGCGAACTCGCCGCCAAGTTTGTCGGCGAGCTCAGCGAAAAAGCGGATCGCCTCTGCGGTAAATGGCACATCGGATGCGTACGCCTCGGCGACGGGGCGCGTCGAGCTGACCGCCTCCAACTGCGCGAGGCTCACAGCATTCCGATCGATTAAATCTGCCCAGCGACTCAGTACTCTCGCTCGCTCGCGTGGCGGTTGCGTTGCCCAGTCGCTCGTCTTCCATGCCTGCACCGCGGTGCTCACCGCATAGTCAATAGTGTCTGCGGAGGCATCGGGGATATGGCCGAGCAACTGACCGTCGGAAGGTCGGTAAACAGCGATCGGCGTCTCATTGGTTGAATAGTACCTGCCGCCAATGAAATGCCCCTGAGGCAACGAGACTGTAGCCGGATCAAAATCGAGTGGCGGGGTAGACATGCTCGACCTAACCTCAAAATCTGGAGTAGCGGCGACGCCAGGTTTCATTCCCCACGTCACCGCAAGTTGCACGGCTTGTCAGGCGCGGGACATGCAATGAACAAGCATCTGATGGCGTTCATTATATTGATCGTTCAGTGAATTGCTAGCGATCAAAAAAGAAATCGGGAAATTTTCGTTGTGCGGTGCGGTAGGGTTCGTTTGCCGCCAGTCAATCCAAATGCCGCTCACGCGGCAATGGCGACAGTCAGTTGAGACTGACCATCGTGCGCTGCGTCGCAAGGCGAATCGGCGATGCGGCAAGTCGTCGTGCCCGACTCCGGTGCCTCACGAGCAAGAGCGCGGGACTCACAAATGAACGACTGGTGGCTGCGTGTTCATGACCCACAGCACGCGCGCCATCTCGTTGCTCTCGTTGCGCACGCTGTGCGGCACAGTGCTCTCGAACTGGAAGCTATCGCCAGCGCGCAGCACGGCGCGGCGGTCACCGACATTCAGGACGATTGTGCCTTCGAGCACGAGCCCTGCTTTTTCACCCACGCCAACGAGCACTTCATCGGACCCTGCTCCTGCTGGGAGCAGGATGATCATCATCTTGAGGTCATGATTTCCGTGCGGCGACAGTAGCTCTTTTTGCACGCCTTGCTTGCCGACGTCGAACAGCGGCCGCTCGGTCGCCTTGCGCACGAAGTCGCCGACGATCGGATCCGACGCTGCGTCATCGTCCTCCAGCAGCGCGGAAAGCGGTACCGACAACGCCTGCCTTAGGCGCTCGAGAATTCGCACCGACGGATTCGCCTTGTTGCGCTCGACCTGACTCACCGTACCGACCGACACACCGGCGCGCATGGCAAGTTCGTTGACGGACAATCCTTGCTCGATGCGCAGGGCCCGTAGGCGGCCTCCGACGTCAGAATGATGCAGTTCAGTTACGTCTTTCTTCCTCACCGGTGCTGGCTTCATGCAAACCTCTGTTGAAACGGTTCAATACCCTTCCCGGGGCGCATCGCAGTTGACCTTCATTCGCTGGCTCGCTCGTGCCGGCATTCGACCCGAGGCGGCGCGACCTCCCGTCAGCGCGATGAACGGGAAGAATCTCTTGATCATTATATTGAATAGTGCCATATTTTGCCGAACACTCGACTGTGACTCTATCGCAGTTAACAACGATGCACCGACCCGCTTCGCGGCGATGGATCTGTCGAGGCCGACATGCCGCTGCAGGAGTTCTCGTGTCCACACTATCCGTAAAGAATGCACCGACCTACCGTGCTTTCGAGTCCACCGACATCATTGCTGCGCATGCACTGTCACTGGCCGCCGGCTGGCCCCATCGAGCGGAAGATTGGCAATTGATGTTCGCCGCCGGCAGCGGGTTCGTCGCGCAGGATGACGGCGAAGTGATCGGCACGGCACTCTGCTGGCAGTGCGGTACCGATGGTGGCACGCTCGGCCTGGTCATTGTGTCTCCCGAAGCGCAGGGGCGCGGTATCGGCCGGCAGTTGATGGAACTGGTGCTCGAGGTGCTCGGTAACCGCGTCACGTTCCTACATGCTACGCCCGCCGGCAAGCCGCTCTACGAAAGACTCGGTTTCGAAGCGTGCGGCACGGTCGATCAGCATCAAGGCGCCGTCAGCAATGTCCCGCGCGTCACGCCCCCGGCTGGAGAGCAACTGCGTTCGCTGAAACGCGACGACGTACCACTGGTCATCGAACTTGCGTCGCGTGCGAGCGGGCTGGATCGCAGCCAAATCATCCCCGTACTGCTCGATGTTGCGCAGGGTGTCGTGCTCGAACGCGCCGGTGAATTAGTGGGTTTTGCGCTGTTTCGCCGCTTTGGTCGCGGTTACGCAATTGGTCCCGTCGTGGCAGCACACTCGCCAGGCGATGGGCGAGCGAAGGCGCTGATCGCCCACTGGCTCGCGATGTACTCCGGCGAATTCGTGCGCATCGACGTGCCAAGGGAGGGCGGCCTCACCGATTGGTTGAACGCGGTTGGCGTGAAGCGCATCGACACGGTTGTGAAGATGGTGCGCAATGAGCCGGCAGAGCGGCACAGCGGCAAACCGGACGCGATATATGGCGTATTCGGCATCATCAATCAGGCGATGGGGTAAGCGGCGATGACCGTGCTATACAAGTCCGATCCGGTGCGAGGTGCGGTATGGGCCGAGCGCTTCGCTCAACTCGCCCCAGACCTTGCGTTTCGCATATGGCCGGACATCGGCGACCCATCCGCGATCCGCTATTTAATTGCCTGGCAACCGGATGATCTCCCCGTCACGCTGCCCAATCTGGAAGTCGTGTTCTCAATTGGTGCGGGCGTCGACCAGCTCGATCTCACCCGCATTCCCACCCATCTGCCCGTCGTACGCATGATCGAGCCAGGCATTGTCGACGGCATGGTCGAGTACGTCACGGAAGCGGTGCTCGCGATTCATCGCGATCTGTTCGATTACGCGCTGCAGCAACAGGTACGCGTTTGGAAGCCGATGCCGCTGCGGCCGGCCGCCACACGGCGCGTTGGTGTGCTGGGGCTTGGCGTGCTCGGGACCGCGGTACTCGAACGACTGCGACTCTTCGGGTTCGCATGCGCCGGATGGAGCCGTTCGCGGCGGGACATCGAGGGCGTTGAATGCTTCGCTGGCGACGCCGCACTCGATGCGTTTCTCGCGCGCACCGACGTGCTCGTTTGCCTGGTCCCGCTCACCGACGCGACACGCGGTTTGCTTTCCGAACGCATTTTTTCCGAGTTACCCGAAGGCGCGTCGATCGTGCATGTAGGCCGCGGGCCGCAGCTGGTAGCGGGCGATCTGCTCGATGCAATGGAGCGCGGTCACATTCATAGTGCGGTCGTCGACGTAACTGATCCGGAGCCCTTGCCTCCAGACCACCCGCTTTGGATTCAGCCTCGGGTACGCATCACACCGCATATCGCGAGCGCGACGTGCGCCGTTACAGCCGCCGACGCAGTGCTGGAAAACCTGCGCCGTCACTGGGCGCGCAAACCGATGATCGGTGAAATCGATCGGGCGCGCGGATATTAAGGCCATCGAACTGCTGTTGCCACGCAGCACAAACTCATGCACAGGAAGCGTTCCAATGAGCATCAATCTCGAACAGCAAGCGCGCGCACTGATTCGCGCGGAGAATTTCATCAATGGGCAATGGGCCGCCGCGGCGAGTGGACGTCGCTTCGCGGTGATTGATCCCGCTACTGGAAAACTGATCGCCGAGGTAGCCGATAGCGGCCCCGCCGATGCGCGTGCCGCAGCAGACGCCGCCGCCGCGGCGTTGCCTGCGTGGCGCGCGATGCTACCCAAGGAACGCGCGGCCATACTGCGCCGCTGGCATGCTCTCATCGTTGAGCAGCAAGATGCGCTTGCCGCGCTAATCTCTCTCGAACAAGGGAAGCCGCTCGCCGAGGGGCGCGGCGAGGTTGCGTACGGCGCTTCGTACGTCGCGTGGTTCGCCGACGAAGCCACGCGCATCTACGGCGACCTCATTGCTCAGCAGCAGCGCGGCAAGCGCATGAGCGCAATCAAAGAGCCGGTCGGTGTCGTGGCGGCTATTACGCCGTGGAATTTCCCGATGGCGATGATCGCGCGCAAGATCGCGCCGGCGTTGGCCGCCGGCTGCACCGTCGTCGCGAAACCTGCCGAAGATACGCCGCTCACCGCGATCGCGCTGGTCATGCTCGCTCATCAGGCGGGTGTGCCTGACGGCGTGCTCAATTTGATTTCAGCGTCGCGCGAGTCGACCGTCGAGGCCGTTGGCGAATGGCTCGCGGATGGGCGCGTGCGCAAGATCACCTTTACTGGCTCCACGCCGGTGGGTAAGTATCTCGCACGTGAGTCGGCCACCACGCTGAAGAAGGCCTCCCTGGAGTTGGGCGGCAACGCGCCGTTTATCGTATTCGAGGATGCGGATCTCGACGCGGCGGTGGCGGGCCTCCTTGCGGCTAAGTTCCGAAACGGCGGCCAGACCTGCGTCAGCCCTAACCGCGTGTACGTTCAGCGTAGCGTCTACGCGCGCTTTTCTACCCTGTTGAGTGCAAAGGTAGCCGAACTGCGCGTTGGTCCCGCCAGCGATGCGACTTCGCAGATCGGTCCGATGATCAACTTGCGTGCAATCGAGAAAATCGCACAGCACGTTGATGATGCAGTCGCAAACGGTGCGCGCGTGTTGACGGGCGGCAAGGCGCTCACTGAACTCGGACCGCGGTACTACGCACCAACGGTGCTCGCCGACGCAACATCGGACATGCTGCTTTTCAACGAGGAAACGTTCGGCCCGGTCGTGCCGCTCTTTCCATTCGATACGGAACAACAGGCCGTGCAGGCCGCGAACGATACGCCGTTCGGCCTCGCGTCGTACTTCTATAGCCAGGATATGCGTCGCATCGATCGCGTCTCGCGGGCGCTCGAGGCCGGGATCGTCGGTATCAACGAGGGCGCGCTGGCGTCGGAAGCGGCACCGTTCGGCGGCGTGAAGGAATCGGGTTATGGCCGCGAAGGGTCGAAGTATGGACTCGACGATTATCTGTCGATCAAATATCTATGTCAGGGCGGCCTGGAATGACGATGGATGCCTATCCGATCGAAATCGACTTTCCCGATATCTCCGCACATGCCTCTGGTAATACGGGCGTCCCTTACGTCTATACGTTTGATTCCGGTGTAACCGGCCCGCACGTGATGATCAACGCTCTGACACACGGTAACGAGGTGTGTGGCGCGATCGTCGTCGACGAACTGTTGCGCGCGCGGTTACGGCCCCGTCGCGGCAGCATGACGCTGTCGTTTGCGAACGTGGCCGCCTATGCGCGTTTCGATCCCGCAGTGCCGGACAAGGCCCGTTTTGTCGACCAGGACTTTAATCGGGTATGGGCCGCTTCGACGCTCGACGATCTCGCGATGCGCTCGTCGGAGCTTGATCGCGCCCGCGCAATGCGGCCAGTGCTCGACACCGTCGATTTGCTGCTCGATCTGCACTCGATGCACGAAAAGAGCGCGCCGCTGATCGTGGCTGGCCCGCTGCGAAAGGGCACCGAGTTCGCGATAGATTTGGGCACGCCAGGCACGGTCATCTGTGACGAAGGCCATCCCGAAGGACGGAGGATGCGCGATTACGGAGGCTTCGGCGATCAAACAAGCGCGAAAAGCGCCCTCCTCATCGAATGCGGGCAGCACTGGGAGAGGAGCGCGGTCACGGTGGCCCGCGACTGTACCGCTCGATTTCTCTTGCTGACAGGTGTGGCCGACAAAAACGATTTGCCGGCCGGATGGCTCGTAGCGCTTCCCGACGCAATGTCCGTTGTGCGTGTGACGGAACCGGTTGTTGCGCAGAGCATGGATTTTCGTTTCGCGGGGCCGTACACGGGCCTCGAAGTCTTCTCGAAGACCGGTACGGTGATCGGTTGGTCAGACGGACAGGCCGTTACCACGCCGTACGACGACTGCGTCCTCGTCATGCCGTCTCTGCGTCAATTGCGGCCGGGTGTGACCGTCGTGAGACTTGGCCGAACCTTACAGCGCATCGATCATTCGGTGCGCAAACTGGAGGAAGTAAAGTGAAAGTTGAACGAGACCTATCCAACGGTGCCATGCCCGAAATGCAGCGACTAGCAGCGCTGCAAAGCCGCCCTCGATCCTTCATCGATATGAAAGTATTCGCGTCGGATGCGAGCCAGGGTGTCGCATCTTGCGATTTGCCTAGTGATGATCGCTTCCAGTCCAGCCGCCGCTTACTGGATTTGCCACCAGGCCTGGTAACCGCTGGTGCCATTACGCTCGCACAAGACAGTGGGACAGTGTCGTTCCAGCCAGCAGACGAATTCGTCGTCGTCTCGGAAGGAGCGGTAACCTTCACGCAAGGTGAGCACGCGCTCATGCTGCGGCCGGGCGATAGCGCGGTGCTACGTCAGGGAGCGGCGTATTCTTGGGCAGCGACAGGGCCCACATCAATCATATTCATGCGTTACCAGAACGGCGGCAGTGCCGACGGCACCATCGTGCCGATCGACGGTGCCCCGCAGTTAGCGCCATCGGGCGCGCCCCTCGCGGAACTGCTACTCACGCCGACTCCCCAATGCCGCAATCAGACCGACTATCGTTCGGCCGACGGGCAATTTACCTGCGGGACCTGGGATTCAACTCCCTATCATCGGACCGCAATGCTTTACCACCATTACGAACTCATGTACCTGCTCGAAGGCAGTGTGACGTTTGTCGACGAAGCAGGTCGCCGTGCAACGTTTTCTCGCGGCGACATCTTTCTCGTCGAGCAAGGTGCGAAGTGCAGTTGGGAAAGTCTTGGGCACGTCGCAAAGGTATACGCGATTTTTCGTCCGGCGTGACGGCGCGAATCGTCCGCAAAATCTGTTCCTGACCGGCATGATGCTGTTGTCCGAAGTCGCGCGTCGTGAAGGGCTGTTCGACTGGGTCGCGACGCACGTCGTCAATCTCGCGCAGGGGTCGCCCCGGCGATTGTTCGCGCTCGTCTATCTGGTCGGCACCGTGACGACGATTTTTCTGTCGAACGATGCAACCGCGGTCGTGCTGACGCCGGCCGTCTTCGCGGCCGCCCGTCGCGCCAAGGCCGACCCGATGCCGCTGCTGTACATCTGTGCGTTCGTCGCCAACGCGGCAAGCTTCGTGCTGCCGATCTCGAACCCGGCGAATCTCGTGCTGTACGGTTCGCGCATGCCCGCGCTCGGCGAATGGCTGGCCCATTTCGCACTACCGTCCGTCGCGTCGATCGCGTGCACGTTCGTGATGCTTCGGATGACGCAGCGACATGCGCTTCGCGGCCGTTGCGCGTCGGGTTTGCCGGTGCTGCCGCTCACCGGCGGCGCGCGCATTGCGCTGGCCGGCATCGCGGTCACGGCCGTTGCGCTGATGGCGGTGTCGATGATGGATCGTCCGCTCGGGTTACCGACCGCGGTCGCGGGATGCGTCACCGCCGCGTGCGTCCTGTATCGGGATCGCGCGGCGTGCGTGCCGATCGTTCGCGAAATTTCATGGAGCGTGCTGCCGCTCGTCGCGGGATTGTTCGTGCTCGTCGAGGCGCTCGACCGGAACGGTGCGGTGCGCTCACTGGCCGGGCTGCTGCGCGCGTGGACGGCCAGCGGCGAGCAGGCTGCCGCAGCCGCATCGGGCATCGCGCTCGCGTCGAACCTGGTCAACAACCTGCCCGCCGGACTGATCGCGAGTTCGACGATCGGCGCCGCGCACAGTCCGCAGACGGTGATCGGCGCCATTCTCATCGGCGTCGACCTGGGCCCGAATCTGTCCGTCACCGGATCGCTTGCGACGATTCTGTGGCTCGCGGCGATCCGGCGCGAAGGGCAGCGGGTCGGCTTCGGGGAATTTCTCGCGGTCGGGGTGTGCGTGATGTTGCCGGCCTTGGTGGCCGCGCTGGTGACACGGCTCACGCTTGGCGCCTGACAAGCGACTAGTGCGTTGGAATCGGCGAACGCGAACATACGGGAAACCAGGGCTCTGCGCTTTCGAGGCGCGGGGTACCATACAATTCTCGTTTGAGCAAGATTTTCTTATCTTGAAACGGATCGGCAAAGCAGCAATCGAACTGCCGTCCCGGCTCGGGGCCGAGAACTCCGGGTTTCGCTACGTTACGGCAGGGAGCAGGCTGGTCACCCGTGCATCGCCATGCAGGCGTCTACTCAGTGATGCACGGGGCCCGGTTGCTGTTGTTGTGCGGCCCGACAGGCATCGCTGCCGTTGGCCGCATGCCGGCCGTGTTGCCGCCGGCTGGGGGCGCCGGAACGAGAATGATGCGAAACGTGCTTCATGTGCACGAAAATCAGCGCCCCCGTTCCATCTGAAGACTCAACGCTTTTCCGACCTGCCGGATTGCGTTTGCGCCGCCTGATGTCGCACGCATAAGCGCCGAAGTGTGCGTGGATGAACGTGGAAGCGTTCCGCTACCGAAGTAACGGAATGTGTTTCGAGCAGACGAAGTGCCTGGCGCTCCTGCGATTCGGTCAGCGCGGGTTTTCGTCCGAGCTTTGTGCCTCTGGCCCGTGCCGCGGCCATGCCGGCACGCGTGCGCTCGCTGATCAGGGCCCGCTCGAACTGAGCGAGTGCCGCCATCATATGGAATACGAGCATTCCCCCGGATGAGTCGGTCGAGATCGCTTCGGTAATGGACGCGAACTTGATTTTGTGTCGTTCGAGATACGAAATCAGGTCGACTAACTTGGATAAAGATCGGCCGAGCCGATCGAGCCGCCATACGACAAGCGTGCTCCCGGCCTTCAAGTGTTTGAGCGCCTGATCGAGTCCTGGACGGCTGAATCCCGATCCGGACAAGCCCTGGTCGGTGTAAATGATCTCGCATCCTGCGCGGCGGAGAGCGTCTTTCTGAAGGGCGAGGTTCTGCTCTTGAGTCGAGACGCGTGCGTATCCAATTTTCACGGTGAACTCACGCGGTTCTGAATGACGACGACTTGACACAGGCCATTCTCAAACATGGCTGAACTATGCATGAAAAATCGAGAAAACAATTGCAAACGTTTGCGGTGTCGTTCTTCATTTGATTTGAATTTGACGGGCCGGTTGTTGATTGGGAAATGAAAAGAAGTGTTAACGACGACGATATTGTAGTGGACAAAAAGGAACCTTTTTGTCCGGCCCGGCCGGGTCACGCAAAACTCTTATCGAAACAATGGCTTAGTCGATGGGCGGTGACCTTCTTCGTAGATTCTCACAAAGGTTCCTTTTTGGGTCGGCGTTCATGAACGCAACATGTGTGAGCGGTGCCGACGTTGAACGAGCGATGCGGCTTACCGGCACGGGGTGTGAAATGTTTTCGTCGGCAGATGGAAGGACCGCGTGGCATGAGCGTTGCGGCGGTGCGCTTGAACAGATTGCGCGGGACCTGGCTGAGCGTGCATTCGTCCTGTCTGAGGAGGGCGGCTACGGTGCAGGCAGCGACCTTGAAGGGAGGCAGCGGTATCTGCTCGCCCGCGAATGGGTCCAAACGCTCGGGCGCGGTGTGTCGCAATACACGCCGATGGCGCACGGCGGTTCCAAAGGAAGCGAGTTCGATAACGCTGTGCCGGGTTGCGATCTGGATGCGAGTGTGCGTCGCGACCTGCACATCGCAACAGCGGCCTATGAAGCGCTGAGCCGAGGCGATGTGGTGTTGCGGCGTCGGCCGATCCGCGGTCTCGGTGATCCAACGAAAGTTCTTTATCAAGAGTGTGAAACGCACCTTTCGTTTAAATCAAGTGACGGCCCCTTTCGGTCGGCGGACATATTCTCCGCGATGGAGCGTCTTGGGCTGACGAATCGGATTGATTGTCACGTCGTAGAGATGGCAATTGCCAGCTTGGCGAGCAATCCGGATTTGGCGCTGGGTGTGAACATTTCAGGGAAAAGCGCGGTAGAGACCAAATGGTGGGAGCCGTTGTTTATTTCTCTGGAGAAATTCCCTGATGTGGCATGCCGGTTGACGATAGAAATATCGGAGCGAGCGAAATGTGTGCCGAACCATACGCGCCGCTTTCGCAACCGATTGAGGCATCTGAAATGCCGGGTCGCGATCGATGATTTTGGCGCCGGATTCGGCTTGTCGTCCAGTATCGAGTTGCGCGAGCCGGATATCGTGAAAATCGACAGTTCGATCCTGCGTCGGGCGTCGGAAACGGGGGTGCGGAGGCTGCGTGGCCTTGTTCGGCTCGCAAGCGAGCTCGCGTCGATTGTTGTAGTTGATGGTGTGGAATCCGAAATGGATTTGCATATGGCCGGAGAGGCGGGCGCGCATTGGATACAGGGGGGCTATTTCGCCTGTCCGTTCGGCACCCGGATATAGATCCCCGACGTGTGCTCAGGAGACGCGAGGAAGGCATATGCAAGTTAAAGGGACGAGCAAGGATGCGGTGCTGCGCGAGGGGATGCTTTACTTCCTGCAGGAGAGCACGAAGCGGGTGCTGTCGCAGTTTGCGAGCGGACAGCTGCTGGACGATGTGGATGGTGCCTATAGCGGCGGTTTGATCGGCGGATTCTACGGAGGGCAGGCAGCGGTCGCGCAGCTCGGACGAAGACGGATGAGGGAAAGGATAGGCGCCCTCAGGTCGATTCGGTCACGCCGGGAATACAGGCGAATGATATTGACGATTTATTGCCTTGGAGTTCAGCACGGGAGGGCAATCCGAAGAGGCGAAGTATTGCCGACTTGAAAGGCCGGAGAGCTCGCGAGAAATGGTCGAGGGTGCAGGTTATGAGCGGTCCGATGGATGGCAGTTATTTAGAGCTGCTTAAGAAGAAGGAAAGGTTGCAATCGACGATCGATCTGGCCAGGCGGCGGGAGGTGTGCGGTGTTCTGCAAGAAATAGTGCATCGGATGACGACGTATGGAATATCGCTCGACGACATCGCGATGGCTTTGTACGCGGGCCGGGATTCGGGCAGGAAAGGCCGTAGGCGCGCACCCAAATACCTGGATCCGGAGAGCGGAAAGACGTGGGCAGGTGTGGGGCGTACGCCGACGTGGCTGCAGGGAAAAAATCTGGATGACTATCGATTGCCGACAGGCGGCGATTGATTGAGAGATGTGACGAGGGGTGTGTCGCCACGAAAACAGACGTGTGTCGGCGCGGGGCAAAACAGAACAGGAATCGCTGCGCCGGGGTGCGCGGTCTGGAGAAAACTAAAATGAATCGAATCTATCGGACGGTTTGGAATCGGGCGCTGGGACAGTTGGTGGTGGCGTCGGAGTTGGCGCGCGGCGACAGTGCCGGGGCAACCAACGGGCAAGGAACCGTGGGGGCCGTGTCGAAGCGGTTGTCTCTCAAGTCGCTGGTGCTGGCCTTGGCGTCGATCGGGTTGGCGGGCGGGGCGGCGCCAACACTTGCGCAGTCCAGTGGCTTGTACGTCAATGATGGAAGGGACAGTACTTGCTGGGGTATTTTTGACGGCGGGTCGGCAGGGCAGGTGATCAATGCAAACTGCGCGCTAGACCCGGCAACACAGACGAACGAGTCTCTGTTCTTCGGGCCTGCAGGCACAACCATCAGTGGCAGCCACGCATCTTACGGTCTTAGCCTGGGTGGCCAGCTATTCGTCAATTCCGGACGGATCGGGGTTACGGACATTGGCGGTGGTACCTATTCAATGCGACTTGGCAGCGTCGCCACGCTGAATGGCGTCGCAGGTACGAATGCGATCGCAATCGGTTCTGCACAGTCCTCTGGTTCGGACGGATCTTCCAGCGCGGCTACTGTTGCGTCGGGAAGTCAGGCGATTGCGATTGGATCGGCTGCGTCGGCGACTGGAGGAAATTCGATCGTGATCGGCCAAGCGACGACGGCCAATTCGACGAACACCATTGCGATCGGCAAAGGAGCAAAAGCGACCGCGCCCAGCACCGCCGGAGGCGGGGTCTCGATTGGGATGGGTGCCGTGACGTCGGCTTGGCGGACAGTCGCGTTGGGGGAGAGTTCCGCCTCGACGCAGGTCGCTGCCACTGCTTTGGGAACCTATTCCCAGGCGACCAATACCGGTGCGACTGCGATAGGTGCGGTTCAAAACTCGACGTCGGCTACGACCGTAGGCGCGACGGCGAGCGGTGTAGGCGCGACGGCAATCGGCGGCGGTGCGGGCGCTGGCGGAAACAACTCGATCGCGCTCGGCGCGCAGGATTTCGTTGCCGAAGGCGGCGCGGCTTCTCCTGTCGCCGTGGCAGGCGCACAGGCTGGCGGTACCCGGGCGATCGCCATCGGGTCGGGTTCCAGTTCGACCGGTAGTTCTTCGATTGCATTGGGGGATTCGGCCCAGGCGACAGGTTCGAGTAATGCCGTTGCACTTGGCACAAGCGCGGTTGCGTCGGGTGCCAACGCGGCGGCCGTCGGTTTCGGTTCGACGGCAGCGAATGTCGGGTCGATCGCGATCGGCAAATCCGCGATCGCAACGGCACAGGGCGCAACAACGATCGCGATCGGCTATGAAGCGTCGGCCTCATCGTCGTCGACGAGCAGTCAGGGCGATTCGATCGCTTTCGGCACCAGGGCAATTGCCAATGGCCAGGATTCGAACGCAATAGGCGCGCAGACGACCGCGAGCGGAATGAATTCCCTCGCCATCGGCAACAACGGCACTGTCGCCAATGCGACAGGCGCGCAAGCAATCGGTGTTGCCGCCTCGGCGACCGGCGCATACGCCACGACGTACGGCACCAATGCCGTTGCATCGAATGCAGGATCGATTGCGATCGGCAGCAATTCAAGCGGTGGCGCAACGTCGGGGGCCGCGGACGGCATTGCTATCGGCGGTCAATCATCCGTCGCTTCCGCAGCGACCTCCGGCATCGCTCTGGGCCGCGGCGCGACCGTCAATGGCGCTTACGGAATCGCGCAGGGCGATGGGGTGTCGTCAGGCGCCACAGGCCAGAATGTGGCGATCGGCTCGGCGGGGACTGTCGCAAATTCCGCAACGTCCAATGGTGGTGCGGTCGCGATCGGTCGGGGGCAGAATGCAAGCGGCGATGGCGCCGTTGCGATCGGCGATCCGAACAGCGCAACCGGCACGGGTGCGCTGGCGATCGGTGCGAACAACACGTCGAACGGTTCCGGTGCGCTTGCGCTCGGCAACGGCAATTCGGCGAGCGGCACCGGCTCCGTCGCGCTGGGCAACACCAGCACGGCAAGCAGCAGCGCGGTTGCAATCGGCAGTTCCGCAAACGCGACGGGCACGAACGGCTCCATCGCAATCGGCAGTTCCGCCACGTCGACAGGCACGGGTGCAATTGCAATGGGCACCGCCGGCAGCTTTGCCGCCACCACGCGTGCGACAGGCGCAGACGCCATCGCGCTCGGCAACGGTTCGACAGCCAGCGGCGCGTCCGGCTCGGTCGCCGTCGGCTCCGCCGCCGTGGCCTCGAACAACTATGCGACGGCCCTCGGCTCGAACTCGACCGCGTCGGGGGCGGGTTCGGTCGCGTTTGCACAGAACGCCCATGCTTCGGCTTCGAATGCCATCGCCATCGGCGTGGGCTCGACCGCGAACGTCGCGAATTCGATCGCCCTCGGCAGCAACTCGGTGACGAGCAGCGCCGCGTCGACAACGACCGGCGGCAACACCGCGGTCAGCAGCACCACGATCGGCGGCCAGACGTTCGGCAGCTACCAGGCCGGGACGCCGGCGGGCGGCATTGTCAGCGTCGGCCAGCCGAACGCGGAGCGCCGCATCCAGAACGTCGCGGCAGGCCTCGTCAGCGGGACCAGCACCGACGCCATCAACGGTAGCCAGCTCTACGCGGTTGCAAGCACGACGACGTCGAGCATCACGAGCCTGTCGACGTCGACCTCGACCGGTATCGGCTCGCTGTCCACTGGCCTGAGCAGCACGAACAGTTCGGTGACGTCGCTCTCCACGTCGACCTCGACCGCGATCAACGCCGCGAAAACGCACTACTACAGTGTCAACGACAACGGCGTGCAGCAAGCCAACTACGCCAACGACGGTGCGACGGGCATCAACGCCCTCGCAGCCGGCGTGAACGCCCGCGCTAGCGGTGCCAACTCCACTGCGGTCGGCTACGATACGACAGCCAGCGCTGATGGTGCGGTTGCGTTGGGCAACACCAATAGTGCCACCTGGAACAATGCCATTGCGATAGGGCATAACAACGTCGCCAGTTGGAATGAATCCATGGCGATAGGTGCTTACAACAGTTCGAGCGGCAGCGATTCTCTGGCAATCGGAGGAGAAAATAATGCGTCTGCAAGCACTGCTGCTGCAGTCGGTTTCCACAATCGTGCAGAAAACTGGGACGCACAGGCTATTGGCTCATACAACATTGCCACAGCGCGTCAATCCGCTGCCGTTGGGAATGCAAACAATGTAAGTGGAGATAATAGCGCGGCATTCGGTAACGAAAATGGTGTGACCGGCACCATGAGCAACGCAGTGGGATACAGTAACGAGGTCGGTGGTGCATCGTCCGGCGCCATAGGCAAGTCAAACACTGTGAGCGCCGCAAATAGTTACGCCGTCGGCAACAACAATGCCGTTGGCTCGGGCGGCACGCAAAACTTCGTCGCAGGAGCGGGTAATACGGTCGGCAACAATGCGTCTGGCAATGTGCTGATAGCGACAGGTGCTAACGTTGCCAGCAATGTGGCAGGGACCGTCGGGTTGGGCCAGAGTGTAGCGTTAGGAGGCGATAATGCGATTGCTGTGGGTACGAACGCGTCCACACAATTGAACGGAGTTGCGATTGGCTCAAATGCGACGGCATCGGGCGTGAGCAGCGTGGTGCTTGGTGATACTGCGACGGCAAGCTCGGATGGTGCGATCGCGATCGGCAAGGCGGCGGTAGCATCTGGCGGCCAGGCGGTATCAATCGGTGTTGCGAACACGGCAAGCGGCGACGGCGCGGTCGCGATCGGCGACCCGAGCGTCGCATCGGGTACCGGCGCGGTGGCGATGGGCGCGAACGACACGGCGACCGGCAACGGCGCAGTGGCGCTCGGCAACGCGAACACGGCCAACGGCGCGAGCGCGCTCGCCCTCGGCAGCTCGAACCAGGCGCTCGCCGACAACACGATCGCGCTGGGCAGCCAGGCCACGGCCAACGCCGTCGGCGCACAGGCGTACGGCTCGGCTGCGAAGGCCACCGCCGCCGACGCACTCGCCTTCGGCGCGAACGCGCAGGCCAACGTCGCCAACTCGATCGCACTCGGCGCGAACTCGGTCACGAGCACCGCGAACCCGACGTCGAGCGCCACAATCGGCGGTGTCACGTACTCCTTCCAGGGCAGCTCGCCGGTCGGCGTGGTGAGCGTCGGCGCACCGGGCAAGGAACGACAAATCACCAACGTCGCCGCCGGCCAAGTCACTGCGACCAGTACCGACGCGATCAACGGCAGTCAGCTCTATTCGGTCGCCGCACAGGTTGGTACCGCAACCAGCGCCATTTCGTCGCTGTCGACGTCGACGTCGACGGGTCTCTCGTCGGCGAATAGCTCGATCACGTCGCTGTCGACCTCGACCTCAACCGGCCTGTCGTCGACGAACAGCTCGATCACCTCGCTCTCGACCTCGACCTCGACCGGTCTGTCGTCGGCGAATAGCTCGATCACGTCGTTGTCGACCTCGACCTCGACCGGCCTGTCGTCGGCTAACAGCTCGATCGATTCGCTGTCCACGTCGACTTCGACCGGCTTGTCGTCGGCTAACAGCTCGATCACGTCGTTGTCCACCTCGACCTCGACCGGCCTGTCGTCGGCCAACAGCTCGATCACCTCGCTGTCGACTTCGACCTCGACCGGCTTGTCGTCGGCGAACAGCTCGATCACCTCGCTGTCGACCTCGACATCGACCGGCCTCTCGTCGGCTAACAGCTCGATCGATTCGCTGTCCACCTCGACCTCGACCGGCCTGTCGTCGGCTAACAGCTCGATCACGTCGCTGTCGACTTCGACTTCGACGGGTCTGTCGTCCGCCAATAGCTCGATCGATTCGCTGTCGACCTCGACCTCGACGGGCCTCTCGTCGGCGAACAGCTCGATCACCTCGCTCTCGACCTCGACCTCGACGGGTCTCTCGTCGGCCAACAGCTCGATCGGCTCGCTCTCGACCTCGACCTCGACGAGTCTCTCGTCGGCGAACAGCTCGATCAGTTCCCTGTCGACTTCGACCTCGACGGGCCTCTCGTCGGCAAACAGCTCGATCGGCTCCCTGTCGACCTCGACCTCGACGGGCCTCTCGTCGGCCAACAGCTCAATCGGCTCGCTCTCGACCTCGACTTCGACGGGCCTCTCGTCGGCTAACAGCTCGATCAGTTCGTTGTCGACTTCGACCTCGACCGGCCTCTCGTCGGCAAACAGCTCGATCACGTCGCTGTCGACCTCAACCTCGACCGGCATCAACTCGCTGTCCACCGGCCTGAGCAGCACGAACAGCTCGGTGTCGTCGCTGTCGACCTCGACCTCGACCGCAATCAACGCCGCGAAGACGCACTACTACAGCGTCAACGACAACGGCGTGCAGTAAAGCAACTACGCCAACGACGGCGCGACGGGCACCAACGCCCTCGCAGCCGGCGTGAACGCCAGCGCGGCAGGCAACAGCAGCGTGGCAGTCGGCGACGGCTCGAACGCACAGTCGGCAGGCGCGGTCGCGATCGGCCAGAACGCATCGGCAACGGGCGGCAAGGCCGTGTCGATCGGCTCCGGCAACACGGCAAGCGGCGACGGCGCAGTCGCGATCGGCGACCCGAGCATCGCAACGGGTACCGGCGCGGTGGCGATGGGTGCGAACGACACGGCGACCGGCAACGGCGCAGTGGCGCTCGGCAACGCGAACACGGCCAACGGCGCGAGCGCGCTCGCCCTCGGCAGATCGAACCAGGCGCTCGCCGACAACACGATCGCACTCGGCAACCAGGCCACGGCCAACGCTGTCGGCGCACAGGCCTACGGCTCGGCTGCGCAGGCAACCGCCGCCGACGCACTCGCCTTCGGCTCGGGCGCAACGGCCAACGTCGCCAACTCGATCGCACTCGGCGCGAAATCGGTCACGAGCACCGCGAACCCGACGTCGAGCGCCACGATCGGCGGTGTCACGTACTTCTTCGCGGGCAGCTCGCCGGTCGGCGTGGTGAGCGTCGGCGCACAGGGCCAGGCACGCCAGATCACGAACGTCGCCGCCGGCCAGATCTCGGCCAGCAGCACGGACGCGATCAACGGCAGCCAGCTCAACGCGACGAACAACGCGGTGAATGCGCTGTCGACGTCGACCGCGTCGAACGTCGCGTCGCTGTCGACGGGCATCAACTCGCTGTCCACCGGCCTGAGCGCGACGAACAGCAACGTGGCCTCGCTGTCCACGTCGACCTCGACCGCGATCAACTCGCTGTCGACGGGCCTGAGCGCGACGAACAGCAACGTGGCTTCGCTGTCCACGTCGACCTCGACCGGCATCGGCTCGCTGTCCAGTCGCAGCATCATGGGCATGATGCGCGAGGAAGGTACGGCGATTGGCCGCTTCAAGGTCAGCCGCTTGATGGAAGAACTCGGGTTGATCTGCAAGCAGCCGGGCCGCCATGCCTACAAGCAGGCCACGGTCGAGCGGATCGATATCCCGAACCATCTCAATCGCGAATTCGAGGTTGGTACGCCGAATCAGGTGTGGTGACATCACGTATGTCTGGGCGCAGGGCCGTTGGCATTATCTGGCCGCAGTACTCGACCTGTTCACGCGTCGGGTTGTTGGCTGGGCGTTCTCGACACGCCCTGATGCCGATCTGGTCGTGCAGGCGTTGGAGATGGCCTATGAGCAACGTCGTGGTCGACCGCAAGGCTTGCTGTTTCACTCGGATCAAGGCGGCCAATATGCAAGCCGGAAATTCCGTCAGCGCCTCTGGCGCTATCGGATACAGCAGAGCATGAGCCGTCGAGGAAATTGTTGGGATAACTCCCCGATGGAGAGGCTGTTCCGCAGCTTCAAGACCGAATGTCTACCGTCAGTGGGCTACATGTCGGCGCAGGAGGCACACCGGGACATCAGCCACTACCTGATGCACCGGTACAACTGGATACGACCGCATCAGTTCAATGACGGACTGGCGCCGGCGGTTGCGGAAGAAAAACTTAACGCAGTGTCCGGGATTAGTTGACCACTACATAGGACATCCTTACAGGATATTCATTCTCAATTGAAGACGCAGGGTGCTCAGCCAGTCTTCCTGGAAATGGGGCTGCAGGTTGTCCAACTGCTTGCGCCCAACGCCCGCACTTTGTCCGAGTTGCTGCAGAGATGTTACCCGATCCAAAAGTGTTAGCACGTGTGTGGCACGTATCGCGGCGCGGTCAGCCGTGGAAATTGCGGTCAGAACGGCATCGTCGGGATTCGCATGGAGCCAAGCCATTAGATGATGCTCACCGTCGTCCAGTGCAGGAAGATGCGGGCAATCGAGCCGGAGCATTGCCAGCATTGTGTCATCAACGGCATGCACTCGCGCCAAGCCACCAATGAGTTCGGGGCGAGGAATCTGTACGCGACCGGGCTGAAGCGGGTCCCCAGTGCAGCATTCAATTACACAGCATTCGACGGTTTCAACTTCGAAATGGTGACATAGTGCCTTCCAGCAATTGATGCGAAAAGCCTCAATGATCACGCATGTGTCAACCAATACTCGCGGCTTAGCCATTTACAGGACCTACATCGAAAACGGCACGGCCTTCCCATGCTCCGTCATCAGTTCTGCAAGCTGATCAAGTCTCATCGAAAGCGCCTTGGCGGCCTTACGAGCAGAAACGTGACCATGTGCGATTCCGTCGTGCAACAGAGTAGCGAACGAAGCAGAGAGCAGCTTCGGCATTTCCGTACGAGCCTTCGGGGTGTAAACCTCGCGCAACGCATCACAGATTGATTTGTCGATCATCTTCGCATTGAGCAACCGATAGGCGAGTGCACCGGTGGAAACCTGCAACTCACGCGCAACGCTCGCTAGATACGCCGCATCTGTCAGATGCTCCTGCGGGATTAGCTTGTCGAGAGTAGCCTTGGGCATTAGCACCGCGGCAGCGAAATTATCTGCGAGTTGCTCGATGCGTGGGACACGCTTTCCAGCAGGCTGATCACTTGGATCGCGCCGATCCGGCGGCATGGCGTCCCACGTGAGCGCATGAAACAACTCGTGCGCCACATCGAAATTGCGGCGTACGGTCGACTCCTGACGGTTAATGACGATCACCCCTAGATCTGATAAGCGACACATCGCTCCCGAAATATCTTTGGGATCCATAGCGACTTCTGCGTCAATGAAGAGCACAGAAATGTCGAGCTTGCGTTCGATGTGATCGACCAGCTTCTCAGACGGAATAGTTCCCAGTTCTAGCTCCTGAGCCACCGCTTCCCCCCAAGCCCAAGCATCCTCGAATGTGGGATGGGGAGGTATGCGAAGCATCGGCGTGAGTGCTCTGGAGGGACCGTGAAGTGCAACTTTGAGATGCCGCATAAGGCCGACGAGTTGGCCGATACGAGACTCGAACTCGTCTAGGAGCGCGTCAGGCACCGTTTGTGCAACTCGCCACGAAAAGCGAGCCTCACCGGTGACAACAAATGGGTCAATAAACCAGTCAATCGCGTGACCGAGTACTTGACTTGCCCGCACGAGCTCCGCAGCTTGCACACGTCGATCGCCATTTTCGATAGTCGAAAGCGTTTGCCGATCTGCGAAGCCAAGTGCCTCTGAAAGCTGTGCTTGCGTCATACCCGCGGATTCGCGGGCCGCACGAATGCGTGCCCCCATCCTACGGGCGGAGTCTTGAAGGATATGCTCGTGCGTACTCATTCACGCATGATAATCTTGCACCATAAATTTTGCAAGATTTGTGGTGGCGATCCGCTTAATGAGGGAGCAGTGAAGTTGTCTTGTCGCGCCCGCTGGTACAGATGTCGAAACTGTCCGACCTAAAGTTGACATAATTAACATTATCGATTAAATGGGGTCGGAAGGATTATTCGCCTCTCTGGAGGCGACCTCGCGCATTTCCACGCCCTCGACACATTTCCCCTCGGCCGCTGTAACTCGTCGCAACGGCCACCGCGGCCAAGGTCGGGTTCGAACTCCGGTTGCGCGTCGAGACCGTAGAGGCGCGTATCGCGAACTTTTGATGGCACCGGCCACGGGCCGCCGACCGGTTTCAGCATATCGACATAGCGGTTGACTTGCCAACTATGCGCCAATGGCGTATAGTATTCGCCATGTACACCATCATCGAAACCCCGATTTTTCAGCGGTACGCAGATGAAATCTGGCGCAACGACGAGCGAGAGGCGTTCATCAACTGGCTCGCGGACAATCCTCTAGCCGGCGACGTGATTCCCGGCACGTCGGGACTGCGCAAAGTGCGCTGGTCGCGCGCCGGGATGGGGAAACGCGGCGGTTCGCGCGTCATCTACTACAACCTGCTCGATGACGGCGAAATCTGGCTACTGATTGCGTACACGAAAGCGAAGTTCGACAACCTGCCGACGAGCTTTCTCAATCAACTTCGTGAGGAAATCGATCGTGGATAAGGAAATGGAACAGTTTCAAGCGGACCTGCTGAAGTCGGTCCGCCAAATGAAGGCTGGTGTTGCTGGCCGCACGACGCGCGTACAGCCGACTGAGGCATCCATTGCGCGCGCAAAGGTCGGCTTGTCGCAATCGGAGTTCGCCAGCCTGCTCGGCGTATCGGTACGCACCTACCAACAGTGGGAACAGGGCCGCCGCAACCCAACCGGCGCGGCGCAGACGTTGCTGCGCGTCGCCGTGCAGCACCCCGAAGCCCTGAAGGATCTTCAGCTGGCCGGCTGATCGCCACAGCGGACAAGACAGGAGATCCTACCGAACAGGGCTTTCGCGTGCGACGACCGATGACGGTGTGAACACAGCGACAACCTGGTCTACGCGATGACGACGATCACTGGCAACGCCGATGAGCACCGCTGTGCAATGAGCTCGATCGACGCCTCGAATGTCTCGACCTTAACGCGCGCGAGGACTGTAATCGTGCACCGCTATTAAAACAGGGAGAGTTGGCGTGGATCTCGTGTGGCTACCGAGATGCAGTCGACATCCTTCCCGAGACGTTGCATCCAGGCAATCACGGGGACGCGCGTCCCATCAACGATTAAGTCGAAGGCAAACGCTTCGAACCCCTCCCGGACAAGATGCGTCAGAGGGCGCCACGCTGGCGCCCAACCTCGCGCGCGCGTACGCGCTAGTAATTGACGTTTGGTCAGACCCGGCACGCACTCGCGGACGAAACGGGAGCAGGCGTCGGGCACCGACTCAGGAGGGAACGTCGGTGGTAACGCGAAAGCCGATAACCGTAAGATGTCTGTCATCGTCAGTTCTCTACAACAACGACAACTGACCCGGGATGCCTGGGCGGCCTGCTTGATTGCTTTCTTTTGCAGCTGAGCTCTGCTGGTTCGTGGACTGAGTGCCCTCGGCGCCCGATTGATGCTTCCGTACCCAATCGGCGCCAAGCACATCGGACGAGAACACAACGCCAGGTGCAATCTGCACAAGTTCGCTCATCTGCGGATGTTCCTAAGCGGATTGAATGTCGAAGTGAGCCGCAGCATACCGCGCGCTGCAGTTCCACACTTCGACGCCGTTTCGGGTGAAGGTAGCCCATCCATCCTTGACGATCATCTCAGCGTACGGAAATACTTCGCCGTGTCCCATTGCCTTGGCCGCCAAGACCGTCCGTTCACGGCATATCGCCCGATAATTTCCATCATGCAGGGTTAACGGCGTCGAGCTCAACCCCACTCACTGCTCGATCAAAAACCGGTCGCGGTTCTTCGCGTTTGCAATCCAGTGAGGTGCCTTGCCACGCCCGCTCCAGGTTGCTCCCGTTTTCGGGTCGCGATATTTCGGCGCGACCGGTGCCCGCGTCCCCGACACCGGAGCGCGCCGACGTCCGAAAAGTTGCTCAGGCGTGATGCCATATTCGGCGATCTGCTCACGGATGATTGCGATGATGCTTTCCAGCTCGGCAACGCGTGCTTCTTCCGCTTGCTGCGCCAGTGCTTCTGCCTGAGCTTTCAGTTCGAGATAGGTAGCCATGTATGTGAAGGAACTCCGACTTAGAAGGTTGGCCAGTGGTCGAGATGGCTTGGAGCGTAGATGCAAACCCTCTGTCCACAACCGACACATTATATTCCTGCGATGAGGAAAAAAGACCGTTTCATCGGGGTGCATGGCGATCATGGGCAGCCCCCGTGACCACCGCCTATTCGAGCTGCACACGGCTCTCGAAGAGCGGTTAAATTGCATTCCGAGTTAGGATTCACAAAATTGTATCTAGCGAATTTTTCATTGCGATAGCAAAGTTTTAATGTCGCATCCGGCGCGCAGACATGGACGATGCCGCGGCTTGATGTTGTTTTCCGAGTCACCAGCTCGCGCCGTTACGAGATTCAAACTCCGCGCCGAGGACAATGGGCCGCCATTTGTACGGGATTCGATTCTGTTTCAAATAACGTCGTACGACGTTCCATTGACGATGCCCAATCAAGTGTTCTACACAACCACGTGGGACAGCGCCGTCTTCGCCGCCTGACATATCTGCGCAGCCGAAAACCCTGTAGAGAGAATTCTCGCTTTTCAACTGGATGCCAATATCGGCGCTTGCGTTGTTGCCGGTGAGAAGTCGCCTATTCGATTTACCCATACTGTCCTCACTATTCTGATTTGCCACGTTCATCTCATATGACGCATAATTTTCGCGTTTTCCAGTATCAAATCCCGACGGTGCAAGGCAGGTCTGCGTGCAGTGTGTCGATCACATCGAAACGAATTCGACGATACCTGCCGCCGCGGTTCCGATTACGGTACCGAAAGCGCACACTGCTAGGACTTCCCACATCTTTCTTTGAGCAATTGCTCGGCGAATTGAGGCCTTGTCTGCGACCCGGGGCCCGATGAAGCATGCGGTGCGCCGTTCCTCATTGACGGAGGTACGCACTCTACCGTCGTCAATCGCCTCAGCCAATACTGAAGGCATTGGCAAATACGTCGCCAAGATCCATCGAATCGTCTTCATTCGTGCTCTCGCTGATTGTCCCTATCGTTCGCGTTCGATTTCGAGCGCTAGTGCCGATCTCGACCCGCGAGAATGCCGTGAATAGCGAACCCAAACAGAGCGATGTTGAGCGCCATGCCTGCCGGCCACGGGATGACGCCGGTTCTCGCGAGAAGAATGCAGCCGATGGATACCATCAAAAAGGCAAGGTAGGACCATGGCGAAAATTCTTCGAGGAACTTGTCGATGTGTCGAAACATGTGACGGCCCAAAGGTAAGATCGCAACGATTCATCGGGTTGCTAGGGGCGTCGTGTGACGCTAATCGTACTCACTGAGCATTTTTTGTATGCCCACAGGCCCCGAATAGCCTCTCCATCCGACCATCGATCACTTTGCGGATGGCGTCCTGCGAGGTTCTCGAGCCCAGACAAAACGACGACAAGCAGGACCCCTGCTTGCGAGGCGGTCTGTCCCTGGAGTGGAAAGAAGCAAACTACCGCCGCTGCCAGAAACGTTGCTCCCACCCCTGCAGCGTACACCGCGATGCGCCGTGGCCGGGATATTGGCAGCCATTTGAATTCGACGTGACCGGTGAATGGCAACCAACCAAGCAGGAGCCGGAAATTCGGGCCGAACTGAAGGGCCAAGCGCAGCTTTCCGCCACCAAGTCTAAGCTCCGAAGCGGGCATGCCGAAGGCGATCCCCATCAGCAGATGCCCAAGCTCGTGAATGACCGTCGATACCGGAACGGAAAGCCAAGCTGACGCCACTAACATGAGCGCAGGGTCGCGGTACGCCGGATAGAGATAAGCTGCAGTCGCGCTTGCGTAGATAAGCAAAATTGTGACTATGGCCCCAACGCTGAAAGACCATATTCGACTGAGTTTTCCTGTCGCTATCCCGTCCACCGGTTACATGACCCAGAAGTATGAAGCGGCAAGAAGTCCCAACGCTACGCTGGCGGTTGCGGCCGCGATCAAGACGAACCGATCACCTTCTCTCAATGGGCCGTTTTCGTTCCAGACGGTTACGGTGAATGCCGTCGCGGCTAGGTAGGCAACAGTAAGCGTCAGAAAGGCCGCGACACCGTTCTTCGGCATCGGGTGCCCAAACATTGAGCCGATCGAGAACATCACTATGAATGTCGAAATCGGAAGTGAGAGTGCGATCAAGCGTGTCACGCCCCCGACCCGAACGCCATCCATGGTCGCAAAAATTCTCTTGCTCATCGTGGTCGTGTTTGACATTCTCAGTTTCTCCGTAACTCGAATCGGATTGGAACAACGCGATGGTAGTCCATTCGTGTGCGCTCGTTTTTCCAAAAGCTGCATGAAATAGGCCCTCTTTCGAGGGTTGCGACAGGCTGGCAGCTTGTAGTAGTAGCCGGGGCCCGGGCGGGACCACGGAGCTGTTGTACACATCAGATCCTATATCGGCAGTTGTGATTCAAGCTTGAGAGACCGGTGGGAAAAATCGGGCAACGAACCGATCATCCGTTACCATTCCGCCGTGTTGCAATAACCCGGCGATGATCGTGATCAATGAACTACAAGACCTACAGGCCCAACTCCGTGAATTGAACATTCGGCTCGCGGATCTGAAGAAGGACGAGAAGCAGGCGTATTTGGCAGATATCCAGGAGCGCGTGGCGCTCTACGGTATCACCGAAGATGAACTTCTGCGCGCGGCAGGTTTCCGGAAATCCCGCAAACCACGGGCGCAAGCGAAGTACTACGATCCCTCGTCGGGTAAGCAATGGTCTGGATTCGGGCCGCGACCGAAATGGCTGGAAGGCAAGAATCTCGATGACTATCTGATCGAGCGTGCTGCAAAACCGTGGTGGCCGGGAGAGGATGCCTGACGACTCATCCCCGCGTCGATCGTGCCGGGAGAACGTTCGGCGGTCGGCCGACCGTAGCGACAGTGGTAGGTCCATGCTCAAAGCTTGCGGTACCCTGTCCCTGAACGGTTGCTTATGGGGCACGGCAATGTGCTATTCCGCAAAGATCCAAGCCAACTACCGGGAGTATGTGCGGCGCTATGGCGCCGACATGGACATCGAGACGTTCAGGCGCATCTTCTTCGCGCGTGCGGCCGGGAGCGACATCAAGATCCCGAAAGCGGTCGACGCCGCGTTCGCTGGTGTCGACGACGAAATCTCGGCCGCGATCGCCGCGTATCGGAGCCGGTGGACACGAAAGCTGGAGACCGCTCTGTTCGAGCAGCGAGCGCGGCTCGTCGCGGCCGAGAAAAAGCTCGCCGTGAAGATCACGAAGAAGGCCAGCGAGGACGTCCGAATCGCCACGAACAAGATCGATGCGGCAACGCGCGGGCTCGACGATCTTCGCCGGCAGGACCTACAGGAGCGCGATTCGCGGATCTTCCCCGGTTGGTATGCGCCCGTGCTGATCGAGCTCGACGGCAAGCGCCTGATCGTACCGATGCGGTATCGATGCCGCATTCCCGGTTGGACCGAAACGGACGAGCGTGCCAAGGACGGTTCGTACAATCCTTCTGGAACCTTCCTAACCAGTTAGGGCTAGTACATTGTACCGAAGTCCAATTTCGACCGTATCACCGATGAAAATGGTGGGGCGCCTCTCAACGATGCACAACACTCTGGACTCGAAAGGGACATGAAAGTGTCCCCTTTATTATTTCAGGCGCGAAGAGCAAGCCTCGCGCGATCCCGCATCAATTTTTTCTCTCCGCATTTTAGTCCGGGAGGCTTCGGCTACAAATAGGGGCGAATCGCTTCATGTGCAGACTGCGTTTTTTCTCGTACCGTGACAACCGCTTTTGTTCCGCCTCGGTCGTAAAACGGCTCCTGTCATGCTTGCCTTGCGGAACGCCATTGTTCAAGGTGGGGCAAGACGAGCGCCGCCAGCCGCCGTGTGTCTGCTTCGGACCCGGAGTATCCGAACGACAGCGACACCGTAACGACCATTGCCTGCTCAATGAACGGCCGCACGTGTTCAAGAAACGTCACTATTTCGGCGTCGCTCCACAGGTCGCTCGTATAGAACTCGTCGGATCGATTGAATAGGTCGAGGCAGAGATCGAAGATCAGCGGCGCATCGAAATTCGTCTGCGAAAGTGCCACGGCGTCCCCATACAGGGTTTGTCGTGCGCCAGTTGAGCTTAACAATTCCGAGTCAAGCCCGGGCTCATCGTCGTCCTGCATACAGAAAAAGTGCACATCGTTGACGAGTCCGCGGATCACCGCGGGGGCAATGAATGAGTCATAGCGGATCCAATTGCCTTCGCGAATCAGCGCACACAGTTCGAGTGGTTCTGCCGCCAGCAGTGCGTCTCGTTGTTCGACGTTCTGGTGGAAATCGTTGATCGCATCCCAGTGATAATCGGCGTGCACGAGCGAGAACGGCCGGATGCCCCGCGCTTGCGCGAATTGTTCCCACACGAGCAAGGCCCACCGATGATCGTCCATGAGCCAAACGTCCTCGCTCAGGGCGACCAAATATTCATCGTCCGGCTGCAGTTGCGCAATCTCGCTTTCGTCCATCTCGTTCCTCGGTCGTTGTCGCGTGTCATTCGGCTTTGATCAATCGTTGTGGTGTTTGACTTTGCCGCATCTCGCATGAGTGTCCGCGCACCGCTTTGGTCACATAGTTTCCTATTCGGCAAGATTGCCGTTGAGGTGCAAATCTCGGATCGCCTCACTTCGGCAAAGTTCGACGATTGCGTGACGGACTGCTGTGAGCTTGTCGAGCGTATCGGTCATTGAGCCAGGGCGTCCCGCGCTTGGGCCGCTGGCCTCGAGGGCGATCCGCAACCAGGTTTGGTGGACCGTCGCCGCAGCATCGATCGCGGTATCGAGAAATCTCTCGCTGATCAACGCCATCGCGTCTGTCGAACGCTTGCGCTCGCCCCACAGTCCCGGATTGGATACGAACTGGGTCGCGTTACCAATGGACAAGAGTTCTCCATGCGCGACGCAGTTGCGGTACTCGAGCACGTGCCGGGCTGTATCGCACGCCAATTCGATGGCGGTGTGGACGCTGGCTTCTTGACCGACGGCCATCTTGCGAAGGCTGTCGATTATTTGGCCAGCCTTATATTGAGACGTGGACGGTACTTGGCCACGCACATCTTCCTGCCTAAGCACCCACAAGACCTTTTCGGCCAAAGTTTCTAGGAAATTGCAGTAGACAATCAGCGCTCCAATTCGTTGCTGGATTGCGGCCGGCAAATGGTGTGCCTCATCCAATTGGCTCATCGCGATCGCGCTTGGTGCCGAGTGTGGCGTGTAGGGAAAATCAACGGTGTCGTCCGGTGTAGATGCTGCCATTCGTGCCTCCGTGCAGGGCATTTCATGATATCTATGGGGCCGTTCGATCCGTCTCAAGATAGGTACATCATGACGTTCCCCCCTTCCTTGATCAAGTCCGTTGCTGCCGCTCTTGCCGTTGTCGCTAACGTTGTGCTTTTTCCGGTGTCCGCTCACGGCTCGACCGGTGTGCCCGCCCTTGAAGTGAAATCCCCAAGCGGTGGCCGTAGCATTCTGTTGGGGACGCTCCACGTGGCTGATCCCAATTTACTGCAGCCTGATCCGAGCGTGCTGGATGGGTTCCAGATGGTGGTGCTTGAGCACCCCGGTTTGGGGGCGCTCGCCAGCACACCGGGATGGGTGGCGGCACTGAGTGCAGACCAGATCGCGCAGTTGCGAAGCCGTTTGCAATGTCGCTTCCCATTGCTGAAAGCGGCGGACATCGAACGGGGCTTGAAGGCTTACCTCGAACAGCCAACCCCGACCGCAGCCAATCAGCTTGCCTACGAGACCTGTGATTCAGTGGGTTATCGGTCTCGCGACGAGATTGTGCAGACGAGCGCCGTGATTCGCCACGTGCCGCTCCGCTACCTGGAAACGGACGAAGAAGTCGGCCGACTGCGATTGCAACTGCCAGCCGACAATGTGAAGCAAAATTTCGATGCAGCATTCTCGCCGGCGGCAACGCTGCTCAAGGCGCGCGTGGTCGATGCATTAAACCGCGGCGACTTTGCCGATGTCGCGGCCGCGTCGGAGGAATCGCAACGGCTGGCGGGCGACGACCCGAAACAAGTTCACGCGATCATGGTGCGGCACCGGAATGAGGAATGGATGAAGACGTTACCCGGTTTACTTGAGAATGGTGGAGCATTCGTCCTCGTGGGTGCCAGCCACCTTCCGGGGGCGGATGGGTTAATTTCCGGCCTCCGCGCGCGCGGTTTTACCGTTGTGCCGATCCTGTTGCCGGCTGGAAGCGGGCGTTAGTTTCTCGCGGCGGTGCCAAAGCAACGGCACTTGGTTGCTCGTGCCGCTAACGCGGAAGGGATGACCTGGACTTGACGACTCGCCGGTGTAGCGCAGGATTTGATATGACATCCTCTCGGTACGGGCCTCACAAATACTTGCGGCGACGGTTCTCGAAGGCCGGCTTCGTCCCCTCCAAGATGGTCACAACGGACTGGTTCAAGTTCAGCTCCTCGATTGCGCCAGCCTCGTAGGAAATCTTGTTGGAGCCGTCCCGCTCCATGGAACAGACAATCACCTGCTCGGCGTCGCAGGCAACGGCGAGGTTGGCGTTGTGGGTAACCATCACGACTTGCCGGTGCTGTTTTGCCTTCGTGATGACGCCAACCAGCAGGTTGTAGACCGTCTCGTTGTCGAGATTCTCTTCGGGCTGGTCCAAAATGATGGGAACGCGGTCCCGGTCGACGAGAAGGTAGAAGATGAGCAGCAGTGCGCCGCGCTGACCAGGAGACAGCCGTTCGAGTTCAACGCTGCCCAACATCAGGCCGTAGCTGAGGTCCGCGTAGTCGAGTCCATACAGGAAGTCGTAAAGCTGCGCGGGTGTTCTGTCCGCGCGTAGGAGCGTCGCTGTGGACACCTGTCGGTGCTGCCCGCCACGAATGTCATGGGTCAGCGCCTCGTCAACTTCAGCGAGGAAGGCAGTCAGGCCGTCCTCGGTCGTGAGGTCGTGCGATGCCAGGAGTTTGCTGGCCAGAGCTTTGGACTCTTCCAGGCCGACGAACGAGCCAACGTTCTGCTTGATAAAGTCGAACAGTCGCGAGGCGAAGGCGTCGAATGAGAAGCGCACAGAGAACTGAACCCCGAGTGCTTCACGAATCTGCGGCTCGTCATCCACCAAGGCTTGCACCGGGGCAAAGAGCCCCTTCAGGATCTCGGCGCGCTTGTGCAGGGTTGACAAAATCGACACAGATAGCTGAACGCGCTTCTTCCGCAGCTCGGACAGCTCCACACGCTGGACCGGGATGCTCTTGAGGCGATGCCACTTGCCGCGGAAGGACTCATCCTTGTCCGGCCCGCCGACAGCGGCAGCCCACTCCTCCTCCCAGGTACGCTGAGCAGTCAGCGCCTCTTGATGCTCGCGCATCGGTCCGTCAAGCTTGGACTGTTCCAATGCCAAGTCAGCTTTTAGTTTGGCGAGCTGTGCTGGCAGAGCGCCTTCCAAATCAGGCTGAAGCAGAGCTTGCTGCTCGGCAAGTTTGGTCTTCGTCGTCTCCTGCAGATCCGACAGCGGTGCAGTGTTGACGTTGAGCTGAACAATGTCATCCATCTTGAGGCCAAGGGGTGAAAGCCGCTTCGTCAAGTCCTCGCGACCGTCCTCAATATACCTCTGCAGGGCGGCAACACGCTGAAGCACGTCCTCGATGGAGCGAGCACGCGCGCGTTGCACCTCAACTTCGACCTGGGCGGTAGCTTGTTGGGTTTCCAGCTCGGTGATGCGAGCGTTCAACTCGGCGATAGCGCCTGCAGCGACCTTAGCGGTCTCGTCATCCGCCTGGGGAGCCGGAGGAACCTTCGGCTTCTTATCGTGCAGCGCACGCAGCCCAACCAGCGCCAGCCGAACAGACTCTCGAGCCCGGTCTCGTGCAGCTTGATCGACTTGCTCGACTACCTGAATGATGCGCGCGTTGATGGTCTTCAAACTCGCCTGCAGTCCCGAAGACTCTCGCTCAATGACGTCGGTACGCAGTCTAATGAGCTCGTCGAGCGAATCCGCCCCATCCCTTTCTTCGACGGGGATGTGGGAGAAGATAACCGTTCGCAGTTCGCCCTGAAGCAAACTGTCATCCCCTTTGACGTGGTCGTTGCACAGCTCTTCGAAGTACCGCTGCGGTAGGTACTTGACCCGAGGCACCGAGCTACTTGATCGGTTCTGGGACAGGGCACGCCACTCCGGTTGCTTGGTATCCTGTACCCATTCGAGCTGCGCCTCGAAAGAGTTCGCCTTGTTGTCTTTCGGGAGACGGAATCGCTGATCCGAGAGGAAGGAGAAGTAGCGCTCGTTGGGTGTATCCCCCAACACCCCAATTACGTCGGCAAGAGCGCTCTTCCCGCTGCCCTTCCTGCCAATCAAGGCAACAAGGTCTTGGCTCAACGAAAGCGTCGCGCTATCGAACCACACACCGGGTTCCGGAGCGCCGGCGCGCTTGCGTACATGGACCGACTTGATAAAGAGCTGCGGATTCTTCTGAACGAAGTCGACCTTCGGCGGCAGCGCGCCCACGTAGGACCTATTCGCGGGCTCGCGACATGCTTGCAGCAGGCCGGCGAAAGTCGGAAGTGCCTTAATCCAGGTCGCATTCCCGCCTGGGAACTGCCCGTAGTCTGCAACTCGATGGGCATCGCTGCCACGTACGGCTAGCTTCGGATGCTTGATGGCTGTAGAGAACGCATCGAAGAAGTTAACGTTGGCCGGCGTGCGGACGCCGATGAAAGCATCTCGCGTAGCGGGGTTGGCGACCTCGAAAATCGCCTCCATCGCGAGGATTTCACGCGGGTAGGCGTAGTGTTCCCGGAAGCGAATCTTGTTGACGCCATCGCTGGTGTCGAACGGCACGAACAGGATTGCGTCGCGCTCGCCGAAAATTTTCAGGGCCTCCGCCACGGACTCAGGAGTGACCTCGGCGGCTTTTGAAGCAGCCAACAGCGCGGCCGCATCGTTGGCTGTAGTGATCTGCTGCGTCGTTCCAAGCTCCTTGAGACGCTCCACGCTGAGGTGCTGCCGAGCCCATTCCACCAAGTAGCCGTCCGTCAGAGGCTTGCCAGACAGGCTCAATTTCAGCTGCGCTTTGAAGGCATTCAGCTTGTCGTCGGACAGATCAGGATTGAGCAGAACATGGACGTTGAGGCGGAAGTCCCCCGGAGAGACCATCCGCAGCTCGATGCCAGGAAAAATGGTCGCCGAGCATTTCGTCGCCCCCGGACGCCCGAGGTACTCCCGGAGGCTCAGGACGCCGTCGAAGGTCCAGTAGTCCATGACGGCGACGGCTACGCAGCCGCTTTTGTTGACTCCATCAACGACCTGCTTGAGCAGGTCGTCCCGTTCGGCAGAGGTCGTGGCATCGCGCAGGCGTTTGCCGTTCCATTGATACGAGGCGGGCGTATGGATATGCAAATCCCACTTGCCCCAGGTTGCGCCCTGGTTCATGGTGTTCTTTTCTCCAGAATATCGCTCGACTTTTCGCCGCTGGCACCACGTGTCGTTCCAAACCACATCGATTTCGACATCTGCATTTCAGCCAAACGACGTGCCAGCTGCACATCCGGCTCGGTGGCGATGACATTGGTCATAACCGCAGCCGCGGTCGTTGCCCCCGGCCTCTGCCTCGGTCTCGTGCTCATGCTTCTTCCTCGATACGATCGATGTCCAGATAGATGGCGTGACCAAAGGCGAATGACCACATGCCGGGCAGCGTCTCGATGATGCCTTCGGTGGCAACGAGGTGGGGCATCACGCCGACATACATCTCAAGACCCAGCGCGTCGAGCTTCAACCTCAACTCCTCGCCGTCGCCGGAGAAGCAGAGGTACGGCAACGGATCGTCGGCGTCGATGAACTGTCCGAACTGCTGCATTTTCTGGATGCGGATGGCGGAACTGAAGTCCTCGATGGCATCGCGAATGCCATCGACCTGGTCGGGATTCAAGTCACGCGGCGTTCGGTATCGCACGAAGTCCACGCGCGGCATCAGCGAGCGAATGAGGGTATCGTCGACTGCCTTGACTAGCTTTGCACGAGGCGGCGAAGCAAAAAGTTTGTTGGGGTCCTTGAGCTTGAGGTGCTCAGCCAGCGTCATGACGAAACCCACTTTCACGTCGGGGGCCTTTTCCTGCTCTAGACCTGTCTCGGCGCAGAACGAGTCCCAGTCATGGCCAGCGTCGTTCAGTGCGCGGAAGACCCGATGGAGGTCGACGCGGTAGGTGTCGTCCGGACCGCTCAGGTACTTCAACTGCTTCGTGACGTGGTGGTGCTTCACCTTGCCGCCGAGGATGCGCTTGGCCAGACGATAGCGCCTAAGGAGTTTCTCGGCTTCAGCCTCGTTGAGCATCGTGTGAACCTGGCCGGGAACATAGTCATCAGGGTGCAGGGTTGTCATCTGCCACACGTAGCGGCCTTTCCCCACGCGCCAAGCTCCTTCCTCCAAAGTGATCTCCAGCAATTGATCCTTGGCCTCGTCCTTGATGGCCAGCTCGAGCTGGGACCAACAAGTCATCTCATCACCACGGGCGATTTCAAACCCATCGCCGGGCATCAGCTCGTTGTCCTCCCGAAGGAGGACCAGTTCGGAGTTGGAGATGTCATCCGGCGTAACTGGCTGGGGTGCGGCCGGCAGCTTCGCCAGGACTTCGGGCCCGTATCGCCCGCAGACCTGGAACGTGGTCACCCCGTCCAAGATGGCCGTCTCGGTTTCTTCCAGCCGCCGGCGGACCATTTCGAAAGCGGACGGTGCCTCGATCAGCCAGCCATTGACCTCGCCGATAGGGTTGATGGCCAGCGCGGGCACTATCTCGGTCTCGCCCGCCTGGCTGTCCTTCTTCGGCTCTGGCGTACAGATCAAGATGAAGTCACGTCCGACGCGGACTTCGAACACCTTGGTTTGCTTGACCTGATGCCAGGCCTCCAGCCATTCGGCTAGTCTTGGCGCGAGTTCATGCCAGCTCGAAAACTGCTCCTCGGGCGCCTTGACCACCATGGTGAGCTTGAGTTTCAGCACGGCGGGTTCCCGATTGCAGGCATGCCAGCTCGAGTGACCAAGGATGCGGGACGCAGCGTCCAACGCTGCCGTGTGCTTGAGTGAGATGCCGGCGCTGCTCAAAGCCTTGCGCAGCCGCTTGGCCAGTGCCTTGGGGGCCTCGTCGGGTTTGGGTTGTAGGCCTTCGACCACCTTGAGCGCGGCCTCTGACGTGAAGCGCGGGACCCTGAGATGGACAAAGGTCCACAGAGCTGCGGCGGTCGCCTGCAGGTCTTGAGGGGGAGCGGTGTGCGCCGTCGATGCAGTAGTGGCTGCCATGGATGAACTCCAGGAGAGCATCGAGGGACGGCACGCGTTGTCCGGCTCTCCTAGTGGAGATCATCTAGCCGGAGGAAAAGAGATATCTCAAACGAACTGGCTTTGCCGTGCCGGACAGGGTCCGGTGCGTGCACTGACAGGCGCCAACTTGCCCACGATTCGGCTTGAATCGCACGAGAATCGTAAGCAAAAGCACCTGACGTTGTCAACTCTCTGCCTGCGGTATGAGATAAGACCGGGAGGGCACTGTTTGCTGAGAGCCTGTATCTGCTGACCACGGTGCTGAAGAACGAACGGGACTTCAAGGGCGTTGTGCAGTCGGACCGGTGACCCTAGCCCACAAAACTGTCCCATTTGGAAGTGGAAAATTCCGGCATGACGTTGTCATCAAGACCAGGAGGTCATGCCGTGAAGAAGAGCAAGTTCACCGAGGAACAGATCGCCGTAGGCGACTCAGCCTGGCCGTTTCCCCGTTCGCGCGCGCGTGGGGCATGATGCTGATGGCGTGGTGGAGTCCGTGTAGATCACGTGTATAAGGCTGGACTAGACCAAGCAGACAGCAGCGAGTCGTCTGACTCAGTTGGGCCATAAGGCGTCATCCGATCGTAGCATCGCGTCGACATACAAACGTCGGCTCCAGTCGCGAACCGGCCGTTAGTTTTCGCGACAGTTTGGATGTTGCACACCAACTGCCGCGCGGGTGAGCTGACAACGGCGACCACGCATCCCTGCGGCGCGTCGCGCACTCACAATCCATATCCCTATGCGCGCCCAGGTCGTCAGGATTACCGCTTGGGGACAAAGAGCGAATTCAGTTCGAAATCCGCGATGGAACCCGACGGCACAATGGCTTTTCCCCCGATTGCCGGCACGGCCAAAACCAAGGCTCGCGCAACACGATGCGCTTCGACAGGACGAAAGTCTGCGGGAAGCAGGGGTCTCAGCAACTGGCTCACCCAGATGCCGATCTTTTCGCCGTAACGAGCGGGTTGTTTCAGGGCCTTCCGGTCTCCAAGCAAGAATGAAGGCCGCACCACGACGAGGGCTTCGGGACCTAGCGCGGCAATAGCATCTTCGAGTTCGCCCTTGACCCGGTTGTAGAACACTTTTGACCGCGCATTCGCGCTGATGGCGCTGACCACGCCAAACCGTCTTGCCCCAGCCGCCAAGCTGGCTTGCGCAACCGCAAGATTGGCTTCAAAGTCCACGGCGCGAAATGCGAGGCGGCTCCCTGCCTGCCTGATCGTTGTACCAAGGGCCAGATACGCCTCGTCGACTGGCGGCAAAGCCGGAATCGATCGGAAATCAACCAGGTGAACCGTTAGCTTTGGACTACGCACATCAAGTTCGCGCCTGCATAGGGCATGAACTTCCGCCACGGAAGGATCCTCGAGCAGCTGCTGAAGGATGTTGGCTCCTACAAGCCCGGTAGCACCGGCAACCACAGCCCTACGATGAGCCGGCAGCTGGCGTACATGCGCCAGATGGAACGACGACTGCTGCAACGGGTTCTGCATAATCTGTCAACGAAGTGTTGCGTTGGAAATCGGCGCATCCGGTGCGGAGCGTAGCACCTGCTGCCTCCGCCGGAGAAGAGCCTCTAGTTGCGGAGCGGCGGACTTTGCCGCGTCGTAACCCGCCTGCCGCGCACGTTCTCGTCCGGCTGCGTCCTGTGCGCCTGCGGGTGAAACGGCCGGCGCGATCAGGACGTCCGCTTCAGCCAGTTCATTTTGTGCGATCAGACAGCTCTGGACCTGCGTGGTCCTCAGCACCATCGACATGATTGAGGTTGTGGGATAGCGGGGACTATGACAGTAGATGTCTACCGCGACGACGATGTCGGCACCCATGGCCCGCGCCACGCGAACGGGCACGACAGACGTGACCCCGCCGTCCACGAGCATACCGTCCCGGTATCGCATCGGGACAAACACGCCGGGGATCGACGCAGACGCTCTCGCGGCCTCACCTGCGTCTCCCTGCGTCAGGATGACGGGTATGGAGCGCTCGATATCACTCGCTACGGCTGCAAATCGCTTCGGAAAACGTTCGATGGGCTCGCCTGCCACAAGCGAGTCGACCCAGCGGGCGAGCGCTTCTCCCTTGACGAAGCCCGTTCCAGCGGCAGTGAGATCCGCGAGCGAATAGACCCTGGTGTCTTCCGCGCTGGTCCATAGCTCGCCCGGCGAAGCACCGGCAGCATAAGGTGCGCCGACAATAGCGCCGATGGATGTCCCGACCACGATGTCGGGATCGAAACCGATCTCCCCCAGTGCCTGCAATACCCCGATATGGGCATAGCCGCGCAAGCCGCCGCCTCCGAGGACGATTGCGACGATGGGCCGGCGACGGAGAGGCTTCATGGTCTTGTTTGCATCGGCACGCACTTCCTCGAGCGTCATGCCGGAAAGACCTTTGTCACGCGCCAGCTCGTTCGTGGTGGAGAGCCTCGCACAGGAAGCCACCAGGAGAGCGCACAACAGCGCAGGCACCAGGCATTTCGATGACGGCTTCATCGACGCACCCCGAAGAGTCTTTCAGCGGATATCCATGGCATCCGGGTCGTCCCTCATGTCTTTTCAATGACCCAATGTAGTCGGATCGATTTGCCTGGCTTGCTTGGGCGCGAGCCATACCGCTGCTGCAGCGATCAGGAAGAAAGCGCCGATGGCGGCCATGACCTGACTGGTGGCAACCACCACACTCTGACTGCCAATGAATTGGTCTCGCTTGGGGTCGATTTCATAGACGGTGAGTTACTGCCGGTTATTGACGCGATATTGGTTGCAGCAAAGGCTTGCTGAGTCTCGTTATCCGTTGACACGATGGAACACCCTGGTTTGCCCCAAGGCCGATATGCCGATGTAGCCGCGCAGATACATTTTTCCGTCCTTGATGGTCGCCTTGCAGGTATACGTGCGGCCGGAGGATCCGTCGTAGAGAGAACCTCCTGCCCATTCGCCGTTCTCCCAGCGAAGGCCAGACAGAAACACAATGTTTTTCAGCGAGCGGGAACGCAGCGCAGGGTTGGGGTTCAGGGCGTCGAGCTTGAATGTGACGTTGTCAGATTCCACCACCTGATTTCCGTACAGCAGGTGCGCCTCAAATCCGGAAGCCGCCTTGTACATGTCGAGCTTCACGCTGCCATCATCGGCCTCCCATATTCCAACGATCTCGTCGGCGGGGGCCTGCTGCGCATGTGCCGTTACCGCGAAGAACAGGCTCATGATGAAGAGCATCATGGAGACGGCCGACTGACGTAAGACCAGGCTTGAGTTCATGACAGTGATCCTTGCTTAGAGGGTTTTCGACGTGCAACCTTGATACGGGCATCCAACTGGCACGCGCATTTTGCAGCAGCTGGCACACCAAGTTCGACAGCACCGGACTCACACACGAGGCGTGATCACGATTGCAAGGGACGACTGCATCGTAAGGATGGAGACTGGATCGCGCATTGGCCAATGACGCCGTACCAGTTGCAAGTGGCGCCATCCTTTTTTGGCGGAGCGGCATCCGCTTTCCTTCTTCCGAAGGTCTCAAAACAGCAGCACTTCAACGACACGTTGAACCGAGGCGTAGGGGGCTTCTCGATGTCATCGGGCGAAATCGATACGCCAGGAGCTGTTGCCGTAACGGCGCTTCAGTTGCCTATCCGGTCCGGCACTGGACCCAGGTGCGCCTGTCGCCAAAGCTGCCACTCGACAGCGGCCGCAGAAATGGCGCTTTCCGCAAGCAAGCTGACGCAAAAGGCTTCCATTGCGCCGCGGTTGACCAGTTAGCATCGAAGTGCACGAACGCACAAGGCAATAGCAACTGCGAAATGTGCCCGACATGAATTCGCGGCGGATGGGCTTCAATGATGGCGCTGTTCCCGCGCTATCGGTATGCGCCTGCAGTTGCGACAGGCCCGTATCACTGTCTGGAATCTTGCGTTCGCATGCGACGCACATCAAAGATGCCACCCCGAAGACGGCAGATTGTTTGCGGTGGCTGGTTTGCCGATCGGTTCGGCGTCTCACGGTCCTTTTTTTTGCGGAGGCAACATGATTTTTCCGGTAAACCCGATTTCGTCCGCACTGCAGCAGATCCAGACGATGACGGCTGAGGCTGCCGGCGGCAGTGACCCGGCAGTGAACAACCCCGGCGAGGCTGGTACTTCCAGCTTCGCGTCGGCCCTCAAGGCATCGATCGACAGGATCAGCAACAGCCAGCAAAAGGCAATTGGCGAAGGGCGATCCTTCGAGCTCGGAGCATCAAACGTCTCGTTGAGCGATGTCATGGTGGACCAGCAAAAGGCGAACGTCGATCTTCAGTTGGGGTTGCAAGTGCGCAACAAGCTGGTGTCCGGCTTGGGCTCCATCATGCAGATTTCTGTCTAGGGAGTCTCCACTCCCCCGTGGACGGGCAGTCCGCGCGGCCCGGGAGCAAGGTCAGGAGTACCGGTCACTGGCGGCGATAAAACCCGCCGGCCGCAACACGCGGCCGCACGGGCAAGATCTTGCTGGAAAGGGTCAGTCGGCCCTCTGACCGAATACGTCCACATGATTGAGGCCGTTTTGCATGGCACAGAACATTGCGTTGTCCGTGGTCTCGACGTTTTCTCACGAGACGCTGGTGCTCTCGCATACTGCAGCCATGCTGGGCGTTCTGCGCCGCCATACCGATCGATACCGTTAGAGCTCCTGTGCGGCCACTATCGTCGCTCACTTCGAGGTCGACCACCTAGCCCCATCGCCAAGGACACCACCAACCGTGGCGCAAATTGCAATTAGTGTGGCGCCGTCCGTTAGTGTGCTGGCGGCATGTGGCGAGTATCTTTGGTTCCTGTCAGAACTCGCTGAGAGACCACGATGTTTGATAGAAGCAAGAAGACGGCCCTCGTGACGGGCGCCTCCTCAGGCATGGGCAAGGAAATCGCACGCCAACTGATCCGCGATGGCTTTCAGGTCTACGTGGCTGCAAGGCAAGTGGACAGGATGATCGATCTTGAGCGCCTCGGCGCAAGGCCGCTGCGCATGGATCTGTCCCGCGAAGCAGAGATCGTGTCGGCCGTCGAGAGGATTCTCAAGGAAACCGGGGGAGTAGACGTGCTCGTCAACAACGCCGGGTTCGGGCTGTACGGTCCGGTGGAGGACATCGGCATCGAGGAGGCGCGATACCAGTTCGAGGTCAACGTGTTCGGCACGGCCCGCCTCACGCAGTTGCTCCTGCCTGCCATGCGCGAGAAGGGAGGCGGCACGATCGTCAACATCACGTCGATGGGCGGCAAGATCTATACGCTGCTCGGCGCGTGGTATCACGCGACGAAGCATGCCCTCGAAGGATGGTCGGACTGCCTGCGGCTCGAACTGGCACCATTCGGCATCCGCGTCGTGATTGTGGAGCCCGGCCTGATCGAGACCGGATTTGGCGACGTGGTTTCGCGCGGACTGCTGGCGCGCTCGGGCAGTGGTGCGTACGCGAAGCAGACTCAGGCCGTCGCAAAATCCACGCAGCAAGCCTACGGTAACGGACAAGGCACGGACCCGGGCGTCATCGCCAACGTGGTGTCGCAGGCCGTTCGCGCAAGAAAGCCGCGCACACGATACGTCGCCGGCAAGTACGCGAAGCCGATGATCCTGATCCGCGCCTGGTTTGGCGACCGCATGTTCGACCGCGTGATCATGAGCCAGATGCGCTAGGATGGGCGCGCAGGCAGCAAGGGTTAATTGACGCAGGAGCAGCGATGGGCGCAGTCATGGCAGACAAATGCAAGGTACCGTCGGCGTTCTGGCGCACGATTGCGCATGCCGGCGTGCCGCCGTCCGCAGTGCTGCGGCAGGCCCGGCTTCCGGCCACGCTGCACCTCAATCCGCAGGCGCTCGTGAGCACAGAGCATTACTTTGCGCTCTGGAAAGCGGTCGAACTGCTTGCACAGGAGCCCGGGTTCGGTATCAGGCTCGTGACGCAAAGCGATACCTCGACCCATCCACCTGCCATCCTTGCCGCCTTCCATGCCCGGGACTATCGCGATGGTCTGGAACGGATCGCCCGTTTCAAGCGGCTCTGCACCCCGGAACAGTTGCACATCGCCGAGGCGGGCGCTGAATTCACGCTCACCTCGGAATGGCTCTACGCGACCGAACGCGAACCCGTCATCGCGACTGACGTCGCGTTCGCAACACTGCTCGAACTCGGTCGGCGCGGTACGGGGCAACACCTGACGCCACGCCGCGTGGAGTTCGTTCGGACTGGGCCGAAACACGACGTTTATCGCGAGTATTTTGGTTGCCCGATCCGCTACGGCGCATCGCGCAATGCGCTTGTGCTGAAGCCGGCCGATCTGGATCGACCATTTCCCGGCCACAACCCCGAACTGCTGGACATGCTTACCCCCGCGCTTACCGCCGCACTGGGGGAGATCGAGGACCGCAGCTCGATTCGGGAGCAAGTAAAGGTCGTGCTCAAGCGATGCCTCGCGAGTGGACGCCCCGAACTGTCAGGCGTGGCGCACGATCTCGGAATGAGCGAGCGCACCTTGCAGCGTCGGATCACCGATGAAGGCGCTACGTTTCGGGACCTGCTTGCCCAGGCGCGGCAGGAACTCTGGCGGCGGCTACTCTCGGACCCTACCACCAGCATTGACGAGGTGGCCTGCCTGCTCGGCTATCAGGACACGAGCTCGTTCTATCGCGCATTTCGGGACTGGGAAGGCGTCACCCCAAACAGGTGGCGCGAACTTAACTCGCGCGGTTTTGCTGCCGAACCGGTCTGACGCGTACACGGATCAATACACTTGATTTTCTCGAGCTCCACTGAACGTTCGGATCGGTACCTGCGACGCAGAGGTCGATGGTCGAAGCCGTCCCATTGCGCGCTGTGAACCGCGGCGGACTCGTCGCCAGATTTGGATCTAGTCCACGTCGTCGCAACAAACAGCAAGGACTTTGCCTGCGGTCGATTTCATGGTCTGCCGCCATCCCTCTCCTCAAGTGGCAACCGAATTGCAGCGCTAATTCAATTTGCCATTGGCGCCGGACGCGACAAGCCTGGCGGCCTTTGCCAATGCTCACGACAAGGCAAGGGGGTAAAAATCTCCCTGCATCCCTTATCCATTTTGAGAGGCATTCCATGGCAGATAAAGTGTGGTTCATCACCGGCGCATCACGTGGCTTCGGTCGCATCTGGGCAGAGGCCGCGCTCGCGCGGGGCGACAGGGTCGCCGCAACGGCGCGACAGCCGGGCGGCCTTAATGAACTGGTGGAGCGCTATGGCGAATCCGTGCTCCCGCTCGCGTTCGATGTCACCGATCCCGCTCAGGCAGCTCACGTCGTCGCTCAGGCTCATGCGCACTTCGGCAGACTCGATGTCGTCCTGAATAATGCAGGCTATGCGCTCGTTGGCGCGATCGAGGAAGCCAATGAGGAAGAGGTTCGCGCCGAGTTCGAAACGAATTTCTTCGGCACCTGGCGTGTGATACGCGCCGCGCTGCCGTTCTTGCGCCAGCAGGGCCACGGTCACATCATCGGCGTATCCAGCGTGGCCGGCATCGTGGCGGGACCGATCGTCGGCTTTTATCACGCCTCGAAATGGGCGTTCGAGGCAATGCATGAGAGTCTCGCGAAAGAGGTCAAGGAATTCGGGATCAAGGTCACGCTGCTAGAACCCGGCCCATACGCGACCGCTTTCTCGAGCCAGGCATCGCTAAAGCTTGCAGCAGGCATCGACGCATACGCGGCGCTTAGGGCATCGCTCTTTGCCGCTGGGGGCCAGGTCGATTTCGGTGACCCGCAGTCCACCGCACAGGCGGTCCTTCAAGTCGTCGATGCAGCCAATCCGCCATTGCGACTCTTTCTCGGCACTGAAGGATTGCCCGTTGCGCGTCAGGCGTATGCTGAGCGCCTTGCCACCTGGCAGCAGTGGGAGCCGGTCTCGAACGCGGCGCAAGGCGATTCCAGGCGGCACGACATCTTGCAGTGACCAACAGTTGATCGACAGATCGACCGTGCCGGTCAGCAGGCCTGAAGCTGCGGTTCCGGATTGCAACCGATGCCGCGGAATCCCGCGGTCGATCAACCGTCACATTTCCTGAAATTCATTGACCGAAAAGCCGATGCCGCTCCACTTTTCATGCACGATGTGCGGTCGCTGCTGCCGGGACCTTCGCGTACCTCTTCGGCTTTCCGAAGCTGTCGACTGGCTTCGCGATGGCGGCGAGGTGCAGCTGCTCTGCGAAGCTATACCGTGGTTGATCGAGCCGCCGGCGGACGATCTGGCTGCCACGTACAAGTTCCGCCGCTCCTTCGCGGCGGTGAGTGGCACACTACCTTTACGCATTACCGTGACGGTCGCGGCCGCATTCGACGGACCTTGCCCCCATCTGCAACCCGACCTGGCGTGTGGCATTTACGATCGGCGGCCGCACGTATGCCGCATCTATCCCGCCGAGATCAACCCATTCATCGAACTTCGCCCTTCCGGCAAGGCATGTCCACCCGATGCCTGGGCCGATCGCCATCCCCTGCTGGAAGTGTCGGGACGGTACGTGGAGCCATCGCTGGTGGCAAGCATCGAGGCTTTCCGCGATACAGACATCAGCGACGTCGGCGCGAAACGGATGCTGTGTGCCGTGCTTGGCATTTGCTCGGCTGCTCTGACCAACGAGGGTTTTGTGGTCGTGTCAGCGGAGCCGGAAGCGATGATTCGGGCGATCACGACCGCAATCGAAAAGGCCGATGCCATCGAGAGCAAGGCCTCGATAGAATCATGGACCTTAATCTCGAATCGCTGCAGGTCACGTGAGGCGCTCGCCTTGGTTGATGCTCATGCGGCGGCACCAGAAGCGTTGCCCGACCGGCATGAGTATCTCGGGTTTCATATGTCAGGCGAGGATTGACCTGCTTGTTGGCTGCTGAATCATCGCCCGGGCGAGCAAGATGACGGACAGCACGTTCAGACAAAATCTTCGTGGTGGAGATAGTGGGACAGCAGTTTGCGCGAAGACGGATGTCCGATACAGCCTCGAAGCCGTGATTGAAGTCCCACTAACTCGAAGGGCAGCTTCGGGTCGATCACGGCCTTTGATGAGGTGACGTCCAAGCAATCTCAGACCCGATCTGACGCTGTCTGGTTGATCAGGTCTAGACTTGCACAATTGCAAGCGACCTAGCAGGCTCTGTGCACGACGTGCGCGGCTGTTTGATACCTGGACCGTGGCCGGCCAAGAAAGCACCTTTGCCCCGTTCACGGCTCTCGGCTTCCCGCAGAATGCGGATGCTGTTCGTCGGTGTGTCGCTTCTTCATCGAGTTCTCCTTGCCTCTAGGATAAGAGAACTCACTTGTCGTTTGGCTACACGATCTGTCTCAGGTCATATGAACCCTTGTTACATAGGTAATCCGTAGAAGAGCTTCCAGAGCAATTCCTCGACCCGGCGTGCGCCCAATTCTGTTAGCCCAACATTGAGAGGTGCACGTCCTTCGAGTAGCGGATGGGGCGTTGCGAGAAACTGACGTGCATCCTCTGGGTTTCCCCACACGTGAAAGGCGGTTGCAACAACCCGGGCGAGCCGTTCAGTTTTCTCGGACTCGTCGCGGGTGAGTCGAGTTCGACGTCGCTTGTAGGTCGCTTCGGAAATGATCTGTGCGAGTAACGCGCGTTGCGCGTCAAGGCTGCTGGCCGCAGACTCGACGCTAGTACGTAGCGTCGATTTTGGGAGACCTTCGCGGACCCTTGCTTCAAGCTCGGCCAATGTGTGCGGAACCGGATGCAACGCCATCACCGCTGCGATGGATTCGGGGGATACTAGTTGCATAGCCGCCTCTCCAGTTCGGGGCGATAGTTTGCTGAAGGGGCGTACGTAAACGTCCTCTGTGCCAATGGGACGTCGATCTCGATGACTGCATTCTAGCTGCACGCTGACGACACTTCGAACCATATGGTGGTGGCCATCCGATCGGGGGGGCTTACACCCGAGCACGACAGCGATGGTACTCACGCGTCGCTGCGTTTCCCATCGGAACCAGTGCGCCGAAGTTCGATGACTTTGGGGGCGCTCAATTTTGCTTTCAGTATCGCATTTTCGAACGTCAGCACTTCATTGATAGACGCCAGGCGAGCAATATCGGCACGAAGAGCGGTGATCTCTTCGTGGAGGATAGCGCGCTTGGCCCGCTCGTCCATAAGTTCCCGATGCTTTTGGTCGCGCTGAACGCGATTGTCACGCCCTTGAGCGCTCCGGATGAGATCTGCGACGCCTGGGTAATGGTTATGGATGAGAGCCGGGCTTACACCAGCTTCTCGGGCAACAGACGCGATACTCAGCTTTGTCGCTTTCGTATGTGCGCGTCCTCTCCGGATACGATGAATTGCGAGACGAAGTTCCTTTTCGCGCGTCTCGCCGTTCTTGCGGGCTTCGGCCATTACTGCACCTCTTGAATGTCGTGACCAAGCGCTGCCAATACGTTACGGCAGCGCTCCATATCCCGGCGTACTATGTTCAAACCCGCTTCGCCGATATCGTTGCAGCGTAGGACTTCTGCGAGATGCTCATGGAGACCTTGGTAGAGCTTTGCGTGCCGGCGGCCGATCACCGAATGATCGCAGTTGCTGCAACGAGTACGCTCCATGTCGTTTCCGACGCAGCGATCGTCATCGGCAGTGCACCATGCGTGACCGTTACTGCGAATAGGTGTGCTGCTCGCGAGCGATCGAACCATCTGTTTGTGATTCTTGAAGATGACCACAGCTTCACTTCCTCGCCACGCTACGAGACTTTTTCCATAGCCACCAGCAAGAGGTTCCCCGGGTTGTAACCATGTATCAACTACATGTGCCTTTATATCGTCAAGCTCATCTTGAATCTCGATGTAAAGTGCTAGCTCTTGCGACTGGTTGAGCGCATATCCAAGCGTCATGTCCAGCGACCAGTGCTTGAAGTGCTCGCGCAGGTAGCGCAGATCGCCGAACTGACTGCGAGCCGCGTAGTTCGCGAACTTACGTCGAAATTGATGAGTTGCCAGATCCCAGGTCAGACCGCACTCGCGAGCGAAGGCCTTGAGTGCGAGCCCCCACGCCCCTGATGACATCGTGCGAACCTGATTCTGCTTGCGCGGCGCGATGGCTAAGAAAACTGCGTGTGCGTGTCGCTTGGCCTCGATAATCTCGGGATCGAAAGGATTGATTTCACGGCGCTCTGAGATTTCTGCTTTGATCATGTTCTGATATGGCTGGGCCCAGCGCTCCATGATTCGAAGAGCAATAACAGCAGCCTCAGGGACCATCCATTCGGTACGACCCGCGTCTGTTTTTGTTGACCGTGAGCGCATCCACCAGTAAGTAGTCGCCCTATCCTCGTCGTCCGCACTCTTTGGCGATTCTTGCGTGCTATAGCAGGCTCCTGACTGGATGAAAGCGAGTTCGTGATTGCGGCAGCCTGAAACCGCGGCGATCACGATATAGGCAGCAGTGCGAAGTTCGCGAAGAGATTTTCTGAAACTGCCTACGCCAGTTGACCAGCCGTTGCGTTTAAGAAGATTTTCAATGACGAAATCCGACGGAGTTCCGTCATCAGCTCTCAGTGCTCCAGCGGAACCCATTTTGTCGCGGAGATCGAGCAGTGCATTACCTTTCTCGACTATCGACCAGGCTTTCTGAAAGAGCACGGTGAATACGTCGTCTGGGATTAGTGGCGTCGTACCTCCGCGTCGGCCGGTCCCCACGCCGGTAAGTCCCGCGAGGTGTGTGGCCGAAGTGCCTGGCCAAGGATGGCTGCGCATTCGGTCGTCAGTATATTGACTGAGTTCGTATATGGCCTCGACTACGCTGAAGCAGTGCCCCAACGACGAAGCTTTTAGAGGTTGACCAAGTCGGCCTGTTCGGCGCTTTTTGCATGCGTCGACGTAGACTGAGCATACTACCGGCGTAACGTCTGCCAGTCTTGCAATACCGAGGCGTTCAAGATGCCGTAGGAAAGGGATTGCGTCACCGGCCAATTTCACTATGCTGCGAGCGGACGGGCGTTTCTGTCCAGAGCGACCTCGGCAAATATAGCGGTAGAGAATGGCCTTCATCGTTGCCCGATAAATCTCGGGTATTTTCCCGAAATCGATCCCCTGAACGGATGGTATTGTGTTCGTTGGTTGACCAGCGACTTGCCACCGATCGTCGCGATAGTGGGAGAGCACAATCCAGTAACCAGAAACCTTTTGTGTTGAAATGATCAGCGCATCGCGCTCTTGCTCGGGCACGCCTTGAACTGTCAGCGGCTGATGCTGATGGATATGCTCCATAGAGGTGACCGCTGGAGAATGGTTCATTGCAGTGACTCCAGATCATCGAAGATTGTCTGACTTGCCCAGAATGGATGCGGGTCATGTCGAGCTCGCTCTCGGGCTGCCGCTACGTCGACTTCCCTGAATACCTTCCGGGCAATGCCGATTGCGATGACGTCGCGCTCGATTAGGCGAGGTATGTGTCTGAACTGCTGATTCCAGCGCTGTCGGTCCATGCGTGACCGTTCTCTGAGCACGCGCCAATAGAAGGAGTAGAGTCTCCAGAGATCATCACCGGTCACAACATAGTTTCGGCAGCGCAGGCAGTTCAGAAAGCGCTCGCAGGGTGCACCTTCGCGTTTGGGTGCGTATTCGCCCATTCTGATGTCAGAACACCTGCCAAGTGGCGTGCGTTCGGTTGCGCCAAGCGTTCCCGACAGCAGTTCTTCGACAAGGCATATTCCCATGAACTGCCAGTCCTGCTTCGCGTCTTCTCCGGGGCGTAGATAGTGACGCGATGTCACGGATGGTGTATTTCCTGCCGCGACTGATGTGGTGACAAGGTCGCCTTCCAGGATTTCGTTGACACGGTTTGTGAACGTTTTCCGGAGGCGGCTGATGTTGATGCGCATCGGCTTACCGTCGTTGTCCACGAGATCGTAGTCGTGCACGAGCTTCTTGATCGCGCCGTCCAACATTCCAATCTTCAAATCTACAATTCGGCGCTGCCCGTCGATCTGTCGGGTAGAGTACAACCAGACTCGATTGCGAATGTCTGGTGGTGCGTCCGTCCGAATTTGAGTGGTGAGTTCGATGACTCTCCGAATCAGTCGACTGACGGTCGGTCGCAGTGTGGGAGTCGATTCGACAGTTCGCTCTGCTGTCGTCTCAGAGCGGACGACGATCTTTGTTGTTGTATGTCCGCGCCGCTTGTATAGCATCAGGAACTCGAGGTTATCTTTCGGGTGAGGCTTCAAGCAGTCGATGGGCATTTCCATCAGCGACGTGGTATTTCTGCCGGTGTGAAGCGCGACGACGAGAAGCGCATATGCGAGCAATGTGCTCGTCGGCGCTGTGTCGTTTGTCAGAATGGGTAGTACGGCCGTTTTCACAGCCGCGGTAAACGCCTTGCGTTCGGCTCGCGTGAGGGGGCTTTCGCCTCTGTCCTGCTGATGGCTTCCAGGAAACGGGTTGTTGGGAAACGTAGCGTTGTCACCGCTCGTCACGAGCTTGAATAGGCCGCGTCGTCCAAGCGCAACTAGGACTGATTTCGTGTATGCGTAGCAAACCCTCTGGGTTAGTGTCGAAACCCCTCTGTCACGCAGGAAGACGAGGTAGCCGTCGACCATGTCGCGCCCGATATCACGCAGTTCGAGAGCGCGACCTATTGCTGCGGCATGAATGACCAGGTAGTTGAGGAGGTGTCTCACTCCGTTGGTGCAGTAGCCCGCGATGGTTGAGACCTCGACGTCGAGGTCCTGCTTGTCGAGAAAGCGTTCGATTTGTCGCTGGCAGGCGTAAGTGATCTGATCAATGCCAACGGTGTACCACGGACCAAAATCAAACCGACGACACTTTGATGCACTTCTGTCGAAGTGGATCACGGTGCTGGCAGGAGGTATCACGTCGGCTGGGATGGAAATGCTTCTACCATCTCTAGCCGTATGCTCGATCTCAATCGTGGTCAGATCAGCCTTCACAAATGCTTTGCGCCTGCCCATCAGTCCTCCGCAGCGAAGCTATTCAGTTCGTCGTCGTAAGCCAGTACAGCGTCATCGGCCAGTTCGTTGATCAGATGCAGATACACCATCGTTGTTTGAATCGATGCATGTCCGAGTTGGCGCTGAAGGAATGCCACAGGTTCGATTCGGTTTCGGTCGCGTTCACGTTGAAGCGCTACAAGGGTGTGAGTAGCGTACGTGTGTCGCAGCATATGGGTCCACACGTGGAGTCCGGTTTTCTGTCCGATCAGACGTACGATCCGGTCGAGACTTTTGCCGTCAGAGTTGTACGGCTCGCCAGACTGATTCAGGAAAAGCGGCAAGCGTTCATGCGAGCTCAGTGCGGAACGAAGACCTCGTTGATGGACTGCATAGTGATGGAGGTCTTTCATCAGTCGCCGGCTGACGTATATGTCACGGGCCTTGCTACCTTTGGTCCTCATGCCGCGACCATCGCGCGGATCAAGACTCACTCGGACGTTGCGCTCATGACGGTAGGGGTGATCTGGATCGAAGACATATGCCAGTGGGAACGTTGCGAGCTCCTCTTTGCGAAGACCGGTTCCCAACGCCAGGCGAATGATCATGTGGTGATGTGGATTCTTAGCCGATTGCAGTAGTTGTTTTACCTGCGCCGGCGAAAGAAATTTCGGCAGCCCCTTGTGGGCTCGCGGCATCACATTGGGTATGGCCACAATGCCGCCAGAGGCATTCACATGTGCAAGAAATCGACCATCGACGCTCATTCGACGAATGTCGTACGAGAACGGCAGTGCCGGAATCCATTGCTGGTGCATCGCAAACTCATAGAACTTGCAGATGTAGACCAGGCGATTGCGCACCGTGGCGCGGGCTAGGTCATACTCCTCGAGGCAATAGTCACGATAAGCAGCAACGAGTGTCTTTTGCTCTCCACGGCTGACATCGTCCCAACTGAGGTCATGTGCTTGGAGAAAGCTGAAATAGTCGTAGAGTGCTCGTGCAGTGTTGCCCCACGACTTTTTTGAGCCGATGGCGCCGCGCAAGAGATAAAACCGGAAAAACTCATTGACCGGACAGCAACCCTCCATGTTGTCCCAAAGCAGGATCGGGAAACCGGGATAGGGCCGGCCACTGATGAGGAAGTCGCTGGTGGCGGAGATCAACCGCATTCAGGTTCTCCTGCTGATGAACAAGGATGAAGCCTGTCGGGCCCCACCTGCGAATCGAGGCTGCGCCAACATCCAAACGTTGCGTTCGCCGCCGCCGCATGTATCATTCGCCCTTCCTCAAGATATCCATCCGCCACTTACTTGTAAGTGTCTGATAAATCTAGATAATTTTCCTAACCCTTGCAAGGTTCCTGAACAATCCGCGCCATGGAAACTTACGACATCGCCGTGATCGGCGCGGGCGCCGCCGGGATGATGAGTGCCGCGGTCGCCGGGCAACTCGGCCGCCGCGTGGTGCTGATCGACCATGCGCCGCGGCTCGCCGAGAAAATCCGCATTTCGGGCGGCGGCCGCTGCAACTTCACGAACCTCCATGCGGGCCCCGACAACTACCTGTCGTCGAATCCGCATTTCGCGCGCTCGGCGCTTGCGCGCTATACGCCGCGCGACTTCCTCGGGCTGCTCAAGCGCCATCACGTGACCTGGCACGAAAAGCACAAGGGCCAGCTCTTTTGCGACCACGGCAGCGACGCGATCATCGACGTGCTGAAGCACGAGTGCGACGCGGGCGGCGTCGCCTGGCGCCGGCCGGTGGTCGTCGAAGCGGTGCGCCACGCGCCGGCCGACGGTTTCACGCTCGACACGCAGCAGGCCGGCCCGATCGGTGCGCGCGCACTGATCGTCGCGACCGGCGGCCTGTCGATCCCGAAGATCGGCGCGACCGACTTCGGCTATCGGCTCGCGAAGCAGTTCGGCCACAAGCTCGTCGATACGCGGCCCGCGCTCGTGCCGCTGACGTTCGCGCCGCAGGACTGGGCGCCGTTCGCGCCGCTGTCCGGCGTATCGCTCGAAGTGCGCGTATCGACCGGCGACAAAAAACGCGGCGGCGAATTCGTCGAGGACCTGCTGCTGACCCATCGCGGGCTGTCCGGGCCCGGCATCCTGCAGATCTCGAGCTACTGGCAGCCCGGCGACCCGATCCGCGTCGACCTGCTGCCGCAGCGCGACACGGTGGCCGACCTGCTCGACGCGAAACGCACGTCGAAGCGCCAGATCGGCTCACTCCTCGCCGACTGGGTGCCGTCGCGCCTCGCGCATGCATGGCTCGACACGCATCGCATCGCGGCAGACGCGCGGCTCGCCGATCTGCCCGACAAGACGCTGCGCCAGATCGGCGACGCGCTGTCCGGCTGGACGCTGACGCCGAACGGCACCGAAGGCTACAAGAAGGCCGAAGTGACGAAGGGCGGGGTCGATACGCGCGAGCTGTCGTCGGCGACGATGATGAGCGCACGGGTGCCGGGGCTGTTCTTCATCGGCGAGGCGGTGGACGTGACGGGCTGGCTCGGCGGCTACAACTTCCAGTGGGCGTGGGCGTCCGGCACGGCGGCCGGGCAGGCCGCGGCCGAGTACGCGCGAGGCGCCTGACGCGCCGGCCGGCGCCGTTCCGGCGGGGTTGGGGTCCGTGCCTTTGAGCAATCGCTCTGCTATACTCGGTAGTCTTTCCCTGCAAACCTTTATTCGTGTCGGATCATGACGATCATTCGCGTTAAAGAGAACGAGCCGTTCGAAGTTGCAATGCGTCGCTTCAAGCGCACGATCGAGAAGAACGGTCTGCTGACCGAACTTCGTGCGCGCGAGTTTTACGAGAAGCCGACCGCAGAACGCAAGCGCAAGAAGGCCGCTGCGGTGAAGCGTCATTACAAGCGTATTCGCAGCCAGACGCTGCCGAAGAAGCTGTACTGAACGATTGGGCGCCGCGCGGTTCGCTGAGCGGCGCACCGGCGACTCCGCGCGATTCGGGGCGATCGCGCAGCCGATCAGGCGGCGAGTCGCCGATGCCGGATTCGAGCAACCCGCTTGAGACACTGTCCCAAGCGGGTTTTTGTGTTGACGCCTGTTCGCGGGCGTCGGATTCACGTTTCCATCCCGGGTGAAAGATGAGTTTGAAAGAGCAGATCAGCGAAGACATGAAGGCCGCGATGCGCGCGAAGGAAAGCGAGCGCCTGGCAACGATTCGCCTGCTGATGGCCGCGATCAAGCAGCGCGAAGTCGATGATCGGGTCACGCTGGACGACGCGGGCATCACGGCCGTGATCGACAAGATGATCAAGCAGCGCAAGGATTCGATCAGCCAGTTCCAGGCGGCCGGCCGCGACGATCTGGTCGCGAAGGAGCAGGCCGAGCTGGACGTGCTGGGCGGCTACATGCCCGCGCAACTGTCGGACGCCGAAGTGGCGGCCGAGGTCCAGGCGGCGGTCGCGCAAACCGGCGCAGCCGGCCCGCAGGACATGGGCAAGGTGATGGGCGTGCTGAAGGGCAAGCTCGCCGGCCGTGCCGACATGACGGCCGTATCCGCGCAGGTCAAGGCCGCGCTCACGAAGTAAAACCCGTTCCCGGCGCGCCCAGCGATGCGTGCGCCGGGCGTCGTATTGTCTTTTTTCGCTCGATCCCACGGTGATTCCGCATTCGTTCCTGCAGGATTTGCTGAACCGCGTCGATATCGTCGACGTGGTGGGTCGGTACGTGCAGCTCAAGAAGGGCGGCGCCAACTTCATGGGGCTGTGCCCGTTCCATAACGAAAAGAGCCCGTCGTTTACCGTCAGCCCGACCAAGCAGTTCTACCACTGCTTCGGTTGCGGCGCGCACGGCACGGCGATCGGCTTCCTGATGGAACACGCGGGGCTCACGTTCCCGGAAGCGGTGCAGGAGCTCGCGCAATCCGTCGGGCTGACCGTGCCGCACGAGCCGTCGATGCGCGGCGGTGGCGGGGGCGGCGGGGGCGGCGGCGACTATCCGGCGCCCGTGTCGAAATCGGTGGCGACCGCGCTGTCCGACGCGATGACGGCCGCGTGCGACTACTACCGCAAGCAGTTGCGCGGCGCGACCGTCGCGATCCAGTACCTGAAGAACCGGGGCCTGACCGGCGAGATCGCCGCGCGCTTCGGTCTCGGCTATGCGCCGGACGGCTGGCAGAACCTCGAGGCCGCGTTCCCCGACTATCGCGACGAGTCGCTCGTCGAGGCGGGGCTCGTGATCGTCAGCGAGAAAACCGACGCGCAGGGCGTCGCGCGCCGCTACGACCGGTTCCGCGAGCGGATCATGTTCCCGATCCGCAACGTGAAGGGGCAGGTGATCGGGTTTGGCGGGCGCGTGCTCGGCAGCGGCGAGCCGAAGTACCTGAATTCGCCGGAAACGCCGCTGTTCAACAAGGGCAGCGAGCTGTACGGGCTGTTCGAGGCGCGTCTCGCGATTCGCGAGCGCAAGTACGTGCTGGTCGTCGAAGGCTACATGGACGTCGTCGCGCTCGCGCAGCTCGGGTTTCCGAACGCGGTCGCGACGCTCGGCACCGCGTGCACGCCGATTCACGTGCAGAAGCTGCTGCGCCAGACCGACACGGTCATTTTCAGTTTCGACGGCGATTCGGCCGGGCGGCGCGCGGCTCGACGCGCGCTCGAGGCGTGCCTGCCGCATGCGGGCGACAACCGGACGATCCGGTTCCTTTTTCTGCCGACCGAGCACGATCCGGACAGCTACGTGCGCGAATTCGGCGCGGACGCGTTCTCCGAGCAGGTCGAACGTGCGATGCCGCTGTCGCAATTTCTGTTGAACGAAGCAATTGCCGGCAAGGCGCTCGATCAGCCGGAAGGCCGCGCGAAGGCGCTGTTCGACGCGAAGCCGCTGTTGCAGGCGCTGCCCGCGAACGCGTTGCGCGCGCAGATCATGCACATGTTCGCCGACCGCCTCGATATCCCGTTCGAAGAGGTCGCGGCGCTGTCGGACGTCGATACGCGCATCGCGACGCCGCCGCGGCAGGCGCCCGCGCGCAGCGAGCGGCGCCGCGTGACGGACAGCGAAAAGCGCGCGTTGCGCACGCTGGTGATGCATCCGCGCATCGCGTCGCAGCTCGACGACGAACAGATTGCGACCCTGCGCGCGCTGCCGCGCATCGGCGAATTGTTCGCGGAGGTCGTCGATCATGCGCGTGCGCTGGGCGAAGGCGCGGAGTTCCGGCTGCTGTCGGATGTCCTGAGGACGTCCTCGAACGGGGCGACTTACGAGGAAATCTTCCGCGAAATTCTGGACTATGATGAAAACGTCCGCGATTTGCTGTTACAGAATCCGGACGACGAGACGGTGCCCGAGCGGCAGCGTGAGCAGGAACGGATTGCGGGGGAGGAGCTGCAGGCAGCGGTGCTCAAGATGCGCTATGACGCCTGCTGCGACCGGCTGGACAGGCTGGCGCGGCAATCCACCTTCACTCCCGAGGAACTGGCTGAATTAACGGAATTGAACCAGCAGCGAACCGACATGAAGCGTCGGCTCGGGCTGTAGGCGGCCGGGGCGCTTAGAGAGGGCTCCCCAGCGTGCTATAATATAAGGTTTCCAGCGGTTTGTTTTCCAAGCAGAGGCGAGAATCGCGATGGCAAAGACGACAGGCGGAAAGAAAGCAACAGGCAAGGGCTCGACGGAGCCGACCAAGAAGGTCACAGCGGCCAAGTCTGCTTCTTCCACCAGGACAACGTCTTCAGCCACGTCCGCCCCTGCAGGAAAGAAAACCGCGGCCGGCACTGCTCAGGCTGCGCCGGCACCGGCAGCCAGAACACGGGCTGCCGCGAGACCCGACTCCAGGCCGGCCAAGCCGGCGGCGAAGCGGGCAAGTGCGAAAAGCGCAAGGGACACGACTGCCGACGCGGACGAAACGGCAGTACGTACTACTCATGCACCCACGGTTCAACCGGCTGTCGTCCAGCAGCCGCGAGTCGATATAGCCGGTACGGCGAACTCCATGACCAAAAAGCTGAACGAAGTATCCGTCGAAGACGACGCAAATCAGAGCGACGAGCAGCCCGCAGCCGCGGCTGCACCGGGCAAGTCCAAGGTGCGCGATCGTCGCGCCAAGGAAAAGGCGCTGCTGAAGGAAGCGTTCGCGACGAGCACGCCGGGCACGGCCGAGGAGCTCGAAGAGCGCCGCGTGAAACTGCGCGCGCTGATCAAGCTCGGCAAGGAGCGCGGCTTCCTCACGTACGCCGAAATCAACGACCACCTGCCGGACAACTTCACCGAGACGGAAGCCCTCGAGGGCATCATCGGCACGTTCAACGACATGGGCGTGGCGGTTTACGAGCAGGCGCCGGACGCGGAAACGCTGCTCCTGAACGACAACGCGCCCGCCGCGTCGTCGGACGATGAAGTCGAGGAGGAAGCGGAAGTCGCGTTGTCCACCGTCGATTCGGAATTCGGCCGCACGACCGATCCGGTCCGGATGTACATGCGCGAAATGGGCACGGTGGAGCTGCTCACGCGCGAAGGCGAAATCGAGATCGCGAAGCGGATCGAGGACGGCCTGCGCCACATGGTGATGGCCATCTCCGCGTGCCCGACGACGATCGCCGACATCCTCGCGATGGCCGAACGCGTCGCGAACGAAGAGATCCGCGTCGACGAGCTCGTCGACGGCCTGCTCGATCCGAATGCTTCGGACTCCGCCGATACGGACGGCTTCTCCGCGAAGGAAGCGGAAGCCATCGAGAACGAGGACGAGGAAGCCGAAGAGGAAGAGGAAGAAGAGGAAGAGGAGGAAGACGACGGTGCCGCGCAGGCATCGGCGAACGCCGCCCAACTCGAAGCCCTCAAGCGCGCGTCGCTCGAGAAGTTCTCGCAGATCAGCGAGTGGTTCGACAAGATGCGCCGCGCGTTCGAGAAGGAAGGCTACAAGTCGAAGGCCTACCTGAAGGCGCAGGAAACGATCCAGAGCGAGCTGATGACGATCCGCTTCACCGCGCGTACCGTCGAACGCCTGTGCGACACGCTGCGTGCGCAGGTGGACGAAGTGCGTCAGGTCGAGCGTCAGATCCTGCACATCGTCGTCGACAAGTGCGGCATGCCGCGCTCGGAATTCATCGCGCGCTTCCCCGGCAGCGAGACGGATCTCGACTGGGCCGAGAAGATCACTGCGGAAGGCCATCCGTACAGCGCGGTGCTGTCGCGTAACGTCCCGGCGATCCGCGAACAGCAGCAACGCCTGCTCGATCTGCAGGCGCGCGTCGTGCTGCCGCTGAAGGACCTGAAGGAAACCAACCGCCAGATGGCGGCCGGCGAACTGAAGGCGCGTCAGGCGAAGCGTGAAATGACCGAGGCGAACCTGCGTCTCGTGATCTCGATCGCGAAGAAGTACACGAACCGCGGCCTGCAGTTCCTCGACCTGATCCAGGAAGGCAACATCGGCCTGATGAAGGCGGTGGACAAGTTCGAATACCGTCGTGGCTACAAGTTCTCGACCTATGCGACGTGGTGGATCCGTCAGGCCATCACGCGCTCGATCGCGGACCAGGCGCGCACGATCCGTATTCCGGTTCACATGATCGAAACGATCAACAAGATGAACCGCATCTCGCGGCAGATCCTGCAGGAAACCGGTCTCGAGCCGGATCCGGCAACGCTCGCCGAGAAGATGGAGATGCCGGAAGACAAGATCCGCAAGATCATGAAGATCGCGAAGGAGCCGATCTCGATGGAAACGCCGATCGGTGACGACGACGATTCCCATCTCGGCGACTTCATCGAGGACACCAACACGGTCGCGCCGGCGGATGCCGCGCTGCATGCCAGCATGCGCGACGTCGTGAAGGACGTGCTCGATTCGCTGACGCCGCGCGAGGCGAAGGTGCTGCGGATGCGTTTCGGTATCGAGATGAGCACCGATCACACGCTCGAGGAAGTCGGCAAGCAGTTCGACGTCACGCGCGAGCGGATCCGTCAGATCGAGGCCAAGGCGCTGCGCAAGCTGCGTCACCCGAGCCGTTCCGACAAGCTGAAATCGTTCCTCGAAGGGAACTGATTTCCAGCGTCTCTGCCACGAACGCCGCCGGTATCCGCATGATGCCGGTGGCGTTCGTTCCCTCTGTCGTCTTTGTTGTTACAATGCCGGCCCGGCCTCGTTGCCGGGGCAGCGTGTAGCACGCTTTGCTTCTCGTCTGGGCCCCTAGCTCATGCTTGGTTAGAGCAGCGAACTCATAATTCGTTGGTGCCGGGTTCGACTCCCGGGGGGCCCACCAGATTCGCTTCCCCGGTTGTCCGGGGAAGCCGCGAAACCCGCGATGCCGCACGGCGTCGCGGGTTTTTCTTTGGGGTGCCGTCTGAATGTGTCGATCGTATTGAACGCATTCGCGCCGGCGCCGCCTGTCGCATCTTCGCCACCGCGGAAACACTGAAAGCGTGCGGCCCCGATATCAATCGAAGTATGCTGTAGCGCGATCCGGGCGCACGCTGGTCCGTAGCCCGCGCACCGAGGACCGGCGCCGCGCTCCGTCCGGCAGCCAGCCAGAACAAACACAATCCGACTTCGCCCGACAGTGGGGGCGGCCAACATGATCATGCTGCGTTCGTGGGGTGCGATTCTGTCGTTGCTGATGCTTGCCGCGTGCACGAGCCTGCCGCTGCAGGCCGACCGCACGCCGACGCATGCATTCACCGATACCGACACTACGCGCCTCGGCGCGGCATTTCGCCAGCAGGCTGCCGCCCATCCGGGGCAGGACGCGTTTCATTTGCTGACCGATCCGGTCGACGCGCTGGACGCGCGCGTGCTGCTCGCCGACCGCGCGGACCGTTCGCTGGATCTTCAGTACTACATCTGGCATGACGACCTGACCGGCCACGAACTGGCCGACGCGGTCATTCGCGCGGCCGATCGCGGCGTGCGTGTGCGCGCGCTGCTCGACGATCTCGGCACCAACGCGGACGACCGCAAGCTGCTCGAGATCAGTTCGCATCCGAACATCGAGATCCGGCTGTTCAATCCGGTGGCCACGCGCCGGTTCAAGAAAATCGGCACCGTGTTCGAGTTCTCGCGCGTCAACCGGCGCATGCACAACAAGGCGATGATCGCGGACAACCAGGCGGCGATCGTCGGCGGCCGCAATATCGGCGATGAATATTTCGGCGCATCGTCGATGCTGGAATTCGGCGATCTCGATGTCGTCGTTCACGGCCCGGTCGTGAAGGACATCTCGACCGAATTCGACACGTTCTGGAATTCGCCGTATGCGTATCCGGTCGATACGCTCGTCGGGCACGACGCGACGCCGGGCGGGCTCGACCACGAGCGCGAACGGTTGCGCGACTACCTGAGGGCCATGGAGGACAATCCGTACGTGCTCGAGGCGCGGCAGCGGCTCGACCGGATCGTCCACGGGCAAGGTACGGCGTTGTCGTGGGGGCATGCGACGGTGCTGTACGACGATCCGTCGAAGATCGCGCACTCGCCGAAGGACCGCGACGGGCACCTGCTGCCGCAGTTGCGTGCGCTTGCGTTGCAGCCTCGGCACGACCTGCTGATCGTGTCGCCGTATTTCGTGCCGGGCAAGGAGGTGGTCGAGCGGCTGCGCGCGCTCACGGCGCGCGGCGTGCGCGTGACGGTGCTCACCAATTCGCTCGCGTCGACCGACGTGGCGGCCGTGCATGCCGGCTACCGGCGCTATCGAAGCGATCTGGTGAATGCGGGCGTGCGGCTTTACGAGCGCCGGCCGTCGGGCGACAAGAGCATTTCGAAGCAGGTCATCATCGGCTCGTCGCGCGCGTCGCTGCATGCGAAGACCTACGTGTTCGATCACACGAGCATCTTCATCGGGTCGATGAATCTCGATCCGCGTTCGCTGAACCTCAATACGGAGATCGGCGTTTACTGCGAGAGCCCGGCGATTGCATCGCAAGTGGCCAACGATCTGGAGGCGCGGCTCGACCAGATCGCGTGGCGCGTGGAAGCGAGAACCGATTCGGCCGGCAAAGGGCGGCTCAAGTGGGTTCAGACCGATGCGGACGGGAAGGTCACCGAGATCGATCACGAGCCGGAGGTGTCCGCCACGCGACGGATGGAAGTGTGGTTCCTCGGGCTGTTTCCGATCGAATCGCAACTGTGAGCGACACTCAGCGCCGCGCGCGGCGGTGCTGGTCGATGACGTCCGCGAACTGCATCGCGGCTGTCTCGATCGTCGCGTCGCTCAGCCCCGCATAGCCGAGCACGAAGCCGTTGTAGCGGCGGCCGTCGCCGATGCAGTAGCTGCTCAACGGTTGCAGCAGCAAGCCATGGGCGGCGGCTGCGCGCGCGACGTCGGTATCGTGCAGCGGCGCCGCGAGATCCGCGGAAAGATGCATGCCGCCCGGGCTTTCCCGCACGCTCAGCGACGTGCCGAGATGGCGGGCGAGCGCCGCTTGGAGGCTGCCGCGCCGCTCGGCATAGCGCGCCCGCATCTTCCGCAGGTGCCGCGCAAAGAGGCCGGTATCGATGAATTCGGCCATCGCCAGCTGGTCGGCCGAGTGACCGCGATGGACGAGTTCGCGCAGCGTGCGCGTGAAGCGTTCGACCAGCACCGGCGGCACCACCATGAAGCCGAGCCGCAGGGCCGGAAACATCGTCTTGCTGAACGTGCCGAGATAGCACACCGGCGCGTCCGCTTGCAGACCCTGGATCGCGGGCAGCGGCTGGCCGCCGTGACGGAATTCGCTGTCGTAGTCGTCCTCGATGATCCACGCGCCGCATGCGCGGGCGTGCTCGATGAGCGCCGTGCGCCGCCGCGGGCTCATCAGCGCGCCGAGCGGGTACTGGTGCGACGGTGTCGTATAGATCAGCCGGGGCGGGTGGGTGCGCCACTGCGCGTCGGTCGGCGCCATGCCTTCGCGATCGACCTCGATCGGCACGGGAGTCAGGCCGGTCGAGCGGAACGCGGTCCTCGCACCGTTGTAGCAAGGGTTCTCGAGCCAGCCGTATTCGCCGGGATTCGCCAGCATCCGCGCGCACAGTTCGAGGCTGCCCTGCGTGCCGTCAGTGATGAATACCTGGTCCGTGTCGCAGCGCACGCCGCGTGACACGCGGATGTACGCGGCCACCGCGCGCCGTAGTTCCGGCAACCCTTCGACCGGACCGTACGCGAGCCGGGCGGGCGTAATGGTCTTCCACGCGCGTTCGATGCAACGGCGCCACTGGGCAACCGGGAATTCGTCGAGGGAAGGGAGGCCGGGAACGAACGGCAGCATGCGTTCGGGCTCGGGGTCGGCATTCTCCAGCCCGTGCACGCGCGCCGACAGGCGAACCGGTGCGGGGCCGCCTTCCTTTTCGGCGCTCGGGCGGCCGCATCCGTCCCATAGCGTGATCGTGCCGTTGCGCGTGGCTGCCACGAAGCCTTCCTCGGCCAGACGCTCGTACGCATAGACCGCGGAATTGCGCGCGATGCCCAGCTCGGCCGCGAGCACGCGCGTCGACGCGAGCCGCGTGCCGGGCGGAAGCTGCCCGTCCAGCAGCATGTCGCGCAGGCTCCGGTAGAGCGCTTCCTGCTGGCTATGGGTTGTCGCGCCGTCCTGTCTGGCAAGCGATGAGATGAGCAGCGCGAGATCCATGGGCTGGTTCCAGAAATTTCCTTTGTGCTGGTTCTTTCGAAGACGCCGCGCGCATCGTATCGTTCACGTTCTCGCGGCGCAGGCCGGTGCACGCGTATTTTGCTCGATTCGGCGCGCGACTGTCGATGGGCCGGGCAGCCGTGCGCTCATGCACGGATACGGCACGATGCCAATACCATTCATTTCGCAGTACAGATAGATGAACGACCAGACCACTCTCTCTTCCACACCGCGTACGACCATTCGCCGCCTGCCGGAACTGGCGAGTCACGATCGCACGATGCTCTACCGCATCGTGGACGACGCGTACGTCTGTCACATCGCGTTCGGCGACGGGCAGCATCCGCACTGCATCCCGACCGCGCACTGGAGAATCGGCGATGCGCTCTATATCCACGGGTCGAACGGCAGCCGGATGATCAAGGCATTGTCGGCCGGCGCGCAGGCTTGCGTCGCGATGACGCTGCTGGACGGCCTCGTGCTCGCCCGATCCGCGTTCAACCATTCGATGAATTATCGATCCGCGGTGATCTACGGGCAGTTCGACATGATCGAAGGCAGTGCGGAAAAACTCGCCGCGCTGGATGCGTTGATGGACAAGATCGCGCCGGGCCGCAAGCACGAAGCGCGGCCGGGCAATTCGAAGGAAATCAATGCGACCCGCGTGCTGCGGATTTCGCTGGCGGAAGCGGCCGTGAAAGTCAGCGATTCGCTGCCGTCCGACAAGGAAGAGGATCTCGGGCTGGCGGTCTGGACCGGGATCCTGCCGCTGAAGACGACGCACGGCGCGCCGGTTCATGCGGACGGCAACGTGGCGGTACCGGACTATGTCCTGAACTGGGCCGATTGAGCGGCGCGGCGGGTAGGGCCCGCATCGGCAGAGGCGAGATGACGCGGCATGCAGAAAACCCGCGAAGACTGCGCAGCCTTCGCGGGTGGTTGGACGCGGTTGCGTGCGATACGTCGCGCTCCCGCACCCGGTTCGGTCAGCGATTCATCAGCGCGCGAAATCCGACGTGCTCTGGATGAACGCGTTCAGCTTCGAGATGTTCACGCTGCCGAAGCCCGTCGTCGCATCCCAGCCGGCCTTCGCCTTGTAGCCGTACGTGCCGCTGCCGTTGTTGCCGGACGTGACGTCGTGCAGCAGCGCCGCGTTGGTCGGGAAGTACTTGTAGATGCTCGACGCGGGGAACCCGAGCGCATTGTTGTTGGCCGACTGCAGCCGCGCCCAGATGCCGGTGAAGATCGGTGCGGCGAGGCTCGTGCCGCCTTCGTTGTTCAGGTAGCCCGAACCCCACAGCGTGTCGGACGTCTGGCCGTTCACGACGAGAATCGCACCGGTGCGCAGGTCGGCGTCGAAGCCGACGTCGGGCAGCGCGCGCTTGGTCGACCCGGTGAGGGTCGACGACTGCCACGTCGGCGCGGTCTCGTACTTGCTGTATCCGCCGCCCGTCGACCACACGGTGCCCGGCTGCCAGCTCGGATCGTTCCAGACGATTTCGCTGTTGTACGCATTGGTCGACGTATTGGTGAACAGCGTCGTGCCGCCGACCGCGATCACGTACGGCGACGTGGCCGGCTCGCTCACCGTGTAGGTCGAGCGCGACGGCGTGCCGCTCGCGCATTCGTACGCGCCGTGATCGCCGGCGGAAACCGAGAAGGTTTGCCCTTGCGCGACCGCCTGCTTGAAGATGGTGTCGTCGGTCGCCTGCGAGCCGGTGCTGTTCGCGGACGATTCGCACACGCCGAGCGACACGTTGATCACCTTCGCGACGTTGTCGGTCACGGCCTTGTTGTACGCGGCCGTGATCGCGGTGAGCGTCATCGACGGCGCGACGTAGAACACGACCTGCTTCACGCTGCCGCCGGCCGTGCCGACGATCGACTGGCTGTCGAGGTTCCATTCGACGGTGCCGTCGGTGTCGGTGTACGAACTGCCGGCCGGGCCCGTCTTCACGATGCTGCTGCTGATCGTGCCGAGGCCGTTGTTCGCGGCGAACGTATTGAGGTCGCTCACCGTCTGCGACAGGTCGCCTTCGGAGATGATGCCGACCGTGGTCTGCGAGGCCGTCGGCGTGCCGTCGCCGCCGTAGATCGACGAGAACTCGGTCGGGTTGTGCGGCACTGCCGACGCGCCGGCCGGGATCGTCAGGTTGCTGGTGTTGCCTTGGGGCTTGCTGCCCGCGCCCGTATGCACGAGCTCGACGTTCTGCAGGCCGAGCACCGCGCCGACGACGTTGCCGATCGCGTTCGGCACTTGCGCGGCGTCGGTGTTCGCATAGACGCTGCGGCCGTTGCGCGTGAAGCGCTTGAGGGTCGTGCGGAATGCGGCCTGAACGGTTGCCGCGGTGCCGGACGCGGACACCAGCAGCCGGTTCGGCGCGACCTCGATGTTCACGAAGCCCGCCTTGCGCAGGTGGGCGACGACGGAGGCGACCTGCTGATCGGTCGGCGCATATTGCGCGGCGAATTGCGCCGGCGTGAGGAACTGCCGGTAGTGCGGCGAGCCGGGCGTATGCAGGTCGCGCAGGTACTGGTCGAGCTGCGCTTCGTTGCGCAGGTTCAGGCCGAGCACGATGTCCACCGATTCGCCGGGCGCCATGTCGATGGCGGAGGCGGCAGCGGCTGCCGTGCTCGCGGCGGGCGCGCCGGCCGTGCCGGCTTCGTTCTGCTGCACGAGCGGCAGGAACCCTTTGGTGCGCGTTTCCGTCCAGCCGGCCGCAGGCGCGGCATGGACGGTCGCCATGCCGAACGAAGCGGCTGCTGCGGCGGCGAGTGCGAGTTTGGCGACGCGAATGTGTTTTTGTTTCTTGTTTGCAACCTGATTCATTTGAATTACCCCTCCGGTTGAACAACGAACGGCACGAACAACAACGGTCGACAGCGGTGCGGGTCATGCACCGCCGCTTTCTGTCGCATGCGGGCGGATCGCACGGACGCGACAGGGCCTTTCGCCCGATCCGGAAAGCGGTTTTTCTCCGGGGGCGAAATACGGAAAACGCGGTAACGGGAAGGCTGCGCCGCAGGGCGGGGCAGTCGCGCCGGATTCGGCGCGGGCGGGATTGCTAGAGCAACAGCTTCGTTGTCCTGCTCATTTGATTCGATCCTTCGGCCCGCTGCCGGTTGGCAGCCGTCCAGTGAAATGCATCGGGATACTGCACGCGCCGGCGGGCGAACGCATCATTCGGCGGCGCGTACTTCGGTGCAGCGGAAGCGAAAAAACGTGGAGCGGAATCGATTGTGTGGCGCGCAATCCGTCGGATTGCTTGCATCGGACGGTATCAAGAACGAAAGCGCGATGTCAAACTTTTTTTGATTATATGAAACAAAATTAAATCGAATAAACCGCAATGTTTTTGAAAGATCGGCGGCATTTTGTAATGTTCGAAACCGGCAACGCAGGTAATGCCGAAAGCGACTCGCCGATCCTTTCCGATGCGTATTGAAACGGCCGTTCGTTATCGAGGAAGTGCTCGAATCGCCGGGGCCTGTCGTTCGGAGATCTGAAGGTCGTCGACGAGCCGGAACAGCGCGTCGACATGCTGAAGCAACGCGTCGCACGAGGAAGCGCCCGCATCATCGGTGGCGAGCGCCTTGATGGCGTCGAGCCGGGTTTCGAGTTCGGCGAGCTGTGTGCGCGTGACGCGACTGCTGCTGGCGACGGCGGCCGTCGCATCGGATGGGTTCGTCGATTTCATTGAATGAGTTATTACATTGAAGTGCTCGACGAAGCGCGACAGATCGGCCGGGCAGCCGTCGCGGGAAACCGTGCGCGCCGACGGATCGCCGGCCACGATCCGGCCGGCGGTGTCCGCCATCGCGTCGAGCGTCGCGAGCATGCGGCGGATCAGCGTGACGAGGTCGAACGCGGCGGCCAGCAGGCAGACGAACAGCACCGTCGCGGGCACCAGGTAAGTGGACGTATTGCGGCGCATCCCGTCGGCGCTCGCGTCGTGCGGCAACGCGGCCGGCGCATGCAATGCATGGACGAAGAACGCGACGGTGCAGGCGAGCAGCACGACGACGATCGCGACGAGGCCGAGCGCCCGCCCGATCTGCCGGCCGGGCCGTGCGGGCAGCGTCATTGCACGCCTCGCAGCCGGTAGCCGACGCCGCGCATCACTTCGGGCATGCCCGGTGCGCCGGCCTGTTCGAGTTTCTTGCGCAGCCGGCAGATGTGGCTGTCGACCGTGCGCTCCAGCGCGCTCACGTCGGCCATGCATGCATCGAGCAACTCGCCGCGCGTGAACACGCGGCTCGGCGATCTCGCCATGTGCGCGAGCAGCCGGAACTCCGTCAGCGTCAGCGTGATCGGCACCTCGGCGCATGCCGTGCGCACGCGGGCCAGATAGCTGTCGGTGTCGATCTCCAGGTCGCCGACGCGCAGCATGCGCAGGGTCGGCGGCGCGGCGGACCGGCGCAGGATCGCGCGCAACCGCGCGACCACCTCGGCCGGGTTGAACGGCTTGACGATGTAGTCGTCCGCGCCGGCATGCAGTGCCTGCAGCCGGTCGAGGTCGCGATCGAACGCGGTGACGACGACGACGGGCGTATTGTCGCGCCGCCGCAGCTCGGCGAGCACGTCCCAGCCGTTCTTCCGCGGCATCTTCACGTCGAGCAGGATCAGGTCGGGTTTCAGGTGCGGCTGCATGTCGAGCACCGCTTGCCCGTCGGCGACGCGGTAGGTGCGAAAGCCGTCGTGCTTCAGGTACGCATCGAGGATGTCCGAGATGTCGGGCTCGTCTTCTGCAATCAGTATCAGGGAATTCGTCATGGAGTGTGCCGTGCGATGTCGAACAGTCGGGGCGGCCCGTTGCCGGGCCGGGGCGCGCCGTTCCGCCACGCTGCTGCGCGGGTGGAACGGCGCCGTTCGTTCAGTTCTGCACCCCGCGCTTCGACGGTGCGACGTCCTGGTCCGTCAGGCCGCCGCCGAGCGCCTTGTACAGCGCAACGGCATTGCCGAGCTCGCTGCGGCGCAGGTCGAGCAGCGCCTGCCGCGCCGCATAGAGCTGCCGCTGCGAATCGAGCAATTCCAGCCGCCCCTCGACACCCGCGCGATAGCGCAGGTTCGACAGGTCGGTGCGGCGTTCGGCCGAGCCGACCACGCGCGTCTGCGCGTCGATCTGGCGACCGAAGGTTTCGCGTCCGGCGATGCCGTCGGCCACTTCACGGAACGCGGCCTGGATCGCGCGTTCGTACTCGGCGACCGCGCTGGACTTGCGCACTTCCGCGAGACGCAGCTCGGCGCGCAGCCGGCCGCCCTGGAAGATCGGCACCGTGACCTGCGGCGCGAAGCTCCATACGCGCTGGCCGCCGTCGAACAGGCTGCCCATCGCGGGGCTGAGGAAGCCGATCGACGACGTCAGCGACAGGCGCGGGAAGAACGCGGCGCGCGCGGCGCCGATGTCCGCATTCGCGGCGACGAGGTTTTGTTCGGCCTGCTGGATATCCGGGCGACGGAACAGCAGTTCGGACGGCAGGCCGGCCGGCAGTTGCGTCATCACCGGTTGCTGCTGAAGCGGCAGCGGCTCGGGCAGATCCTTCGGCAGCTCGGCGCCGACCAGCAGGCGCAGCGCATTGCGCGCCTGCTCGACGGCGCGCGTGCGTGCTTCGAGATCGGCCGTCGCGCTCGCGACCTGGCCTTCGGCCTGTGCGATGTCGACGCCGCTCGCCTGATGCGCGTCCTTCAGGCGGCGCGCGAGATCGAGCGACTGCTGCCAGTCGGCGAGCGTGCGCTCGGACAACTGGCGTTGCTCGTGCGCGAGGCGTTCCGCGAAGTACGCGTCGGCCACGCCGCCGACGAGCGAGATCTGCACCGCGCGGCGGCCGTGATCGGTCGCGAGGTAGCGCGCGAACGCGGCATCCGATTGCGACTTCACGCGGCCGAACAGATCGATCTCGAACGCGCTGATGCCGACGTTCACGCCGTACTGGTTCTGCGTCGTGCCGAACAGCGGCGGATTCGCCTGCGTGTCGTCCGACGTGCGCTGGCGCGTGAAGCTCGCGCCGGCGCCGATCGACGGCAGGCGCGCGGATCGCTGGATGCCGTATTGCGCTTCGGCGGCCTCGACGTTCAGCGCGGCCACGCGCAGGTCGCGGTTGTTGTCGAGCGCGAGCTCGATCAGGCGCTGCAGGCGGCGGTCGCCGAACATCGAGCGCCAGCCGAGATCGGCGGCGTTCGCATTGAGATCGGCGGCAGCGGCGGCGGTGTAGGCCGTCGGCACCGGCATCGAGGGTTTGACCAGCGTCGGCGCGAGCGAGCACGCCGACAGCGCGAGGACGAGGGGAAGAATAAGCAATCGCATGGCATCAACCTTCCTGTCCGTGAGTCGGGGCGGCCGGCTGCTTGCGGGAAGCCCGCCATGCGCCGATGCGCTCCTGGATGCTCATCACGAACACAAAGAAAACAGGGACGAAGAAAATGGCCAGCACCGTGGCGGTCACCATGCCGCCGAACACGCCGGTGCCGATCGCGTGCTGCGTTTCGGCGCTCGCGCCGGTCGCGATCATCAGCGGCACGACGCCGAGGCCGAACGCGAGCGAGGTCATCAGGATCGGGCGCAGGCGCAGCTTCGACGCCTGCACGGCGGCTTCGATCAAGCCCTTGCCTTCCTCGCGCAACTGCTTCGCGAACTCGACGATCAGGATCGCGTTCTTCGCGGACAAGCCGATCACCGTGATCATCCCGACCTTGAAGAACACGTCGTTCGGCAAGCCGCGCAGCAGTACCGCACCGATCGCGCCGATCAGGCCGAGCGGCACCACCAGCATCACCGACAGCGGGATCGACCAGCTTTCGTACAGCGCGGCGAGCACCAGGAACACGACGATCATCGACAGCACCATCAGCATCGGCGCCTGCGACGCGGACTGACGCTCCTGCAGCGACTGGCCGGTCCACTCGACCGCGAAGCCCGGCGGCAGTTGCGCGGCGAGCCGTTCCATCTCGGCCATTGCCGCGCCGCTCGACTGGCCGGGGGCGGCGGTGCCCGAGATCCGCGCGGACGGGTAGCCCTTGAAGCGCACCATCTGCAGCGGCGTCTCGGTCCACACCGGGCGCACCACCTCGGACAGCGGCACCATGCCGCCGGCCGCGTTGCGCACGTACAGCTTCATCACGTTGTCGATCTGCATGCGCGCCGGCGCGTCGGCCTGGATGATCACCTGCTGCATGCGGCCCGCGTTCGGGAAGTCGTTCACGTAGGTCGACCCCATCGCGGTCGACAGCGTGTCGCTGAGCGTCGTGAACGACACGCCGAGCGCTTGCGCCTTCGCGCGGTCGATCTCGAGGCGGATGCTCGTGCCGGCCGGCAGGCTGTCCGGGTACACGCCGGTCACGACCTTACTTTGCGCGGCGAGTTCGAGCAGCTTGACCTCTGCTGCCTTGAGCGCGGCCGTGCCCTGGTTCGCGCGGTCTTCGAGGCGCATCGAGAAGCCCGAGCTGTTGCCGAGTTCGTCGATCGCCGGCGGCAGCAGGCTCATCACCGTGCCTTCGGTCACGCCGGCCATCGCCTGCTGCGCGAGCATGCCTTCCTCGAGCGTCGATGCGCCGCCGCGGTTCTTCCAGTCCTTCATCACGGACCAGTTGATCGCCGCGTTCGGACCCTGGCCCGAGAAGCCGTAGCCGATCACGGAAATGCTCGACTGGATTGCCGGACGCGCAGCAAGATGCTTCTCCAGCGTCTTGACCACGTCATGCGTGCGCTCGGCGGTAGCGTCCGCGGGCAGCAGAAAGCTGGTGATGAAGTAGCCCTGGTCCTCGTCCGGCAGGAACGACGACGGCAGGCCGCGGAAACCGAACACCAGCGCGCCCGAAATCGCGACGAACACCAGCATCACGCGGCCCGTGCGGCCGACCAGGCGGCCGACGCGCGTCTCGTACCAGGTCGTCAGGCGATCGAAGCGGCGGTTGAACCAGCCGAAGAAGCCGCGCTTCTCGTGATGGCCCGGCGCGAGCGGCTTGAGCATCGTCGCGCACAGGGCCGGCGTGAGCGTCAGCGCCAGCAGCGCGGAGAACAGGATCGACACGGCCATCGACAGCGTGAACTGCTTGTAGATCACGCCGACCGAGCCGCTCGCCATCGCCATCGGCAGGAACACCGCGGTCAGCACCAGCGTGATGCCGATGATCGCGCCGGTGATTTCCTTCATCGCCTTCGACGTCGCGTCCTTCGGCGACAGCCCTTCCTCGGCCATCAGGCGCTCGACGTTCTCGACGACGACGATCGCATCGTCGACGATGATGCCGATCGCGAGCACCATGCCGAACATCGTCAGCACGTTGATCGAGAAGCCGGTCAGCAGCATCACCGCAAAGGTGCCGAGCATCGCGACCGGCGCGACGATGGCCGGGATCAGCGTATAGCGCACGTTCTGCAGGAACAGGTACATCACGAGGAACACGAGCACCATCGCCTCGAACAGCGTGGCCAGCACCTTCTCGATCGAGATCTTCACGAACGGCGACGTGTCGAGCGGAATCGAATAGCTCATGCCCGACGGCATCGACTTGCTCAGTTCGGCCATGCGCGTGCGGATCGCTTCCGCGGTCTTCACCGCATTGGCGCCCGGTGCGAGCTGCACGCCGGCGAGGGTGGCCGGCTTGTTGTTCTCGCGGCTCACGTACATGTAGTTCTGCGAGCCGAGTTCGACGCGCGCGACGTCGCCGAGCACGACCTTCGAGCCGTCCGCGTTCGCGCGCAGCACGACCTTCGCGAATTCTTCCGGCGTCGTGAGCTGACCCTGCGCGGTGAGCGGCACGGTCACGCGCTGGCCCGGCAGCGCGGGCAGCGCACCGAGGCTGCCCGGCGCGATCTGCACGTTCTGCTGGCCGATCGCGGTCGTCAGGTCGTTCATCGACAGGCCGAAATTGATCAGCTTCTGCGGATCGACCCAGATGCGCATCGCGCGCTCGGAGCCGAACTGCAGCACCCGCCCGACGCCGTCGATGCGTCGCAGCTCCTCCGACACGCTGCGCGCCATGTAGTCGGCGAGCGCGCCTTCGTCGAAGCGGCCGTTGTCGGAGCGCAAGCCGATCAGCATCAGGAAGCCGGACGACGCGGATTCGACGATCAGCCCGTTCTGGCGCACCGCGGCAGGCAGGCGCGGCTCGATCGACTTGATCTTGTTCTGCACGTCGACCTGCGCCATCTCCGGATGGGTGCCGGGCTTGAACGTGACGGTGATCTGCGCGCCGCCGGACGTGTCGGCCGACGATTCGAAGTACAGCAGGTTCTTGACGCCGGACAGTTCGCGCTCGATGAGGCTCAGCACGCCGTCGTTCATCGTCTGCGGCGTGGCGCCCGGATAAGTCGCGGTGATCGTGACGGACGGCGGCGCGACCGACGGATAGCGCGCGACCGGCAGTTGCGGGATCGCGATCAGCCCCATCAGGATGATGAAGAGGGCGATCACCCACGCAAACACCGGGCGGCGGATAAAGAATTCAGCCATGGCTCAACGCTCCTCGTGACTCAGTGCGCGGACGCGGTGGTAGCCGCGTCAGGCGACTTCCAGTCGGTGGCGGCGGCCGGTGCGCCGTCGGTCAGGCGTTCCATGCCTTCGACGACGATCTTCTGGCCGGCCTGCAGGCCCGACTTGATGCGGTAGCTGCGGTTCGTGAGCTCGCCGACTTCGACGGCCTTCAGATGCGCGGTGCCCTTCGCGTCGAGCACCCACACCTGCGGCTTGCCGCCGGCGCGCACGATGGCCTGTTGCGGCACCATCACCGCGTTCGCGTAGTGGGCGCGCGGAATGCGGGCACGCACGTACATGCCGGGCAGCAGCTCGCGTTTCGGGTTGTCGACCAGCACGCGCAGCAGCACGTCGCCGGTGCCGGGATCGACGTTGACGCCCGAGAACAGCATGCGGCCCTTGACGTCGTAACGCGTGTCGTCGTCGCGCAGCACGTCGACCGGCAGGCCGTTGCTATCCGACGCCTGCGGCTGCGACGCGAGCGCGCCGCGCAGCGCGTCGAGCGACGCGGCCGGCTGGCGCACGTCCACGTAGACCTGGTCGATCTGCTGGATGCGCGCCATCGGCTGGCTGTCGCTGCTCGACACCAGCGCGCCTTCGGTCACGAGCGCCTGGTCGATGCGGCCGGCGATCGGCGCTTCCACGGTCGCGAACTTCAGGTCGAGCTGGCGGCGCGCGAGCGTCGCGCGGGCCTGCGCGACGTCGGCCGCGGCCTGGTCGCGTTGCGATACGGCGTCGTCGTACACCTGGCGGCTGATCGCATCGGCTTCGACGAGCGGCTTGAAGCGCGCCGTTTGCACCTTCGCGCGTTCGAGCCCGGCCTGCGCACGCTGCAGCGACGCGGCGGCGGTGTCCATCTCGGCCTTGAACGGCGCCGGATTGATCTGGAACAGCGGCTGGCCCGCGCGCACTTCGGTGCCTTGTTCGAACAGCCGGCGCTGCACGATGCCGCTCACCTGCGGCCGGATCTCGGCCACCCGCACGGCCGCGACGCGGCCCGGCAGGTCTTCGGTCACGTCGACGCGCGTGGCGGCCACGGTCATGGCCGCGACCGGGGTGGCCGGTGCGGCGGCCTGCTGCTCGGACGGCCCGCAACCCGCCAGCATGGCCGCCACCAGCGCGCATACGGCGCCGTGGCAGCATCGTTTCTGATTGTTCATAGCAACTCCAGGAAGCGCAGGCAGCCCACTGCCTGCTTTGACGGGGTGGAGTTTGCTTGGATTAGTTGGGGGCTTTTATGCGGAAAGATGGAGATTCGATGGAGGCGGCGAAAGGCGCCGAAAATCGATGGCGGACGGGGAGGGGGAATGGTCAGACGAGGCCGCGCGACTGCGCTGGCTGGCGACGACGGGCCTGCCGCGCGCAGGTGCTCGACGTCGCGTCGGTGGCGGGGTGCGAGTGGATGCTGCTTTGACGCGTCGTCGCGCTATGGTTTGGCGCCGGCATCGCGCAGTGCGTCCGCGGCGTACGTGTTGTCGTGCGTCAGTGCGAGCTGAAGCAGCGACTGGCCGCGCCGGTCGACATGGTTCGGATTCGCACCGTGCGCGACGAGCAGCGGAATCAGCTCGAAGCGGTTGAACAGCGTCGCGAATCCCAGCGCGGTTTCGCCGGCGCCGTTCGTCTGGTCGATGGGGCAGCGCGTGTCGATCAGGCGTCGCGCGATGGCGGGCTCGTTCCTGAACAGCGCGCCCATCAGCGCGGTGTTGCCGTGACGATCGCCGACGCACGCGTCGGCGCCGGCCGACAACAGGTAGTCGAGCGCCGCGGGCTGGCCGTCGTACGACGCGAGGATCACGGCCGTATAGCCGTGGCTGTCGGTGGCGTCGACCGGATAGCCGGCATCGTGCAACGCGCGCAGGATATCGACGCGGCCGATGCGTGCAGCGTCGAACCAGTCGTCGTCATAGCGGCGCAGCGCGGCAGGGTCGGCCTTGCCGTACGCCGGCTGGTCGGGCAGATGCGCGCAACCGGCGAGCGCGGCCAGCGCGAGCGCCGCCGCGGCCGCGCGGATCGCGTGGGTGAAGCGTTCGGATCGCATGAGGTGTCCTGATGAAGAGGGCAGGCCGACGTGTGCGGCGCGTTTCGCACACGTCGGCAGCGGCCGGAGCCGCGGGATCAGTTGTCGCTCAGCTTCGCCGCAAGCGACTGCACTTGCTGGACGTTCGCGTGAACGGCCTGCGCGAGACGCGTACCGTAATCGGCGTCGGCCTTGTAGAAGTACGACAGCATCGCGTACTGGTTCTGCGCGTTCTTCACCTGGCCGAGATCGCCGGACAGCGCGGTGACGAGGTCGTCCTTGTCCTGCTGCGACAGGCTCCGGTAGTACTCGCCCGCCTGACGGAACGGCAGCTTCTTGCGGATCGCTTCCTGTTGCGTCGTGCCGCTGAGCGCCATGCGGACCGACTTGTACTGCGGATCCTGCGCGAGTTCGTTCAGCGTCGACGGCTCGTAATTCACCTCGCCCTTGCGGTCGCCGGCGTTCATCGCGCCGTCCTGGTTGTTGTTGACGACCGGCACGACCGGGCGGTTGATCGGCAGGTCCATGTAGTTCGCGCCGAGCCGGTACAGCTGCGTGTCGGCATACGCGAACAGGCGATCCTGCAGCATCCGGTCTTCGGACGGTTCGATCCCCGGCACGAGCCGCGACGGCGCGAACGCCGATTCCTCGGTCGACTGGAAGTAGTTGTCGGGCACGCGATTGAGCGTCATCGTGCCGATCTTGCGTTCAGGCACGCCGGTCCACACCTTCGTATCGTCGAGCGCGTCGAAGTCGAAGCGGTTCAGGTCCTTCGGCGTGAGCACCTGCACGTATAGATCCCACTTCGGGAAATCGCCCTGTTTCAGCGCGCCGTACAGGTCGTTCGTCATCAGGTTCCAGTCGCGGCCGATCGACGCGGCGATCTCTTGCGGGCGCAGGCCGTGCACGCCTTGCTGGCTCTTCCAGTGGAACTTCACGTAATGCACGTCGCCCTGCGCATTGACGAACTTGAACGCATGCACCGCGAAGCCGTCCATGCGGCGATACGAATCGGGCATGCCCTCGTCCGTGTACAGCCTCGTCAGCATGTGGGTCGCTTCGGGCGTGTGCGCGAAGAAGTCGAACGCGAGGTTCGGATCCTGCACGCCGGTCACCGCGCTCGGTTTGTTCGCGTGCACGAAGTCGGGGAACTTGATGCCGTCGCGAATGAAGAACACCGGCCAGTTGATGCCGACCATGTCCCAGTTGCCCTGCTGCGTATAGAACTTCACCGCGAAGCCGCGCGGGTCGCGCGCCTGCTCCGGCGAGCCGCGATAGCCCATCACGGTGGAAAAGCGCACGAACACCGGCGTGCGGGTGCCCGGCGTGAAGACTTTCGCTTTCGTCAGGTCGGAGATGTCGGCGCTCGGCACGAATTCGCCGAATGCGCCGGTGCCGCGCGCATGCACGACGCGCTCCGGAATGCGCTCGCGATCGAAGCGCTGCAGTTTTTCGATGAGCGCGGAATCCTGCAGCAGCACCGGGCCGGCCGGGCCGGCCGTCTGCGAATTCTGGTTGTCGCCGACGGGCGCGCCGGTGTCGCGCGTGAGTTCGGCGGCGTAAGGAGAGGCGGAGAGTGCCACGCAGATTGCGGCGACTGCGTGCCGCAGCACGCGATGGGAAGATGAGGACATGACGATGGAACTCCTTGAATCCGATCGGTGGTGGGGAAGCCGACTGAATTAGAAGAGATCGTCAGACGATTGGCTAATTGATATTCGATATGTTTTCGATAGCCGTGGGGGTCGATGCGGCGCGAGCCCGTTCGTTGCGCAAGAAACGAAGCGGGATTGTTGCGCGCGCAATGAGTTATTGCCGGATTGTTTCGACGAGCATCATGCATGGGTCGTGCATGATTTGCGTCGGCGCGGTCAGCCGGCACTTGCCTGCCACCCGAGCCCGAGGCTCTTCTGCACGGACACGTAGTCCTTGACCAGCTCGGCTTGCCCGGCGATCACGTTCTGCTGCGCGGCCAGCGCTTCGCGTTGCGTATCGAGCAGGTCGATCATCGACGCGACGCCTGCGCGATAGCGCTGGTCCATCAGCGTGCGCGAATGCACGGCCGACGTCTGCACCTTCGTCAATGCGACCACATGCTCGCGCTGATGCCCGTAACGCTGCAGTGCGGTATTGGCGTCCTGTAACGCAGCGAGCACGGCCTTCTGATAATTCGCTTCCGCTTCGTCGCGCGACGCTTCGGCCGCGCGTACCGCGCCGCGCGTGCGCCCGAAATCGAGAATGTTCCATTGCAGGTATGGCGCACCGACCCACGTGAAATTCTGTTTGCGGAACAGGTGGCCGGGGTCGGTCGCGCTGAAGCCGAGATCGCCGAGCAGCGTCACCTTCGGGAAATAGTCGGCGACATGCTCGCCGATCTGCGCATGGCTCGACGCGAGCCGGCGTTCGGCCGCGCGGATGTCGGGGCGTTGCTTGAGCAGCGTGGCCGGATCGCCGATCGCGACGCTGCCGGGCAGCGTCGGCAAGGCCGCGTCCGGGGTGGATAGCGCCGCGTCGAGCGCGCCCGGCGCGCGGCCTGTGAGGATCGCGAGCCGGTCGAGCGATTCGGTCACCTGGGCATCGAGCGGGATCAGCGACGCGCGCGTGTTCTCGACCTGCGTGGTCAGCCGCTCGATGTCCGCATCGGCCGCGACGCCGCGCGCGCGGCGCTGCTGCGTGAGATCGAGCATCCGTTGCTGCAGCTCGGCGGTGCGCCGCGACAGCGCAAGCCGTTGCTGCTGATCGCGCAGGTCGACATACGCATTCGCGACTTCGGCCGCGATCGACACCTGCGTGTCGGCAAGATCGGCATCGACCGCCTCGGCCTGCGCGGACGCGGCTTCGACCGCGCGGCGCGTGCCGCCGAACAGGTCGATTTCCCAGGTCGCGTCGAAGCCCGCCGAATAGAGTTGCAGCGGCCCCGAGCCGCCGAGCGACGGCGACGCGCCGCCCGACTGGCCCGAGCCGTTCGACGGCAGCAGCGAGCCGAGCGCGCTGACGTCCGGTTCGCGCATGCGGATCGCCGCGACGGTGGCCGACGATTTCGGCATCTGCGCGGCGCGCTGCTGCGAGAGCTGCGCGCGTGCCGCGCGCAAGCGCGCCTGCGCCGCGTGCAGATCGGGGTTGTACACGAGCGCGGCAACGATCAGCTGGTCGAGCTGGCGATCGTTCAGCGCGTGCCACCACGCGCTCGGCGCGGGCGCGGCGGTGTCGACGCCGGTGGCCGGCGCACGCACGAAAGTCGGCGCATCCGGCGCGGCGGGCGCGCCGCGGTAGTCGGGGCCGACCGTGCAGCCGGCGAGCAGGCACGCGGCCGCGCACAGGGTGAGCGCGGGGCGGCGGGGCAGGGAGAAGGGTTTCATCGCGTATGACGGGTCAATGGCCGGACGACATCGGTTGCGGCCCGCGCGGCGTTCTCAGCAGCAGCGCGAGCGGCACGCAGGCGAGCAGCGCGAGGCCCAGCAGATAGAAGGTTTCGGAATAGGTCATCACGACGGCCTGGATCTGGATCTGCTGCGCCAACTGGCCGAGCGCGCGCAGGTTCGAATACGCGAGATCGCCGGTGTGCGCGAACCAGTTGGCCGCGTAGGTCGACAGTCGATCCTGACCGATCAGCGAGTTCGCGGTCACCGATTCGCGCAGCGCGGCCGTATGGAAGGTCGTGCGCCGGTCGATCACGGTGCCGATGATCGCGAGCCCGATCGAGCCGCCGAGGTTGCGCGCCATGTTGTAGAGCCCGGCCGCATCGCCCGAGTCTTCGCGCGCGACGGCCGCCATCGACGCCTGGTTGAGCGGCATCATCGCGAGCATCTGCGCGAGGCCGCGGATCAGTTGCGACCACACGAAATCGTGGCCCACGCTCTGCGCGGTGAGGCTGATGTCGAGCATGCAGCTCAGGCAGAACAGCAGCAGCCCCGTGATCACGAGGATGCGGAAATCGACCTTGCCGAGCAGGCGCGGCAGGATCGGCATCACGAGAAAGGCCGGCAGCCCCGACAGCAGCATGATCGCGCCGGCCTGTTCCGCGTTGTAGCCGGCGACGATCGCGAGGAACTGCGGCAGCAGGTACGACACGCCATACAGCCCGGCGCCGACTGCGGACACGATCACGATCACGCTCGCGTAGCGCGGATTGCGCATCAGCGACAGCCGCATGATCGGCCGCTTCGCGAAGCGCTGCGACAGCGCGATCAGGACCATCCCGACGAACGATACGACGCTCAGCGTGACGATCATCTGCGATTCGAACCAGCGTTCGCGCTGGCCTTCCTCGAGCACGACGGTCAGCGAGCTGAGGCCGATCGCGAGGCCGAAGATGCCGAGCCAGTCCGCGTTGAAGAACGCGCTCCATTGCGGGCGGTCCGACGGCAGGCCGAACACCAGCAGCGCCATCAGCAGCAGGCATACGGGCAGGTTCAGGAAGAAGCACCAGCTCCAGTTCACGTTTTCCGCGAGCCAGCCGCCGAGCACCGGGCCGAACAGCGGCCCGAGCAGCACGATCAGGCCGAACAGCGTCATCCCGACCGGCAACTGCGACAGCGGCAGGCGCGTGCGGATGATCGTCTGCGCGGTCGGGATCAGCGCGCCGCCGGTGAAGCCCTGGCCGATCCGGCCGGCGATCATCATCGGCAGCGAATGCGACCAGCCGCACATCATCGAGAACGCGATGAACAGCGCGGAGTTCGTCAGCAGGAAATTGCGCAGCCCGAACACGCGCGTGAGCCAGGCGGCGAGCGGGATCATCACGATTTCCGACATCAGGTAGCCGGTCGAGATCCACGTGCCTTCGGTGCCGGTCGCGCCGATTTCGCCCTGGATCTGCGGCAGCGCGGAATTCGTGATCGAGATGTCGAGCGTCGCCATCAGCGCGCCAAGCGCGCCGGCCGAGACCGCGATCCAGTCGGTCACGCTCGCGCGGCCTTCATGCGGCGGCAGGGGTATCGTGGCGGGCGTATCAGCCATGATGCTGCTCGTCGCGGGCCGAGCGCGTATCGACGTCGACCGTCACCGACAGCCCGGGCAGCAGCATGCGTTGCGCGCGGGCATTCGCGGCGAGACGGATGCGCACCGGCACGCGCTGGACGATCTTCGTGAAGTTGCCGGTCGCGTTCTCGGGCGGCAGCAGCGCGAACTGCGCGCCGGTGCCGGGCGCGAAGCTGTCGACGACGCCGGACAGCGCGCCGTCCGGCAGCGCGTCGACATGCAGCTCGACGGGCTGGCCGATGCGCATGTTGCCGATCTGCGTTTCCTTGAAGTTCGCGACGAGATAGATCGAATCGACCGGCACGACGGTCAGCAGGCGCGTGCCGGGCTGCACGTATTGGCCGACGCGCACGGTGCGATCGCCGACGCGGCCCGCGAGCGTGCTGCGCACGATCGTGTTGTCGAGGTCGAGCTGTGCTTGCGCGGCGCTGGCCTGTGCGGCCTCGAGCTGCGCGCGGGCCTGCTGGCGCTGCGCGGTGAACGACGCGATCTGCGTGCGGGCGGCGGCGATCGACGCGTCGTTCGCGGCGAGTGTCGCGAGCGCCTGGTCGCGCGTGCTTTTCAGGTCGGCCACGCGTTCGTGCGTTTCGGCGCCGGTCGCCGCGAGCGGCGCATAGCGCGTGTACTCGTCGCTCGCATGCTGCGCGTTGATGCGCGACACCTTCGCCTGTGCATCGGCCTGCTCGAGGTTCGCGCGCTGCTGGCTGATGTCGGCTTCGGCGCGCGCGATATCGGCGCGGCGGGCGTCGACGGTCGCCAGCGCTTGCGCGAGCGCCACCTGGTACTGGCGGACGTCGAGCCGCACGAGCGGATCGCCGGCCTTCACGGGCTGGTTGTCGCGCACGTAGACGTCGGTCACGTAGCCGGCGACCTTCGGCGCGGCGGTCATGCTGTCCGCCTGCAGGTACGCATCGTTGGTGCTTTCGATGAAGCGGCCGACCGTCCACCAGCGGCCGAGCCACACTGCGCCGCCGACGGCCGCGAGCACGGCGACCACGAGGAGGATGCGCCGCTTCGACCCGCCGTTTCCGGTGCGCGGTTTTGTTCCGTTTTCCTGACGATCTGCTTTCTGTGGCGGGTCTTGTGGCGTCGACATGCGGGATCCAATTTATTCCAAGTGGAAGAATTATTCCAGTTGATAAAATTGTGTCAAGTAGAATGTCGATCGATCGAATGACGAGGAAGGCATGAACGAAGCGAAGAAGCTGCGCCGCACGTCGGCGGGCGGCTACGCGCGCGGCGACGAAACGCGCCAGCGGATCATCGAGGCGGCGATCGAACTGTTCGGCGAACGCGGGTTCGCGGGCGCGTCGACGCGCGAGATCGCCGCGATGGCGGGCGTGAACGCGCCGGCGCTCCAGTACTACTTCGAGAACAAGGAAGGCGTGTACCGCGCGTGCGTCGAGACGATCGCCGAGAACGGCTGGCAGGTGTTCGCGCCGGCGGTCGGCCATGCGTGGGCGATGCTCGACGCCCACGCGAGCGTCGACGCGCTGATCGATGCGTTCGTCGGGCTGCTGCGTGCGCTGTCGGACCGCATGTTCACCGCGCCGAAGACGATGAACCAGCGGATGTTCTTCGCGCGCGAGCAGGGCGGCCAGGAGCCGGCGAGCGCGAGCGAGATCCTGATGACGCGCATGCGCAAGCCGCTGAACGACGTGAGCGCGGAATTGATCGGCCGCGTCACGGGGCGGCCGGCCGACGATCCCGTCACGCGGTTGCGCGCGCTGAGCCTGTTCGGCCAGATCACGGTGTTCCACGTCGCGCAGCGTTCGGCGCTGCAGTTGCTCGAATGGGAGGCGTTCGAAGGCGAGCGCGGGGCGCTGGTGACCGACACGATTGCCGACCAGACGCGCGTACTGCTCGAGCAATGGCATGCGCAGCGCGACGCGGGTGCCGCCGGTCCGGAATCCGCTGCGAAGCGCGCGCAGGGTGCGGCGGCGAAACGACGTGCGGCGAAGCCGGGGGCGGTACCGCCCGCCGCGAAAAGCACCGCGCGCGTGAAGAAGCCTGCCGCGCGTTGAGCGCGGCGGATTACCTGCTCCGGGCGATCGCGATCAACCCGGCTTGCGCGCCGCTTCGTCGGGTGACGGCGGCGGGGCTGCCGTCTCGGCGGCATTCCGCGTATCGGGGCGCGGGTCGTTTTCATCGTTGCCGACGGGCCGCGCCCCGTCCGCATAGGCGACGACGCTGCGCTGCGGATTGGCGATCCGGATCCCGCGTTCGCGGAACGTCTCCGCGATCCGCCGGTTGAATTCGCGCTGCACGCTCCAGCGTGCCGAGTCCGTGCACTGGATCTGTCCGGCCAGCGCGAGCGCCGCGCCGTCGACCTGGTCGATGCCCCAGTAGCTGAAGTCCGACAGGATGCCGTCGTGATACTTCGGATCGTCGCGCAACGCGGCGCCGATTTCCTTCAGCGTCGCGATCGCGCGCTCGATGTCCTCGCCGTACGCGATGCTGACCTTCACCGCCGCGTTGCCGAGCCCGCGATTCGTGTTGTTGACGGTCGTCACCGAGCTGAACGGGATCGTGTACAGCGACCCGTCGCCGGCGCGCAGCCGCACGGTGCGGATCGACAGGTATTCGACCGTGCCCGACACGCCGGCGAGCGTGACCCAGTCGCCGACCTGCATCGCGTTTTCCATCAGCAGGAAGATCCCGGTGATGAAATCCTGCACGAGCTTCTGCGAGCCGAAACCGAGCGCGACGCCGAAGATGCTCGCGCCGGCCAGCAGCGGGCCGACGTTCACGCCGAGTTCGCTGAGGCCCGTCAGCACGACGACGAGCGCGATCATCACGAACAGCAGCGAGCGCAGCATCGGCAGCAGCGTGCGCAGCCGCGCCGCGCGCACCAGGTTGCCTTCGCGCGTCCAGCGCTGCAGCCGGCGCTCGATCGCGATGTTGGCCGCTTCCCACACGACGAGCGCGACGACAGCCGCGATCGCGATCGTCACCAGCGCGGACGCGAGCCGGTGGCCAATCGTGCCCGTCTCGAACGCGCGGAAGATCGGCACGCCCCAGATCTGCAGCAGCAGCACGACGGTCACGACGCCGATCGCCCCCGACACGATCTGGCGCAGCAGCGGGTAGTAGCGGTACGCGTGCAGATGAACGAGCGTGCGGTCGTCGTCGCGGCGCTGGAACAGCCGCGCGAGCGCGCCGAACACGACGATCGACACCATCCGCATCGCGATCATCACCGCGATCGAGCGGCCGCCGAGCGTGATCAGCACGCGGTAGCCGTTGTGGACGTCGAGCGCCCACACGAACCACAGTGCCATCACGATGAAGACCGACACGGGCGCCCACGCGTCCGCGAGCGCGTTGCCGACGACCGTGAAGGTCGGACGATCCGCGCCGGCGGCACGGATCCGGGCCGCGACCGGCCGGCGGCACTGCAGGATCAGCACCGAGATCATCACGTGGCCGACGAGCGCGACGGCCTTCAGCAGCGCGACATGGCCGGCTTCGCTCAGGCCGAAGTTCGCGGCGATCTCGACGGCCGCCGTGCATGCGCCGACCACGATCACGATCCGCGCGATCGAGCGTTGCACGAAAGCGGCCCATGCGTCGCTGATGTGCAGCAGCCGCAACTGCCGCGCATCGGGCTGGAAGAACAGCCGGCTGATGATCGTGATGAGTCGGCAGATCACGTAGGTGTCGATCAACGCTTCGAGTGCGGCTTCGATCGGCGTGTCCGCTTCGACGAGCAACGACATCGTCAGGCTCGCGACGCCGACGAACACGAGCAGCGGCACCGCGCGCAGCGCGAGACTGACGAGGGCGCGCGGCATCCGGTGCAGCAGCGTGGTGTGCCGCCGTGCGTGGCCTCGGCTTTGCGACGACGAGGGAGCGGTGTCTGCGGCTGCGGTGTCGGGCGGGGTGGACGTATCGGACGGCGGCGGCGCGTGGCCCTCGTCCGATGCGGCGGAACCGGATGCGGTGTGGCGCAACGTGTCGGCGCGGCGCGCGGCCACGGTGGCCAGCGCGCGTCGCAGCAGCCGCTTCGCGAGCCATTCGACGACGAGCGCAGGCAGCAGCACCGCGAGGAGGATCCCGAGCGTGTGAGTTAGATCCGCACGCTGGTCCGCGCGCACGAGCTTGTCGCGCCACCAGCTTCCCACCGAGCCGATATCGAGCAGCGAGTGCAGCGATTCCTGCAGCGCGTTGCCGGTCTGGGCGGCCCAGCGCGATCCCTGGCGGACGAGCATCGAGGCGAGCCCGTTCGACGTGAGCGCGGCCGGCGCCGCGGCAGCCGATGCGCCGCTGGCCGCGGGCGCCGCGCTTGCCGGCACCGCGGGTGCGCTCAACGCGCCGACGGCCGCGATCGCGCGCAGCGTCGTTTCGACCTGCGCGCGATCGCGCGGGTTTTCGAGCACGTTCAGTGCCTGTCGCGCCTCTTGTGGCGTCAGCGCGGGCGCGGCGCCGGAGGCGGCCGACGCGGCGGCCGGAGCGGGAGCGGCCGCGTGGGCGGCCGAGGAGACGACGACAGCGAGCAGCCAGCCGAGGAGGATATGTCGCATGGAGTGGGCATGCGGGCGCGTCTCGTCACGCGGCCCGCGAGGCTGAATGATGGACGGAAGTTAACATGATCGCGATCGGGACCGAATAGTTCCGCCGCCGACGATTTGGATCGGGCATGAGCGAGGGGATGCGGGCGTGGGCGGCACATGCCCGCAAGCCGTGTGCCGGATGCAGGCCGTCGGATATCGGAGGAACGTCCTGCTTGCCGGTCGTAAGGCGTCTGTAACGCGTGTTTGCCGATGCCGATGCCAGCCAGCGATGCGCTGCGTGAGCATTCGTCCGGGCGCGATCGACACGTGCATCGCATCAGATGGATTGGGATTCCTGATGAATCACGCGTGCTCGTCGTGAAATACCGGCAACACATGCGCGGCGATTTCTTCGATGACGTCGCGCACGGGCCGGTCCGATCCAGGGTTCAGCGTGACATGGTGCGTGCCTGCCGCGCGCATGTCCTGCAGGATGTCGACCAACGCGCGGCGCCCGGTGGCATAGCCGAGCGGCAGCGCGGTGGCGGGCGTATCGGGATGCGCGGCGAGGTCGAGCCGCATCGATACGCCGAACGCGCGAAATTCCGGCGACGCGAGCCGGTCGACCGCCGCGCGCCACATCGAATAGCGGGCGCGCTGCGTATCCGGATCGCGGTGATACGTCATCCAGCCGATCGAGTGCCGGGCGATCCAGTCGACGCTCTGTCCGCCCGAGCCGACCGCCAGCATCGGCACCGCGTCGCCGTCGCGCGGCAGTAGCGTGAACTCGGGCGCATCGGGCGGCGCTTCGTCCGGCAGCACGCGCGACGGCACGCCGAGCGCGGCCGCGACGACGTCCCAGTGTGCGCGATAGCGGTCGCGCCGCGTTTCCGCGTCGACGCCGAACGCCGCATATTCGGGCGGCCGGTCGCCGGAGCCGAGCCCGAGGATGAAGCGCCCGCCCGACAGCGTCGCGACCGACAGCGCACCTTTCGCGATATGCAGCGGATGACGCAGCGGCAGCACGATCGCGCCGCTCGCGAGCGCGATCCGGCGCGTGCGCGACGCCAGTGCGCCGAGCAGCACCCACGGGTCGAGATGGCCGACCGGGTCCGGATAGTCGGCGCTGTTCAGCGGTACGTCGCGAATCCACAGCGCGCGAAAGCCGAGCGAGTCGGCCAGCGCCGCGAGCTCGAGCTGTTCGTTGAAGTCCGCGACGATGTGGCCGCTGCGAAGCAGCGGAAGCGTGAGGCCGATCGACAGCCGTCCGGCCGAGAAGACGGAATGTGCGACGTCCGGGCGGGCAGGAGCGGGTGGGGTCATGGCGAATCCTTGGCGTCGAGGCAGCGGGAACGTGCGGCGCTCGGTGTCCGAATGCTAGCGTGTTTGCGCGATGCACGAGCGGGGCGGCCAAGCCTCTCACCGAGCGACCCGCAGTGTCGCGCCACGCGAAAGGGCAACGCCAGGCGCACGGGTCCGCTCGCGCCGCGACGCGCAATGTGGGGCAATTGTAAGGCGGCCGGCCGCTCCGCGCGGCGGCGATGCGACGATGCCGGCCGCCACCGGCGGTGCGTTTCAGTTTCGAAACGTTCGCGCTTTCTGAAGGGGTGCGATGCCTGCCCGCGGCCTGGCCGGTGCCCGCGAGGCCTTGCGGCATGAAGCATGGTGCGCTCCTTGCATGGTTGTAGGGGCCGTGAGCGCGATCGCGGGTGCAGTCGGCCCGACCATCGCTTCAGTGGGTCGGACGTATCGAGGACGGGGACAAGAGAATGAAAAAAGACCGAAACGCAACGTGTCGTGTTGCAAACATGAATCGCCGACCTGCCAGGGTATTCGCTTCGCCGTTGATTGCGGCGACGTGAGCGAGCGGCTTTCCGTTCCATCCGAGCAGTCGGGTTCGTTCTGAACGACGGCGTGCCTGCGTGACGCACGCGTTCGACCAGTGCCGGTCGGCCGTCCAGCATGAACCGCGAACGCAGGCGGATGGCCCCGGCCTGGATCCTGGAATCGTCATGCCATGGCGCCACGCACGTCGTCGCGCGGCGAATGCGTTTGCGCGCCGCGCATTGCGTCGGCATGACGAGCCCGCCGAGCAGGATCGGGTCGGGAAAGCCGATGACGCGCCGAGGTGCGCGGCAGGGCGGAACACGCGAAGTCCCGGGGAGCGTCCGTCAATCGCGGTATGGCGGATGTCGCAACATTGTGCTGTCAGTTGATCCACTACCCCGATGGATCAATTGTTGAAGCGCCCGTCGCCGAGCGGCGATGGGCGTCTTTTTGCGTGCGCCGCGTGCGCCGGCTTGCCGCGGCGGCGGCCCGCCCGATCGCACGGCGTTCTGTATCATGTGCTGGCGTGTCTGGCCGCCCGTGCGGGCGCACGGCCTGCCGGCGCGACCGATCACGTTGCCAACATGAACGACAAAGCCTTGCCCGACTCCTCCATCGCCGACCTCGATCCGGCCGCGCTCGATGCGCTGCAGACGTTCGTCGAGCGTCATCCGCGCCTGCTCGTGCTGACCGGCGCGGGCATCAGCACCGATTCCGGTATTCCCGGCTACCGCGACCGCAACGGCCAATGGATGCGCTCGCCGCCGATCCAGCTCCACGAATTCCTCGGCTCCGATGCCGCGCGGCGCCGCTACTGGGCGCGCAGCATGATCGGCTGGCCGGTCGTCGGCCGCGCGCGGCCGAACGGGGCGCATGTCGCGCTGGCGCGGCTCGGCGGCGCGGGCCGGATCGAGCGCCTCGTCACGCAGAACGTCGACGGCCTGCATCAGCGCGCGGGCAGCGACGACGTGATCGAGCTGCACGGCGGCATCAACGGCGTGACCTGCCTCGAATGCGGCGCGCATCACGCGCGGGCGACGATCCAGACCGTGCTCGAAACCGACAATCCCGAACTGCTGGGCGCGCAGGCCGAGCCGGCCGCGGACGGCGATGCGCATCTCGAATGGGCCGCGCTCGATACGTTCCGCATCCCGGCGTGCCCCGCGTGCGGCGGCCTGCTGAAGCCGGCGGTGGTGTTCTTCGGCGAGAACGTGCCGCGCGAGCGCGTGGCGCTGGCGTCGCAGGCGCTCGACGCGGCCGACGCGCTGCTCGTCGTCGGCTCGTCGCTGATGGTGTATTCCGGCTACCGCTTCTGTGTGTGGGCGCAGGCGCAGCACAAGCCGGTCGCCGCACTCAATCTCGGCCATACGCGCGCCGACCCGATGCTGACGCTGAAGATCGAGGCGCACTGCGCACCCGCGCTCGACGCACTCACGGCGCGGCTGGGTCTCGGGCGCAACAGCAACAGCAGCAGCAACACGACGGAGCATGCATCGTGACCGGCGCCGCCTCTTCGCCCGATCCGTCCGCGCGGCTGTCCGCGCCCGCGGCCGAACGCAATCGCGGGCCGATCCTCGACGTGCTGCGTCGCGTGCTGCCGGCGAACGGCAGCGTGCTCGAAATCGCGAGCGGCACCGGGCAGCACGTCGTTCACTTCGCGCAAGCGTTGCCGGGCCTGCACTGGCAGCCGAGCGATCCCGACGCGCACGCGCGGCGTTCGATCGCCGCGTGGGTCGCGCATGCGGGCCTCGCGAACGTCGCCGCGCCGCTCGCGTTCGACGTACGCGACACGCCGTGGCCGGTCGCGGCGCTCGACGCGATCGTCTGCATCAACATGATTCACATCTCGCCGTGGGCCTGTACGGAAGCGCTGTTCGCGGGCGCGTCCCGCGTGCTGCGGCCGGGCGGCGTGCTGTTCCTGTACGGCCCGTACCGTCGCGAAGGCCGTCATACGGCGCCGTCGAACGAAGCCTTCGACCTGCAGTTGCGCAGCCGCGACCCGTCGTGGGGCGTGCGCGATCTCGAGACCGTGGTCGCGCTCGGGCTCGATCGCGGGCTCGACTGCATCGAGGTCGTCGAGATGCCGGCGAACAACCTGAGCGTCGCGTTCCGGCGCCTGCCGCACGCGGAGCAATGACACGCAAGCGGGCAGCGCCGCCGGGTTTCCACTATCCTTTCGCCTGTGCGCGCGGCCCGGCTCGGGTCGCGCCCCGTTTTTTCCGGAGAATTGACTAATGGGCAAACAAGCAATCGGTGTGATCGGGCTCGCGGTGATGGGCCGCAATCTCGCACTCAATATCGAGAGCCGCGGTTACGCGGTGTCGGTGTACAACCGCAGCCGCGAGAAAACCGACGAACTGATCGCCGAATTCCCCGGCCGCAATCTGGTGCCGACCCATACGCTCGAGGAATTCGTCGCGTCGCTCGAAACGCCGCGCCGGATCCTGATGATGGTGAAGGCCGGGGAAGCGACCGATGCGACGATCGCGTCGCTCAAGCCGCTGCTCGAGAAGGGCGACGTGCTGATCGACGGCGGCAACACGCACTTCACCGACACGATCCGCCGCAATCAGGAACTCGCGCAGTCGGGGCTGCATTTCATCGGCACCGGCGTGTCGGGCGGTGAAGAGGGCGCGCTGCGCGGCCCGTCGATCATGCCCGGCGGCCAGCGCGACGCGTACGATCTCGTCGAACCGATCCTCAAGCAGATCGCCGCGAAGGCGCCGTCGGACGGCGAGCCGTGCGTCGCGTACATGGGCCCGGACGGTGCGGGCCACTACGTGAAGATGGTCCACAACGGCATCGAATACGGCGACATGCAGCTGATCGCCGAAAGCTACTCGGTGCTGAAGGACGTCGCGGGCCTGACCAACGACGAACTCGGCGCGGTGTACACCGAATGGAACCAGGGCGAGCTCGACAGCTACCTGATCGAGATCACGTCGAAGATCTTCGGCAAGAAGGACGAAGAGACCGGCAAGCATCTCGTCGACGTGATCCTCGATCGCGCCGCGCAGAAGGGCACGGGCAAGTGGACGAGCCAGAACGCGCTGGATCTCGGCGTGCCGCTGCCGCTCATCACCGAGTCGGTGTTCGCGCGCGTGCTGTCGTCGCTGAAGACCGAGCGCGTCGCGGCCAGCAAGATCCTGTCGGGCCCGGCCGCCGCGCCGTTCGACGGCGATCGCGCCGCGTTCGTCGAAGCGGTGCGCCGCGCGCTGTACCTGAGCAAGGTGATCTCGTACGCGCAGGGCTTCGCGCAACTGCGCACCGCGTCGGAGGAATACGGCTGGAACCTCGATCTCGGGACGATCGCGAAGATCTTCCGCGCGGGCTGCATCATCCGCGCGCGCTTCCTGCAGAAGATCACCGACGCCTATGCGAAGGACCCGGCGCTCGCGAACCTGCTGCTCGACCCGTACTTCAAGGACATCGCCGCGAACTACCAGACCGCGCTGCGCGACGTCGTGGTGGCCGCGGTGAAGGCCGGGGTGCCGGTCCCGGCGTTCGCATCGGCGGTCGCGTACTTCGACAGCTACCGTTCCGAGCGGCTGCCGGCGAATCTTGTGCAGGCGCAGCGCGACTTCTTCGGCGCGCACACGTTCGAGCGCACCGACAAGCCGGGCAGTTTCCACGCGAACTGGTCCTGACCGGCTGGCGGGGGTAGCATTGTTGCGAAAATCTATACTCTGAATAGGGTTTTTCTATTCGGGATGCCAGCATTGTTGGCTCCGGGGAAACAGTGTTTTCGTTCTTTCATGGTTTTCCCTAGGTGCTGCCGGGACTAAACTCTGTTCCATCGCTGCAGACATGGTGTGTGCGGCGGAGCAAAAAAATCCCGGAGGTAATCATGAAATCGCTGATCGCAACGTTCGCTGCTGCTGCTGTCCTCGCCGTCCCCGCCGTCTCGTTCGCCCAACAGAACGCGCCCGTCACCCGTGCCCAGGTGAAGGCCGAACTGGCCCAGCTGCAACAGGCCGGCTACAAGCTGGGCAGCGACCGGACCAACTACCCGGAAGGCATCCAGGCTGCTGAAGCGCGTGTGAACCCGCAACAGAACGTCGCCGCCGCCGACACGACCGGCTACGGCGCACAACCGGCCGCTGGCCAGGAATCGGGCGCACCGGCTGCTGCCAAGACCGGCTGGCAAGTCAAGCGCATCGCTGACGGCGCACCGGTCTACAAGGGTCGTTAATGGTACGGCCGCGCTGGCGACCGCATCCGACCCCCTGTAGTACGAAAGCCCGTCGTTCCGCATAGCGGAACGACGGGCTTTTTCATGGGCGGCGCGCCATGCGCTGCCGTTCAGTGCAGCGGGCGTCGGCCGCGCCCGATATCGCGGAACAGCGCTTCGGCCGGTTCCAGCACCTGCAGCCACGTTTCGTCGTAACCGCTCAGCGTGTCGAGCGCGTCGCGCAGCCGTTCGATCGCGAGGACCGGCAGCTCGACGCTGTGGCGCGTGGCGCCGGTCAGGTGCGTGACGCTCGCCAGCTGGACGAGCGCGTCGGCCGCTTCGGCCACGTCGGTCGCGAACAACAGGTGCCGGTTGAGCAATTCGACCAGACTGCTGGAACCGGCGAAATCGTCGGCGTCGAGCTGCACGGAGAGAAACGTCGCGTTGTTCATTGTCATGCTCCTCGTTGTCGTTGGATCGCGCTGCGCAACACCGAGTATAGGCGGCGATCGGAGCGGACAATATGACGGCGCCGATACGGCACGCGAGGGCGGCCGCGTCCGCGAAAAACCCCCAAGCGTGCGTCGGGCGCCCCGCCCGGCACGGCTCGCAGGCCGCCCGCGCGCCCGCGCGACGCCGCAAGATTGTTTCCGGACCGGGCAACTGTCGAGGCCCTGACCGCGACAAATGGTATCTTTGCCGATCGGGACGACGCGAAAAAAGGGCCGGTGAGCACTTCGCGCCGACGTTCCGCTGTGGAAACTGACGGCCGCGAAAGCGGTCGGATACTGATTGATCCGGCCGTTCGGCCGGACATCGTGCGTCGCGCGCCGGGGGGCGGTGGGCGGCGCAACGACGCAAATCCGGGAGGACCCTTGAGAGAAACTATTCCCATCCACGACGCGCTCACGCGCTGGCTGCCGCAGGCGGCGCTCGTCGCCGCGGCCATCGCGCTGACGGGCTGCACGATGACGCCGTGGACCGACAACTGGCAGCCCGCGCGCCAGCCGGCGCCCACGTCGGCGGCGACGCCGGGCGTGATCGCAGGCTATTACCGCGTGAACCCGGGCGATACGCTGGCGGGCATCGCGAACGCCTACGGGCAGCGCGTGCAGGACGTCGCCAGCTGGAACCACCTGGCGCCCACGGACGCCGTGTTCCCGGGCCAGGTCCTGCGAGTCGCGCCGCCGCCGGCCGCGAACGCGTACGGGCAGCCGCCCGGTGCGGCCGCCCAGCCGGGCTCGCTCGCATGGCCGGCCACGGGCGTCGTCGCGACGCCGTTCTCGGCCGGCAAGACGCGCGGCGTCGTGATCGCCGCCTCCGGGCCCGACCATTCGGTGCGGGCCGCGGCAAACGGGCGGGTGGTGTACGCCGGCTCCGGCGTCAAGGCGTACGGTCCGCTCGTGATCCTGAAGCACGACAACGGGCTCATCACGGCCTACGGGCACAACGGCAAGCTGCTCGTCAACGAAGGCGACGCGGTGCGCCAGGGCCAGCCGGTCGCCGAAATGGGCACCGACGCAAGCGGTCGTTCGACGTTCGAGTTCGAAGTCCGCCAGAACGGCAAGGTCGTCGATCCGATGAACTTCCTGCCGCGCAACGGCGGCTGATCGCCGGCCGCGCCACGTGTGCGCCGGGCGGCGCACACGTTCCTGCCTCCTTCACTGTTCCACCTTCATCCTTCCTCGAGCGTCGCGCGGCCGGACTGTCCCGCACGATTGCCGAGCCAGCAAATGCCCAGCGCGAGCGCCGCCGCGCCGAGCGCGATCAGCGAACACTGGATCGCGACCGGCAGGTAGCCGTGCGGCCGCGGATCGACGAACGGGTAGGGATACCAATCCTCCACCGCGCCGCGCACGAGCGTATAGCCGAGATAGACGACCGGAAAGCCGAGCCACGCGAACGCACTGCGTCGCGGAATCGGCGAGCGCGGTTCGACATACAGCCAGTCGCACAGCATCACGAGCGGCACGATCCGGTGCAGTACCCAGTTGTTGAACGCCGGCGTGACGTGGCGCAGCGCATCGAGCCGCGCGAGCAGCAGCTCGTAGACGATCGCGGTGATCAGCACGTACAGCACCGCCGCGCCGCGCATCGATTCGTAGCGGGCCGAGCCGGGGCGCGCGATGCGCCACAGCCCCGCGGCCAGCATCGCGGCCGCGTAGAGGCTGCTCAGTTGCGTGAAATAGCTGAGGTAGTTACCGAGATGAAAGTTCGGCAGGCGCCAGTAGTCGGCGACACTGTGCAGCGTGGTGGACACCGCGAGCAACGCGGCGATCAGCCGGTAGGCCGCAACGAAGAACGCTTTGCTCATGATGCCCGCGCGCCGTCGCACCAAAGCTTCATCGTGCCACAGCCGCCCCGGCGCGCGATGCGGACTTTCCATAGGGCGGCCTTGCGCGGCGCGCGTTGACGATTCGTCGGATATTTGATCGCGCCGTGCAAAACCCACCGCCCGTGCGGCTACAATCGTCACAGCTTTGCCGGGCACCGGCCGGTTGCCGCTGGCGCCCCTCCCCGAATACAACACGAGACGAAGCATGAGAAACATCCTCGCGAAACAGACGCGCTACAGCTCGCCCGCGATCTTCTTCCACTGGGCCATCTTCCTGCTGGTCGCGCTGGCCTACCTGGCCATCGAGATCCGCGGACCGAAGGGCAGCGACAGCCGGGCGTTCTGGATGAACGTGCATCTGACGGCCGGTACGTTCGTCCTCGTGCTGTCGGTGCTGCGCGTGCTGTGGCGCGTCGTCAGCCGCGTGCCGGAAGCCATTGCCCAGGCGACGCTGCTGCGCTGGCTGTCGAAGCTCGCGCATTTCGCGCTTTACGTGTTCATCATCGCGCAGCCGCTGCTCGGCATCATGATGGTCAACATGGGCGGCAAGCCGGTGTCGCTCGACTGGCTCGGCGTGTCGTTCACGCTGTTCGGCCCCGACAAGGCGCTGCGGCCGACGATCAAGGAGGCGCACGAGCTGATCGGCAACACGTTCTATTTCGTGATCGGCCTGCATGCGCTGGCCGCGCTCTACCATCATTTCATCCGGCGCGATGACGTGCTGCGGCGCATGGCGCCCTGATCGTCGCGCTACCGGCGCGCGCAGCATGCGGGGGCACATGGTTGTGTTGACAACCATGTGCCCCCGGTTCGTTTACCGCCGTCCGCACTGGTCATCGCGTTGAACATTCTGTAACATCTCGGCTGCTTTTACATTCCGCTTACGCGTTGCCGTACATGCTGCACCGACATCGTCAACTGACTGCCTGGCTCGGCCTGCTCGCGATCTGGATCGCGATCGCGGCGCCGCTGGTGTCGCAGTGGCGTATCGCGCAGGCGGCCGCGCCCGAGGCGATCGTCTGCAGTACCGAGCATGGCGCGCATCGTGCGGCCGATGCGCGCGGCACGCACGATCATGCGTTGCATCTCGACGCGTGCGGCTACTGCGGCTTCTTCGCGCATAGCCCGGCCATCGGCGCGCCTGCCGCCGCGTTGCTCGGCTCCATTCCCGTCGTTTCCGTTTCCGCCGTCGCGTCGCCCGCCGTCGCGGCGCGCGGCGACCGCTATCCGCGCGCCTATCCGCGCGCACCGCCCGAGCGCGCCTGACGCGTTTCTTTCCGTTCTTATTACCGCCGATATCCGTGCGGCCCGTCGAGGCCGCGTGGAGGGCGTCACTCGGGCTTTCGATCATGACCAATTTCCAGTTGCGTGCGCCGCGGGCGCCACGCAATGCCTGTGCGCGGCCTTTGCCGCGGATGCTGAAACTTACCGTTCCCGCGCTGGCTGTCGGCGCGCTGGTCGCGAGCGCGGCCGCGGCCGACACCACGCATGCTGCCGGTGCGCCGACGGACGCCGCCGCCACGCTGTTGCCGCCCGTCGAAGTCGTCGCGTCGCCGCTGTCGACGCCGCTCGTCGTCGTCACCGATCCGAAGGCGCCGCGCCAGCCGCTGCCCGCCAGCGACGGCGCCGATTACCTGAAGACGATTCCCGGCTTCACGTCGATCCGCAGCGGCGGCACGAACGGCGACCCCGTGCTGCGCGGGATGTTCGGCTCGCGGCTGAACATCCTCGCGAACGGGATGCCGACGCTCGGCGCGTGCCCGAACCGGATGGATGCGCCGACGTCGTACATCGCGCCGGAAAGCTATGACAAGGTCACCGTCGTGAAGGGGCCGCAGACCGTGCTGTACGGTCCGGGTGCGTCGGCCGGCACCGTGCTGTTCGAGCGCGTGACGCCGCGTTTCGAGCGCCCCGGCATGCGCTTCGACGGCAGCCTCGTCGGCGGGTCGTTCGGCCGCAACGACCAGAACGTCGACCTGACGGCCGGCACGCCGGACGTCTATGGTCGCGTCACCGCGAACCACGCGCATTCGCAGGACTACAGGGACGGCAACGGCAACACCGTGCCGTCGCAGTGGGACAAATGGAACGCCGATGCGGCGCTCGGCTGGACGCCCGACGACCATACGCGCGTCGAGCTGACCGCCGGCACCGGCGATGGCTATGCGCGTTATGCGGGCCGCGGGATGGACGGCGCGCATTTCCGCCGCGAGACGTTCGGCCTGTCGTTCGACAAGCGCCATCTCGGCGACGTGCTCGACCGGATCGAGGCGCGCGTGTACTACAACGAAGCCGATCACGTGATGGACAACTACACGTTGCGGCAGCCCGACCCGACGAGCAGCATGCCGATGCGGATGGCCGCGGACGTGCGGCGCCGCACGGTCGGCGCGCGTGCGGCCGCGACGTTGCGCTTCGGCGACGACGTCAAGCTCGTCACGGGCGTCGATGCGCAATCGAACCGGCTCGATTCGCGTTCGTCGATGGGGCAGCAGAACTACCGCGACCAGCCGTGGGATGCGCAGGCGACCATGTGGAACGCGGGCGTGTTCGGCGAGCTGACGTGGTATGCGAGCGACGTATCGCGCGTGATCGGCGGCGCACGCATCGACTATGCGAGCGCACGCGACAAGCGCGCGATGAAGAGCGGGATGATGACGAGCAAGCCGAACCCGACTTTCGACGACGATCGGACGAAGGTGCTGCCGAGCGGCTTCGTGCGCTATGAGCGCGATCTCGCGTCGCTACCCGTCACGTGGTACGCGGGGATCGGCCACGCGGAGCGTTATCCGGACTACTGGGAACTGTTTTCCGCGACGCGCGGGCCGGCCGGTTCGGTCAATGCGTTTTCGGCGGTGCAGCCGGAGAAGACCACGCAGCTCGATATCGGCGCGCAATACAAGAGCGACCGGTTCGATGCATGGGTGTCGGCGTACGCGGGCTACGTCCAGGACTTCATCCTGTTCAACTATGCGGCCGGCATGATGGGCCCGACCACGCAGGCAACCAACGTCAACGCGCAGATCATGGGCGGCGAAGCCGGCGTGTCGTGGCGGCCGGTCGCGCCGCTGCGCGTCGAGACCTCGCTCGCGTATGCGTGGGGGCGCAACGTGGCGAGCGGCGATCCGCTGCCGCAGATGCCGCCGCTGGAAGCGCGCATCGGGCTCGAATACACGCGCGGCGCATGGTCGGCGGGCGGCCTGTGGCGCATCGTTGCGCCGCAGCATCGCTACGCGCTGAACGAGGGCAACGTGGTCGGCAAGGACTTCGGCCCGAGCGCCGGATTCGGCGTGCTGTCGCTGCATACGCAGTACAACGTCAGCAAGACCGTGCAGATCTCGGTCGGGGTCGACAACGTACTGAACAAGGCCTACACCGAGCATTTGAACCTCGCCGGCAACGCGGGTTTCGGCTATCCGGCGAACGCGCCGGTCATGGAGCCGGGGCGTACCGCATGGGTGCGCGTGAGTGCGAAGCTGTAGCCCGCAACGCGCGTGTGCGTCGCAGCATCCGCATGCCTGAGCGCCGCACCGCCCGAACGGGCGGCGCGCGTCAACCGATTAGAGAACCGTGTCTAGTCGGGGCGCAAACGTTCGAGAGTCGTGCTTCACTCCCGCTTCGACACCCGCCGTGTGCACGATGCGGCGTGCGTGTCGATCCGGTGTCATTCGCGCCGGCTGCACAATAATCGGGAGACATGCATGGCCAGATCGATGCGTTCCAGGGTAATGGCAGGGGCAGTGGCATGCGCGATGAGCGTCGCGCCGTTCGCGGGGACGACCGCGCTGATGACGCTCGCGACGACGCACGCGGCGATGGCGGCCACCGCGCCCGCCGACAACTATGCGGCGACGCGCTATCCGATCATTCTCGTGCACGGGCTGACCGGCACCGACAAGTACGCGGGCGTACTCGAGTACTGGTACGGCATCCAGGAAGACCTGCAGCAGCATGGCGCGACCGTCTACGTCGCGAACCTGTCGGGCTTCCAGAGCGACGACGGCCCGAACGGGCGCGGCGAACAACTGCTCGCCTACGTGAAGACGGTGCTCGCCGCGACCGGCGCGACCAAGGTGAACCTCGTCGGCCACAGCCAGGGCGGGCTGACGTCGCGCTATGTCGCGTCCGTCGCGCCCGATCTCGTCGCGTCGGTGACGACGATCGGCACACCGCATCGCGGCTCCGAATTCGCCGACTTCGTCCAGGGCGTGCTCGCGTACGATCCGACCGGGTTGTCGTCGACGGTGATCGCCGCCTTCGTCAATGTGTTCGGGATCCTGACGAGCAGCAGCCACAACACGAACCAGGACGCCCTCGCCGCACTGAAGACGCTGACGACCGCGCAGGCCGCCACCTACAACCAGAACTATCCGAGCGCGGGCCTCGGCACCCCCGGAAGCTGCCAGACCGGCGCGCCGACGGAAACCGTCGGCGGCAACACGCACCTGCTGTATTCGTGGGCCGGCACGGCGATCCAGCCGACGCTTTCCGTGCTCGGCGTGACGGGCGCGACGGACACGAGCACGATTCCGGTGATCGACCCGGCGAACGCGCTCGACCTGTCGACGCTCGCGCTGTACGGCACGGGCACGGTGATGATCAACCGCGCGTCGGGCCAGAACGACGGGCTCGTGTCGAAGTGCAGCGCGCTGTACGGCAAGGTGCTGAGCACGAGCTACAAGTGGAACCATCTCGACGAGATCAACCAGCTGCTCGGCGTGCGCGGCGCGTATGCGGAAGATCCGGTCGCGGTGATCCGCACGCATGCGAACCGGTTGAAACTCGCGGGCGTGTGATCGATGGCGGCACGGGAAGGGCGCGCGCCGCTGGCGCGGCGCGCTGCGATCTATGGTGTCGTGGGGCTGGCGGCGATTGCCGGCGTCGCGATCTGGAGCGGTGCGGGATCGCATCGCGGCGCGGGCGCCGCGGGGGACGCGCCGGATGCGGCGGCGATGCGCGGCGTGGCGGCCGCCGCACCGCAGCCCGCGGTGCCGGCGAGTGCGGGGCTGCCGACGTCGCTCGCCGGTTCCAGCGCGCCGCGCTTGCCGCTCGATGCCGGCGGCCATCTCGCGAAGTCGCGCGCGGTGCGCGATTTCTTCGACTATTGCCTGACCGCGCAGAGCGACCTGAGCGCGGCCGCGCTCGATGCGTTCGTCGTACGCGAGATCGCCGCGCAGCTCGACGGCACGGTCGCGCAAGCCGAGGCGCTCGACGTGTGGCACCGGTATCGCGCGTATCTCGATGCGCTCGCCAAATTGAGCGACGCCGGCGCGGTCGACAAGTCCGACCTGGGCGCATTGCAGCTCGCGCTCGACCAGCGCGCGTCGATCGCGTACCGCACGCTCGGCGACTGGAGCCGGCCGTTTTTCGGCGCGGAGCAGTGGCGCCAGCGCTATGACCTTGCACGATTGAAGATCACTCACGATCGCTCATTGACCGACGCGCAGAAGGCCGAGCGGCTCGCGGCGCTCGAGCAGCAAATGCCGGCCGACGAACGCGCCGCGCAGCAGCGGATGGACCAACAGCGCGCCGCGATCGACCAGATCGCGCAATTGCAGAAGAGCGGCGCGACGCCCGACGCGATGCGCGCGCAACTGACGCAGACGCTCGGCCCCGAGGCCGCCGCGCGCGTCGCGCAGATGCAGCAGGACGATGCATCGTGGCAGAGCCGTTACGCGGATTATGCGGCGCAGCGTGCGCAGATCGAATCGGCCGGCCTGTCGCCACAGGATCGCGACGCACAGATCGCCGCATTGCGGCAGCGTGTGTTCACGAAGCCCGGCGAAGCCGTGCGCGCGGCATCGCTCGATCGCGGCGCGGGCAGCGCGCATTGACCCGGGCGACGCCGCGCGTGGCGGGCCTCACGCCGCGCGCGTGATGTTCCGCGGCAGATGTTGCTCGATGGTGTCGGCGAGCGTGTCGAACGCGGGCCGGATGCCTTCGTGCGCGACGCAGGCATAGCCGAGCAGCAAACCCTGCCGCGCGGTGTCGAGGTTGCTGTAGTAGCTGGTGAGCGGGCGCACGATCACGCCCGCGTCGAATGCGCTCTGCGTGACCGCGCGATCGTCGCACGCGTCGGGCAGGCCGAGCACCAGATGCAGGCCGGCCTCGTCGCCCATCACCGGCAGCGCGTCGCCGAAGCGCGCGCGGATCGCGTCGATCATCAATTGCCGGCGCTCGCCGTACAGCGTGCGCATTCGTCTGACGTGCGAAGTGAGGTGGCCGTCCATGATGAATTCGGCGAGCACGGCCTGCTGCATCAGCTGGCCTTCCCGATACAGCTCCGACAGCCCGGTGCGGAAGGTGTCGACCAGATGCTCGGGCACGACCATGTAGCCCATCCGCAGTCCTGGAAACAGCATCTTGCCGAGACTGCCGACGTAGATCACGCGGCCGCCGTCGTCGAGCCCCTGCAGCGACGCGAGCGGGCGGCTGCCGTAGCGGAATTCGCTGTCGTAGTCGTCCTCGATGATCCAGCAGCGGTGCTGGCGCGCATATTCGAGCAGCATGCGGCGCCGCGCGAGGCTCATCACCATCCCGAGCGGGTACTGGTGCGACGGCGTGACGAGCACGAGCCGCGGCGGATGCTGCATGTCGCTCGCGCGCGGATCGAGCCCTTCCTGGTCGACCGGCACCGGCGCGAGCGTGAGGCCGGCCGCCTGCAGCACGCTGCGCACGCCCCAGTAGCACGGTTCCTCGACCCACGCGCGATCGCCGATGTCGGACAGCAGCCGCACCGCGAGATCGATCGACTGATGGATACCGGTCGTGATGATCACCTGGTCCGGCGAGCATTTGACCGAACGCGCGACGCGCAGGTAATCGGCGAGCGCGCGCCGCAGCGGCCGGTAGCCGCCGCCCGGCGCATAGGTCAGCAGCTCCGGATTGGCCTCCTTCCACAGCCGCGCCTGCAGGCGGCTCCACGTGCGGCTCGGGAATTCCGACACGTCCGGCACGCCCGGCATGAACGCCCCCCACTGGCGCCGCGACACGCCCGCGTGCTCGATCAGTTGCCGCCCGCGCATCGACAGGCTGGCCTGCGCGTCGGGCGGCGGCAGTTCGTCGGCGGCCGACGGCGGCGGCGCGGCGCCCGGCACGCGGATCGCGGCGGCGTCCGGCCGCGTGTCGGCCACGTAGGTGCCGCTGCCGGTCGTCGTCAGCACGTAGCCTTCGGCCGTCAGCTGGTCGTACACGTGCAGCACGGTATTGCGCGCGATCGACAGGTCGCCGGCGAGCGTGCGCGAACTCGGCAGCTTTGCGCCCGGCCCCAATTCCCCGGTCAGGATGGCCTGCTGCATCAGTTGCAGCAGTTGCCGGTACATCGGTTCGGGCGAGCTGCGGTCCAGACGGGCGGACAGCCAGTCGGCGAGGATCACGGTATCCAAAGTGGTCCTACTAGGAATATTGAAATGGTTCCCTAGTATAGAACCGTGCGGGCCGTATAGTGGGTCCATCTCAAAAACGTTTTGCTGCGCAGCAAGGGGACAGCCACGATGAAGTCCGATGATGTGATCGTCAGCTTTCGCGGCGTGCGGAAGACCTACGACGGCGAGACGCTCGTCGTCAAATCGCTCGACCTCGACATCCACCGCGGGGAATTCCTGACGCTGCTCGGGCCGTCCGGCTCGGGGAAGACGACCTGCCTGATGATGCTGGCCGGCTTCGAATTCCCGACCGGCGGCGAGATCCGCCTCGACGGCGAACTGCTGAACAGCGTGCCGCCGCACAAGCGCAACATCGGCATGGTGTTCCAGAATTACGCGCTGTTTCCGCACCTGACGGTCGAGCAGAACGTCGGGTATCCGCTGACGGTGCGCAAGCTGCCGGCCGCCGAGCGCGCGGAGCGCGTCGCGCACGCGCTGAAGATGGTGCAGATGGAGCGCTTCGCGAAACGCTATCCGGCGCAACTGTCGGGCGGCCAGCAGCAGCGCATCGCGCTGGCCCGTGCGCTCGTGTTCGAGCCGAAGCTGGTGCTGATGGACGAGCCGCTCGGCGCGCTCGACAAGCAGTTGCGCGAACACATGCAGTACGAACTGAAGGCGCTGCACGAAAAGCTCGGGGTGACTTTCGTGTACGTGACGCACGACCAGGGCGAGGCGCTGACGATGTCCGATCGCGTCGCCGTCTTCGACAAGGGCATCGTGCAGCAGCTCGACACCGTCGACCGCCTGTACGAATCGCCGTGCAACGAATTCGTCGCGAACTTCATCGGCGACAGCAACCGGCTGCGCGGCACCATCGCGCGCGTCGACGGCGAATTCTGCGAATTCCGGCTCGACGACGGCACGAAGCTCGTCGGCCGCCATATCGGCGAAGCCGCCGAGGGCGCATCGGCCGTCGCGTGCATCCGCCCCGAGCGCATGAGCCTGGCCGCGCACGGCGCGAATGGCGCGAACGGCGCCGCCGCCAATTGCGTGAGCGGCGAGGCGCGCAGCCTGATCTATTTCGGCGATCACGTGCGCATGCGCTGCGCCGTGCCGGGCCAGGACGAATGTTTCGTGAAGGTGCCGCTCGGCACCGGCGCGCTCGACGCGTTCTCGCCCGGCGCACCCGTTTCGCTTGCGTTCTCGCCCGAACACCTGCGCGTGTTCGCGTGAGCATGGTTCACCCGGTTTTCCGCAGCACGTCGTCAACAACAAAGCCCACTTCCACCACGAGAGGAGAGGAACCATCATGAAACGAGCAAGCTTTACCGCGCGCCGCACGGCGCTCGCGCTGGCACTGGTCGCGTTCGGCGCATCGGCCGCCGCTGCCGAACTCACGGTCGTCAACTTCGGCGGCGCGAACGGCGACGCGCAGAAGGCCGCGTTCAACCAGCCGTTCGAGAAGGCGACCGGCAACAAGGTCACGGCCGTCGAATACAACGGCGAGCAGGCGAAGGTGAAGGCGATGGTCGAGGCGAAGCACGTCAACTGGGACGTGGTCGAAGTCGAATCGGGCGACCTGAACCGCGGCTGCGACGAAGGGCTGTACGAGAAGCTCGACTGGTCGAAGATCGCGAAGAAATCCGACCTGATTCCGGAATCGCCGCAGGTGTGCGGCGTCGGCTTCTTCGTGTGGTCGACCGCGCTGTCGTACAACGCGGACAAGCTGAAATCGGCGCCGACCGGCTGGGCCGATTTCTGGAACGTGAAGAAATTCCCCGGCAAGCGCGGGATGCGCAAGGGTGCACGCTACAACCTCGAATTCGCGCTGATGGCCGACGGCGTCGCGACGAAGGACGTTTACAAGGTGCTCGGCACGAAGGCCGGCCAGGATCGCGCGTTCAAGAAGCTTGACGAACTGAAGCCGTACATCCAGTGGTGGGAAGCGGGCGCGCAGCCGCCGCAGTTCCTCGTCGCCGGCGACGTCGTGATGTCGACCGCGTACAACGGCCGCATCGACGCCGCGCAGAAGGAAGGCAAGAACCTGAAGGTCGTGTGGAACGGCAGCATCTACGACCTCGACTACTGGGCGATTCCGAAGGGCTCGCCGAACAAGGCGCTGGCCGAGCAGTACATCGCGTATTCGCTGACGCCGAAGCCGCAGCAGGCCTATGCGCAGCACATCGCGTACGGCCCGGCGAACGTCGCCGCGATCAAGTCGCTCGACGCGAAGACGCTCGCGAACCTGCCGAACTCGCCGGCCAACGGCAAGAACGCGGTACTGGAGGACATCGGCTTCTGGACCGACCACAGCGACGAGCTCGAACAGCGCTTCGCCGCGTGGGCAACGAAGTAAGCGGTCAGGCATCCTCACGGGTGTCGTGATGCAACCGGCCGCGCGACGCGTCGATCGCGTCGCGCGGCATTCCGCCGGAACGTGCCCGGCCGGAGAGAACCTTTGAATACGATGACGATCGCGCCTTCCTCGCCGTCGACTGCCGCGCTCAAGCGCGAGCTGAAGGCCGCCGAGGCCCGCAAGCGCACGATGGCGCTGCTGCTGGTCGCGCCGCTCGCGATTTTCCTGCTGCTGATTTTCGTCGTGCCGATCGGCACGCTGCTCACGCGCGCGGTGCAGAACCCGGAGATCGCGACCGCGTTGCCGAACACGGTCGCCGCGCTGTCGGGCTGGGACCGCAAGACGCCGCCGGCGGATGCCGCGTATGTCGCGCTCGCGGCCGACATGACGAAGGTGGCCGACAGCGAGGCGATGGGCGCGCTCGCGCGGCGCCTGAACACCGAGATTCCCGGCTATCGCTCGCTCGTCGCGAAGACGGCGCGCGCGATGCCGCTGAAGGGCGACGGTAACGCGGGCGACGCGGCGCTGACGCCCGCGCAGACCCGCGCGAAATTGATCGATCTCGATGCGCGCTGGGGCGACGTCGCGTACTGGCAGGCGATCGCGAAGAACGGCAGCCAGGTGTCGCCGTTCTACCTGCTCGCCGCGCTCGATCACAAGCAGGACGGCTTCGGCCACATCGTGCAGGCCGATCCCGACCAGTCGATCTACCTCGCGATCTTCGGCCGCACGTTCGTGATCGGCATCGCGGTCACGCTGTTCGCGCTGCTGCTCGGCTATCCGCTCGCATACTGGATCTCGACGCTGTCGGAACGGCGCGCGAACCTGGTGATGATCCTTGTGCTGATTCCGTTCTGGACCTCGGTGCTCGTGCGCGTCGCCGCGTGGATCGTGCTGCTGCAGAGTGAAGGGCTCATCAACACGGCGCTGATCGGCAGCGGGCTGATCTCCCATCCGCTGACGCTGCTGTTCAACCGCGTCGGCGTGTACATCTCGATGACGCACATCCTGCTGCCGTTCATGATCCTGCCGCTCTACAGCGTGATGAAGTCGATCCCGCCGACCTACCAGCGCGCGGCCGTGTCGCTCGGCAGTCATCCGTTCGCCGCGTTCTGGCGCGTGTACGTGCCGCAGACCTATCCGGGCGTCGGCGCGGGCGCGCTGCTCGTGTTCATCCTCGCGATCGGCTACTACATCACGCCCGCGCTGCTCGGCGGGCCGAACGACCAGATGGTCAGCTACTACGTCGCGTACTTCACGAACGTGACGATCAACTGGGGCATGGCGTGTGCGCTCGGCGGGCTGCTGCTCGCGGCGACGCTCGTGCTGTACGCGGTATACGGGCGCTTCACGCGCACCAACGTGAGCCTCGGCTGAGCGCCGGGCACAGGGAAACGGGAAGGGGATGCCGACCATGAAACTCGCCAGGCCGCTGTTCGCGCCGCACATGTCGTTCGTCGAGCGCGCGTGGTACGTCGCGTTGCGCGTGCTCGTCGTGCTGACGCTGCTGTACCTGATCCTGCCGGTGCTCGCGATCGTGCCGCTGTCGTTCTCGTCGAGCACGTTCCTCGTCTATCCGATTCCGGGTTTCTCGACGCGCTGGTACGAGAACCTGATCGCGTCCGACGAGTGGCGGATGGCCGCGAAGAACAGCTTCATCGTCGCGCCGTCGGCGACCGTCGTCGCGACCGTGCTCGGCACGCTCGCGGCCATCGGCCTGACGAAGGCCGACTTCCGCGGCAAGGGGCTGCTGATGGCCGTGCTGCTGTCGCCGATGATCGTGCCCGTCGTCGTGGTCGGCGTCGGCATGTACCTGTTCTTCGCGCCGCTCGGGCTCGCGAATACCTACACGGGGCTGATCGCCGCGCATGCGGCGCTCGGCGTGCCGTTCGTCGTGACGACGGTGGCCGCGACGCTGCAGGGCTTCAACCAGAACCTGGTGCGCGCGAGCCTGTCGCTCGGCGCGAACCCGGTCACGACGTTTTTCCGCGTGACGCTGCCGGTGATCGCGCCGGGCGTGATGTCGGGCGCGCTGTTCGCGTTCGCGACGTCGTTCGACGAAGTGGTCGTCACGCTGTTTCTCGCGGGCGCCGATCAGACGACGCTGCCGCGCCAGATGTTCACCGGAATTCGCGAGAACATCAGCCCGACGATCGCTGCGCTCGCAACGATCCTGATCATTTTCTCGACGAGCCTGCTGCTCGCGCTCGAATGGCTGCGCGGCCGCAATGCGCGGCGTGCGGTGTCGTAAATAGCGGCGCCCGGCCGCGCGCCGTCCGGCAGGCCGCGAGGCCGCCGATCGTTGCGTCTTCATCGGTGCCGCGCATCCGACGCGGCATGCCGAAGCTTTCGTTTCGCTGACTGGCGACGCGCCCGCCTGCACGTTCGGTGCGGCTCTGCAACAATACGGCTCGCGGTGCCGCGCATTCCCGTGCTGCTGCACGGAGATCCGGCGCCGCGCTGCTCAATCCGCGACGCCGCGCGTCGCTCGTCAGCCGAGCCCATCTTGTCTGAATTCGCTTCCTCCGCCGGCGCGCACGAGCCGGCTGTCAACTGGCGCGCGATGTCCGCCGTGCTGCTGGCCGTCGCGCTCGCGACGCTCGACACCGCGATCGCGAACACCGCGCTGCCCGCCATCGCCGCCGACCTGCATGCGTCGCCGGCCGCGTCCGTGTGGATCATCAACGCCTACCAGCTCGCGATGGTCGCGACGCTGCTGCCGTTCGCGTCGCTCGGCGACATCGTCGGCCACAAGCGCGTATACGTCGCCGGGCTGGCGGTGTTCACGCTGGCGTCGCTCGGCTGTTCGCTCGCGTCGACGCTGCCGATGCTGACGGCCGCGCGCATCGTGCAGGGCTTCGGCGCGAGCGCGATCATGAGCGTCAACGTCGCGCTGATCCGCGGCCTGTTCCCGGCGCACCGGCTCGGGCGCGGCGTCGGCTTCAACGCGCTCGTCGTCGGCGTGTCGTTCGCGGTGGGGCCGACGATCGCGTCGCTGATCCTGTCGGTGGCCGCGTGGCCGTGGCTGTTCGCGGTGAACGTGCCGCTCGGCGTGTTCGCGCTCGCGGTGGCGATCCCGTCGCTGCCGCGGACGGCGCGCGGCAAGCACGTGTTCGATCCGGTTGCCGCGCTGTTCAACGTGATCACGTTCGCGTCGCTGATCTTCGCGCTCGGCGAATTCGCGCAGCGCGGGCCGCTCTCGGTCGTGTTGGCGGCGGCCGCGGTGGCGTTCGCGTTCGGCTGGCTGCTGATCCGCCGCCAGGCCGGGCACCCCGCGCCGATGCTGCCGGTCGACCTGTTTCGCCGGCCCGTGTTCACGCTGTCGGCGCTGACCGCCGTATGCGCGTTCGCCGCGCAGGGGCTCGCGTTCGTGTCGCTGCCGTTCTATTTCGAAACCGTCCTGCATCGCAACGCGGTCGAGACGGGCTTCCTGATGACGCCGTGGTCGGCGATCGTCGCGCTCGCCGCGCCGATCGCGGGGCGGCTGTCGGATCGATATCCGCCCGGGCTGCTCGGCGCGATCGGGCTTGCATTGCTGAGTGCGGGGATGGTGTCGCTCGCCGCGCTGCCGGTGTCGCCGGGCGCCGTCGACATCGGCTGGCGGATGATGCTGTGCGGCGCGGGCTTCGGCTTCTTCCAGTCGCCGAACCTGAAGGCGCTGATGTCGAGCGCGCCGCCCGAACGCAGCGGCGGCGCGAGCGGGATCATCGCGACCGCGCGGCTGATCGGTCAGGCGACCGGCGCGGCGCTGGTGGCGCTGTCGTTCGGGATCGCGGGCCGTCACGGGCCGACGCTTGCGTTGATGCTCGGTGCGGGTTTCGCGGGCGCGGCGAGCGTTGCGAGCGGGCTGCGGCTGTTCGCGCCGTCGCATCGGGCCGGCGCGCCGGTCGTTTCGGAGCCCGTTAAGGAGTCCGTGAAGGCGCCGGCGACGGAGTAGCGCGCGGGACGGTCACAACCGGCGCGCGGCAAGCCATCGCCGCGCGCCGGTCTTCATGCATCGCTCAGAACCCGCCCGACTTGATCAGCTGGTTGAGGTTCGCGATGTTCAGGCTGCCGAAGCCGGTCGTCAGATCCCAACCGGTGCCGGCCTTGTAGCCATACCCCTGATAGCCGTTGTTGCCCGACACGACGTCATAGCGCACGAGCGACGGATGCGACGGAATGTCCGCATAGAAGTTGCCGGCCGGGAAGCCGAGGCCCGTGCCGTTCGCCGCGAGCAGGCGTGCCCAGAAGCCCGTGAAGATCGGTGCGGCGAGGCTCGTGCCGCCGATCTGCTGCAACTGGCCGTAGTTGTAGATGTACGCGCCCGTGCTTTGCGCGGCATCGAACGCGACGTCCGGCAACCGGCGATTGCTGCCCGACTGCCACGACGGCGCGGGCAGGATCGTGCTGACGCCGCCGCCGGTCGCCCACAGCTTGCCGTTCGAATCGAGCCCTTCGTTCCACACCGTCTCGTTCGAGAACGCGCCGGACGACGTCGTGTAGAGCGTCGTGCCGCCGATCGCGAGCACGTGCGGCGACGAAGCCGGCCACGACACCGTGTAGTTCGAGCCGTCCGGATAGCCGCGGTTGTTGCACTCGTACACGCCTTCGTCGCCCGACGATACCGAGAACGTCTGGCCTTGCGCGGCTGCCGTCGTGAAGATCTGCTCCTCGGCGTCGAGCGTGCCGTCCGCGTCCGCATCGGTTTCGCACCAGCCGAGCGACACGTTGATCACCTTCGCGGTGTTGTCCGAGACCGCGCGGTTGAATGCCTGCGTGAGGCCCGTGTTGCCGGCGGCGTTCAGGTCCGCCATGTAGAACACGAGCTTGCCGACCTGGCCGCCGGCCGAGCCGACGATCGACTGGCTGTCGAGATCCCATTCGCCCTGGCCGTCCTGGTCATCGCTGTAGCTGCCGCCGGTGCCGTTGGTCTTGACGGTCTGCGTCGAGACCGTGCCGTAGCCGTTGCTCGACGTGAACTGCTTCAGGTCCTGCAGCGTCTGCGACACGCCGCCGATCGTGATGATGCCGACGGTCACGCCGGCTGCGGTCGGCACGCCGGTCGCGTTGTAGAGGCCCGGGAATTCCTTCGGATAGTGGCCCGTCGCCGTGCCGGCCGCGAGCGCCTGCGGCTTCGCCACGTTGCCGATGCGCAGCATCGGCCGTGCGTGCGCGACACTTTGCAGCCCGAGCACCGAGCCGACGACGTCGCCGAGCGCACGCGGCACCTGCGCGGTCGACGTGTTGGCGAAGCCCGAGCGGCCCGCGTACTCGAAGTGCACGAGCGACGTGTTGAACGCGGCCTTCACCGTGCCGGCCGTGCCGCTGGCGGAGACCAGCAGCCGGTTCGGCGCGACTTCGACATTCGTGAAGCCGCTCTTGTGCAGATAGTCGACGACCGACTGCACCTGCGCATCGGTCGGCGCGTAGTTCGCGAGGAACTGCTCGTGCGTCAGGTACTGGCGGTAATGCGCGCTGCCGGGCCGGTTCACGTCGCGCGCCAGTTGCTTGAGCTGCGCGGCGTTGCGCAGCTTCAGGCTGACGACGACGTGGGTCGTTTCGCCGGCCGCCAGTTCGAGCGACGGCGCCGCACTGCGCGCCATCAACTGCGGGCCGGTCAGAAAGGCCTTCGTATGAGTATCGACCCAATCCGTCGCCGCGTGCGCCGTTGCGGCGGCGAACACGAGCGGTGCCACGCACGCCAGGCGGCGGGGCGACGGAAGGGGAAGGGCAAACCAGGCGTTCCTATTCATCGGGAGTCCTTTTTTAGGAGAGGCGACGTTACTGGAACCCCCGGCCCTTGTGGGGCCGCGAGCGGTGACGAGCGTAGGGCGTCGGTGCGGTTCGGGTAGCTGCCATTTTCCATAGCTGTCAGTTCTGACAACGGGGCGCATGAGTGTGCGCGCGGCGTCGTACGCGCTGGCGATGGCGAGGCCGGTGGGCGGAACCGGTTCGCCGCACGACGGATTGTCGGCGCGCGACGTTCGCACGCACCTGTCGTTCGTTGCAGCATCGGAATGTGCGCGGGCGTGGAAGGGAGCGCCGCGTGGATGCATGACGTTTGCGTGTCAATGGCCGTGCGCCGTATCGCACTATGTGGTCATTGGAAGCGACTCGTCAGGAACGGCTTCGTGCAGGCACAAGAACGGGGCAGGCCGACCCCGGACGTTTCCCGAACTGTGGAACAGCGTATCGGCCAGTCTTGCAGGCCGCTTTCGGATCGCGCGCCGCCATCGCGGATTAGAGGGAAAGCTCGAATTCGGCGTCGGCGTGCGGTGGTGCGACGCACGCACCCGTCGCGCACGATCGAGCGTCGTCGTTCGCGAAATCCCGCCTTGACGCGCGCCGATCAGTGGATATCCTTCAATCCATAACCATCGGGTTATGGATTTTGGACGATATGGAAAACGCTCAGGACACGCTTTTCAGGACGCTTGCCGATCCCACGCGCCGCGCGCTTTTCGAGCGGCTCTGCGCGGAGGGTGAGCTGACGGTTGCCGCGCTGACCGCCGAGGCGGGCGTGTCGCAGCCGGCCGTGTCGAAGCATCTCGGCGTACTGAAGCAGGCCGGGCTCGTGAACGACCGTCACGAAGGCCGGCAGACGCACTACAGCGCGCAGCCGCAGGCGCTGGCCCCGTTGATCGACTGGACGAGCCAGATGGCAGGCTTCTGGCAGCGCCGGTTCGATGCCCTCGAAGATCTGCTCAAAAGGATGGATCAGTAATGAACCAAGCCACTACCGAAACGCGCTCCGTCGTCGTCGACCGGGAGCTGCCGCATCCGCCGGAGAAGATCTGGCGCGCGCTCACGCAACCGCACCTGATCGAGGCGTGGCTGATGAAGAGCGACTTCGAGCCCGTCGCGGGCCGTGCGTTCAGTTTCCGCGCGGACTGGGGCTCGGTCGACTGCACGGTCCTCACGATCGAGCCGCACCGCGCGCTGTCCTATACGTGGGCGGCCCACGGCCTCGAAAGCGTCGTCACGTGGACGCTCACGCCGACGCCGGCCGGCACGCACCTGCGCATGGAGCAGGTCGGCTTTCGCGCGGATCAGGAGCAGGCGTACCGCGGTGCGCAGCACGGCTGGGTGCGGTTCTTCGAGTCGCTCGAACAGGTGCTGTCGCGCCCCGACGCACAAACGGAGGCCCGCGCATGAGTGCAACGGAGTTGCAACCGTCCGAGCGCATCGACGCGCTGATCGCCGGCATCGTCGACTGGCGCGGCAAGACGTTCGCCGAACTCCGCCAGACGATTCTTGCGGCGGCCGATGGCATCGTCGAGGAATGGAAATGGATGGGCAGCCCCGTGTGGTCGTGCGACGGGATGATCGCGGTCGCGAATGCGCACAAGGGCAAGGTGAAGCTGACCTTCATGCACGGCGCGAAACTGCCCGATCCCGACCAGCTGTTCAACGACGGCCTCGAAGGCAATGCGCGGCGCGCGATCGATTTCTTCGAAGGCGACAAGATCGACAAGCGGGCGTTGAAGCACCTCGTGCGTGCGGCGATCGAATACAACCGAACGCATCTGAAGAAGAACGCGCGATCGGGTTCCTCCGCGGGCGCGAAGGTACGAAGCAGCAAGGCGGCGTGACGCGCGGGCCGGATGCCGGCCGGTGACGTTCGGCGAAAGCGGGGCGCCGCCGTGCGGTCGGCGCTACGCCGCGCGCCAACCGAGCAGCAGGCAAAAAAAGCCCGACACGAGGTCGGGCATCCAAATCGGCCGCAACCGCCCGCGAGGCGGCTGCGGCACCTGCAAAAGCCGCGCGCTTACGCTGCGAGCAGCGAGCGCAGCACGAACGGCAGGATCCCGCCGTGCTTGTAGTAGTCGACTTCGATCGGCGTATCGATGCGCAGCAGCACCGGCACGCGCTGCGTTTCGCCGTTCTTGCGATGGATCACGAGCGTGACGTCCTGCTGCGGCTTGAAGTCGTCGCCGAGGCCTTCGATGTCGTACGTCTCTTCACCGGTGATGCCGAGCGACTGAACGCTGTCCGCGCCCTTGAACTGCAGCGGCAGCACGCCCATGCCGACCAGGTTCGAGCGGTGGATGCGCTCGAAGCTGCGTGCGATCACGGCCTTCACGCCGAGCAGTTGCGTGCCCTTCGCGGCCCAGTCGCGCGACGAGCCCGTGCCGTACTCTTCGCCCGCGAACACGACGGTCGGCGTGCCGGCGGCGACGTATTGCATCGCTGCGTCGTAGATCGACTGCTGTTCGCCGCTCGGCTGGTGGATCGTCAGGCCGCCTTCGACGCGCGTGCCGTCCGCCTTCGCCGGGATCATCAGGTTCTTGATCCGGACGTTCGCGAACGTGCCGCGCATCATCACGTCGTGGTTGCCGCGACGCGAGCCGTAGCTGTTGAAGTCGGCCTTCTGCACGCCGTTTTCCTTCAGCCACTTGCCGGCCGGCGAGTCTTCCTTGATCGAGCCTGCCGGGCTGATGTGGTCGGTCGTCACCGAATCACCGAAGATGCCCAGTGCGCGTGCGCCCTGGACCGTCGGGATCGATGCGGCCGGCTCCATCGAGAAGTCGTTGCCGAAGAACGGCGGCTCCGCGATGTAGGTCGACTTCGGCCAGTCGTAGACCTCGCCCGATTCGCCTTCGATCTTGCTCCAGAGGTCGCCCTTCTTGGTCAGCTTCGAGTAGTTGTCCTCGAACTTCTTCGGATCGAGCGCGAACTTGAGCAGCGCGTGGATTTCTTCGCTCGTCGGCCAGATGTCGCCGAGGTAGATGTCGCGGCCGCCCTTGCCCTTGCCGACCGGCTCGGTCATCAGGTCGCGCGTGATGTTGCCGGCGATCGCGTACGCGACGACGAGCGGCGGCGACGCGAGGAAGTTCGCGCGGATGTTCGGGTGGATACGCGCTTCGAAGTTACGGTTGCCCGACAGCACGGCCGCCGCGACGATGTCGTTCTTCGTGATCGCTTCGTTCAGTTCCGGCGTCAGGTCGCCCGCGTTGCCGATACAGGTCGTGCAGCCGTAGGCCGCGACTTCGAAGCCGAGCTTCGACAGGTAGGGCAGCAGGCCCGTCTTCGTCAGGTATTCGGTGACGATGCGCGATCCCGGCGCGAGCGAGGTCTTGATCTTCGGATCGACCGTGAGGCCGGCCTCGACCGCCTTCTTCGCGAGCAGGCCGGCGGCCAGCAGCACGCTCGGGTTCGACGTGTTCGTGCACGACGTGATCGCGGCGATCAGCACGTCGCCGTTCTTCACGTCGACGCCGTTGCTCGTCGTGTACTGCGTGTTCAGGTCGTCCGCCTTCTTCGCGAAGCCGTTCTCCGCAACCGGCTTCGAGAACAGGTCGGTGAACGTCGACTTGACGTGGCCGATCTCGATGCGGTCCTGCGGGCGCTTCGGGCCAGCCAGCGACGGCGCGACCGTCGCGAGGTCGAGCGTCACCGTCTTCGTGTAGTCGATGTCGCCGGCCTTCGGGATGCCGAACAGGTTCTGCGCCTTGAAGTAGTTTTCGAACGCGGCGATTTCGGCCTTCGTGCGGCCCGTGCCTTCGAAGTAGTCGATCGTCTTTTCGTCGACCGGGAAGAAGCCCATCGTCGCGCCGTATTCCGGCGCCATGTTGCCGATCGTCGCGCGGTCCGGCAGCGACAGCGAGCGCGTGCCTTCGCCGAAGAATTCGACGAACTTGCCGACGACCTTTTCCTTGCGCAGCATTTCGGTGATCGTCAGCACCAGGTCGGTGGCCGTCACGCCTTCGCGCAGCTTGCCCTTCAGCTCGACGCCGACGACGTCCGGCGTCAGGAAGTACACCGGCTGGCCGAGCATGCCGGCTTCCGCCTCGATGCCGCCCACGCCCCAGCCGACCACGCCGATGCCGTTGATCATCGTCGTGTGGCTGTCCGTGCCGACGAGCGTGTCCGGGTAGTACACGGTGTCGCTGCCGTCCGCCTTCTTGTGGACGCCGCGCGCCAGATACTCGAGGTTCACCTGGTGGACGATGCCCACGCCCGGCGGCACGACCTTGAACGTGTCGAACGCCTGCATGCCCCACTTCATGAACTGGTAGCGCTCGTTGTTGCGCTGGAATTCCAGCTTCATGTTCAGGTCGAGCGCGTCCTTCTGGCGGAAGTAGTCGATCTGGACCGAGTGGTCGACGACGAGATCGACCGGGACCAGCGGCTCGATCTTCTTCGGGTTCTTGCCCGTGCGCTCGGCGACGCCGCGCATGGCCGCGATGTCGGCGAGCAGCGGCACGCCCGTGAAATCCTGCAGCACGACGCGCGACACGACGAACGGAATCTCGTCGACGCGCTTCGCGGTCGGTTTCCAGTTCGCGAGCTGCTCGATGTGCTCCTCGGTGATCTTCTTGCCGTCGTAGTTGCGCAGCACGGACTCGAGCACGATGCGGATCGACACCGGCAGGCGTTCGATCTTCGTCTTCAGTTCCTTGCCGAGCTGCGGCAGCGAGTAGAACTTGCCTTTGCCGGAACCGCTGTCGAATTCCTTGAGGGTCTTGTGGAGATTGTGGGCCATGGTGATTTTCCTGGGTTTAAGGCTAGGAAACTACGTGTCCTGTAAATGACGGCTATATCACGTACAGATCGACGTACTCATCGACCGGCATCGCTTCGAGCTTTGCCTGGTCCAGCGACACGTCGAGAATCGCTTGTTGCTGCTTGGCCGGGAAACGGCGGGCGAGGTTGGTCCGGAATTTGTCGACCAGCAGCGGGATGCCGTCCGCACGGCGCCGCCGATGGCCGAGCGGGTACTCGACCGCCACTTCGGCAAGCTTCGATCCGTCCGTGAACTCGATCGTCAGCGCATTCGCGATCGATCGCTTGTCCGGATCGTGATAATCCTTCGTGAACTGCGGATCCTCGACGCACACGGTTTTCGCGCGCAGCGCGTCGATGCGTGGGTCCGCGGCGGCCGCGTCTTCGTAGTCGGCCGCGGTCAGCCGGCCGAACAGCAGCGGCACGGCGACCATGTACTGGATGCAGTGGTCGCGGTCGGCCGGATTGGCGAGCGGGCCCTGCTTGTCGATGATGCGGATCGCGGCCGCGTGCGTGCGGATCGTGATCCGGCCGATGTCGTCGGTCGTGCGGCCCGCCGCGGCGAGCTGCGCGTGCAGCTGCAGCGCGGCCTCGGCGGCCGTCTGCGCATGGAATTCGGCGGGGAACGCGATCTTGAACAGCACGTTTTCCATCACGTACGTGCCGTACGGGCGCTGGAAGCGGAACGGCTTGCCGTCGAACAGCACGTCGTAGAAGCCCCAGGTTTTTGCGGTGAGTGCCGACAGGTAGCCCATTTCACCCGTTTTCGCGATCAGCGCGAGGCGCACCGCGCGCGACGTCGCGTCGCCGGCCGCCCAGGATTTGCGCGAACCGGTGTTCGGCGCATGGCGGTAGGTCCGCAGCGCGTGGCCGTCGACGAACGCATTGGAGACCGCATTGATCAGCTCGTCGCGCGTGAGCCCGAGGAGGCGCCCGACGACGGCCGTTGACGCGACCTTCACGAGCAGCACATGGTCGAGCCCGACCGCGTTGAACGAATTCTCGAGGGCGAGGCAGCCCTGGATCTCGTGGGCCTGGATCATCGCGACCAGCACGTCGCGCATCGCGAGCGGCTGGCAGCCGGCCGCGCGGGCCGTGCGGGAGAGCCAGTCGGCCGTCGCCAGGATCCCGCCGAGGTTGTCGGACGGATGACCCCATTCGGCGGCGAGCCAGGTGTCGTTGAAGTCCAGCCAGCGGATCATCGCGCCGATGCCGAACGCGGCCTGGACGGGATCGAGCTGGAAGGACGTGCCGGGCACCTTCGCGCCGTTCGGCACGATCGTGCCGGGCACGACGGGGCCGAGCAGCTTGGTGCAGGCAGGGTAGGACAGCGCCTCGAGTCCGCATCCGAGCGTGTCGATCAGGCAATGACGCGCCGTCTCCAGCGCGAGCGCGCTGTCGATGCCGGTGTTCAGCACGTAGTCGACGATGTCGACGAGTACCGAATCCGGCGCGGGGCGGACGTTGGAGACCGGGGCGGACACGAGGGGCCGGGAGCGGAAAAACGCGCGCTTAGTTCGTGGCCGGCTTCAGCTCGTTCGCCTGCGTCGGCGCTGCGCCGCCTTGTGCCATTTCCGGCGTCACGCACTCGTCCGCAAGGCGCTCGCCGCCGTTCGCGTCCGAGAACAGCATCGCCTTGGTCGGGATCACGACCAGCTTGAAGCCGGCTGCCGGATCGTAGAACGTGTCGGCGCCCGTCGTCGTGGCCTGACGCGGCAGCTTGTAGTTCTTCTTCGCCCAGTGAACCGTGACGACCTGGTCGCGCTTCATGTCGCCGGCGAGGTCGAACGACAGACCTTCCTTACAGGACCACTTGACCGCGCCGTCCGGTACCGGATCGACCTTGGCCGCTGCGCGCGCCTGCGCCTTCTTGCTGCGCGGGATGATGCGCTTGGCCGGCGCCGGGCGCTTGGCCGTGGCCTTCTTCGCGGTCGTGGTGGCCGTACCCTGGGCAAACGCGCTCGGAGCCGACACCAGCATCGTGGCGGACAAGGCGCCGATGGCGGTAGCGATCAGGAGTTTCTTCATGGAGTCAGAACCTTTCGATAATCAGTTGACAAGGGCCGGCAATCGAAACGGCCGGCCGGGTTGAAACTGCACGCGCCCCGAAAGCGCGCAGCGGCCGCTATTTTCACCTATTTGGCCGCGCGTATATCAGGTTTTCGGGCTCCGTTACGTTTTTTGTCGTTTCGCAAACGTCTGTCCGGCGGGCGAAACGGCGAATGCATGAAACGCGTGTGTCGACAGGCGGCGCGCGCTCACCGCGCGACGCCCGCGGCGGCCGGCCCGAACAGCGGCGCGGCCTCGGCCGGTACGGGCTGGCCGGTGGCCCGCGCACGGCGCAGCACCGACCAGTAATAACGATAACTCGCGCGATCGTGCAGCGTATCGCCGTGGCGCGTCGGGCCCCAGTCGGCGGCCTGCGCGGCCAGCAGGATCTCGGCGGCCAGCGTGACTTCTTCGGTGCGCGGCGCGAACGCGTCGACGATCGGGCGGATCTGCGCGGGGTGGATGCTCCACATCCGCGTGAACGCGAATTCGTCGCGCGCGCGGCGTGCATCGGCGGCGACGACGCTCATGTCGCGCACCTCGGTCGTCACGTTGTGCGACGGCGTCTTGCCGTGCGCGTGACAGGCCGCGGCGATCTCCAGCTTCGCGCGGCGCACGAGCGGGTGGTCGAACTGGCCGGGCGAGCGCATCGCGGAATCGGGAATCGCGCCGTGATGCGCGGAGACGAAATCCATCAGCCCGAAGCTCAGCGTGCCGACCGCCGGCAGCGCGGCGAGGGCGGCCGCCTGCGCGAGCGCGCCGTGCGTCTCGACCAGCACGTCGGCCGGAATCGGCTGCGCGATGCCGAGCTCGCGGCGCGTGCCTTCGATGAACGCGGTCATTTCGGCCGCGTCGGCGGCGCTCGCGATCTTCGGCAGCGTGATGTAGGCGGGTGCACGCGACGCGCGCAGCACGATGCGCACGTCGTCGCGCCAGTGCGGGTGGGAAAAGTCGTGGATGCGGACGCCGACGCGGCCGAAGCGGTTCTCGGCGCTGCCGAGCAGATCGGCGACGAGCGCCGCGTGCGCGGCTTCCTGGCCGACGGCCGCGCCGTCCTCGCAGTCGAGCGTGAGGTCGAACACGGGGCCCAGCTCGGCCTGCAGCGCGAGCGACTTGCGCATCAGCTTCTCGCTGCCCGCGTAGTGATCGCAGCAGGGCAGGATCGCGGGCGGGGACGCCCCGTCGTACAGCACTTGTGCAGGAGTGAGCGCGGCCATCTCTTCTACGTCACGGAAGCGGGTCAGCGGGGAGAAAATCGGATTCGGGCAGGTTCTGGGCCGGTGCGCGGCACAGCGCGAGGCGGCAAAACGTGCACGGATCGGATCGGTCGGCAGGGCCGGCGGCATGCCGGCCCGTACCGAAGCCGGGTGGCCCGAAGGCCGCCCGGCACGATGCGTGATGCTTAGTTCTTCAGCAGGTGGGCGACGCCATCGCGCTCTTCGAGCAGCTCGGCCAGCGTGCCGTCCATCTTCTCGCGCGAGAACGCGTCGATTTCCAGGCCTTCGACGCGCTTGTATTCGCCGTTTTCGCAGGTGACCGGCACGCCGTAGATGATGTCTTCGGGGATGCCGTACGAGCCGTCCGACGGGATGCCCATCGTGACCCACTTGCCGTTCGTGCCGAGCACCCAGTCACGGACGTGGTCGATCGCCGCGTTGGCTGCCGATGCGGCCGACGACAGGCCGCGCGCTTCGATGATCGCCGCGCCGCGCTTGCCGACGGTCGGGATGAACGTGTCGCGGTTCCACACGTCGTCGTTGATCAGCTTCAGCAGCGATTCGCCTTCGGCGGTCGCGAAGCGGAAATCCGGGTACATCGTCGGCGAGTGGTTGCCCCACACGGCGAGCTTCTCGATCGACGCGACCGGCTTGCCCGACTTGGCGGCGAGCTGCGACAGCGCGCGGTTGTGGTCGAGGCGCAGCATGGCCGTGAAGTTCTTCTTCGGCAGATCCGGCGCCGACTTCATCGCGATGTACGCGTTCGTGTTCGCCGGGTTGCCGACGACCAGCACCTTCACGTCGCGGCTCGCGACTTCGTTCAGCGCGGCGCCCTGAACCGTGAAGATTTCGGCGTTCGCCGACAGCAGGTCCTTGCGCTCCATGCCCTTCGAGCGCGGACGTGCACCGACCAGCAGCGCGACGTCTGCATCCTTGAATGCGACCTTCGGATCGTCGGTGATCACGACGCCGGCGAGCAGCGGGAACGCGCAGTCGTCGAGTTCCATCACGACGCCCTTGACGGCGCCTTGGGCTTGCGGGAGGTCGAGCAGTTGCAGGATGACCGGCTGATCCTTGCCGAGCAGGTCGCCGTTCGCGATGCGGAACAGCAGCGAGTAAGCGATTTGACCTGCGGCGCCGGTGACGGCAACGCGCTTTGCGGGCTTAGCCATTGAAAATCTCCAGGACGGGTGAAGCGTTGGACGCGAGCGAAAACGCCATTCTATGCGCGTTGTGCGTAGCGTTGCATTGAAGCAGGGCGGAGGACTCGCGATGGCAGACGCGGTGAACCTGGAGACGGCCGTGGCACGTAGCCGGGGACGCGCTGTGGCACCCGCGAACCCTTGCTCGACCGGGAGTGTAGGAGCCGTCACGCGCAAAGTCAAACGGTATCATATGTCTTATATAAGACAGATGTTTTGCGGAAATTGAGTGGACGAAAAAGAGCGGTTTGTGATGAAATGCGCGCCATGACATCGAACCAGGCGAACACCGCGAATCAGACCGGCGCAGGCGGCCCAGGGCAGCCGGGCGCGGGCGATGCCGCGGCCTCGCCCGCGGTCTCCGCGTCGCCGACGTTCAGCCCGTTATACCAGCAGATCAAGTCATTGATCACGCAAAGTCTCGAATCCGGTGAATGGAAGCCGGGCGAGATCATCCCCAGCGAAGTGGAGCTCGCGGCCCGCTACAAGGTCAGCCAGGGCACCGTGCGCAAGGCGATCGACGAGCTGGCCGCCGAAAACCTCGTGGTCCGGCGTCAGGGTAAGGGCACTTTTGTTGCAACGCACAACGAGGATCGCGCGCAATTCCGCTTCCTGCGTCTGCTGGCCGACGACGGCGCCGAGCATCCGCACGTGAGCCGCCTGCTCGAATGCCGACGCCTGCGCGCGCCGGCCGAGATCGCGCGGCAGCTCGACCTGAAGCCCGCCGATCCGGTCGTGCAGGTGCGCCGCCTGCTGGAGTTCGACAGCGAAGTGACGGTGCTCGACGAGATCTGGCTGCCGGGCACGATGTTCCGCGGGCTCACGTTCGAGCGGCTCAGCGAGTACAAGGGGCCGCTCTACGCGATGTTCGAGACGGAGTTCGGTACGCGGATGATCCGCGCGACGGAGAAGATCCGCGCGGTCGCGGCGGATCCGGCGGTGGCTGACCTGCTGCACGTGCCGGCGGGCTTCCCGCTGCTGTCGGTCGAGCGCGTGTCCTATACGTACGGGGACCGGCCGGTGGAAGTGCGGCGCGGCTGGTATGTCACAACCGGGTACTACTATCAGAATGACTTGAGCTGACGACGTTTGGCTCAGCCGCGTGCATTCGCGTTTCCCACGCGCGCGAAGCACGTTTCGGGCCGCCTTTGTTCGTGTTCGCGCAATGATCCAGAGCAGACTTTCGCTGCAGCGCGATATAAAAAGGCGCTAAAATCGCGGATTAGTGTGACAACATAGTAGGGGTCTAGCATGACTGACGCAGTAAGAAAGCCGAGGCCGGAATACCGGAACATCGGAATCGGCGACATCACGTTGAAATATCGCATGCCCCTGGCGGCGATATTGTCGATTCTCCATCGTATCAGCGGCGCGCTGCTGTTCCTGTTCCTGCCGTTCCTGCTGTTCCTCTTCGACCAGAGCCTCACCTCCGAGCTCAGCTTCGAAGTCTTCAAGGCTTTCCTCTCCAACATCGTCGTCAAGCTGATCGTCCTCGCGTTGTCGTGGGCCTTCTTCCACCATTTCTGCGCCGGTATTCGCCACCTGCTGATGGACGTCAACCACGACGCCGTCACGAAGGAAGGCGGCAAGCGGACGGCCGTCGTCGTCTTTGTCGTCTCGATCGCGCTGACGATCGCCATGGCACTCAAACTGTTCGGAGCATTCTAAGAAAATGGCAGCCAACAACCGAATCGGCTCGAAGCGCCTCGTCGTCGGCGCTCACTACGGCCTGCGCGACTGGCTCGCGCAGCGCGTCACCGCCACGATCATGGCGGTCTACACGGTCATTCTGCTCGTCCTGTTCTTCGGCGCGCACGATTTTTCGTACGAAGGCTGGGCTTCGATCTTCGCCGCGCAATGGATGAAGCTCGCGACCTTCGTGATGCTGCTTTCCCTCTTCTACCACGCATGGGTCGGCGTGCGCGACATCTGGATGGACTACGTGAAGCCCGTCGGTGTGCGCCTGCTGCTGCAATCGCTGACCATCGTCTGGCTGCTCGCATGTGCGGGCTACGCCGCGCAGATTCTCTGGAGAGTGTAAAGAATGGCTGCAATCAAAACTTCCCTCCCGCGCCGCAAGTTTGACGTCGTGATCGTCGGCGCAGGCGGCTCCGGCTTGCGCGCAGCGCTGCAACTGTCGCGCGCGGGCCTGTCGGTCGGCGTGCTGTCGAAGGTGTTCCCGACGCGTTCGCACACGGTGGCCGCGCAAGGCGGGATCGGCGCGTCGCTCGGCAACATGAGCGAAGACAACTGGCACTTCCACTTCTACGACACGATCAAGGGCTCCGACTGGCTCGGCGACCAGGACGCGATCGAATTCATGTGCCGTGAAGCGCCGAACGTCGTGTACGAACTCGAACACTTCGGCATGCCGTTCGACCGCAACGCGGACGGCACGATCTACCAGCGCCCGTTTGGCGGCCACACCGCGAACTACGGCGAGAAGCCGGTCCAGCGCGCGTGCGCGGCCGCCGACCGTACCGGTCACGCGCTGCTGCACACGCTGTACCAGCAGAACGTCGAGGCGAAGACGCAGTTCTTCGTCGAATGGATGGCGCTCGACCTGATCCGCGACGCGGACGGCGACGTGCTCGGCGTGACGGCCCTCGAGATGGAGACGGGCGACGTCTACATCATGGAAGGCAAGACGACGCTGTTCGCGACGGGCGGCGCAGGCCGGATCTTCGCGGCATCGACCAACGCGTTCATCAACACCGGCGACGGCCTCGGCATGGCGGCGCGCTCGGGCATCGCGCTGCAGGACATGGAGTTCTGGCAGTTCCACCCGACCGGCGTGGCCGGCGCGGGCGTGCTGATCACCGAAGGCGTGCGCGGCGAAGGCGGTATCCTGCGCAACGCGGACGGCGAGCGCTTCATGGAGCGCTACGCGCCGACGCTGAAGGATCTGGCGCCGCGTGACTTCGTGTCGCGTTCGATGGACCAGGAAATCAAGGAAGGTCGCGGCGTCGGTCCGAACAAGGATCACGTGCTGCTCGACCTGTCGCACATCGGCGCCGAGACGATCATGAAGCGTCTGCCGTCGATCCGCGAAATCGCGCTGAAGTTCGCGAACGTCGACGCGATCAAGGAACCGATCCCGGTCGTCCCGACGATCCACTACCAGATGGGCGGCATCCCGACCAACATCCACGGTCAGGTCGTCGGCACGTCGCGCGGCGGTCACAAGGATCCGGTCAACGGCTTCTACGCAGTGGGCGAGTGCTCGTGCGTGTCCGTGCACGGCGCGAACCGCCTCGGCACGAACTCGCTGCTGGACCTCGTGGTGTTCGGCCGTGCGGCCGGCAACCACATCGTCGAGCACGTGAAGAACCAGAAGGAACACAAGCCGCTGCCGGCCGATGCGGGCGAGTTCTCGCTGGCGCGCCTGAACAAGCTCGACAAGTCGAGCTCGGGCGAATACACGCAGGACGTCGCGAACGACATCCGCGCGACGATGCAGAAGCACGCAGGCGTGTTCCGCACGTCGGCGCTGCTGAAGGAAGGCGTCGACCAGATGGCCGGCCTGAAGGCGCGCGTGGAAAACATCCATCTGAAGGACAAGTCGAAGGTGTTCAACACCGCGCGCGTCGAAGCGCTCGAGCTGGAGAACCTGATCGAAGTGGCCCGCGCGACGATGGTGTCGGCGGAAGCGCGCAAGGAAAGCCGCGGCGCGCACGCGCACAGCGACTACGAGCACCGCGACGACGACAACTGGCTGCGCCACACGCTGTGGTACAGCGAAGGCGATCGCCTCGACTACAAGCCGGTTCAAATGAAGCCGCTGACGGTCGAATCCGTGCCGCCGAAGCCGCGCACGTTCTAAGCCGAGTCAAAGGGAATCCGAAATGGCAAAACGCATTTTTGAAGTCTACCGCTACGATCCGGACAAGGACGCAGCGCCGCGCATGCAGACGTACGAGCTCGAGATCCAGCATGAGCGCATGCTGCTCGACGCACTGGTCAAGCTGAAGGCACTGGACGAGACGCTGTCGTTCCGCCGCTCGTGCCGCGAAGGCGTGTGCGGTTCGGACGCGATGAACATCAACGGCAAGAACGGTCTCGCGTGCCTGACGAACCTGAACGACCTGCCGCAGAAGATCGTGCTGCGTCCGCTGCCGGGCCTGCCCGTCGTGCGCGACCTGATCGTCGACATGACGCACTTCTTCAACCAGTACCACTCGATCAAGCCGTACCTGATCAACGACGCGCCGCCGCCGGAGAAGGAACGCCTCCAGTCGCCGGAAGAGCGCGACGAGCTTGACGGCGTGTACGAGTGCATTCTGTGCGCGAGCTGCTCGACGTCGTGCCCGAGCTTCTGGTGGAACCCGGACAAGTTCGTCGGCCCGGCCGGCCTGCTGCAGGCTTACCGCTTCATCGCGGACAGCCGCGACACCGCCACCGGCGAGCGTCTCGACAACCTGGAAGACCCGTACCGTCTGTTCCGTTGCCACACGATCATGAACTGCGTCGACGTTTGCCCGAAGGGCCTGAACCCGACGAAGGCGATCGGCAAGATCAAGGAACTGATGGTTCGCCGCGCGGTATAAAGATTGATGAGCGACGATTCGCATCAATCCGACCCGCACCGTCGCGCGCGCCTTCGCTGGCGCGCGCGGCGGGGTCTGCTGGAGAACGACATCGTTTTCGAACGATTCTTCAGCAGATACGAGCATGACCTCACCGATGCAGACGTAGGCGCGTTGTCGCGCCTGCTCGATCTGAGCGACAACGACCTGATGGACTTGCTCCTCGCGCGCAAGGAACCAGAGGGCGACCTAGACAGCCCGGACATTCACAGGCTGTTGGAGATGCTGCGCAACGTGTAACGCCAAGGTGTAACACGTTGTGCCCGTTATCGAATCCCGTTTCTTTATTTCGATTGAGGATGTGCCATGACTCCGTCTGATGTTAAAGCCACGCTATCGTTCAGCGACAATTCGCCGAGCGTCGAACTGCCGATCTACAAGGGCACGATGGGCCCGGACGTAATCGACATCCGCAAGCTGTACGGCCAGACCGGCAAGTTCACGTACGACCCGGGCTTCATGTCGACGGCAGCTTGTAATTCGGCGATCACCTACATCGACGGCGACAAGGGCGAGCTGCTGTATCGCGGCTACCCGATCGACAACCTCGCGCAGAACGCCGACTTCCTCGAAAGCTGCTACCTGCTGCTGAAGGGCGAGCTGCCGAACGCCGCGCAGAAGAAGGAATTCGTCGACACCGTCACGAAGCACACGATGGTGCACGAGCAGATGCACTTCTTCTTCCGTGGCTTCCGCCGCGACGCGCACCCGATGGCGATCCTGGTCGCCGCGGTCGGCGCGCTGTCCGCGTTCTACCACGACTCGCTCGACATCAACGACCCGCGTCACCGTGAAGTGTCGGCGATCCGCATGATCGCGAAGCTGCCGACGCTCGTCGCGATGGCGTACAAGTACAGCATCGGCCAGCCGTTCGTGTATCCGAAGAACTCGCTGTCGTACAGCGCGAACTTCATGCACATGATGTTCTCGAACCCGTGCGAAGAGTACAAGGTCAACGACGTGCTCGTCCGCGCGCTCGACCGTATCCTGATCCTGCACGCCGATCACGAGCAGAACGCATCGACGTCGACGGTCCGCCTGGCCGGTTCGTCGGGCGCGAACCCGTTCGCGTGTATCGCGGCTGGTATCGCGTGTCTGTGGGGCCCGGCGCACGGTGGTGCGAACGAAGCCGCGCTGAACATGCTCGAGCAGATCGGTTCGCCGGACAACATCCCCGAATTCATCAAGCAGGTGAAGGACAAGAATTCGGGCGTGAAGCTGATGGGCTTCGGCCATCGCGTGTACAAGAACTACGACCCGCGTGCGAAGCTGATGCGCGAGACGTGCTACGAAGTGCTGAACGAACTGGGCCTGCACGACGACCCGCTGTTCAAGCTCGCGATGCAGCTCGAGAAGATCGCGCTGGAAGACGAATACTTCGTGTCGCGCAAGCTGTACCCGAACGTCGACTTCTACTCGGGTATCGTTCAGCGCGCGCTGGGCATCCCGACGTCGATGTTCACGTGTATCTTCGCGATGGCACGTACGGTCGGCTGGATCGCGCAGTGGAACGAAATGATCGCCGATCCCGAGCAGAAGATCGGCCGCCCGCGCCAGCTGTTCGTCGGCGATACGCCGCGCGAAGCGAAGCCGATCGACGCACGTTAAGCCGTGTGCGGCGCGAACGGCCGGCAGGCCGCTCGCGTCCGGCAATCGCCACGCCACGACACCCCGACGGGTCAGCCCGTCGGGGTGTTTTCATTTGTGCGGCCGACGTTGGCCGTGTTCCCGGCCGTGCGCGGGGCGGCGCTCCAGCGACGGCGGCCGTGTGTTGAGCGCAGGCGCATCGTCGTCGGGCGCATGGCCGTGCTGCTTGAAGAATTGCCGGTACGCGCCGGGCGTCGTGCCGCGCGCGGCGAGAAACTGGCGGTTGAAGTTCGCGGCATTCGGAATGCCGCAGCGCGCGGCCACCGTCGCGATCGGCCAGTCGGTGCCGACGAGATGACGGCATGCGTGCGCGAGCCGCAGCCGTTGCACGTAGCGGCCGACGCTTTCGCCGAGATGACGCGCGAACAGCCGCTGCAGCGTGCGTTCGGACAGGTGCGCGACAGCGGCGAGTGCGTCGATGCGCAGCGGTTCGTGGAAATGCCGGTCGATCGCGTCGAGCACGCGATCGAGGCGTTCGGCTTCGGGCGCGGCCAGGTCGGCGGGCGACGGTGCGCCGTCGGGCCGGTCGTACGCGTGCGCGGTGGCGAGCGGTTCGCCGCCGGCTTCCGCGAGATCGGCAAGCGTGTCGAGCGTGGCCGCGAGCCGCACGCGCGGCGACGGATCGAGCAACCGCGGCAGCCGTGCGCGCATCGCGCGGGCCGTCTCCACGTCGAAGTGCAGGCCTGGCGCCGCGCGCCGCAGCAGCGAGCGCAGCGGCGCGTATTCGGGGCAGCAGTCGGCCAGCCGCCGCACCCAGTCTCCGTCGAACCAGACGACGAGCGCGACCTCGGGCGCGTCGCGATCGATGCGCGCGTTCGACGACCACGTATGCGGCAGGTTCGGCGGCACGAGCACGAGATCGTCGTCCGCGTAGCGCGCGACGTGGTCGCCGATGAAGCGCTGGCCGCGGCTGTTGAGCGTGAGCGTCAGTTCGTACTCGGGATGGCGATGCCATTCGAACGGAATGCGCGCGAGCTGACGGTGATAGACGCGGATCGAACAGCCGGACGCGAACGTCACGTGCTCGTATTGCGGTTTCATCGCGGCCTCCGGAAGGGGCGGGCAGCGCGTCGTGGCATGATCGTGAGCGATCGTCACCACGGAGCGATGCCATGTTTTCACATGTTTGCGTGGGCGTCCGCGATACGGCGCGCGCCTACGATTTCTACGCGCCGCTGTTCGCGGAACTCGGGCTGCGCCTGAAATTCCGCGAGCCGGACGGCTGGTCGGGCTGGATGCCGGCCGACGCCGAGCGGCCGCTGTTCTTCGTCGGCAAGCCGCTCGATGGCCGCCCGCCCGAACCGGGCAACGGCCAGACGATCGCGTTCGATGCGCCGACCCGCGCGCACGTCGATCGCTGCCACGCGCTCGCGCTGCGGCAGGGCGGCGCCTGCGAAGGGCCGCCGGGCCTGCGGCCGCACTATCACCGCGACTACTACGGCGCCTATTTTCGCGACCCGGACGGCAACAAGCTCTGCGTGGTCTGCCATCGTCCCGAGTGACGCACGATTGTCAGGATTGTATCGATTGTTGGCTGGATAGTATCGATGGCGACCCCGCGACGGCCGTACGCTGAGTGCTCATCAAAACACGATCCAGTGAGGAGACGAGCGATGCAACTGACGATTGACGATCTGCCGGCGGCGATCCGCACGGCGAAACGGGCGCTGCGCGCCGACCTGCCCGGTTACGCGGCCACGTTCCGCGAGCTGGAAGGCGACATCGCGCGGCAGGTCGACGCGATCCGCCGCGCGCACGCGCACGGCGATGACGTGATTCCGGTGCTGCAATTCCCGGATATCGCGAACGGCCGCGTCGATCCGCGGACGATAGCCGCGATCCGCACGCACGGCGCGGCGGTGATCCGCGGCGTGTTCGATGCGCAGCAGGCACGCGACTGGAACGACGAGATTGGCGCCTACCTGGATGCGAACCGTTTCACCGACCGGCTGCATGCGCGCGCGGAAGACCGCTATTTCGGCAACCTCGCGTCGGGCAAGCCGCAGATCTACGGCGTGTACTGGTCGAAGCCGCAGGTGGCCGCGCGCCAGTCGCCGGCGCTCACGCAGGCGCGCGTGTTCCTGAACCGTCTGTGGCGGCATGCGGACGGCGCACGCACGCATTTCGATCCCGACCAGGTGCCCGCGTATGCGGACCGGATTCGCCGCCGGCCGCCCGGTTCGACGTCGCTCGGGCTGTCGCCGCACGTCGACGGCGGCTCGGTCGAGCGCTGGCTCGGCGCGAATTTCCGGCAGGTCTATCGCCACGTGCTGGCTGGCCGCTGGCGCGACTACGATCCGTTCGATGCGGCGTTCCGCCCCGACGTCGAGGAGATTCCGTCGCCGGCCGTGTGTTCGATGTTCCGCACGTTCCAGGGCTGGACCGCGCTGACGCCGCAGGGCCCCGGCGACGGCACGCTGCAGCTGATCCCGGTCGCGAACGCGATGGCCTATGTCGTGCTGCGCGCGCTGCAGGACGACGTCGCCGACGACGACCTGTGCGGCGCGCGTCCCGGCCGCGCGCTGTCGATCCGCCCGGAATGGCACGCGCTGCTGCTCGACGCGCTGGTGCCGATTCCGCACATGGCGCCGGGCGACGCGGTGTTCTGGCACGGCGACGTCGTGCATGCGGTCGAGGATGCGCATCGCGGCAGCGGCGACAGCAACGTGATGTACATCGCGGCCGCGCCCGGCTGCGCGAAGAACGACGCGTACCTGCAACGCCAGCGGCTCGCGTTCCTGCGTGGCGACAGCCCGCCCGATTTCCCGGCCGACCATTTCGAGGTCGATTTCGACGGGCGCGCGGGGGAGGGCGAGCTCACGGCGCTCGGCCGTGCGCAGATGGGATTCGAGCCCGGCGCGTAACGCGCGTGCGGCGGGCGAAAACGGCCGTTCGCGAGACGGCGGGCAGCCCGTCTGCCGAATCCGCTGCGTGGTGCGCGCAATTCGACGCAATCGGCTGTCGGCGCCGCCGAAATCGACGCGAATTGCGCAATTTGGCTTCCGATAATGGTCCGGACACAACGCCGCCGGCCCATGCGCCGCACGGGTGCGGCGCAGATCATGGAGGAGTCGATGCAATTCACGCAAGCGATCGTTCGCCGTCCCGCGCCGTCCTGCGGCGCGGGCCTGACCACCGCCGAACTCGGCGCACCCGATTACGACAAGACGCTCACGCAGTTCGACGCGTACTGCGACGCGCTGCGCACGCTCGGCGTCGAGCTGACCGAATTGCCGCCGCTGGATGCATTTCCCGATTCGCATTTCGTCGAGGACGTCGCGGTCGTCACGCCGGAATTCGCGGTGATCACGCGCCCCGGCGCGCCCGCGCGGCGCGGCGAGACCGCGCATATCGAAGCGGCGCTGCGCGTGCATCGCGACTTGCTGCCGATGCAGCAAGGCCGCCTCGACGGCGGCGACGTGATGCTGGTCGGCAAGCGCTTCTTCATCGGCCTGACGAGCCGCACCGACGCGGAAGGCATCGCCGCGTTCGAGTCGCTGGTGTCGCGCCATGGCTATTCGGTCGTCGCGGTGCCGGTTGGCGCCGGCCTGCACCTGAAATCGGTCGTCAACGCGCTCGGCGACGACACGCTGCTCGTGACCGACGCGCTGGCCGCGCATCCGGCGTTCGCCGACTATCGCCGGATCGCGATCTCGTCCGCCGACGAATACGCGGGCAACACGCTGCGCGTGAACGGCACGCTGATCACGCCGGCCGGTTATCCGCGCGTGCATGACGCGATCGCGTCGCTCGGCATGCCGCTGCACGTGATCGACACGAGCGAGTTCCGCAAGATGGACGGCGGCCTGACCTGCCTGTCGCTGCGGTTCTAGCCGATTGGCGCGCGGCCGCTTCGGCCGGATAATGTGGCCCCCCGCGCGGAACGGCAGACGCTTCGCGCACGAGCCACGACCCGACCGGAGCGAACGCGGATGACCGACAAGAAGATGCAGCTCGACAAGATCGATCTCCGGATCCTCGACATCCTGCGTACCGACGGGCGGATTTCCTACCGGAAGCTGTCGGAACTCGTGAACCTCACGCCGCGGCCGTGCCAGGCGCGCGTGGAGCGGCTCGAGGCGCTCGGCGTGATCGCAGGGTACCGCGCGGTGATCAACGCGCCGCGCGCGACCAAGCCGATCGTCGTGATCGCGCAGATCGTGCTGGCCGACCACGGGCGTTCGCAGGCGCCGTTCGAAGAGGAAATGCGCGCGAATCCGGCCGTGCTCGATTGCTGGCTGGTGAGCGGCACGTTCGATTTTCTCGTGCGGCTCGCGTGCGAGGATCTCGACGAATACCGGCGGATCGCGAACGTGTGGCTGGAAAGCCCGCGGTTCCGGATCGAGAAGATCGTGACGACGGCCGAACTGCAGGCGATCAAGCGCAGCATTGTGTGATGCAGCCGGCCCGGCAGGGCCGGTTTCGATGCGAATGACCGGGTCGATCGATTTGCATTCCCAATCAAATCGGCTGGCCGGCTCACAATCAGGGTGAACACTATGGATGCTATGCAAGCGGCAGCGGAGGCGGCCGCACCGTCCGGGACGACGCTGAAGCGCCGTCTGCAGGGCCGTCACATCGCGATGATCGCGATCGGCGGCTCGATCGGCACGGGGCTGTTCGTCGCGTCGGGCGCGTCGGTCGCGCAGGCGGGGCCGGGCGGGGCGATCGCCGCGTATGTCGCGATCGGAATCATGGTCTACTTCGTCGTCACGGGGCTCGGCGAGATGGCCGCGCTGATGCCGGTATCGGGCTCGTTCGCGATCTATGGCGAGAAGTACGTCGACGAAGGCTTCGGCGTCGCGCTCGGCTGGACCTACTGGTACAGCTGGGCGGTGACGATCGCGATCGAGCTGGTCGCCGCGCAGATCGTGATGCGCTACTGGTTTCCGTCGGTGCCGGGCGTGTGGTGGGGCGCGGGTTTTCTCGTGCTGATCTTCGTGCTCAATACGCTGTCGGTGCGCGGCTTCGGTGAATCGGAATACTGGTTCTCGCTGATCAAGGTCGTCACCGTGATCGCGTTCATCGCGGCCGGGCTGCTGATCGCGGCCGGCGTGCTGGGCGATGGGCATACCGGCGCCGGGCATCCGGTCGGCTGGCGCAACTTCACGACCGGCGACGCGCCGTTCGTCGGCGGCGTGCACGCGATGATGAGCGTCGCGCTGATCGCGGGCTTCTCGTTCCTCGGCACCGAGCTGGTCGGCATCACGGCCGGCGAATCGGAAAACCCGCGCCAGACGATTCCGCGCGCGGTGAAGCAGATCTTCTGGCGGATCATGCTGTTCTACGTGCTCGCGATCTTCGTGATCGGCCTGCTGGTGCCGTACACCGATCCGATGAAGAGCGACGTGACCGACATCGGCGTGAGCCCGTTCACGCTGGTCTTCAGCCACGCGGGGTTCCCGCTCGCGGCCGGCGCGATGAATCTGGTGATCCTGACGGCCGTGCTGTCGGCCGGCAATTCCGGCACCTACGCGGCGACGCGGATGCTGTACAACCTCGCATCGGAAGGGCGCGCGCCGGCGATGTTCGCGACGCTGTCGCCGGGCGGCGTGCCGCGCAACGCGCTGTACGCGACGATGGCCGTCGGCGGGTTGTGCTTCCTCACGTCGCTGACCAACAACCAGCGCATCTATCTGTGGCTGCTGAATACGGTCGGCATCACCGGCTTCATCGCGTGGCTCGGCATCGCGGTCTGCCATTACCGGTTCCGCAAGGGATTCCTGAAGCAGGGCTATCGGCTCGACCAGTTGCCGTATCGCGCGAAATGGTTTCCGTTCGGGCCGTTGTTCGCGATCGCGATCTGCATCGTGATTTCGCTCGGGCAGGATTACCAGGCGTTTTTCGCGGCGCGCATCGACTGGATGGAAGTGCTGTCGATCTATGTGTGGATTCCGCTGTTCGTCGCGATCTGGTGGGCGTATCGCCGCGCGCGCAAGAGCAGGCTCGTGCGCTACGAGGAGATGGACATCGGGCCGTGGCTCACGCGCTCGGTCGAGGCCGTCGACGCGGCCGCCGCGCAGCACGGGCAGCCGCACTGACCCTGCGTGAAATCCCCCGCGCGCGCACGTTCCGCGGTACGTGCCGACGCGTTACTTGTCCAGCTCCGGATAGTGCCGGAAGATCCCCATGTCGTTGAACGGGATGCGGCGTTCCGACTCGAGGTAGCGCGCGACGGGCGGGTGCTGCGCGACGCGATCGTGCAGCGCGATGAGCGCCGCGACCTTGCGCTCCGTGCGCTTCATCGCTTTCGGGAACGCATAGCGCAGGCCCTCGATCAACTGGAACATCGTCAGGTCCGCATAGCTGAGCATGCTGCCCGCGATATAGCCGCGCTTGTGCGGGTTCTGTTCGAGCAGGCGCTCGAAGTAGCCGAGGAATTTCGGCAGCCGGTTCTCGAGGAAATCGGCCGCGCGCTCGGCCGCTTCCGCTTGCTGGTCCTCGTAGTACAGGCCGCTGCCGATCGGATGGTGCGTGTCGTGGATCTCGGTGATGAAATCGGCGGCGGTCAGCTGGATCTGGTGCACCCATAGCCGGCCGGCTTCGTCGTCGGGCGCGAGCCCCAGCCGCGCGCCGAGAAACAGCAGGATGTTCGCGGTCTGCCCGACGACCACGTCGCCGGCCTTCAGGAACGGCGGCGCGAACGGCACGCATTCGGCCTTCGCGCTGTCCATCATGCGCATCATGGCCGACACGCCCATCCCGCGCCCTGATTCGCGCGCGACGTCGACATAATCGGCTTCGGCCGCTTCGAGCGCGAGCCGCACGTATTCGCCGCGCCCCTGGATCTCGGGCCAGTAATAGAGTTCATATCGCATGCTGTTCTCCTGTTCGTTGCACCGAATGCTGCCGGCTGCGTGACGACGGGGCGGCCATGCGGCGCCCGCTGCGAATAGACAGTCTAGGAGATCGCCGGGAAAGTTCCGCGTGCGTCGTGCGTCACGCGCCGCGTTCGCCGCCTTCGGGGCCGTAGAAGAACACCCACGTCGAGAAATCGTCGGAGAAGCCGACGAAGCGATGCTCGGCGTGCGCGGGGACGAACAGCGCGTCGCCGGCCGCGACGTCGCATACGTGGCCGTCGACGACGAAGCGCGACGTGCCGGCGGCGATCACGTAGACCTCGTCGCGCAGGTGCGGCGTTTGCCGGTCCTCGATGCGCGGCCGGTACAGCTCGACGTCGAGCGTGCCGTGGTGAAACAGCGTCGTGAACAGCGTGCCTGCGTCGTCGAGGCGTGCAAGCGATTCCTTCAGGCCGAGCTTCGTCATGGCGGGCTCCGGGTCCGGATTACGGGAACGTATGTTGCGCCGTCGTAGCGCGCGTCGATACGTCGAAACGCCGCGCTGGCCACCGGCGAAACAAAGTTCGATGCGCTCGCCACCGATGAAACGGATGCGCCCATCGGCGAAACGGCGCGGCGGCCGAACCGATTCGATTGGTGTTTTCACCGCAATTTAACCAACGCCGCCTACGATCGCGCTTCGTCAGTCGGCAATACGTCGCGATGCCGATCCGCGCGTGGTTGTCCGCTGGCCTTTTCCCTTGACCCCGCGAAATCCTGCGAGCGTGCCTGTCGTCAGGCGTGCTCGACATTCGCATCCTTTCGTCTCGCACTCATGAGTCAGCATACCCCGGCTTCGTCCCGCAGAACGTTCCTCTCCGCCGCGCCGGCCGCCGTGGCCGCTTCGTTGCTCAGCGCATGCGGCGGCGACGACGTCACGTCGGCGCCGATCGGCGACGCCGCGCTCGCCGCGCAGATGTCCGCGAAACTGAACGCCCAGCTCGGCGATGCGGCGACGGTCGATGCGATCGCGCCGGCGCTGACCGATGTCGGCTTCACGTGGTCGCTGCCGACGGCGCCGGCCGCCCAGATCGGCGCGATCGTCGCGTACAGCTTCGGCAACCGTCCGAACGCGGCGAGCGGCAATACGTCGAGCACCGGCGGCAACCAGTCGGCGCTGCCTGATCCGGGGCCCGTGAACGAAGCGCTCGCGGACGCCGTGTTCCGCATCCGCCAGTTGAAACCCGTCAAGGTGTACGCGCAGTGGGAAATCGCGCGCTTTCTCGTATCGAAATACGGGCTCGGCGCCGACGTGCTGTCGTCGATCGAGCCGGTGATCGCGAGCGACGGTTCGATCGTGTACCTGAGCACCGCGGGTGTCGCGGCCGTGGCCGTATCGCGCGCGGGCGGCGCGGCGTCGATGGGCACCGTCGCGGTGGTCGGCCATCGCGATCATGCGAAGCGCTGTATTCAGACTTCGCAGCAGGCGGGCATGAAGGCGGCCGCGGTTGCCGAGGTGCCACTGCCGACGACGTACGACCCGCAGTCGGGCCAGCCGTGGACGCGCAACCGCAGCCTCTATCTCGTGCACGACATGTATGCGCAGATGCTGACGCGCGCGACCACCGCGACGATGCAGGCGTTCCCGAAGGGCTGAGGCCTTCCGTCGTTTCTCATTCGAATTCCGTGACCATGACCATGACGAACCGCCGCCATTTCCTGGCTTCCACTTCGTTGCTCGCCGCATCGTGCGCCGCCGCTGCGCCCGCTTTCGCGAACGACGCGCTCGTTTCCGACGCGGAACTGCAGCGCCAGATGCTCGGCAAGCTGACCAACGAACTGAACGATCGCGCGACCGCCAGCGACGAAACCGGTTACCTGCTCGACACGTTTTTCTCGTGGACGCCGCCGACCGTCGACGCTGCCGCGATCAACACGATTGCCGCGTTCGGCTTCGGCAGTCGCGCCGGGGCCTCGGCCGCCGCGCCGGTGCCGGGCCCCGTGAACGAGGCGATCGCCGATGCGGTGTTCCAGCTCCGGCAGAAAGTCGCGGTGCCGGTGTTCGCGCAGCAGGAAGTCGCGAGCGTGCTCGCGTCGAAGTACGGATTGACGGCGGGCGTGACGTCGATCGCCACGCCCGCCGCGGCTGCCGGCAGCCTGATACCGACGCCCGACGGTATGGCCGCCGCGATCGTCAGGCAGGTCGGTTCGGCCGCGGCGCTCGGCAAGGTCGGCGTGGTCACGCATCGCGATCAGGCGTCGCTCGCCGTGCGCGCGTCGAACGCGGCGGGGATGCAGGCGGCGGTGCCGGCCGGCCTGTCGCTGCCGGGCGCCTACGATGCATCGGCCCAGCAGCCGGCGATGCGACGGCGCGACCTTTACCTGATGAGCAACGCCGGCATGCAACTGTCGATGCTGCGGCTCGCGCTGATCAATCGCGAATATCCGAACGGCTAGGCGAGGGCACGGATACGGGCATGACACGCGCAATCCCGGCGACGCGTTCGCGCGACCCTCGCGCGCCGGATCGTGCGTGCCCCGTTTTGCCGGGTAATGCCGATACAGGTATTGGCACTACCAGCCAAACCACTGTTTTTAATGGGTTTTTTCGTGTCCGGCCTGCGCCGCGGCGCGTTCTGCGTGGCATAATCGACCGCATCCGCAAGGCTTGTAGTCACAACGACCCCGCATACCCATGGCACAGACTCTCTACGACAAACTGTGGAACACCCACGTGGTCCACACCGAGGAAGACGGCACGACCCTGCTCTACATCGACCGTCAGCTGCTGCATGAAGTCACGAGCCCGCAAGCGTTCGAAGGGCTGAAGATCGCGCACCGTCCGGTGTGGCGCATCAGCGCGAACCTGGCCGTGTCGGACCACAACGTGCCGACGACGGATCGCAGCCACGGCATCGCCGATCCCGTCTCGAAGCTGCAGGTCGACACGCTCGACGCGAACTGCGACGCATTCGGCATCACGCAGTTCAAGATGAACGACGTGCGCCAGGGCATCGTCCACATCATCGGGCCGGAACAGGGCGCGACGCTGCCGGGCATGACGATCGTGTGCGGCGATTCGCATACGTCGACGCACGGCGCGTTCGGCGCGCTCGCGCACGGCATCGGCACGTCGGAAGTCGAGCACGTGCTCGCGACGCAGACGCTGCTGCAGAAGAAGAGCAAGAACATGCTCGTGAAGGTCGAGGGCGCGTTGCCGCGCGGCTGTACCGCGAAGGACATCGTGCTCGCGATCATCGGCAAGATCGGCACCGCGGGCGGCACGGGCTACGCGATCGAATTCGGCGGCTCGACCATTCGCGCGCTGACGATGGAAGGCCGCATGACCGTCTGCAACATGGCGATCGAGGCCGGCGCGCGCGCAGGCATGGTCGCGGTGGACGACACGACGATCGACTACCTGAAGGGCCGTCCGTTCGTGCCGACCGGCGCCGAATGGGATCAGGCCGTCGAATACTGGCGCCAGTTCAGGTCGGACGACGGCGCGCAGTTCGACCGCGTGGTCGAGCTGAACGCGGCCGAGATCGTCCCGCAGGTCACGTGGGGCACGTCGCCGGAAATGGTCACGTCGATCGACGGTCGCGTGCCCGATCCCGAGCGCGAGAAGGATCCGGTCAAGCGCGACGCGATGGAGCGTGCGCTGGCCTACATGGCGCTCGAGCCGAACACGCCGATCGAATCGATCAAGGTCGACAAGATCTTCATCGGCTCGTGCACGAACGCACGGATCGAGGACATCCGCGCGGCCGCGTACGTCGTGAAGAAGCTGAACCGTCGCGTCGCGTCGAACGTGCGGCTCGCGATGGTCGTGCCGGGCTCGGGCCTCGTGAAGGCGCAGGCCGAGCGCGAAGGGCTCGACAAGGTGTTCACCGATGCGGGCTTCGAATGGCGCGAGCCGGGCTGCTCGATGTGCCTCGCGATGAACGCCGACCGGCTCGATCCGGGCGAGCGCTGCGCGTCGACGTCGAACCGCAACTTCGAAGGCCGGCAGGGCGCGGGCGGTCGCACGCACCTCGTGAGCCCCGCGATGGCGGCGGCCGCGGCGATCGAAGGCCACTTCGTCGACATTCGCCAGCTGGGGTAACACGTGACGGCATCGAAGGTCATCGCGCGGCTGGTTGCCGCGCTGGCGCTGGCGGGGTTGGGCTTCGGCCTGGCCGGCTGCAATACCGTCCGAGGCTTCGGGGAAGACGTCAACGCCGCCGGCAGCGCGCTGAAGCGCGCCGCGGAGTGACGTTTCCCGCCGAGAATTTGTCGATGTGCGCCGGCTGACTGCCGGCCCTTCAACCGGATAGACGGATCATGGAAAAATTCACTGTACATACCGGCGTCGTGGCGCCGCTCGATCGCGAGAACGTCGACACCGACGCGATCATCCCGAAGCAGTTCCTGAAGTCGATCAAGCGCACGGGCTTCGGTCCGAACGCGTTCGACGAGTGGCGTTACCTCGATCACGGCGAGCCGGGCCAGGACAACTCGAAGCGCCCGCTGAACCCGGACTTCGTGCTGAACCAGCCGCGCTACCAGGGCGCATCGGTGCTGCTCGCCCGCAAGAACTTCGGCTGCGGCAGCTCGCGCGAGCACGCGCCGTGGGCGCTGCAGCAGTACGGCTTCCGCGCGATCATCGCGCCGAGCTTCGCCGACATCTTCTTCAACAACTGCTACAAGAATGGTCTGCTGCCGATCGTGCTGACCGAGCAGCAGGTCGATCACCTGTTCAACGACACTTACGCGTTCAACGGCTACGAGCTGACGATCGACCTCGACGCGCAGGTCGTGCGCGCGGGCGACGGCCGCGAGTATCCGTTCGACATCGCCGCGTTCCGCAAGTACTGCCTGCTGAACGGCTTCGACGACATCGGCCTCACGCTGCGCCACGCGGACAAGATCCGCCAGTTCGAAGCGGAGCGGCTCGTGAAGCAGCCGTGGCTCAACACCAAGCTGGTCGGCTGATATCGCCTTCGCGGCGGGCGCGCGTTGCGCGCGCTCGCCGGCCTGCCTCCATCACAATCCATCCAGTCAGGAATTTCGCATGAAGATTGCAGTGCTGCCCGGCGACGGCATCGGTCCGGAAATCGTCAATGAAGCGGTGAAGGTGCTGAACGCACTCGACGAGAAGTTCGAACTCGAACAGGCGCCGGTCGGCGGCGCGGGCTACGAGGCGAGCGGCCATCCGCTGCCCGACGCGACGCTGGCGCTCGCGAAGCAGGCCGACGCGATCCTGTTCGGCGCGGTCGGCGACTGGAAGTACGACTCGCTGGAGCGCGCGTTGCGCCCCGAGCAGGCGATCCTCGGGCTGCGCAAGCACCTCGAGCTGTTCGCGAACTTCCGTCCGGCGATCTGCTATCCGCAGCTCGTCGATGCCTCGCCGTTGAAGCCGGAGCTCGTCGCGGGCCTCGACATCCTGATCGTGCGCGAACTGAACGGCGACATCTACTTCGGCCAGCCGCGCGGCGTGCGCGCGGCGCCGGACGGCCCGTTCGCCGGCGAGCGCGAAGGCTTCGACACGATGCGCTATTCGGAGCCGGAAGTGCGCCGCATCGCGCATGTCGCGTTCCAGGCCGCGCAAAAGCGCGCGAAGAAGCTGCTGTCGGTCGACAAGTCGAACGTGCTGGAGACGTCGCAGTTCTGGCGCGACATCATGATCGACGTGTCGAAGGAATACGCGGACGTCGAGCTGTCGCACATGTACGTCGACAACGCGGCGATGCAGCTCGCGAAGGCGCCGAAGCAGTTCGACGTGATCGTCACCGGCAACATGTTCGGCGACATCCTGTCGGACGAAGCGTCGATGCTGACGGGCTCGATCGGCATGCTGCCGTCGGCGTCGCTCGACAAGCACAACAAGGGGCTGTACGAGCCGTCGCACGGTTCGGCGCCGGACATCGCGGGCAAGGGCATCGCGAACCCGCTCGCGACGATCCTGTCGGCCGCGATGCTGCTGCGTTACTCGCTGAATCGCGCCGAGCAGGCCGATCGCATCGAGCGCGCGGTGAAAACGGTGCTCGAACAGGGTTACCGTACCGGCGACATCGCGACGCCCGGCTGCAAGCAGGTCGGCACGGCCGCGATGGGCGATGCGGTGGTTGCCGCGCTGTAAGCGGACGGAAATGAAGTCCGGTAATTAAGATGAAAAGGGCGCGAACGGGCCGGAAAAATCGGCCGGTTCGCGCACCGTTGGCCGTTGTGCGGGCCAGCGGCTTTGTGTAGACTCGAACGATGGCGCTGATTTCCCTGATCTCCCCGGTCCTGAAACTCCACGGCAACACTGCCCGTGCGGGTGCGCGCGCCATCGTCATCACGAAAACCATTACCACGAAAACGATCATTAAACGCTGATCGCCGTCGTGCCCGCCTGTTTCCCCGCGCGGTCACGCGGGGACGGAAATGGCGGGGAAGCTCCATTCAAGCAAAGGGTTAGTCATGAACGTAGGTCTCGTAGGTTGGCGCGGCATGGTCGGCAGCGTCCTGATGCAGCGCATGCAGGAAGAGGGCGATTTCGACCTGATCGAACCGGTGTTCTTCAGCACCAGCAACACGGGCGGCAAGGCGCCGTCGTTCGCGAAAAACGAGACCACGCTCAAGGACGCGACCAACGTCGACGAGCTGAAGAAGTGCGACGTGATCATCACGTGCCAGGGCGGCGACTACACGAACGACGTGTTCCCGAAGCTGCGCGCGGCCGGCTGGAACGGCTACTGGATCGACGCGGCATCGTCGCTGCGGATGCAGGACGACGCGGTCATCATTCTCGATCCGGTCAACCTCGACGTGATCAAGGACGCGCTCGTCAAGGGCACGAAGAACTTCATCGGCGGCAACTGCACGGTCAGCCTGATGCTGATGGCGCTCGGCGGCCTGTTCCGCGAGAACCTCGTCGACTGGATCACCGCGATGACGTACCAGGCCGCATCGGGCGCGGGCGCGCAGAACATGCGCGAGCTGCTGTCGCAGATGGGCACGCTGAACGGCGCGGTGCAGGAACAGCTCGCCGATCCGGCTTCCGCGATCCTCGACATCGACCGCCGCGTGCTGGCCGCGATGAACAGCGATGCGATGCCGACGAGCCACTTCGGCGTGCCGCTCGCCGGTTCGCTGATTCCGTGGATCGACAAGGATCTCGGCAACGGGATGTCGAAGGAAGAGTGGAAGGGCGGCGCGGAAACCAACAAGATTCTCGGCAAGCCGGCGATGGGCGAGCCGGGCTCGATCCCGGTCGACGGCCTGTGCGTGCGGATCGGCGCGATGCGCTGCCACTCGCAGGCGCTGACGATCAAGCTGAAGAAGGACGTGCCGCTCGACGAGATCAACGGCATCCTCGCATCGGCGAACGACTGGGTGAAGGTCGTGCCGAACGAGCGCGAAGCGTCGATGCGCGACCTGTCGCCGGCGAAGATCACCGGCACGCTGTCGGTGCCGGTCGGCCGACTGCGCAAGCTCGCGATGGGCGGCGAATACCTGTCGGCGTTCACGGTCGGCGACCAACTGCTGTGGGGCGCGGCCGAGCCGCTGCGCCGCATGCTGCGCATCCTGCTCGACAAGTAAGCACGTTGCCTGTCCGGCCCGCGGGCCGGGCTGCACGACACGACGCGCCGCGTTGGCCTCGAGATTCGGGGCCGGCGCGGCGCGTTTTTCATGGGCGGTTCAGCGCAGGTTCAGCAGCGTCTGATCGACCGCCTGCTGGGTCTTGATCGTCTGCGCGTTCGCCTGGTAATTGCGCTGCGCGGTGATCAGGTTCACGAGCTCGGTCGTCAGGTTGACGTTCGCGTTTTCCAGCGCGCTGCCCTGCAGCGTGCCGTGGTTCGTGCTGCCAGGCGCTGAGACTTGCGGCACGCCCGACGCGGCCGTTTCCGCATACTGGTTGCCGCCGATGTTCACGAGCCCGTTCGGGTTGTTGAAGTTCGCGAGCGCGATCAGGCCGAGCACCGCGCTCTGGCCGTTCGAGTAGTTGCCGGTGAGCTTGCCGTCGGTGCCGATCGAGAACGTCGTCAGCGTGCCGCTCGCGAAGCCGTCCTGCGCGAGATTGTTCACGCCGTCCTTGCCGCCGTACTGCGTCGTGCCGCCCAGGTCGAGCGTCAGGTTCTGCGGATTGGCGCCGCCCGCCGTGTTCGGGATCGGGAACGCGAACTGGCCGAGGCTCGCGGTCGGCAGGCCGGTCGCGGCCGATGTCGTCGAGCTGATCCGGCCCGATGCGTCGAACGTGACGGTGCCGAGATTCGTCGGCGTCTGGCCCTGCAGGCCCGCGTAGGCCTGCCACGTGCTGGCCGCGCTCTTCGCGAAGTACATCGCGACCTGTTGCGAGCCGCCGAGCGTGTCGTAGACCTGGATCGACGTGTTGTAGTTGTACGTCGTGTTGTCGGTCGCGTTGAACGGGGTCTTGGTCGGCACCTTGTCCTGCGCGTTCAGGTTGAACTGGCCGGTGATCTTGTTCGTCGCGCGCGGCGCGATGTTGCTGGTCGGCGCCTGCAGCGGCACGGTCTGCGCGGTGTTGATCACGCCGCCGGCGGCTGCCGCATAACCCATCAGGTTGCGGCCTTGCGCGTTGACGATCGCGCCGTTCTTGTCGCGGTGGAACGTGCCGTCGCGCGAGTACGTGGTCACGCCGTTGCTCGACATCTGGAAGAAGCCGTTGCCGTTGATCGCAACGTCGAGCGACGACTTCGTCGAATTGATCGTCCCCTGGCCGAAATTCTGCTGCACCGACGCGAGCCGCGTGCCGATGCCGATCTGCGTGTTGACCGACGTCGCGACAGAATTCGCGTACATGTCGGCGAAGTTCGCGCGTCCCTGCTTGAAGCCGACCGTGTTTGCGTTCGCGATGTTGTTGCCGATCACGTCGAGATTGCTCGACGCGCCGGCCAACCCGCTCAAACCCTGCTGATAGCCCATGTTCGGTCCCCGTAACGAGCTGGTGAGTGAATGCAGTCGTGCGACTGCGCGATGGCCCTCCGGTACTTCACGGCATCAGCCCGGCCGCGCGCGGCCGCCTTTCCGGCATGTGCAGGCGCGAGGTCGAAATGTGCCGATTCCTGTTTGAAGGCGATCGTATCGACGGCGGTTATCAGGTCTGTGTAATTTTGTGTAATGCAATTGAATTGATGCAGAAACGATCGCTTTTGTATGGGTAATGGATCGTGCGGGATGCGGCGAAAGCCTTATGGGGCGGGGCTTTGGATGTGTGGATTTTCATTTCTCCGATAAGAGGCGGAAATTGCCTTCTTATCGACGAATTGGAATTGACTGGAGCGGGATTGATCGCCGGTCGGGATTTGTTTTGATTTTCCGGCTGTTAAATTCGTTAACGGCGGGCGGGATGGATCGTTGAGGCGGCGTTGGCGATTCTGTCGTCTGGGTCCTGCGTCCTGCGGCGGCTGCCCGCTGAGCGCCGGAAAACCGCGGCATTCGAAGCGGGCGATGTTGCCGCGAGACGATTTTCGACAGCGCGCGCAGGTTCGTTTCGATCGATCGATCGGATGCATGGGCTGCGGCCGGCGGGGCCCGCGCGATGCGAGTGCCTGATCGCGCTCGGTTGCACCTGTCGGAGACGAATTCGGCCGGAACGCGATCGTGTGAAGTAAACTACGCGGTTACGACGCACAGACCCGCCGAAAGCGTCGCGTTCCGCGCGACGCTTTTGCATTTCTGCAGCCACTTTATTGACGCTTCCAACCGCGAATCCGAGCCGCGCCCGCGCGCGGCGATAGAGCCAACGATGTCCCGAATTTCCTTGTTTCCGCGTCAGTCCCGTCTGTCGCGCGCCGTGCGTGGCGCGCTGGCGATCCTGGCGCTCGGCGCAGCCGCATCGGCCTGGGCAGTAGGCACCGGCGACCTGCCGGCATCCGCCGCCGGCGCTGCTGCCGCCGCACCGCTCGCCGTGACGGTCCAGCCGGGCCAGTCGCTGAACGACATCGCGAAAGCGGCCACGCAATCGCACGACCCGGCCGTGCTCGCGCGCGCGGGCCGTGCGCTGTTCGACGCCAATCCGCAGGCGTTCATGAAGCGCGATGCGAGCCGCCTGAAAGTCGGCGCGACGCTGACCGTGCCAGCGCTCGACGCGACCGGCGCGGCGCTCGCGCCGGCCGGTGCATCCGCTGCGTCCGGTACGACGGCCGCTTCCGCGCCCGCCGCCGCATCATCGGGCGGGGCGGCGATCGCGCAGCATGGCGCAACCGCGCCGCTTCCCGGCTCGGCCGCGCAACCTGCGCCAGTGGCGCCGGCCGTGCATGCGGCTCCGGTGAGCGGGGCGAGTGCCGCGACGGCGGCGGGGGTGTCGGCTTCGAGCGGTGCGTTGGCTTCGAGCGGCGCGTCGGCCGCACATGGCGCGTCGGCTGTCGACAGCACGCAGCCGGCGGCGCCCGCAAACGGTGCAAGCGGCCCCCATGTGTGGAGCGGTGCGATCCAGTCGGCGCCGCCGTCCGCGAGCGAGGCCGCGGGGCAGTCGGTGCCGGGCAGCCCGGTTTCCGGCGTGCACGAACCGGCCGGCGCGGCGCCTGCCGTGGGGGCGTCGCAGCCGCGGCCGTCGAGCCTGCAGCAATTGCTGGCATTGAAGAACCGCGTGCTGATGGAGTTGCAGAAGCACGGTATCGGCAAGCCGGCGACGACGACTGGCGTCGCACCTGCTCCGGCGCCCGCTGCGCCGCGTCCGTCCGCGAGTGAAGCGGGTGCATCGGCTGCTGCATCGGCGGCGGACGAAGCCGCGTCGGGTGTGGCAGCGAGTGCGCCGCAACCGGCCTCGGCTTCCGTGCAACCGGTCGCGCCCGTCGCGACACCGGCACGTCGAACCGAACAAATCGACTGGCGCCCGGCCGCCGCGGCCGGCGCTGCGGTGATCGTGCTCGCGGCCGGCTTCGCATGGCGCAAGCGCCGGAAGGCTCGCCGCGCGGACGAGGCGGGCACCGCTGCGACTGCTGCCGCAGCAGGCGGGGCCGCGGCTGCGGAAGCGGATGCCGCGCCGTCCATCGAACGCGAACTGCCGATCACGCCCGAGATGCCGGTCGCCCGCGATGCGGCGTCCGACATGAATCTCGCCGCGGCGACTGCCGCTGCGGCGGAGACGATCGAGCCGCCCGCCGCGGACCCATCTCCTGCGCCTGACGTGACGGCGCCGCGCGACGAGTCGCCCGAATTGCCGCCTGCAGAAGCGGAAGCCGCGCCGTCCGTCGAACGCGAGCTGCCGATCACGCCCGAGATGCCGGTCGCACGCGATGCGGCGTCCGACATGAGTCTCGCCGCGGCGACTGCCGCTGCGGCGGAGACGGTCGAGCCGCCCGCAGTGGACACATCGCCCGCAAACGACGCGACTCCGGTTCCGGCTGACGCTCCGCACGACGCAGAGCCGGCGGAAAAAACCACTACCGCCGACAAGCCGGCCGAGCCGACCGCCGCATCCGTCGCCCCTTCGACAACCGAAGCACAGCACGCGACGCTGATGCAGAACGCGATCAGCGCGCTCAACAGTCTCGACATGCCGTTGCCGCCGCGGGCGGCGGACGAGCCGTCGTCGACGGTGGCGGAACCGTCTGCGCACGCACCGCAGTCCGACGTCGATAAAATCGCAACTAACGGTCAATCCGCCCAGCACCCGCCGATGGGTTCGGCAGAAACGACACCGGACCATCCGGCCGACCAGAAAGACGAGTACCAGGACGACGAGTTCGACTGGGATCCGGACGCGGCGACGCCCGCTGGCCAAGCGGGCAGCCCGCCTGCGACGACGTCGCTGCCGCCGCTCGGCGGCGCGCAGTTCGGCGCGTTGAAGCTCGATTTCGATCTCGACCTGCCGTCCACGCCGGGCGCCGCGCTGCCCGCGCTCACCGCGGACGAGCTCGCGCGCATCGCCCGCAACAAGCTCGACCTCGCGGCCGAATACGTCGAACTGGGCGACCTGTCCGGCGCGCGGACGCTGCTGCAGGAAGTGGTCGACGCGAACGACGCCGCGACGCGCGACGATGCACGCGCGCTGCTCGCGAAACTGGCGGACGAGGCGTGATGCGGATCGCACTGGGCATCCAGTACGACGGCGCGGCGTTCTGCGGCTGGCAGGCGCAGCCGCACGGCAAGACCGTGCAGGACCGGCTCGAACATGCGCTGGCCGAGTTCGCGCGGGCGCCGCTGCACACGACGGTGGCGGGGCGCACCGACACCGGCGTGCACGGGCTCGGCCAAGTCGTGCATTTCGACACGGGCCTCGAGCGCGAAGTGTTCTCGTGGGTGCGCGGCACCAACGCGTTCCTGCCGCCGACCGTGTCGGTGCAATGGGCGAAGCCGATGCCGGACACGTTCCATGCGCGCTTCTCGGCGTTCGAGCGCACCTATTACTACGCGCTGTACGTGCATCCGGTACGTTCGCCGATGCTGGCCGGGCGCGCGGGCTGGATCCACACGCCGCTCGACGACGACGCGATGCGCGCCGCCGCCGCGCACCTGATCGGCGAGCACGATTTTTCGTCGTTCCGGTCGTCGGAATGCCAGTCGAAGACGCCGGTCAAACACCTGTATCAGATCGACGTGCGGCGCGCCGGGCATTTCATCCATTTCCGCTTCCGCGCGAACGCGTTCCTGCATCACATGGTGCGCAACCTGATGGGCTGCCTCGTCGCGGTCGGGCGCGGCCGCTATCCGGCCGACTGGCTCGCCGACGTGCTGGCCGGCCGCGACCGCAACCTCGCGGCGCCCACGTTCATGGCCGACGGGCTGTACCTCGCCCACGTCGGCTACCCGGCGGAATTCGCCGTCCCGCCCGCGCAGCTCGGCAGCGTGCCGTGGAGCAGCGTCTGGGCGGATCTGGACCCACAAACATGACGGAGCACGCCGTGTCTTCTTCGACTTCCGCCGCGGCCGGCCTGCCGCCGCGCACGCGCATCAAGCTGTGCGGGCTGTCGCGCCCCGAGGACGTGCTGCATGCGGCGGCGCTGGGCGCCGATGCGATCGGCCTCGTGTTCTACCCGAAGAGCCCGCGCGCGGTGACGATCGCGCAGGCGGCCGAGCTGGCGAGCCTGGCGCCGCCGTTCGTGTCGGTGGTCGGGCTGTTCGTGAATGCGACCGAAGCCGAGATCGAAGCCGTCGTGCGCGACGTGCCGCTCACGATGCTGCAGCTGCACGGCGACGAGACGCCGGCGCAGTGCGACGCGCTCGGCCGCGCGGCCCGCCTGCCGTGGCTGCGCGCGGTGCGCGTCGGCCCCTCGACGCAGCGCGCCGATTTGGTAGAATCGGCTCTTCATTATTCGAAAGCGCGCGGCCTCCTGTTCGACACTTTGGTGCCGGATTACGGCGGTAGCGGCAAGGTCTTCGATTGGTCTCTTATTCCCGCAGAGCTCGCGCGTCGGGTCGTTTTGAGTGGTGGCTTGAACGCGCAAAACGTCGGTGATGCGATCCGCCAGCTGCGTCCGTTTGCTGTCGATGTCTCGAGTGGCATCGAAGTGGAGGGCGCGAAGGGCGTGAAGGATCACGCCCGGATGGCGGCGTTCGTACGCGCGGTGCGCGAAGCGGACGCCGGGTGATGCAAGCCGGTGCGGCCCCCACAGCGGGCGCACCGACCGATCGAGAGAGACATCATGTACAACCTTCCTGATGATCGCGGCCATTTCGGCCCGTATGGCGGCGTGTTCGTCGCCGAGACGCTGATTCACGCGCTGGACGAACTGCGCGCGGCGTATGAAAAGTTCCAGAACGATCCCGACTTCGTCGCCGAATTCGAGCGCGAGCTGAAGTATTTCGTCGGCCGCCCGTCGCCGATCTATCACGCGCAGCGCTGGAGCGAGATGCTCGGCGGCGCGCAGATCTACCTGAAGCGCGAAGACCTGAACCACACGGGCGCGCACAAGATCAACAACGTGATCGGCCAGGCGCTGCTCGCGAAGCGCATGGGCAAGAAGCGCGTGATCGCGGAAACGGGCGCCGGCCAGCACGGCGTCGCGACCGCGACGATCTGCGCGCGCTTCGGGATGGAGTGCGTCGTCTACATGGGCTCGGAGGACGTGCGCCGGCAGGCCGCGAACGTCTACCGGATGAAGCTGCTCGGAGCTACGGTCGTGCCGGTCGAATCGGGTTCGCGCACGCTGAAGGACGCGCTGAACGAAGCGATGCGCGACTGGGTCACGAACATCGAAAGCACGTTCTACATCATCGGCACGGTCGCGGGCCCGCACCCGTACCCGATGATGGTGCGCGACTTCCAGCGCGTGATCGGCGACGAATGCAAGGTGCAGATGCCCGAACTCGCCGGCCGCCAGCCGGACGCCGTGATCGCGTGCGTCGGCGGCGGCTCGAACGCGATGGGCATCTTCTATCCGTACATCGACGATACGTCGGTGCAGCTGATCGGCGTCGAAGCGGCCGGCGACGGCCTCGACACGGGCCATCACGCGGCCTCGCTGATCGCCGGCAGCCCCGGCGTGCTGCACGGCAACCGCACCTACCTGCTGCAGGACGACAACGGCCAGATCATCGAGACGCATTCGGTGTCGGCGGGCCTCGACTATCCGGGCGTCGGCCCCGAGCACGCATGGCTGAAGGACAGCGGCCGCGCGCAGTACGTGCCGATCACCGACGCGGAAGCGTTGAAGGCGTTCCACGACTGCTGCCGGATCGAGGGGATCATTCCCGCGCTCGAGTCGAGCCACGCGATCGCGTATGGCGTGAAGCTCGCGCCGACGTTGCCGAAGGACAAGCTCCTGCTCGTCAACCTGTCGGGCCGCGGCGACAAGGACATGCACACGGTCGCCGAGCGATCGGGCATCGAACTCTGACCCCGACCGATGCGTGACCTGATCGAAGAGCCGGGCGGCGGCGCCGCGAGCGAGGCGGAGGCGGTTCAGCCCGCCGCTGTCGCGCCGCGCGCGCTGCCGTCCGGTATCCAGCTTCACAACCGCGATTTCCTGACCGATGCCGCGCACCTGCCGGACGCGTCGATCGACCTGATCGTCGCCGATCCGCCGTACGGGCTCGGCAAGGACTACGGCAACGATTCGGACAAGCGTTCGGGCGACGACTTTCTCGCGTGGACGCGCGAGTGGCTCGAACTCGCGATTCCGAAGCTGAAGCCGAGCGGGTCGATGTACATCTTCTGCACGTGGCAGTACGCGCCGGAAATCTTCAGTTTCCTGAAGACGCAGCTCACGATGGTCAACGAGATCATCTGGGACCGGCGCGTGCCGAGCATGGGCGGCACGACGCGCCGTTTCACGTCGGTGCACGACAACATCGGCTTTTTCGCGGTTTCCAAGGCGTATTACTTCGATCTCGATCCGGTCCGCATCCCGTACGACGCCGATACGAAGAAGGCCCGCTCGCGCAAGCTGTTCGAAGGCAGCAAGTGGCTGGAGATGGGCTACAACCCGAAGGACGTCTGGTCGGTCTCGCGCCTGCATCGGCAGCACGCGGAGCGCGTCGATCATCCGACCCAGAAGCCGCTGGAAATCATCGAGCGGATGGTGCTCGCAAGCTGCCCGCCGGGCGGCCGCGTGCTCGATCCGTTCATGGGCAGCGGCACGACCGCGGTGGCCTGCGCACGGCAGGGGCGCGACTTCGTCGGCTACGAGATCAACGAAAGCTATTGTGCGATCGCGCACGAGCGCGTGAGCGCGCTCGCCGCGCCGGCGTGCGCGTGAATCGCGCCGCCGCATCGCCGAATGCTGCTTTGCATGGGACCGGAGTAAGCGCTAAAGCGCTAACTCCGGTCGACATAGGAAAATTATCATGAATCGTATTCAGCAGACCTTCGCCGCGCTCGCCGAACAAGGCCGTAAGGGCCTGATCCCGTTCATCACGGCCGGCGACCCCGATCCCGCGAAAACCGTCGAATTCATGCACGCGCTCGCCGCAGGCGGTGCCGACGTGATCGAACTCGGCGTGCCGTTCTCGGACCCGATGGCCGACGGCCCGGTGATCCAGCGCTCGTCGGAACGCGCGCTCGCGCGCGGCGTCACGTTGAAGAGCGTGCTCGCCGACGTGAAGCGTTTTCGCGAAACCGACCCCAAAACCCCCGTCGTGCTGATGGGTTATGCGAACCCGATCGAACGGATGGGCGTCGACACGTTCGCGGCCGAAGCGCATGCGGCCGGCGTCGACGGCGTGCTGGTGGTCGACTATCCGCCGGAAGAGGCGGGCGTGTTCGCCGAGAAAATGCGTGCCGCGCAGATCGATCCGATCTTCCTGCTCGCGCCCACGTCGACCGACGAACGCATCGCCGACGTCGGCAAGATCGCGAGCGGCTACGTGTATTACGTGTCGCTCAAGGGCGTGACCGGCGCGGGAAATCTGGATGTTTCGAGCATTGCAGGTAAAATCCCGGCCATCAAGTCGCGCGTGCCGGTTCCGGTGGGCGTCGGCTTCGGCATCCGCGACGCCGAAACGGCGCGCGCGGTGGCCGAAGTGTCGGACGCCGTCGTGATCGGCAGCCGCCTCGTGCAGCTGCTCGAAAGCGCCGCGCCGGAAGCTGCCGCCGCCGCGTTGAAGACTTTCATCGCCGAGCTGCGTGCCGCGCTGGACGGCGCGGGCAAGACGGCGCGATAAACACAACAGGAAGCGGGCGGGCCTTGCGGCTCGTCGCGCCACGGAACAGGAAACCATACGATGAGCTGGCTCGACAAACTGTTGCCGCCGAAGATCAAGCAGACCGACCCGAAAAGCCGCAAGGGCATTCCGGAAGGCCTGTGGGTCAAGTGCCCGTCCTGCGAGGCCGTTCTCTATCGCAACGACGTGGACGCGAACCTGCACGTGTGCCCGAAGTGCGATCACCACATGCGCATCGGCGCGCGCGAGCGCCTCGACGGGCTGCTCGATCCGGAAGGCCGCTATGAAATCGGCCAGGAAATCGTGCCGGTCGACTCGCTGAAGTTCAAGGACAGCCGCAAGTACCCCGATCGTCTGAAGGAAGCGATGGACGAGACGGGCGAAACCGACGCGATGGTCGTGATGGGCGGTGCGATCCACACGCTGCCCGTCGTCGCGGCCTGCTTCGAGTTCTCGTTCATGGGCGGCTCGATGGGTTCGGTCGTCGGCGAGCGCTTCACGCGCGGTGCGCAGAACGCGCTCGAACAGCACGTGCCGTTCATCTGCTTCACGGCATCGGGCGGCGCCCGGATGCAGGAAAGCCTGCTGTCGCTGATGCAGATGGCCAAGACCACCGCGATGCTGACCAAGCTGGCCGAAGCCAAGCTGCCGTTCATCTCGGTGCTGACCGACCCGACGATGGGCGGCGTGTCGGCGAGCTTCGCGTTCCTCGGCGACGTCGTGATCGCGGAGCCGAAGGCGCTGATCGGCTTCGCCGGCCCGCGCGTGATCGAGCAGACGGTCCGCGAGAAGCTGCCGGAAGGCTTCCAGCGCGCCGAATTCCTGCTGAAGACGGGCGCGATCGACATGATCGTCGACCGTCGCCGGATGCGCGACGAGATCGCGCAGTTGCTCGCGCTGCTGCAGCGACAGCCGGCCGACGCGCTGGCCTGACCGGCGCAAGGTTGTGACTCTGCGCGTCGCCTGGCTTCAGCGTCAGGCGGCGCGCTTCGTTTTTGGCGTAGTGGCGGTTCCGATCCAGACTTGATCCGATGAGCACTTTTCCCACTCTCGACGCGTGGCTTTCGCATCTCGAACGCGCGCACCCGGTCGGCATCGACATGGGCCTGACCCGTATCGGGCAGGTCAAGGCGGCGCTGCAGCTCGAATTCGCGTGCCCGGTGATCACCGTCGGCGGCACGAACGGCAAGGGCTCGACCTGCGCGTTCCTCGAGACGATCCTGGTGCGTGCGGGCTACAAGGTCGGCTGCCACACGTCGCCGCACCTGCTCGCCTTCAACGAGCGCGCGCGCGTGAACGGGCAGAACGTGGCCGACGACGAACTACTGCCGCATTTCGAGGCCGTCGAAGCCGCGCGCACGTCGCTGGCCGAGCCCGTGTCGCTCACGTATTTCGAATTCACGACGCTCGCGATCCTGCATCTGTTCGCGTCGCGCGGGCTCGACGCGGTGATCCTCGAAGTCGGCCTCGGCGGCCGGCTCGACGCGGTGAACATCATCGATACCGATTGCGCGATCGTCACGAGCATCGACATCGACCACACCGAATACCTCGGCGACACGCGCGAGAAGATCGCGTTCGAGAAGGCCGGGATCTTCCGCGCGGGCAAGCCGGCTATCTGCGGCGATCCGGCCGCGCCGCAAACGCTGATCGACCACGCCGAAGCGATCGGCGCCGACCTGTGGCTCGTCGGCCGCGATTTCCGCTACGAGGCGCAAGCCGGCGCCGAGCGCCAGCAATGGAGCTACCTCGGCCGCGAGAAGCGCTATCCGGCGCTCGCGTATCCGGCGCTGCGCGGTGCGAATCAGCTGATCAATGCGTCGGCCGCGCTTGCCGCGCTCGAGGCGCTGCGCCCGGTGCTGCCGGTGTCCGCGCAGGACATCCGGCTCGGGCTGGCGAACGTCGAGCTGCCGGGGCGCTTCCAGGTGCTGCCCGGCAAGCCGGCGATCGTGCTCGACGTCGCGCACAACCCGCATGCGGCGGCCGTGCTCGAGCAGAACCTCGGCAACATGGGTTTCTTCCCGTACACGTACGCGGTGTTCGGCGCGATGCACGACAAGGACATCGACGGCGTGCTGCAACACCTGAAGGGCGAGATCGACCACTGGTGCGTGACCGACCTGCCGCTGCCGCGCGCGGCCTCCGCGGAGCAGCTCGAAGCCGCGCTGCGCAAGGCCGGCGTGGAGGAGGGGCCCGATTCGAGCGTGACGCGTTACGCGTCGCCCGCGGAAGCGTTTCGCGATGCACTAAAAAGAGCATCCGAGAATGATAGAATCGTGGTTTTCGGCAGTTTCCATACGGTTGCCGGCGTGCTGGCCTACCGTAAATCGCAGCAACACTGACTGACGGGCAGTTTCGGACTCAGCCATTCATGGGAATTTTCTCGTTCGGCAAGAAAGACGACGACGCGCCCCCGCGGCGCGGCGGTCGCACCGGGGCATCCCGGAACGTGCGCACGGAGCGCACTGAACGCGTCGAGCGACGCTCGCGCCGCACCGAGCGTCCGGAATCGGATGCACTGCTTCTCGATCCGACCCTTCCAGAAAAGCAACGCGCGCGCCGTCGCCTCGTCGGCGCGATCGCGCTCGTCGTGGCCGCGGTGATCGTACTGCCGATGGTGCTCGACTCGCACCCGAAGCCGGTCACCGACGACATCGCGATCGACATCCCCAACCGCCCCGCGCACCAGGCGGTCGCGCCGCGCGACGACGATGTGTCCGACGTGCAGGCAGGCGTCGCGCATGACGAACCGCCGGCCTCCGACACGGCCGTTGCGGCTGCACCGGCACCGGCCCCCGCGCCGAAGGATGCCGCCAAGCCGGCCGCGAAACCCGATACGACCACCACGGCGAGCGTGACGCCGCCGAAGCCCGCGCCGAAGCCGGCTGCGCCCGCGGCGAAACCGGCCGCGCCGAAGCCTGCGCCCGCCACCGTCGCGAACGACGGCGCCGCGAGCCCGGACAGCGGCGACGCATCGTCGCCGGCGTCGCCGGCCGGTGCGCGCTTCGCGGTGCAGCTCGGCTCGTTCAAGGACGACGCGACGGCCCGCTCGTGGGCGACCAAGTTGAAATCGGCCGGCGTGCCCGCATATGTCGAGCATCGCAAGCAGGCAGACGGCAGCACGGCTACACTGTTGCGTGCCGGCCCGTTCGCGGATCGCTCGGCGGCCTCCGCCGCGATCGCGAAGGTGCGCGAAGCCGGTCTGACGCAGTAAGGCCACGATGCTGACGGCTTTCGACTACGCTGTATTGGCGGTGATCGCGTTGTCGGCGCTGCGCGGTGCGTGGCGCGGCTTCGTGTCCGAGATTTTCGGGCTGATCGGCTGGATCGCGGCGATCGTGATCGCGGGCCGCTACGTCGGCCTGGTCGTGCCGTATATTCCGGCGAACTGGCCGGGCGGCGCGCTGACGCAGTGGGTGATCGCCTTCGCGTTGCTCGTGATCGGCGTCGTGCTGGTCGCCGGCGTGGCGAACGCGCTGCTGTCGCGGATCGCGCAGGCGAGTGGCCTGGGCGGCGTCGACCGCTCGCTGGGCATGATGTTCGGGCTCGTCCGCGGCTGCGTGCTGGTGGTGCTGCTGGTGGCGGCGGCTGGGCTGACCGAACTGCCCAAACAGGATTTCTGGCGCAATGCGCTATTGCGTCCTTTTGCCGAACAGGGCGTGCACGAGCTGAAGCAGCTCCTGCCCGACGGCATGGCCCAGTACGTACGCGTGTGACGACGCGGCCGGGCAGGACGTAACCGATTTTGTCATCTTGAAGGACATGCCATGTGCGGCATCGTAGGTGTTATCTCCCAATCCCCGGTCAATCAGCTGATCTATGACAGCCTGCTGCTGCTGCAGCATCGCGGTCAGGACGCGGCGGGCATCGCGACGGCGGACGGCAGCAATTTCCACATGTACAAGGCGAACGGCATGGTGCGCGACGTGTTCCGCACGCGCAACATGCGCAGCCTGCCCGGCACCTACGGCATCGGCCAGGTGCGCTACCCGACGGCCGGTTCGGCGTCGAGCGAGGCCGAGGCGCAGCCGTTCTACGTGAACGCGCCGTTCGGGATCATCCTCGCGCACAACGGCAACCTGACGAACTGGCAGCAACTGAAGGACGAGATGTTCCGGATCGATCGCCGGCACATCAACACCAATTCCGACAGCGAAGTGCTGCTCAACGTGTTCGCGCACGAGCTGCAACTGTCGACCACGGGCCTCGAGCTCGATCCGGCGTCGGTGTTCAAGGCGGTGTCGGGCGTGCATCGCCGCCTGCAGGGTTCGTACGCGATCGTGTCGCTGATCGCCGGCTACGGCCTGCTCGCGTTCCGCGACCCGTTCGGCATCCGTCCGCTGTGCCTCGGCAAGCTCGAAACCGAGCACGGCACCGAGTGGATGGTCGCGTCGGAGTCGGTGGCGGTCGAAGGCATCGGTTTCGAATTCGTGCGCGACCTGGAGCCGGGCGAAGCGATCTTCATCGACAAGGCCGGCAATTTCCACAGCCAGCAGTGCGCGGAGAACCCGACGCTGAATCCGTGCATGTTCGAATACGTGTATCTGGCCCGTCCGGATTCGTGCCTCGACGGCGTGCCGGTCTACAACGTGCGCCTGCGCATGGGCGACTATCTCGCCGAGAAGATCAAGCGCGAACTGCCGAACGTGCCGATCGACGTCGTGATGCCGATTCCCGATTCGTCGCGCCCGGCGGCGATGCAGGTCGCCGCGAAGCTCGGCGTCGAGTATCGCGAGGGCTTCTTCAAGAACCGCTACGTCGGCCGCACCTTCATCATGCCGGGGCAGGCCGTGCGCAAGAAGTCGGTGCGCCAGAAGCTCAATGCGATGAGCATCGAGTTCAAGGACAAGCACGTGCTGATCGTCGACGATTCGATCGTGCGCGGCACGACCTCGCATGAAATCGTGCAGATGGCGCGCGATGCGGGCGCGAAGTCGGTGATCTTCGCGTCGGCGGCGCCGCCCGTGAAGTTCCCGAACGTGTACGGCATCGACATGCCGACGCGCGGCGAACTCGTCGCGCACGGCCGCACCGACGAGGAAGTCGCGAAGATCATCGGCGCCGATCATCTGATCTATCAGGACGTCGACGATCTGCGCCGCGCGGTGCGCGACATCAACCCGAAGCTCGAGCGCTTCGAGGCGTCGTGCTTCGACGGCAACTACATCACCGGCGCCGTGACGCCCGAGTATCTCGATGCGATCGAGCGCGCGCGCCTCGCGCCGGCGTCGCAGGCCGATCGCGACACGGCCGGCGATACCGAGCGTTCGCAGATGAACCTGCAACTGTCGGTCGAGTAACACCGGCGCACGCTTTGATCGAGGCGTGATAGGATGTGGCCTTGCGTCGATTTGATATCAGCTTGCGGACGCGGGGCAACTTCCCAAAACAGCTAAAGCGAAGGCCGGCGGCAGCCGGCCCGAGTCGATCGCTGTCGTACCGCACCGAAGCCCGCTGATGCCGACGCATAGCGGGCTTTTTGTTTTTTGGCCTCGGTTTTGACCGGGTCCGCGCCGCCTGCATGACCGTCGGCGCGGCCCTCGAATACGGAAAACGAACATGGACGACTCCCTCAACTTCGACACGCTCGCCGTGCGCGCGGGCACGCTGCGCAGCGACTTCAACGAGCATTCGGAAGCGCTGTTCCTCACGTCGAGCTTCTGCTTCTCGAGCGCGGCCGACGCGGCCGAGCGCTTCGCGAATTCGGAAGACTATTTCACCTATTCGCGCTTCACGAACCCGACCGTCACCATGTTCCAGGAGCGTCTCGCGGCGCTCGAGGGCGGCGAGGCGTGCATCGCGACGGCGTCGGGCATGGCCGCGATCATGTCGGTCGTGATGGCCGCGCTGCAGGCGGGCGACCACCTCGTCAGCTCGCGCAGCCTGTTCGGCTCGACGCTCGGGATGTTCTCGCAGATCTTCAGCAAGTTCGGGATCACGACGACCTTCGTCGACCCGACCGACCTGAACGCATGGCGGGAAGCCGTGCGGCCGGAGACGAAGATGTTCTTCCTCGAGACGCCGTCGAACCCGCTGACCGAACTCGCCGACATCGAGGCGATCGGCAAGATAGCGAAGGCCGCGAACGCGCTGTTCGTCGTCGACAACTGTTTCTGCAGCCCGGTGCTGCAGCAGCCGCTGAAACTCGGCGCGGACGTCGTGATGCACTCGGCGACGAAATTCCTCGACGGGCAGGGCCGCGTGCTCGGCGGCGCGCTGGTCGGCTCGAAGGAATTCATCATGGGCAAGGTGTTCCCGTTCGTGCGCAGCGCGGGCCCGACGCTGTCGGCGTTCAACGCGTGGGTGCTGCTGAAGGGGATGGAGACGCTGTCGCTGCGCGTCGAGAAGCAATCGGCGAACGCGCTGGAGATCGCGCGCTGGCTCGACTCGCATCCGGCGGTGGCGCGCGTGTTCTATCCGGGGCTCGAATCGCATCCGCAGCATGAACTCGCGAAGCGTCAGCAGAAGGCGGGCGGTGCGATCGTGTCGTTCGAGCTGAAGGGCGACACGCCCGAGCAGCAGCGCGCGAACGCGTGGCGCGTGATCGACGGCACGAAGCTGATCTCGATCACCGGCAACCTCGGCGACACGCGTACGACGATCACGCATCCGGCGACCACGACGCACGGCCGCATCACGCCGGAAGCGCGGGCGGCGGCTGGGATCACCGAAGGGCTGATTCGCCTGGCGGTCGGGCTCGAGCATGCGGGCGACGTTCGCAACGATCTGGCGCGTGGTCTGGAGGGCTGAGCACGCCGCCGGCAGGCATTCTCACGGCGATGCGACGCGGCGTTCCGGTGCGGACGACCTGTCGCCGTCGGCGACGTAGTCGCGGCGCACGCCTTCGCGCGTGCGCGATCCGCTCAGCGACCGCGCCGCCGCCGGTGCGTCGTTACGCACCGCGCTCACCATCCATCGCAGCGTTTCGTCGAGCGGCGTGACGGGCAGTTCGCCCACCGCGCGCCGCAGCTTGTCGCGCGACCCGCTCAGACTCTTCACTTCGTTGTCTCTCACGAAACGCGGATCGATCGTCACGTCGATTACGTAGCCTGCGATGCGGGACAGGATCGCCAGTACTTCCTTCAGCGAATACGCGCGCTCCGAGCAAACGTTGAGTATTTCGCCGGCCGGCGCGGTTTCGATCAGCTTCAGGTACGCAGCCGTCACGTCGCGCACGTCGGAGAAATCACGCCGAACATCGAGATTGCCGAGCGAGATCCGCGGTTCGTTGCGCGCGTAGTGCGAAACGAGCTTCGGCAGCAGAAATGAGTCGCTTTGACCGACCCCCGTGTAGTTGAACGGCCGCGCGATGATGATCGGCAGCCGGTCGGCCCACAGCTTCGCCGCATATTCCATCGCGAGCTTGCTGATTGCGTAGTCGTTCGCCGGGGCGGGCGGGACGTTCTCGTCGAGCACGCCTGCGGTCGAATTGCCATAGATGTTCGCGCTGCTCGCGAGCAACACGGCCGACGGACGGCGGTCGAGCCCCGCGAGCGCGGCCAGCAGGTTGCGCGTGCCGACGACGTTGACCGCATAGGTTTGCGACGGCTCGTCCTGTGCGACATGTGCGCGTGCGGCGAGATGGACGACCGCGTCGGGCCGTGCGTCGGCCGCCGCTGCGCGTACCGCGTCCGCGTCGAGCAGGTCGACGGGCAACAGCGTGCAGTTTGCGAATACCGGATCGTCGGTGGGCGGCGAGCCGTGCGCGACCGTTCCCCAGACTTCGTAACCGGCGGCTTCGAGATGCTGCGCCATGTAGCGTCCGGTGAAACCCGTCAGGCCCGTGACGAATGCACGGCGCGGTGCGTGTTCGATATCAGAACGTGTCATGGTGTTGATTCCGCGTCAAATCCGCCTCGACCATCATCTGGCAAAGCTGTTCGAGCGTCGTTTTCGGCGCCCAGCCGAGCTTGCTCTTGGCCTTGTCCGCGCAACCGATCAGCAGATCGACTTCCGCGGGGCGGTAGAACTTGGGATTCACTTCGACGAGCACGTTGCCCGTCGCCACATCGAGGCCGTGCTCCTGCTCGCCCTTGCCGGTCCATTCGATCTGATAGCCGGCTGCCGCGAACGCCATCCGCACGAAGTCGCGCACGGTCTCGGTGCGGTTGGTGGCCAGCACGTAGGTGTCGGGTTCGTCGGCCTGCAGCATGCGCCACATCCCTTCGACGTATTCGAGCGCAAAGCCCCAGTCGCGTTTCGCATCGAGATTGCCGAGCTCGAGGCGCGTCGCCTTGCCGAGCTTGATCTTCGCGACGGTGTCGGTGATCTTGCGCGTGACGAATTCGCGGCCGCGCAGCGGCGATTCGTGATTGAACAGGATGCCGCTGCTGCCGAACAGGCCGTACGATTCGCGGTAGTTCACGGTCATCCAGTGCGCAAACAGTTTCGCGACACCATACGGGCTGCGCGGGTAGAACGAGGTCGTTTCCGTTTGCGGAATCGACTGCACCTTGCCGAACATCTCGGACGTCGACGCCTGATAGAAGCGCGTCTTTGGACTCACGACACGGATCGCTTCGAGCAGGTGCAGGGGACCGAGGCCGGTGACGTCGGCGGTCGTGGACGGTTGCTCGAACGACACGCCGACGAAGCTTTGCGCGGCCAGGTTGTACAGTTCGTCGGGCTGCGTGCGTTCGAGGAGCCGCATGCTCGAGCCGGCATCCGTCAGGTCGTGCTCGACGAGGGTGAGGTTGGGATGCGTGTTGACGCCGAGCTCGGCGATGCGCCACAGGTTGACCGAACTGGTGCGACGGTAGGTTCCTGTGACGTCGTAGCCCTTGTCGAGCAGCAGCTTGGTCAGGTAGGCGCCGTCTTGCCCGGTGATCCCCGTGATGATGGCCTTCTTGCGAGTTTGGCTCATGGCGTAGTCCTTGTCGAAATCGATGGATGATGAAAATCAGGCGGTCGTCCCGGCGGCGGCCGGCACCGCGCGGCGCGCAGGCCCGCGCGTCAGGCGCCGTTCGAAGCCGTACCAGCTCAGGGTCGCGTACGCGAGCGTGATCGCCAGCGCGAGCGCGGCCGTGACGAAGCGGTTCAGGTGCAGCGGCCACAGCGCGTACAGCACGCTCAGATGAATCAGGTAGACGGTGTAGCTGACGGTGCCGACGTAGACGAGCATCGGGTTCGTCAGCACGCGCTGAACGAGGCCGCGGCCGCGCAGCGCGATCACGACGATCGACGTGCACAGCAGCAGCGAGATGCTGTAGAGCGCTGCGTTCGACAGCGGCGTGTTCGCGGCGCGAAAGCGCGGGAACGACAGGTGCAGCCAGCCGAGGATCGCGAGCGACACGAGCGCGCCGACGATCGCGAGCGGATAGAACGGCTCCAGCGCGCGCCGGTCGCGGCGCAGCACGATCGCGAGCAAGGCGCCGGCCGCGAGCAGGTCCATCCGGAACGGCGTCAGGTAGTAGATCGGCCAGAACGAATCGAACCACGGCGTCGCGATCGCGCGCAGCACCGGCGCCGCGACGATCAGCGCGGCGGCGACCCACAGCAGCGCGCGCTCCGAGCACCACAGCACGACAAACGGCCAGAAGATGTAGAACTGCTCCTCGACCGCGAGCGACCACAGCACGTTCAGGCTGTCATGGCCGATGCTGCCGAGCGACAGCCCGATATTGGTCGAGAAAAACGCGAACCACGGCCAGTGCGGCAGCCAGCTTGCGCCGAACAGCAGCGTCGACACCACCAGCAGCAGCACGTACGGCGGCAGGATGCGGCGCACGCGGCGTGCATAGAAGTGGCTGAAGTACGACTGCCCGCGCGCCTTGCGATCGAGCAGGATGCCGGTGATCAGCAGGCCGCTCAGCACGAAGAACAGATCGACACCCATCCACAGCGGCGCCTTCAGTGCGTGCTGCAGGAATACGGCGCCCACGGCGATCGCGCGCAGCCCGTCGAGCTGCACGATCCGGCCGTGTTGCGGCGGGGCGAGGTCGGCGGGGCGCGCCAGGGCCGTCATCGCGCGGCTCCTTCACGACCCGCATCCAATGCGTGTACGTATTGCATGCCTTTAAATCGAATATGGAATCGAAACCGATTCTAGGGAAAAGAAATCGGTAAAAAAACGCGCGTCCGTTAGTGGGCGATAAATAGGCAAATGCCGATTATTACGATCGCGGCATGAAAGGTTGACGTCCGGACGGGCGCGCCAGGCGGCGTGGAGCGGAATTTTCTACGTGATGGCCCGGAAAAGGCGGTCGTTATTGCCGTTTTTGGGCGTCGTTTATTCGCTGTTCCGGCTCGATATTTCAGGCAGAAACATCCCCAAATATTTCCAAATTTCTTGTGATTATTTTTGCTTGTAACCTGCATCGCGACGTTTGAAACCCATTTAGCGACGGGGCGCGGCCGCGGGCGATCCGTGGCAGCGCCGGTCGCTGTTGCATCGAGTCTGGAGAAGCGCATTGCGACGTCTGATTCTGGTTGGCATGACGGTATGCGCGGTGCTGCTGACGAGCGCCGCGCCGGCCGAAACGGTGTTGCCCGCGACGACCTCGTGGATCGGCAACACGTTCGGCTATGGCGATGGCACATGGACGCAGATCGACATCCGCGCGATCGCGGTGACGCCCGAGGGCAAGGTGTATACGAATGCGCCGTGGGACGAGAGCGGCGCCGAGGCGAGCGTCTACCAGGACGGGAAGATGCTCGGCTTCGCCGGCGGCACGCACGGCTGGGGCAATCTCGGCGGCAGCGCGATCGCGGTGAACGGCAAGTACGCGTATGTCGCGATCGGCGTCGGCAACGAGCGCGGTCACCTGCAGTCGCCCGGCATCTGGCCGGACAAGGGCAAGCAATGGTTCGGGATCTCGCGGCGCACGATCGGCGACATGAAGCAGCCCGCGCCGTTTCGCGCGGCGCCGCAGGTCGCGCCGGGCGGGCGCGCCGATAGCGGCCGCGCACGGATGGCCGCCAGCTTCATGATGATGAACGAGGTGCCGGCGCCCGCGCGCTCGGAAGTGGGTGAGGCGAAGGCGGAAGTGGGCGGCCTCGCGGCCGACGACAAGACGCTGTTCGCGACCAATCCGTCGCGCGACGTGGTGGATGTGTACGACGCGGAGACGATGCAGCAGAAGGGCACGTGGAGCGCGCGCGAACCGGGCCGCATCGCGCTCGCCGGCGACGGCACGCTGTGGCTGCTGACCGATACGCTCACCGGGCCCGCGCATCTCGTGCACGTGCGGGCCGACGGCCGCAAGCTCGACGACGCGCCGGCGCTGCCGGAAGGCACCGACGCGGTGGACGTGGCGGTCGACGCGAAAGGGCGCGTGCTCGTCGCGGACAACGGGCCGCGCCAACAGATCCTGATCTTCTCGAAAGGCGGCAACGGCTATGCGCCGTCGGGCACGCTCGGCGAACGCGGCGGCATCTTCGCGGGCCCGGTGCCGGGCCGGCCGGGGCCGCAGCGTTTCAACGGGCTGACCGGCGTCGGCGTCGACCGCGCGGGCAACATCTACGTATCGATGAACGGGATCGGGCCGCGCCACGACACGATCGGCGCGGGGCTCGGCGCGGTGCTGGAAAGCTACACGCCGGACGGCAAGCTGCGCTGGCAGGTGCAGGGGCTGCTGTTCGTCGACGGCGCATGGCTCGACCCCGCGCGGCCGAACAGCGTGTACACGGGCAACAAGCGCTTCGAGCTCGACCTGTCGAAGCCGCCGGGTCAGGACTGGAAATACGTCGGCTTCCTGTCGAACCGCTTCAAGTATCCGGACGACCCGGTGTTCCATACGGACCAGTATCCGGGCATGCCGATCGCGCGGCGCGTCGACGGGCGCACGTTCCTGTACCTGACCGACATGTACGCCGATCACCTGAAGATCTACCGCTTCGACGCGAAGCGCGACGGCGAGGTCGCGATTCCGTCGGGCCTGATCGCGGGCCGCGCGCGGCCGGTCGACAAGGTGCCGAACAAGCCGCCGGGCGGCGACTGGCTGTGGCGCGACGCGAACGGCAACGGCCGGATCGATGCCGACGAGTCCGAGATCAACACGACGGGCAAGGCGAAGGCGGGCGGCTGGGGCTGGTGGGTCGACACGAAGGGCGACATCTGGCGCACGAGCGACGTGCGCGGCATCCACCGCTTCCAGTACGGCGGCGTCGACAAGGCCGGCAACCCGATCTATTCGTACGACAAGGTCACGACCTACCCGATGCCGCAGCCGTTCACGCAGCTGCGCCGCGCGATCTACGAGCCGCAGACCGACACGCTGTACGTGACCGGCTACACGGCCGATGCGCCGCCGCAGCCGGGCATCAACAAGGAAGTGGGGCGCGTGCTGATCCGCTTCGACAAGTGGTCGACGGGCTCGCCGGTTGCGCGCTACCAGGTGGCGCTGCCGTGGAAGCTCGATGCGAAGCCGATCTTCGACCTGATCGGGATCACGGTCGAGGGCCGCTACCTCTTCACGGTGGAGCCGGTCGGCAAGATCCACGTGTACGACAAGGAAACCGGCAAGGAAGTCGGCGTGATGAGCCCGGGCGCCGAGGTCGGCAAGGCGTCGGGCTGGGTCGACGTGCCGTTCGGCATCAGTGCGTTCCGGCGCGAGAACGGCGAGTACCTGGTGTTCGTCGAGGAAGACGCGCGCGGCAAGGTGCTCATGTACCGCTGGAAACCTTAACGGGCCCATGGGCTAAAGCATGGACAAAGGCATACTCAAGAACGTTTCGATCAACTTCATCGGGCTGATCCTGCCGACCTTCGTGTCGCTGGTGACCGTGCCCGCGTACATCCACGCGCTCGGCGTCGAACGCTACGGCGTCGTGAGCCTCGTGTGGACGCTGATCGGCTATTTCGGGATCCTCGATCTCGGGATGAGCATGGCCGCGCAGAACCACATTTCGAAGGCGCTCGCGAGCGGCAACGCCGACGAAAGCGCGCGCGTGTTCTGGAGCGCGTTCTGGCTGAATCTCGGCACCGGCATTGTCGGCGGCCTGCTGATTTATTTTGGCGCGTTCGTCTACACCGCGTATTTCACGAAAGTGTCGGCCGCGATGCAGCACGAGGTATATCTCGCGCTGCCGTGGCTCGCGCTCGCGATTCCGCTCGCGAACGTGTCGTGGGTGTTCGCCGGCGCGATCAACGGCGCCGAACGGTTCGGCGTGTTCAACACGAACCAGACGATCGGCACGTTCCTGTTCCAGTTGCTGCCGCTCGCCGCCGCGTGGTGGATCGCGCCGAACCTGCAGACGGTGCTCGCCGCGGCCGTCGTCGCGCGGCTGATCGCGGCGGTGATGCTCGGGCAGGCCAGCATCAAGGTGCTCGGGATTCGCCGCATCGATCCGCCGCAGTGGGGCACCGCGAAAGGGCTGTTCAATTTCGGCGGCTGGATGCTGATCGCGAGCACGACGAGCATGATCGCCGACACGCTCGATCGCGTGATGCTCGGCGCCGGCATGGGCGCGAAGTTCGTCACGTACTACACGGTGCCGCAGAACCTCGTCACGCGCCTGAACATGCTGCCGAACGCGCTCGTGCGCACGCTGTTCCCGCGCCTGTCGGCGGTCGGCCGCGATCATGCGGATACCCTCGCGCGCCAGTCGCTCGAATTCCTGAACGGTGTGTTCACGCCGGTCGGCATCGTCGCGATCTTCGCGCTCGCGCCGTTCCTCACGCTGTGGGTCGGCGCCGATCTCGCCGCGCATTCGGCGCCGGTCGGCCGCGTGCTCGTGATCAGCGTGTGGCTCGTCGGGCAGGCGAGCGTCACGCGGATCCTGATCCAGTCGCAGGTCAACCCGGCCCGTGCGGCATTCGCCGGGCTCGTCGAGATGCCGTTCTTCGTCGGCGGCCTGTGGTTCGGCATTCATCACTTCGGGCTGATCGGCGCGGCGGTGGTTGTCGCGGCGCGCGCGCTGGTCGACTACGGCGTGCTGTTGTACCTGTCGGCGATCCGGATGCGCGCGATCGTGCTCGACATGCTCGCCCATCTCGCCTTCCTGCTCGCGAGCCTGTTCCTGGCGCAGGCATGGCCGGGGCTGGTCCAGTCGATCGGCATGTGCGCGGTCGTGCTGGTGCTGAACGTCGCGTGGTCGCTCACGATGACGCCGGGATTGCGCGCACTCGTGCGCGACCTGTTTGTCCGTCTCAATGCGAGGAGAACAGCATGAATCGCGATCTGGCGGAACACGCCGTCCTGAATCTCGCCACGGCCGATGCTGCCGTGGCCCACGCGGGCGACGCCGTCGCGTTGCACCCGGCCGAGCGCACCGGCGCACGGCAGCCGGCGCGTGCGCTGCGCGTGGCGATCGTCCACGACTGGCTCGTCACCTATGCGGGCGCCGAGCGCGTGCTCGAACAGATCGTCGCGTGCTTTCCCGACGCGGACCTGTTCAGCCTCGTCGATTTCCTCGACGATCGCGCGTTCGTGCGCGGCAAGCCGGTGACGACGTCGTTCATCCAGAAGCTGCCGTTCGCCCGCACCAAGTACCGCAGCTACCTGCCGCTGATGCCGCTCGCGATCGAGCAGCTCGACGTGTCCGAGTACGACCTCGTGATCTCGAGCAGCCACGCGGTCGCGAAGGGCGTGCTGACCGGGCCGGACCAGGTGCACATCAGCTACGTGCATTCGCCGATCCGCTATGCGTGGGACCTGCAGCACCAGTATCTGGAGCAGTCGAACCTCACGCACGGGCCGAAATCGCTGCTCGCGCGGATGATCCTGCATTACATCCGCAACTGGGACACGCGCACCGCGAACGCGGTGGACGGCTTCGTCGCGAACTCCGCGTTCATCGCGCGGCGCATCAAGAAGGTCTACCACCGCGACGCGGCGGTGATCTTCCCGCCGGTCGACGTCGACGCGTTCTCGCTGAACGCGGTGAAGGAGGATTTCTACCTGACCGCGTCGCGGATGGTGCCGTACAAGAAGATCGACCTGATCGTCGAAGCGTTTTCGCGCACGCCCGAGCGCAAGCTCGTCGTGATCGGCGACGGCCCCGAGATGCAGAAGATCCGCGCGAAGGCCGGCCCGAACGTCGAGATCATGGGCTACCAGCCGTTCGCGGTGCTGCACGACCGGATGCGGCGCGCGAAGGCGTTCGTGTTCGCGGCGGAGGAGGATTTCGGGATCTCGGTCGTCGAGGCGCAGGCGTGCGGCACGCCGGTCATCGCGTACGGCAAGGGCGGCGCGCTCGAAACCGTGCTCGACCCGCAGTCGAACCTGAACCCGACCGGCCTCTTCTTCGACGAACAGACGCCGCACGCGATCGTCGCGGCCGTCGACGATTTCGAGCGCGCGCCGCAGCGCTTCACGCCGGACGCGTGCCGCGCGAACGCGGAGCGCTTTTCCGCCGATACGTTCCGGCGGCGCTTTCTCGACTACGTGGAGCATGCGCTGCCCGGCTCGACCGCGCAGCGCGGCACGGCCGCTCCGCTGCCGGTCGCGCGCGGCCCGGCGACGCTCGTGCTCGACCAAAGCGGCGTGCTCGGCGGCGCCGAGCTGTCGCTGCTCGAGATCATGAAGCACATGCGCGCGAACGCCGACGTGCTGCTGTTCGCCGACGGCCCGTTCCGCGCGGCGCTCGACGAGATCGGCGCGCGCGTCGACGTGGTCGAGCAGGGCGCGCTCGCGGGCGTGCGCAAGCAGGGCGGCGTGTCGTTTGGCGCGGTGACGCAGCTCGTGCGGCTGGTGCGCGACGTCGCGCGGCGCGCACGCCGCGCCGACGTGATCTACGCGAACACGCAACGCGCGATGGTGGTCGCCGCGCTCGCCGGGCGGCTCGCGCGCAAGCCGGTGGTCTGGCACCTGCGCGACATCGTCAGCACCGACCATTTCGGCGGCAAGCAGTTGCAGGCGATCAAGTATTGCGCGCGGTTCGGCGTCACGCGCGTGATCGCGAACTCCGACGCATCCGCGCAGGCGTTCCGCGCGCTGACGGGCTTCACGCCGCAGCACGTCGACGTCGTGTTCAACGGCATTTCGGCCGAGCCGTTCGATGCGCTGGAAGGCGTGAGCCAGGCCGCGCTGCGCGCGCGCCTCGGCTTGCCCGCGGACGCATGGCTGGTCGGCTCGTTCAGCCGTCTTGCGCGCTGGAAGGGGCAGCACGTGCTGCTGGAGGCCGCCGCGCGGCATCCCGACATGCACGTGGTGCTGGTCGGCGCGCCGCTGTTCGGCGAGGACGACTATGCGGCGCAACTGCACGAATTCGTCGCGCAGCACGGGATGGACGAGCGCGTGCATTTCCTCGGGTTCCAGCGCGACGTGGCCGCGTGCATGACGGCGGTGGACGTCGTCGCGCACACGTCGATCACGCCGGAGCCGTTCGGGCGCGTGATCGTCGAGGGGATGCTCGCGCGCCGGCCGGTCGTCGCGGCGCGTGCGGGCGGCGTCGTCGAGATCATCGAGGACGGCGACAACGGGCTGCTCTGCGAGCCGGGCCACGCGGCCGCGCTGGCCGATGCGCTGGCGACGCTCAAGCGCGACCGCGCGCTGCGCGAGCGGCTCGTCGCGAGCGGGCGCGCGACCGCGGTGCGCCGGTTCGGGACCGAAACCTACGTGGAGCGGGTCGAGAAGATCCTCGCGGATACGGCCAAGACCGCGAAGGCCGCCAAGGCGAAGAAGTAGCAGCCGGCGGGAATGGCGGGAAATGGCAGGAAATGGGCCCCCATGCGGCGTTGCGCTGCGCGGGGGCTTTGCTTTTCGGCGGGCGAGGCGTCTGGTTGGGGCGAGTTGGTTTTTGCGCGCCTGGTCCGCGTCGGGCGCGAGCGTGGCTGGTCGTCATCGGGAGCGGGGGCGGGCCGTCGGGAACGTGAAGCGGGCAGGCGACACCGTCGCACGCGTGCTGTGGCAACCACGCGGAGGCGGCCTGTGCGGGCCGTAGCGCCGTCGGCGGGCGGCAGGCTGCCCGTTCCCTTGTCGACCCGGCCCGCAACCGCGTGCCGGCCATGAAAAAGCCCCCGCGCAGCGAGACGCCGCGCGAGGGCACCGGAACCGGACCAGCCGACCGAGCCGGCCGGCCGCGCGTTCAAGCCGCCTGTTCGGGCGTCGACGCGACGACGCGGGCGGCGCGGGTCGGCTTGAAGCTGGCCGACCACATCATCGCCGGCCGTTCGAACATCCGGTAGAACAGGTACGCGACCGGAACCGCGACGGCCATGAACGCGAACGACGGCCAGATCGACAGTTGCAGTTCGGAGTGGAACAGCACCGAGCCGAGGCAGACGAACAGCGGCAGGTGGACCAGGTACAGCGAGTAGCTGAAGTCGCCGAACCAGCTCAGCACGCGCAGCGGCGGCGTCGGCCGCGGCGGGCGGGCGAGCGCGCGGTACAGGAAGCACGCGAAGCCGGCCGACCACAGCTGGAACGCGCCGTACTGGCCGACATGGAACGCGCCGCAGCCGGCGGCGAGCAGCACGGCGGCCGCGACGTACCACGCGCGCGACGGCACGACGGGCGTGCCGCGCGATTGCTGCGCGCGCACGTCGGCGATCCATGCGCCGATCGTCCAGGACAGCCAGTACGACGTGAAGAACTGCAGGTCGTGCCGTTCGAGCAGCCACGCCGACGCGACGTTGACGAGTGCGACCGCGGCCACGACGGCCGGCATGCCGATGCGCCGGCGCAGTGCGAACAGCAGCGGGTAGATCGCGTAGAACTGCACTTCGAGCGACAGCGTCCACAGCGCGCCGTTCGACCCGTACGTGTAGCCGGCAACGCCCTGCAGCGAGAACAGGTTCACGAGGAACGCGACGAGGCCGACGTCGCGGATCTTGTGGCTGACGGGCTCGATCTGCAGGCTGACCGCATCGAGCGCGAGCGTGAACAGCAGCGCGGCGAGCAGCACCGGATAGATGCGCGCGAAGCGGCGCAGCCAGAAGTTCGGCGCGTCGAGCCGGTATGCGGGATTGGCCGCGAGCTTGAGCGCCGCGTTGCGGTGGATGCAGTAGCCGCTGATCACGAAGAAGATCGGGACGCCGGCCGAGCCCCACGCGAACGGGAAGGTCAGGTAGCCGGCGATCACGCCCGGGCTGAGCGCATGACCGTAAGCATGATGGAAGCTCTGCATGCCGACCCAGACGACCTGGCGGCAGTGGAAATAGGCGACGAGCAGCGCCGCGAAGCCGCGCATCGCGTCGATCACGTGTTCCTTGTGATCGGCGACGGGCGGCGCGGCCAGAGACGATCCGCTGAAAGCTTGCATGCGATTCGATTCCTTGCGACGGAGGGACGGGAAGTTTCATCCAATCGTAATGCGCAAGAATTCGGTCAATGAATAAAAAAATACTGCCCGGAAATATCGGTATTTCACATCATGGGTTTATCGCGGCCTGAAAGCGGCTCGTCGACGGGCGCGAATTATTTGCCGATTTTTTTCTGATAGTTTGAAGCTCCAGAGTTGATTGATGCAAGGAGCGGCAAGATGGACATGCATTGGATCGCGAGTGCTGCAGTACTGCTGGTCATGGCCGTGCTGTCGGCGTACCGCGAAGCGCTGAAGAACGAACCGATCCGCCCGGGCCTCGAGCGGGGCGGCGTGCCCTATATCGAGGAATTCGAATCGTAAGAATTTGTATCCGGAAAATCGGTAATTTGTTTCTGCTCCGGCAATCGGTTCGGCAATATCGACCGGGTTGAAGCGATTATATTTTTTCCGGAATAATTGGGCAATCAGTTCATATCGAAAATGAGCGGAGTGGAATTGGCAGGACCGTCGATTCTCGATATGCCGTTCGGAACACAATCGCGCCGGGTCGCAGGTCGACGCGGCGCAGTCAACGCTATCAGGATGCGAACATGTTGAAAGTCACCAAGGCCGTGTTCCCCGTTGCCGGTCTCGGCACGCGGTTCCTCCCGGCAACGAAGGCGAGCCCGAAGGAAATGTTGCCCGTCGTCGACAAGCCGCTGATCCAGTACGCGGTCGAGGAAGCGATCAACGCCGGTATCACCGAGATGATCTTCGTCACCGGGCGCAGCAAGCGCGCGATCGAGGATCATTTCGACAAGTCGTACGAGATCGAGGCCGAGCTCGAGGCGCGCGGCAAGGAAAAGCTGCTCGAGCTCGTGCGCGGCATCAAGCCGAGCCACGTCAACTGCTTCTACGTGCGCCAGCCGGAAGCGCTCGGCCTCGGCCACGCGGTGCTGTGCGCGGAGAAGCTCGTGCACGGCGAGCCGTTCGCGGTGATCCTCGCCGACGACCTGCTGCACGGCGAACAGCCGGTGCTCAAGCAGCTCGTCGACGTGTTCGACCACTATCACAGCTCGGTGATCGGGGTCGAGACGATCCCGCGCGAGGACAGCCGCTCGTACGGCGTCGTCGAAGGCCGGGAATGGGAAGAGGACATCATCAAGCTGTCGGGCATCATCGAGAAGCCGGCGCCCGAGGATGCGCCGTCGAATCTCGGCGTGGTCGGCCGCTACGTGTTCATGCCGACGATCTTCGATCACCTGCGCAAGCTCAAGCCGGGCGCGGGCGGCGAACTGCAGCTCACCGACGCCGTCCAGTCGCTGCTCGCGAACGAACAGGTGCTCGCGTATCGCTACTACGGCACGCGTTTCGACTGCGGCAGCAAGATCGGCTATCTGAAGGCCACCGTCGAGCTCGCGCTCCAGCATCCGGAAGTGAGCCGCGAATTCGAGGCGTACCTGCGTACCTGCTTGCCCGCGCTGGCTGCCGTCGCTTAAAGCGGCCGCGCGCTCCGTCGTTTCAGGTGGTGGTTGTTCCGTTGGCCCCGGCCGCTCGCGCGCCGGGGCTTTTTTGTTTTGGGCGGGCGCACGAGCATGGTGCGCGAGGTCCGGATGCCGCACCTCGAATGGGCGGAGGGTGATGGCGCACGAAGTAGGCCGATGAGTGAGGTGGGACGTCGCGCGTGAAACCGGTGCCGACGCATTCGTCGCGTGACGGGGTCGGTGGATCGATTGCGCGGAATACACGATGCTCGAGCGGGTGTCGCGCGATCACGCATCGGCCGCCATGCCGGCAGGCGCCGGGTGTCGTCACCGGTATCGACGCATTCCCGTCCGGTTCCCGTCGCGCACTGCTCAGCGCGGCGACGCGCTCGGCTGTGCGGCGAAGTGCCGGGCCAGCATCGCGGCGATCGGCTTCTTGAAGTCGAGCAGCCGCTTTTCGAGATAGCGCCAGGACAGGTGCGCGAGCAGCACGGCGAGCGCGAATTGCAGCATTTCCGGCAGCGCGTCGCGGACGATGTCCGGCATCGGCACATGCGCGAAGAATGCGGGCAGCACGCCGAAGCGCGCCGGAATCAGGTTGTGAAACAGGTAGAAGCCGTAGCTGATCGTGCCGAGATAGGCGAGCGGCGCCCAGTCGAGCAGCGCGACTGCGGGATGCTCGGGCGCGCTGACGATCCACAGCATCAGCGCGCCGAGCGACACCGACAGCCCGAGATCCGCGAGCCCCGCGACCGCATCGGGCAACGCCGTGCACGCCGGCAGCACGAGGAAGAAGGCGACGCCGGCCGCGCCGAGCCATCCGGGCGGCACACGGCGCGCGGCGGCCGCGCCGCGATCGGCGAGCGCCATCGCGCCGACGCCGCCGAGCGCGATCAACGCGAAATTCCACGGGGAAAACGCGTAGATCAGCACCGGCGACGCGTCCGACAGGTAGAGCGCGAGATGCGCGAGCGCGCACAGCGCGACGGCCGCGACGCCGAGCGCGACGTGTCGCGCGGCGGGCACCGCGAGCAGCGCGAGCGGCGCGATCAGATAGAACTGCTGTTCGACGGCGAGGCTCCAGAAGTGCGACGTGGAGCCCGGCCAGCCGTCCTTGACGACGCCGATCCAGTAATTCGACAGGAACACCGCATGCCATGCGAGCCCGAGGTTGACGCCGCGCTGGTAGAACAGCGCGTGCGCGATCGCGAGCGCGGCGAGCAGCAGGTAATACACGGGAAAGATCCGCAGCGCGCGCTTCGCGAGGAACAGCGCGAGCGCGTGGCGGCGCGTCATGGCGCCGCGCTCGACCGCCTGGCGGTTGCGATGCAGCTCGCCGACGATCAGGAATCCGCTGATGAGGAAGAACGTCCACACGCCGAGCTTGCCGACATCGACGGCAAGGACATGGCCCTTGTGGGACAGGAAAACGAGGATGACGGCGAGGGCTCGCAGGCCGTCGAGTCCTTTGACGTATCTGACTTCGCGCATGGAGGCATTTGGGCATTGAGCGCGCCCAGTATAGGTGCGCAAATATCGAACGTAATTCGCGTTCGGGCTCGTTTGGACCTATACGTGAAGGTGTTTTTTGATGCTCGAGCGTCGACGAAGTCGGTCGCGCGCAACAAAACCTGCGGGAAACCCCGCGAAAACGCATAAAAGTACTGCACGAAGCGTCAAGGCGCTTGTAGAATCCGGCGTTGAAGCGCGCGCGTTGCACGCTTCGTGTATCCAACGACCACACCTGGTAGGAGAAACATGGCGACTTCCGCAAAAAAGGTGGCCAAGAAGGCTGCCGCACCGGCGACCAAGAAAGTGGCTGCCAAAAAGGCTGCGCCCGCGAAGAAAGTAGTGGCCAAGAAGGCTGTCGCAAAGGCAGCACCGGCTGCTCCGACGCCGCTGAAGGACAAGTTCACGAAGGCATCGCTCGCAACGCACATCGCTGAGCGCGCGGCTGTCGAAGTGAAGGCGGTCAAGGCAGTGCTCGTCGCACTCGAGAACGTCGTGCTGGGCTCGGTCCACAAGAAGGGCGCAGGCGAGTTCACGCTGCCGGGTCTGCTGAAGATCACGGCACAAGTCGTGCCGGCGAAGAAGAAGCGCTTCGGCAAGGATCCGTTCACGGGCGAAGAGCGTTGGTTCCCGGCGAAGCCGGCCAGCGTGCGCGTGAAGGCACGTGCGCTGAAGAAGCTGAAGGACGCGGCAGCGTAATGCCGCGCAACGACTGCCGAATGCATGTCGGCAGCCGTTGCGATGTCCCGAGATCCCCGTACGCGAAAGCGTGCGGGGATTTTTATTGCGCCGCGCAAAGCGCGCGGCAGCGAACAGGCGGCATCGCGATGACGGGTTGCCCGACGCATGACGCATGACGTATGACGCGCGGCGGATCGTATGTCGCGCATCTGCATCCCCAGCGCCGAGCGGCGAGCTTCGTTCGCGCGACGCGTATCGGTGTCGGTGCGGCCGGGCGAAACGCTCGGCATCGTCGGCGAATCGGGATCGGGGAAGTCGACGCTCGCGGTGGCGCTGCCCGGGTATCGTTTCTTCGCGTTCCGTGGCGAGCGCCTCGCCAGGTTAGCCGTCGTGACCGACTTCATTCCGCATGAGATCGCCGCACAGCTCGCCGCCGCACGCGCCGCGATCGAACGGCATCTCGGCGCGACGCTGCAAGCGATCCACCTGTTCGGATCGGCGCTCGACGGTGGCCTGAAACCGCGCAGCGACATCGATTTGCTGGTGACGGTAGCGGTGCGCCCGGACGAAGCGGTGCGGCGCGCGCTGATGTCGGACCTGCTCCGCGCATCGGCGCCGCCCGGTTGCAGCGGCGGCATGCGCGCGCTGGAGGTCACCGTCATCGCGCACGGCGACGTGGTGCCGTGGCGTCATCCGGCGCGACGCGAGTTGCAGTTCGGCGAATGGCTGCGCGGCGATCTGGAGGCCGGCATCGTCGAGTCGCCGCTGGTCGATCACGATCTGGCCATCCTGCTGACGAAGGCGCGACAGCACGGTGTCGCGCTGGTCGGGCCGCCCGCGGACGTGCTGTTCGAGCCGGTGCCCGCGCGCGACCGTTGCGCAGTGGGAAGCCGAACCGGACTGGCGCGGCGACGCGTGCAACATCGTGCTCGCGCTCGCACGCATCTGGTACAGCGCCGCGACCGGTGCGATCGCGCCGAAGGACGTCGCCGCGACGTGGGTGCTGGAGCGCCTGCCGGATGCGCACCGGCCCGTCGTAGCGGCTGCGCGTGCCGCCTATCTCGATGGCGAAGCGGGCGCGGCGATCCTGTCGGGCGAACCGCTGGCCGAATTCATCGGCTACGCGCGGCGGATGGTCGGGTCGATGCTGTCCGCGTAGCAGCGGGGCGCCGACGAAGCGCGTGAGCGGCTTACGGCCGGCCCGCCACGGACAGCGAACGCGCTCGCACCGGCCGCATGCGTGAACCGTCGCGCCGGGTGCGTGCAGGCGCCCGACGCGTATCGTCAGCCCGCCGTGCCCGCGAAGGCGGCTTTCAGCGCGGCGTCGTCGAACTTGGTCATCTGCATCATCGCGGCGGCCACGCGGCCCGCCTTGACCGCGTCGCGGTCGGCCATCATCGGGATGAGCGCTTCCGGAACGATCTGCCATGACACGCCGTAGCGATCCCTCAGCCAGCCGCAGCCGTCGGCCGTGCCGCCGTTGTCGAGCAAGGCGCTCCAGTAGCGGTCGAGTTCCGCCTGGTCCGCGCAACTGACGAGCAGCGAGATCGTGTGATTGAACGCTTCCGTGCGCGGATGACTCATCGCGAGGAACGGCTGCCCGAACAGCTCGAATTCGACCATCCGCGTGCTGTCGGTGCCGGGCACCGCCGTGACGCGCACGATGCGCGAATCCGGAAAGATGCCGGCATAGAAGGCCGCTGCTTCTTCGGCTTGCGTCGAATACCAGAGAAAAGGCGTGATCTTCTGAATCGTCATGACGAGTCTCCTGTCTGTATGGGTCCGCGGCAAACCGGTGCCGCCATCGATACGACGGACGACGCCTGCCGAAATCGACACGCGGCGCAAACAAATCCCGCGTCGGTCGAGCCGGGCGGCGCCGGCTGTGCGGATGGTAGTCGCGCTGCGAAAAAACGGCGACCTCTGCGGACAGCGAAAACGGTATTGCGGTTGCATTGCAGCCGCCAGGCGCCGCTGCCGGCCAGCCAGCCTACGTCGGGGCATCGGCTTCGGCTCGGAGGCGCTGCGGGCGCTGCCGGCCGCGCCGGCGGCGGACGAAAAAAAGCCAGCCGCGGCCGAAACCGGGGCTGGCTTTCCAGGTCGGCGACAAGGCGTCAAAGACGCCATGCACACCGGATACTTCGTTTTTAGAACTTGTGACGCAGGCCGAGTGCGACGATTTCCTGCGAGCTCTTGCCGGCGATGCCGTACGAGCCGACCGACGCTTGCGCATCGGTACCGTCGGCGTTCTTGCCGCTTGCGTGCTGGTACGCGCCAACCAGGTAGATGTCCGTACGCTTCGACAGCGAGTAGTCCGCGCCGAGCGAAACCTGGTGGTACTTGGCGTCCGTCTGGCCGCTACCCTTCGTGTAGATGTAGCCGACGCCCAGCAGCAGCGGTGCCGATGCCTGGTACGTGACGAATGCGCGGCCCGTGTTGTACTTCTGGTTCGTGCCGAAGCCCGAGTTCGCATCCGCCTTGTACTGCGCGTTGCTGTAGCCGAGGCCGAACGTCACCGGGCCGAATGCGTACTGGCCAGCGACTTGCGCGATGCCGATCGACGATGCCGACGTGTACGCGTTGTTGATGAAGTTGCCCGAGCCGTCGAAGATCGCGTCCGACGTGCCGGCCCAGCCGGTGCGTTGGCCAACTGCGCTCAGCGGAGCCGAGTTGTTCGCGTGGAAGTAGCCAGCAGCCAGGCCGAGGGGGCCGTTGTTGTACGCTGCCGCTGCCGCCCACGTCTGACCCTTGCCGGTTGCGCCGGCGACGCCGCCGAGTGCGTACAGTGCTTCGACCTGGAGACCTGCCCAGACCGGCGACGTGTACTTGATCGCGTTGCTGACGCGCAGGCTGTTGTCGTTGTTGTCGACGTCACCCGGCGTGGCGAACACGCTGCCGAAGTAGTTGTCAGCCGTCACAGCCTGAACCAGGTCGACGAGCGGGTCGTACTGGCGACCCAGCGTCAGCGTACCGTACTGGTCGCTTTGCAGACCGACGAAAGCTTGACGACCGAACATGCGGCCACCCTGGCCCAGTGCGCCCGATGCCGAGTTGAAGCCGTTTTCCAACTGGAAGATCGCCTTCAGGCCGCCACCGAGGTCTTCCGAACCCTTCAGGCCGAAGCGGCTGCCTTGCAGGTTGCCGCTACCCATCGACCACGAATTGTTACCTTGACCATCGTTACCGTGAACATAGGTGATCGACGTGTCGATCACGCCGTACAGCGTGACGCTCGACTGAGCTTGAGCAGCGCCGGCCGCGCCCAGCAGGGCGAGCGAGAGGGTCGAGAGAGCAAGTTTCTTCATCGTTGAGTTTCTCCACGCAAGTGATTCATCGTTATTTGTTGCGGATTGGAGAATAGCTCAGTGCCATACACGCAAGAAAGCTTAAAAAATAAAGTGTCTCGAAAAGGTAACAGCAGGAAAAAGTCCATATATATCAAGCACATCAGCAACTGTTCCTGTTTATGAAATAGTTGACAATTGCTGCGCCGCGATTGTTTCAAAAGTTGACGTGCATGGCGTCACACTCCCTGTTTCGGCCCGTTCCGGCAACGAAACGAGGGTGTGCAAACGTTTGCGATTGCAGGTGCGTGTGCGCCGACGTGTCAGGAAACCACTGACGCCGCGCGGATGCGCGGCCGACAACGGGTTGCAAGGAGGCGGGCAGGTGTGCCGGGTGCGCGCGGGATCGATGCGCGGCCGTGTTCAGTAGGCCGGCAAGTCAGTCGTCGCGCGCGCGATCGTCGGCAGGGCCGGGCTGAGCGGCTTGGGCGGACGCGGCCGGCGCCGCATGCTCGGCCGGCCGATGCGCGTTGCCGCGGGCCGCCGCGAATTCCGCGCCGAGCAGCAGCACGATCGCGGAGAAGTACAGCCACATCAGCAGGACCGCGAACGATCCGGCCGCGCCGAACGCACTGGCGGTGCCCGCATGCGCGAGATACAGCGCGAACAGCTTCTTGCCGCCGGAGAACAGGATCGCGGACACGATGCCGCCGATCGCGGCGTCGCGCCACGCGACGCGCGCATCGGGCAGGAATTTCATCAACGACGCGAACGCGGCCGCCAGCACCGCGATGCCGACGAAGAACTGGATGAGGTTCGTGACGGCCACGTACGGCGAATCGCCCAGCAGCCAGGTGCCGATGAAGGTGATCGCGGTGTCGAGCACGAGCGACACGATCAGCAGGAACGCGACGCCCAGCACGAGCCCGAACGAGATCAGCCGCACGCGCACCAGCCCGAGCATGCTCGACCAGCGGCTTTCGGTGGCCGGCCAGATCACGCTGAGCGCCGCGCTGAGCGACGCGAACGTGGCCGACGCGCCGATCGCGAGCGCGGCGAACGAGATCAGCGTGGCGAGGCCGCCGCGCTCGCCGGCGCGGTGCGCGTTCTGCACGATCGTCTGGATGCTGGCCGCCGCGTCGTCGCCGATCAACTGGTGCGCCTGTTCGAACACCTGGCCGCGCGCGGCGTCGTCGCCGTAGAACCAGCCGGCCACCGCGATCACCATCACGAGGGTCGGCGCGAGCGAGAACGCGGAGAAAAACGCGATGCCCGCGGCCATCGACGAGCAGCGGTCGGACGAGAAGCGCTTGAACGCGGTGAGGGCCCAGTTGGCCTGCTGCTGGGCGAGACGGGTGGCTTCGGACGTGATCTGTCGTTTCATGACGGTTCGGTTGCGCGCGGAACGCGGATCATCTCAGTTAATCGGACAAATCGGTATTGATCCGAGGATTCGATCAGAGTTGCCTGAACTGTCTATAATTCCTTTCAGTCGTACCCCACCCTACAATAACGCCGAGACCGCCATGCTACAAATGTCCCGGCGCCAGTTCCTGAAGGTGACGGCCACGTCGCTTGCCGGATCGAGTCTTGCCCTGATGGGCTTTTCTCCATCCGAAGCGCTGGCCGAAGTCCGACAGTACAAACTGGCGCGCACCGTCGAAACGCGCAACACCTGTCCTTACTGTTCAGTGGGTTGCGGCATCCTGATGTACAGCCTCGGCGACGGCGCGAAGAATGCGCAGCCGAGCATCATCCACATCGAAGGCGACCCCGACCACCCGGTCAATCGCGGCACGCTGTGCCCGAAGGGCGCGAGCCTGATCGACTTCATCCACAGCCCGAACCGCCTGACGCACCCCGAGTATCGTGCGCCCGGCTCGGACAAGTGGGAACCCATCTCGTGGAACGACGCGCTCGACCGCATCGCGAAGCTGATGAAGGCCGACCGCGACGCGAACTTCGTCGAGACGGCCGAAGACGGCGCGAAGGTCAACCGCTGGCTGACGACCGGCATGCTGGCCGCGTCGGCGGGCAGCAACGAGGTCGGCTACCTGACGCACAAGACCATCCGCAGTCTCGGGATGCTCGCATTCGACAATCAGGCGCGTGTCTGACATGGCCCGACGGTGGCAGGTCTTGCCCCGACGTTTGGCCGTGGAGCGATGACGAACCATTGGGTCGACATCAAGAACGCGGACGTGATTCTCGTGATGGGCGGCAATGCAGCCGAGGCCCATCCGTGCGGTTTCAAGTGGGTAACGGAGGCGAAGGCGCACCGCAAGGCGCGGCTGATCGTCGTCGACCCGCGCTTCACGCGTACGGCCTCGGTGGCCGATTACTACGCGCCGATCCGCACCGGCACCGACATCGTCTTCCTGGGCGGCGTCATCAACTATCTGCTGACGAACGACAAGATCCAGCATGAGTACGTGAAGAACTACACGGACTTCTCGTTCATCGTGCGCGAGGATTTCGCGTTCAACGACGGCATCTATTCCGGCTACGACGCCGAGAAGCACGCGTACCCGGACAAATCGAGTTGGGACTACGAGCGCGGCGACGACGGTTTCGCGAAGGTCGACCCGACGCTGCAGCATCCGCGCTGCGTCTACAACCTGCTGAAGCAGCATTACGCGCGCTATACGGCGGACAGGGTCCAGCAGGTCTGCGGCACGCCGAAGGAGAAATTCCTGAAGGTGTGCGAGATGCTCGCGACCACGGCCGTTCCGGGCCGCGCCGGCACGGTGCTGTACGCGCTCGGCTGGACCCACCACTCGATCGGCGCGCAGATCATCCGCACCGGCGCGATGGTGCAGTTGCTGCTCGGCAACATCGGCATCGCCGGCGGCGGGATGAACGCGCTGCGCGGCCACTCGAACATCCAGGGGCTGACCGACCTCGGGCTGATGTCGAACCTGCTGCCGGGCTACATGACGCTGCCGATGCAGGCCGAGCAGGATTTCGACGCGTACATCAAGAAGCGCGTGCAGGAACCGCTGCGGCCGAACCAGCTCAGCTACTGGAAGAACTACAAGGCGTTCCACGTCAGCTTCATGAAGTCGTGGTGGGGCGACGCGGCCACCGCCGAGAACAACTGGGCGTACGACTACCTGCCGAAGCTGGACAAGCAGTACGACCTGCTGCAGGCGATCGAGCTGATGAATGCCGGCAAGATGAACGGCTACATCTGCCAGGGCTTCAATCCGCTCGCGGCGGCGCCGTCGAAGGTGAAGACGGCGGCGGGCCTCGCGAAGCTGAAGTGGCTCGTGATCATGGATCCGCTCGCGACCGAGACGTCCGAGTTCTGGAAGCATCACGGCGACTACAACGACGTCGATGCGTCGAAGATCCAGACCGAGGTGTTCCGCCTGCCGACCACCTGCTTCGCGGAGGAAAACGGCTCGCTCGTCAGTTCGAGCCGCGTGCTGCAGTGGCACTGGAAGGGCGCGGAGCCGCCGGGCGAAGCGAGGAGCGACCTCGAGATCATGTCGGGGCTGTTCCTGCGCATGCGCAAGCTGTACCAGAAGGACGGCGGCAAGTATCCGGACCCGATCGTGAACCTGACCTGGCCGTACGCGAACCCGGAAAGCCCGACGCCCGAGGAACTGGCGATGGAGTTCAACGGGAAAGCGCTCGCCGATCTGCCCGATCCGAAGGATCCGGCGAAGACGCTCGTGAAGAAGGGCGAGCAGCTCGCCGCGTTCGCGCAACTGAAGGACGACGGCACGACCGCGAGCGGCTGCTGGATCTTCTGCGGCGCGTGGACCCAGGCCGGCAACCAGATGGGGCGGCGCGACAACTCCGACCCGACCGGCATCGGCCAGACGCTGAACTGGGCGTGGGCGTGGCCGGCGAACCGGCGGATCCTGTACAACCGCGCATCGTGCGACGTCGCCGGCAAGCCGTTCGATCCGACCCGCAAGCTGATCGGCTGGAACGGCAGCGCATGGAAGGGCGCCGACGTGCCGGACTTCAAGGCTGACGAACCGCCCGAAAACGGGATGGGGCCGTTCATCATGAACCCGGAAGGCGTCGCGCGCTTCTTTGCCCGCGCGGGGATGAACGAAGGTCCGTTCCCCGAGCACTACGAGCCGTTCGAGACGCCGCTCGGCGCGAACCCGCTGCATCCGAACAACCCGCTGGCGCTGAACAACCCGGCCGCCCGCGTGTTTCCGGACGACCGCGCGTCGTTCGGCAAGGTGGCGGAGTTCCCGCACGTGGCGACCACCTACCGGCTGACCGAGCATTTCCACTACTGGACCAAGCATGCGCGGCTGAACGCGATCATCCAGCCCGAGCAATTCGTCGAGATCGGCGAAGACCTCGCGAAGGAAGTCGGCGTCGCGCATGGCGAGCGCGTGAAGGTGTCGTCCAAGCGCGGCTACATCGTCGCGGTCGCCCTCGTCACGAAGCGGATCAAGCCGCTGACGGTCGACGGCAAGAAGGTCCAGACGGTCGGCGTCCCGTTGCACTGGGGCTTCAAGGGCCTGACGAAGCCCGGCTATCTCGCCAATACCCTGACTCCGTCCGTGGGCGACGGCAACTCCTATACACCGGAATTCAAGTCGTTCCTGGTGAAGGTCGAAAAGGCGTAAGGGGGAAGAGATGGCATTGCAATCGCTGGATATCAAGCGGGTCTCGGCCACCACGACGCCACCGCCCACGGTGCGCGAACCGGTGACCGGGAGCGTCGCGAAGCTGATCGACGTATCGAAGTGCATCGGCTGCAAGGCATGCCAGACGGCGTGCATGGAGTGGAACGACCTGCGCGACGAGGTCGGCACCAACGTCGGCGTGTACGACAACCCGGCCGACCTGACCGAGCATTCGTGGACGGTCATGCGGTTCTCCGAATACGAGAACCCGGCGGGCGACCTCGAGTGGCTGATCCGCAAGGACGGCTGCATGCACTGCGAGGATCCGGGCTGCCTGAAGGCGTGTCCGTCGCCGGGCGCGATCGTGCAGTACAACAACGGGATCGTCGATTTCCACGAGGAGAACTGCATCGGTTGCGGCTACTGCGTGACCGGTTGCCCGTTCAACGTGCCGCGGATCTCGAAGAAGGATCATCGCGCGTACAAGTGCACGCTCTGTTCCGACCGCGTCGCGGTCGGCCAGGAACCGGCCTGCGTGAAGACCTGCCCGACGGGCGCGATCGTGTTCGGCACCAAGGAGGACATGAAGCAGCACGCGGCCGAGCGGATCGAGGACCTGAAGGAACGCGGCTTCGAGCATGCGGGGCTGTACGACCCGCAAGGCGTCGGCGGCACGCACGTGATGTACGTGCTGCACCACGCGGACAAGCCGTCGCTCTATCACGGGCTGCCCGACAACCCGTCGATCAGCCCGATGGTGAAGCTGTGGAAGGGCATCGCGAAGCCGCTCGCGGTCGCGGGCCTCGCGCTGACCGCGCTGGCCGGGTTCTTCCACTACGTCCGCGTCGGTCCGAACGAGGTGAGCGACGAAGAGGAATCGGCCGCGCGCGACGAAGCGCGACGCATCAAGGAGGACGCGCAATGAACCACGACGACCCCAACCTGATCGTCCGCTACACGCCGAACGAGCGCACGAACCACTGGATCACCGCGATCACGTTCGTGCTGCTCGCGTTGTCCGGGCTCGCGCTGTTCCATCCGTCGATGTTCTGGCTCACCGCGCTGTTCGGCGGCGGCCAGTGGACGCGGATCCTGCACCCGTTCGTCGGCCTCGTGATGTTCGTGTCGTTCGCGATTCTCGTGGTGCGCTTCTGGCACCACAACGCGCTCGACGCGGACGATCGCCAGTGGCTCAGGCAGATCGGCGACGTGCTGACCAACCAGGAGGACAAGCTGCCGCCGGTCGGGCGCTATAACGCCGGGCAGAAGCTGCTATTCTTCACGCTGGTGGCGTGCCTGCTGCTGCTCCTGCTGTCGGGAATCGTGATCTGGCGGCGCTACTTCTCGTTCTACTTCCCGATCGGGGTGATCCGCGCGGCCGCTGTCGTGCATGCCGTGGCGGCCTTCGTGCTGATCGCGAGCATCATCGTGCACATTTACGCGGCGTTGTGGGTGAAGGGTTCGATCGGCGCGATGGTGCGCGGCACCGTCACGCTGGGCTGGGCCCGCAAGCATCACCCGAAGTGGTTCCGTGAAAGCGTGAAGTAACGCAGCGGAGCGGGGCGGTACGCCGATTGCGGCGTGCTGCTCCACCCACCGCAGGAATCGCCCGAAAGCGCCGATTCGTCGGCGCTTAGTTTTTTTGGAAGATATTTTCGTGACACAACGCATTCTGGAGCCGACCGAGATCTCGGCACTCGATCATTCGGCCATTCCGCGCTTTCGCCTGCCGGAGCGCGCGACCGCGTTCGCGGCGCGCGCCGCGCGGCTGCGCAAGCTGGCCGACCTGAACCCGATCAGCGGCTACCTGCGGCTGATGGCGACCGTCGCCGACGCGCAGCACGCGACGCTGCAGACGCTGGAGCTGCCGCTGCCGTCGAAGGAAGCGATCGCACGCGCGCAGGAACATTCGATGCCGCTCGTGCCGTCGCTCGACGGCGAGCGCGATGCGCGCTGGCGCGCGGTGCTGTATGAACTGCTCGACCGCGTCGAAGGCGCCGGGCTCGTCAATCCGCAGCTCGCGAAGCTGCTCGACCGGCTGCGCCTGATGGCGCCCGCCGAGCTCGACGCGCAGGCCGACGCGATCCTCGCGCTGCGCTTCGCCGAGGTCGACCCGGCCACCGCGCCGTTCCTGATGGCCGCGCTGCAGGTCGCATGGACGGACCTCGCGAGCCGCGTGACGCCGACCGACGTTCCGTATCTCGACCAGCCGGGGCTGTGCCCGGTGTGCGGCACGCATCCGGTCGCGAGCGTCGTGCGGGTCGGCGGCCAGTACCAGGGTTACCGTTTCCTGCAATGCGGGCTGTGCACGACCGAGTGGCACATGGTGCGCACCAAGTGCTCGCACTGCGATTCGACGAAGGGCATCGCGTATCACGGGATCGAAGGCGGCAGCGAAGCCATCAAGGCCGAATCGTGCGACGAGTGCAAGACCTATCGCAAGATCGGCTATCAGGAGAAGGACTACGAGTTCGAGCCGCTGGCGGACGATCTCGCGAGCCTCACGCTCGACCTGCTGATGAACGAGGCCGGCTACCAGCGCAGTTCGCCGAACCCGCTGCTGTGGCCCGACGTGGCGCGGGAAGCGGAGTGACGGCACGGGGCCGGGGCGGTGCGCGAGCGTCGGCCCGGCCGACTGCGAAGCATGAGACTGGAGCCACAACGACGTGACCGAACCGGGTGTGAATGAACTGAATGCCGTGCTGGCGCGTGTGCCGTCGGTCGAGCGCGTGCTGTCGTCGGCGCCGCTGCAGCCGCTCGTCGCCGACTATGGCCGCACGCGCGTGCTGAACGCCGTGCGCGCCGAACTGGAGCGCTGGCGCACGGCCGCGCAGCACGACCCCGCGGCGGCCGAGCCGCTCGACGAGCCGCGCATCGCCGCAGCCGTCGCGCGCACGTTGGCCGCGCAGAATGCGGGCGCGGTGCGCGCCGTGTTCAACCTGACCGGCACCGTGCTGCACACGAACCTCGGGCGCGCGCTGCTGCCCGACGACGCGGTGCGCGCGGTGGTCGACGCGCTCACGCGGCCCGTCAACCTCGAATTCGATCTCGCCACCGGCCGCCGCGGCGATCGCGACGACCTGATCGACGCTCTGTTGTGCGAACTGACGGGCGCGGAAGCCGCGACCGTCGTCAACAATAATGCGGCGGCCGTGCTGCTGACGCTGTCGGCGCTCGCGACGAAGCGGGAAGTCGTCGTGTCGCGCGGCGAGCTGGTCGAGATCGGCGGAGCATTCCGCATTCCCGACATCATGAGCCGTGCCGGCGCGAAGCTGCGCGAGGTCGGCACGACCAACCGCACGCATCTGCGCGACTACGCGGATGCGATCGGCCCGCGCACGGCGTTGCTGATGAAGGTGCACTGCAGCAACTACGCGATCAGCGGCTTCACGAAGGAGGCGACGCTCGCCGAACTCGCGCCGCTCGCGCGCGAGCACGGCGTGCCGGTCGCCGTCGATCTCGGCAGCGGCACGCTGGCCGACCTGTCGCAATGGGGTTTGCCGCACGAGACGACCGTGCAGGAAACCGTCGCCGCCGGCGCAAACGTTGTCACGTTCAGCGGCGACAAGCTGCTCGGCGGCCCGCAGGCCGGCCTGATCGTCGGCGATCGCGCGCTCATCGCGAAGATCAAGAAGCATCCGCTCAAGCGCGCGCTGCGCGTCGGCAAGTTGACGCTCGCGGCGCTCGAACCCGTGCTGCGCCTGTACCAGTCGCCCGAGTTCCTGCGCGACCGGCTCACGACGCTGCGCCTGCTGACGCGCCCGCAGCGCGAGATCGCCGAAGCCGCCGAACGCGTGCGCCCGGCGTTGCAGGCCGCGCTCGGCAGCGGTTTCGACGTGACGGTCGAGCCGATGTTCAGCCAGATCGGTAGCGGCGCGCTGCCGGTCGACCAGTTGCCGAGCGCCGGGCTCGTGGTGCGCTCGGCCGATGGCAAGCGCAGCGGCCGTGCGCTCGCGCAGCTCGAGAAGCGGCTGCGCGAATGGCCGCGCCCGGTGATCGGCCGCGTGGCCGACAACGCGCTGCGGCTCGACCTGCGCTGCCTCGAAGCGGCCGACGAAGCGGCGTTCGTCGCGCAATGCGTGCCGCTCGCGGGGCCGGCCGCATGATCGTCGGGACCGCGGGACACATCGACCACGGCAAGACGACGCTCGTGCGTGCGCTGACCGGCGTCGACACCGATCGGCTGAAGGAAGAGAAGGCGCGCGGCATCTCGATCGAACTCGGCTACGCGTACACGCCGCTCGACAACGGCGACGTGCTCGGCCTGATCGACGTGCCGGGCCACGAGAAGCTGATTCATACGATGGCCGCCGGCGCGTGCGGCATCGACTTCGCACTGCTCGTGATCGCCGCCGACGACGGCGTGATGCCGCAGACCCGCGAGCATCTCGCGATCCTGCAACTGCTCGGCGTCACGCATGGCGCCGTCGCGCTGACGAAATGCGATCGCGTCGATGCCGCGCGCGTTGCCGAGGTGCGCGACGAGATCGCCGTCTGGCTGCACGACTCGACGCTGGCCGGCGTGCCGATCTTCGAAACGCGTGCAACGGCGGCCGACGATTCCGGCGTCGCCGCGTTGAAGCAGCACCTGGCCGACGCGGCGATCGCGTGGCGCACGCGTCGCGACGACGGGCTGTTCCGGCTCGCGGTCGATCGCGTGTTTACGCTCGCCGGGCAGGGCACCGTCGTGACGGGTACCGCGTTCGCGGGCCGGGTCGCGACCGGCGACACGCTCGCGATCGTGCGCACGGGCGGCGCGGCCCGCGTGCGCAGCATCCATGCGCAGAACCGGCCGGTCGAGGCCGGCCGCGCGGGCGAGCGTTGCGCGCTGAACCTGGCCGGCGTCGACAAGGCAGACATCGAGCGAGGCGACACCGTCGCCGATGCGCGGCTCGTCGCGACGTCGCCGCGCCTGGACGTCGAGCTGACGTTGCTCGCGGACGCCGGGCTGACGCTGACGCACTGGGCGCCGCTGCATGTGCATCTCGGCACGCTGCATCGCGTGGCCCACGTCGCGCTGCTGGACGGCGACACACTCGCCGCCGGCCAGCGGATGCGCGTGCAACTGGTGTTCGACGAGCCGGTGTTCGCGCTGCCGGGCGACCGCTTCATCGTCCGCAATCCGCAGGCGACGCGCACCGTCGGCGGCGGCCGCGTGCTCGATCCGTTCGGGCCGGCCCGCAAGCGTCGCACGCCTGCGCGCCGCGCGTGGCTCGATGCGCTCGCGGCGTGGCTCGACGAAGGGCGCGTCGATGCGCTGCTCGCGCAGGCGCCGCTCGGCATGGCGCGCGCGACGCTCACGCATCTGACGGGGTTCGCGCCGAACGTGCTGGCGTTGCCGGGCGATGCGTTGGCGATCGGGCAACGCGATGCCGCGTCGAACGAAGGCGCGGTGATTTCGCATGCGCACTGGCGGGCGTTGCAGACGCGGGCGGTCGATACGCTGCGCGCGTACCACGAGCGCATGCCCGACGAGCAGGGGCTCGACGCCGCACGCTTGCGGCGGATGGCTGCGCCGCTCGTCGGCGATGCGCTGTGGCGCGCGCTCGTCGATGCGCTGGTGGCGGGCGGCGAAGTCGCGCGCAGCGGGCCATGGCTGCATCTGCCGTCGCATTCGGTGAGCCTCGAGCCGCGCGAGGAAGCGCTGGCGCAGCAACTGCTGCCGCTGATCCACGCGGGGCGCTTCGATCCGCCGTGGGTGCGCGACCTGGCCCGGGACACGGGCGCGGCGGAAGACGCGGTGCGCACGCTGCTGCGCAAGCTCGCGCGGCGCGGCGACGTGCACCAGGTCGTGCGCGACCTGTTCTATCACGCGGACGTCGCGCGTGAACTGGCGGAACTGGTCGCGCATCTCGCGCCGTCGCGCGGCGGCGGGCTCGATGCGGCGACGTTCCGCGACGCGACGGGGCTCGGTCGCAAGCGCGCGATCCAGATTCTCGAGTTCTTCGATCGGGTTGGGTATACTCGCTTCCACCGCGATCTTCACTACCTGCGGCCTGACAGTGGTTGGGCGGGTATTCAGGCGTAGGCGCTCGTTTTTCTCGTGATTCTTTTCCCCGCGGAAGGCATTCGTATCCGGTGGTACGGCCGGGCTTCAAACCCGGTTGGGGGTGTCAGACACTCCCGGGTAGGTTCGACTCCTGCTGCCTTCCGCCATTTCTGGCTTCCTCGGCATCCCGACGACTTCCGTAAACGCTCCGCACGTCGCCGAGAGGCCCCGGCAGCGCATTCTATTGCCCGTCGTATCGTCAGGCCGAAACAAGATCTCGGCGGAGGCAGGCGGCGCGCATGCTATCGCCGGCCGGCATCACGCAGCAGCCCGAGGCGCACGAGGCTTTCGGCCGTCGCGACAATGGCGTCCTCGCGCGGGCGGGGCGCCCAGCCGAGCGAGCTGCTGGCCTTCTGGCTGGTGGCGTTCAGATTGCGGCCGAGCAGCGGCAGCGATCCTCGCAGCGCCGGATCCCTGAGCGCACCGATGCGTACCAGCCAGTCGGGCAGCACGCGGGTGGACACGTGGCGCGCGGCATCCCCCATGCGCGCTTTGAGCACCTGCGCGACTTCGGCGAGCCACATGCTTTCGCCTGCAATGGCAATGAAGCGCTCGCCGTTCGCGGCTTCGTGCGTCATGGCTCTCACATGCAGGTCGGCGACATCGCGCACGTCGACGAAGCCGGTATTGATGCGCGGATTGCCGGGCTGGCCGTCCAGCATGCCCCTGATCAGGCGGATGGAGTGCGAATAGTCGTCGCCGAGCACGGGCCCGAGAACCGTCACCGGATTGATCGCGGACAGTTGCATGCCGCGTCCTTCTCGCGCGACGAAATCCCACGCCGCGCGCTCCGACAAGGTCTTCGATTTCTGATAAGGCCAGACGTCGGGGCCTGTCAGGTCGCTCCAGTCGGTCTCGTCGAAGGGGCGGCTCATGGGCCCGTGTCCGGCGCAGATCGCACCGAAAGCGGAGGTCAGCACGACGCGCTTTACACCGGTGTCCCGCGCCGTACGCAACACGCGCAGCGTGCCTTCCACGGCCGGCTTGACCCAGTCGTCTTCGTTCGTCTGCGTGCCGGTGGGCGTGGGCGACGCACCATGCACGACGTAAGTGCAACCGGCAGTGGCCTGTTGCCAGCCGTCGTCGGAGAGGAGATCCGCCACGACGAACGACAGACGGTCTCCGGGCTGTGCCCCGCCTGTTTCGAGCTGGGCGCGCACCTCCGTCTCGCGCGTGAGCGAGCGGACGGTGGTGCGCACCTGATAGCCGTGATTCAGCAGCGCCAGGATGCAGTGTTGTGCAATGAAGCCGGTGCCGCCTGTTACGAGAACCGATACGTCGTTGATGTTGCTGTTCATGTCGTTGATTGTCCCGGACGAAGAACCGAAGGTTAAGACCCGGCCTGCGGCTTGTTAATGCTCCATAGTGCGATTTACTTGCGCGACAGTACGATGATGAGTGACGGCTCCTGCTCCGACATCCTGAGACTCACGAACGCCCGATCGCTTTGGAAGCGAGGACGTCGGATTACCGACGGCAAAACGGTCGTTCGTCCTCGCAAGCGATCCTTGCGTTCCGCCCGTCGACGCGATGGCGTTGCGCTCGGGCGCCGGAAAGTCGGCGGTGAAACCGGGCAACGGCGATGACGAGAAAAACTGCCGCGCGCTACGAGCGAGTGCACTGGAAGCTCGCCGCTGCCTTTACATCGCCGCCGATATACTTTGGCCACAGTGGATAGCGGCACAACGGGCGCGTCCTGCCGAGCGTGGCCGCGTTGAGGTCGCTCATCGTCAGCGTTTCAGGCGCGTTGCCACTTTCTACCCATTCATCGAGTGCGGAGAGTGAATCGATGGCGGGATGAAACGGTCCCGTGCCATGGCCGACCCCCGGCATCAGATAAAACCGCACGAAGCCGTCGACTGTCCCTTGTCCGAAACGCTGCACCAGACCGGTGTAATAGTCGGTGCTCGAGTCGGTGCTCACGATTTCGTCGGCAAGGCCGTGCGTCATGATGAGCTTGCCGCCTTTCGCGACATAGGCGCTCAGGTCGGTGCTCGTTGCATCGGTGAGTGCCGATAGCGCCTGGACGCGCGACGCATACGGATCGGGATTGACCGGATCGAACGTCAACGAATCGAATGTGGATACGCGCGTGACGAAGTACTTGACCCATTGATCGCCTGTCACCCACTGGTTCGCATCTTTCTTTCCTGCCGGATTGGCGGGTACTTTCGATTCGCCGAGATCGCGCGTCGTGTACGGCCCCGCGAACACCGAACCCGCGAGGATGTTGTAGCCAGCGTATTGCGTCACGCCGTTCGCAAGTGGATACCGCAATTGCAACGGCGCGGCGATGGTCTGAACGGTCGCGATCTGCGCATCCGACAGACAGGTGTCGCCCGAATCCACGCCGTTCGGACAGCGCACGGACGCCAGCACCGTCGCCGATTGCGCCTTGCACGCCGCCACGTTGGACACGATGCCGTCGGCGACGCCGTCGAGCGCATCGCACGCGCTCATGACGGCATTTTGCAGCAGCACCGTTTTGGCGACATCGAGCCAGCCTGCGCCGTTGTTCAAGTAGAGTGCGCGGCCCAGCACGACGTTGCTCAAACGCAGCCCGGTATAGTTGAGCGCCGGGCGATTCACGACGATACCGTCATAGTCCGCGGGCCAGCGTTGCGCTTCGCTCAACCCGTCCCGACCGCCCGTTGAGCTGCCGAAGAAATAGGTTTTGCCCGGCGCGCCCGCGTAGCGCTTTCTGATGAGCGCCATCGCGACGTCGTGTGTCTTCTTCAGACTCAGTCCGCCGTAGTTCGCAAGCGATTCGTCATTGGCGGCGAACTTGCCGTCGGTGATGCTGGAGCTCTGATGCCCGGAATCGTCGCCGAACGTCGCGTAGCCGTTGGCAAGCGGCGTCGGCGTGCCCGTTGGCGCCATGTCGAGCGGGTCGACGCCGGTAATCAGCGTACCGTCGAAGCCGCCGCCGCCATAATGCAGCGCCTTGCGGTTCCAGTGAGTCGGCAGATTGACCTGAAACCGGATCGACGGCGCCGCGGGATCGACGGGAGCGATTGCACCATTCACCTGACAGTATTCACCGCCGGTTTCCACCAGCGTCGCGCTCGTGATCGTGGCGCCGCCGGTCGGCTCGGCAATCGAAGATGCCGGAATTGCCAGGCCGTTCAATGCCGCGCATTGCGTTGCAGATGAGGGCGGTGGCGGCGCGCTTGCCGAAGCGCCGCCGCCCGACTCATTGCCGCCGCACGCGCTGATGCACAGGCTAAGGGCGAGCGCCCACCACAACGGTCTGTTGTCCATCGTCGTCTCCAGATGAATTGACTGCTATTCGAGCGCACCGCCTTCCTGCTCGACGCGAGATTCGGCGAGCCGAACGGAGGGGCCAAACAATGCGCACACGCCCGCCTGCGATACGAACATTGCATCGCCGTTGTGCCCCGCGCCTTGAATTTCATGCAGTTCATGCCGCAATTCCGGATGCCGGGCGCGCAGATAGGCGTAGTACGCGCGGCCGCGCGCAAGGCGGTGCGGGCCTTGCATCATCGCCTCGCAGGAGCGGTCGAGAGCCGGGTGCGCCGGATCGTCGTCGTGCGTACCGAGCAGATAGGTGACGTCGTGATCGACGTAACGACGTTCGAGCGATTGCGTGTCGAGTCCATCCGCATAGCGGGGAAGTCGCGACGTGCCGTATTTCCATTCATTGAATCCGGCGCATGCGGTTTGATCGATGCCTTCGCCATGCGGACGCCACGCGTCGAAGTACACATACGACGAAGGATTCGCAATGACGTAACGTACCTTCACACCGCGTGCGAGACAGCATGCCGTCGCGTTGCTGAGTATCGCGTGCCGATGCGCGACCTGCGCGCCACCGGAATGTCCTGCGATCACAATCTCGCGCAGCCTCGGGTAGCGGCCGCTCTGCATGCGCTCAACGTAATGTTCGATGAGCGCATCGAGTACATCGAACGAGCTGAGCGGCGCTGGACCGATTGCATCAAGTCCGCCCATCCACGAGGTCCATTCCCAATGCAGGCAATCGTCCGCCAACCGGTGATACGCGACGTCGGCCGTCGCGAGAAATTGCGGCACGGCGAGCATCACGTTTCTCGCATCGGCTGTGGACGAGTCGAGCGCGCGCTGCGTCGATCGAAGGTATGCGTCGGCGTCGCGCAATCGGCCGTGCAGCATCACGACGACCTGCGTCGCGGTTGCCGGCGCGACGCTGCCACCCGTGAACAGCGGCACGTTCGCTTCGCCGCGTGACGTCGAAACGGTCAACCGCTCACCGGCGACGACCTTCACGGGTACTTCGTTACGTGGACGCATCTCGCGGTTCAGGGGAACGCACATCGCGACGCTCACGCCGTGTCACCCGGCCACAGGTCGGGCTCGCGGCGCAAGCGTCGCCCGGACGACGTGAGCCCGACCAGCAGCAACGAGACGATGCCGGCGAACACCAGATACCACGCCGGCACGATGCGCGAGCCGGTGACGTCGATCAATGTCGAAACGGTGAGCGGCGCGAGTCCGCCAAACAACGTGACGGCCACGTTGTACGACAGCGCCACGCCCGTCGAACGCATGGCCGTCGGAAACAACTGCGTCAGCATGCCGGGGTGCGCGCCGGACATGACGCTGAGCACGACCGTCGCGATGATCTGCGCGATGAACACGCGTTCGGGCGAGGGCACCGCGAGCACCCATGCGAAAAGCGGATAGGCAGCGCATACCCAGGCGATCGTCACCGGAAAGAACAGCCGATATGCGCCGAAGCGGTCGGCAAGCTTCCCGGCCAACGGATAGCCGACGATGCCGATCAATCCGGAGATCGCCGTGCCGAACAGCGCATTCTCGAGCGGTAGGTGCAACTGGTGTTCGACATAGAGCGGCATATAGGAATGCCACAGATAATTGGTTGCCGCTCCAACGATGATGACGCCCATCGCGCAGAGCGCCGCATCGCCACGCTCGCGAATGAATATCCGTAGCGACTGGCGTGGCGCATGTCCAAGCCGTTCCCGCAGCTGTACGAATTCCGGCGACTCGCCGACCTTGTGCCGGATGTAGAAGCCCACGGGCCCAACCAGCGCGCCGAGCAGAAATGGCACGCGCCAACCCCACGTCACGAGCGACTGGTGCGACAGATGCGTGGTGAGCAAGAACGAACATAGCGACGACAGGAGCAGCGCGACGGCCTGTGACGTCATCTGGAAACTGCCGAAGAACATCTTGCGTCCCGGCGGCGCGTATTCCGTCAGCATCGCGGCCGCTGTCGCGAACTCGCCGCCCACGGAGAGCCCTTGCAGAATGCGCGCGACGATCACGAGGAGCGGCGCGGCCATGCCGATCGCCGCGTAGCCGGGTGTCAGGCCCATCATCAGCGTGCTGGCTGCCATCAGCAGAATCAGCAGCGACAACGTTTTGCGCCGCCCATAGCGATCCGCGCATGCGCCTATCACGATGCCGCCTAGCGGCCTCACCACGAAGCCGACGGCAAACGTCGCAAGCGTCAGCGTGATGGACACGAATCCGTTGCCGACAGGAAAAAACACCTGCGCGATGATTTTCGCGAAGTAGCCGTAGATGAGAAAGTCGAACCACTCGAGGCCGTTGCCGATGACCGATGCGAGCACCGCGCGGCGAGTTTGCGAACGGCTGAGCGCCGTTGCTGCCGACGCGGGCACGTCCGCTTGCAAGGTGGATTGCATGTGTCTCCTTTGGTTCTCTTCCGGCTTCTGAAGCAAGCGTACGTGTCGACGTCTTGAATGTAAAATACAGATGAGACACGGTTGCCATATCCAACGCATATACCAGACAAACGATGGAACTCAGACAGCTGCGCTATTTCCTCGCCGTCGCCGAAGAAGGGCAGTTCACTCGGGCCGCCGCGCGATTGCATATCCAGCAGCCGCCGTTGTCGCAGCAGATTCAGGAACTCGAACAGGAACTCGGCTTCGCGCTTTTCGTGCGGCAGCCGCGCGGCGTCGTGTTGACGGCGCCCGGCGAGATCTTCGCCGCGCGCGCGCGTACGCTGCTGCTCGAACTGAACAACGCCGTCGTCCATGCGCGCCGAGTGGCGCAAGGCCGGATCGGCACGGTGCGCGTGGCGCTCACGAGTTCGGCTGCGTTTCACCCGCTCACGCCTACCGCCATTCGCAATTTTCGGGACATGTACCCCGAGATTTCGATAGAGATGAGCGAGGTGAATGCGGCGGAGATCATCGAAATGATGTTGAACGGCCGCGCGGATGCAGCCATTCTCCGTAAACCGGTCGACACGCCCGCTGACTTACGCTTCGAACTGCTCGCCGAAGAACGCATGTTGCTGGTGCTGCCCGTGGGGCACCGGCTGATCGGCGGTCGTTCCGTGCCGCTCAAACAGCTGGCGAACGAGTCGTTTATCTTCGTGCGTCGGCCCGGTGCGCCCGGCATGTACGCGGACTTCATTCGGGCTTGTCAGGCGAAGGGCTTCGAGCCGCACGTCGCGGAAGAGGTGCCGCGCATGGTGACGGCAATCAATCTCGTGGCGGCGGGCGGCGGCGTATCGCTCGTGCCCGCGTCGATGCAACGTTACCATCAGGAAAGCGTGCGCTACTGCCGTGTGGCCGGCGATCGTGCGTTTCGAGCACCGTTGCATCTCGTCACCCGGCATGATTTGCACAACCCTGCCGCGTCGCACTTCCGTGAAGCGTTGTTGATGTTTGTCCAGCGTCATCCACATCGCGAATAAGCCAGAGAAGGGTAAGCGCCTGACGGATTGCTCACCGGAAAATCAAGGCCCGGCCCGCGGCGTGTTAATGCTCTATAGTGCGATTTACTTGCGCGACAGTACGATGATGAGTGACGACCCTTTCTCCGACATCCTGAGGCTCACGAGCGCCGAATCGCTGGCGACGGGAGGCTTCTCCGCCGGCGGCGCCTGGGCCGTTCGATTTCCGGCACCCGACAAGATCAAGTTCTTTGCGGTGGTGAAGGGCACGTGCTGGATTTCCGTCGACGGGGAAGAAACGCCGATCCGCTTTGGAAGCGGTGACGTCGGCTTGCTGACGGCAAAGCGGTCCTTCGTCCTCGCAAGCGATCCTTGCGTGCCACCCGTCGACGCGATGGCGTTGTTCTCGCGCGCCGGAAAGTCGGCGGTGAAACTGGGCAGCGGAGATGAATTCGCGCAGATCGGCGGACACGTACTGCTCGATCCGGTAACCGGCAGCTTGCTGTCGGACGTTCTGCCGCCATGGATTCACGTGCCGGCCGTCTCGCCGCAGGCAGTGAAGGTCCGCTGGCTGCTCGAGCAACTCGTGGAAGAGCGCGCGGCCGATCTGCCTGGCGCGCAACTCGTATCGGCCCAGCTTTCCCAACTGCTCTTCATTCAGATACTGCGCGCCCATCTGAAAACATCCGCGTCCTTGACGGGATGGCTGCGCGCGTTCGGCAACCCGCGCATCGCACCCGCACTGCGCCTGATGCACGGCGATCCCGCACGTTCATGGCATCTGGACGAGCTTGCCGCCGCGTGTGCGATGTCACGGACCACGTTCGCTTCTCACTTCAGGGCGAGCGCCGGTGTCGCGCCGCTGACCTATCTTGGCGAGTGGCGCATGCGTCTTGCGGAGCGCCGTTTGCGCGACGAAAACATCCCGGTCGCGCTGCTTGCGCAGTCGCTCGGCTATTCGTCCGAAAGCGCATTCAGTAACGCGTTCAAGCGCGTGTCCGGGCATTCGCCGACGGCATATCGGCATATCGTACGGACTGGTTCTGAAGACGTGGGCATTGAGCGCGGCGGCGTTCGCGCGGACGTCGAGGCTACCGGTGCGACTCTGCAGCCGTTTCCATCGGAACCTCGGTGAAATGCGCGAGCGACACGCGGATCGGACGGAGGGCATGTCCGATTCACAGCCGTCAAGACAGGCTTTGCCGTTCGTTGCGCAAAGATCCTGTCAGGTGACGCAATTCGTCCAGCAGTTTGACGGCGGGCGCGGGCAGCGTGCCCCGCCGGCGCCGGGCCACGCCGGGATACCGCGAAAGGCGAACACGCGGATGCGCGCACCGCATTTGCCGGCCCATTCAATCGGTGTTTTCCGGACAAAATCATTCCGCAATGATGGCGATCCGGGCGTTCCGGACCACGTTCCCGCCCGATGGGCGTTACGGCACGTCGTTACGTAACGGGTGCGAGCGTTTCACTTGCGCAAACGTTGCACTCGATTATTTCGATTTGATCATACCTTTCCACTTCCAGACATAGGTCATTGGTTTAACGAGGTTTTTCTGCGTTGCAGCAAAAATGTGGGACTCGATGGCATGGTTCATGCATTAAATGGTGCGTGCCGAAGTAGTTAATACCATAACGTTAGACCAATCATGAATCACATCCACATTCCGATATCCGGACGCGACGCGGGGGCGAAGCGGTCGATTCCGGGCCTTTACTTGATCGATCGCGTTCGTGCGCCCATCCATTCGGGATGGCTCGGGCGCGGCATTTCCATCGTCATGCCGAACCGTGCCGATACGCCCTCGCGGCGTCAGCGCATCGGTGCGGGGGCGTGCGCCTAAGCAAACCGCAGTCCGTTCAACGTCTGGATTCCTGGCGGGAATCGAACCGTTCGTCCGATAACGACGCCTTCGATTTCATGCAGGAATGCGAATTTATTGATTGATTCATCAATGGACGATTGGCGTCCGGGATGAATGTTGTCGATACATCGGGATACCGAGGGTGGAGCATGTCCGGCGTCAGCGCGGACATGCCCGCAGGCGCGGCAATGGGCGCGAAGCCTGCATGGCCGCGCAGTGCGATGGGGGCATCGCGTGCCGAAAAACCGGATATTGAGGAGTGCATGAAATTGAGCGAAATCGAGCTTGAGGACAATACGTGCCATGAAGATCCGGGTGCACGGGATCGACGTCATGTCGCCGCGGGCGCGGTGGTGCCGGTGGTCCTGGCAGGCGGCGCGGGAACCAGACTGTGGCCCATGTCCCGCGAGCAGCACCCGAAACAACTGACGCATCTCGTCGGCGAGGAAACGCTGCTCGAGTCGACGCTGCGCAGGATAAGCGGGCTCGGTGCGAAATTCGATCTGGCCGATGCGCAGGTCATCTGCGGCGACGCACATCGACACATCATGGTGCGGCAGCTCGCGGCGAGCGACCTTCGCGCGCGCATGGTCGTCGAGCCGGCGCGTCGCGATACAGCGCCCGCGATGACGCTCGCCGCGGCGCTCGCGCTGGCCGAGCATGGCGATGCCGTGCTGGTCGTCATGCCGGCGGATCACGCGATCCACGACACGTCCGGCTTCGAACGCGCGATGGAAACCGCAGTGCGCTACGCGCAGCGGGGGTGCATCGCGACGCTCGGGGTCCGGCCGACGCAAGCCGATTCCGGTTTCGGCTATCTGCGTACCGGTGTCGCGGTCGCATTGGACGGCGCCGCCGGTGGCTTCCAGCTCGATGCGTTCGTCGAAAAGCCTGCGCCGGAAATCGCGGCGCAGTACGTCGCGTCGGGTTCGCACTGGTGGAACAGCGGCATTTACGTGGTCCGGGCGAGCGTCTGGCTGCGCGCCATCGAGGCGCTTGCGCCGAACATTCATGCAGCGTGCGTCGTCGCGATACGCGACGGCCATGCCGATGACGGCTGCTTTCACCCGGCGCCGGCGCCGTTCGCCGCGAGCCCGTCGGATTCGATCGACTACGCGGTGATGGAACGACTGTCCGCGATGGCGGAACCGCCGGTGGCCGTCGCCGTGCCGCTGGACGCAGGCTGGTCCGATCTCGGGTCGTGGGACGCCGTCTGGGCCGCGCTCGACAAGGACCAGGACGGCAACGCGGGGCGTGGACGCGTGATGTTCGAGGGCGCGACCGCGTGCTATGCGCATTCGGAAGGCCGGCTCGTCGCGTGTGTCGGCGTCAGCAACGTGGCGGTGGTGGAGACGCCCGACGCCGTGCTGGTCGTGGATCGGCAGCACGTTCAGGGCGTCAGGTCGCTGGTCTCCCGGATCAAGGCCGAGCAGGGCGCGGAAGCGGAGACGCACCGGCTCGTGCGGCGCCCGTGGGGCTGGTACGACTCGGTCGATCGCGGCGAACGCTTCCAGGTCAAGCGGATCGTGGTGGATCCCGGCGCGCGGCTGTCGTTGCAGATGCACCACCACCGCGCCGAACACTGGACCGTCGTGAAAGGCACCGCGACCGTCACGCGCGGCGACGAGCAGTTCCTGCTCGGCGAAAACGAATCGACCTACATCCCGATCGGCGTGCGGCACCGGCTTGAAAACCCGGGGCGGTTGCCGCTGGAAATCATCGAAGTGCAGACCGGCAGCTATCTCGGCGAAGACGACATCGTGCGTTTCGACGACGCATACGGGCGCGTTTGACGACAAATGCGGCGCCGTCGTGCGCCGCCTGGAGAAGAGTCATGTTCGGAGTTCAGTCGATAGTTGCGCGCCTGCTCGATGCACTCGTCGTGGTGCTGGCGGCCGCGGCCGCGTCGCATGTGCGATTCGATGACGATACGCTCGGCCGGCCGGACGCGATGGTCGTCCCGTTCGTCACGATGCTGACGCTGGCCGTGTTTCCGGCATGCCAGGTGTACCAGTCGTGGCGCGGGCGCGCGTGGATTGCGATGATCAGCCGCATCAGTGCCGCATGGGTCGCCGTGCAGGCGTGCAACCTCGTGCTGCTGTTCGCGATGCATCGCGTCGATCACGTGTCGCGGTTGTGGTTCGTCTACTGGACGGCGATCGCCGGATGCGGATTCATGGTCATCCGCCTGGCCGCCTACACGATGCTCGCGCGCGTCCGGCATGCCGGCCTGAATCTTCGCAAGGTGGCGATCGTCGGCAACGGCGCGCATGCGGTGCGGGTGATCGAAACGCTCGCGCTGTCCCCTGCAAGCGGGTTCCGCCCGGTCGTGCTCCACGATCCCGCGGGACGCTCCAACGGGATCATCCCGGCGATCGCGGATTTCGCCGAATTCGCCGCGGCCGTGCGTGCCGAAGGCGCGACGGAAATCTGGCTCGCGTTGCCGATCTCCGAGGAACGGACGATCCGGCGCGTCCTGAAGACGTTCGGCGACGACCTGATCAACATCCGCTTCATGCCGGACATGTGCAGCATCGCCCTGCTCGGCGGCACGATGATGGATCTCGTCGGCATGCCGGCGATCAACCTGGTGGCGTCGCCGATGTCGCACCACGCGTTGATGCAGAAGGCGCTGTTCGACCGTGTGTTCGCGGCCGCGGCGCTCGTCGCGCTGGCGCCGCTGCTCGGCGTGATCACGCTCGCGGTCAAGCTGTCGTCGCCGGGCCCGGTGCTGTTTACGCAGGTCCGGAAAGGCGCCGACGGCCGCGTGTTCAGGATCTACAAGTTTCGCACGATGCGCGTGCATGCCGAACAGGCGGGCATCGTGCGCCAGGCCACGCGCGGCGACACGCGCATCACGCGCATCGGCGCGTTCCTGCGCCGCACGAGCCTCGACGAGCTGCCGCAGTTCTTCAACGTGCTGCGCGGCGACATGTCGGTCGTCGGGCCGAGACCGCACGCGATCGAGCACGACGATCTGTACCGGCCGCTCGTGGAGGGCTACATCCATCGTTACCGGATCAAGCCCGGCATCACCGGATGGGCGCAGGTCAACGGCTATCGCGGCGAAACGGATCACCTCGACAAGATGGTCGGCCGCGTGCAGCACGACCTTTATTACCTGCGCAACTGGTCCTTCGGGCTCGACATGAAGATCGTCGCCGCCACGGTGCTGAAGGGCTTCGTTCATCCGAACGCCTACTGAGCCCGGCCATGATCGAACGCATTCTGGTCGTCTGCGACGGCAATGCATGCCGCAGCCCGATGGCGAGCGCGATGCTGGCGCGCGCACTGCCGTCCGTGCAGGTGCGGTGCGCCGGGCTGATCGCGCTGGCCGGGCGGCCGGCCGCGCAGGCCGCGATCGACGTCATGCGCGAGCGCGGCTTCGACATCACGTCCCATATCGCGCAGCCGGTGCATCTCGGCCACGTGCGCGCATCGCAGCTGATTCTCGCGATGACGTTCGCGCAATGCCGCGAGATCGAGCGCCGCTACCCGTTCGCGCGTGGCCGCGTATTCCAGCTCGACCATGCGACCAGGCGCGATATCGCGGATCCCGTCGGCAAGTCGGCGGACGTGTTCGATGCGGTGGCGCGTCATATCGAGCGCGCGGTCGCGCACTGGATCGCGCGGATTCCCGCGGCCATCGCCCGGGGAGGCTGCTGATGCGACATCGCGCCGGCCATTTCGCGCTGCTCGTCGGTCTGGCGTGTGCGTCGGTGGCGCACGGTAGCGCGCCGGCGGCGCGCCCCGCGACGAACGTGGCACCGCATCCGCCGAGGTGGATCACCACGCTCGCGGACCCCGCATCACAAACGTCGAATCCCTGGCGCGGTTCGATCGCGAAGCCGGCGGTCGCGTCCGGTGTCGCCGTGCCGTCGGCCGGCGCCTATGCACCGCTGCCGATCGAGCGGCGCATGCGTGCGTTGTCGATCGACGCGCTGGGCATGCCGACCGTGCATCGCACGCGCGGTGCGCGACGCGTCCCGGTTCGGTCACCCGGCGGGACCGAAGGCAGGGCAGACGACTGGCCGGGCATCGTGCCGCCGTGGTCCCGCTCGCCATGGTAATCGACCGGACGGCGCGGGATGGCGGCGAGACGACTCGCGCCATCGATCGACGCAACGAAAACAGCCGTGAGCAATGCGCCACGGACGGAATGAACGACAGCGCGACATACGAGGCGGCAATGGGCAAATCATTTGACGGGGTATCGACGGGCAGCAGACGGGGCCGCGCGTGGGTTCCGCTCGTGCTGTCGATGTTCCTGACGGCATGCGCGGTCGCGCCCGGCATGCGGATGACCGGTTCGCAGGCGCTGCCGGTCGCCAGCGCGCGCAACGGCGAGCCGGCACGGTCGCTCGACGTGCCGATCCGGGAAATCGACGTCAACCTGCTGAAATCGATGCGCGACGACAGCGATGCGGCCGCGAACATCGACACGCTGTTGCGCGAGCGCGCGAAGGGCGGCTATCGGATCGGCGCCGGCGACGTGTTGCAGATCACGGTGTGGGACCACCCCGAGCTGTCCGCCGCGGCGCCGACGAGCCAGTCGTCCTCGACGCAACGACCGAGCGACCCCGTCAACGGCTTCGTCGTCGACGAAACCGGCAGCGTGCAGTTTCCGTATGTCGGCACGCTCGCGGTCGCGGGCCGCACGACGACCGAGGTTCGCGATGCGTTTCGCGTCGCGCTGACGAAGACCTTCCGCGACCCGCAGCTCACGGTGCGCGTGACGTCGTACCGCAGCCAGCAGGTCTACGTCGAGGGCGAGGTACGCAATCCGGGCGGCCAGCCGATCAACGACGTGCCGATGACGCTGATCGAGGCGCTCGATCGCGCGGGCGGCCTGCAACCGACGGCCGACCGAAGCCGCATCGAGCTGATGCGCGGCGACGCGCATTACGTGCTGAACCTGTCCGAGCTCGTCGCCCGGCGGATCGACCCGGCCCGCATCCTGTTGCGCAACCGGGACGTGCTGCGCGTGCAGTCGCGCGAGGACAGCGGTGCATTCGTGATGGGCGAGGTCACGAAGCCGACGCTCGCGCTGCCGCTTCGCGACGGCTCGTTGACGCTCGGCGATGCGTTGCAGCAGGCCGGCAGCTTCAACAGCGGCACCGCCGACACCGCGCAGGTCTACGTGATTCGCGGTCGCGGCTCCAGCACGCCCGACGTGTTTCATCTCGACGCGAAGTCGCCGGTCGCGATGGTGCTCGCGAACGACTTCAGGCTGGCGCCGAAGGACGTCGTCTACGTCGACGGCAACGGCCTCGTCCGGCTCAGCCGCGTGCTGTCGCTGCTGCTGCCCGCCATCAATGCCGGCATGACCGGCGCGCTGGTCGCGAAATGACCCGCCGGAACCCGAGAGACACTGGATTCGCCATGACAGACCTTTCCGAAGCACGGCTGTACGACGCGGCGTTGTACGACGAGGCGCCCCTTTCGTCCTACGTCGACATCGTGCTGGCGCGGTGGCGGCTGGTGCTGGGCATCGCGGCCGGCGTGTTCCTGCTGGGGCTGCTGTATGCCGTGTTCGCGACGCCGATCTACCGTGTCGACGCGACGATTCAGGTCAACGAATCGACGGCGTCCGGCAATTCGCCGCTGCACGACATCGCGGCGTTGCTCGACAACGGCAGCACGACCGCGGCCGAACTCGAACTCGTGCGCGCGCGCATGGTGATCGACCAGGTCGTGTCGAAGCAGCATCTCAACGTCATCGCCGAACCGCGCTATTTCCCGTTGATCGGCCGCTGGGTCGCGCGCCGCTACCGCGACGACGGCGTGGCGCCGCCGCTGTGGGGATTGTCGCGGTTTGCCTGGGGCGGCGAGCGGTTCAACGTCGTCACGTTCGAGACGGCCGGCACGAAGAGCCACGACGGCATCGACGTGCTGGACGGACTCTGGTTCACCGTGACCGCCGAAGGCGGCGGTCGCTACGTGCTCCGGGACGAGGACGACGACGTCGTGCTGACAGGCGCGGTCGGCGTGCCCGCGCACGGGGCGTTCAAGGGGCAGCCGCTGACGCTGCTGGTCGCCGGTCTCCATGCGCGCCCGGGCACGGTGCTGCGGCTCAAGCGCATCCCGCAGCTCGAAGCGGTGTCCCGGTTGCAGGACGATCTGACCGTCGAGGAAAAGGCCAAGCAATCCGGCATCCTGTCCGTCACGCTCGAGGGCGACGACAAGGCGCGCATCCGGGACATCCTGAAGGCCGTCGTCGACGGTTATGTCGCGCAGAACCGGGATTACCGCAGCGAGGAGGCCGCCGCGACGCTCAAATCGCTCGAGGCCAGCATGCCGGCGGTCGAGCAGACGCTGAAGGATGCGGAGGACCGATACGCGTCGTTCCGTTCGCGCACGCGCACGGTCGATCTCGACGAACAGGGCAAGCTGCTGCTCGGTCAGGAAGTGGACATCCAGACGCGCACGCTCGAACTCAAGCAGAAGCGCATCGACCTGATCGCGCGATTCGCCGACGGTCATCCGGCCGTGCAGGCCCTCGACGCCAACCTGGCGGAACTGGCGGGCAAGGCGCAGGAGCTGAAGGCGCTCGAAGCACGGTTGCCGAGTACGGAGCGGGAGGGGCTCGCGGTGCTGCGCGACGTGCGCGTCAACACCGAGCTGTACACCAACCTGTTGAATACCGCGCAGCAGCTGAAGATCGCCCGGCAAAGCGAGATCGGCAACGTGCGCGCGGTCGACCTGCCGGTCCTGCCGGTGAAGCCGGTCAAGCCCAAGCGCCTGCTGCTGGTCGCGCTGTCGTTGTGTCTCGGGATCGCCCTCGGCGTGGCCGCCCCGTTCGCGCAGCGGGCGGTGTGGGGGCGCGTCGAACATTCCGAGCACCTCGAGCAGGCGCTGGGCGTGCCGGTCTATGCGGTGGTCCCGCACAGCCGCGAGCAGCGACGCCTCGTGCGAAGCCAGCAACGTGCGACGCAGGGCGCGCATGTGCTCGCGTCGGAAATTCCCGAGGACGTGGCCGTCGACGCGATCCGCAGCCTGCGCACGACACTTCAGTTCACGATGTCCGAGTCGGGGCACCACGTGATCATGGTCACGAGCCCGCAGCCCAGTGCGGGCAAATCGTTCCTCTGCGCGAACCTGGCGTCGCTGTTCGCATCGGGCGGCAAGCGCGTGCTGCTGATCGACGCGGATCTCCGCCGCGGCCAGGCGCACCGTCACTTCGGGTTGCCGCCGGCGCCGGGCCTGCCGGACGCGATCGCGAGCGGCGCGCTCGAGCGCGGCGTCCAGCGCTCGGCGATCGCCGGCGTCGACGTGCTGGCGCGCGGTGCGGTTGCGCGCACGTCGGAGCTGTTCAACGACGGCCGCTTCAAGGTGCTGCTCGACACGGCGTCGCGGCTCTACGACATCGTCATCGTCGATACGGCGCCGATCCTGGCGCTGCACGACGCGGCGACGATCGGCCGCCACGGCGCGACGACGCTGCTGTGCGTCCGGCATGGCCGCAGTTCGATGCCGGAGATCCGCGAGGCGGAGCGTCGCCTGCGCAACGCGGGCATCGCGATCGGCGGCGTCGTGCTTAACGACGTGCCGCGGCGCCAGGCCGTCTACGGCGCGTATGGCGAAGGGAAATACGCGTATGAAACCGCGCACTGAGCCCGCGATGCGCGGCCTCGCACTGCGCGCCGCGAACGACCATGCGCCGCACGGCGGCGAGCGGCTCGGTGCGCGCACCGTGCGCGGCCTCGCGTGGGCGCTGGTGCAGGCCTGGGGCGGCAAGCTCGTCACGCTGGTCGCGTACCTGCTGGTCGCGCGCTGGCTCGGCCCGGCCGACGTCGGGCTCGCGGCGGCCGTCACGCTGTCGCTGTCGCTGGTCCTGATGATCGCCGAGGGCGGTCTGGGCGACGCGCTGGTGCAGCGCGCGACGCTCGACGACGACGATCTCGAATGGCCGTTCGTCGTGTCGATCGCGACGGCCGTCGTGCTCGCGGCCGTGCTGTTCGCGCTGGCCGGGCACGTCGAGACCTGGCTGGGCGTGCCCGGCCTCGCGCCGTATCTGCGGGTCGCCTGCGTGTTCGTCCCGATCGGTTCGGCGAGTGCGTTCCAGGAAGGGCTGTACAAGCGGCGGCTGGATTTCCGTACGCTGGCGGTGCGTCAACTGGTGTCGGTGAGCGTCGCGGGCGCCGTGGCGGTCGCGCTGGCGGTGGCGGGCGCCGGTGCGTGGAGCCTGATCGCGCAGGCGGCGACCTTCATGACGATGTCCGCGCTCTGGCTCTGGCGCAGACCGGTGTGGCGTCCGCGCGGCCGGCGCGACGCGTCGACTTTCTGGCCCATCGCGCGCTTCGGCGGCCATGTCGTTGCGGCGCGACTGATCGACTGGTGGGCGACGCGCACCGTGGACCTGATCGTCGTCGCGCTGTACGGCGCGGCCGGGCTGGGCCTCTACGCGATCGGCGCGCGGCTTTACCAGACCGCGCTGGAACTGCTGTGCCGCGCCGCGACCGACGTGGCGCTCGCGGTGCTGTCGCGCGTCGCGCACGACGCCGGGAAGATGGCGGCCACCTACCTCGACGTCACGGCGCTGGCCGCGATGGCCGCGGCACCGCTGTTCGTGCTGATGGCCGTGTTGAGCCGCGACGTCACGATCGTGCTGTTCGGCGCGCGCTGGGCTGACAGCGCCGCGATCATGACGCCGCTGATGGCGCTCGGCGCGATCCAGACGGTCCAGTTCGTCAACGGCGCATTCCTGTCGGCGCGCGGCCGGCCCAACGTCACGATGTGGCTCACGGTCGTCAAGCTCGCGCTGGTGCTGGGCGCGATGCTGTGCCTGCCGTCGCACGACGTCGCCGGGCTCGCATGGCTGTACGTCGGTGCGGTGCTGTGCATCACGCCGCTCAGCTTCGGCGCCATCGTCGTCGAACTGTCGATCGATCCCGGCCGCCTGCTGGGCCGGCTCGTGCCGCCTTATCTGCTCGCGCTCGGCTGCGCGCTGCTCGTGTCGCAACTCGGCGCGCACCTTGGCGGCGTGCCGGTCATGGTCCGGTTGGCGGTGCGGATCGTCTGCTTCGTCGCCGCGTATGCCGGCGCGACCTGGATGCTGCGTCGTCAGGCCGCACGGCAAACCGTGTCGATGCTGATCGCGTTGCGCGAGGCGAGGAAAGCGGCATGAACGGCCTGGTCCGGCAGGTGCCGCGGCAGCGCGCGTCGTCGTCCGGTGCGGCGACGCTCGGGCCGCACGCGCGCTTCGATCTCGCGGACGCGGTGCTGCTCGCGCTGCTGCTGCTGAACTCGATCCAGTTCCTGAAGATCGGCGGCGCGCAGCTCGGCCAGCTGTTCGCGGTGCTCGTGCTGCCGGTGCTGCTGGTGCGGCGGCGGATTCCGGTCGGCGCGTGGCAGATCTGGACCTTCGCGCTGTTCGTCGGCGCCGCGCTGTCGACGACGTTCCTGTCCGGCTACCCGCACTTCAAGGCGGCCGAGCAGATCGTGAAATTCGTGTTCGTGATGCCGGCGTTCTATCTGATCGGCCGCTATTACGGCGCGCGGGCGCGCCAGCGGCCGCTGCCGTTCGGCTATGTCGCGATCGCGGGATTTCTGGCGTTTCAGTACGCACTGCAGTACTTCAACGTCCCGGTGCTGTACGAAAAAGTCGACTTCATGCAGAACGCGATTCACGGTTCGTTCAAGGAGCGGAACTGGTTTGCCGCGTTCTTCTTCCTGACGGCCTACGCGTGTTTCCTGCAGTCGCCGCGCCGCATTCCCGACGTCGTGAAGTTCGTGGCGCTCGCACTGGTCGTGACGCTGCTGAGCGAATCGAAGACGGTGCTGATCGCCTGCGCGATCGTGATCCTGCTCCAGGTGCGCGGCTACGTGTTCGCGAAGGTGCTGACGATGGCCGTCGGGGCCGGGTTCTATCTGTACCTGTTCACGCGCGAACTGACCGGCGACCAGTTGCAGGTCCGGCTGCAGCAGGAGCGCGGGCTGGCCTTCACGGAGTCGATCAAGCTGGTCGGCCGCGACTGGATCGGCCACGGCTTCGGTTTCGTCGAACACTACTTCTCGCACTCGGCCGTGGCCGTCCGCGGGCTCGGCGAGGGCACGAGCGCCGTCTTCTGCGCGCCGCTGGACCTGATGCTGGTCGCCGGCCCGATCGGACTGCTCGCGTGGGCGGTGTTCTTCGGTGGCCTCGGCCAGGGCCGGCGCGCGATGGTCGTGCTGGCGCCGATCGCCGCGTGGTCGCTGATCAACCCGATGCACCAGAGCGAAACGTCTTACCTGTTCATCGGCTTTCTCGCGTCGTTCGCCTGCGCTTCGCGGGCGGCACGCCGGAAAGCCCGCACCGCGCCGCGCGTCTCGCGGCCCCGATCCCTTTTCCCGTCCGGGCATATTCGATGAAATTCTCCCTCATCATGGCGACGCTCGGCCGCAGCGACGAGATCGAGCGCATGTTCGATTCGCTGCTGCTGCAGGCCTATGCCGACCTCGAAGTCATCGTCGTCGACCAGAATCCGGACGACCGCGTCGAGCGGATCGTCGACCGGTATCGCGACCGGCTGACGATCGTCCACCTGCGATCGGCGAAGGGCAAGTCGCGCGCGACGAACGTCGGGCTGAAGGCCGTGACCGGCGACGTGGTCGGCTTTCCCGACGACGACTGCTGGTATCGGCCCGGCATGCTCCATGCGGTTGCGGCGCGCCTGTCGGCCGACCGGACGATCGACGGCGTGACGGGGATGAGCATCGACGCCGCGGGCCGGCCGTCGCAGGGGCGGTGGGCGACGGCCGCGCAGACCGTGAACCGCTTCAACGTGTGGGTGTGCGCGACGTCGTACACGATCTTCCTGCGCCGGACCGCCGTGACCGCGGCGGGGCAGTTCGACGTCGACCTGGGCGTCGGCGCGACCTCGCGCTGGGGGGCGGGGGAAGAGGTGGACTTCCTGGTCCGCGCGTTGCGGGCCGGCTGCCGGATCGACTACGACCCGCATCTGCGCGTCCATCATCCCGAGCCGCTCGCCGTGCTCGACGAGCATGCGTATGCGCGCGGACGGCGCTACAACCGCGGGTTCGGGCATGTGCTGCGCATCAATCGCTATCCGCTCGCCTACGTCCTTTACATGATCGCGCGGCCCGTGGCCGGCTGTGTGCTGTCGTGCGTGCGCCGCAATCCCCGCCGCGCGAAGTACTACTGGATCGCCGCATCGCATCGGCTGCTTGGCTGGATGGACTGAGCGATGAGCACGATCTTCTCTCCGTCGACCGACATCGATGCGCGCGCCGGGCGCGCTCCCCTCACGGTCTACACCGACACGCGCTGGCCGGTCGGCACCGGCATCTACAACGTGATGGCGGCCTACGCCGAGCGCGCGCCGTCGACCGTGCGCATCGCCCCGCTGGCGGTCGGCGGCGGTGTCGCGCACCCGTTGTCGCCGCTGGCGTTGGGCCGGGCGCTGCGGCGGCTGCCGGCCCGCAACGCGGTGTTCTGGAATCCCGGGTTCGTGCCGGCCACGTTGCCCGGCTTCCCGTCGGTCGTCGTCGTGCACGACCTCACGCATCGCCACTTCTATACACGCGCGCATCGCCTCTACTACGACACCGTCCTTCGGCCGCTGTACCGGCGTTGCACTGCGATCGTCTGCGTGTCCGAGTTCACGCGCGACGAATTCCTGCGCTGGTCGGGCATGCCGCCGGAGCGCGTTCACGTGATCCACAACGGAACCGACGATGCGTACCGGCGCAATCTCGACACGCTCGACTATCCGTTTCCGTACGTTCTTTATCCGGGCAACCGGCGCAACTACAAGAATCTGCACCGGCTCATCGAGGCGTTCGGTGCGAGCGGACTGTTGCCGCTCGGCGTGCGCCTGATGCTGACCGGCGATCCCGATCCGGCACTGCTCGCGCACGCCGCGCAGCACCGATGCGCCGACGGCCTCGTATTTGCAGGCGTATTGCCGAACGATGCGATGCCGAAGCTGTATCGGGGCGCGCTGTTCGTTGCCTTCGTGTCGCAGTACGAAGGGTTTGGCCTGCCGATCCTCGAGGCGATGGCGTCCGACGTGCCCGTGCTGACGTCGATCGTGTCGGCGATGCCGGAAGTGGCGGGGCCCGCCGCGATGCTCGTCAATCCGCTGTCGGTCGTCGACATCGCGGTCGCGATGCGCCGGCTCGGCACGGAGGCCGCATCACGCGACGCGCTCGTCGCGCGGGGCCGCGAACGGGTCCGCCGGTTCGACTGGGACACGTCGGCGAACCGGTTCTGGCAGCTCGTCGAGCAGGTCGGCGCGTCGGCCTGACGCGCACGTCAACCCACAGAGCCGGGCGAACCGGCCGACACAATCCACCACGGCGCGGGGTATCACGATGGAAACCGAAGGAAGAATCAGCGTCATCGTCGTCAATTACGGCACGCCCGACCTGACGATTCGATGCGTGGCGTCGTTGACGGCGCTACGCGTCGCGCTCGCCGACGATATCGTCGTCGTCGAGAACGCGTCGCGGGACGACTCGTACGCGCGCTTGCGTCGCGAGCTGCCGCGCGGCGTGAGGCTGTTGCGTGCCGCCTGCAATCGCGGCTTCGGCTCGGGCGTGAACTTCGGCATGGCCGCATGCCGGCGCGACTACGTGCTGGTGGTCAATCCCGATACGCGTTTCAGCGAGAACGGGCTGGCCAGGGTGCTGGACCTGTTCGACACGCGCCCCGAGGCCGGCCTCGTCGGGCTCGATCTTCAGTATCCCGATGGCCGGCGCCAGTATTCGGCACGACGGTTCTACAGCTGGCTCGACATCCTGGCGCGCCGCACCGCGCTTGGCCGGTCGGACCGCTTCCGCGCGCGGATGGATCAGCATCTGATGATCGATGCGTGGTCGTGCGGCAATCCGTTCGACGCCGAATGGGTGATGGGAACCGGGTTCGTGGTGCGACGCGACCTGTTCGAGTCGCTCGGCGGCATGGACGAATCGTATTTCCTCTACATGGAGGACGTCGATCTGTGCGCGCGGACCTGGCTGGCCGGTTATCGCGTGCTCGGCATGCCGGGCGTCACGCTCGTGCACGAGCATCAGCGGCAGTCGGCGGCGAGCCCCGCCTCGCGCGCCGGTCGGCATCATCTGCGCAGCCTGTGGCGGTTCTACCGCAAGTTCCACGTGCCGCTGTCGTTGCCGCCCGGCGTGTCGCGGATCGCCCGGCAATGACGCGCGTCCGGCCGTATCGCTTCGCCCTGCGTGCCGCGGCCGCCGCAGCGTGCGCGCTGGCCGCGCTCGGCGCGGCGGGCGCCGATGGCGCGCGGACCGTACCGCCGGCGCACGACCTGCATGCGGGCAGCGGGCACGCGCGGGCATCGGCATCGGCGTCGCGCGTGCTGCTCGCCCGGGACGGCGTCGCACGCTACCGCGTGCGCGCCGGTGCGGCGGATGCCGTCACGCGCCATGCGGCGGACGAGATTGCCGATTACCTGGCGCGGATCAGCGGCGCGTCGTTCGCGGTGTCGGACGACAGCCGGGACCGGGCGCCGGCCATCGTCGTCGGCGGCGAACACGCGGCGCAGCGATGCGGGGCGGCGAACGCGGCGGGGCTGGGCAGCGACGGCTTCGTCATCTGCCGCAGCGGGACCGACCTCGTCATTGCCGGCGCAACCCCGCGCGGCACGCTGTTCGGTGCGTACTGGTGGCTCGACCGCCAGCTCGGCGTGAAGTGGCTCGCGCCCGATGCGACCGACGTGCCGCGGCAGGCCGAGTTGCGCGTCGACGCGGCGCCGGTCCGGCAGGTTCCGCGCTTCGCGTACCGCGAGGTGCTGAGCGCGGAAGGCGAGGACGAGCCGTTTCGCGCGCATAACCTGCTGAACGGCAAATCGCACGGCACGTCGTATCGCGCGTCCCCGCCCGGGATCGACATGTGGGATCGCAGCTGGCTCGCGCGGGACGGCGACGCCGACTTCTGGACGCTCGTGCCGCACGACCGCTACGCGGGTGTCCACCCCTCCTGGTATGCGGGCGGGCAACTCGCGATGATGTCGGCCGACGTCCGCGCCACGATGGCCGCCGAGATCGTGAAGCGCCTGAAGCGTGTTCCCGATCCGGGCGGCATCTGGTTCGGCATCCGCGACATGGATTGGGGCTGGGACCCGGACGCGGCCAGCCGCGCGTTCGCCGATGCGCATGGCGGCGCGCTGTCGGCGGCGTTTCTCGACCTGGTGCGGGGCGTGTCGGCGCAGGTCCGGGACGCAGTGCCCGGCGCGCGCTTCGCGATGCCGGCCTATCACTGGGGCTTCGCGCCGCCGGACGGCATGCAGGTTCCGGATCACGTGCGCGTGTATCCGATGACGATCCAGGTCGACTACAGCGTGGCGCTGAACGAGGACCGCAACGCGCGGTTGCGCGACGGCCTGAAGCAATGGAACGAGATCGCGCGGCACGTCACCGTATGGGATCACGTCGTGAACTTCGGCGGCTACCTGCAGCCGACACCGAATCTCTATCCGGTCGGCCGCAGCATCGCGTGGCTCGCCACGTTGCCGAACGTCGACGGCTACTTCGCGGAGGGCGACTGGCAGTCGCGCGGCGGCGAATTCGCGAGCCTGCGCGTGTGGCTGATCGCCCGGTTGCTCTGGACGCCGACGGCGGACCCGCGCGCGCTCGTCCGTGAATATTGCGACGCCTATTACGGCGCGGCAGCGCCGGCCGTCATGCGCTATATCGACCGGATGCATGCGGCGCTGCGCGCGAGCGGCGACGTGCTCGCCGAACAGACGCCGGTCGGCATGTCGATGTACACGTACGACTTCGTTCGCCAGTCGGAACGCGATTTCGACGCGGCCGCCCGTGCCGTCGACGCGGATGCCGTGCGCAGCGCGCGCGTGCGCCAGACGCGCGTGCCGCTCGATTTCGTGATTCTGGCGCTGCGCGACCGCTATGTGGCGCGCGCCGCACAGGACGGCTGGGATCTCGACGTCGGCGCGCGACGCGCCCGTCTCGACGCGGCGATTTCGGCAGCGGGTATCCGCCAGTATCGGCAAAGCGGCAATCTCGCGGCACTCGGCGCGTTGCTCGATATCGACCGGCATGCCGTCGTCGCGCCGCCGCTCGTGGCGGGTCTTGCCGACGGCGACTGGCGCGCGATCGACGTGTCGCGCGTGAACCTCTACGACAGCGCGCGCATGGTGGCCGACCCGGGTTCGCTCGATGGCGCGGCGATCGCGATTCGCGGCGATTCGGGCGCATGGGCGATCCAGCTCAAGCTCGACAAGCTGCCGCGCGACGGGCGCTGGGACCTCTACGCATCGGTGCGCGTACCGGAAGGGGGCGGCGCGGGGGCCGCCGCCGTGCGTGTCGGCGCCTATCCGCCGATGACGCTGCGCACCGACACGCCGGCGCGCACGCTCGACGACGCGCAATTCCGGTGGCTGCCCGTGCCGGGCGGCCCGTTCGCGTACGACGCCGATCACGAGAAAGGCGTCTATGTCCACGGGGTCGGCTTCGCGCGAGGACAGTCCGTGCGCGTGGGCGCTTTCGTCGCCATTCGTCACCGTGCGCCGGACGGCGCGCCGCCGCCCGTTCCGCTCAAAGGAAATGCCTGATGAAAGTCGCCATCGTTTCGCCCATTCCGCTGTTTCCCGTCAATGCCGGCAACCGCAGTCGCGTGCTGAATCTCGCGCGGGCGGTGAGGTCGCTCGGCTACGACGTGCATTTCGTCTATCTCGAGTCGCGCCAGACGGGCGGCATGGATCTCGACGCGCATCGCGACGAGTTCGGCGCCGAGCGCGTGTCGGTACTGCGCCGTGCGGGACTGGCGCTGGCGCGCTATCGACTCAAGCGGGTCGCGTGGCTCGCGCGCCGCCTCGCCGCGAAAGCGGCCGGCAGCCGGCATGCCTATTACACGGGGCTCGACGAACTGTTCAGCGACAGCTTCTCCGCGCAGTTGCGCGCGCTGCAGCACCGCCATGCATTCGACGCCGTGTTCGTCGAGTACGTGTTCTATTCGCGTGCGCTCGATGCGTTTCCCGATACGGTCGTGAAGGTCGTCGACACGCACGACATCTTCGCGGACCGGCACGTGCCGTTCATCGGCCGCGCCGGCGCGAAGCGCTACATGTTCTCGATTCCGCCGGAACGGGAATGCGACGGATTGCGCCGCGCGCACGTCGCGCTGGCCATCCAGGCCGAGGAGGGCGACGTGCTGGCGGCGCGCCTCGGCGGCGGCGACACGCCGTCCGTCGCGGTCCTGAGCCACCTGCTGGCGTTTCCGCCGCAGGTGGACTGCGCCGCGCATGCCGACGCGACCTTTCTCGGCAGCGACAACCAGCCGAATCGCGATGCCGTGAAGTACTTCGTCGACGAGATCCTGCCGCACGTCGTCGCGCGGTTGCCGGCGTTTCGCCTGCATCTCGCCGGCACGATCGCGGCGGCCGTGCCGGGCGGGCCGCACATCGTCAAGCGCGGCATCGTCGCCGAGCTGGGCGACGCGTTCGCGATCGCGCCGATCTCGATCAACCCGATGCTGCTCGGCACCGGCATCAACATCAAGCTGCTCGAGAGCATGGCGCTCGGCGTGCCGATCGTCAGCACGCGGACCGGTGCGCGCGGCCTCGGCGAACACGACCTGCGCGGCGTGTCCGTCGTGCGGGATGGTGATCCACGGGGCTTTTCGGATGCGCTCGTCCGGCTCGCGACGGACTGCGCGCATCGTGTCGCGCAAGGGGCGGCGGCGCGAGATGCGGCGCTGGCCTGGCACGAAACGCAACTGGGTGTCCTGCGCGAGACGCTCCGACGGCGGCCGGCTGCGGCACCCGCATGACGGATGCCTTCATCGAAACCGTCGAACCACACTGGGGAATCGAACATGACGAAACTGGCCGATCTGAAGCAGCGTCTGCGCGTGTGGCTGTACGTCACGCGCCTGACCCGGCAATGGCGTCGCGAGGCTGCACGGCGTGGCGCGGGCGGCGCCGCCACGTCCGGCGCGCATCTGCTGATCTTGCCGTGCGATCCGTGGACGCTGGTCGGCTCGAAAGGCGACGAGGCGATGCTCCGCGCGGTCGTCGAGCGCTTGCGTCTTGCCAACGGCGCGTTGCAGGTGTCGGTCGTCACGGCCACGCCGGAGGCGGCGGACGCCGCGACCCGGCTCGGCTTTCGAGCCGTCGACGCATGGCGCGAGCCGTGGCGGCTGATGGACGTCGTCGAACGGCTTGCCGCATTGCAACCCAGCGCGGTGGTCGTCATCGGCGCGGACGTGATGGACGGCTACTATTCGCCGATGACGTCGCTGCGGCTGCTGGCGACGGCGGACCTGCTGGTCAGGCGCGGCGTGGCCGGCACGATTCTCGGCTTCAGCTTCAACCGCGAGCCGTACCGGCAACTGAGGCGTGCGTTCGATCAAATCGATGCGCGGCTGCTGGTCAACGTCCGCGACGGCGTCTCGCTCGACCGATTCAGGCGTTTCAGTTCGACGCCCGCCGAGCTCGTCGCGGATTCCGCCTTCATGCTTCAACCGGACGACGCGTCGGATTGCGTCAGGCGCACGGCGTCGTGGGTCGAATCGCGGCGTGCGGCCGGCGACATCGTGATCGCGTTCAACCTGCACCCGATGCTGATTCGCCGCGCCAGCGACGCGGATATCGCCGCGCTCGTCGCGTCGGCGCAGGCGGCGCTGCGCGGGCTCGCGCAGCGGCATCGCGTCGCCATCGTGCTGCTGTCTCACGACTATCGCGGCCGCGACGGCGACGATACCTGCCTCGAGCCGCTGCACGACGCATTGGCCGCGACGATGGGCGACCGGCTGTGCTACCCGCGCGCCCGCATGTCGGCGGCCGAGCTGAAGGCCATTTCGGGGCAGGTCGACGGCGTGGTGACCGGCCGCATGCATCTCGCGATCGCCAGTCTCGGCATGGGCGTGCCCGTTGCGGCGCTGACCTATCAGGACAAGTTCCAGGGGCTTTTCAGTCATTTCGGGCTGCCGGACACGTTCCTGATGAAACCCGACGAAGCGATGCGCGCGGCGCGCCTGGCGGCGGTGCTCGACCGCTTCGTGTCGGAGCTGCCGCAACTGCGCGACCAGGTGCATGCGGCGCTGCCGCGCGTCAACGAGGCGTCATGCAGGAATCTGCGCGGCGTGATTCATGCGATCCAGCCTTCGTGAGCGGGCGTTTCGTCCTCGTTCCGCATTCGAAGCCCCGCATTCGACGCCGCGCCGTATCGCGCGGTCGAGCGGCAACCTGTCGAGTTTCCCCTGAACGTGTCAAATGAAAAGTCCCACCATCCGCGAACTGCAACAGCAACTGGGTCGACTGAACCTGATCGTCGAGGAAGTCCGGCAGCAGGAGAAGCAGGCCCGGCTCAAGGAGATTGCCGAGCACGTCCGGCAGTTCGGCATCACCGAAATCGAACTGCTGCGTGCGGCGGGCTTCATCAAGGCGCGGCAACGGAAGGCGCCGGCGAAATACTACGACCCGAACACGGGCCGCTCATGGTCGGGGAAGGGCGCCCGCCCGCGCTGGCTGGCCGGCAAGAACCTCGACGACTACCTGATCCGGGAAACGCCGCAGCCATGGTGGCCGGACGCAAGTTGACGGCTGGCCGTCGCAGGCGTCCTGATGCGACGCAGGTCGTGACGGCGTGACTCGAATGAGCTGAATTCCAGAGGCAATGTGGCATATGCGCAATCCCGACACGGACCCGGTCGATCCTCCCGACAGCCCGGGGCACAAGAAAAAGACCAGCTATCGCGCGCCGGCGCTCGAGAAAGGCCTCGATATCCTCGAGCTGCTCATCAATCGCCAGTACGGCATGGCGCAGGCGGACATCTGCCGCGCGTTGAAGCGCAGCCGAAGCGAGCTGTACCGGATGATGCAGGTGCTGGAGGAGCGCGGGTACATCTATCGGGTGGATCGCTACGACCGGTACGCGCTGACCATGAAGCTGTACTTTCTCGGGCAGCATCATGCGCCGACCCGATCGCTTGGCGCGCTCGTCACGCCGCTGCTGCAACAGTTCGCGTTGCAGACGGTCCAGTCCTGTTACCTGACGGTATTCGACGGCGACACGATGATCGTCATCGCAACGGCCAGCGCCGAGACGGAATGGAACATCGCGGTCCGCGTCGGGACGCGCATGCCGCTGCACGGCAGCGCGGCGGGCGAGATGTACCTGGCCTTGCAGGACGACGATGTGCGGCTCCGGTTGTCGCGGGCCAACGGGCACGAGGTCGAGTCGCCGAATCCGCCGTTCGGCGACGAAGCGTTGCCGTCCTGTCGGGTCGACGGCGCGCTGTGCCGTCCCAACGAGCGAATTCCCGGCGTCGTCGATATCGCGACACCGCTCGTCGGCAAATCGGGTTCGGCCATCGCGATCCTCGCATGCCCGTACCTCGCACTGTCGGGGGACGCGAACGCACTATCGGTCGAGCAGATCAGCCGGGCGTTGTCCGAAACGGCCCAGCGCATTGCCGCGATAGTGGATCAACGGTTCATGGAATCGGCCGTCGACGTGCCGGCGCGTGATGCGGCATGCACGTAGCGCGGGAGGATTCCGTGCACGTTGCGTTGCAACGACCGCGGTTGGGCCGCGGCCGTCCGGGCGAGCGGGAATTTCAGGGGGCGGGCGTCATTCCGTCCTCGCCTGGTCGGCGGCAATCTGGATTGGATACAGCGGCGTCATTTCTCGCCCGACGTACTTTCTGCGACAATCGTCCGGTATTCCGAATACATTCCACGCATGTGAAAAAAGGCGCGAACGCGACGATCCGCGACGTGGCAATGGCAGCAGAAGTGTCTGTCGCGACCGTATCGAAATATGTCAACGGGACCAAGCGCTTCTCGCCGGAAGTGGAGTTCCGCTTGAAGGAGACCATCGAGAAACTGGGCTACCAGACGAGCCCGCTTGCGCGATCGATGATCCCGATTGGGCGGTCCGGCTGATCCACCGAGCGGCGAACGGCGGCGGCCACCGCTGTGAACCGACTGCGCTGCCGCCCGGTCACATCGGTTCATGCGTCGAGGGCGCCGCCCGGGATACCAGGTGATCGACCATTCGCTGCGCGGCGGGCGGCAGGAATTCGAAATGCTTGAAACAGACGATGAACTGCCGCTCCGCCCACGGATCGACGAGCGGAATCATCTTCACGCCAAACACCGCCTGATAGGTCGTCGCCACTTCGACCGGTACGACGCTGATGCCGAGACCCGCCGCGACGACCCGGAACGCCGCATCGAAATTCGACACGATGACGCGGTACGACAGCACCTTCCCGGCGCGGCCGGCCGCGCGCCGTAACATCGTGTGCACGGCCGTGGACGGCGGCAGCCCCACGTGCGCGTATGCGAGCGTTTGATCGAAATTCAATTGCGCGTGCCGCGCCAGCGGATGGTCGGGGGGAACGGCCAGCGCGAGCCGGTCGCGTCGATAGGGCCGGTACTGCAGCCCCTGCAGATCGACGTTGTCCCAGCACACTCCGACACTCGCCGCCCCTTCGCGCAATTGACGCACGAGCTCGTTCGACAGGCGCTCTTCCACGTCGACGCGGATATTGGCGTTCGCCGCTTCGCTCATGAACGCCGCGATATCGTCGAGCAGGGCTTCCGCGATCGCCGAGGCCGACGCGCAAATGCTCACGCGCCCCTGTAGTCCGCCGCCGAATGCGGCGATGTCGCTGCCGATTCGTTCGAGCGTGAACAACACGGTGCGTGCGTGTTCGAGCAGCGCCATGCCCGCGCTCGTCGGCGCGACCCCGCGTCGCGAACGCGCCAGCAGGGGGGCGCCGAGATCGGTCTCCAGCTGCGCGATGCGCTTGCTGATGGCAGAGGGCTCGATATGGGCCTCTTCTGCCGCACGGGCAATGTTGCGGTGATCGCATACCGAAACGAACAGCCGCAACGTCTTCAAATCGAGGTCCCGCACGATGCGTCTCCGGTGGCATTCCGGTTCGGAACGATGAAGGTTCCGAATCGTCTCTTTACTGAGATATTGGCAAGTCTAAAGTTAGCACAGCGTCGGCGTTTCCATGACCGGCGAAAACACGGAGACACCCATGCCATTGTTCCCGTCGGACGTCGTCATCCGGGAAGTCGGGCTGCGCGACGGTCTGCAGAGCATTCAGCGTATCGTGCCGACGCACGACAAGATCGAATGGATCCGCGACGCGTACGCGGCCGGCCAACGCGAAATCGAAGTCGGTTCGTTCGTGCCCGCCCGATTGCTGCCGCAACTCGCGGACACGGTCGAACTCGTGGCGTTCGCGAAGACGTTGCCGGACCTGTCCGTATCGGTGCTCGTGCCGAACCTGAGAGGCGCGCAGGCCGCGCTCGACGCCGGCGCCGATCTGCTGCTCGTGCCGCTGTCCGCGAGCCGCGCGCACAGCGTCGCGAACCTGCGCAAGACACCGGATGAAGTCGTCACGGAAGTCGCGCGGATTCGCGCCGAGCGTGACGCGTCGGGCGCGAAGACGCTGATCGAAGGCGGTATCGGCACCGCATTCGGCTGCACGCTGCAAGGTCGCGTGGCGCCCGACGACGTCCTGCGCTACATGCAGGCGCTGCTGGACGCCGGTGCCGATTACGTCAGCATTGCCGACACCGTGGGCTATGCCGGCCCGCGCGCGGTGGCCGACCTGTTCGGCAACGCGCGCCAGCGGGTGGGCGAGCGCCTGTGGTGCGGCCATTTCCACGATACGCGCGGCCTCGCGCTCGCCAACGTGTACGCGGCGCTCGAAACGGGCGTCGCCCGCTTCGACACGTCGCTCGCCGGGATCGGCGGCTGCCCGCATGCACCCGGCGCGAGCGGCAATGCCGCGACGGAGGATCTGGCATTCATGCTCGCCGACATGGGCATCGCGACAGGCATCGATCTGCCCGCGCTGCTTGCGCTGCGCGCGAAGATCGCGCGCTGGCTCGACGGCGAAACCCTGCACGGCGCCCTCTGGCGTGCCGGCTTGCCGAACACGTATTCACGTGACGCCAACGGCGTCGCGCTTTCCCTCTGAGGTTTCGCATCATGTCAGTCAATGCAAGGCTTCCGCTCGATGGCGTGCGCGTCGTCGAATTCACGCACATGATCATGGGACCCACGTGCGGGATGATCCTCGCCGACCTCGGCGCCGAAGTGATCAAGGTCGAGCCGCCCGGCGGCGACAAGACGCGTACGCTGCCGGGCCTCGGCGTCGGCTTTTTCCGGTCGTTCAACCGCAACAAGAAAAGCGTCGTCATCGACATCACCACGTCGCAAGGCCGCGAAACCGCGGCCGAGCTGATCGGCTCCTGCGACGTGATGATCGAGAACTTCCGGCCCGGCCTGATGAAGGCTCTCGGGCTGGACCATCACACGTTGTCGGAACGGTATCCGCGTCTGATCAGCGTATCCCACAAGGGCTTTCTGCCGGGCCCGTACGAAAAACGTCTCGCGCTCGACGAAGTCGTGCAGATGATGGGCGGCCTTTCCTACATGACGGGCCCGGTGGGGCGGCCGTTGCGGGCGGGAACGTCCGTCAACGACATCATGGGCGGCATGTTCGGCGCGATCGGCGTCCTTGCAGCCCTGCGCGAGCGCGAAGTCACCGGGCGCGGCCAGGAAGTCCAGAGCGCGCTGTTCGAAAACTGCGTCTTCCTGTCCGCGCAGCACATGCAGCAATACGCGATGACGGGCGAGCCGCCGCCGCCGATGCCCGCGCGGGTGTCGGCGTGGAGCGTCTACGACGTATTCACGCTGGCCGACGGCGAGCAGTTGTTCATCGGCGCCGTGAGCGACAAGCAGTTCGTCACGCTGTGCGACGTGCTCGAGCGTCCGGACCTCGCGGCCGACCCGCGCTTCGCGAACAATGCGATGCGGGTCGCGGTGCGGCCCGAACTGCTCGCCTGCCTCGGCGCGGTGCTGAAAGACCATCGCGCCGACGCGCTGGCGCCGAAGCTCGAAGCGGCCGGCATCCCGTATGCGCCGATCGTGCGGCCGGAACAGTTGCTCGACGACCCGCACCTCAAGGCAAGCGGAGGTCTCGCCCCGATGCAGGCCGACGACGGCAGCATGACCGACGTGGTGCTGCTGCCGATCACGATCGGCGGCCGACGTCCCGGGGTGCGCCACGCGCTCGCGCGGATCGGCGAACACACGCAGGAAGTGCTTTTACGGCTCAAGGGCAAGGTGGTTGCATGAGGCTGTTCGAACTGGATGGCGAGCGGCCGCGCGTGGCGGCGTCCGCGTGGGTGGCGCCGCGCGCGGTGGTGATCGGTCGCACGACGGTCGGCGAGCATGCGAGCGTGTGGTTCAACGCCGTGGTGCGTGCGGATAACGAAGCGATTTCGATCGGGGAACGCAGCAACGTGCAGGACGGCGCGGTGCTGCATACCGATCCGGGTTATCCGCTCGAAATCGGCGCGCATGTCAGCATCGGGCATCAGGCGATGCTGCATGGCTGCACGATCGGGGCCGGGTCGCTCATCGGTATTCAGGCGATCGTGATGAACGGCGCCGTCATCGGCAGACAGTGTCTCGTCGGGGCGGGGGCGGTCGTGACGGAGGGCAAGGTGTTTCCCGACCGGTCGCTGATTCTCGGCTCCCCCGCCAAAGTCGTGCGTGAACTGAGTGACGAGCAGATCGCCGCCATCGCGAAGAATGCCGCGGACTATGCCAAGCGCGCCGCGCATTATCGTCGCGAGCTGGAGGTCGGCGCGCTCTGGCAACTGTAGCGCGGTGCGGGACGCGATGCCGGCTGGCGCACGCCGTCGGCCGCGGCCCGCGAATCGGCCGATGGAACCAGGCCGAAGAAAACGATCATATGGAGACAGAATAGCCATGCAGCAGACCGTTACCGCGGGCGGTCGCCCGCTCGCCGCATCCAGCGTGCCCGTCGGCATTCAGCCGGGCGCGGCCATTTCCGCACGGATGGACCGCTTGCCCGTTACGCGACACCTTTGGGTGCTCGTATTGCTCATCTCGCTCGGCGGCTTTTTCGAAATCTACGATCTGATCTTCACCGGTTACATCGCGCCCGGCATGGCCAAAAGCGGGCTGCTCGCGACGACCACGCATGCGTTCTTCGGATTCACCGGCATGGCGGGGTTCATCGCGGCGACCTTCGCTGGCCTGTTCGTCGGAACGTTCTGTTTCGGCTGGCTGCCGGACCGTTTCGGGCGCCGATCGGTGTTCACGATTTCGCTGCTGTGGTATTCGGTCGGCTCGGCGATCATGGCGTTCCAGACGACGCCCGAAGCGGTCGTACTCTGGCGCTTCATCACGGGCATCGGCGTGGGGGTCGAGATCATCACGATCGACAGCTATGTGACGGAGATCGTGCCGCAACACATGCGCGGACGTGCGATGGCGTTCAACCAGATGGTGATGTTCGCGGCGGCCCCGGTGGCCGCGATCCTGTCGTACTGGCTCGTGCCGACGACGGTCTTCGGTATCGACGGCTGGCGCGTCGTGGTGCTGGCCGGTTCCGCCGGCGCGGTACTGGTGTGGTTCATTCGCCGCTCGGTGCCGGAAAGCCCGCGCTGGCTGGCATCGCACGGCCGTCCCGAGCAGGCCGACGCGATCGTGGGCAGGATCGAGGGGATCGTCTCGCGGCAGGCGGGAGCGCCGCTGTCGCCGCCGCTGCCGATCATCGATCAGCCGCTGCATCGCCGGGCCTCGTTCGCGGAGCTGTTGCGGCCCCCGTATCGGTCGCGATTCGTGATGCTGGTCGTGTTCAATCTGTGCCAGGCGATCGGATATTACGGCTTCGCCAACTGGGTGCCGACACTGCTGATCGGCCAGGGCATCACGGTGACGAAGAGCTTGCTGTATTCGTTCGTCATCGCATTCGCGCTGCCGGTGGGGCCGATGCTGGCGATGCTGTATGCCGATCGGGTTCAGCGCAAATGGTTGATCGTCGGCGGTGCGGTCATGGTGATCGTATGCGGCATCGCGTTTGCCTTCGCGCGCTCCGCCGCGTTGCTGATCGCGCTCGGCGTCCTGATCAGCCTGGCGGGCCAGACCATCTCCGTGTGCTACCACACCTACCAGGCTGAACTCTTTCCGACCGCAATCCGCTGCCGCGCGAACGGGCTCGTGTATTCCGCGAGCCGGGTCGGCGCAATGATGTCCGGCTTCATCATCGCGGCGCTCCTGCGGGATTTCGGTGTGGTCGGCGTGTTTGCGGGCATCACCACGTGCATGCTGGTCGTCGTGCTGTCGATCGGGATTTTCGGGCCGAGCACGAACGGCAAGCGTCTCGAGGAGCTATGCCGCTGAGGCGACCCGGGTTCATCGCCATCACGCATCGGATCCGACCGCGGCTTCACCGAAACGTAATGAACTGCGCGGACGACCACACCTTGCTGTCGTTGCGCTGCCGGCCGAAGAAATACACGGGACGGTATCCGAACGATGCGTTGCGAGGCGCGACGTCGATGCTGCCTGCCAGATCGACGGGCAGCGCCTGGTCCGTCAGACGCTCGACCGCGACGAACAGCTCCGTGCCGCCGAGTGCATGCGTCGCCGTTTCGCGCGCGAGCAACTCCGCGCCGCTGATTTCGAAGCGGAACGCCGGCGCGTGCACGAACGGATTGCGCTGCAGCGGATCGCCGACCTTCGCGAAGCTGTCGATCGTGCCTTCGACCACGATCGTCGCGGCGGCCAGATTGCCGATGTCGAGCTCGATGCTGTCCGCGTCGCCGTAGGTGTCGCTGCGGAACTCGATGTCGGTCGCGCCGGTGCGCCACGCCGATTCCTCGAGATGCTCGAACCCGTTCGACCCGAAGCGATGGATCGTGCCGTTGACGATCCGGATCCGGCCGCGCCACGCGGCCCACCGATAGCGGTCGCGGATGCGCGCGCCGCCCCAGCGCACCCGGACCAGACGCTCCGCATAACCGAGTTCCGCGTGCAGGTTGCGTTCCCACAGCAAGCCGTCGTGATCGTAGGCGGCCACGTATTCCCAGCCCGACTGGCCCAGCAGCCGGTAGTCGAGCCGCGCCGACCCTTCGTGCGCGAATGCGTCGCCTTGCCGGTGATCGCCGCAGCGAACCAGCAGCGCACTGTGCTCGCCGGTGGTCGCCCACGTGTGCCGCGCGCGCAGGGCTTCGCCGACGCGCCGTCGATCGAGCGCGGGCGCGAGCACGCCTGTCAGCCCGCCATGCACGCCGAACACCTGCACGCCGGGTGCGCCGCCGCCGGGCCGGCCGCGATGTTCGTCGCCGCTGGCCGCGACGCCGAGCTGATAGCCGCGGGCGATCACGTCCTGGTACAGCCAGCCGAAATGGCCCCATGACGATGCGATCTCGACGAGCCGTTCGAGTTCCGGATGGTGCCAGTCGGGGATGTAGCGGCGGCCGCCGACGTGCGGCATCACCAGATGTTGCGCGGCATCGTCCGCGTATGCATCCCACAGTTCCTCGACGGGCCAGCGGCCGAGTTCGACCGCATTCCCCTTCATGTCCTCGTTCCAGACCAGCGTCCGGTTGTGCTCGCCACGCGCGTTGTACGGGAAATCCGGTCGCGCGTCGCCGAGGAACACCACGTTGTGGTCGCCGCCCGCGGTCGAGCTGCCGCACCATTCCTGCACCGGATACGCGACGAAGCGCCCCGGCTCGTTGAAGCGTTCGACCGCGTCGACGCCGAGCCGCCAGTTCTCGTCGGTGATCTGGAAATCGTTCGCGGTATAGCCGAGCACGTCGATGCCGCCGATGTCGCGTGCGTAGCGCGCGTTGTACTCGGGGCTGTTGGTGCCGACCGTGTCATGCGCGTGCACATGAAGATCCGCATACAGCGCGCGCGGCACGGGCAGCGACGCATCGACCGTCAGCCACGCTTCGGCCGCGCGCACGTCCGCGCGTGCGGGCACGTCGGCCACGATGCGCAGCGTGCCCGCGTCGACCGGCAGGTCGTCCACCGCACAGGTCGCAAAGCCCGCGTCGGGCAGCGCGTGTTCGCGCCGGTAGACGATCTCGCCGCGGGCGTCATACGCGACGACCCGCGCATGACCGCCGACGTCGCGGCACGCGTTGCCCCAGCGGTCCTGCAGCGACAGCCGGAACGGGGCGCGCGTGCCGGGCCGCACGAAGCGCGGGCCGTTCAGCAGCACGTCGGACGGCGCGCCGGCCCGGATGTCGATCGATACGTCGCCGGGCACCGCGACGAAGCGCGACGTGCCGAGCGGATCGACGTAGAGCCGGAAGCGGAAGTTGTCTTCGGCGAAGGTCTGCACGCGCGTGCCGGGGCCGCGGCGGCGGTCGCCGAGGCGGATCACGATCCGGTCGCCGGCATTCACGTAGCCGTCGACGACGTCGACGATCACGGCCTTCTGGAACGGCCGCTCGTGCCCCTTCTGGTCGAAGCGCACGTTCAGCGCCTGCACGGTGGCCGGGCTTTGGCCCGGCACGAGCGCCGCCGCGTGGTACTCCGCGCTGATGTAGTTCGCGGCGCCCGGGTCGCTCGTCTGGAACAGCGCCCAGTCCGAATAGAACTTGAAGGTCGCCTTCAGCCAGCCGCCGTCGGCGATGCCGGACGAGCCGACTTCGTAGTCGAGCACGATCTCGCTCCACTCGCCGGCTTCGAGGCGCGTGACGTTGCATTGCACGCGTCCGGCGAACGGCAGGCGCTTGTGGCGCTCGTACAGGCCTTGGGGCGCGACGTGCGGGCCCAGGCGGTCGCGCAGCGCGGCGGCGCGCGCATCGACGGTATCGAGGGTGTCGTTGGATTCGTTCATGGAGAATGCGAGGAGATGTCGATGGAAGACCCGGCGCTTCAGTGCGCGAACGGCCAGGGCGCGCTCGCGTCCCAGACGGGAATGCCCATGTACGCGTACCACGGCGCGATCACGCAGAGGCCGTAGACGATCGCGATCAGCACCGCCACCGCGCCGACTTTCGCGTAGTCGGCCGTCGAGAACGCGCCGCTGCTGTACGCGATGACGCCCGCGGTGATCTGCGTGGGCAGCAGATACGCGAAGCTGTCGGTATCGCTGACGAGCATCGTGAACGCGACCGGATGCAGCCCGAGGCGCGGCGCGAGCGCCAGCGCGATCGGCGCGATCATCGTGACGGCGGCGACGTTGGACAGCATGCCGATGCGGATCACGTGCGTGCCGAGCATCACGATCGCGATGGCGAGCCACCAGCCGTGCCCGCGCGCGGCGACGTAGACGTGATCGGCGGCCCAGTTCGCGAGCCCCGACGCACTGATCGCCGACGACAGCGACAACGCACCGGCCAGCAGGAACAGCGTGCCCCAGATCGTCCGCTGTTCGACCTCGGCCCAGCCGAAGCGCAGCACGCCGGGCGCGAACAGCAGCGCCAGCGCGATCAGCGCGACGATTTCCGACGGCAGGCGATGCAGCGGCTCGGTGGCCCACAACACGGCGACGGCCGCGAACAGCGCAAGCACGGCCCAGTCGTTGCGCGCGGCGGGCGGCTGCGCACGACGCATCGCCGCGATCGCGCCGGGGCCGCCGGGAATCGCGACGGCGCGCGAGCGGAAATGGAACTGCACCCACGCCTGCGTGATCGCGAACATCCCGAGGTACGGCCACTGCAGTTTCAGCCACGTCAGGTACGAGATCCGGATGCCGAGCTGCTTCTCCAGCAAGCCGGACACGACCATGTTCGGCAGATGGGCGGTCAGGATGCACATGCCGCTGATCATCGCGCCGTATACGAGCGTCTGGATCACGATCGCCTTGCGCGCGGCGCGCTCGCGCGGCGTCTCGCCGAACAGCCGGACGATGCCGTTCGTGACCGGCAGCAACGTCGCGGCACGGGCGTTCGCGGCCGGCACGACGAGCGCCATCACGCAATTCACCGCGAACATCGCCCAGATCACGCCGTTGGCCGTGCGCACCTTCAGCCGGTCGAGCAGCAGCAGCGCGATGCGGCGGTCGAGCCCGCTCGCCTGCATGATCGCGGAGAACAGGAATGCGGCGAGGCACAGGAACACGACCGGCGCGGCGAAGCCGCTGGCCGCCTTCGGAAACGACGGGCTCGCGTGCGACAGCACGAGCAGCATCGGCAGCAGAATGCCGCTCACGCCGACCGGAATCGCCTCGGTGATCCATACGATCGCGACCCACGCGACCACGGCGAGCGTCGCCTTGCCTTCGGCGGACAGATGTGCGGGCGCAGGCAACCACCATGCGATCGCGAAGAACGCGAGCCACGCGGCGGCGAAGCCGATCGCGGCACGCCACTGCGCGCCGCGCGACCGGCCCGTCGCATGCGGATCGGTGCGCGGCGCCGCTGCCGGTTCGGCTCGTGTCGGCCGGCTGGCCTGCTCGCCGTCGAGCGGCGGCGTGCCGATTGCGTTGTCAGTCACTGATATGCTCCCCGTGCGTCGGGCCCTGAAATGGCCACCCCGACCGTCTGTCGAGATGTCATAATACGTATTAATACAAGTTGAGCGATCCAATTGCTTTTCATATCGATATCGAAGATCGCGCATAGCGCGGGCCGAGCACGGAAAGGAGCGACCGATGACGTTGGTGCGTGAGGACGCGACGTCGCTTTACGAACAGATCGCGACGACGCTGCGCGACGAAATCGAACGCGGCGTGTACGAGCCGAGCGGCAAGCTGCCGTCGGAGGCGCAGTTGAGCGAGCGTTTTCAGGTGAGCCGCGTGACGGTCAGGCTCGCGCTGGATCGGCTGACCGATGCGCGCATCGTCGAGCGCAAGCAGGGCAAGGGGACGTTCGCCGCGAAGCAGCGGCTGCGGCATCGGCTCGACATGCTGCGCGGGCTCCACGATTCGATTGCCGGGCAGGGCGCACGAGCCCGGATGGAACTGCTGCGGATGGAAGCGTGCGACGTACCGCCGGGCTTGCGGCACGCATTCGCCGCCGACGTCACGCGCTGCATCTATCTCGAGCGCCTGCACTGGGTGGACGACGAGCCGATCGCGCTCGCGCAGACCTGCCTGCTGCCCGATGCGTCCTCCTTCACCTTCGAGCAGGCCGAGCGCATGTCGACCTACGAGGTACTGGAAGGCTTGCTCGGCTGGCGCATCACGGATGCCGACATGTCGGTGACGGCCGTGGCCGCGCCGGACGATATCGCGACCCGGCTCAGGACCGGAAAACACGCGCCGCTGCTCGTGTTGCGGCGGACGTCGCGTCTGGCCGACGGCCGTACCTGCGAATCCACCGTGTTCCATATCCGGCCCGAGCGATTCGACCTCGTCGTGCGAAGCGGCGTGGAGGCGAGGTTCGTCGGCTGAGATGACGAAGGCCCGGCCGGGATGACGTCCGGTGTGCCGCACCGGGGATTCGTTATTTGCGCGCAGCAGCGAAGCATCCCAGCAATCGGTATTTCGGGTGCGCCGGAGGTTGACTAAGATCAAACCCTCGGGCGGACGCCAGTATCGTCAACCGGTCCGCCCGCGCCCGGACCATGGACAACCGCACAGATTCCCCTCCGCTCATTTCGCTGCCGGAAAGCGAGCATCGCCCCCTTTCGGTGCGCGCGAAGGCGCTCGTGTTCGCCGATCCCGCGTCGCGTGCCGTGCTGCGCTTCGTCGAGCAGATCGGGCCCAGCGCCGCGCCCGCGCTGATCCTCGGCGAGACGGGCACCGGCAAGGAGCTGGTCGCACGCCATATCCACCATGTCAGCGGCCGCACGGGCGCGTTCATCGCGGTCAACTGCGGCGCGATCAACCCGCAGCTCGCGGAGAGCGAGCTGTTCGGCCACGAGGCCGGCGCATTCACGGGCGCGCAGGGGCGCCGCGCCGGCTATTTCGAGGAAGCGCACGGCGGCACGATCTTTCTCGACGAGATCGGCGATCTCGCGCCGCCGCTGCAGGCGAAGCTGCTGCGCGTGCTGCAGGAGGGCGAGGTGACGCGCGTCGGCGCGACGCGGGCGCGGCCGGTCGACGTGCGCGTCGTCGCGGCTACCAACGTCGATCTCGAACAGGCCGTGCTGGCCGGCAATTTCCGGATGGACCTGTTCTACCGGATCAATCTCGCCCGCGTGCGCCTGCCGCCGCTGCGCGAGCGGCCGCAGGACATCCTGCCGCTCGCCGAGCATTTCCGCGGGCGTTATTGCGCGCAACTGAAGCGGCCGCAGCCGATGCTGTCGGAGGGCACGGTCCAGGCGCTGCACGCGTATCCGTGGCCCGGCAACATCCGCGAGCTGGAAAACGTCATGCATCTGGCGCTGCTCGTGTCGAACGGCAACCTGATCCGCCCGGAGCACCTGAAGTTCTCGGAGGCGCTCGCCGGCTATGCGCGCGCGGACGACGCGGCGGCGCTGCCTCAGGACGAGATCCGCGCGGGCGTGCGCCGGCTGTTTCGCGCGCCCGGCGAAAGCCTGTTGCGCGACATCGAGGAACTGGTCGTGTGCGAGGCGTTCGAGCACTGCCGGTTCAGCCAGGTGCGCACCGCGGCGCTGCTCGGCGTCACGCGCAATACGATGCGCACGTTGCTCGCGCGTTACGGGCTGCTGAACGAGCAACGCCCGGAATCGGCGTTCGACAACTGACGGGCCGGCGGACCGGCGGCCCGCGGTTCGGCTACCCGGCGGCCCGCGGCGCGACCGGCCGGATTCCCGCCGATCACGGCAGGCTCGTGCGTGCCAGGCGCGTGCGGACGCGCGGCAAGACATCCTCGCCCACGCGCGCCGCTTCCTCGAGGTTCGGATACGACGACAGCAGGAACGTCTCGATGCCGAGCGCGCGGTATTCGTGGATGCGCTCGGCGACCTGGTCGTAGCTGCCGACGATCGCGGTGCCCGCGCCGCCGCGGATCAGGCCGACGCCGGCCCACAGGTTCGGATACACCTCCAGTTCGCGCAACGAGCGCAGCGCGCCGCGGCTGAGCGCGGTCTGCCGCTGCTGGCCGACCGACTCGTAGGCGGCGAGCTTGCGCTGCGCGTCGACATAGGTCTGGTCGGAAATCTCGCTGAGCAATTCGTCGGCGCGCGCCCACGCGGCGCGTTCGGTCGCGCGGGCGATCACGTGCACGCGCAGCCCGAAGCGCAGCCGGCGGCCGTGCATCGCGGCCAGCGCGCGCAGCCGCGCGAGCCGCTCGCGCACGGCGTCGGGCGGTTCGCCCCACAGCAGGTACGTATCGGCCTGGCTCGCGGCCACCTGCTCGGCGAGCGTCGACGCGCCGCCGAGATAGAGCGCGGGCGGGGTCGCGAGCGGCACGCCGGCATGCGCGGGGCTCAGCGTGTAGTAGCGGCCGGCGACGGAATGGCCGCCGCCTTGCCACAGACGCCGCAGCACCCGCAGGTATTCGGACGTGCGCTGGTAGCGCGCGTCGTGATCGAGAAAATCGCCGAGCGCGCGCTGCTCGTAGGCGCTCGAGCCGTTCACCGCGAACAGGCGCAGGCGCGCGCCGCTCATGTGTTGCAGGGTCGCGGCCTTGCGCGCGATCTGTTCGGGCTGCTCGAGCCCGGGCCGGAACGTGACGATCAACGCGATGCGCTGCGTCGCGCGCGCGAGCTGCGCGCTGACGAGCCACGGATCCTCGAAGCCCGCGGCCATCGGCAGCAGCAGGCTGTCGAAGCCGGCAGCCTCGGCCGCGCGGGCGACGCCGCGCAGGTATTCGGGCGTCGCCGGCCGATAGTCCTGCATGAAGGTCGGCGGGCGCGGCAGCCCGCTGTTGGCCAGATGCGGCCCGTCGCCGTTGGTCGGCAGGAACCACGCGAAATCCACGCTCATGCATCCCCTCGTCGGCGGTTCGCCCGCTGCGCGGCGCGCGCGCGGCGCGCGGCGTCGAACCGGATCATGCGCCGGAGCGCGACGCCGGCCGGCGGCGGCGCGAGCCCGCGAGCGCGATACGCGTGTTCGACGGCCGCCGCGAGCGGCGGCGCGCTCGCGGGCACCAGCAGCCCGTCGCACCACGACGCGGCGAACGCAATCTCGTGCCGCTCCGCGACCGACCAGTAGACGGGCGGCCGCTGCGCGGCGAGATCGGGCAGGCGCGCATGCTCGGCGCGGTAGTAGGTGCCGCGATATTGCAGCGGCGATTCGGTCGCCCACAGCGCGCGCAGGATCGACAGGAATTCGGCGCTGCGCGCGAGCCGCTGGTCGCGGTTCAGGTGCATCGCGCGATCGGTCGCGTCGACGTCCGGCGCATCGGCTTCGACTGCGAGACCTGCACGGCCGCGGCTCAGCGACTGCAGGCTCTGCGCGAGATGCGCGGCGGCGACGGGCAGCATCGCGCCCGCCTGCAGCGTCACCATCACGCGCAGCGCCGGCAGCGCGTCGACGAGCGCCGCGGCCGCCATCCACGGATCGGGGCCGGTGCGCTGCACGGGCAGCAGGATCGCATCGCAGCCGGCCGACACGCCGGCCTCGGCGATCGCGATCCAGTCGGCCGCCGGGTCCGGCCGCGCGGCGTGGCAGCCGATGTCGAGCCGCAGCAGCAGACGCGACGCGCTCATGCCGCGGCCCGCGCCGGCTGCCAGCCGAGCGCCGGCGCAATCGTTTCCGCGAGCGTGCGCAGCCGGGCCAGCGCGTCGTCGAGCGATGAGCTTTCCGATTGCACGACCGGCAGGAAATAGTCGGCGAACGGGAACAGCGCCGGGTCGTCGCGCAGGCTTTCGATCACGTCGTCCGGATGCCCGTAATGGACGTTCAGCAGCCGCACGATCTGCTCGGGCTCGGTCACGTCGGGATGGCCGCTCGCCGCGAGCCACGGAATGTGCCGCACGACGTCGGGCGCCAGCGCGGCGAGCGCGGTGCGCCGGTCCCGCGCGGGAAACACCGCGCGCACCACGCCGATGCGCGGCCGCGCTGCGTCGGCGTGCGTGCGTTCGCGCCATGCGTCGAGATACGCGTGCGCGAGCGGCAACTGCACGGTGCGCGGATCGTGCACGGCGGTGCCGAGCAGCAGGCCGTTGCCGTGCCGGGCGGCGAACCGCGCGCCGTCGGGCGACGCGTGCGAATGCCACAGGCGTTCGCGCACACCCGGCGCCGCGGGCTGCAGCACGAGCGGCGGCGCATCGTCGGCGGCGCCGCGCGCGACCGGCTGGCCGGCGAGCGCATCCTGAAGGCGTTCGAGCGCGGCCGCGAAGCGCGCCTGGCGCGTGTCGACGTCGAAGCCGAACGCGGCGAACGCGTCGAGGTTCGCGCCGCCGCTGCCGAGCCCGAGTTGCAGCCGGCCGCCGGCCAGCGCATCGAGCACCGCCGCATCCTCGGCGAGCCGCAGCGGATCCTCGAGCGACAGCGTGACGATGCCGGTGCCGAGCTCGATGCGGCGGGTGCGCTGCGCGACGGCGGCCAGCAGCACGAGCGGCGACGGCAGCCGGCCGTACTCCGCGCGGAAATGATGCTGCGCGACGAAGCCGCCGTCGAAGCCGAGCTGTTCCGCCGCGACGAACAGCGTCTCGAGATCCGCGTAGACGCGGCGCGCGTCGCCGGTGCCGTGCACGTGCGTGAGAAAGCCGAGCTTGAACGGCCGGCGCGCGGCCGGTGCGGGAGAGGGCGAATGGGTCATGTCGGGATCGGATCGGAGGTGAACGAAGCGGCTTCGGGCCCGGCGGCGGCCGGCGTCCAGCCGAGCGCCGGTGCGATCGCCGTCGCGACGGCTTCGAGCCGCCGCAGTGCGTCGCGGTGCGAGGTGCTGGCGGTCTGCACCTGCACGACGAGTTCGGTCGTGCCGGGCAGCGCGGGATCGGCATGCAGGGCGGCGGCGATGTCGGCGGGCGCGCCGCGCAGCACGCCGAAGCGGTCCAGCAGCGCGGGGACGTCGGCCGGCGCGGGCGCCGGTACGCCGCCGGCCCGCGCGAGCCGTTCGGCGTAACGCAGGATGTCGGGGCCGAGCGCGGTTTCGACACTCGCCGCATCGGCGCCGGGCACGGCCGCCCGGACGAGCGCGACGCGCGGCGCGTGCGGATGCGTCCATGCGCCGCGATAGCGCGCCACGAGCGCCGCTTCGCCGTCCTGTTCCGGGCGCGTGCGCGCGACGATCAGCCCGTGACCGTTGCGCGCGACCGCCTCGGCCTGGCTGGTCGCTTGCCACAGACGCGCGGCCAGCGTGGGCGCGCCCGGCTGCAGCGTCACGCCGGCCGGGCCGAGCGGCGCGCCGTCCAGCGCGCGCCGCAACGACACGAGCGCCTCGGCCTGCAGCGCCGCGCGCGTATCGAAATCGCGGCCGAACGCGGCGAACACGTCCGGCTCGAAGCCGGCGCCGACGCCGAGCTGCAGGCGGCCGTCGGCCAACGCGTCGAGCACGGCCGCATCCTCGGCGACGCGCAGCACCGATTCGAGCGGCAGCACGATCACGCCGGTGCCGAGCGCGATGCGCCGGGTGCGGCGCGCGGCGGCCGCCAGCAGCACGAGCGGCGACGGCAGCCGGCCCGTTTCGCTGCCGAAATGGTGCTGGGCGACCCACGCGCTGTCGAAGCCGAGCGCTTCCGCCGCGTCGATCAGCGCGAGCGTGTCGTGCAGCACGCGCGGCGACGGGTCGGGCGCGTACACGCGCGTGAGCACGCCGAGACGGAACGGGCGCGTCATGCGGCGCCTCCGCCGACGGGCGCGACCGTATCGCCGCGCAGCGACGACGGGCGACGAAAGAATGGCGGCCGTGGCAGCCCGAGCTGATCGCGCAGCGTCGGGCCTTCGTATTCGGTGCGGAACAGCCCGCGGCGCTGCAGTTCGGGCACGACGAGATCGACGAAATCGTCGAGGCCGCCGGGCACCCATGCGAACGCGACGTTGAACCCGTCGGCGCCGTATGACCGGAACCATTCCTCGAAGCGATCGGCGATGGTCTTCGGCGTGCCGGTCACGACGCCCGCGCTGGCAAAGCGCTCGTAGAGCTGGCGGATCGTCAGGTTCTCGCGGCGCGCGAGATCGACGATCAGCTGCTGGCGGCTCTTGCTGCGATTGCTCGGCGGCAGCTCGGGCAGCGGGCCGTCGAGCGGATAGCCGGACAGGTCGAAATCGCCCGCGTTGTCGGCGAGCAGCCGCAGCCCGAGCACCGGGTCGATCAGGTCCTGCAGCGCGCGCAGCTTGTCGCGCGCGTCGGCCTCGGTCGCGCCGACGATCGGCATCACGCCGGGCAGGATCTTCAGGTGCTCGGGGCGGCGGCCGTATTGCGCGAGGCGGCCCTTGACGTCCGCATAGAACGCCTGCGCGTCGTCGAGCCGGTGCTGCGCGGTGAAGATCACTTCCGCGCAGCGCGCCGCGAGCTCGCGGCCCGCGTCCGACGAGCCGGCCTGCACGAGCACCGGATGCCCCTGCGGCGCGCGCGCGACGTTCAGCGGGCCGCGCACGCTGAAGTGCGGCCCGTGATGATCGAGCACGTGCAGCTTGCGATGATCGAAATGCAGGCCGGCCGCCTTGTCCTCGATGAATGCGTCGTCCTCCCAGCTGTCCCAGAGCCCGGCCACGACGCGCTGGAACTCGTCGGCGCGCGCGTAGCGGTCGGCGTGCGCGAGGTGCGGCGCCGCGCCGAAGTTCGCCGCTTCATCGGGCACCACCGACGTGACGAGATTCCACCCGGCGCGCCCGCCGCTCAGGTGATCGAGCGACGCGAACTTGCGGGCGATGTGGTAGGGCGCGTTGTAGGTCGTCGTCGCGGTCGCGATCAGCCCGATGCGGTGCGTGACCGCCGCGAGCGCGGCGAGCAGCGTGAGCGGCTCGAAGGTGTCGGCGCGCGCGCTGCGGCGTAGCGAATCGATGTGGCTGCCCTGCGTGGCGACCACGTCCGCGACGAACAGCGCATCGAGCTTGCCGCGCTCGGCCGTCTGCGCCATCCGGCGGAAATGCGCGAAGTCGCGATTGCCGTTCGGCTGCGCGAGCGGATGGCGCCAGCCGACCACATGGCTGCCGCCGCCGTTGAGCATCGCGTTGAGTTTCAGGGTGTCGGTGCGGCGCGTCATCCGGCGATTCCTCAATACGTGTAGGTCACGCGCACGCCCACGGTGCGCGGCTGGCCCGCGGCGGCGACGTTGGTGCCGGGCAGGAAGAAGTTCTTCGTCAGGTCGTACTGGCGGTTGAACAGGTTGCGCGCCCACAGCGCGACGTCCCAGTGCCGGTCGGGCGACGTGACGGTCAAGCTCGCGTTGACGAGCCAGTAGCTGTCGACCGTGTAGTTCGGACCGAGCAGCAGCAATTGCGAATACGCGTCGCGGTAGCTGTAGTTGGTCTCCGCGCGCAGCCGGTAGCCGCCGGCGAGCCAGCTGTACGCGACCTGTCCGCCGTAGCTCAGGCGCGGGAAGCTGAGCGCGGTGCCGTTGTAGTCGGTGAACACGTTGTGGCCGCTGGCCGCCGACGCCTGCGTGTTGTACGTGACGAACGGCGACGTGTACTTGCCGCTCTTGTAGCCGACGTACTGCGAGATTTCGAGCCCGCGCACCGGCTGCCATTTCAGGTCGGTCTCGAAGCCGTCGATGCGCGATTTCGGCGCGTTGACGAACGTGCCGATCAGCGATTGCGAGTTCGGGTCGAAGGTCGCCGACAGCACCTGCTGGTCGTGATAGTCGTAATGGAACGCCGACGCGTTCCAGCGCAGCGAGCGCGTGAGGTCGGCCTTGAAGCCCACTTCGTACGCGGTCAGCGATTCCGGCTTGAACGGCGCGAGCGCGTTCGAATTGCCGGTGTTGTGCGCGGTGAAGCCGCCCGACTTGTAGCCGCGGCTGACGGTCGTGTAAAGCATCGTCGCCGGGGCGAGGTCGAATTCGAGGCCGACCTTGCCGGACGTGCCGTTCGACGTCAGCGACTGGTTCGCGTCGCCGCCCTGGAAGCCCGCGAACGGCACGAACGACGGCGTCAGCATGCCGGACGCGAAGCCGCGCAGTTCGCGCTTCTCGTGTTCCTGGCGCACGCCGACGATGCCGCGCAGGCGTTTCGTGATGTCGTAGGTCGCCTGGCCGTAGACGCCGAGCGTATCGACCGACTGCCGGTAGCGCGTGAGCGCGATGAAGCCGAGCCGGTCGCTGAAGTCGGAATAGAACTTCTCGTCGAGATCGTCGTGCGAGTAGAACAGGCCGGTGACCCAGCGCAGCCGCGTGTCGCCGCGCGACGACGCGCGCAGCTCCTGCGTGACTTCATTGACGGTGTCGTCGAAGTATTCGTCGGAGTCGTGGTATTGGGTTGCGTCCCAGTCCGAATACTCGCGGCGGTGCAGGTAGTTGTACGCGGTGATGCTCTTCAGCTCGACCGGGCCGAGGTTCCACGTCGCGGTCAGGTCGACGCCGCCGTTCACGTTGTCGCGCCCCGGCTTCGCATCGGTCGACAGGCCCGTCACGCGCGAGAACGCGGGGCTCACGCCCCAGCCCGTCTTCGTGTGGTCGGCGTCGGCCGGGATCACCTCGCCGGTCTTGGCCGACGTGTACGGCGAAAACAGGTAGAGCCCCGTGTTGTCGGACTTGTCGAAACCGCCGTGCGCGCCGAAGTGCAGCTTGAAATCGCGCGCGACGTCCCAGTCGAGCTGCGCGCGCGCGGCGGCGCTGTCGTGGTTGCCGAGCGTCTGGTTGGTCGCGCGGTTGTTCTGCCACGCGCCGAAGTCCTGCGTCGTGAACGCGAAACGGCCGCGCACGCGGTCGCTCAGCGGCCCGGACACGTAGCCTTCGGTCGTCAGCAGGTTGTGCGTGCCGTATTCGACGCTCGCGCCGGCTTCGAAATCGCGGGTCGGCTGGTTCGTGATGAAGTTCACCGTGCCGCCCGTCGTGTTGCGGCCGTACAGCGTGCCCTGCGGGCCGCGCAGCACTTCGACGCGCGCGATGTCGAACAGTTGCCCCTGGGTCTGGATCGGCAGCGCGTAGGCAACATCGTCGACGTTGATGCCGACCGTCGACGCGTTGTTCGACGTGTAGTCGTTGAAGCCGACGCCGCGAATCCGGAACTGCGGCTGGCCGCCGCCGAACGCGGGCTCGACTTCGACGCTCGCGGTCGCGTGCTGCAGGTCGTTGACGGTCTCGACGTTCAGCGTCTTCAGGTCGTTGCCCGACAGGACCGACATCGACGTGCCGACGCGCTGCGCCGATTGCCGCCGCCGCTGCGCCGTGACGATCACGTCCTTCAACTGCGCCTCCGCGACCGGCGCGCCGCTGTTCGCACGCGTCGCGCCGGAGGCTGCCGCCGCCGGGTTGGTCGATGCAGCCGATGCCGCCGGTGCGGCCGCGGCCGCCGACGCGGCGATCGGCGCCGCGGTCGCGGCCGGCTGCTGCTGCGCATGCAGCGCCGGCGCGGCGGCCAGCAGTGCCGATGCGCCGAGTGAGGCGCTCAACATCGTGTATTTCATCAGAATTTGCTCCGAGAGACCCCGTCCTTCAGGACGGGGAGGAAAGGGGTGCTGTTGACAGGCAGCTTCTTCCACGGGTTAGGATCACCTGCATGATCCTTGTCTACCGCTACCGGGTGAAATCGCTCAACGGACTGCTTAACAAGCAGAGCCGTGTGGTGAACTACGTCTGGAACTTCTGCAATGACACACAGAAGCACGCGCTGAAGTGGAACAAGAAGTGGCCGACCGGTTTCGACTTGAACGTGCTGACGACCGGCAGCAGCAAGGAACTCGGTATTCACTCCGGCACGGTCAACGCGACGTGCGAGCAATACGCGAAGTCGCGCAGCCAGCACCGTCGGCCCTGCCTGCGCTATCGCGGCAGGAAGTCGCTGGGCTGGGTGCCGCTGAAGGGCCGTGACCTGAAGCGCGAGGGTGACGCGTTTCGCTTTGCCGGCAACACCTTCCGCGTGTTCAACAGCCGCCCGCTTCCCGAAGGCAAGATCAAGGACGGGACCAACTTTGCGCAGGATGCACGCGGCAACTGGTTTCTCAATATCGTGATCGAGATGCCGGATGTTCCGGCACGACCTATCCGTTCCGGTGTGGGCATCGACCTCGGCCTGAAAGACTTCGCCACACTTTCGACCGGAGAAAAACTGCCGAATGACCGGTTCGGCCGACGCGCGGCGGAAAAGCTCGCGAAAGCGCAGCGGGCGCGAAAGCACAAGCGACATATCGCGAAGCTGCATGCCAAAGTTGCAAACGCCCGTGCCGATTTCCAGCACAAGCTCGCGCTCGATCTGATGCGGCGGTTCGATTACATCGCGGTCGGCAACGTGTCGGCCGTCAAACTTGCCAGAACCAGGATGGCGAAGAGCGTCTACGACGCGTCCTGGTCGTCCTTCCGAAACAAGCTCCGCTACAAGGCGATCGCGCACGGAGCCACGTTCGAGGAAGTCGACGAAAGCGGTTCGACCCAGTCCTGTTCGTCGTGTGGGTCGAAAGACAGCACGACGCGGCCGAAAGGTATCGCGGGGCTGCGAATAAGAGAATGGACCTGCAGTGGATGTGGTGTCGTGCATGATCGTGATATCAACGCTGCGCTGAACATTCTCCGATGCGGACGTGCATCGCCAGGTGTGGGAATCCTCCGCCTTTAGGCGGTGGAGGACGTCAACCGTATATCCCCAAATCGAAGCGTTGTTATGCGTGTGGTCCGGCGCGGCATCGGATCGATGGCGGCTCGGCAGTGCGTGAGCGGGGCTTTGCAACAGGCGTGCCAATGGGCGCTCGGGCGCGCCCCATAACGGCCTGAGGCCGAAAGCACCTGCCGGACGCCGCCGCGTGCGCGCCTGCGTTCCAGTCGTTTTGCTGGATTTCCAGCAGCGCCGCCGCGCCGCGCGCGGCGTGCTGCATTTGCGGCATCTCGCTGGAAATCCAGCGCGCCGCGTGCGGTGCGACGGCCGCACAGGCCGACAGGACGGCATTGGCATGGTGCTTGCTGTCGACGGAAGCCATGCACCCGTCCACGAGGATCTTCATGAACGCTTTCACGTCCGCCGACACGCCGGCCCGCGCGTCGTCCCCGCTGTCCTCCCGTCCGCCCGCGAGCCGCATCGCCGACGACGCGCATGCGCTCGAAACCGCGCGCCGGCTCGCCGACGAACTGGCGCGCGATGCGGCGCTGCGCGACCGCGAGCGCCGCCTGCCGTTCGCGGAGCTCGACCTGTTCTCGGGCAGCGGGCTGTGGGGCATCACGGTGCCGCGCGCGTTCGGCGGCGCGGAGGTGTCGCTCGCGACGCTCGGCGAAGTCGTGCGGACCATCGCGCAGGCGGACCCGTCGATCGGCCAGTTGCCGAAGAATCACTTCCACGCGCTCGACGTGATCCGGCTGACGGGCGACGATGCGCAGCGCCGCAAGTTCTTCGGCCTCGTGCTCGACGGCGCGCGGATCGGCCATGCGGCGTCCGAGCGCGGCACGAAGAACGCGCTCGAGATCGGCACGCGGCTGTCGCGGCGCGGCGGGCGGCTCGTGCTCGACGGCCAGAAGTTCTATTCGACGGGCGCGCTGTTCGCCGACTGGATCGCGGTGCTCGCGCTCGACGACGACGGCCGCTACGTGCAGGCGCTGGTCGAGCGCGACCGGCCGGGGCTCGACATCGTCGACGACTGGAGCGGCTTCGGGCAGCGCACGACGGCGAGCGGCACGCTGACCTTGTCGGGCGTGGAGGTCGACGAGCAGGACGTGGTGTCGATCCAGGCCGCGTTCGAGCGCCCGACGCTCGCGGGCCCGGTGTCGCAGTACCTGCACGCGAACATCGACGTCGGCATCGCGCGCGCGGCGCTGGCCGACACGCTGGACTTCGTGCGCACGCGCAGCCGGCCGTGGGCCGACAGCGGGATCGCGCGCGCGTCCGACGATCCGTACGTGATCCGCGACGTCGCGGACGTGCAGGTTCGGCTGCTCGCGACCGAAGCGCTGCTCGACCGCGCGGCCGCGGCGCTCGACGCGTTGCCGGCCGAACTCGACGATGCGCAGGTTGCGCATGCATCGGTGCAGGTCGCGGCCGCGAAGGTGCTGAGCACCGAGCTCGCGATTCTCGCGACCAACAAGCTGTTCGAACTGTCGGGCACGCGCTCGGTGCTGAGCGAATACAACCTCGACCGTCACTGGCGCAATGCGCGCACCCATACGCTGCACGACCCGGTGCGCTGGAAATACCACGCGATCGGCAACTACGTGCTCAACCACGTGAACCCGCCGCGCCACGGCTACCTGTGATGACCGATACGCTCCCGACTCCATCGCCGTTCGCGCCGAAGGACCCGGCGCGGCGCCGCTATGCGCTCGCCGCCGCGTGGGCTGCGGCCGGCCTCGGCGGCGCGGCCCGCGTGTTCGCGGCGGACACCGCGGCCGCGCCGGTGCGCGGCGGCACGCTGTCGCTGTTCGCGCAGCCCGAGCCGCCGTCGCTCGTCAACGCGCTGACGCCGCACGTCGCGTCGCAATACGTCGGCGGCAAGATCTTCCAGGGGCTGCTCGGCTTCGACCCGCAACTGCGCGCGGTGCCGGTGCTCGCGCGCAGCTGGCGCGCGTCGGCCGACGCGCTGACGTACACGTTCGACCTGCAGCCGGGCGTGCGCTGGCACGACGGGCAGCCGTTCGGCGCGCAGGACGTGGTCGTCACGCTGAAGGAAATCGCGCCGCAGGCGTTGCCGCGCACGAAGGTGACGTTCGACAAGTACGTCGCGTCGATCGATGCGAGCGGCCCGCTGCAGGTGACGATCCGCCTGAAGCAGCCGTACGCGGGACTGATCAACCTGCTCGGCAGCGGGCTGCTGCCGATCTTGCCGGCGCACCTGTACCAGGGCAAGGATCCGCGCGGCAATCCCGCGAACCAGCATCCGGTCGGCACCGGCCCGTTCGTGTTCCGCGAATGGAAGCGCGGCGCGTACATCCGTGTCGCGCGCAACCCGGATTACTGGAAGAAGGGGCTGCCGTATCTCGACGGGATCGTGTTCAACGTCGTGCCCGACGCGGCCGCGCGCTCGATCGCGTTCGAACGCGGGCAGATCCATGCGCTGCGCGCGGGCGACGTCGACTACGCGGACATCGCGCGGCTCGCGAAGCTGCCGGGCGTCGCGATCACGACGCAGGGCTGGGAGCTGTTCACGGGAATGGCCTTTCTCGAACTGAACCAGCGCAAGCCGCCGTTCGACAACGTGCTCGTGCGGCAAGCGGTGCTGCATGCGCTCGATCGCCAGTTCATCGTCGACCGGATCTTCTTCGGCTACGGAAAGGTCGCGAACGGGCCGTTCGTGTCGTCGTCGCCGTTCTACGATCCGAACGTGCCGCGCTTCGCATACGACCCGGAGCGGGCGCGCGCGCTGATCCGCCAGTCGGGCGTCGACGTCGGCAAGTTTCCGCTCGTGCTGATCAACGGCGAGAAGGGCGGCGCGTGGGAGCGGGTGGCCGAATACACGCAGCAGGCGCTCGGGCAGGCCGGCTTCCGGCTGCGCGTGCAGACGACCGATGCGGCCGGCTGGTATGCGCGCGTCGCGAACTGGGATTTCGACCTGAGCTACAACTTCCTGTTCCAGAACGCGGACCCGGATTTCGGCGTCGCGCCGCTGTACCGGATCGACGGCATCTCGAAGGGCTCGCCGTTCGGCAACGTCGAGGGCTACCGCAATCCGCAGGCCGACGCGCTGTGGGACGCGGCCGCGCTGGACACCGATCCGGCCGCGCGCCGCGCGCGCTATGCGCAGCTCCAGACCACGCTCGCGAACGACGCGGCGATCGCGAACATCTTCGAGATGGTGAACCCGACGGTGTACCGGCGCAACGTCCACAACCTGCTGCGCACGGCCACCAGCGTGAACGACAGCCTCGAGGACACGTGGATCGGATGACGCGATGAACACGGCGCTGCGCTTGACGTCGACGGTGCTCCGGGGCCTTGCGGTCGTGCTGGGCGTGCTGGTCGTGAACTTCTTCCTGATCCGGCTCGCGCCGGGCGACCCCGCGCTGATGCTCGCCGGCGACGCGGGCTCGGGCGACGCCGCGTACGTCGAGCGGCTGCGCGCGCAGCTCGGGCTGAGCCGGCCGCTCGTCGAGCAGTTCGCGCTGTATCTGCGCGATCTCGCGCACGTCGATTTCGGCTTCTCGTACCGCAACCAGCTGCCGGTGCTGCAGCTCGTCGCGGACCGCCTGCCCGCGACGCTGCTGCTGATGGCGGCCGCGTTCGCCGTGTCGGTCGTCGCGGGCGTGACGGCAGGGGCGATCGCCGCGTATGGCGAGTCGCGCGGCGGCCCGTGGGCGCGCCGCGTGGCACGCGCGATCGGTGCGTTCTCGGTGATCGTCTATGCGACGCCGTTGTTCTGGCTGTCGCTGATGAGCGTGATCGCGTTCTCGGTGATGCTCGGCTGGCTGCCGTCGTTCGGAATGGAAAGCGTCGGCGCCGGCTATACGGGGTGGCGCCACGCGCTCGACGTGGCCGCGCACCTGGTGCTGCCGGCCACGACGCTCGGGCTCGTGTACGGCGCGATCTACGTGCAGCTCACGCGCGCCGCGATGCTCGAGGTGATCGAACGCGAGTTCGTGCGCACCGCGCGTGCGAAAGGCGCGTCCGAGCCGCGCGTGCTGATCCGCCACGTGCTGCGCAACGCGCTGTTGCCGGTCGTCACGCTCGGCGGGCTGCAGCTCGGCCAGCTCGCGGGCGGCGCGCTCGTGACCGAGATCGTGTTCGCGTGGCCGGGCCTCGGCGGACTGATGTACGACGCGCTGCTGCAGCGCGACTATCCGGTGCTGCTCGGGCTGCTCGCCGTGGTCGCGGCGCTCGTGGTGCTGTTCAATGCGTTGACCGACCTGCTGTACGGGATCGTCGATCCGCGCATCGACTGGCGGGGGGCGCGATGACGCGCGGCTTCCTGCGCCGATTCGTGCGAGCGCGCGGCGCGGCGGCCGGCATGCTGTTTCTGGCCGTCGTCGCGCTCGTTGCACTGAGCGCGCCGCTGTGGCTGCCGTCGCCGTGGCGGATGGCCGGCGAGCCGTTGCTGCGGCCGCTTCAGGCCGGCCATCCGCTCGGCACCGACATGCTCGGGCGCGACGTGCTGATCGCGCTGCTGTGGAGTGCGCGCGTGTCGCTGTTCGTCGGGCTCGCGGCGACGGTTGCGACCTTTGCGCTCGGTGCGTCGATCGGCGCGCTCGCGGGCTGGTGCGGCGGCTGGATCGACCGGGCGCTGATGGCGGTCACGACGCTGTTCCAGACCGTGCCGCAGTTCGCGGTCGCGGTGACGATCGCGGCCGTACTCGGCGCGTCGCTCGAATCGACGATCGTCGCGATCGCCGCCGTGTCGTGGCCGGCCATCGCGCGGCTCGTGCGCGGCGAATTCATCGGGCTCGCGCAACGGGAATTCGTGCTCGCCGCGCGGCTCGCGGGTGAGTCGCCCACCGCGCTCGTGCGGCGCCAGATCCTGCCGCACGTCTGGCCGCCGCTCGCGGTGCTGGCCGCGCTGATGGTCGCGACCGCGATCCTCACCGAATCGGCGCTGTCGTTTCTCGGGCTCGGCGATCCGTCGCAGATGAGCTGGGGCTTCATGATCGGCGCGGCGCGCAACGTGGTGCGCGACGCGTGGTGGCTGAGCGTCTGGCCGGGGCTCGCGATCGTCGCGACCGCGCTCGCGATCAACCGGGTCGGCGAAGGGTTGCGCCACGCGTCGGCGCTTGCGGAGCACGGGCGATGAGCGGCGCGCCGCTGTTGTCGATCGAGCGGCTCACGCTCGCGTTGCCGGCGGGCGCGGAGCGCCGCGACGCGGTGCGCGACGTGTCGCTGACGCTCGCGCCCGGCGAGGTGCTGTGCGTGGTCGGCGCGTCGGGGTCGGGCAAGTCGCTGCTCGCGGCCGCGATCGCCGGCCTGCTGCCGCGCGGCGTGCGGCACGCGGGTGGACGTATCGTGCTGAGCGGCCGCGACCTCGCGCAGTGCAGCGACGCCGAATGGCGCGCGATTCGCGGCCGCGACGTGTCGATGATCTTCCAGGAGCCGCTCGCCGCGCTGAATCCGCTGATGACGGTCGGCGCGCAGGTCGACGAGGTGCTGCGCGTGCATCGTGTGCTGAGCGGCCGCGGCGGCGGTGCGGCGCGCGCCGCGCGCGTGACGGCGCTGTTGCGCGACGTCGGCCTGCCGGAGCCCGAGCGGCTGCGGCATGCGTATCCCGATGCGCTGTCGGGCGGCCAGCGCCAGCGCGTGCTGATCGCGATGGCGCTCGCGCTCGAACCGGCGCTGCTGATCGCGGACGAACCGACCACCGCGCTCGACGTCACCACGCAGGCGCGCATCCTCGCGCTGATCGAGCACGCGGCACGCACGCGGCGAACCGGCGTGCTGCTGATCACGCACGACTTCGGCGTGGTCGCGCGCGTCGCCGATCGTGTCGTGGTGTTGCGCGACGGCGAACCGGTCGAGAGCGGCCGCGCGGCCGACGTGCTGCGTGCGCCGCGCCATCCTTACACGCGCGCGCTGCTCGATGCGGTGCCGCACGGCCGCGTCGAGCCGCGCACCGTCATTCGCAGCGGCGTGCCGGTGCTGGACGCGCACGGCTTGCGCAAGCGCTATGCGCCGCGCCGCGCGTTGCCGTTCCTGCCGGCGCGCGGCCGGCGCGGCGTCGATGCGCTGATCGACGTCGGCTTCACGCTGCATGCCGGCGAGACGCTCGGCATCGTCGGCGAATCGGGCTCGGGGAAGTCGACGCTCGCGCGTGCGCTGGTGCGGCTCGCGCGGGTGGATGCGGGGCGCATCGTCCTGCGCGGCGAGCACGATCTCGCGCGTCTGCCGGAACGGGCGTTGCGGCCGCTGCGCCGCGACATCCAGATGGTGTTTCAGGACCCGTATGCATCGCTGAACACGCGTCAGACGATCGCGCAGATCGTCGCGACCGGCCTGCTCGCGCAGGGTGTCGGCCGCCGCGACGCGTATCGGCGGGCGGCCGAGCTGCTCGCGCAGGTCGGCTTGCCGCCGGATGCGCTCGACCGCTATCCGCACGAATTTTCCGGCGGGCAGCGCCAACGGATCAGCCTCGCGCGTGCGCTGGCGCTCGATCCGTCGATCCTCGTGGCCGACGAGATGGTGTCGGGGCTCGACGTGTCGGTGCAGGCGCAGGTGCTCGACCTGCTCGCGTCGGTGCAGCGAAGCCGCGCGATGGCGATCGTGTTCGTCACGCACGACCTGCGCGTCGCCGCGCAGATCTGCGACCGGATCGCGGTGATGCAGGCGGGGCGGATCGTCGAGCTGGGCGACACCGCGCAAGTCTTCGGCGCCGCGCGCCATCCGTACACGCGTGCGTTGCTCGACGCGATGCCGGTATTGCCGGCGCGCGTGGTCGCGAACGGCACGGCGGAGCCAGCCACGCGTGCTCATCGCATCAACGAGGAACAATCATGACCTCCGTTTCGAACGTCGCGGCCGATGCATCGGTCGTCGTGGCCGGCGTACCGGTCGAGGTGCGCGCGGGGCGCACGCTGAGTGTCGCGCATCGCGCCGCGCCGCACGGCTCGCCGCATGCGGGCACGGTGCTGTTCTTCGCGCACGGCGGCGGCGGCAACAAGAATCAGTGGCGTGCGCAGTGGCGCACGTTCGCCGATGCGGGCTACGAACTCGTCGCATGGGATTTTCTCGGCCATGGCGACAGCCCGCGCCCGCCCGCGCGAAACGGCGCGTACCACGGCGACGCAACGTTGCTCGACTATCTCACGCTGTTCGACCGCTACAAGGGCGCGCGCAACGTGCTCATCGCGCATTCGCTCGGCACCGGCAGCACGCTCGCATTGCTCGATCGGCTGGCGACGCTCGGGCGGCTGCACGAAGCGAGCGGCGCGCTGCTGCTCGGCACGCAGCTCGCGCGCCCCGTGACACGGCCCCTGGCGTTGCCGGGCTGGCTGCTCGAATGGATCAAGCCGGTGTTCGCGCGGCGGTTTCGGCGGCTCGCCTGGCATCCGCAGGCCGATCCGGCGCTCGTCGCGTACGAGTCGCGCGTGGCGCGCCGCAACCGGATGACGACGTTCCAGGCCGTGCTGCGCGACGCGCCGTGGCCCGACGCGGCGCGGCTGGCGACGCTCGACTTGCCGGTCGCCGTGCTGGCCGGCGATGCCGACGGCCTGACGCCGCCGGCCGGTGGGCGTGCACTGGCCGATGCGTTGCCGAATGCGACGTTCGACGTGCTTTCCGCCTGTGGGCATCAATTGATGCTCGAGCGGCCCGACGAGGTCGGCGCCGCATTGCGTGTGCTGCTCGAGCGCGCGGTTCAGCCGGCGCCGTCGGCGTGAGTGTCGAGGTGTGCGCCGGCGGATGGATCATGAAAAACCGGCCCTGGATTCGGGCAACGGTCTGTGAGGAGACGTTTGATGTCTGAAGTCGAAGCTTTGTTTGAACGGCATGACCGGTTCGTCTATGTGTCGGCCCGCGACCCGCTCACGCAGCCGCTGTTCGACGAGCTGGCGTACGAATACAGCAGCCGTTACGCCGCTTATATCCCTGTAGAGGAACTCGACAAGGAACTCGTGCGCTATCCGGTCGAGGCGTTTGCGCCGCCCCAGGGCGCGTTTCTGCTGCTGTTGCGAGAGGGCAGGGCCATCGCGGGCGGCGCCTTCATGCGCCATCACACGCCGGCCACGGCGGAGTTCAAGCGCATCTGGGTCAGTCGCGCGCATCGCCGTCAGGGGTTGGCGCGGCGCGTGCTGGCGGAACTGGAGGCGCAGGCTGCGCGGCAAGGCTACACGCGCGTGCATCTGGGAACCGGGCCGCGACAACCCGAAGCGGTCGGCCTTTACCGGTCCTCCGGCTATACGCTGCTGTCGTCGCACGATTTCGGCGAGGATGCGCCGCCCGGCGTGTTATTCGAGAAATATCTGCTGCCGGTTCAGGTGGCGCATGCCAGCAGTGTGGAATGAATTGACGACTCCGGACAAGCAACACGCTTCCGTGCACGCGGAGCTTGCAGACGTCGTTTCTCGGACGCGACCGTCCGGCCGGTCCGGCTGGCCGTCCCGACGGCGCGATGCGCGCGGTGCGTCGCACGATGCGAGCGCCCGTGCCGACATCGTGCTGGGCATCTGCGTCGCAATGGGCTTCACCACGCTGCTCGATCAGGCGATCTTCACGCTCGCGGTGCCGGCGCTCAGGAGCGGACTGCACGCGTCCACAGCCGAAATCCAGCTGATCACGTCGGTCTATTCGATCGCGTTCGGCATCGCGCTCGTGCCCGCCGGCCGGCTCGGCGACGCGTTCGGGCGCCGCCTGCTGTTTCTGGTCGGGCTCGCGATGTTTACCGGTTTCAGCGTACTGGGCGGATTGGCGGACGATGCGCGAACGGTGATCGCCGCACGTGTGCTGCAAGGGCTCGGCGCGGGGATAATCAATACGCAGATATTCGGCTTGATCCAGGACCTGTTCACCGGCACCGCTCAAGCCCGGGCACTCGGACGATATGCGATGGCAGGCGGCCTGTCGGCGCTCGTCGGACCGATTCTCGGCGGGCTGGTGCTGGCATCGGCTCCACCGGACATCGGCTGGCGGCTGCTGTTCCTCGTCAATGCGCCGTTCGGAGTGGCCGTGTTTTGCGTGGCGCTTCGGCATTTGCCGCGCCAGCGGCTGTCGGATCGCCGGTTCTCGATCGACCTGATCGGGTTGATTCTTCTGTCCGCGATCACGCTCGCGCTCATGCTCGCCACGTTGGTCGGGAGTGCCGCGATGCCGTCGCGGCGCGTGTGTTTCGCGGTCGCGCTGGCCGGGTTGCCGCTGTTTCTCGCGTGGGAGGCCGCGTATCAGCGCGGCGGCGGCACGCCGATCCTGTCTCGCAGCCTGATCGGTTCGCGCGGCTATGTGCTCGGCACGATCGTCGCGATGTGCCAGTTTGCAGCGGGCGTCACGCTCGGGATGGTCAGCGCGTTGTTCTTTCTCGACGGCTTGCATCTCGACCCGCTGCTGTATGCCGCGCTGTCGATTCCTGCCGCGCTCGCATCGACCGCATCGGCGATGTGGAGCTGGCGGTTCGTCCGGCGCTTCGGCCGCGGCGGGACGGTGTTCGCGATAGCGTGTCATGCGCTTGCGGTCGCCGCACAGGGTGTCGCGGCCGAATACTTCGAGGTTCGCTGGATCGTACTCACGTATCCGGCGATCGTGTTGCTGCAGGGCGTCGCCGGCGGCCTGATTCATGCGCCGAATCAGGCGATGACGCTCGCGGAAATCGGCCAGGATGAAGGACGCGGGCTGGCTGCGGGATTTCTTCAGTTGTCGCAGCGGCTTGCGTGCTCGATCGGCATGTCGTGGGGAACCGGTGTGTTCCTGGTGCAGGCATCGTCGTCAGCCGGTTTGGCGGCATATCGCGATGCGTTCGTCGAAGTGCTGATGCCGATATTGGTTCTGGTCGCCGGTGCGTTCGTGGCGGCATGCGCGGACTGGACGAGCAGGCGAGCGCAGCGTCCGGCGGGCTGACCGGCAGGACGAGCCGCATTCTTTTGGTGCATGCCGATCTCTACGCTACGTCATCCTGATTATGTGTATCTGTGTGCATAACGATTTCAAAAATGCTTGGTTTGCGCGTGAATGGTTAACGCGCACTATTGGGCCACGCGACACAGGAAATTAACCGTGTCGAACAAATCGATCCAATCCGGCAAATCAGAGGCAGATGGCTTGAAGCATCTGGCGTATCAGTGACAGACGAAGTAATCGACACCTCCCCGCTCGACCCGCTCGCGCTGCCCATGTTCGACGAATTGTCGGTCGAGTATTCCACGCGCTATCGGGATTTTCGCTCCGTGCCCGCGGAAGTCGTGCGCGATGAACTCCTGACGTATCCGGCCGAACTGTTTGCACCACCCGACGGCGCGTTCGTGCTGATTCGCCGAGGCGACGAAGTCGTGGGCGGCGGCGCATTTCAGCGCTACGACGAAACGACCGCCGAGCTCAAGCGCATCTGGGCGCATTCCGGCGTGCGTCGTCAGGGCATTGCACGCCGCGTGGTGGCCGAACTGGAAGCCCGCGCGTTGCAGCAGGGATACCGGCGCGTTTATCTGACGACCGGCTTTCGTCAACCGGAGGCGTCGGCGCTTTATGCGGGCATCGGCTATGCACCGCTATACGATCCGGCGATCGCGCTGGAAGTGCATTGGCGATTGCCATTTGCGAAGGATCTGCTCGAGCCGGGCCGTACCGACCGGTTGCTGGATTTGAAGCCGGACAGACCGTTGGGTCGGCCGTTCGGCGCATGACGGATGAACACTTTCACGGGATATCGAAAAATGAATCGTCGTCGCGGAATCGCTCTCGCATTGTCCGGCGCGTTTGCCCTCTTGTTCATCGGAGTGGCCGGCATCGCGCAGTCGGCGCCATCGTTGAACCTGAGCCCCGATCAGCATGATCGCCCGCGCGTCACGCCGGATGCGGCGGCCGTCAAGCTGATTCCGGAGAATTTCCGCTTCGTCGAGAAGGGCGTGCTGACCGTCGGGATCGCGGTGGGCGTGCCGCCGATCAGTGTGTACGCAACGGATGCGAAAACGATCGTCGGGGCCGATCCGGATCTCGCGCAACTGGTGGCGGACGAACTCGGCCTGAAGCTCAGGCTCGTGCCGCTCGCGTGGGCGGACTGGCCGCTCGCCGTCGCGTCGGGCAAGGTCGACGCGGTGCTGTCGAACGTGACCGTGACCGAGGCGCGCAAGCAGAAGTTCGACTTCTCGACCTATCGCCGCGACGTGCTGGGTTTCTACGTCGAGCAGAACAGCGCGATCAAGCAGATCCGCGAGCCGAAGGATATCGCGGGGTTGCGCGTCATCGGCGACTCGGGCACCAACCAGGAAAAAATCCTGCTGGCATGGGACAAGGACAATGTCGCGCACGGATTGAAGCCGATTCACGTGCTGTATTACGACGACCCGTCCGTCCGCGCGCTGGCGCTGGCGTCGGGACGCGCCGACGCGATTTTCAGCGTCAACGCGGTGTTGGCTTACCAGGTGAGCCAGGGTGTGAAGATCAGGCAGGTGGGCACGGTCAGCGGCGGATGGCCGCACACGGCCGAAGTGGCCGTCACGACCCGCAAGGACGGCGGGCTCGCGGCGCCCATCACCTATGCGATCAACGACCTGATTCAGAACGGCAAATATCGGCAGGTGCTGAGCCGCTGGAATCTCGACAGCGAGGCGATCACGAAGGCCTCGACCAATCCGCCGGGGCTTCCCGATCTCTGATCCGGCTTCGAGTGGATGAAGAGGGACCGCCACGTGCAGTGGCATTTTACGAATCATATGCACTACTACTAAAAGGCATCGCATAGCGTGCCTTCGATCGACAAAGAGCGGAGAAATCATGCGGCACACACGAGGCGAAGGGGTTTCGCCGAAGACGCGCAGGACGGTGATATCGGTGGCGGTGGCGGCTGGCGTTTTTCATGGCGCGGCCTGGGCGCAGGAAGCGGGAGCGGGGGACGCCGCGGCAGCGGTCGCGACGCCGGCCAGTAGTGCGGCCGCGACGGCATCGTCGGCTGCGGCTGCGGCTGCGGCTGCGGCTTCGGCGGCGCCGGACGGCAAGGTACAGGTTCAGGACCGCGTCGTGATCACGGGTTCGCGCACCGAGACGCGGGCGAGCAAGAGCCTGACGCCGATCGACGTGATCGGCGGCGATCAGTTGCGTGCGACGGGGCAGACCAACCTGCGCGATGCGCTGGTGAAGCTGTCGCCGTCGATCACGCGGACCTCGTACTCGGGCGATGCCGGCGTGCTGACCGACACGCTGTCGCTGCATGGCCTGACGCCCGACCACGTGCTCGTGCTGGTGAACGGCAAGCGCCGCCACACGACCGCGAACATCACGCTCGACCCGGGCCTGAACCAGGGCTCGACCGGCGTCGATATCGATACGATCCCGGTGGGCCTGATCGACCATATCGAAGTGCTGCGTGACGGCGCATCCGCGCAGTACGGTTCCGATGCGATCGCGGGCGTGATCAACATCATCCTGAAGCGCAACACGCACGGCGGCGAACTCGCGACGACCAACGGACAGACGTATTCGGGCGACGGCTTCAAGACGAGCGAATCCGCGACGATCGGCCTGAACATCGCCGACAAGGGCTTCCTCGATCTGAGCGCCGGATTCGACCGGCAGAACCATACGATCCGCACGGGGCCCGACGACTATTTCGGGCGGTTTCCGCAAGGGCAGGGCTATTACAACCCGATTCTCGGCGACCCCTCCAGTTCGCGCGAAACGGTCGGCTTCAACGCCGGCTACTACCTCGGCGACGACGTCGAGCTGTACGGGTTCGGTACCTATGCGCACCGGAACGGCGATGCGTACCAGAACTATCGTCCGCCGTCGGTCCTGCCGCAGGTCTACCCGAACGGGTTCGTGCCGGTCGAAACGATCAACGAGAACGATTACTCGGTGACGGCTGGCGTGAAGGGCAAGAACCTGTTCGGCTGGGCATGGGATCTGAGCACGACCTATGGCGGCGACTACAGCGTGTTCGGGATGCGCAATTCCGCCAACACGGGGTTGTACGCGGCATCGGGATTCACGCCGACCACCTTCCATCTGTCGACCGTCAGCAACACCCAGCTGACGAACAACCTCGATTTGTCGCGGGCCTTCAATGTCCCGCTGCTGCCCGCCCCGCTGAACGTCGCGGTGGGCGTCGAGCAGCGCCGCGAGACCTACACGATCCGCAACGGCGAGCAGGCGTCGTGGATCGACGGCGGCTCGGCTGCGTTGCCGGGTCTGGCGCCGGTCAGCGCGAGCGACATTTCGCGCAACGTGATCGGCACGTACGTCGATCTGTCGACCTACCTGACGCCGAAATGGCAGGTGAACCTGGCGGGCCGTTACGAGCACTACAACGACGTCGGCGACACGACCAACGGCAAGGTTTCGACCCGCTACCAGTTCTCGCCGGCGATTGCGGTTCGCGGCAGCGTCAGTTCCGGCTTTCGCGCGCCGTCGCTGGCCCAGGAGTCGTACACCAGCGTGACGACGTCGCCGGCGTCCGTGGGCGGCATCCTGGCGACGACATCGCCCGGCGCGCGCCTGATCGGTGCGCAGGCGCTGAAGCCCGAGCAGTCGACCAGCTACAACTTCGGGTTGGTGCTCAATCCCGTTCGCAACCTGCAACTGACGATCGATGCGTACCAGATCAATATCCGCAACCGGATCGTCCTCGGCGGCACCGCGTCGGGCGCCGCGGCCATCGCCGCACTCGAAGGGGCCGGCCTGAGCGTGCCGGGCTCGGTGCCGGCATCGGCGGTCAGCGCGAGTTACTTCACCAACGGCGCGAACACGCGCACGCGCGGGATCGACCTGGCAGGCACCTATCACACCGGGTTCGGTCGCTACGGCCAGGTGGACTGGGATTTCGGCGTGAACCTGAATACGACGTCGGTCACGCACGTGGCGAACGGATCGAACGGGAAGCCGTCGCTGAACGGGCAACAGATCGCATCGCTGTCCACGACGACACCGAAGAACAAGATCATCATCGGCGGCACCTGGCGTCTCGACAAGTGGGCGGTCACGCTGCATGAAACGCGCTACGGGAAGACTTCGGGCGAGGGCACGTACTTCGTCGGCCCGAACGCGTTCTCGACGTCGCAGTTCGTTCACTACGAGGAAGCCGCGCGCTATGTGACCGACCTCGAGGTGCGCTATGACGTGACCAAGCAGTTCCAGATCGCGGCCGGCGCGCAAAACCTGTTCGACGTTCGCCCGAGCAAGCTGCCTTTCGAGACGCAACTGGAAGGCATCCAGTACAGCGGCGGCAGCACGATCGGCGTGAACGGCGGATTTTATTATCTGCGCGCACGCTATCTGTTCTGATCGAACGACCATATCCATAGCAGAAATGACCGTAACGGGAAGGTGCTCCGTTATCCATAATGAATGACCTGTCCGGCATGTTCCGCTGTATCGGCACGCGCCGGACGCCGCTTCGTTTCGGCGGGTCAGCCGTTCTACAAGGTTGAGCTTCATGTCTTATTCCCTCTCGATTCTCGACAAAAGCCCGATTGCAGAAGGGGCGAGCGCGCATGACGCACTGAGTTTCACGATCGCGCTCGCGAAGCGCGCCGAAGCGCTCGGCTACAAGCGCTACTGGATCGCGGAACACCACGGTGCATCGGGTCTCGCGAGTTCGGCGCCCGAGATCGTCGTGTCGCATTTGCTTGCGCATACGTCGCGGATTCGCGTCGGGTCAGGCGGCGTGATGCTTCAGCATTACAGCCCTTACAAGGTCGCCGAATCGTTTCGCGTGCTGGCTGCCATCGCACCCGGGCGGGTCGATCTCGGCGTGGGCAAGGCGCCCGGCGGGCTGCCGCTCTCCACGCGCGCATTGCAGTGGTTTCACGACAAGTCGAAGAAGCCCGATTTCGCCGGACAACTCGCCGAGCTCGATGCGTTTCTCGGCGACGGCGTCGCGCCGGATCATCCGCTCGCCGGTGCGATCGCGCTGCCCGCACCGGCGGAGCCGCCGCAGCGGATCCTGCTGGGCGGCAGTCCGGAAAGCGCCGAACTGGCTGCGCGGCACGGCTGGCAGTTTTGCTACGCAGGCCACTTCAACGGCGACGTGGCCAATATCGAGCGGTCGATCGACGTCTATCGCAGCGCGACGGGCGACGTGCCGCTGCTGGCACTGTTCGCGGTCGCCGCGCAATCGTCCGAGGACGCGAAGCGCCAGGTCGGCGCGCTGAGGATCTTCAAGCTGCGCTTCGGGAACGGGCAGAGCGTCAACCTGCAAAGTGCGGACGCGGCGGCCGATTTTGCGCGCCAGATCGGCGTGACCGACTACCGGATCGACGAACTGCATCCGCAGGTGCTGGCCGGTACGGCGCAGGAGGTGCGCCGCGAACTGGATGCGCTGCATGAGCGCTTCGGGGTCGACGAGTTCGTGATCGACAACCCGGTCACGGACCCCGCGAAACGTCTCGCGTCGCTCGAAGCGCTGGCAAGCGTCGAGCAGCCGGTCGGCGTTTGATGGCGAGCGTCCCCATTCCTTCTTCCGCATGCGAATCTGACCATGACCCAACGTAACCTGACATTCGGACTGATCCTTCACGGCGCCGGCGGCCACATGAATTCGTGGAAGCATCCGGCCGGCCCCGCCGATGCGAGCGTCAATATCGATTTCGTGACCGGCATCGCGCAGAAGGCCGAAGCGAACGGCGTGGCATTCGTGTTCGTCGCCGATGGCCTCTACATCAACGAGAAATCGATCCCGCATTTCCTGAACCGCTTCGAGCCGATCTCGATCCTGTCCGCGCTTGCGACGGCGACATCGAAGATCGGGCTGGCCGGCACGCTGTCCACGTCGTACAGCCATCCGTTCACCGTGGCGCGCCAGTTCGCATCGCTCGACCTGATCAGCGGCGGCCGTGCCGGCTGGAACGTCGTGACGTCGCCGCTCGAAGGGTCCGCGAAGAACTACGGTGGCGAGCATCCGGATCACGCGCTGCGTTACGAGATCGCCGACGAATATCTGGAAACGGTGCAAGGCCTGTGGGACAGCTGGGACGATGATGCCTTCGTGCGCGACCGCGCGACCGGCCGCTTCTTCGACCGCGACAAACTGCACACGCTGGATCACAAGGGCCGCTTTTTCAACGTGGCCGGGCCGCTGAACATCCAGCGCTCGCCGCAAGGGCAGCCGGTGATTTTCCAGGCCGGATCGTCGGATGCCGGCATCGCGCTGGCCGGCAAGTATGCCGATGCGGTGTTTACCCATGCGCCTTCGCTCGACGAGACGCGCGTATTCGCCGAACGCGTGCGCGACAGCGCGGTGGCGCACGGCCGCGCACGAACCGACGTGAAGATCTTCCCCGGCGTCGGGCCGATCGTCGGCGCGACGCGCGAAGAAGCCGACGAGAAGTACCGCGCGATTCGCGACCTGCTCACGATCGACGAGGCGCTGGCCTACCTCGGCCGCTTCTTCGAGCATCACGATTTTTCGCAGTATCCGCTCGACGCGCCGTTTCCGGAGTTGGGCGAACTCGGCAGGAACAGCTTCCGTTCCACGACCGATCGCATCAAGGAAGAGGCCAGGAAAAACGGCTCGACGCTCAGGGAAGTGGCGCTCGAGGTCGCCACGCCGAAGCCCGGCTTCATCGGTACCGGCGAGGAAGTCGCGGACGAACTGATCCGCTGGTTCGACGCCGGCGCGGCCGACGGCTTCATCCTCGGCTTCCAGGTGCAGACCGAAGGGCTCGACGATTTCGTCCGTCACGTGATTCCCGCCCTCGAAGCGCGGGGCCGCTATCACCGTGCGTTGCCGGGCGCCACGCTGCGCGACCATCTCGGCTTGCCGCGTCGCGTGAGCCGCTACGCCACCGCAGAGACTGCGTGATGAACGATCTCTCCCGGATTGCCGGCCACGCACCCTTCGTGCCCGATGCCGCGGCGCCGATCGACCCCGACCATGCGGATTACCGCGTCGTTCCCGCCCGCTATCCGGCGAGAACGGCCGGCACCGTCGCGGCGATCGTGCTGATCGCGGCCGTGCTCTATTCGGTGCTCGGCAACCCGCGCTGGGGTTGGCACGTCTTTGCTCACTGGTTTTTCTCGGAGGCCGTGCTCGCGGGCCTCGGGCAGACGCTGCTGTTGACGGCGCTCGGCGCGGTGCTCGGCTTCGCGCTGGCCATTCCGCTCGCGCTCGCGCGGCTCTCGCGTTCGCCGCTGCTGTCGTCGTGCTCATGGGCGTACACCTGGCTGTTCCGCTCGATTCCGACCATCGTTCTGCTGCTGTTGCTGAACAACCTCGGCTATCTGTACGACACGGTCAGGCTGGGTATCCCGTTCACGGACATCGTGTTCCTGCACGGGCCGACCACCGACCTGATCACGCCGTTCATGGCGGCCATTCTCGGGCTCACGCTGACCCAGGCCGCGTTCGCGGCGGAGGCGATCCGCGGCGGCATCCTGTCGGTCGAACACGGGCAGCGCGAGGCCGCGGCCGCGCTCGGGCTGCCGCGCGCGCGGCAGACCTGGCGCATCGTGTTGCCTCAGGCGATGCGCGCGATCCTGCCGGCCGCGTTCAACGACGTGATCGGGCTCGCGAAGGGCACGGCGGTCGTCTATATCCTCGCGATGCCGGACCTGTTCTACACGGTGCAGATCATTTACCACCGCAACCTCGAAGTGATCCCTATGCTGATGGTCGCGACCGTCTGGTATCTGGTGATCCTGACCGCGCTATCGGCGATCCAGGTGCATATCGAGCGCCACTATGCGCGCGGCGCGACGCGCGACCCGGTCGCCGTGTCGGGCCTCTTCGCCATTCTGCGCAGAGCCCGTGTCGCGGCCGAGGCGCTGCTGTTCCGCGGCTCGGCGGCTGACGCGCGGCCGGACGACGCCGCCGCGCCGGGCGCGGAGGCGGCCGGGTGGGCGAAGCAGCGTGTCGGCGCGGCCGTCGGCATTCATCGCGTATCGAAGAGCTTCGGATCGCTGAAGGTGCTCGACAACGTGTCGCTGGCGATTCCGTCGGGGAGCGTGACCGTCGTGCTCGGGCAGTCGGGATCGGGCAAGTCGACGCTGTTGCGCACCATCAACCATCTGGAGCGCGTGGACGAGGGGTTCATCGACATCGACGGCGAACTGGTCGGCTATCGCCGCGACGGGCGCACGCTTTACGAGCTCAAGGAAAAGGACATCCTGCGCCGCCGCGCCGAAGTCGGCATGGTGTTCCAGAGCTTCAACCTGTTCCCGCATTTGACCGTGCTCGAGAACATCGTCGAGGCGCCGGTCGCGGCCGGCCTGTCGCGTGCGCAGGCGGAAGCGGAAGCACGCGCGCTGCTCGCCCGGGTGGGGCTGGCCGGCAAGGCCGACGCGTGGCCGCGTCAGTTGTCCGGCGGGCAGCAGCAGCGCGTCGCCATCGCACGCGCGCTGGCGCTGAAGCCGAAGGTGTTGCTGTTCGACGAGCCGACTTCCGCGCTCGATCCGGAACTCGTGAACGAAGTGCTCGACGTGATTCGTCAGCTCGCCCGTTCCGGCACCACGCTGATCATCGTCACACACGAAATCGGTTTTGCGCGGGAAGTGGCGGACACGATCGTTTTCATGGACGGCGGGCGCGTGGTGGAGTCGGGGCCGCCGTCGGCGGTGCTGACGGCCCCCGCGCATCCGCGTACGCGCGAGTTCCTGTCCAAGGTGCTGTCGTAGTGATGCCGTGGACATGCACCGGGACCACGGCAAATGACGAAGGATGAAAAAGGTGAGCAACGTACGCATTGATCATATTGCCTTCCTGACGCCGGGAAACTATCCCGACGAAGACGCGAGCGCGGGATTCGAGCGGACGCTCGAACTGTTCCGCGTGGGCGAGGCGCTCGGTTACGACAGCGCGTGGGTGCGGCAGCGCCATCTCGAGCGCGCCGTATCGTCGGCCGCCACGTTTCTCGCGGCGGCGAGCCAGCGGACGACGCGGATCGGACTCGGTGCGGCGGTGATCCAGATGGGCTACGAGAATCCGTTCCGGCTGGCCGAGGATCTCGCGACCGTGGACGTGCTGTCGCGCGGACGGCTCAACGTCGGACTCAGCGCGGGCGCGCCGAATCACGGCGCGCTGCTGGGCGAGCGGCTGTTCGACACCGATCCGGATCTGGTCGACTTCTCGCACGCGCGGGTGGCGCGCCTGCGCCGCAATCTCGCCGGCGATTGGCTCGGCGACGACGACACGTTCGTGGAGTCGGCCGCGGGCCGCGTGCGGCCGCGCGTGGGCCCTTATGCGCCCGGATTGACGGGCCGGCTATGGTACGGAGGCGGATCGAGACGCTCGATCGAGTGGGCCGCCCGAAACGGCTTCAACCTGCTGATCGGCAATCTGACGACGGGCGAGGGGACGGACAGTTACGTCGACGCGCAGCTCCGGCAGCTCGAGCTGTACCGCGCGCACTGGAGCGAAGCCGCTCCTCCGCGTATCGCGCTGGGCCGCGTGATCGTGCCGACGGACGGTGCAAATGCCCGCGAGCGCGAACGCTATCGCGCGTTTGCCGACGGCCGCCATGCGCGCACGCTCGCGCCGCAGGGCGAGCGGCGCACGCTGTTCGCGCCGGATCTCGTCGGCACCTCGGACGAGATCGTGGAGCGGCTACTGGCCGACCCAGTGGTCGGACAGGTGCGGGAGCTGCGCCTCGAATTGCCTTACGACCTGCCGTTCGAGAACTACCGGCAGATTCTCGAGGACTTCGTCACGCGTATCGCGCCGGCACTCGGCTGGCAGCCGGCTGGCCGGCGAGAGCCCGCCGCGGCCTGATGCGATCGACATGAGCTTCCATCGAATGGAGTACGTGATCGAAGTCCGCGACGCACCTTCGACCTCGTTGCAAGTGAACCGAACATGACCACCGCCTCTCAATCCCGGCTCGCGACGATCGGCCGCCCGCGCCGCTTCGGCAACAAGCAGACTCATCCGGTCCGTCGCTTCGGCGGCATCGCGATTGCCATCGTCCTGCATCTCCTGCTGATCTGGGCGCTCGTGAATGGCCTTGCGACGCGGGTCGTCCAGATCGTCCAGCAACCGATCGAAACCCGGATCATCGTGCCGGTGAAGCCGCCGCCGCCGCCCCCTCCGCCGAAACCGGTCGAGAAGGTCGTGTCGAAGCCGCGCGTGGCACCGCCGCCGCCGCCGTTCGTGCCGCCGCCCGAGGTGCGCGTGCAGGCGCCGCCGCCGACCATCACGCACCAGGACGTGCCGGCGCCGAGCGCCCCCGTGCACGAGGCGCCGCCCGCGCCGGCGCCGGTGCCGGTCGCGAAGCCGGTGAACCGCGAGATCGGCGTGGTCTGCCCGAATTCGGATGAAGTCCGGTCGTCGATCGTCTATCCGACGGAGGCGCAGGACAACAACATCACGGGCGACGTCACGATCGAGTTCACGGTGGACCCGGACGGTCGCGTCGCGAACCTGCGGGTCGCGCAGCCGGCCGACCCGGTGCTCAATCGTGCGGCGCTCAACGCGGTCAAGCGGTTTCACTGCATTGCGCAGGGGGAGCCCGTGCGCGTGCGCGTCCCGTTTTCCTTCAACCTGAATTGATGCAGGCCACGGCAAGCCGTTCGACCGGGCCGTTTTTCGAATCGACACATGACGCATACGGAGTCCTCATGAGTAAGCACTTTCGCGCCGCAGTCGCGGCAAGCCTGATGATCGCGGGCGGCATTGGCGGCACGCTGGCCGCACCGCAAGCCGTGCTGGCACAGCAAGGCGCGGCATCCACGCCGAGCCAGGCGGCTTCCGGCGTGGCGCTGACCGCGGCGACGCCGGCCGCCGCAAGTGCGGCCGACCGCGCGGTGCCGCCGCCCGAGCCCGCGACGTCGGCGACCGTCGAGAATCCGTACGGGCTGGGCGCGCTGTGGGCAAACGGCGACTTTGTCGCCCGCTTCGTGCTCGGGCTGCTCGTGGTCATGTCGCTCGGCAGCTGGTACATCATGATCACCAAGTTCGTCGAGCAGGCGCGGGCGAACGGCCGCGCGAAATCGGCCGACGAGCAGGTCTGGAATGCGCCGACGCTGGCCGAGGGCGCGGCCCAGCTCGACGATGCGTCGCCGTTTCGCTTCATCGCCGAGAACGCGATCGAAGCGGGCCAACACCACGACACCGCGCTGCTCGATTCGGTCGACCGCAATACCTGGATCGACCTGAACATCGAGCGTTCGATCACGAGCGTGTCGAACCGGCTGCAGGACGGCCTGGCGTTTCTGGGCACGGTGGGTTCCACCGCGCCGTTCGTCGGCCTGTTCGGCACCGTATGGGGCATCTATCACGCGCTGACCGCGATCGGCATCGCGGGCCAGGCGTCGATCGACAAGGTCGCCGGCCCGGTGGGCGAGGCGCTGATCATGACTGCGATCGGCCTGGCCGTGGCCGTGCCGGCCGTGCTCGGCTACAACTTCCTCGTGCGCCGCAACAAGTCCGTGATGGAGCGTGTGCGCGATTTCGGCGCGCAACTGCACACCGTATTGCTCGCGGGCGGCAGGCGCGCGGCGGGCGGCGTCGCGACGCCGCCCGCACAGTCGCCGCAGGCGCTGGCGGTTCAGTCGTAAGCGGGGCGCGCCATGGCAATCAGTGTCGGCAGTGACGACAACGACGAGGTCATCTCGGCGATCAACACGACGCCGCTCGTGGACGTGATGCTGGTGTTGCTGATCATCTTCCTGATCACGATCCCGGTGGTGACCCACACGATCCCGGTGCAGTTGCCGGCGGAGCGCGTGCAGCCGCTGCAGACGCAACCGAAAAGCATCGAGATCGCGGTGAACCGGCAGGGCGACGTTTTCTGGGGCACCGAGCATGTGGATGTGCCGACGCTGGTGGCCCGGCTGAAAGACGTGTCGGCGCAGGCGCCGCAGCCGGACGTGCACGTGCGCGGCGACCAGGCCACGCCGTATCAGTACATCGGCAAGGTGGTGACCGCGTGCGAGCGCGCCGGGATCGGCAAGGTCGCCTTCATCACGCAACCGCCCGCACGCGGCGGCTAAGGAGTTCGGACGATGGGTATGAACGCAGGCGCCGGCGCAGGCCGGGACGAGCCCGAAGTAATGGTCGACATCAACACCACGCCGCTGATCGACGTGATGCTGGTGCTGCTGATCATGTTGATCATCACCATTCCGATCCAGATGCATTCGGTGAAGATGAACCTGCCGGTCGGGAATCCGCCGGTGCCGCCGCATCCGCCCCAGGTGGTGCAGATCGACATCGGCGCGGACGGCACGGTCAACTGGAACGGCGCGGCAGTGGGCGGCGCGGCCGCGCTGGACGCGAAGTTCCGCGAGGTGGCGGCCGAGGCCGACCAGGACGAAATCCGGTTGCGCCCGGACAAATCCGCGCCGTACAAGGCGGTGGCCGAAGTGCTGGCCTCCGCGCAGCGCGAAGGGGCGACGAAGATCGGGTTGATCGGCAGCGAGCAGTTCTCGCAGTGAGTCATTCGAAGGCGTCGGCGATTGCTCGGGCTTCAGCGCTCGACGATGGATCGCCGTACAACGGGCAGTCGCTATTTCCGCAATCTCGGCACCGATGAAACCGAGATCGTGAGGGAAGCGTCTTTACATCTACCTCAGTAGAACCAACGAATACCAATCATGAGCGAAACGCAGACAGTGCGGCAGAACGGGCGTTCCAGGCAGATTCATCTTGGTGCGACGATCCACGGTCCCGGCGGACATTACGCCGGGTGGCGCCATCCCGACGCGGTGATCGATGCGAGCATCAACCCGGATTTCGCGAAGCGCGTGGCCCGCCAGGCCGAGGCCGCGAAGTTCGATTTCGTGTTCGTCGCGGACGGCCTGCATATCAACGCGAAATCGATCCCGCACTTCCTGAATCGTTTCGAGCCGCTCACGCTGCTGTCGGCACTGTCGGCCGTCACCGAGCGGGTGGGGCTGGTGGGGACGCTGTCGACGTCGTACAGCGAGCCGTTCACGGTTGCGCGGCAGTTCGCGAGCCTGGACCACCTGAGCCGCGGGCGCGCAGGCTGGAACGTCGTGACGTCGCCGCTCGAAGGTTCCGCACGGAATTTTTCGCGCACCGAGCATCCGGAGCACGACGAACGTTACCGGATCGCCGACGAATATCTCGAAGTGACGAAGGGGCTCTGGGATTCATGGGAGGAAGACGCGTTCGTGCGCGACCGCGAGAGCGGCGTGTTCTTCGATCCAGCCAAGCTCCATACGCTCGATCACAAGGGCAAGTATTTCTCGGTCGAGGGGCCGCTGAACGTCGGGCGCACGCCGCAGGCTCGCCCGATCCTGTTCCAGGCCGGCGCGTCCGATGCCGGCAAGCAACTCGCGGCCACGCATGCGGATGCCGTCTTCACTCATCACGACACGCTCGCTCAGGCGCGCGAATTCTATGCGGATCTCAAGCAGCAGGTGATCGAGCAAGGCCGCGACCCCGACGAGCTGAAGATTTTCCAGGGGATCGGCGTGATCGTCGGGAAGACGGCCGAGGACGCGGAGCAGCAATACCAGGAGAGCCTGAAACTGATCACGGTCGGCAGCGCGCTCGACCACCTCGGGCGCTTTTTCGAACATCACGATTTCGGCCAATATCCGCTCGACGCGCCGTTTCCGGAACTCGGGGACCTCGGCAGCAACAGTTTCCGCAGCGGGACCGACGAGATCAAGCGCAACGCGCGCGAGCGCGGACTGACGTTGCGCCAGGTCGCGCTCGAAGCGGCTGCCCCGCGGCCGCGTTTCATCGGTACGCCGGAGCACGTCGCGAACGGCTTGCAGGAATGGTTCGAGGCCGACGCCGCGGACGGCTTCATCGTCGGCGGCGGCACGCCAACGGCATTCACGGACTTCGTCGAGCAGGTGGTGCCGATCCTTCGGGCGCGTGGTCTGTTTCGTGCCGAGTATCGAGGCGCAACCTTGCGCGACCATCTCGACGTGAGTTATCCGCGCAATCGCTACGCGGCGGCGTAATCCCGCCAGGCACCGGTCGCAGGCGCGGGCCTTGGCCAGGGACTCGTCGAAAACGTCGTCCGACGCCTCATGGGGAATCGGAGCGCGGCGAAAGCTCGGGCGTTGCCGCGGGAACCGCCCGTCACGCTGTTGTTGCGCGGGTCCGACGACTGCGGCTAGCGGGTCTGACCGGTCTTGAAGTCGTGGACGAAGAGGCCCGGCCGGCGGCTGTCGAACACGGCCTGGATCTCGCAGCTCTTGTTCGCCTGCTTGTTGCAGGCCGCTCGCGCGGCAGCCTCGGCACGCGCTGCCGAGTTCTCGGAGGTCGCGCTGCTGTCGCCGCCATTGAGCCGGTACGCGAGAATGACGCCGTTGCCGGTGAACGCATTGCGCTTGCACGCGCCTTTGGTGGCGTCGCTGCAGGCCTTGATGGCGGCGTTGGTCGCGTCATCGGGCCTGCGATAGCCGCTCGCGACATAAAGCTTGCCGTCATCTCTCGCCGTATCGGTCGTCCAGGCGGAGGCCGCATAGCGTTTGCGGGCCGAGACATCGGGCGAACGCCGGCTGCCCAACGGAATCGTGGCAAAGACCTCGCAGGGCACGAGCTGGTGTGCCGAGCAGTCGGCCATCGTCTGTTTGCTTTGAGCGCCGCCGTTGCCGTCCCAACCCATCGCAAAAGAACCATACCGGTCACGGACGATCGTCACCGACGCATTCCACCAGGTGCCGGCGAGTTCGCAGCCCTTGCCCATCACCGCGTTGCAGGCGGCTACTGCCGCGAGCGCGGCGTCATTGCGATCGGCGACATTGCCGACGACCCAGATGTCAGCGGCATCTTCGTGCCAGGCAACGGCGGTATATCGCGTGTTCGACGGCGTTTCGGCTTCGTAGCGAAGCCACCCGTCGCCGTGTTCGACCGCCTTCCCGCCGGAAGAACCGGAGGGCGCCGATTGGCTGTCATCGGGCGCGCAGAGTGGGCTCGGCGCGACGCCGAGACCACCTTGTGTCATGCCCACGACCCGCTCGCCGGGACCGGCCCCTCCGCATGGATAGGTCTGCGCGGACGCCTGCGTCGGCAACAAGAGCCAGCCGAGCGCGACCGCCACGACCGGAAGGAGTCCATTCTTTTTCATTGACGACGATTCCTCTGCGCAATGTTCGTGAAGATGACCGTCCCGTTATATCACTTCGCTTCATCAAAGTTTATTGTGGAAAAACTTCCAATTGATTTTGCAGTTCTTAACAATTGAAGGTGATGCATTCGAGATAGGATCGACGCCACCTTCATGGTCGAGTGAAATTTCAAACTGAGGCGGCCGCTTATGTCTCGCATCCAACTGTCAATGAGCCGGTGTGCCGTGATGCTCGTCGCCGTGGTCGCCATGGTCGGTGATGCGGCGGCCGGCCAATCTTCGGCCCGCCTTGTAACGGACCCGTCTCCACCGAAGTTCTTCGTTTGCAGCGGCACGTTCAATTCCGGCTCCGGCACGGCCGGCTCCTCGACGGAGAAGGACGGCAAGCCGACGTGCTTCTTCGAAGCGGACTCCGCGGCCGAGGCCCGGGCGCAAAAGGAATGCGGGCAGAATGCGGTGTGTGACATCGCGGCGACGACCTACATGAAGGGAAACCGCCGCGTCGTCGAGGCGGTCTTGGCGGTCACGCGGCTCGACGGGCCGGCCAACCGGGAACCGGCCGGGGCGGCCCCGGACAACGCGCCGTTGCTCGACCCATCGGCCTGTCCCGCCAGCGAACTCGGTGCGTTCGTCAACGCGTTTTCGGGCAGGATTTCGATCCAGGCGCGGTTCACCCGCTGGCCCCTCGCCGTCACCCATGTCGATGCCGCCGCCCGGCCGGAGCCCAAGCCGGTGACCCGACAAGTCACTGAGAAAAAGGCGTCCTACCCGCTGATGATGGATATCGAGCGCGCCAGGCGGGAAGGCAAGGTCGTTCGCATCACTCAGGACAACAAGACGACGGGCCAGGTCGAATATGCCGGATCGGACAACGGCCGGAAGATTCGCTATCTGTTCCAGCGGTCGCGCTCATGCTGGCAACTCGTGGCCATCGACGATCAATCGTTGTAGCCGTTCGCGAAGCGGGCCAGTGACCATTCAACGCGCGTCGTGGCGCTGTCCGATCTCGCTGTCGATCAATCGTCGCGCCGCATCGACGAGTTCCTGTTTCAGGTCCGCGCTGCCCAATGTCAGCGCGGACGCATAGGCGCCTTCCATCAGCAGCGAAAGCTGGTTGCCCAACCGAATCGGGTCTCCGGCGCCGAGTTCCCGGCACAGCGCATGCAACCGGTTGCGGACTTCCGTCTTGTTGTCGCACGCAATGGCGGTGCCGGGATGTGCGCGGTCGGGAAACTCCGTGGCGAGGTTGACGAACGGGCACCCGCGGAATTGCGGGCTCGAGATCAAGCCGGCAACGCCCGCGAACAACGCCTCGATCTGCTCGCGCGGGCGGCCGGCATGAGCAGCAACGATCGCATCCCACCACCCCCAGAAGCGGCGGTTCTGCTCGTCGGCGAATGCCGCGATCAGTTCATCCTTCGACGCGAAGGTGCGATACAGCGACGACTTCGACACGCCCGAGCGTTCGAGCACCGCGTCGATGCCGATCGCGCGTATCCCGTGCTGATAGAACAGTTCGATCGCAGTCTCGACCAGCCGCTCGCGTGCCGAAGGCTCGCCGCGTCTGGGTGCACCCCGTCTTGGGGTCGTGGTCGTCTTGCTCACCGGCTCCTCCGCGCAATTGTGGTTGACAAAAGTACACCAGACATCCATCCTGAGTAAAGGAACAGATCGGTGCCTTTATTGGGCGGGCCACGCCGCCCGAATCAACAGCCATCACGAATCGGAGCAGCGAAATGACGACAGCAGACAAGGCGGCGGCAAACAAGGCATTGGTTCTCGAGGCGATCACGGGCGTGTTCGTCGACCGCGATCCCGCCGTGCTCGACCGGTTGTTCAGCGATGACTATCGACAGCACAACCCGCAGATTCCGAACGGAACGGCCGCGATCAAGGCGCTGCTGGGCAAATTGCCGGCGGATTTCAGGTATGAGCCGGGGCTCGCCGTGGCGGAGGGCGACTACGTCAGCATCCACGGCCGCTATGTCGGCTGGGGACCGGAACCGTTGGTGGCCGTCGACATATTCCGCGTGGAGAACGGCAAGGTCGCCGAGCACTGGGACGTCATGCAGCAGGAGGTGCCCGCGACACAAAGCGCGAACGGGAACAGCATGTTGACGTCGGCGCAGGATTAGCCGAGCGCGGGCGAGCCCGGCGGTCATGGCGGAGCCGGGGCCCGGATGAGGGCGACGCGCGCTGCAACGTTTCGTACCGTATCGTCGCAGCACGCGTCCTGCCACTCGCCGCCGCACTACGCCGTCAGCGCGTGAAGGGCGGGGTAGTCGGTATAGCCGTCGGCGGTCGCGCCATACACCGTCGGCCAGACGACTTCGGCCAGCGGTGCATCGACCGCGAAGCGTTCCGGCAGGTCCGGATTGGCGATGAACGGGCGGCCGAACGCGACCATGTCGACCAGCCCCGCGTCGATGAGTCGATTGCCGTTCGCGCGGTCGAAATCGACGTTGGCGATGATGTTGCCGCGATAGAGGTCGCGGAAGTGGCGGAATATGCCGTCGCCGGCGAGCCGCGCCAGCGGCGTGGCCGACAAGTCCGCCATCGCACCCATCAGCAGCAGGTGCGAAAGATCGAATTCGTTGAGCCGGCCGATCACGTATTCGGAGGTCGCCAGGGTTTCGTCGGTTGAAACGAACGCACCCGTCTCGGAGGTGGCCGGCCCGGTCTTGATGCCGGTCCGGTGCGAGCCGGCTGCTTCCACGACGGTCTCGACGACTTCGAACAGGAAGCGTGCACGGTTCTCGACCGAGCCGCCGTATTCGTCCGTGCGCAGGTTGGTGCGGACGTTGAGGAACTGGTTGAACAGGTAGTGATAGCCGCCCTGGACCTGCACGCCGTCGAAACCGGCCGCGATCGCGTTGCGGGCCGCCCGGCCGAAATCGGCGACGGTGCGACGGATCTCGTCTTTTTCCATCGCGCGCGGCACGACGGTGTCCTGGCGGCCGGACGCGGTGACGCTCTGCTGCCCGGGGTTGACCGCCGACGCAGACGGCGGCGCCTTTCCGTCATGAAAATCCGGATGCCCGATCGAACCGGTATGCCAGAGTTGCGCAACGATGCGGCCGCCCGCGCGATGCACGGCATCCGTCACCAGCCGCCAGCCGTGCACCTGCGCGTCGCTCCACAAGCCGGGAACGTCGGCCCATCCGAAACCCGCGGGGCTCACGAACACGCCTTCGCTGATGATGAGCCCCGCGGATGCACGCTGCGCGTAGTACTCGGCATGCAACGCGGTCGGTGCGTGCTCGGGATTCGCCGCACGCATCCGCGTGAGCGGCGCCATCACGATGCGGTTCGGTAAATCGAGATCGCCGATGCGGATCGGTTCGAGCAACGGCTGATTGTCCTGCTTCTGCATGTCATGCTCCTGCAATGTGAAGGGCGGCGTGCGCCTATTCGGTATGGAAATCGATGCTGCGGATGTCGATGGACACCAGCAGCGGTTCGTCGATCTTGTGCGTCGCATCGTCGTAGGCAAAGACGCGGCGCGACATCGGCACCATCACGCCGCGGACATCGCGGTAGCCGGATGCATAGTTGGCGCCGCGCGCTCCGCCCATCACGTCGACCGTGTAATCGTGGCGGCGCAGCAGTCCGTCTTCGCCGAAATAGGAGACCTGCTCGCGACTGTGGCTCGCGATCGAATCCGGGAACGTGACTTTCAGGCGCCGCCAGGTTTCGCCGTTCTCGTGCCAGTCCGGCAGGGCTTCCGTATGGAAGCCCGGGCTGGCGTAGAGGAACGGAATGGTCAGGTAGCTCCAGAGCGCGTAGCCGGTGAAGTACAGCGCATGCAGGCGATCCCAGCGGGTCTGCTGCGTATGGCCTCGATAGGCGTCCCGCGGCGCGCGCCGTGTTTCGGGCGTATCGCCGTTCAGGGCGCCGATGCCGACGACGTCCGGCTCGAACGCGCCGTGCCAGCCGTCGGCCGGCGACGCGATGGCGACGTGCTGGCGCCGCAGGTCGGCGACGAGTTCGATCGCATGGAACAGGCCGGGCTGTCCCTTCAGGTGCCAGACGGCGCCACCGATATCGAGTTCCGCCGAAACCGTGCGGAACCTGTTCCAGTTTTCAAGCCCGCCGTGGGCCTGGATCGCCTGGTCGAGCAGCGTACTCATTGCGTCCTCCGTGTGTCGAGCGGTTGCCGCATTCGGCTCAGCGTTCGTTGCGGAACGTGTCGCCGAACATCGGATAGCCACCGGCGGATTCGCCGCGCGACGCTTCATCTTGCAGCACGTCCCAGTGTTCGACCAGTTTCCCGTCCTCGATCCGCACGATATCCACGCCGATCAGCGCGGTCGGCGACGCTGAATTGCTGTAGCGACTGTGGATCCACACGAACGCACCGTTGGCGGCCACCATGTCGTACTCGAAACGCAGGTCGGGCATCGAGTCGACGAGGCCGAACAGGCCATCGCGGCCCGCCGGCACGAGCCGGCTGTGCTGGACGTAGGTGTCGGACCAGAACTGCGCGGCCTTCTCGTAATCCTTCTCGTTGAACAACGTGTCGAGCGCGTCGAGCACGAGTGCGATGTTCTTGTCTTCCAGTTCCTTGCTCATGATTCGGACTCCGATGATTGTGGATGTCGTTCAGTTCAGGGATGCTGCGGAACGACAGGTCAGGGTGAGGGGGGAAGCCTCTTCGATACGGCTTCTTGCTGCGAATGCCGAGCGCGTGCCGCGGTCATGCGACCGGAATCGGATGCTCGACGATGAACTGGTTGAATTGCCCGACGAACGCGTGTTCGTTCGGTCCCGCGTTGTCGCGCAGCGGCCTGGCAGCCTCGACGACGACTTCGGTCGTCGCGGTTTCCAGCAGCTTCAGCGTTTCCGCGACGAACGCGTCGACCGGCATCGCGCGTGGGTCGCCGCTCTTGTGCACGAGATCGGTGTCGACCCACGGCGGCGCGATTTCCAGCACGCGCACGCTGGTGTCGCGCAGCGCGAAACGCTGCGACAACGTGTACGAATGGATCGCGGCCTTGGTCGCCGAATAGAGCGCCGTCGCGGCGAGCGGCACATACGCGAGCACCGAGCTGTTGTTGATGAGCGTCGCATCCGGCTGCTGCTTCAGGTGCTCGACGAATGCCGCGCTCACGCGCACCGGCCCGAGCAGGTTCGTGGTGACGAGCTTGACGGCTTGTTCGTCGTCGAGTGGGCCGCCGGCATCGTCGAACGGCATGATGCCGGCGTTGTTGATCACGACGTTCAGCGTCGGATAGCGCGCGATCAGTTGCGCGGCGACCGTGCGGATCTGCGCGGCGTCGCCGACATCGAGCTCGACGGTGTCGATGCCCGGGTTCTGCTTCGCGACTTCGTCGAGCAGTGCCTTGCGGCGGCCGGCGACGATGACCTTGTTGCCGAGCCGGTGAAACGCTTCCGCCAGCGTGCGGCCGATGCCCGACGTGCCGCCGGTGATGAAGATCGTATTGCCGTTGAGTTTCATGATGCGCGCTCCTGGTGGATGAAAGGCATTGACAGGCATGCGAGGCCGTCAACTGCCCGCGAGATGGCGTTGGAGGAAGCCGCCGACGGCGAGCAGCACGGGTGCATGCGTCGCGATGCCGGCGCGGGTCGTGCCGGCGTAGCGCGCACATTCCGTCGGCACGCCGGCGGCGATCAACGACGCGGCGTAATGTTCGGCTTCGGGATGCAGCGGATCGTGCTCGACCGTCGCGATGAACGTGGCCGGCAGATGGGTCAGGCGGCGCGATTCGAGTGGCGCGGCGTACGGATGGACACGCTGCGACAGCGTGGGCAGGTACGCGCGGTAGCTGGCCGTCAGCGTGTCCATCGCAGGCGTCGCGTGGACGGCCGACTGCCCGATGCGCGTCATGCTCGGATCGAGCAACGGCGCGAGCAGCACCTGTGCACGGATGCCCGCGGTGCCGCGATCACGCGCAATCGCGGCAAGGCCCGTGGCGATGTTGCCGCCGGCATCGTGGCCGGCGACGGCCATCTGCCGCTTGTCCGCGCGCCTGCCCCGGGCTTCCGAGCATGCCCACTGCAGCGCGCGATACGCGTCTTCGACCGCATGCGGGAAAGGGAAGGCCGGCGCGAGCGAATAGCCGACGGACAGGACCCACGCACGCGCTTGCGACGCGAGCGCCTCACAGATGACGTTGGTATCGTCGAGCGAGCCGGCAGTGAACAGGCCGCCGTGGAAGTACAGGACGATCGACAGCGGATGCTTGTGCGTCGACGGCCGGAAACTGCGCACGTCGATCGGTTGGCGATGGCCGTCGATGCGCGCATCTTCGACCAGCAAACCGGAAAGGGGAACGGTAGACATACCAGGCAACGCAGTGCGTTCTCGTTTGCTTGAACAATGAACGCATTCTGGTTGTTACCGCGAAGCCGATAAATCGCGAGCTTGCCTCAACAGTGTTCTCTCGACGAGAACAATGCTGCGCCGCTCGCGGACGGGGTTCGCTTACGCGATCGGCTCTTCGCCGTCGGCGGGCAGGTCGACCATGTCGTCATCGTCGACTTCAGCGCTCGCCGCGCGGTACCGTGCGTCGGATGCCAGGCTGCCATGCAGCGACGGGTTGTCGCGAAAGAGTTCGGCGATCCAGTCGATGAACGCGCGGACGGTGGCGGACAGATGGCGGTTGTGCGGATAGACGGCGGAAATGGGTTGCGGCGGCGGCTTCCATTGCGAAAGGATCTCGACCAGCGCACCCGATTCGAGGTAGGGCTGCGCGAGGAAGCCGGCGCTCTGGGCGATCCCCAGGCCTTTCAGCGCGCCGACGGTCCACGCTTCGAAATCGTTTACCGCAATGGCGCCGCGCATCCGGACTTCGACCGCCTTGCCGTCCACTTCGAACGTCAGCGGCGCGATTCGGCTCGTGCGGCTCCAGTAGTAGTTCACCGCGCGGTGGTTGGCGAGTTCGTCCAGCGTCTGCGGCGTGCCGGCCCGCTCGAGGTACGCCGGGCTTGCGACGGTGATGCCCTGGTACATGCCCACCCGCCTCGCGACGAGCGACGAATCCTGCAACGCGCCGATGCGCAGCACGCAATCGACGCCTTCCTGGATGAGGTCGAGCGGCTTGTCCCCGAGGCCGAGCATCAGGTCGATTTCCGGATAGCGCTCGTTGAAATCGCTCAACGCAGGCATCACGGCGATGCGCCCGAGCGCGCCCGGCATGTCCACGCGCAGCTTGCCGCGCGGCGTGCGCTCCTTGCCGAGGAACGAATTCTCGAGATCGTCGATGTCCGCGAGGACTCGCACGGATCGCTCGTAGTAGGCCGCGCCGTCGGCGGTCAGATTGAGACTGCGCGTGGTGCGCTGCAGCAGGCGTGTCTTCAGGTGCGCTTCGAGGCCCTGAACGATGACGGTCACGCGGCCGCGCGGCATCTCCAGCGTGTCGGCCGCGCGCGTGAAGCTCTTCGTCTCCACGACGCGGGCGAACACTTTCATGGCCTGCAGGATATCCATTTGCCCCCACCTCATCGAGACTGCGCGTCGACCCTGCAGACGGCCGCCGGCGCGCGGCAGGCGCGGGCGGCCGAGGTTGGCGGGCGCGCGAGGCATCGATCGACGTTGCGGCACAACGGGCGATGTGGCTTCGCCGGTGCGCCCGGCGAGCCAGTCTATCCCGGGGCAAAAAATGCCGCCAGAGGCGCGTGCGGACCGGTTACCCGATCAGACATCCTGTGGCGACTGCCTGACTCATGCCGCGACGGGCTCCTCGGCGTAGGCCGGATAGTCCGTGTACCCGACGTCGGTGCCGCCGAAGAAGGTCGTGCGATCGTACGCGTTCAGCGGCAGCTTGCGACGCAGACGCTCCGGCAGGTCCGGGTTGGCGATGAAGTGCCGGCCAAACGCGACGAGATCGGCATCGCCGGTCTGCAGGATGGCTTCGGCGCTGTCTCCATCGAACCCGCCCGCCACGATGATGGGCCCGTGGAAATGCGCGCGGAGCATCCTGGCGGCGACCGGGTTCTGGTCGCGTGTCTCGTCTTCCGAGGCACCGGCGATGCGCGGCTCGATGAGATGCAGGTACGCAAGGCCAAGCGTGTCCAGCGCCGACGCGACGTAGGTAAACAACGCGTGCGGGTCGCTGTCGGACATGTCGCCGAACGAGCCGCTCGGCCCCAGACGGACCGCGACCCTGTCCGCCCCCCAGATCGAGATGACGGCGCGCGTGGTGTCCAGCAGGAGACGCGCGCGATTGGCGATCGGGCCGCCGTATTCGTCGGTGCGTTTGTTGCTGCCGTCCTGCAGGAACTGGTCGAGCAGGTAGCCGTTGGCGGCGTGGAGTTCCACGCCGTCGAAGCCGGCCTTGATGCCGCGCTCGGCCGCCGCGCGGAAATGCTCGACGATGCCGGCGACTTCCGCGGTCGTCAGTGCGCGGTTCGGCGTGTTGGGGACCCAGCCGGCATCGGTATGGGCGACGCCGCCGTGCGGCACTTCGGAAGGACCCACGGGGCGCGCGCCATCGGGTTGCAGAGCGGCGTTCGACTGGCGGCCCGCATGGTAAAGCTGCAGGAAGATCCGGCCGCCCTTCGCGTGCACGGCGTCGGTCACGGCTTTCCAGCCCGCGATCTGGCTGTCGTCATGGAGGCCGGGCGCGCCCAGATAGCCGTTGCCGTTCGGCGCGACGATCGTGGCTTCGCCGATCAGGAGCGCGCCGGGCGACGTGCGCTGCGCGTAGTACTCGGCCATCAGCGGGCCAGGGCGAGCGCCGGTTTCGGCGCGCATGCGAGTGAGCGGGGCCAGAACGACGCGGTGCGCGAATTCGTGCGGACCGACCGCGATTTTTGAAAAGAGCCTGGACATGGTGATTCTCCACAACAGGGAATTCGGAAAGGACCTGATGAGCCTCGGTCGAACATGCCGACGACCGGCGACGTCTGGCGACAATGTAGAGGTCGGCCGGCGCAAGAAAAACGGCCCGGTGGTTCACTCATCCCGGACCTGCGTGTCCGCAATCGCCGGGTCACGCCCGGCAGCCGCCCGTGTTCGGCGCGCCGGCCATTGTTCGGTCGACGAGAATTGTTCTGTCCTTTTGCGCGGATTGATTGGCTGGACGTCGGCATCGATAATTCGAGCCATTCAGCGGGGCGCGCCGCGGTTCGAACCGTGACGCGGCTGCGTTCCGCACGATCGGACCAAGACTCCTCTTTTCGGAGATGCGCTGTGACGACCCGGATGGATACCGTTTCGCGGGACTCGGTTCATCGCGACCTGTCCGCTGCGACGGGGCGAGCGAGCGGCGCGATGGACCGCATGAGCGGCATCGCGATCTTCACCCGTGCGGCAGAGGCGCCGAGCTTTGCCGAGGCGGGGCGCCAGCTCGGGATCTCCGCGTCCGCGATCGGCAAGGCTGTCGCACGGCTCGAGGCGCGCCTCGGTCTCCGACTGTTTCATCGCAGCACCCGCAGTGTGCGTCTCACGCCCGAAGGCGAACTGTTTCTGGCGCGTTGCCAGCGCATCCTCGGCGAGATCGCCGAAGCGGAGTCCGAACTGGCGGTGTCGCGCGCGACACCCACGGGCCGGCTGCGCGTGAGCGTTCCGCTGGTCGGCATGCTGTTGATGCCGGTGCTGGCGGCGTTCATGCGCACGTATCCCGAGGTTCAGCTCGACATCGACTTCAGCGACCGCATCGTGGACGTCATCGAGGACGGTTTCGACGTGGTGCTGCGAACCGGCGAGGTGGTCGATTCGCAACTGACCACGCGCACGCTCGGTTATTTTTCACATGTGGTCGTGGCGTCGCCGGCGTACCTGGCCACGCATGGCACGCCGGTATCTCCGGAAGACCTCGCCGCGCATGCGTGCCTGCAACATCGCTTTCCGCGAACCGGACGCCTGCGGCCGTGGTCGTTCGTGCGCGATGGTGCGCCGTTCGAGGTCGAGCTTCCCGCCACGGCCATCGCAAGCGCGGTCGAACCGCTGATCGCGTTGGCCGAGGAAGGGCTCGGCCTTGCCAGCCTGCCGGACTTCTCGGTGCGCGCACAGCTCACCGGCGGTTCGCTCGTGGCCGTGCTGCCGGACTTCACGGCAGACCGCATTCCGTTTCGCGCGCTCTGGCCCTCGGGGCGCATGATGCCGCCGAAGGTGCGGGTCTTCGCCGATTTTCTGAGCCGGCGCCTGTTTCCCGACACGGGAGAACGCGCGACATCGCTGCCGCGCGCGATTGCGTCATGACCATCGATCGGGTGTCCGGGCAGCGCCGCTGCCGCTCGCGTCACGCGGATTCACCGGCTCTCGACGGATCGTAGAACAGCGCAAAGAGTTCCGACTGCGACCCGACACCGAGCTTGGCGTAGATGTGCTTCTTGTGCGCGCGCACGGTCTCGAACGAGATCGACAGTTTCTCCCCGATCGCCCGCGTGGAGAAACCGCTCAACGACAGCATCGCCACTTCGATTTCACGCGTCGTCAACGCACCGCGTCCGCTCTTTCCGGTCAGCATGCCGAAACGCGTGTGCGGGTCGGGCGCTTCATGTTCCCTCGCGCGCGGCGTTTCGTTCACGACGAACGTCTCGAAGCGCAGGCGCTGCTGCATCAACGACAGCACCCAGGGTGTGTAAAGCGTCAGCAATGCCATCTCGCGCTCGTCGTACTTGCTCGTCTTGCCGAGCGAGAAGCCCAGCGTGTGGTCGCGATCGATCACGACGTTGAAATGCACTTCGTCGCCGACGATGTTCTTCTTGAAGTACCGCTGGTAGTACTCGGTCATCCGGAAGTTGTCCGGTGCGACGTCGGCGAGTGTGTAGAAGCCCGATGCCTGCGTTTCGAACGCGGCCAGATAGAACGGATCGAGCTGGTAGAGCGCGGCCAGATAGTCCTGGAACATCAGGTCGATCTTGCCGTCCGGCATCGCCTGTTCGGCGAGCACGAGCGGCGCCGCGTCGCGTGCGAAGCGCAGCGCGACCCAGTTGTCGAAATCGAGATGCCGCTCGAGTACGCGCGTGAGACGCGCCCAGAAATGCGGGCCATCGAGGGCGTCGATGGCCGAGCCAATCTCCCGATGAAAAGCGAGATCTCGCCATTCGAGGTCCATCGTCTGCTCCGGTGAGGGTAACCCTGGCGGGGAATTTCAGGTCAAAAATAATAACCCGATAATCGGCCTCAATTCGACGGGCGGCGGGCCGTTCGCCGCTTCGCTCGACGCGCGTCGCATCCCACGTGCAACGCATACGACATGCCAGTGAAAGGCGATTGGAAGGAGATGACTTCATGCAGGTAGCACTCGCGCAACTGTCGCTCGTCGACGGCAACGTCGCGCACAACACGCGCAAGGTGATCGACACGATCGAACGCGTCGACGTGGCCGGCGGCACGAAACTGATCGTGTTCCCCGAAACGACGCTGTCGGGTTTCCCGACGCGGGAGAACGTCGCCGATGTCGCCGAGACGCTCGACGGCCCGCGGCTGCAGGCGGTACGCGACGCGGCACGTCGCAAGGGCGTCGCCGTCGCGGTGGGCTTCGCGGAGCACGACGGCGGACGGTTCTACAACACCACGGTGCTCGTCGACGAGCGGGGCGACATCGTCCTGCGCTATCGCAAGACTCATCTGTGGGCGTCGGACGTCGGCGTATTCACGCCGGGCGACCGCTTCGCGACCTGCGTCTGGAACGGCCTGACGGTAGGCCTGCTGATCTGCTACGACATCGAGTTTCCCGAGACGGCGCGCGCGATCGCTGCGCTCGACGCCGATCTGCTGATCGTCACCAACGGCAACATGGACCCGTTCGGCCCCGTGCATCGCCGCGCGATCGCGGCACGCGCGATGGAGAACCAGATGTTCGCGGTGATGGTGAACCGCTGCGGGGCCGGCGACGGCGACCTGACGTTCGCGGGCCTGTCCACGCTGGTCGATCCGTTTGGCGAGAGCACGATCGAACTCGGCCGGGACGAAGCCGTCGCGGCCGCGAGTCTCGATCTGACGCGCCTCGAAGCGAGCCGCGAGCATTACAGCTATCTGCACGACGCACGCGTGGCGCTCGGTCTGTCGCCTGTCGAACCGGCGGGCGGCAGTCGCGTGCTCACGATCGACGCGGGCCATCACCGCACCGAGTAGCCCGCATCCACGGTCCATCCAATGCATGGAGCAGGGCGCGATGCGCTGCACATGCTTGCCGTCCCATTGAAATGCCGGCCGTACGGCACCGGCATTCGCATCGGCCCCACAAGGGCCCAGGAGCCAACATGCAAGCGTCGTCATCCAGTGAACCCGTACGCCTGAAGCGCACGCTCGGCCTGCCGTCCGTGCTGCTGTTCGGCCTCGCCTATATGGCGCCGCTGATCGTCTACGGTACCTACGGCGTGCTCGCGAAGGCCAGCGACGATACGGCCGCGCTCGCCTATCTGCTCGCGCTGATCGCCATCGCATTCACCGCGCTCAGCTACGGCAAGCTCGCACGGCTCTATCCGGCCGCGGGCTCGGCCTATACGTACACGCGCAGGACGTTCAACCCGCACCTCGGCTTCATGATCGGCTGGGCGACGCTGCTCGATTATTTCTTCCTGCCGATGGTGATCTGGCTGATCGGCGCCGCCTATCTGAACGCGGCATTTCCGCACGTGCCGACCTGGATCTGGATCGTCGCGTTCATCGTGCTGACGAGCGGGTTGAACATCGTCGGCATCGAACTGGCCGCGCGCTTCAATATCGTGCTGATGGTCGTGCAACTGGCGATCGTCGCGATGTTCGTCGCGCTGTGCTGGCACTATGCGTCGGCTGCGGCGGGCCCGGGCGGCATCGCGATGGCGGAGCCGTTCTTCAAGCCGCACGTGCCGTTCGGCGCGACGATGGCCGGCGCCGCGATCGCCGCGTATTCGTATCTCGGCTTCGACGCCGTCTCGACGCTGACCGAGGAAACGATCGATCCGAAGAAGAACATGCCGCGCGCGATCCTGCTGATTGCGCTGATCGGCGGCGCGATCTTCGTGATCGCGGCGTATACGATGCAGCTCGCGCATCCCGGCGTCGAATTCAAGGATACGGATTCGGCCGCGTTCGAAGTCGCGAAGATGATCGGCGGCGACCTGTTCGTCACCGTGTTCCTCGCGGGCCTGATCCTCGCGCAGTTCGCGTCGGGCATCTCCGCGCAGGCAAGCGTCGGGCGGCTGCTCTATGCGATGGGCCGCGACGAAATCCTGCCGAAGCGCATCTTCGGGTTCATTCATCCGCGCTTCAAGACGCCCGCGATCAACATCGCGCTGGCCGGCGTCGTCGGATTGATCGCGCTGAAGCTGGATGTCGCCACGTCGACGTCGTTCATCAACTTCGGCGCGTTCCTCGCCTTTACGGCCGTCAATCTGTGCGTGATTCGGCTGTATCTGTCGGGCAATCACGGTGAGCGCAGGATCGGCGTGTTCGGCGGGCTCGTCTTTCCCGCGATCGGTGCGGTGTCGGATATCTGGCTGCTCGTGAGCCTGGAGAAGGCGGCGCTCGTGCTCGGCGTCGCATGGTTCGTGCTCGGGCTCGTGTATCTGTGCTGGATTACGCGGCTGTTTCGCCAGGCACCGCCGGAAGTGGCGATTTGAATCGGGCCGGCATCTGCTCCCGGTATTGGAAAAACCGCCGTGCCGGCCTGGCCGGCGAACTACTTGCGGCTGCGCGGCGCTCGCCGGGTTCTTGCCGGCGGCGGAGCTGGCGCTCGCATGCGATCTGGTCGTGGCGGCGGAGAACGCGTCGTTCCGCTGCATCGAGCCGTCGGTCGGGACGATCCCCGTGTGCGGTGCCGTTCAACGGATCGCGGAACGGGCAGGACCGGCGCGTGCGGCGCGCTACGTGATGTTGAGCGAGATCATGACGGGGGCGACGGCCGGTGATCTCGGCATCGCCGCATTCGTGGTGCCGGAAGGCGACGTGGAGCAAGAGGCGCTCGACCTGGCGAACCGGCTCGCGAACGGGCCGACGCGCTCGTATGCGGCGATCCGCGCGCTGTTGAAAGCGTGGTCGGCGGGCGGTGTGCCGGGCGCCGACCAGGTAGTGCTCGATCTCGGGATGCCGTTGCATAACACCGAGGATGCGCGGCGAGGGCGGACGGCGCGCGTCGACGCGATGAAGCGCGGTGTGGAGCCCGAGCCCGTAGCCTTTCACGGCCGCTGATGCGTCCACCTCGCGCGCACGCCGGGCCGGTGCGGCAAGCAGCGCTATCGGGAACGATTCAGTGCTTCGAACCCTTCGACGAGCGCGTCGAGCAGATGCCGAACGGCGGGGACCATCCCTCGCCGTGTCGGAAAGATCGCATGGATGAGCCCCGACGTCGTGGAGAGTTCGGGAAGCAGATGCAACAACCGGCCGGCCTGGGTGTCGGCCGCCACCAATTCCCGCGGCAGCAAGGCGACACCGACGCCGCGCATCGCGGCTATCCGTAAGCTGGCTAGATCGTCGGTCGCCAAGCGCGGCCGATGTGCAAAGGACATCTCCTGGCCGTCGACCGAGACGAGATTCCAAACATACTTCTCTGCGCCGCTGCCCATCGAGAGCGTCGGCCAGTCCTTCAGTGATTCGAGCGACGTCGGGGGCCGATGGCGTGCGACCCGTTCCGGGCTGGCGACCAGAATGTGTACCGACAGGCCCAGCTGCCGGACGGCCAGATCGGTGTTTTCGAGCGGCGGCAGCCTGACCCGCAGAGCGAAGTCCAGACCTTCCTCCACCACGTCCACACGGCGATTCGTGGCGTCGACCCGCACCTGCACCTGCGGATTGCCTTCGATGTACCGCGCGAGGATTTCGGAGACGCCGGAGCCGAGTAGCGCGACCGGGCAACTGAGGCGCACGGTGCCCTGCGGCTCGGCGCGTGTCCGATCGACGATGTCTTTCGCGGCGTGCGATTCCGCGACGAGCGCCACGCAATGTTGATGGAATTGTCGACCGGTTTCCGTCAGCGACAGACTGCGGCTCGTGCGATTCAGCAGCCGTACGCCCAACTCGTCTTCCAGCGCGCGGATTCGCCGGCTGAGCTTCGACGTCTGCGCGCCGAGGCTGCGCGCAGCAGCCGTAAAGCTTCCATGTTCGACCACTTCCGCGAAGAGCCGGAGATCGTTGAGGTCGGAGATTCGATTCATGGACACGGCTCCGCTGGTTGGGATCGTTCTATCAGGGGCAATGATACGTTGCAAAGCAGGAGATATGCAGACGATCGTTGCGAAAATAGCATTCTCACATGGCTCGGCGCTGCACGGAGGTCGATGTGGCGCTACCGGGAAACGGCTCGCGCGGCGGGCGGCAGGAAAAGGACGGACACATGCTCACCCATCGACGCTGGACATCACTGGACGGACGCGACAGCGGCTGGCTGCGTGCGAAGCACCATTTCGCGGTCAGTGCCGACGGCAATCCCGAGCATCGCGCGTTGGGTCCGCTGATCGTCTGGAACGACGACGAGATTGCCGTCGGCGCGGGTTTTCCGATGCACGGCCATCGCGACATGGAAATCATCACGTATGTGCGTCAGGGCGTTCTCGGCCATCGGGACACGCTGGGTTCCGATGGAACGATCGACGCGGGTGACGTGCAGGTGATGAGTGCCGGCACGGGCATTCGCCATGCCGAATTCAATATGGGCGATGTCCCGCTCAAGGTTTATCAGATCTGGCTGCTGCCGCGTGTGCGCGGCGGGATGCCCCGATGGGGAACGAAGCGTTTTCCGAAGCACGATCGGTCCGGCCGCTTCGTCGTACTGGCGAGCGGTTTTCCCGACGACGAGGGTGCGCTGGCGATCCGGGCAGATGCCCGTGTGCTCGGCGCGACGCTGAAGGCGGGCGAGCAGATCCGGCAGCAATTGAGCGCGGGTCGCCGTGCGTATCTCGTGGTTGCGTCCGGAAGCGTGGCAGTGAACGGCGAACGCGTGGGGCCGCTCGACGGTGTCGCGATCGCGCATGTGGCGGCTGCGGACATAGCCGCTCTCGAAGATTCTGAGCTGGTGATGGTGGACGCCGGCTGAGTGCCATTCCTTTTCAGTCCACCTTTCATGTCATTTCAGGAGTTGATCGTGGATCGTTATAAATTTCTTCCGTTGCTGGGCCGCATTCTGATCGGCGCGCCGTTTCTCATGAGCGGCTTGAGCAAGCTCGGTGCGCACGATGGAACCGTCGCATACATCGCGGCCGTCGGCCTGCCCGCACCGTCCCTCGCGTTCATCGTCGCCGTGCTCGTCGAGGCGGGCGGCGGCCTGTTGCTGATGTCGGGCTATCGCGCGCGCATCGTCGCGCTGGCAATGGCGGTGTTCTGCGTGGTCACCGCGGTGTTCTTCCATCACAACTTCGCGGACCAGAACCAGATGATTCACTTCCTGAAGAACGTGATGATGGCCGGCGGGCTGCTGCAGATTGCCTACTTCGGCGCAGGCGCGTTTAGCCTCGATGCGCGTGCAGAGCGCGCGACGTCACGCGCGGTCACGGCGTAAAGCGAACGACGCGACGGATCGAGTCGATCGCCGGGCCGACCACCTGGATCGGCTCGGCCACACCGGCGTCTCCAGCTCGTTGCCGCCGCGACGCGGGAAGTGCCGTGTCAGCTCCGTGCAGGCACCAGGGCCGCCTGACATGCTTCGTCGCATCGTCACGTCGACGCTGCCATTCCGTCCCGGAATGATTGCTATCGCCTCATGGCGTCTACCGCGCAAGCGGGTGCAAAGCCAATATGGCCACACCCCAAACCTTGTCAGGACGATGTCATGAGCAAGCTTTTCAGCCGTACGAGAGTCGGTCATTTCGATTTGCAACACCGCGTGGTTCTTGCTCCGCTCACGAGAATGCGGACCGAGCCGGGCAACGTCCCGGGCAATCTCATGGTCGAGTACTACACCCAGCGGGCGACGGACGGCGGCCTGCTCATTTCGGACGCGACGGCGGTGTCGCAACTCGGTATCGCCTACGTCGATGCACCCGGGATCTACACCGGCGAACAAGTCGACGGCTGGGCGCGTGTAATCGACGCTGTGCATGCCAAGGGCGCGCGTATCTTCCTGCAGATGTGGCACGCGGGGCGTCAAGCGCATCCCGCCAACACCGGCGGTATCACGCCCGTTGCTCCGTCGGCATTGCGTTCACTGGAGCATGCCGCGATTCGCGACGAGAACGGTCGGATCACCGAGGCGGAGCTGATCGTGCCGCGCCCGCTCGAAACCCGCGAAATACCCGCCATCGTCGAGCAGTTCCGTCGCGGCGCCGAACTTGCCAAGCGGGCCGGCTTCGACGGCGTCGAACTTCATGGCGCCAACGGCTACCTCTTCGAGCAGTTTCTCCTCGACGGCACGAACCACCGCACTGACGAATACGGCGGCTCGATCGAGAACCGCGCACGGTTCCTGTTCGATACGCTGGATGCGGTCGTTTCCGTCTGGGGGCCCGGGCGCGTCGCGGTTCGCCTTTCGCCGAGCGGGACCTACGGCACCATGTCCGATAGCGATCCGCATGCGACCTTCGGTTATGTCGCGGAACGCCTGAACAGCTACGATCTCGCATACGTCCACGTGATCGAACCGCGCGTTCGCGGCACGATGGAGCAGGCGACCACCGACGCGGATGTCTCGTCGAAGGACATCCGGCGAATCTATCGCGGCACGATCATTGCCGCCGGCGGCTTCACCGGCGAGACCGCGGAGCGGATCGTCGTGGATGGACACGCGGATCTCGTCGCCTTCGGCCGGCTGTTCATCTCGAACCCGGATCTGCCGCAGCGGCTGCGTACCGGCGCTCCGCTCAATCGCTACGATCGTACGACCTTCTACGGTGGTGACGCGCGGGGCTATACCGATTACGGATCGATCTCCGCAGACATCGCGGCCTGAGCGCATGTGCGAACCGGGGGGGGGCGATGCCGGAACCCGCCGGCAACGATCGTTCGGATGGCGGCGTACTACAATTTGTGCCGACGCCCCCGAAACCTGGAGATGCAGCCGATGGACCGACTCGCGGCAATGGAAACTTACGTCAGCGTCGTGGAAGCCGGTTCGTTCTCGGCCGCGGCGAAGCGGATGAATCTGGGTCAGCCGGCGATCTCGAAGTCGATCGCGCAGCTCGAGGAGCGGCTCGGCGCGCGCCTGCTGCTGCGCTCGACGCGCGGGCTCACGCCGACCGACGCCGGCCAGCGCTTCTACGAACATGCAAAGCGCGTGATCCGCGAGGCGGACGAGGCCGAACACATCGTGCGCGATGCGTCGTCGAGCCTGTCCGGCAAGCTGCGCATCAGCGCGGCCGTGTCGTTTACCTGTCTGCATGTGCTGCCGCGGCTCGACACGTTCCTGAGCCGTCATCCCGATCTGGAAATCGACCTCGTGCTCGACGACCGCAACATCGATCTGCTGGAAGAGGGCACCGACGTCGCGCTGCGCATGGGCACGCTGATCGACTCGTCGATGATCGCGCGCCGCATCGCACGCAGTCCGCGGCTCGTCGTCGGCACGCCCGCGTATTTCGAGCGGGCCGGTGTGCCGAATGCGCCGGCCGAACTCGCGCGTCACCAGGCGATCGTGTATTCGCAGCGCGGCGGCGGGGAAGCGTGGTCGTTCAGCCGGAACGGCACCGAAGTGGCGGTGGCCGTGTCCGGCCGGTTGCGGGTGAGCGCAGCCGAGGGGATGCGGACCGCCGTGCTGTCCGGCATGGGGCTCGCGGTCGCGTCGCGCTGGATGTTCTCGCCGGAGCTCGCATCGGGCGCGGTGCAAGCCGTGCTGACCGATTGGGAATTGCCGCCGGTCGACCTGTGGGCCGTCTTCCCGGCCGGCCGGCTCGTGACCGCGCGTGCACGCGCTTTCGTCGAATTCGTCGAGCAGGTGCTCGCCGGGCAGGACGCCGCGCCGGCGGCTTGAAACCGTGCATCGCGCGCGCCGTTCAGAACGGTGCCTTGCCGATCGACGCGCCGCCGTCGACGTAAAGCGTCTGCCCGGTCATGAAGCCGGCGTCGTCCGACAGCAGGAACGCGATCGTCGCCGCGATTTCGTCGGGCCGGCCGAATCGCCCCATCGGTACCGCGGACAGATACCGGCGTTCGCCTTCGCTGCCCGGCGCATTGTTGGCACGGAACAGTTCGGTTTCGGTCGGCCCCGGTGCGACCGCGTTGACCGTGATGCCGGTACGCGCGAGCTCCAGTGCCCACGACCGCGAGAAGCTCACGAGCGCGGCTTTCGCGGCCGCGTATGCGGTGCGTTGCACGATGCCGAGCACGGTCAGGCTGGAAATGTTGACGACGCGCCCCCAGCCGCGCTCGCGCATGCCGGGCAGCAGCGCCTGGACGGTCTGGACCGCCGGATGCAGGTTCAGCGCGAGCACGTCGTCGAGGTCGCCGAGCGTCACGTCGCCGATCGATTGCGGTCGAACGAGGCCGACGTTGTTCACGACGCCGTCGATCGCGTGCCGCCGCAGCAGCGCGGCCAGGACGGCATCGGTTGCCGCGCGATCGGCAAGATCGACGCGGACGAGCTCACCGGGAAAATCCGCGTCGTCGCGCGCGAGGCCGATTACATGGTGGCCGCCGCGCACCAGACGTTCGGAGAGGGCGCGTCCGATCCCCTTGGTTGCGCCGGTGATGAGAAAAGTACGGGATGTCATCGAGGTTTCCTTATCGATGGATGGACTCGAACGCGCCGCTGGTGCGTCGCTCAGGCGTGCGCGGCCTTTTCGATCACCGGGAACATCTCCGACGGATCGGGACGATGCGTATAGTCGGGATTGACTTCCGAATACAGCACGATTCCGTTCTGGCCGATCACGTAGCGCGCGGGCATCGGCAACGTCCAGCTCGGGTCGTTGTTGAAGGCCGGCAAATCGTTCTTCAATTTCTTGTACAGGTCGACGAGGTAGTCCGGCAGCGCGAAGCGCAGCCCGAACGCGGCCCCCGTCTCGCCGTTCACGTCGCTCAGCACCGGGAAGTCGAGCTGGTTGGTGCGGACCGACTTGCGGCTGTTGACGGCAGTCTGCGGCGAGATCGCAACCACGTTCGCGCCGCGCTCGCGGAGCGCCGGCAGCGCTTCGTTCAGTGCCTGCAATTCGAGGTTGCAATACGGGCACCATACGCCGCGATAGAACGTGACGACGAGCGGCCCTTTCGCGAGCAGCTCCGCCGAAGATACGTCGTTGCCGTCCTGATCCTTCAGGCGGAACGTCGGTGCGAGGTCGCCGGCCTTGATCGCGCGCGCGGCCTGGCCGCCGGCAATCAGCTCGGCCGTTGCGCGCTCCATGATCGGATGGATGTCGGGCGGTGCGTTGTAGGGCGGTTTGCCCGCCTTGAAGTCGGCCTTGAATGCGTCGAGTTTGTCCTGGAGCGACATGGCGAATCTCCTGCGTGTGGAAGGAACCGGCTGGTCCGGCCGGCGAGCAGTGGCTCGTCGTGGAATCCATCTTGGTCGAAGCCCGGCCGTGTCGGTAGCGGGGCTTCGCGAATAACTTCCATTCCCGCCGGGCATGGGGGCGTCATGACGTTTAGGGGCGGGCGATGCGGGCGGGATTGACGCCGTGGCGTCGAACCGCATCCGGTCCGGATGTCGCTACTGCCTGCTTCACCGGTGGGAAATCGACGACCGCGCCGTTGATGCGGTTCAACGGTGCGTCGCGCTTCGGGTCGCCGGTGTTCGTGTGGCCCGGGCGGATCGCGCGCAGCGCGTCGCCCGACAGTCCGGTCATCTTGCCGCGCAGATTGTGTGCGCCGACGCAGTAGTCACGCCCGGTGTCAGCGCTGACAAGCAGCTTGATCGCTTCGAGATCCTGATGTCCGGATGCAATGTGGTCTCACGACGCGTCGGCATCCGGTGATGATGGAAAGAGTTCGCGTTGCTCCGCCCATTTCAGCATCGCATCCAGGGCAGGGCACAACGCCTGCCCCCAATCCGTGAGTCGGTACTCGACCTTCGGCGGCACTTGCGCATAGAGCTTTCGCGAAACGATTCCGTCGGCTTCCAGTTGCCTCAGTTGCTGCGCCAGCATCTTCTGGGAAATGCCTGGAATCAATCGTTCGAAGTCGGAATATCGCTGCACTTTTCCGTCGAAGAGATGGAAAAGGATGATCAACTTCCAGCGCCCTTCGAGCAGCTGAATCACTTGTTCTACCCCGAGCGCCGCCGTCGCTGCCGTGTATTCCTTTCCCATGGCTCAGTCACTTACTTTTTAGTGCGTTCTTGTGGAATGGTTAGTCTATGACGAGAATGTCCGTCACGAAAGCCCATCGCGAGAATGCAGACATGACCCTGTTACTACCCGATCCAATCAACGCCTATTTCGAATTCAGCAACGGCTCCGATACGCGCCGGGCCGAGCACTGCTTCACGCCGGAAGCGGTTGTCGTCGACGAGGGCCGGACGTACCGGGGGCACGACGCGATCGAGTCGTGGAAGCGCGAGTCGCGCAAGCAATTCGAGTTCACGGTCGAGCCTGTCGCCGTCTCCCGGGATGGCGATCGCGTGACGGTCAGGGCGAGGGTCGTCGGCAACTTCCCTGGCAGCCCGGTGCTACTCGATCACGTGTTTGATCTGGCAGGCGACGAGATCACGTCACTGGAGATCCACTGATGTCCATGACGTTGGAATTGCAGGGTAAGCGCGTCCTGGTGACGGGCGGGACGATGGGTGTCGGAAAGGCCGTCGTCGGCTTGTTCCGCGAACTCGGCGCGAAGGTACTCACCACCGCGCGCACGCCACCGGCCGATACGTCCGCCGACCTCTTCGTCGCGGCGGACCTGGCGACCATCGAGGGCTGCGAAGCAGTGGCCGACGCCGTGATGGCCCACTTTGGCGGCGTCGACGTGATCGTCCACGTCGTGGGCGGTTCGAGATCGCCTGCCGGCGGTTTCGCTGCGTTGGGCGACGACGCATGGCAGAACGAACTGAATCTCAATCTCCTGCCTGCAGTTCGACTGGATCGCGCATTGTTGCCAGGCATGCTGGCACAACGTGCAGGGGTCGTCATTCACGTCACGTCGATCCAGCGCGCGCTTCCGTTGCCGGAATCGACCACTGCCTATGCGGCAGCGAAAGCCGCGCTGTCGACCTACAGCAAGAGCCTGTCGAAGGAAGTCTCGCCCCTGGGCGTTCGCGTGGTCCGTGTCGCTCCCGGGTGGATCGAAACCGAAGCGGCCGTCGCTTTCGCGGAACGGCTCGCCGCGCAGGCGGGCACCGACTATGAAGGCGGCAAGCAGATCATCATGGATTCGCTGGGCGGCATTCCGCTCGGACGGCCGGCGACGCCCGGCGAAGTGGCGAATCTGATCGCCTTCCTGGCGTCCCCGCGCGCGGCGGCGATCACCGGAGCCGAATATGTGATCGACGGCGGCACGATTCCGACTGCGTGAGCAGGCGAGTGCCCATCGACAACGACAACGACGGATGACGAGCGAATGAACGACAAGCGACCCATCACCCGATGTGCGTGGGCCGACGGCGACCCGCTGATGCAGGCGTATCACGACCACGAATGGGGCGTGCCGGTTCGCGACTCGCGGCTCCTGTGGGAAATGCTGATGCTCGAAGGATTTCAGGCCGGGCTGGCCTGGATCATCGTGCTGCGCAAGCGCGATGCATTCCGCCAAGCATTTGCGGGCTTCGATCCGGCGACGGTCGCCAGCTACGATGAGCGCGACATTCTGCGATTGATGGCGGATCCTGGAATCATCCGTTCCCGAGCAAAGATCGAGGCGACGATTCGCGGCGCGCAGATCTATTGCGAAATGGAAGCGAGGGGCGAGCGATTCAGCGATTTCTGTTGGTCGTTCACCGACGGCAAGAGCGTGCAGGGCGATGGGAAAAGCTGGTTATCGAGTTCACCCCTTTCCGAGCGAATCTCGAAAGACCTGAAGAAAAAAGGGTTCAAGTTCGTCGGTCCCACCATCGTGTACGCATGGATGCAAGCCGTCGGCATCGTCAACGATCATTCGGCGGTGTGCTACAGACGGGCGGCAGCCGGTCGCAAAACAGGCGGGTGACGAGCGGCCCGGCAGCCGGATGAGGGACGTGCCAGCGATGCAGCGCGTCGACAGGATCGCGTTCAATCGTCGGATCTGATGTCGTCGTTTTGTAATTCACGGGCGAGAGTTTCTATTTTGTTTTTAATGGTTGAAATAATAAACAAAAATATAAATTCACTAATGAAATAGAAATTGAATGCATGCGCAGTGGGTCGATTCAATCAGTGATATCAATCATCACGGGAAATCGAGCGGCGGGCGTATGATGCATGCTCACGATCGCCCTGAATTCAAATGGCCGGCACACGGCTGGCCTCACGCTCCCGCAGCCGGTAATAATCAAAAAAGTCGTTTTGTAATGGGCGACCGGAAAATAACAAAGCATTCCAAAGCGCATCTACCTTGGCATGTTGCCTGCATCAGGAGTGATGTCCGGTCGCCCGTGAGGTTGTTCGTGAATATTCAAAGGAGACCGCCGCACCCGTGACAAAGAAGGGGATGCCCTTTCAATTGTCGACGGGGATCCATATTGAAACTCACCGCACGTGAGGCAGTCGTGTTGGGCTTGATTTCGCGAGGCCTCACCGACCGTGAAATCGCGGTCGAACTGGCCGTTTCCGTTTATACCGCGCGCAAGCATCGCGAAAATCTCCTCGATAAATTCGGCGTCAGGAAATCGGCGGAGCTGGCCATGCGCTATTTCGCCCTTTTTCCTGACGTGCTCAAAAAAACGGTATTCAGGGTCGTCCTGACCCGTTCTCGTCGCGCGAACGCGAGATCCTGAACCTGCTTGCGGCCGGCATGAGCGACAAGCAGGTCGCTCGCGCGCTCGGCATCAGCGACCAGACCGCCCGCAAGCATCGCGCGCATCTTCTCGGCAAGACCGCGTCGCCCAACATCTGCGCGCTCCTCCATACGGCCGTGCTTTCCGGCTGGCTCCCCGCGCCTTCACCCGTTGCCGAGGCCGGCTCGCCGTAGCGAGCCGCATACCGCATTTGCCGTATGGAACCGACAGGACGCGCCTCGCAGAATCGATCTGCCGATTCGTCCGATGTTTCCACCGACCCATGCGTCCGGGCCGATGGATGCGTGGATGGCCGGCACGTCGACGGCGCACACGGCGCAGGGCCTGCCAGTCGTGCGCCGACTGATTTCTCTTCATTAAGGACTCGAAAATGACTCATGTACACCATGCATTGCCGGGGGTACCGCACGCGGTCTCGGGATACGTTCCGGCCTACGCGACGACGGTTGCGCAAGGGGAGTTCGCGCCGCAGGGCATCGGCGGCGCGGTCATCGGCACGGCCGCGCCGGTGCTCGGCGAACTGCTCGGCCGGCTCGGCGGGCTGCTGCCGTTCGCCGCTCAACCGCAAGCAGCGTTCGCACCGCAAGGCGTGTTCGGGGACATCCTGAAATCGGTCGCGCCGACGGTCGGTACGGTCGCCGGGCAACTGGGTGGGCTGCTGCCGTTCTCGGCGCAGCCGCAGGTGGCGTTCGCGCCGCAGGGCGTATTCGGCGACATCCTGAAATCGGTCGCGCCGACGGTCGGTACGGTCGCCGGGCAACTGGGTGGGCTGTTGCCGTTCTCGGCTCAACCGCAGGCGGCGTTCGCACCGCAAGGCATCGGCGGCGCGGTCATCGGCACGGCCGCGCCGGTGCTCGGCGAACTGCTCGGCCGACTCGGCGGGCTGCTGCCGTTCGCCGCTCAACCGCAAGCAGCGTTCGCACCGCAAGGCGTGTTCGGGGACATCCTGAAATCGGTCGCGCCGACGGTCGGCACGGTCGCGGGGCAACTGGGCGGGCTGTTGCCGTTCTCGGCCCAACCCCAGGCGGCGTTCGCACCGCAAGGCATCGGCGGCGCGGTCATCGGTACGGCCGCGCCGGTACTCGGCGAACTGCTCGGCCGGCTCGGCGGGTTGCTGCCGTTCGCCGCGCAACCGCAAGCAGCGTTCGCACCGCAGGGCGTATTCGGCGACATCCTGAAATCGGTCGCGCCGACGGTTGGTACGGTCGCCGGGCAACTGGGTGGGTTGCTGCCGTTCTCGGCTCAATCGCAGGCGGCGTTCGCACCGCAAGGCATCGGCGGCGCCGTGATCGGTACGGCCGCCCCGGTGCTCGGCGAACTGCTCGGCCGGCTCGGCGGGCTGCTGCCGTTCGCCGCGCAACCGCAGGCGGCGCTCGCACCGCAAGGCGTGTTCGGGGACATCCTGAAATCGGTCGCGCCGACGGTTGGTACGGTCGCCGGGCAACTGGGTGGGCTGTTGCCGTTTTCCGCGCAACCGCAAGCAGCGTTCGCACCGCAAGGCGTATTCGGCGACATCCTGAAATCGGTCGCGCCGACGGTCGGCACGGTTGCGGGGCAACTGGGTGGCCTGTTGCCGTTCTCTGCCCAACCCCAGGTGGCGTTCGCACCGCAAGGCATCGGCGGCGCGGTCATCGGTACGGCCGCCCCGGTACTCGGCGAGCTGCTCGGCCGGCTCGGCGGCCTGCTGCCGTTCACCGCGATTCCCGCCCAGCCGGCATTCCACTGACCTGTCGCGACCGTAGACCTGCGCCACCCGCGGCTTCCGCGGTGGCGTACCCGACGGACGCGCGTCGCGCAACACCCCGATCGTTTCGGGATGCGCGTCCGTCGCTTGCGACCGACTGACCCATGGCGCGCCTCGAGTGTCGCGCCGCGAAGGAGATTGCGATGGACAAGGACAAGAAGCCCGCCGCCGCGAAGGCGGCTGCCGTGCCGGCGGACGATGTCGCCGCACCGGATGTCGCGCCGCCCGATTCGGCCGATGAAGCGGTTCATGTGACGAGCGGCAAGCGCCAGTATCTAATTGCGCCCCGGCGCGGCGTGCTCGCTCGCCAGGCCGCCGTGACGCCGATGTCGGCACACGACCTCGACAATGCGGTCGGCCGGTTGCCCGGCGTCGAAGTCGTGCGTGTGATCAATAGCCACAAGAACGCGCAGATGATGTCCGCGCGGCCCGACGAGGCGACCGACACCTATGTCGTCAAGATGGATCCCGCGCACGCGCAGCTGCTGCAGGCGACGGCGCCACCCGAAATGATCGTCGAGGAAGATCATCCGCTCGGCTATGGGAAAAAGCCGCAACAGGAGTCCGGCGCCGAGCTGCGTCCGCAGGCGGCAGTGGCGTCGACCATCCTGCGCCCGGTGACGGTCCGCGTGCTGGGGGCGGACGATCAACCCCAACCCGGCGTTCCGGTGACGCTCACGGGCGACGGCTTCCCGGTGACCGGCACGACCGACGCGCGAGGCGAAACGACACTGGCCGTCGCGCAGATGGCGCCCGGTCCGCTCCAGTCGCTGGCGGTGCGGCCGTCGCACACGTACTGGAATGTCCACCTGTCGGCGCCGGTGCTGTCGAGCGATCAGGCGAATGTGGTGCGGCTCACGCCGTTGTCCCAGCCGAACCCGAACGTGCCGCCGCATGCCCCGCTCGGGTGGGGGCAGCGCCTGATGGGCCTCGACGAGCTGCCCGCCACGGCGACGGGGCGCGGCGTGCGCGTCGCGATCGTGGATTCGGGGGCGGACGCGTCCCATCCGCTGCTGAACCATATCGTGCGCGGCGCCGATCTGACCAACGATCAGAACCCGGATACGTGGAAGGACGACGTGATCGGCCACGGATCGCACTGTGCGGGCGTGATCGCCGCGCGCATCAGTCCGCAGGCTGCCGACGCGCAGATGGCGATGCGCGGCTTCGCGCCCGACGCGGAAATTCATGTGCTGAAGATCTTTCCCGGCGGCCAGTTCAGCACGCTGATCCAGGCGCTCGACTATTGCATCGATCACGACATCGACGTCGTGAACCTGAGCCTGGGCGCGCCGCAGGCGTCGCTCGCCGTCGAGCAGAAGCTGATGGAGGCCGTGCAATCCGGCGTCGCATGTATCGTCGCGGCCGGCAATTCGGGCGGGCCCGTCCAGTACCCGGCGTCGTCGCCGTACGTGCTCGCGGTGTCGGCGCTGGGGCTGCATCGCGAGTTGCCCGTCAACACGTGGGAGCAAACGCAGATCGTCGCGCAGGCCGCGACGGCCGAAGGCCTCTTCTCGCCGACGTTCTCGTGCCACGGCCCGCAGATCGGCGTGTGCGGACCGGGCGTGGGTGTCGTCTCGACGGTGCCGGGAGCGGCGTTCAACGCCGAATCCGGCACGTCGATGGCGGCGCCGCACATCACGGGGCTCGCGGCGCTGCTGGTGAGCGATCCGCAGATCGCCGGCCATCTCGGGCCGCGCAGGCCGGAGCGCGTCGCGGCGCTGTTTCAGCTGATCCGGATGATCTGCACGCCGATCGTGCAGTACGACGTCGCGAACCGCTTCGGCGCCGGCCTGCCGCGCTTCCAGAACCTTCGGCAGCTGTTGCAGCAGGCGGGCCGCTGACCGCGAGCGCGTCGCGCCGGCCGCCGGCCGGTTCCGTCGGCCGGCGCCAGTCGTCACACACATACGAGGAGAACCGCATCATGTCGACCCTGTTGCGCATTACCCGGGCTGCCTGCGTCGCCAGCCTGATTCTGACCGGTGCCGGCGCGCACGCGCAGGACTGGACGCTGGCGCTGTCCTGGAAGCTCGGCACGTGCGTCGGCGGCGACGGCGCCCAGACGTGCACGGCGGGCCAGCCGCCGTCGCTGCGCCAGGCCGCGGACGGCGCGCCGATCCGGATCACGGCGATCGGCCTGTATACGCCGCGGCGCGATTGCGACACGACGCCGGTGCCGGCCGGCACGCTGTCCGACGATGCCGCGCCGTATATCGCGCCCGCGAGCGCCGACGATTTCCAGCAGCACTGGAATCGCTACGGAAGCTGCACGGGATACGCGCCCGCCGGTTACGCCGCCGAGCTCGCGGCCATGGCGCGTGCGGTCGGCCTCACGAATCTCGGCCGCTACCTCGGCGAGCATGACAACAAGGTGGTGCGGCTCGACGAGCTGAAGAACGCGCAACTGCATGACTTCTTCCTCGGCGCGGACAAGTCCGTGCAGTTCCTGTGCACGCCCGACGGACGGCTCGCGGAAGTGCGCTACCGGCTGCGAGACTGGTCCGACGTGTTCGTGTATCGCGACAAGGGCGGCATGCTGGTCGCCGCGCAGGGCGGCAATTGCGGCGACGAAGTGCGGCTGTAGCGCACGTTGCTAGCCCTCACCGTGGAGAGTCGCCATGCGAACGCATCGTGCGTGGTTCCGGACAGCGATGGACGCACCGCCCGAAGCGGACGGTGCGAACGCGGCCTCGTCGAGGCGCGATCTGGTCGGGCAGTTGCTGATCGAATGCAACGCGATGGCGCGCTACGCGCTGCAGCACGGGATCGCGGTCGCCCCGGACCTGATCGCGCAATTGTCGATGCTGATGGCCGCGGTATCGCATGCCGAGGCTGACACCGCGGCGGCCGATGCGTCGTCCGTGCACGGCGCATCGTATGCGCTTGCCGCGATTCATCGCCGGCTCGCGGTGGTGATCGCACCGGCCACGCCGCAGGCCGTCACGCTGCTCGACCGCGAGCTGCGCGTCCGCTCGCGCTTCGCGTGGCTCGGACCCGTGCCGCTGATTCGTGCGCTGACGCTTTCCGCCGCGACGTTCCTGGTCGCCGTGATCGCGACGTCGCTGTCGCCGGAAGTGTCCGTCGCGAACATCGATCAGGGCTTTCTCGATTCGCACGGCACGCGGCTGCTGTGGAACGCGCTGTTCCTGCTGTTCTGCGCGGGGCTCGGCGCGTCGTTCGCCACGCTGTTCCAGGCGCACCGTTACGTCGCGAACTCCACCTACGACCCGAAGTACGACGCGTCGTACGGCGCGCGGCTGATTCTCGGCGTGATCGCCGGCCTGATCCTGGTCGAGCTGCTGCCGCCACACCTGTACGACGGCGGCAGCATGCGCAGTTTCGGCAAGCCGGCGCTTGCGATGCTCGGCGGGTTTTCGGCGACGGCCGTGCATCGGTTGCTGCACCGGCTCGTGGAGACGCTCGAGACGCTCGTGCGCGGCGATACGGCAGCCGCCGCGCAGGCCACGTTCGAAGCGCATCGCGCCCATGCGGCGACCGAGCGGGTGCAATGGCAAAGCGAACTCGCGGCGGATCTGCTGCGGCTTCAGCAATCGCTTGAAGCGGGGATGCCGGCCGATGCGGTCAAGCAGCGGCTCGCGGAATTCACGCGCGCGATGCTGTCGGCGGACGTGCCGCAGGCAGGGCGCCGCGACGGCGCAAACGCAATCGGGGAATGACCATGCTCTTTCTCTACAACTGGCCATCATCGGTGATGGGGTGCTTCGTCGTGGTCGCGACCGTCGCGATCGCGTTGGGCGGCTACGCGTTGTTCCGGCGCATCCTGCCGGTCGACCTGCTGCCCGAGCAGCGGGCGATGGCGATCACGATGGTGTCGGTCATCACGACGATCAACTCGTTGCTCATCGCGTTTTCGGCGATCAGCGTGTGGGACGCCTACAACGGCGCGGAGCACACCGTCGAGGCGGAAGCGACCGCGGCCGGCGAACTGTCGCGCGATCTCGCCGCGTTCGGCGACCCGGTCGCGGATGCGGCACGGGGCGCGCTGCGCGGCTATCTCGACGGCGTCGTCCGTGACGAGTGGCCGAAAATGCAGCAGCAGGCGAGCGCGGATGCGCAGGCGGCGGCCCGCTTCGATCGCCTGTTCGATCTGGCGAACCGGATCGAGCCGCGCAGCGAACGGCAGCGCGTGCTGCTCGGCGAGGTGCTCGCGCGAGCGAACGAAATGGCGAAGCATCGCGAACAGCGCCTGCTGACGCTCGACGCCGCGATGCCGGCCACGCTGTGGGGCGTGGTGGTGCTCACGAGCGTCGTGTCGTTCCTGCTGCTCTACATCCTCCCGGGCACGCGTTTCAACATCGCGCTCGTGACGAGCTGGGCGCTCACGCTCGGCCTCGCGTTCTTCTTCGTGCTTGCCGTCGACCGTCCGTTCGCGGGCGAAGTCAGCGTCAAGCCCGAGCCGCTGCGCGCGATCGTCGCTGCGATGGACGTGCGATCGCGGCGTAGCGGGCCGGGGGCGCCGCGTGACGTTCCGGCGGTGCCGCGCAGTCGGCGGCGGACTCGCGCGGACGACGCAGCCGTGGCGTCCGCCCCGACCGCCTCGACCGTTTCCCCACCGCCGGGCGGGCCCGCCGCGCGCCTGCCTGAACAGATGCCGCAAGGAGACCACGATGACACTCGATGAATTCCGGGCCGCCGCCGCCGTATCCGCCGCGCTCGCGCAACGCTGGCATCCGGCGCTTGTTGCCGCGATGGCCGAATTCGGTATTTCGACGCCTGCGCGCATGGCGGCGTTCGTCGCGCAAACCGGCCACGAGACGCTGGGCTTCACGCTCACGCGCGAACTATGGGGGCCGACAGCCGCGCAGCGCGCGTATGAGCCGCCGGCGCGCAAGGCTGCGGAGCTCGGCAACGTTCAGCCGGGCGACGGCCGGCGCTTTCTCGGCCGCGGGCTCATCCAGATCACCGGGCGTGCGAACTATCGCGAATGCGGCAACGCACTGGGCGTCGATCTCGAACGCGAGCCGGAGCGCCTCGAGCGCGAGCCTTTGGCCGCGCGCTCGGCGGCCTGGTGGTGGGCGCGGCACGGGTGCAACGCGATCGCCGATTCGGGCGATTTCGCGTTGCTGACGAGACGCATCAACGGCGGTGTCAACGGACTCGAAGACCGGATGCGCCGATGGGCGATCGCGAAGCAGGCGATGTGTCTGTGAGCGTGCGGCATGCAGCGAAGACTGACCAACCAACGGAGGGAAGCATCATGAACACGCGAATCAGGGGTGAATGCATCACGATGCGGGGTGCGTTGATCGCGGCGGCGATCGCGGTCGGCGTCCTGCCAGGGTATGCAACGGCGGGAATCGAATGCCAGCGTGTCACCGTGAAAGAGGGGAACGCGTTGAATTCGACGTGGGGAAAAGATCTGCATCATCTGCAAAGCACCGGCGATGTCGACAATACCGTCAACTCGCTGTGCCGCCCCGATTGGGTCCATGCCGACGATTACTGGCTCTATGGCAACTATTACCCGCTCCACCGCGGGCATACCCAGCAGGGCGATGGCGCGCGCCTGTTCGTCAAGTCGAGACCGAAGCAGCCCGAGCTGACCCGATACCTTTGCAAGGACACTGGGGTGAACGGCGCGATACCGTATGAGAAGGCGAAGCCGATCGGCGTATTCGCTTACGAAACCTTCTCGCCGAAGGCTTCGAAGGGTACCGACATCGCCAAGCAAGTTGAATTGCACGTGCTGTGCGTAGACAGGAACGCGCGAGGACAGGGGCTGGGAATCCAGATACTCAACGAGGCCGTGCAGCACATGACCGAGGGCGTCAGTGACGACAAGCGGGTTCGCATGCAGCTGACCTCGCACGTGAAGGCGCACGATTTCTACGACAGGCTCGACATGACATGTCGCGACGAAGGAGAGGGCGGCGCCACCGCGCGTGTCTACGAGCGCACACTGGCGCACGGTGAGCGTATCGAGAGGCGTCGTCCGATCTATTACATGGACTTGCATGACACCGGGCAATGCAAACGCGTGACGTTCGGCTGCGGCCATCGAGACAACTACGACAAGCTGCGAAAACTGGCGTTCGACTCGGAGGAGAGTTACGAACATGGACACGACAACGAGGTATTTTTCGTCGGCAACTGGGCGGGCGACTACGGGTGCGACGCCGACGCGGCGCCAATCAGTTTCGACGACGTGATCCAGAAGCTGGACGGGCACACCCAATGACGAGCCGGAGGCGGCTGCATCGTCGGGCGACGCGTCGCATCCGACCGGCAGCCGCCCCCACCGCGTTTCGTCACGCAGCCATCGGCATCGTGGTGCGCGACCCGGCCGCGGTCGCCGGAACTTGATCGGGAAAAGCACCAGAAGCTTGCGGATTTTGTTCCGGTTATAGTGGAAGTACTGAAGGTAGACGCGGCGCTTTTTGCCGATACCGTTCAGGTCATGACTGTAGACAGGTGCTGTATGAAAAACAAAATCGAGAAGACCGCCGGACCGATCTGGGGTGTGGCTGCAGGATTGCTTCTTGCTGGCACAGGATTGAGTCTCGGTATTTTCCCGGCGGCGCTGCGCAGCTCGGGAAGCGCCAACGAATTCATGGCGTCGGGCGCCGCGATGCTGGGCATCTTCCTCGTCGTCTATTCCACACACGAACTGCGAAGAAAGCGCTCGCACTGAGCGTTCGCACGCCGCTGCTCGCGACCATGGATTCGAGCCGACCGACGGCTCGGATGCGCGTTACGCCTTGCGGATTTCGTGGTCGTAGACGAGCTCGACGATTCGCTTCGTCGGAATACTCGCGCGCAAACGGTCGACGCCGTCGATCGGAAACCACTTGCATTTCTCGATCTCGTTGCTTGCTTGCGGTGTTTGGTCCGGGCCGACTTCCGCGAAGAACACGTGATGGATCTTCGCGAGCCCGGTGAACTGCATCGAATACACCAGATCCTGGCCGGTCATGCCCGTTTCTTCGCACAATTCGCGATGCGCGGCTTCGAACGGGGTTTCCCCGCGCTTGATCGTGCCGCCGGGAAGCGCCCAGCGCGACGCCGCACGCGTGACGAGCAACACGCGCGCATCGCGATAGCAGACGACGGTCGCGCGTTCCTTGATCGGAACGGCACTCGTTTCGGGGGCGTTGTCGGGCACGAGGATTTGGGGCATGCCGTGATTCTAACCAGCGCAAATCGATCGGCCAAGGCGGCCTGACCGGGTTTGACGATTGATGGTCCCGCCGGCGTGCCCCGGCGATGTCGAGGGCCATGCCGCGCCGCTCGCCGCGGCGCGTTGAGCGCGCCGGACTGTCCGTACGCGGTTTTTCCACGAACGCGCGTCGCGCGGAAGCCGATGGGGCGCGATCCAGCGCGGCCGGATGGAAGCACGGTGCGCGACGACCATCGGAAAACCCGCCATGAAGGGTCGCGATCGGCGCGAGGGCCGTCGGTGCGGACGTTGCCGCATGTGTCCGATGCCGCGTTCGTCGGGACGGGTGAATGCTGGCGATAGCGGACGAGCGGTTTGGGGCGCGACGCGGCGCTGCGTCCGGCGTCCGGGCGGAACAACAGCGCGGCAGGCGATGCACCGGGTGCCCGGTGCCGATCGCCACGACGCACGGTGCAGCCCTTCACGCGCACCGCGCCGCCGCGCGGTGCGTCCGGTTACTTCTTTTCCGGCAGGAACCAGTTCATCACGAGCGCGCAGATGCCGCCCGTCGCCACGCCCGATTCCAGCACGTTCTTCAGCGCATGCGGCAGGCTGTTCAGAATGTCCGGCACCTGCGACACGCCGAGGCCGAGCGCGAGCGACACCGCGATGATCAGGAGCGCGCGACGGTCGAGGTGGACGCCCGCGAGGATGTTGATGCCCGACGCGGCCACCGCGCCGAACATCACCATCGCCGCACCGCCGAGCACGGGCTCCGGCACGGCCTGCAGCACGCCGGCGACGACCGGGAACAGGCCGAGCACGACGAGCATCCCCGCGATCCAGATGCCGACGTGACGGCTCGCGACGCCGGTAATCTGGATCACGCCGTTGTTCTGCGCGAATACCGAGCTCGGGAACGTATTGAACACGCCGGCCAGCAGCGAGTTCGCACCGTTGACGAGCACGCCGCCCTTGATCCGCTGCATCCACACCGGCCCTTCGACCGGTTCGTTCGAGATCTTGCTGGTGGCCGTCACATCGCCGATCGCCTCGAGCGACGTGACGAGGTAGATGATCAGCATCGGCACGAACAGCGCCCACGAGAAGCCGATGCCGAAGTGCAGCGGCGTCGGCACCTGGAACAGCGCGGCCTGGTGCATGCCGGTGAAGTCGAGGCGGCCGAGGAACGCGGCCGCGAGGTAGCCGATCAGAAGTGCGATGACGAGCGCGGTGCTGCGCACCCACACGATCGGCACGCGGTTCAGCAGGATGATCGTGCCGAGCACGAGACCCGACAGCGTCAGGTTCTCGGCGCTCGCGAACGTGCCCTTGGCCATCGCGCCGTAGCCGCCGCCCATGCTGATCAGGCCGACCTTGATCAGCGTGAGGCCGATCAGCAGCACGACGATGCCGGTGACGAGCGGCGTGATCAGGCGCTTCACGAACGGCAGGATGCGCGACACGCCCATCTCGATGAACGACCCGGCGATCACGACGCCGAAGATCGCGGCCATCACGGTTTCGACCGGCGTGCCCTGCTTGACCATCAGGCTGCCGCCGGCGATCAGCGGGCCGACGAAGTTGAAGCTGGTGCCCTGGACGATCAGCAGGCCGGCGCCCAGCGGGCCGAAGCGCTTGCACTGGACGAAGGTCGCGATGCCGGAAATCACCAGCGACATCGACACGATCAGGGTCGTATCGCGGCTGGACACGCCGAGCGCCTGGCAGATCAGCAGGCCGGGCGTGACGATCGGCACGATGATCGCCAGCAGGTGCTGGAGCGCGGCGACGAAGGCGACCATCGGCGCCGGCCGGTCGTTCGGGCCGTAGACGAGGTCGCGGGCCGCTTCTGCGGCGTCGGCGCCGTGGGCGGCGGATGGGGCGGAGGAGGCGGGTTGCATGGCGAGCGGGCCGGACGAGGTGGAAAGTGCGGCATTTTAGCCGAAGGGGCTGCCGGCGCCGTCCGGCCGGGCCGCAATAATGGGGATTCAGCGGAGCGCGGAAAGGGAGCCGGATCGGCGCGCGGCGGGCGGCATATCGGCTGCGTGGCGATCGCGGTCCTGTCGGGCAACCGCTCCACGAATAGGGAAATGTTGCCCGTCGACGGCGGCGGCCGGCTGGTCCGAGCGGCGGGATGTCGGCCAGCGGTCAACCGGCGGCGCGTGTTCTGTTGCCGCGCGCGATGGCGCGTCGCGGGCCTGAATCCGGATACGCGCGCTGGCAGACCGCAATGACCGTATCGCGCAGGCGACGATGCACGGGGTCGCCGTGCATGCGCGGATGCCACAGCGCGGACACGAGGATCGCCGGCAGGCGCACCGGGATCTCGAAGCTGCGCAACCCGAGGGTTTCAACGAGCCCCGGCGAGCACGCGTTGCCGAGGCTCGAGCGCGGCACCAGCGCGATCAGGTCGGTGCTGGCCGCAACACGCATTGCGTCGGGGTAGCCTGGCACGACGACGTGCACGACGGGGCCGTCGCCCGTGTTGACGGTCGAATCGTCGGCCAGCCCGCCGAAATCGCCGAGCTGGACCGCCATCACGTGGCGGCAAGCTGCATAGCGGGCTGGCGTGATCCGCGCCGATGCGAACAGCGGATGCCCGGCGCGCGCCACCGCGACGTGCCAGTCGTGAAAGAGCATGCGCGTGTGCAGCTCGGGCGCGTCGTCGCCGCGCTTGCCGATTTCGAGATCGACGGTGCCGTCGCGCAACGCTTGCGGATCGCGGTCGAGCTTCGGGACGAAGCGGATCCGCACGTGCGGCGCGACGTCGGCCAATGCGGTGACGACCGGGCCGGCCAGCATTTCCATGAACGACGCGGCCGCGCGGATCGTGAACGTGGCCGTGAGCGTCGCGAGGTCGACGTCGGCCGTGGCTGGCCGGAGCACCGCGCGCGCGTCGCTCGCGACGGCATGCACGCGGTCGCGCAACGCGGCGGCGTGCGGCGTCGGCACGAGCTTGCGGCCCGCGCGCACGAGCAGTTGATCGCCGGTGGCGACGCGCAGCCGCGTGAGCGTGCGGCTCATCGCGGACGTGCTCAGGCCCAGCCGGCGCGCGGCGCCGGTCACGCTGGCTTCCGACAGCAGCACGTCGAGCGCGGTGACGAGGTTCAGGTCGATGTCTTCCATGCGGACAGGATACGCCAGTGCGGCGTTTGGCGTGGCGTTCGATGCAACGATGGATTGCATTCGGTGCGTCTGGCGCCTGTCGTGGTGCCCGCCTATAGTGGTCGCATGACGAAACACGGCAAAGGCGGAAATCATGCAATCGACTGAATCGAATCGACGCAACACCCCCGCGATCCTGCTCGTCGCGGCGTCGCGCGGCCTCGGGCTGGCGATGGCCGAGACATTCCTGAACAAGGGCTGGCACGTGACGGGTACCGTGCGCGAAGGATCGGGGCGCACGAAGCTGCACGACCTGGCCGACCGGTTCGACGGCCGGCTCGAAATCGGCACGCTCGACATCTGCGAGCCCGCGCAACTGGCGGCGCTGCGCGAGCGCCTGTCGGGCCGGCGCTTCGACATGCTGTTCGTGAATGCGGGCACGACCAACGATCCGAACGAAACGATCGGCGAAGTGACGACCGCCGAATTCGTGCGCGTGATGATCACGAACGCGCTGGCGCCGATGCGCGCGATCGAGACGTTGCAGGATCTCGTGACCGACGACGGGCTGATCGGCGCGATGTCGTCGGGGCAGGGCAGCGTCGCGAACAACGTCAGCGGGATGCGCGAGGTGTATCGCGGCAGCAAGGCCGCGCTGAACCAGTTCATGCGCAGCTTTGCAGCGCGTCAGGCCGATACGCGCCGTGCGCTGGCGCTGATGGCGCCCGGCTGGGTCCGCACCGAACTCGGCGGGCCCGATGCGCGCCTGACGATCGAAGAGAGCGTGCCGAGCCTCGTCGACGTGTTGCTCGCGAAGCGGGCGCGGCCCGGGCTCGAATACCTCGACTATCTGGGGCGCACGGTGCCGTGGTAGCCGGGGTGGTGGCGCAAGCGCGCGGCGGCCGGCCAGGTTGCTCCTTGCCGTGAACGCGCTGCGCGATTCGGCCAGCTGTTCGCGGCCGGGTCGCGGCACTGCGGAGGCCGTGCCGATTCAATACAATGCGACGACGCATCCGTCATACGGTGGCGCGTCGTCGCGTTTGCAACCATCCGGTTCCTGCGCATTGCACGCGAGTTCGTCGTGACGGGCTTGTGTCCAACACGGAGCGCAGCATGAACGAACCCTATCTGCAGGTCATCGCGCATTTTTTCGCGAAACCCGGCAACGGCGACCGCGTGGTCGAACTGTTGGCCGAGCTCGCGCCGCCCACGCGCACCGAGCCGAAAAACCTCGACTACGCGTACTTCCGGTCGCCGGAGAACCCCGACCACATCGTGATCCTCGAACGTTACCGCGATGCCGACGGCCTCGACGTGCATCGGGAAACGCCGCATTTCCAGCGGATCGGTGTCGGCGCGATCATTCCGTTGCTCGATCGTCGCGACGTGATCCGCTACATGGTGCAGCCGGACACCGGCACGGCGACGCCACCGGGAGGCACCCGATGAACCCGTTTCAATTCCGCACCGTTCCGACGCAGATCGTCGAATTCGGCGCCGCGCGCCGGCTCGGCGCGCTGTTGCGCGAACGCTTTCCGGCGCTCGCGCGGCTGTGCGTCGTCACCGATGCGTTCCTGCATCGCAGCGGCGTGCTCGCGCCCGCGCTGGCGAGCCTCGCCGCGCACGGCTGGCAGGTCACCGTGATCGACGACGTGATCGCCGATCCGCCCGAGCACGTGGTGCTCGAAGCGACCGAGCGGGCCGTCGCGGCCGATGCCGAGATCGTGCTCGGCCTGGGCGGCGGCTCGTCGATGGACGTCGCGAAGCTGATCGCGGTGCTCGCGCCGGGGCAGCAGGCGCTGGCCGACATGTACGGCGTCGACAAGGTCGCGAGCGCGCGGCTGCCGATCGTGCAGATGCCGACCACGGCCGGCACGGGCTCCGAGGTCACGGCCGTATCGATCGTCACGGTCGGCGAGGCGCGCAAGATGGGCGTCGTGTCGCCGCACCTGTTCGCGGACGTCGCGATCCTCGACGCCGAACTCACGCTCGGCCTGCCGCGCGCGGCGACGGCCGCCACCGGCATCGACGCGATGGTGCATGCGATCGAGGCGTACACGTCCGCGCGGCTGAAGAATCCAGTGTCCGACATGCTGGCGACGCACGCGCTGACGCTGCTGTCGCGCAACCTGCTGGTCGCATGCGACGACGGGCAGAACCGGCATGCGCGCGAAGCGATGCTGGTCGGCGCGATGTTCGCGGGGCAGGCGTTCGCGAATGCGCCGGTCGCCGCCGTGCACGCGCTGGCCTATCCGGTCGGCGGGATCTTCCACGTGCCGCACGGGCTGTCGAATGCGCTGGTGCTGCCGCACGTGCTGCGCTTCAACGCGCCGGCCGCCGCGCCGTTGTATGCGGAACTGGCGGCCATCGTCGCGCCGTCGGCCACGGGTAGCGACGAAGCGAAAACGCATGCGCTGATCGCCGATATCGACCGGCTGATCGTCGCGACGGGCATTCCGCGCACGCTGCGCGAAGTCGGCATCGGCGAGAACGACCTGCCGAGGATGGCGTCGGACGCGATGCTGCAGACGCGCCTGCTCGTGAACAATCCGCGCGAGGTGACCGAGGCCGATGCGCTGGAGATTTACCGGCAGGCATGGTGACGCGGCGGGCGGTGTAGCGCACCGCCCGGTACGATTCACGACGCGCGGGCCGTGCTGCGACGCCCGCGCATCCGAGCACGACGGCCACCAGCACGCGGCCGCTTACCGTCCTTACATGCGCGACGCGTCGGCGCCGGCCGCGACCACGTACGCCGATGCCTGCTTCGTGCCGTCCGGCTTCGTCTGCAAATACACGCCCTGGATTTCCGGCTCGAAACCCGGCAGCGCGTTGATCCCGGCTTCGAGCGCACGGAAGTAGTCGAGCGCCGGCCCGCCCCATGCTTCGCCGGGCACCACGCAGAAGATGCCGGGCGGATAGGGCAGCGCGCCTTCGGTCGCGATCCGGCCTTCGATGCGATCGAGCGTGACGAGCTCGACGTTGTTGCGGACCAGCTCGGTATTCGCGGCTTGCGGCAGCATCGCCTGCTTCGGGAACTGCGCGCGCCGGAACATCTGTTTCTGCAGATGCTTCATGTCGTGGCTGCGGTAGAAATCGTGCATGCGCTGGCACAGCTGCCGCAGATGCATCCTGCCGTACAGCTCCGGATACGCTTCGCACAGCGACGGAATCGCTTCGCGCAGCGGCGTGTCCTGGTCGAGATGGCGCTCGAACTGCGCGAGATGCGCGACCAGATGCTGCAGCTTGCCGAAACTCTCCGACGGCGTGAGCAGGAACAGGATCGTGTACAGGTCGGCCTTCTCGGGCACGACGCCGTGCTCGCGCAGGTAGCGCGCGAGGATCGGCGCCGGCGCGCCGAACGGCGCGTATTCGTGCGTGTCGCGATCGATGCCGGGCGTGGTCAGCAGCAGCTTGCACGGATCGACGAAATACTGGTCGTCCGCATAGCCATCGAAGCCGTGCCATGGGTCGGCCGGGTGGAAGCGGAAGAAGCGCAGGTCGTCGACGATCTGCTCGGTCGGATAGTCGGCCCACGGGCGGCCGTCGATCTGCTGCGGAACGAACGGACGGATCTGACGGCAGGTTTTCAGCAGCAGCTTGCGCGCGTTCACGCCGTGTGCGACGCAGTCGCGCCACAGGCGCTTGCCGGCCGGGCCGGCATGCATCTGCGCGTTGACGTCGAGCGCCGCGAACATCGGGTAGAACGGGCTCGTCGACGCGTGGATCATGTACGCGTTGTTGAAGCGCCGGTGATCGCAGAAGCGCTTCTGGCCTTCGATGTGGCTGTCCTTCTTGTGGATCTGCGAGGTCTGCGAGAAGCCGGCCTGCTGCTTGTGCACCGACTGCGTGACGAAGATGCCGGGATCGTCGGGGCCGAGCGTCAGCATCAGCGGCGAGCAGTCCTGCATCATCGGGATGAACTGCTCGTAGCCGACCCACGCCGAATCGAACAGGATGTAGTCGCACAGATGCCCGATCCGGTCGACGATTTCGCGCGCGTTGTAGATCGTGCCGTCGTAGGTGCCGAGCTGGATCACCGCGAGCCGGAACGGGCGCGGCAGATCGGCGCGCTCGGGCGCGACGTCGCGGATCGCGTCGCGAATGCGCGCTTCGCCGAGCGCCGCGCTGTCGACGCCGCCGATGAGGCCCCACGCGTTGCGCGCGGTCTCCAGGTAGACCGGCCGCGCGCCGGCGAGCACGAGCGCGCCGAGGTGCACCGACTTGTGGTTGTTGCGGTCGAACAGCACGAGATCGTCGGGCGCGAGCAGCGCGCTCGTGACGACCTTGTTCGACGTCGACGTGCCGTTCAGCACGAACCAGGTCTTGTCCGCGTTGTAGATCCGCGCGGCATTGCGCTGCGCTTCCAGCGCGGGCCCTTCGTGGATCAGCAGGTCGCCGAGCCGGACGTCCGCGTTGCAGAGGTCCGCGCGAAACAGCGTCTCGCCGAAGAAATCGAAGAACATCCGGCCGAGCGGATGATTCGAGAAGAACTGGCCGCCCTGGTGGCCCGGGCAGTCGAATTCGACGTAGCCGCGCTGCACGTAGTCGCGCATGACCTTGAAGAACGGCGGCAGCAGGTTGTCGCTGTAGATGTCGGCGGCGGCGGAGATCTGCCGGCCGTAGTAATGACGGCCGCCGTGCCGGAGCTGGATCACGCCGCTCGCGCGCGGCAGGACCGACGGCGGCACTTCCTGGTCGGGCTCGACCGCGACGAAGAACGGAATCGCGAAACCGGTTCGCTCGACGGTTTTCAGTACCTTTTCCGCGGCCTCGATGCCGACGACGATGGCCGCGATATTCGTGAAATCGGTCTGAAATACGTCGACCTGTTCGTGCGTGGTGAGAAAGGCGCCGATCAGCGCCGGCTCGACTGCGATTTTCAACAGGCTCACGCGAACTCTCCGGTAAATGACCTGAAACGGGAGCCGCATTCGCGCCGGGACGCAATCGTGAACCGATACGCGCTACAGCCGATTGAAAACGGTCCCGCGAATGCTGAATGCCGATTGCGCATTGCACCAGGAAGCCTTGTGCGGCGCGGCACGACCGCGCTCGGGCAATGCCCGGCGCAGCCGATCGTAGCAACAAAAGCACGCGGATTCAATCAAGCGGAATCGACAATGCCATTGCGGCATGAGCATGATCAAATCATCGGGAATTGGCGTGCTGCGGCGCACATAAAAATGATCCAATGACGAAAATCCGATTCGAAAGGGCCGATTGTTTCACCAAATCGTCGGCTTCTCATCGAAAGGCATCCATGGCATAGTCGGCTCCGAACTGGATGGCGAATCAAGCCGGAATTGCGCGCGTCTCATGCCGCTGCCCGTGACTGCTTCCCGCGTGCTCGTGAGACGAACGATACCAATCGAAGAGCAACGCAACAGCGAGGGCAATATCATGAGTACTCCCGTCGGCGGCATTCGCCGTCTCGGCATGCGTGCGCTACTGATCGACGACGAAATCGCGCAGGAAACCGCGACCGGGCGCGCGGTCCGCACACTGAGCGCGGAGCTCGCGCAACGCGGTGTCGACGTGTTGACGGCCACGTCCGCCGACGATGCCATCGTGCTGATCCGCTCCGATCCGTCGATCCAGTGCGTGCTGCTCGACTGGGATCTCGGCGTGGACGGCCACGGGCCGTCCGAGGCGGTGGTCGACGCGATCCGGCATCGCAACGGCAGCGTGCCGATCTTCCTGCTGGCCGACCGCAGCGTCGCGTCGACGGTGCCGGCCGCGGTGATGGGCAAGGTCGACGATTTCGTATGGCTGCTCGAGGATACGGCCGACTTCATCGGCGGGCGCATCCACGCGGCGATCGAACGCTATCGCTCGACCGTGCTGCCGCCGATGTTCGGCGCGCTCGCGAAGTTCTCGCGCGTCTACGAATACTCGTGGCATACGCCGGGCCACACGGGCGGCACCGGCTTCCTGAAATCGCCGGTCGGCCGCGCGTTCTTCGAATACTTCGGCGAATCGCTGTTCCGCTCGGACCTGTCGATCTCGGTCGGCGAACTCGGCTCGCTGCTCGATCACTCGGGCCCGATCGGCGAAAGCGAACGCTACGCGGCGCGCGTGTTCGGCGCGCATCGCACATATCACGTGACGAACGGCTCGTCGACGTCGAACCGCATCATCCTGATGGCGAGCGTGAGCCGCGACCAGATCGCGCTGTGCGACCGCAACTGCCACAAGTCGGCCGAGCACGCGATGACGATGTCGGGCGCGATTCCGACCTACCTCGTGCCGACCCGCAACCGCTACGGGATCATCGGGCCGATCGCGTCTGAGCGCCTCACGCAGGTGGCGATCCGCGAGGCGATCGCATCGAACCCGCTCGCGGCGGAGCTGGCCGACCGCCAGCCGAAGCATGCGATCGTCACGAACTCGACGTACGACGGCCTCTGCTACAACGTGACGCGCGTCGAGGAGCTGCTTGGCGCGAGCGTCGACCGGCTGCACTTCGACGAAGCGTGGTACGGCTACGCGCGTTTCAACCCGATCTACCGCGACCGCCATGCGATGCACGGCGACCCGCGCGACCACCACAAGGATCGGCCGACGGTGTTCGCGACGCAGTCGACGCACAAGCTGCTGACCGCGTTGTCGCAGGCGTCGTACATCCACGTGCGCGACGGCCGCAGCCCGATTCCGCATGGCCAGTTCAACGAAACGTTCATGATGCACGCGTCGACGTCGCCGAACTACGCGATCATCGCGTCGAACGACGTCGCGGCCGCGATGATGGACGGACCCGGCGGCGCCGCGCTGACGCGCGAATCGATCGAGGAAGCCGTCGCGTTCCGGCAGATGATCGCGCGGATGAACGGCGAATTCGGCGCGAAGGGCGACTGGTTCTTCGAATGCTGGCAGCCCGACACCGTGCTCGAGGCGCGCACGGGCCGCACGCTGCCGTTCCACGAAGCGCCGCCCGAGCTGCTTGCGAGCGACCCGGCGTGCTGGGTGCTGCGCCCCGGCGCGCAATGGCACGGCTTCGGCAATATCGAGGACGGCTACTGCATGCTTGACCCGATCAAGGTGTCGATCGTCACGCCGGGCGTCGCGCCGGCCGGCGGCCTGATGCCGGTCGGCATCCCGGCGAGCGTCGTCACCGCGTATCTCGATGCGCGCGGGATCGTCGTCGAGAAGACGACCGACTTCACGATCCTGTTCCTGTTCTCGATCGGCATCACGAAGGGCAAGTGGGGCTCGCTCGTCAGCGCGCTGTGCGATTTCAAGCGCGACTACGACGCGAACCTGCCGCTCGACATGGCGATTCCGTCGCTCGTGAACGAGCACGGCTCGCGCTATGCGGGCATGGGGCTGAAGGATCTGGCCGATACGATGTTCGCGGCGATGGAGCAGCTCGGCACGACGCGGCTGATGTCCGACGCGTTCTCGATCCTGCCGAAGCCGGAGATGAGCCCGGTGCGCGCGTACGAGCATCTCGTGCAGGGCCGCGTCGAGCAGGTCACGCTCGACGAGCTGGCCGGGCGCACGGTGGCCACCGGCGTCGTGCCGTATCCGCCGGGCATTCCGCTGCTGATGCCGGGCGAGAACGCGGGGCCGGCCGGCGGCCCGGTGCTCGGCTACCTGAAGGCGCTCGAAGCGTACGACCGGCGCTTTCCGGGCTTCGCGCACGACACGCACGGCGTGGAGGTCGAGGACGGCACGTACCGCGTGTACTGCCTGACGGCTTGAAGCCCTGAAGTCCCGAAGCCCCGAAGCCTGACCGGGCGAACGAGCGACCGGCCGCGCGGCGGCCTCACATCGAAGGATCGAACACCATGGACAACGCAGCGCATCTATCCGACGCGGCCCCGGCGGCCGCGCGGAAGCACCGGATGAACGTCTGGCAGCTCACCGTTCTCACCGCGGTCAACATGATGGGCTCCGGCATCATCCTGCTGCCGTCGAAGCTCGCGCAGGTCGGCACGATCTCGCTGCTGTCGTGGATCGTCACGGCGGGCGGCTCGCTCGCGCTCGCCTATGCGTTCGCGCGCTGCGGGATGCTGAGCCGCAAGCCGGGCGGGATGGGCGGCTACGCGGAGTATGCGTTCGGCAAGGCCGGCAACTACATGGCGAACTACACGTACGGGCTGTCGCTCGTGATCGCCAACGTCGCGATCGGCGTCACGGCGGTCGGCTACGGCACCGTGCTGTTCGACGCGACGCTGTCGCCGTTGCAGACGGGCCTGTGGACGATCTTCCTGCTCGTGCTGACGACGGTCGCGAACTTCGGCGGCTCGCGCATCACCGGCCGGATCGGCGCGGTGACGGTGTGGGGCGTGATCATTCCGGTCGTCGTCGTGTCGCTGATCGGCTGGTTCTGGTTCAGCGGCGCGACCTGGGGCGCCGCATGGAATCCGCACAACCTGCCGTTCGGGCCGGCCGTCGGCAGCTCGATCGCGGTGACGTTGTGGGCGTTCCTCGGGCTCGAATCGGCGTGCGCGAACTCGGACGCGGTGGAGAATCCGGAGCGCAACGTGCCGATCGCCGTGCTCGGCGGCACGATCGCGTCGGCGATCTTCTACATCGTGTCGACCAACGTGATCGCCGGGATCGTGCCCAACGCGATCCTCGCGGCGTCGAACGCGCCGTTCGGCATCGCGTTCGCGACGATGTTCACGCCGGCCGTCGGCACGATCGTCACCGCGCTGATGGTGATCGCGTGCATCGGCTCGCTGCTCGGCTGGCAGTTCACGGTCGCACAGGTGTTCAAGAGCTCGGCGGACGTCGGCTACTTCCTGCCGGTGTTCGCCCGCGCGACGCGCACGGGCACGCCGATCGTCGGCATGGTGATCCTGCTGGTCGCGCAGGTCGCGCTGGCGCTGATGACGATCAGCCCGGAGCTGAGCAGCCAGTTCCAGAAAATCGTCGATCTCGCGGTCGTCACGAACCTCGTGCCTTACGTGATGTCGATGGCCGCGCTGATCACGATCCAGAAGGTCGCGAAGGTGCCGCCGGGCAAGGCGCTCGCGACGAACGTGATCGCGATGGTCGCGACCGCGTACAGCTTCTACGCGCTGTTCAGTTCGGGCGAGCAGGCGCTGATGCTCGGCGGCCTGTGCGTGTTTCTCGGCTGGACGCTGTTCGGCTTCGTCAGCGCGCGTTTCTACCAGATGGAAGTCGACGCGCACGTGAAGGAGCCGGGGAAGTCGCTGCAGGCGTGAAGCCTAGCGCTGACCTTGCGTCAGCAGCGGCGGGAGTTCGCTTTTCAGCAGATCGACGACGGCCCGCACGCGCGGCGGCAGCGGCCGCTGTGCGTGCACCAGCACGTTGAGCGCGAAGTCGGGGACGTCGTAGTGCGGCAAGAGGCGCACGAGCCGGCCGTGCGCGAGCGCGTCGGTGCACGCCGGGTGCTGGACCACGCCGATGCCGCCGCCCGCCGCGATCGTGTCGAACATCGGGCGCCAGTGGCTCGTAGTCATGACCGTGCGGATGCGCGCGTATTCGACCGCACCGCCGTCACGCCGCAGCGGCACCTGTTCGTTCGCGAACACGCCTTTCACGCGGATGAACGGATGGTTCGCGAGATCGGCCTTCGTGTCGAGCGGGCCGTGCCGCTCGAGATACGACGGTGCGGCGACGAGCACGCGGCCGATCGCGCCGAGCGCGTAGGCGACGAAGCCGCCGTCGCCGAGCTGGCCGACCCGGATCGAAATGTCGACGCCCTCGGTGACCGGATCGACGATCTCGTCGTTCAGCACCAGGTCGATGTGCAGCTTCGGATACGCGGCGCGGATCCGCATCAGCACGGCCGGCAGCACGACCTCGCCGAAACACTGTGGCGCCGCGAGCCGGATCGTGCCGTCGAGCGCATTCTCCGTCTTCGACACCGATGCCACGGCCAGTTCGGCCGCTTCGAGCAGCGCCTTGCTGCGCTCGTAGAAGAGGCGGCCTTCCTCCGTGCACGCGAGGGTGCGCGCACTGCGCATCAGCAGCCGCGTGCCGAGATGCTTTTCGAGTTTCTCGATGCGCTCGCTGACGGCCGGTTGGCCCATGTCGAGATCTCGCGCCGCGCCGGACATCGTGCCGCGCTCCACGACCCTCACGTAGATGCGCATCGTCGCCAACAAATCCATGAAGTCGGGCCTCGTGTCTTCCGGTTCGATTTTTACCGATCGACGGATGGTACCAAAGCGGCGGAGACGCGACGGTGTGCGTGAAGCCGATACTGACTATCGGCCGGCGCGCTCACGCTGCCGCCGAAGCCGCGTGCGTTCGTCGGCGCCGTGAGCGAAAATCGGCGTTCTTCCGCGCGACCGACAGGAGACCCGACATGACGCAACGGAATGCAGCCCGACGGACGCACTGCGTCGCCTGGCAGATCGTGCAGACGTGGCAGGCGGCCGAATGGTGCCGGCTCGACGAGTCGCAAACGGGCATCGCGCTGTCGGGTGCGGTCGCGGGCGCGATCGACGGCACGCCGTTTCGCATCGACTACGCGATCGCATGCGGGACCGACTGGCTTACGCGCTCGGCGCGCGTGACGCAGTGGACCGGGACGGCGCCGCCACGGCAATGGGACATCGCGTGCGATGCGGGGCAGTGGACGATCGACGGCATCGATGCGCCGGCGCTCGCGGGCGCGACCGATATCGATCTCGGCTTCAGTCCGTCGACCAATACGCTGCCGATCCGGCGGCTGGCGCTCGCCGTCGGCGAGTCGGCGGAGATTCGCACCGCGTGGCTGCGTTTTCCGGACGTCGCCATCGTGCGCGGCGAGCAGCGCTATACGCGCACGGCGCCGCACGTGTACCGCTACGAGAGCGGCACGTATGCGGCCGATATCGGAATCGACGACGCGGGCCTCGTCACCGACTACGACGAATGGCGGCGCATCGGCGCGGCGGCTGCGTCGTGACGGATCAGCGCGCGCTGGCGACCGACAGCTTGCCCGGAATCAGCTTCAGCGTGCTGAACGCGTCGGCGATGCTCTGCTGGTACGCGACCGTCGCATCGGTGATCGGCTGCACGCCGTAGCCGGCGCGCTTGAGCGCGACTTCGAGCGTCGGCGCGTCGAGGCCGACGAGCGGCGACAGTTGCGCGGCCACCTCGGGCACGTGATCGCGCGCCCAGCGATCCACCGCGTCGACTTCTTCGAGCAGCGCGCGCAGCACCTGCGGTTGCGCGGCCGCGTACTTGCGCGCCGCGAGGTAGTACTGCGTGTTGCGCACGAGCCCGTCGCCGTTCGCGACCACGCGCGCGCCGAGCTGCCGTTCGGCGGCGGCCAGGTACGGATCCCAGATCACCCACGCATCGACGCTGCGCTGCACGAACGCGGCGCGCGCGTCGGCCGGCGTCAGGTAGATCGGCTGGATGTCGGCATACGTGAGGCCCGCATGCTCGAGCGCCTTCACCAGCAGGTAGTGGACGTTCGAGCCCTTGTTGAACGCGACCTTCTTGCCGCGCAGTTGCGCGACGGTGCGGATCGGCGAATCGGGCAGCACGACGATCGCCTCGCCCTGCGGTGCGGGCGGCTCGTTGCCGATGTAGACGAAATCGACGCCGGCGGCCTGCGCGAAGATCGGCGGCGTTTCGCCGACCGTGCCGACGTCGATCGCGCCGGCGTTCAGCCCTTCGAGCAGTTGCGGGCCGGCCGGGAATTCGAGCCATTGCACGGTGACGCCCTGGCTCGCGAGACGCTTCTCGAGCGTGCCGCGCGCCTTGAGCACGACGAAGTTGCCGTATTTCTGGAAGCCGATGCGCAGCCGCGTGCCGCTGGCGTCGGCGCGGGCGGGCACGGCCGCGAGCGGGCCGAGCGCGAGCCCGGCCAGCCCGGCGGCCGCGCCGTGCAGCCACTGGCGGCGGCGCGGGTTCGCCGGGGTCGTTTCAAGGTCTGCGTGCGGTGTGTCGTTCATTGGGGCGTGTTCACGCTAATAACGGGTTTGCGCTGGCCCCCAGAAGGGCCGAGCGCGAGGATTGCGACGAAGCGAATACTCGACGTATTCGCGAGGAGCATGACGCGGCGATCGGCCCTTCTGGGGGCCAGCCCCGCGAATGAATTTTTCCAAACAGGGGAACGTGCCTTTCCGCCCACATTGCGGCGTCGTGCGTCGCTTGTTTGGCACGGCCAAACGGCGCTCCTTACTCCTTGCACGCGCCCAAAGGAAGTCCCCTTGGGGGACGGGCGGAAAGGCACGTTCGCAAACCCGTTATTAGCGTGAACACGCCCTAAGACGTCCTGCTGGCGGGTTCACGGGTCGCGCGCGCGAAGGCGGCGCGGCCGGCGCAGGACCGGGCCGGATGCGGGCGACGCGCGCAACGGGCCGGCCCGCGCCGGAGTCGAGACGATACGGCCCGGCGGGACGGCAGCCAACCAACGAATCCGCATATGCAAATCAGCGGCCGGACGATACGTGAACGGCGACGCGGCAGAGCGCCGCCGCGCTCATTCGGTGACGAGCAGGCTTTCCTCGATCGAATCGACGCGGTCCGGATAGAACGCGAGGTGCCCGCGAATCGATTCGACGGCCGGATTCGGATGCTCGTACGTCCACACCGCGTTGGTCGCGCGTTCGCCGCCGGCCGGAATCGAGTAGTACGCGCAATCGCCCTTGTACGGGCAGTAGGTCGCGTGGTCGGTGCGTTCGAGCAGCGACATGTCGGCATCCTCGCGCGGGATGTACAGCACCGCCGGATAGCTGGCCTCGCGCAGCGCCAGCGCATGACGCGTATCGGCGACGACCTTGCCGGCGACCTTCACGACCACGCGCGACGAATGCGGTTCGATCAGGATCGGGTGATCGGGGCCCGGCGACTTGACGGGACGAGAGGGCGTATCGGGGTTGAGCGACATCGGGTTCCTCCGGAAAGGGCGGCGCGCACGGACGCGCCGTGCCGGCATGCGCACGCCGGGCGGATGCCCGCGCGCCGATGCCGGCGTCGGCCAACCGATACGATGCACCCATTCCGGAGAACCTGCAGAGGGCCGGAAGACCGTGCGGCGCGCGCATGGTTTCGATGCACGCGTTTGGGGCGTCCCGCAGCAGCAGTGTTTGGCCTGCATGCGCCGCTCACACGGACATTCTCATGCAGCGGCAGCGGGATGCATCCGCGACGATAAGCAACGCGGAATTAATTGGTAAGCGATCGGCGGGCGGCGCGCGAAGATCGACGGTCGTGATTCGCATGACACCTCTTTCTTTCCTCCGTCACCATGAAGAACCCTTTCGTTTCGTCAGCCGCGCGCCGGATGCGCGGCGTACCGCGTGCGCGCGTCGCGCTCCGCTGCATCGCCGCGTCGTTGCTGCTGGCCGGTGCCGCGACGCCCGCGCTCGCGGCGCCCACGGGCAAGACGCTCGTGTACTGCACCGAAGGCAGCCCGGCCGGCTTCGATCCCGGCCAGCACACGACGAGCACCGATTTCGATGCGAGCACGTACCCGGTCTACAACGGGCTCGTGCAGTTCAAGCGCGGCACGCTCGATCTCGAACCGGCGCTCGCGACGAGCTGGGACGTGTCGCCCGACCAGCGCGCGATCACGTTCCACCTGCGGCGCGGCGTGAAATTCCAGACCACCGCGTGGTTCACGCCGACGCGGCCGTTCCAGGCCGACGACGTGCTGTTCACGTTCCGCCGGATGCTCGATCCGGACGATCCGTTCCGCAAGGCCTATCCGGTCAGCTTCCCGTATTTCAGCGATCTCGGCTTCGACCACAACATCGAGCGTATCGAGAAGGTCGACGACTATACGGTGCGCTTCGTGCTGAAGTCGCCCGACGTCGTGTTCGTGCGCAATCTCGCGATGGCGTTCGCGTCGGTGCTGTCGGCCGAATATGCGGGGCAGCTCGCCGCGCGCCATCGCGAGTCGGACATCAACCAGTTCCCGGTCGGCACGGGGCCGTTCGTGCTGCGTTCGTACCAGAAGGACGCGCTGATCCGCTACGACGCGAATCCCGACTACTGGAAGCCGGACGACGTGAAGCTGTCGCGCCTCGTGTTCGCGATCACGCCCGATCCGGCCGCGCGCTTGCAGAAGCTCGTGGCCGGCGAATGCCAGGTGTCGGCGTTTCCGCGGCCGGCCGATCTCGAGACGGTGCGGCGCGACCCGAAGCTGACGCTGTTCTCGGGGACGGGCTTCAACGTCGGCTTCGTCGCGTACAACACGCAGCATCCGCCGCTCGATCGCGTCGATGTGCGGCGCGCGCTCGACATCGCGATCGACAAGACGGCGATCATCAAGACCGTGTTCAACGGCGACGCGACGATCGCGACGAACCCGATGCCGCCCGCGCAATGGTCGTACAACCCGCGCCTGAAGGATGCGCCGCGCGATCCGGCCGCCGCGAAGGCGCTGCTCGCGCAGGCCGGCTTCCCGAACGGCTTCGACCTGACGCTGTGGGCGATGCCCGTGCAGCGCCCGTACAACCCGAACGCTCAGCTGATGGCGCAACTGATCCAGCAGGACTGGGCGAAGATCGGCGTGCGCGCGAAGATCGTCAGCTACGAATGGGGCGAATACAACCGCCGCGCGAAGCACGACGGCCAGCACGATGCGATCCTGTACGGCTGGTCAGGCGACAACGGCGACCCCGACAACTGGCTCGGCACGCTGCTCGGCTGCGAGGCGGTGCACGGCAGCAACCTCGCGAAGTGGTGCAACAAGGACTTCGAGCAACTCGTGACCGCCGCGCGTTCGAATGGGGACGTCGCGAAGCGCACGGCGCTGTACGAGCAGGCGCAGGTGGTGTTCAAGGATCAGGTGCCGTTCACGCCGATCGCGACGTCGATCGTGTCGCTGCCGATCTCCAGGCGCGTGCACGGGCTGACGTTCTCGCCGCTCGGCGGGCACCGGTTCGACGGCGTGTGGCTCGATTGATCGACGTGGGGGCCGGCGCGTTCGTACGCGCCGGCGTTCGCCGCGTCAGTTGAGTGCGACGGCGGCCGCCGTTTCGACCGGCGTGCCTTCGAGCGCGACGGACGCGCGGCCGTCGGGGCCGACCGGCACGTCGCCGATGAGCGTCGTGCGATACAACTGGCGATCGAAGTCGAGATCGAAGATGTCGACGGGCGCGAGATGCGCGGTCGCCCGGTTGTCCCAGAACGCGATGCTGCGTGGTTCCCATTTGAAGCGGATCGTGAATTCCGGCCGCGTCACGTGTTCCCACAGCAGTTCGAGCAGCGCCTGGCTCTCGCGCGGCGTCAGCCCGACGATCGATTTCAGGAAGCTCGGGCTCACGTACAGCGCGCGTTCGCCGGTCTCCGGATGCACGCGCACGAGCGGATGTTCGGTCACGAGCGGGCGGCGTTCGACCGCGTCGTCGAATGCGCCGGTCGCGCGTGCACCGGGCGGCGGCGTGAAGCGATGGATGCCGCGCAGCGTGTCGACGAAGCCGCGCAGCGGCGCGGACAGCGTTTCGTACGCGCGCACGAGGTTGGTCCAGTGCGTGTCGCCGCCGTACGGCGGAATCGTCACGCCGCGCAGGATCGATGCCCACGGCGGGTTCACGGCGGCCGTCACGTCGGTGTGCCAGCCGGTCCACGGCCGGCGCACCGGCTCGCCTTCGAAGCGCGTCGCCTTGCGATGCTTCGCGATCGAATAGACGGCCGGATGGCCGTCGACGTGCCCGAACACCGGGTGGCCGACCGTCGGCTCGCCGAACTGCGCGGAGAACGCGACATGCTGCTCGTGCGTGAGGAATTGTTCGCGGAAGAAGATCACGCGCCATTTCAGCAGCGCGGCGCGGATCGCCGCGATCTGCGGCGTGGTCAACGGTTGCGTGAGGTCGACGCCGCGGATTTCCGCGCCGATATGGGCGGACAGCGGGATCACGTCGACCGGTTGGGCGGCGGGTTCGAGTAGGGCGCTCATGCGACGCTCCTGGCGGAAGTGAACGAGGAAGAGGGACGACATCGTTGCGCGTGCAAGCGTCGGTCCGGTGGTGCGAGGTTCATGGCGGGTGTCCTCCAGGGAGGCGCGCGGCGACGCGCGGAAAAGAGCGCCGCCGCGTGACGTGGATAGGGGGACGTTATTGCAGCGTGGCGCCCGGCCCTTTCAGCAGGACGCTCTGGCGGCCGTCGATGCCGACCGGCACGTCGCCGTGAACGGTCGCGCGGCGCACGACGCGGCGCGCATCGCCGTAGTCGTTGATCGCGTAGTGCTGCGTCGCGCGGTTGTCCCAGATCGCGACGTCGCCTTCCTGCCAGTTCCAGCGCACGGTGTTTTCCAGACGCGTCACGTGTTCGTGCAGCACCTGCAGCAGGTGCGCGGAATCCTGCGACGACAGCCCCTTGATCTTCTGCACGAAGTGCCCGAGCACGAGCGTGCGCTCGCCGGTTTCCGGATGCACGCGCACGACCGGGTGCTCGGTTTCGTAGACGGTCGACGTGAACACTTCGCGGTAGCGCTTCAGTTGCGTATCGTCGGCATGCACGTGCGTCGACGCATAGTCGTACGCGTTCGTATGCAGCGCCCACAGCGTGTCGGCGAGCGCGCGCAGCGGGTCGGGCAGATGCGCGTACGCGGCGGCCGTGTTGGCCCACACGGTATCGCCGCCGAATGGCGGGATCACGACCGCGCGCAGGATCGAGATCTTCGGGTACGCGTCGACGAAGGTCACGTCGGTGTGCCACGAATTGGCGCGTGCGCCGTGCGCGGAATCGAGTTCGAGCAGGGCGGCGCTGCCGTCGACGGACGGCACGGTCGGGTGCGCGACCGTGTCGCCGAAGCGGCGGGCGAACGCTTCCTGCGCGGTGTCGTCGAGATGGTGCTGGCCGCGGAAGAACAGCACCTTGTGGCGTAGCAGCGCGGCCTGGACCGCGTCGAACGTCGCGTCGTCGAGCGTGGCCGACAGCCGCACGCCGGAAATCTCGGCGCCGATCCGGCCGGCAACCTGGCGAAGCTGAAGCGGGACGGCGGCCGTGCGCGGCGCGGCGTGCGAAGCAGGCGAAGGCGAGTGAGCGGCGTGCTGGACTTCGGACATCGGGAGTCTCCTGGGAGTCGGGTCGGTCGAGTCTCCATTCAAGCAGGAGCCGCGCGGAACCGGAACCGATGAATCGTCACAACCTTAGCGAGCGATCTGCGATGAACGATATGTGTCGTGATGCTGAGCGATTCGGCGCGTCACGCGCCTACCACGCGAGCCGCCATTCGCCGATCCGGTGCGGGCGCGCCGCGTCGATGCGCTTGCCGCCCGTATCGTCGTCGCGGGGCGGCTCGTCGTCGTCGAAATCGGCGAGCACGGTGTCGCGCAAGCGTGCGAATGCCGGCGAATCGCGCCGGCGCGGGCGCGGCAGCGCGACGTCGACGATGCGCGCGATGCGGCCCGGGCGCGGCGCCATCGTGACGACGCGGTCGCCGAGATAGACGGCTTCGTCGACGTCGTGCGTGACCAGGATCATCGTGATGCGCTCCTGTTCCCAGATCCGCAGCAATTCGTTCTGCATCTTCGCGCGCGTTTGCGCGTCGAGCGCACCGAACGGCTCGTCGAGCAGCAGCACGCGCGGGCGGTTCACGAGACCGCGCGCGATCGCGACGCGCTGCGCCATCCCGCCCGACAACTGGTTCGGAAACGCGTGCTCGAAGCCGTTCAGCCCGACGAGCGCGATGTGTTCCGCGATCGCGCGCCGTTTCGCGGCGGCGTCCAGCGGCGCGTTGCGCAGCGCGGCGCCGATGTTCTGTTCGACGGTCAGCCACGGGAACAGCCGGTGATCCTGAAACACGATGCCGCGCTGCAGCGACGTGTCGCGCACGCGTTCGCCGCCGGCATGGATTTCGCCGGTGTAATCGGTGTCGAGCCCGGCGACGAGCCGCAGCAATGTCGACTTGCCGCAGCCGCTGGCGCCGACGATCGTGACGAATTCGCCGGCGCGCACGTGCAGCGACACGTCGTCGAGCACCGCGAGCGCCGCGCCGCGTTGCGCGTAGTGCTTGCTTACATGAAGGATGTCGAGCGAATCGGAGGCGAGGGTCGTCATGGCGGTACGCAGAAGAAGGCGATACGAAGGGAAAGGGCGCTCAGCGCGCGAGGTCGCCGCGCCGGGCCAGCACCTTGCGCTCGATCGCCCGCGCGCTCGCGTTCAGTGCCCAGCCGGTCACGCCGACGACGATGATCCCGAACAGCACGAGATCCATCCGGAACTGCTCGCTGCCGTCGATCAGCGTGTTGCCGATCCCGCTGCCGGCGACGAGCAGGTATTCGGCGCCGAGCGTCGCGAGCCACGAATAGATCAGGCCGAGATACAGGCCGGTGAAGATCGACGGCAGCGCGGCGGGCAGGATCACGTGGCGGATCAGCTGGAGCCGCGAGTAGCGCAGCGCGCGGGCCACGTCGACATACGTGCGCGGCACCGCGTGAATGCCGTCGCAGGTATGCGCGGCGACCGGCAGCAGCGCGGCGAGCGACAGGAACACGACCTTCGCGACGTCGCCGAGGCCGAACCACACGGAAATCAGCGGAATCCACGCGAACAGCGAGATCTGCTTGAACGTGTCGAAGCTCGAGCCGACCATCCGCGCGGCGACGCGCGACAGCCCGAGCACGGCGCCGAGCAACAGCCCGCCCGTCGCGCCGATCGCGAACCCGCACGCTTCGCGCGCGAGCGATGCCGACAACGCACGGCCGAGCGCGCCGCTCGTGGCCTGCGCCCACGCGGTGTGCAGCACGGCGGCGGGGCTGACGAACAGCCCGCTTTTCACGAGATGCGCGGAAGCGAGGGCCCACCAGCACGCGAGTGCGGCGAGCGGCAGCACGACGCCGCGCCAGTCGGGCGGATGCAGGCGGCGGGTGGTCGTGGCAGGCGGTGTGGCCAGCGGCGTGGCGGCATTCGGCACGGGCGAATCTCCTTCTCGGTTGGGCAGGGCGGCCCGTTCAGCCGCGAAACGCGGACGGCACGCCGCGGCGCAGGCGCGCTTCGAGTGCGTCGAGCGCCCGGTTGATCAGCAGGCCGACCGCGCCGACCACGACCACGGCCGCCATCACGAGATCGAGCTGGAACAGTTGCCGCCCGTACACGATCAGGTAGCCGAGCCCTTCGGACGACGCGACGAGTTCGACCACGACGAGCGCGAGCCACGACTTCGTGAACGCGAGCCGCACGCCGGTCGCGAGCGTCGGGATCGCGGCCGGCAGCACGACGTGGACGATGCGTTGCCGGCGCGTGTAGCCGAACCCGCGCGCGACTTCGTCGAGGGCGGGCGGCGTCTGGCGGAACCCCTGCAACGTGCTGAGCGTGACCGGGACGAGCGCCGCATGCGCGATCAGCAGATACTTCAGCGGCTCGCCGACGCCGACGAGCAGCAGCAGGAACGGCAGCCAGCCGAGCACCGGAATCTGCACGAGCGCGTTGAAGCTCGGCAGCACGTACGCTTCGAGCGTGCGCGACAGCCCGAGCGCGACGCCGATCGACACCCCGAGCAGCGTGCCGGCCGCGAAGCCGACGAGCACGCGCTGCAGGCTGATGAGCGTGTGGCGTACGAGGTCGCCGCTCGACGCGAGCTCGGCCAGCGTGTCGACCACGCGTTCGGGCGGCGGCAGGATTTGCGGCGCGATCCAGCCGCGCGCGCTGCCGACGCTCCACAGCGCGAACAGCAGCGCGGGCAGCACCCACGGCGCGAGCTGCCACGCGAGCCGTTGCAGCACGGCCGCGCGGCGCGGCGGCACGGCGAGCGTGTGCGATTCGGACGACGGGACGGAAAACGCGGTGTCGCTCATCGGGGTGGTCCGGTCAGGTGTCAGGTGAGGGGCTTGCCGGCGGCGTCATAACGCGGCCAGTAGTTTTCGAGCTTCAACGTGCGCAATGCATTGTCGAGATACTTCGGCTCGAACCAGCCGTCGACGTCGACCGGCTGGCGGATCAGCTTCAGGTTCAGCGCATCCTGGGCGACCGCCTTGTAGCGCGCGACGACGAACGGGTCGATCAGCGGGGACAGGCGATCCTTCAGGCGCTGGTTCGCATAGTCGGCCTGCCACGACGAATACGGCACGCCGCTCTTCGCCCACAGCTTGAACAGCGCATCGCGGTTCGCCTCGTCGGACGACCATTGCGCGCCCTTCACGAACGCGGTGACGACGCGCTGCACGATGTCCGGGTGCGCGCGGTCGAAATCGTCGAGCACGAGCAGGTGGGTCTGGCGCGTCAACTGCGGGCCGTCGTTCTGCGATTCGTAGATGATCTTCGCGAGGCCCGCGTCGCGCAGCTTGTAGAGCGCGTAATCGCCGACCGACGCGTCGATGCCCTTCGACGCGAGCGCGGCGAGCGAGCTGGCGGCGTCGAGGTTGATCACGCGCAGGTCGCGTTCGCCGAGGCCGTTCTTCGCGAGCGCGTTGTCGGCGACGAGCTGCAGGTTGGTGCCGCGGAAGATCGACACGCGGCGGTCCTTCAGGTCCTTGATCGAGCGGATCGTCGAGTCGGGCGGCACCGCGATCTTGACGCCCGAGCGCACGCTCGCGGCGAGCAGCAGGCGCGTCTTGATTCCGTTCGAGCGCGCAAGCACGGCGGGCAGGTCGCCCTGGTACGCGAAATCGAGCGCCTTGTTGGCGATCGCCTCGTTGACGGCCGGGCCCGCCCCCTTGAAGAACAGCCATTCCACCTTGATGCCGTCGGCGGCGAATTCCTTTTCGACGAGCTGCTGCAACTGCACGGTGGCGGCGCTCGATCCGCCGAACGTCGGTGGATCGCCGGCGCCTTGCTGGGCGACGCCGATGCGGATGGTGGCGGGTTTGTCGGCGTGCGCGGCGGCGGCCGGCAACGCAAAAAGGGACGCGATCAGCAGCGATCGCAGCAGGCGCAGTGGGAGCATGAATCGATGGATCCGGAACGTTGGGGAACGAGGCCGGGCCGCAGCCCGTCGAGTGATTCTCGATGACGTGTTTGGGGCGGACAAGCAACGATTTGAACTATGCTTATCGCGGCGCGATGGGGGACGAAACCACGTCTCGCCTGAAACGCAGTCCTTGCAGGCGGTGCACGCGACAGCCCTGATGTCGTTCAGGAGAACGGTCATGCGGAGGCGGCCATGCAAGTCCGGGATCTGACCGGCGCGCCGCTGGATTACCGGGTCGCGATCGCGGAAGGCCACGAGGCGCCGCGTGCCGACGCGTCCGGATGCACGTCGATTTGCGCGGCGCACGCCGCGCCGCCGGGCTCAGGTCGACACGTTACGGATCGCGATCGACGCGACGTCGACACGCTTCGGCAGGATCGCATCCGCCGCCGCGCGATCGGCGACGCGCTGCAGCACGTCGATGTCGGCGCCGCTCGGGCTGCGCTGCGCGAGCGCGGCCCGCCGTGCGATATCGGTGGCCGCGTCGGGCGGCAGGCGCGTGAGCGACGCATAGACGCTCGCGTAGTCGGCCGGGTGCGCGAGCGCCCATTGGCCCGCACGGGCGAGCCGCGCGAGCACGTCCGCGAGCGCCGCGCGCTTGCCGCGATCGTCGAGTGTTTCGACCGGCGACGTGAGGAACGCGAGCCCCGAATTGATGCCGCTGCCGTCGCGCACGATCCGCGCGCCGCGTCGCACCGCATGCCCGTAGTACGGGTCGAAGGTCGCCCAGACGGGAATCCGCTTCGCCTCGAACGCGGCGAACGCGTCGACCGGCAGCACGAAGCGCACGTCGACGTCGCGCGGCGCGAGCCCGTGTTCGCGCAATGCACCGTACAACTGGTATTGCGAGATGCTGCCGCGCGCCGATGACACGACGACGGTTTGCCCTTTCAGGTCGGCCACCGTGCGAACCGGCGAGTCGGGTTGCACGACGATGCCGAGCGACGTCGGCGAGCCGACGCGCGTCGCGACGATCCGCAACGACGGATCGCCGAGCGCGGCCGTCAGCACGGGCAGGTCGCCGGCCGGTGCGAGATCGATCGCGCCCGCGCGCTGCGCTTCGAACAGCGGCGCGGCGCCCTGGAAGTTGGCCCAGCGGAACCGGTACGGCGTGCCGTCGAGCACGCGCGCCGCTTCGGCCAGCGCCCGCAGGCCGCCGGCCTGGTCGCCGAGTACGAGCGTGACGCCCGACAGGTCGTCGCCGGCCGCGCGGGCCGGCAGGGCGAGGCCGCCCGCGAGCGGCGCGGCGGCGAGGGCGGCAAGGCGCTGCAGCGCGCGGCGGCGCGCTGTGGCGAAAGAGTGAGTCATCGGCGGCGGGTCCTCGGTGATCCGCGCGCGGGCGGCGCGGCTGCCGGGCAGGTTACGGAATCGGTTTCCGGCCGACAAACATCGAATCGTGAAATGCATATTCGTGCGGCGCCGGTCAGTGCGATTTCGTCGCCGTGCGATGGATGCGTGCCGCCTGGGCGACGCGCGCCGGATGCGACGCGCGGCAATGCGTGGCCGGACTGCGGCGCGTGCGCCGGGCGGGCTCGGGCGGATCGGCGACCGCCGGCGCGGTGTTCGTTGCGTCCGCATCGGCCCCGGAACCGGCAACGGCGGCGACCGCTGCGACCGCTGCAACCGCCGGCAGCATCGCGTCCGCATCGAGCCATGCGCGCGTCGCTTCCGCGATCAGTCCGCGCAGCCAGCGACCGCCTTCCGCGCACGATCCCGATTCGTTCCACGTCATCCGGTACACGATGTCCGGCGGCTCGGCCGGCAGCGCGACCGCGGCGAGCGGCAGCAGCTTCGCGTAGTGCCGCGCGAGCCGGTACGTGGTGGTGAGGATCATGTCGGTGCGCACCAGCGCATGCGCGGCGAGTTCGAAGTGCGGCAGCGTGACGACGATGCGCCGCTGCAGGCCGACGCGTTCGAGCTGCCGGTCGATCGCGCCGGACGCTTCGAGCCACGACGGCGTCGGGCACAGCTGCGCCGCCGCCGCGAACCCGGCGGCCGTCATCGCGCCGCGCCGCGCGAGCGGATGCGTCGCGCGCATCAGGCACACGACGCGATCGTCGAACAGGTCGTCCTGCCGGAAGCGCGACCGGCGCGCGGGCCGGTTGTCGATCACGACGTCGAGTTCGCCGTCGGCCAGCGCGCGCTCGTCGTCGAACCCGTCGCCGAGCGGATGAAACACCAGTTGCGCGTTCGGCGCACGCTCGCGGAACAGCGCGACGAGCTTCGGCACGAACAGCACGTTCAGGTAGTCGGGGCAGCCGATCCGGTAGGTGCGCACCGACGTGCGCGCGTCGAACGTCGGCTGCTGGACGCGGATGAAGTCGATCACGCGCAGCGCGTTGCGCAGCGGCTCGATCAGTCGCGCGCCGAACTCGGTCGGCACCATCCCGTAGCGGCTGCGCACCAGCAGCGGATCGCCGAGCAGCGTGCGCAGGCGCTTGAGCGCGGCGCTCGTCGCCGGCTGCGACATGTTCAGGCGCACGGCCGCACGCGACACGGTACGCTCGGTCAGCAGCACGAGCAGGATGCGCATCAGCCGTGCATCGAGCACGTCGAGCGCGCCCGCGGCGTCGGACGCGTCGCGGGGCGGGGCGGCCGGGTCTAGCGGGTCCCGCATGCCGATACGCGTGCCGGCGAGACGGCGCGCATGCGCGACGCGGCAGCCGGTCGGCCGTGCGTCATTTTGCGAAGCTTCCCGGCCAGCCGACGATCCGCTTCGGGCGCGGCGGCGCATACGTGCGGACCTTCGACGTCTTCAGCTTCAGGCGCACCAGCGACTCGGCGAGCGCGACCGCGGCCGACACGCCGTCGACGACCGGCACGCCCGTGCATTCCTCGATCTGCCGGTCGAGGCCGGCCATCCCGCCGCAGCCGAGGCAGATCACTTCCGCGTGATCGTCCTTCACCGCGCGCTGCGCCTCGCCGACGATCGATTCGATCGCGCGGGCCGGGTTCTCCTCGAGTTCCAGCACCGCGAGGCCGCTCGCGCGCACCGACGCGCAACGCGCATCGAGCCCGGCGAGCTTCAGGCGATCCTCGATCAGCGGCACCGTGCGGTCGAGCGTCGTGACGACCGAATAGCGATGGCCGAGCAGCATCGCGACGCTCGCGGCCGCTTCGGTGATGTCGACGACGGGCACCGTCAGCAGTTCCTGCAAGCCTTCGCGGCCGTGTTCGCCGTAGCCGGCCTGGATCACCGCGTCGTACGGTTCGTCGTAGCTCAACACGCGATCCATCACGGCGATCGCGGCGAGGTAGCTCTCGAAGTTGCCCTCGATCGACTCCGCGCCGAAGCGCGGCGTGAGCCCGACGATCTCCGTGCCCGGCGACGCGGCGGCCTGCGCCTGCGCGGCGATCGCGTCGGTGATCGACTCGGTCGTGTTGACGTTGACTACCAGGATCCTCATCGGTGGCTCCGTATGCGTGAGTATCAGTGTTGCGCGCAGGCGACCGCGATGTGTTCGCCCGAGCGTTCTTCGTAGTGCCGCTTGCGATCGGCCGTCAGCCAGTACACGCTGCCCGCGATCGCGGCGCCGAGCAGCCACGAGAACGGCGTCATCGCGCTGAAGGCCGGCACGACGGCGAGCGTGATCGAGATCAGCGCGGACGGCACGAGCGCCGCGAGCGCCTTGCGGTTCACGCCGCGCGTGTAGAAGTACGCGCCGGTCGGCGCTTCGGTATAGAGGTCGGGCACGTTCACGCGCTGCTTGCGCACGAGCCAGTAGTCGACCGTGATGATCCCGTACAGCGGGCCGAGCAGCGCGCCGAGGCCGGACAGGAAATAGACGATCACGATCGGGCTGTTGTACAGGTTCCACGGCAGGATCAGCACGGCGATCGTCGCGCTGATCAGGCCCGCGCGGCGAAACGACAGGCGGTGCGGCGCGAGGCTCGTCAGCACGAAGGCCGGCGCGACGAAGTTCGCCATGATGTTCACGGCCACCGTGACGATCAGGAACGCGAGGCAGCCGAGCACGAGGAACAGCTTGTTCGGCACCGTCGCGATGATTTCCGTCGGGCTGTGGATGATGTGGCCGTTCAGCTTGAACTGCGCGCCGGCCAGCACGAAGCTGATCGTCGCGAACACGAGGATGTTGACCGGCAGCCCCCAGAAGTTGCCGACGCGCACCGTCTTCGCGCTCGGCGACGAACGCGCGAAGTCGCAGAAGTTGAGCACCAGCGTGCCGTAGATCGCGAGCCACAGCGAGCCGCCCGCGAAGATTTCCGTCCACATCTTCAGGCCGGTCATCGGCTTGCCGATCGACATCGCGAGCTGCCCGCCGGTGCGGCTGAACATCCACGCGGCGAGCGACAGCGTCGTGACGAGGATCACCGGGCCGGCGAGCCCCTCGTACTTGCGGACCATTTCCATCCCGTACGTGAGGATGCCGATCTGCACGAGCCAGATCGCGACGAACGTGATCCAGCCGAGCGACGACAGCCCGAAGATCGCGTTCTGGTCGAACGCGGCGAGGCCCGGCCAGATCGCGGTGAGCAGCACGCGCAGCACGACCGATGCGAGATAGGTCTGGATGCCGAACCATGCGATCGCGATCACCGCGCGGATCATCGCGGGCAGCATTGCGCCGTAGATGCCGAAGCTCATCCGGCTGATCACCGGGAACGGCACACCGGTCTTCTGGCCCATGTAGCCGGTGAGATTCATGAAGCAGTAGACGAGCACCGCGCCGATCGCGAGCGACGCGAGCATCTGCCAGCCCGACAGGCCGAGCGCGAACAGCCCGATCGCGAACGAGTAGTTCGCGATGTTGTGCACGTCGTTGGTCCATAGCGCGAAGATGCTGTAGCGGCCCCAGGTGCGGCCTTCGGCCCGGGTCGGCGCGAGGTCGGGGTTGTGCAGCCGCGGGCTCGGCGCGGGATCGCGCGCGGCCGTGTCGGTTCGATGCGATGCGTCGTCCGCGCCGAGCCCGATGCCCGCGCGGTGGATGGCTTCCAGTTGCACGCCGTTGTCTCCTTCCATGTGCGGGGCGCGACACCGGCCGCGTGTCGTACGCAGCGCGGGCCGCGCCCCGGTGGACGTTATGTCTCGGATTTGTTCGCGAGTATGGGCGGCGGCTACCACGATGGGAAATTAAATATTCGGCTGGCCGTCATTTGAAAAACGAATGGGTCGCGCGGGGCCGCGGCGGCGGGGGAACGGCATGCAAATTGCGAGTCAACGGGTTCCATCCACATCGACATCAGCGGAGGTGTCATGCAGCGATATTCCATTCGTCACGTATCGCGAGCCGTCTTCGCCGGCATCCTGATCGCGGGCCTGGCGGCAGGCGCGGGTTGCCAGAAGAAGGGCGACAACGGCGCAGCCAGTTCAGATTCGAGCGCAGCGAGCGGCATGTCGGCCGCGCCTTCCACCGCGCCTTCGACCGCACCGTCGGGCACGCCGAGCAGCGGGGCGGACGCCGGCGCGAGCCTGCCGGGCGCGGCCTCCGCGCCGAGCGGCGCGAGCGGCGGCTGACCGACGGCGGCTAGCCCGGGGCGGACGGTGCGTCAGCGCGCCGTTCGCCGCTGAGGTGCGGTGCCAGCTGGCACGCGCGCCCGACGGCGTGCGCGCGCGGCCGTGCGCATGAAAGATTTGCAAGGACCGTTGTAGCGATTTCCGGCCCGGTGGTGACGGCGCGACGCCGGCGTCCGCGGGCCGGGCAAGGAGGCGCGATGCAGAACGCGGAATCGAACCCTACCCCGGAAAAACAGCGGGAACAGATCGAGAAGAGCCCGGTGAAGACGCCGGCGGCCGGCGACACGCCCGACGCGGCGACCCAGGCCGCGCAGGTGGCGCAGCGTCCGCTGACGCCGGAGGCCGTCGCCGGGAAAATACCGACCGGCCTGCCGGCGATCGACGTCGACGCGCATGCGGTCGACAGCGGCGATCCGGTGCGCCGGGCGGCCGGCCGGATCGTCACGCTCGACAACGCGAACATGGCGATGACCGACAACACGGTCGACGTCGACGGCAAGGGCATGGAGGCGCGCACCGGCGCGTCGGAGCTGCAGGACAACGTGATCTATTCGAACGCGTCGCTCGACGAAGCGGTCGATACGCCCGACGAAGGGCTCGGCGGGATCGAGAGCCGGCCGTCCGGCAACATGCCGCAGATCGCGACGCGTCCGGGCTGGCGCGTGCGCCATGTCGGCGACGTCGATATCGAGCACGGCGACAGCACGCGCGCCGAGCATGTGATCTGCCTCGAACGGGCCGACGACTGATACCGACCGATGGCGACGCTTGATAGCGGTATACGACACGCGGCGGCCGATGCAATCGCATCGGCCGCCGCGACCGTTTTCGGCCCTTGCTGCGTTATTGCGGCCCCAGTTCCTGCGCGGACGTATCGGCGTTGTTGCCCTGCGCGACGAGCACGTGAATGTCGTTCGGCGTCACGTCGCCGATGCCGCCGGACGGAATCGTCAGCAGCAGCCAGTCGGCGTTGTTGCCGATGCTGACCGGCGCGGTCTTCAGGATCGGCGACTTGCTGCCGGCCGTCGTGACGATCACCTGGTAGGTGCCGCCGTTCAGGTAGACCGAATCCTGCGTCGTTGCCGGCACGGCGTTCTGGTAGGCCGCCCCCGCCATCGTCGGGCTTTGCGTGGTGATGTCGGTGCCCGGCGGCACGACGTACACGTCCACGTTCTGCGCGTTCGGCGATGCGTTGAAGCTGCGCACGCGCGCCTTGTCGGACAGCAGGCCCTTGTCGTACGGATCGTCGATCACGGAGATCAGCGACGTCGTGCTCGGCAGCGCGATCGTCGTGTAGTGGTGACCGTTCGCGGCGCTGAACGCCTGGGATGCGATGGTCGTGGTCGTACCCGACACGTCGTAGCTCGCGGTCTGCGTGCCCGAATCGACGTCGTGATAACGCGTCACGCCCTTGTACGCGACGCCCGACTGGTCGATCTTCGCATTCAGGTAGTAGTCGAGGTTCGGGCCGGCCGGCACCGCGTTGATGAAGCGCGCCTGCGGCTTCGAGATGCCGAGTTCGGTGCCGGCGTCGTCACCGCCGCCGCACGCCGCGAGTACGGAAATGACCGAGCACAGGGCCACTATCGTTCGTATTGATTTCATGTTGTCCTCTCGTTCAGGGAACCTGCATGCGATGCACAACCGCCGCGCGACGGATCGCGCGGGGCGCAGCGCCGATTTGATTGAAGATGGCTGTCCGCCGGGTGGCGGGCGCAAGAATGTCGCAAGCGATGTGCCTGTGCGGAGAAAAAACGACGCGTGACGGCGCGGCAGGGAGCGAGAAGCGCGCACGCGTCGGTGCGGCGGCGCGTGCGGGACGAAATGGCGAGGGGCGGTGCGCGGACCGCGCGCTTGGCGCGGTTGTAAAAAAGCGGCGTTGTGCGGGCGACGCGATGCGTCAGCGGTTCACGAGCCGGGCCGGATACGCGAGCGCGAGTGCGCAGCCGACCAGCATGCACGCGGCGAAACCGTACAGCCCCGCGCTTTGCGAATGGAACGTATCGCGCAGCCAGCCGATGAAATAGGTGCTGCCGAATCCGCCGAGGTTCGCGATCGAACACGCGAACGCGATCCCGCCGGCGGCGGCCGAGCCCTTCAGGAACGTCGACGGCAGCGCCCACACGACCGGCATCGCGGCGGCCGCGCCTGCGTTGATCAGCGAGAACAGCAGCACCGTGCCGAGCGTGCCGTGCGACGACGAAGCCGCGATCGCGAGCGCGACGGCCGACACCATGAACGGCACGACGATATGCCAGCGGCGTTCGCGCGCGCGATCGGAGCTGGCGCCGCAGTACAGCGTCGCGAGCACGGCGGCGGCGTTCGGGATCACCATCAGCCAGCCGATGTGATACGCGTCCTTCACGCCGGTGTCGCGCAGGATCGTCGGCAGCCAGAAGCTCACCGCATACAGGCCGAGCAGCACGCACAGGTCGATCAGGCCGAGCGCCCACACCTTCGGATCGGAGAACGCCTTGCCGAGCGCGTGGCTCTTGTTGCCGGACGGATCGGCGTCGAGATTCGCGCGCAGCACGCGTTTCTCGTCGGCGTTCAGCCATCGCGTGGATTCGATGCCGTTGGGCAGCCAGCGCAGCACCGCGAAGCCGAGCAGCACCGACGGCAGCGCTTCGAGCAGGAACAGCCACTGCCAGCCGCCGAGCCCGTGCGTGCCGTCGAACGCGCGCATGATCCAGCCGGAGATCGGGCTGCCGATCATGCTCGACAGCGGCAGGCCCACCATGAACAGCGCGACGATGCGCGCGCGCCGCGCATCGGGATACCACTGCGTCAGGTACAGCAGCACGCCGGGCAGGAAGCCGGCCTCGGCGGCGCCGAGCAGGAAGCGCACGATGTAGAACTGCATCGGCGTGTGCACGAACATCGTCGCGCCCGACAGCAGGCCCCACGTGATCATGATCCGTGCGATCCACAGCTTCGCGCCGACGCGTTGCAGCACCAGATTGCTCGGGACTTCGAACAGGATGTAGCCGGCGAAGAACAGGCCGGCGCCGAGCCCGTACACGGTGTCGCTGAACTTCAGTGCATCGAGCATCTGAAGCTTCGCGAGCCCGATGTTGATGCGGTCGAGATAGGCCGCGAAATAGCACAGACAGAAGAGGGTGATGAGGCGCAGCGTGACCTTGCGATAGAGAGGGCCGTGGGGCGCGTCGTCGGGGGAAACGGCGGCGCTCGGGTGTGCGGTAGACATGGGACTGCCCCTGTTCGAGTGTGGCGGATGAATGGGTGGCTCGATCGACGCGAGCGGACGTTCCGCTGCGCACTGGAGTCTGTATATCACGTCAAATACGTAGCGTACACACTAGAAAATACCGAAGCGCACAGGCATGAATCCGGTCGCGTGAATGCAAGCGTTTTACGCGGGAAAAGGCCGTGTTTGCAAAGGGGTTTTGGGCGATATGAAGCATGCGCTGAAAAGGCTGCATCAGCCGTGGCGGCATGCACGAAATTCGTGCGTATGCGCTCAAAATTGAAGTGTGTGCGCGGAAGCTCGTCGGCGCGTATTCGATGCACGTTCGGTGCTGCTGCGACGGTGCGCGGCCGGCGCGTCGCGCCGTCGCGATGGTCGGGTAATCCGCTCCGGCCGGGCGATCGTCACGCGCGATCCGCATGCGATTCCACGCATCATGATGCACCGCAATGACGCGGCCGGCCGGCCGCCGGCTGCACCGATTTGAGGGTGTACACTGCTTGTCTTTCATTTGCATGCAGGCAAGGGTCTGCACTCTCATGGCGTCTTCCAAGGATTCGTACGATTTTCACGACCAGGTCGGGCATCTGCTGCGCCGAGCGTACCAGCGGCACGTTTCGATTTTCCAGGAAGCGATCCCCGATTCGGATCTCACGGCCGCGCAGTTCGTGACGCTGTGCGCGGTCAAGGAGCGGCAGGGGTGTTCGCTGAACGACATCGTCAAGGCGACCGCGATCGATCAGGCGACGATTCGCGGCGTCGTCGAGCGCCTGAAGACGCGCGCGCTGATCGAGGTGTTGCCGGACCCGAACGACGGCCGCAAGCTGATCGTGCGCGCGACCGCGGCCGGCCTCGCGCTGATCGAACGCACGGTGCCGTTCGCACGGCAGGTGACGGAGCGCACGTATGGCCCGCTCAATCCGGGCGAACGGGTCGCGCTGCAGTTCCTGCTGCGCAAGATGATGGAAGAAGACGGCGACGCGTGACGTGTGACGCGCGGCGCAGGCCACTCTACGTCGCGCCCGCCGTGACCGATGCGCGGGCCGCGTCGGCGCGCATCAGCCGGCCGGCTTCGCGTAGCGCGGCGCGCACGGTTTCCGGCGTGAACGGCGGCGCGTAGAACCGTACGCCGGTCGCGTCGAACAATGCGTTCGCGACCGCGGCCGGCCCCGGCACCGACGCCGATTCACCCGCCCCGAGCGGCGGCTCGCCTTGCCTCGGCATCAGGACGACATCGACGTCCGGCACTTCGTCGAACGTCAGGATCGGATAGCTCGCCCATTCGCGCGACGCGACCTTGCCGTCCGCGAACCGCACGCGCTCCTTCAGCGTGCGGCTCAATACCTGGATCACGTTGCCGTGGATCTGGTGGCGCACGCCGTCCGGGTTGATCATCGTGCCCGTGTCCTGGCCGACCGTCACGCGCTCGATACGGATCTCGCCAGACACGCGATCGACGCTCAGGTCGACGACCCAGGCCGACCACGCCGCGCCGAAACCGGGGAAGCGGCTGTGCACGTAGCGCGCATACGCGATCCCGCGGCCGCGCACGAGCCGCGATTCGTCGCGTTCGTTCGGCGCGCGTGGCGTCCAGCCCGCGCGATCGGCCACCGCCTGCAGCAATTCGATCGCACGCGTGTCCTGCAGATGGCGAATGCGGAACGCGAGCGGATCGACGCCGGTCAGCGTCGCGCATTCGTCGACGAACGCATCGTGCGCGAACGAGTTCGGCAACGCCGACACGCCGCGCAGCCACGACGCCCGCACGAGCGGCGCGAGATCCTCGCAGACGAAGCGTCGATGCGGGCTCGCATAAGGCGACACGGCCGTGCGGTCGCCCATCTCGAACACGCGCGGCTCGGGCGCGAGCGTGCCGGTCAACAGCGCCGCGAGCAGCGGCGCGTCGTTCGACGGGTAGCGCGTCGTGAAGTCGTAGCCGAGTAGGCGGCCGTCGCGCGTGACGGTGCCTGTCACCTGCATCGACTGGCCCGCGCCTTTCGGTTCCCACAGATGTTCGTCCGCGCGCGACAGTTGCACGCGCACCGGGCGGCCGACCGCGCGCGACAGCAGCAGCGCGTCGCCGCACACGTCGTCCGCGCCGTTGCGGCCGTAGCAGCCGGCCGCTTCCATCCGCACGACGTCGACATCGGCTTCATCGCGCGCGACGAGCGTCGCGAGGTCGTGGCGCAGCGACACGGGGTTCTGCGTGCCGGACCACACGGTGATGCGCCCGTCGCCCGGCGCGCGGTAGTCGGCGAGCGCGCAGGACGGGCCGATCGAGCCGTGCATCTGGAACGGCCACGCATAGGTGCGCGACAGCGTGAGCGTGCCCGGTTCCGTTCGCGCGGCGTCGACGTCGCCTTCGTCGAGGAGCACGCGGCGTGCGGCCGGTGCGGCAGCGATCGCGGCGGCCGGCGCGTCGAGCGGCGGCAGCGCGGGAAGCGGCCGCCACGTCACGCGCAACTGGCGCGCGGCGCGGATCGCGTGCTCCTCGCGCTCGGCGACCACCCCGACGAAATCGCCGATCGCGACGACGGCGACGAGCCCCGGCACGTCGGCCACCGACGCGCGATCGACGTCCACGAGCGACGTGCCGACGAACGGGCCGCTGTCGTGGCCCGCATACGGCGGCCGGACGACGCGGCCGTGCAGCATGCCCGGCACGCGTATGTCGTGCACGAACGTGAGCTGGCCGGTCGCCTTCGCGGGCAGGTCGACGCGCGGCGACGAGCGGCCGACGATCCGGTAGTGCGCGGGGTCCTTCGTGCGGGTGTTCAGGTCGAGCGTCAGCGTGATCCGTTGCGCGGCGACGAGCGCGGCGAACGTGATCGCCTGTCCATCGGCGGAAATCGTTCCATCGTCGATGTTCAGCCGCGCCACATCGACGCCGAACCGCCCGGCGGCGAGCGCGAGCAGCGCGTGACGGGCCTGTGCGGCCGCGCAGCGCAGCGGCGCGGCGGAAATCTGGATCGTCGCGCTCGCGATGGTCGGCCCCTGGTTCGGCGTCGCGGCCGTGTCGCCGAGCACCATCGTCACGCGCGCGGCCGGCACGTCGAGTTCCTCGGCGACGATCTGCGCGAGCGACGTGCGGATGCCGGTGCCGAGATCGACGTGTCCGTTGAACGCGAGGATGCGGCCGTCGTCGAGAATCGCGACGAACACTTCGGGCAGCGCGGGCACGTACGACGACAGGCTGCCCGGCTGGCCGGGCGCCGGCTTCACGGGCGGCGCGGGCGGCCGGATCACGGTCAGGCAGCCGGTGCGCGCGAGCAGTTCGGAGCGGTTCACGGGGAGAGGTCCTGTCGAGGGGCGGCGCGGGCGGCGCGCGTGGCGTCGGGAAGCGTTCGGGGCGGCGGCGCGCGTGGCGTCAATCTAGGTCGCCAAAAGCGCAGCGTCAATGACGGGCGACACACCGGCGCCGCCCGCCATCCGTCGCGACTCAGCGCGCGCCGGCCTGCACGGCATCGATCGCCGCGATCGCATCGTCGAGCGGCATCACGGCCGCATATTTCTGCTGCATGTCGAACAGGTTTGCATCATGCGGCGCGATCGCGCGATCGCCGACGCAATCGGCGAGCACGAGCGGGCGGAACCCGTGCGACATCGCGTCGACGACGCTCGCGCGCACGCAGCCGCTCGTCACGGCGCCCGCGACGAGCAGCGTCTGCACCGCGCGCTGCGCGAGCCACGGCGCGAGCTGCGTGCCGAAGAACGCGGACGGCACGGTCTTGCGCACGACGAGTTCGCCGGCAGCGGGCGTGAGCTCGGGCACGATCGCGCTGTTCGGATGATGCTCGGTCAGCGTCGCCATGCCGGGCACCTTCAGCGAGAACACGTTGTCGTCGCTGCCGTCGTCCGCATACACGATGCGGCTGTGCGCGACCGGCCAGCCGCGTTCGCGAGCGAGCGCGAGCGCCTTCGTCGTGCGCGCGATCGCCGGCGCGATGTTGCCGCCGCCGAACGTCGCGGGATCGGCGAAGCCGACCACGAAATCGACGATCAGCAGTCCAATGTTGCCGTGCGGCGGCAGCGGCGTGCCGAAACCCTGCTGGCGATAGACGCCCGCTTCGGCGTGATGGGAGAGATCGGTCATGGTGTCGAGGTACTCGTCGGTCACACGGGTTGGTCGGGTTGAGCGGGGCGATCGGTCACGCGGCCTTCGCGCACGACGGTCTCGCCGTCGAGTTCGACCGTGCAGCGGCGCAGCGGAATGTCGATATGGCAGGTGGTCGTGCGGCTGCCGCCCCCTTCGTTGTTCGGGCCGAGCGAGAACAGGAAGTTGCCCTCGAACGCGCGCGCATCCATCCCGATCGTCGCCTCGCGGTCGTACAGCCCGAGCGTCGACCAGCGGGCGCGCGGCTGCAGCCCCCAGCCGATGTGCGAGATCGCATAGCCTTCGGGGTCGGCGAAGGTTTCCATGTAGTCGCGCAGCAGATCGGCGTCGACGCCGCCTTCGATGCGCGTCGCATACCCGCCTTCGACGGTCAGCGCGATCGGTTCGCGTACGTAGTGCTTCTGCGGCAGCAGGATGTCGCCGCGGTCGATCACGATCGTGCCGCGCGCGGTGCGGTCATTCGGGTAGGTCAGCGCGAAGCCGCTCGGCCAGTGATCCCAGCGGCCCGGCGCGTCGACGAAACCGTATTCGGCGGTCGGCGGAAATTCGCCGAGCGGGCATACGAGCGCGGTGCCGGCCGCCGAGCTCACGCGCATCTCGCGCGCGGCGGCGATTTGCTTCGCGGCGGCGAGCACGCGCGTGCGATCGGCCAGCGTCGGCACCATCCGCACCAGCACTTCGGGCGGCTCGACCGCGAGCAGGATCTTCGTGCCCGATTTCAGGATGTCGTGCTGTTCGGGCGAGAACAGCAGCGTCATCAGGTCGAGCACGAGATCGCTCTCGCGCAGCGCGGCGATCGCGGCCTTGTTGCCGGTCAGCGGGGTCGTGCCGAGATAGGCGAGCGGGTCGCGGCTGAACGCCTTGTCGCCGTTGACGGGCGGCAGGTCGAGCCGGTTGACGATCGCGCCCAGCGATTGCGTCGCGATCAGCGCGCACGACAGCGTCTGCGGATGGGTGGCCGCGCTCGTCAGGATCGTGACGGTCTGGCCCGGTTCGAGGCGCGACAGCGTGAGGACCTGCTTCCACGCATCGATCAGTTGGGTATCGCTGACTGGCATCGTCGGCTCCGGTAAAGGCGTGAAGGAAAGGGGCGGGCGCTGCGCGTTCAGGCCGCGAGCGGCGCGCCGAGGAAATCGCCGAACGCCGCGTAGAAGCCCGCCGCGTTGTCCCACGGAATCATGTGGCCGGCATCGGGCACGCGCACGTGCCGCATCGTCGGCGTCGCGCGCTGCAGCTCGGCGACGTCATCGTCGCGCACCACGTCGCCGCGCTCGGCGGTGATCAGCAGCGACGGCACGGCCAGTTGCGCGGCATCCGCGTGGAAATCGTCGGTGTGAAAGCCTTCGTACGACGCACGCACCGCGCGTTCGTCACAGGTGTGCAGCCATTCGGCGCGCAACTGCAGCTCGGCATCGGTCCAGGTCGGGCAGAACGCGCGCATCCCTTCGGCGTCGGTGCCGGCGCGCGCGAGCGCCATCGAGTCGATGTACCACGGCAGCTTGCCCGGATAGTCGCGGCGGTTCGGGCCCGACACCGGCGGGTCGATCAGCACGACCGATGCGAGCCCGCGGATGCCGCGCCGGGCCGCGCGCGCGGCGATCCGCGCGCCCATCGAATGGCCGACGACGCTCGTGCTCGGCAAATCGAGCGCGGCGACGAGCGCCGCGACGTCGTCGGCTTGCGCATCGAGGCTGTAGTCGAGCGACGGCGACGCGTCCGACAGCCCGCGGCCGCGCACGTCGAGCACGTAGGTATCGAACGCCGCGCCGAACACTTCGCCGACGAAGCCCCACGTGATCGCGGGGCTCGTGATGCCGGGAATCAGTACGATCGCCGGGCGCGATGCGCGTGCGCCGGTCGCACCGCCGTAGCGCAGATAGTGCTGGCGGATGCCGTTGGCGCGAACGTTCGCGCCGTACAGGAAGGTCGAGGACATGGGATGCTCCGAAGTAGCGGCGGCGCTCAGTACGCGCCGGACAGCAGTGCGCCGGCGCCCGGCACGACCGGTTCGAGATCGAGTTCGCGCAGCATCGCGTAGGTCGTCGCGATCGCGGCGGTGATCACCGGCTTGCCCGTCATCGCCTCGACCTTCGCGACGGCCGGCAGCGACGGCATCTGCACGCACGCGGACAGCACGATCGCATCGGCGTCCTGGTACGGCAGCGTCTTCACGATGTCGGGCAGGCGCGCCGGATCGTGGCGGCCGACGTCGAGGTTGTCGGGGATTTCCAGCGCGCGGTACGCGAGCACGTCGAAGCCTTCGTTGCGGATGTAGTCGACCACCAGCTCGGTGAGCGGCAGCATGTACGGCGCGACCACGACGATGCGCTTCGCGCCGATCACCTTCAGCGCGTCGACGAGTGCGCCCGCGCTCGTCAGCACCGGCGCCTGCGCGCCGTTGTCGGCCGTGTGCTTCGTGAGCCGCGCCTGCGACACGCGGTGGTAGCCGTGGCCCATCGCCATGATCGCGACGAGGCACGCATAGCCGAGCACGTCGACGCGCGCATCGCTCAGTTCCACCGCGCAGCGGTCGGATTCCGCGTCCATCGCCGCGAGTTCCTCCTTGACGACCTTCTTCATCCGCATCCGGCTCGAGTGATACGTGAAGCGCTCGGGGCGGATCGCTTCGCGCAGCCGCAGCATCGCCGGGATCTCGGTCTCCATCGTCGTGTTGGAACTCGGCACGATCTGGCCGATGCGGTAGGTCTTGCTCATGACGGGAGGCTCCGTGTCGGTAAGAGTGGGGCGGCACGCCGGCGCGGGATCGCCGGATGTTGGGCAAAGTCTAGTGTGTACATTTGAAAATGGCAATGGATCAAAATAGCGTCAGGCATGGAAGGATTGTTTGTGGTCGCGGGTTTTAGGCGATTTATTGGTGTTTTCCCGAGTGCGTCGGCGGCAATCCATAATCCGCTTGTCCTGAATAAATTGAGTGTGTACGCTAAATAAACGCCATTCAATCCGCCCGTCCTCGCGCCGCGTTCGGCAATGGGCCCACGATCAGGAGATCCGCATGAGCAAACCCCGTATCGCAATCATCGGCGCCGGCCTCGGCGGCACGGCCGCGGCAGCCTTGCTGCAGCGCGGCGGTTACGACGTCGCGCTGTACGAGCAGGCGCCGGCGTTCTCGCGCCTCGGCGCGGGCATCCATCTCGGCCCGAACGTGATGAAGATCATGCGGCGCATCGGCTGCGAGGACGCGCTGGAAACGATGGGTTCGCATCCGGATTTCTGGTACAGCCGCGACTGGCGCACCGCCGACGTGCTGTCGCAGATTCCGCTCGGCGACTACGCGCGCAAGGCCTACGGCGCGAGCTACCTGACCGTGCATCGCGGCGATTTCCATGCGCTGATGACGCAGGCGGTGACGCCCGGCACGATCCGCTTCGGCAAGAAGCTCGCGGCGGTGGAGGACACCGGCAGCGACGTGCGCCTGACGTTTACCGACGGCAGCGTCGAGACGGCCGACATCGCGATCGGCGCGGACGGCGTGAATTCGCGGATCCGCGAGCATCTGCTCGGCGCGGAGCCGCCGCGCTACACCGGTTACGTCGCGCATCGCGCGGTGTTCCCGGCCTCGCTGCTCGGCAACAAGCCGTACGACATGTGCGTGAAGTGGTGGTCGGAGGATCGCCACATGATGGTCTATTACGTGACCGAGAAGCGCGACGAGTACTACTACGTGACCGGCGTGCCGCAGGCCGAATGGCCCGAGGGCGTGTCGATGGTCGACAGCAGCCGCGACGAAATGCGCGAAGCGTTCGCCGGTTTCCACGCGGACATCCAGCATCTGATCGACGTATCGCCGTCGATCACCAAATGGCCGCTGCTCGAACGCGATCCGCTGCCGCTGTGGAGCCGCGGCCGGCTCGTGCTGCTCGGCGACGCGTGTCATCCGATGAAGCCGCACATGGCGCAGGGCGCGGCGATGGCGATCGAGGATGCGGTGATGCTCGCGCGCTGTCTCGACGAAGTCGGTATCGGCGATTACGCGGGCGCGTTCGCGCTGTACGAGGCGAACCGCGCGGCGCGCGCATCGAAGGTGCAGCTCGTGTCGCACAACAACACGTGGCTGCGCACGAACGAGGATCCGTCGTGGGTGTTCGGCTACGACGTGTTCGACGTGCCGCTCGAAGCGCCGTCGCGCGGCAACGTGGCGGCCGCGGCCTGACGCGCGCGGTGCCCGCGCCGGCCGGCGCTGTGCAGCCGCTGCGCCGGCGTGGGAATCGATGCGCGGCAACGCGCATTTCGGCGTGTTATATGTCAGGCGCGCCGGCAGGCGCCAGCCGGCGGCTCGTGCCCGTCGCCGGCCGACGCCGGCCCGCACGTCGTATTCCGGATCCCTTCATGTCCCATCCCGCTTCTCCGTCGCGGCTGCTGGCGTTTCGCGTGAACGGCACGCCGCACACCTTCGCCGACGCCGCGCCCGACGCGCCGCTGCTGCTGGTCCTGCGCAACGACTGCGCGCTCAACGGCCCGAAATACGGCTGCGGGCTCGGGCAGTGCGGTGCGTGCACGGTGCTCGTCGACGGGCAGGCCACGCGCTCGTGCGTCGTGCCGGCCGCCGCCGCGCACGGGCGCGACGTCACGACGCTGGAAGGGTTCGGGTCGTGCGACGCGCCGCATCCGATCCAGCGCGCGTTCATCGACGAGCAGGCCGCGCAATGCGGTTATTGCCTGAACGGAATGATCATGAGCACGAAGGCGCTGCTCGACCGCCAACCCGCGCCCGACGATGCGGCGATCCGCGATGCGTTGCGCTTCAACCTGTGCCGCTGCGGCACGCATCTGGAGATCATCCGCGCGGTGCATCGCGCCGCACGCTATCTGCGAGGCGGCGATGAAGCATGACGCGGGGCTGCCCGTCGAGCCGGCGAGCATGACGGAACCGGCGCCGCGCGACGACGCGGCCGCCGCCGCATCGCGCCCGCACCGCGCGCACTACGCCTGGCCGATCGGCGATGCGCACACGCATGCGTCGTTCGACATCGAAACACGCACCGCGCCCGACGGCCGGATCACCACCTGGCGCTATCGCGCGCAGGCCGCCGACGTCGGCACCAGCGATGCTTGCGGCGCGCAGGCGCGAGCGGATGCCGGCTCCGCGTCGCCATTCGTCTACCGGCACGCGCAGACGTCGATCGAGCTGGCCGATGCCGACGGCGCGATTCCCGGTCACGCGCACGTGTTTGCCCGCGAATCGTTCGTCGACGAACTCGCGGACGCGTTGCGGCGCGACCCGGTCGCGTTGCGGTTGCAGCATCTCGATGCCGAGCGGGATGCCGGCCCGCGCGAGACGATCCGGATGGTCAGCGAGCGCGCCGCATGGGGCGTGCCGGTCGCGGCCCGTGCGAGCGCGGCGTCGCGTGTCAGCGGTCGCGGGTTCGCATTCGATGGCGAGCGTGCCGAGGCGCGCGCTGCCGCGTCCGATGACGATGCCGAGGCCGATGACAGCCATGACGTTGATCCGCGCTGGTCCGCGTGGGTCGTCGATCTCGAGGTCGATTGCGCGACGGGCGACGTCTCGGTGCGGCGCGTCGTGGCCGGGCAGGGCAGCGGCGAGCCGGGCGACGCGTCGCTGGCCGGCCTGCCCGCGTGGCAGATCGAGGCCGCGATTTCCCGCGTGATGGGCGCACGGCTATCCGCGCGGCCCGCGCACGACGAGACCGATGCCGGCGCGCGACCCGACGCGATCGCGCACGAGCTGCTTGCCGTCGACGCAGCCGCGCATCGCGCGCACGGCGACCTGTCCGTCCACGATGCGCGGCGAATCGAGCAGGCGGCCGCACCGGCCGCTGCTGCCATCGCCAACGCGCTGTACGACGCGACGGGCGTGCGTTTTCGTGCGCCGCCGTTCGATGCCGCGCACATTCGCGCGGCGCTCGCGCAACCGGTGCCGGCGGATGTCGATGCCGGGCCGCGGGCGGCTCCACGCCGCGCATCGCGCTGGCGCCGCTGGCTGGCCGGCGGCGGCGCGGGCGGCGTGGTCGGCGGGCTGATCGGGCTGGCGTGCGCGATCCTGCCGGGCCCCGCGCCGATCGCGCCGCTTGCGCCCGTTGCACCCGGCGGCGCGGACGGCGCGATGTGGAGCGCGGCGATGCTCGAACGCGGCCGTCAGGTCGCGCTCGCCGGCGATTGCGCGGTGTGCCACACGGCGCCTGGCGGCGCGACCAACGCGGGCGGGCTCGCGCTCGACACGCCGTTCGGCACGATCTACACGACGAACCTCACACCCGATCCGGAAACCGGCATCGGCGCGTGGTCGTATCCGGCGTTCGCCCGCGCGATGCGCGAAGGCATCTCGCGCGACGGCTCGCACCTGTATCCGGCGTTCCCGTACACCGCATTCGCGAAGCTGAGCGAACCCGACCTGCTCGCGCTCTATGCGTACCTGATGTCGCAGCCGCCGGTGCAGCACGCGCCGCCGAAGACGAAACTGCCGTTCCCGCTGGACCAGCGGCGTCTCGTGGCCGGCTGGAACGGGCTGTATCACGACGCGCGGCCGTTTGCGCCGGACCCGGCGCGCTCGGCGACGTGGAATCGCGGCAAGTACCTGGTCGACGGCGCCGGGCACTGCGGCGCATGCCACACGCCGCGCAACGCGCTCGGTGCGGAGAAGGGCGGTCTCGCGTACCTGTCGGGCGGCGAAGCGGAAGGCTGGGTCGCGCCGCCGCTCGTCGCGTCGCCGGCTTCGCCCGTACCATGGACCGAAGGCGCGCTGTTCGACTATCTGCGCACGGGCTTCTCGCCCGAGCACGGCGTCGCGGCCGGACCGATGGCGCCCGTCGTCGCGGGGCTCGCGGCGCTGCCCGAGTCCGACGTGCGGGCGATCGCGCATTATCTGGCGTCGCTGTCGCCGCCCGTCGATGCGGCAGTCGCAGCCGACGCGGCCACCCGCCGCGCGCGCGGCGCGGAAACCGTCGCGACGCTCGGCCTCGAGAACGGCCGCCGCGCGTTCGATGCGGCGTGCGCGGTCTGTCATGCGGAATCGGGCGGCGTCGGGCATTTCGGCGTACGTCCGCTGATGGGGCTCAACACGAGCGTCAGCCAGGCGACGCCGGACAACCTGCTGCGCGTGCTGCATCACGGGATCGACCAGCCGGCCACCGACGGGCTCGGCTACATGCCGGGCTTCGGCGATGCGTTCGACGATCGCCAGATGGCCGAGCTTGCCGCCTATATCCGCGCACGCTATGCGCCGGGGCAGCCGGCGTGGCGCAATCTCGCGGAAGCGTCCGCGAAAATCCGGCAGGCGGGCGCGCATTGACCGTCGCGCCGGCGTGAGCGCCCGGGCCGGCGGGCGCGCCGGGCGAAATGACCTGCCGGACGAAAACGATGGCCGACGATGGCCGTAAATCTTGCCTGATTCGGCCATCGTTTAACCATTCGAAACAATGTGTTCACCGAAAGGGGCATGATCTCCGGCGATCGAGCAGGCATACTGTCGCCTATGTTGCTCAATGCACGTCGACCGGCGTGCGCCTGCCCTCCATGTCCATTCCAGTCTCTTTTCGAACCCTGAGATGGTTGACCATTGCGGCTGCTGCATGCTTGCTCGCCGCGTGTTCGACCGCTTCCGACGTGACCGCGACGTCGAACCCGAACGTATTCACCGTGACGACGCGCACGGTCGGCGTGTCGACGACGTGGGCCGACGCTCACGAGAAGGCCGTCAACGAAGCCACCAACTACTGCACGCAGCGCGGAATGCGCGCGAGCATGAAGCAGGAATCGCTGACCGCCGGCCGCCGTGTCGACGCGCGCTCCGAACTCGCGTTCGAGTGCCATCCGACCTTCGAGACGGCGTCGAACCCGCGCGGTTGACCGAGCGGCGGCGTGATCGCGCCGCCCGCGCCCGACCCGGCGTCCGCGTTTTCTTCCCCGCATGCAAACCGACCCGCGATGCCGTTTCGGCACATCGCGGGTCGGCGCACGTCCGGCGTCGGCCGGGCGGGTCAGGCCGGCTGCGCCTCGTACAGCTTCACGCACGCGGAGAAGTCGAGCGTGCCGAGCCCCTGCTGGCTCATCGACTGATAGAGCTGCTGCGCGAGCGCGCCCATCCAGACCGGCTGATGCGCGCCGCGTGCGGCTTCGGTCGCGAGCCCGTGATCCTTCAGCATCAGGTTCGCCGCGAAGCCGCCCGCATAACCGCGCGCGGCCGGCGCCGTGTCGCTCACGCCCGGATACGGGTTGTACGTGTCCGAGCTCCAGCAGCGGCCGGTCGACGTGTTGATGATGCCGGCCAGCACGGCCGGCTCGATGCCGAGCGCGGCGCCGAGCGCCATCGCTTCCGAGACGCCCATCATCGAGATGCCGAGCAGCAGGTTGTTGCAGATCTTCGCGATCTGCCCGGTGCCGGTGCCGCCGCAGTGCACGACGTTCTTGCCCATGTCGAGCAGCACCGGGCGGATGCGCTCGAACAGCGCGGCTTGCGCGCCGACCATGAAGGTCAGCGTGCCGGCCTGCGCGCCGCCCGTGCCGCCCGACACGGGCGCGTCGGCGAGCGGGAAGTCGCGTTGCGCGGCGGCGTCGGCCACCGCGCGCACGGTGCCGGGATCGATCGTGCTGCAGTCGATCAGCGTCGCGCCGGCGCGGGCGCCTGCCAGCACGCCGTCGTCGCCGAGGTAGACGGCGCGCACGTGCTGCGCGGCCGGCAGCATCGTGATGATCAATGAGCCGCGCGCGGCCGCGTCGCGCGGCGACGCCGCTGCCGTCGCGCCGGCGCGCACCGCGGCGTCGACCGCGTGCGCGTCGAGGTCGAACACCGTCAGCGCGTGGCCGGCCTTGAGCAGGTTGGCGGCCATCGGGCCGCCCATGTTGCCGAGTCCGATGAAGGCGATTTCCATGTGCGGGCTCCGTCGGGTCAGCGCAGCGCGATCGTCGTGTTCACGCCGCCGGCCGTCGCATCGTCGTCGAACCAGCGCGCGGTGACCGTCTTCGTCTGCGTGTAGAACTGCACGACCTGCTTGCCGTACGGGCCGAGATCGCCGAGCTTCGAGCCGCGCGAACCGGTGAAGCTGAAGTAGGGCACCGGCACCGGAATCGGGATGTTGATGCCGACCTGGCCGACGTCGATCTCGCTCTGGAACTTGCGCGCGGCCGCGCCGCTCTGCGTGAACAGGCCCACGCCGTTGCCCATCGGGTTCGCGTTGACGAGCGCGATCGCGTCGTCGAGCGTGTCGGCTTCCATCACGACCACCACCGGCCCGAAGATTTCCTCCTGGTAGATCGACATGTCGGTCGTCACGCCCGAGAAGATCGTCGGGCCGACGAAGTTGCCGTGCTCGTAGCCGGGCACCTTCACGTCGCGGCCGTCGAGCAGCAGCGTCGCGCCTTCCTTCACGCCGGCGTCGATCAGCGACAGGATGCGCGCCTTCGCCGCCTTCGACACGACTGGGCCGACGTCGGTGCCGGCTTCGGCGCCGGCGTTGACCTTCAGCGCCTTCGCCTTTTCGACGAGATCGGGAAGCCAGTCGCGCGCCTTGCCGACCAGCACGACCACCGACGTCGCCATGCAGCGCTGGCCGGCCGCGCCGAAGCCTGCGCCGACGAGCGCGTTGATCGACTGCTCGCGATGCGCATCGGGCAGCACGACCGCGTGGTTCTTCGCGCCCATCATCGACTGCACGCGCTTGCCGTGCTGGCTGCCGAGGTTGTACACGTGCGTGCCGACGCGCGTCGAGCCGACGAACGAGATCGCCTTGATGTCCGGGTGCGTGCACAGGCGGTCGACCACCGTCTTGCCGCCGTGCACGACGTTCAGCACGCCCTGCGGCACACCGGCCTCGATCGCGAGTTCGACGAGCTGCATCGTCGACAGCGGGTCCTGCTCGGACGGCTTCAGCACGAACGTGTTGCCGCACACGATCGCCATCGGGAACATCCACAGCGGAATCATCCCGGGGAAGTTGAACGGCGTGATGCCCGCGCACACGCCGATCGGCTGGCGCAGCGTGTAGGTATCGACGCCGCCCGCGACGTTCTCCGCGAATTCGCCTTGCTGCAGCGTGCCGATCGAACACGCATGCTCGACCACTTCGAGGCCGCGGAAGATGTCGCCCTGCGCATCGGGCAGCGTCTTGCCTTGCTCGGCCGTCAGCGTGTGCGCGATCCGTTCGAGATTGCGGCGCACGAGATCCTGGAACTTCAGCATGATGCGCAGCCGCGCGCCGATCGGCGTCGTCTTCCAGGTCTGGAACGCGCGCTGCGCGGACGCGATCGCGGCATCGACCTCGTCGAGCGTCGCGTACGGCACGCGGCCGATCACTTCCTGCGTCGCGGGGTTCACGATGTCGCCCCATTCGGCGCTTTGCGATTCGACGAACGCGCCGTCGATCAGCAGCTTGGCGGTGGGCAGGGCGAGGGTGGTCTGGGGAACTGCGGCGTTCATGGAACTCTCCGGGGAAACGGTGTGGCGATGACAAAGGGGGGGGCTGCGTGCGCCGCGCGTGCAGGCGCGGCGGGTGGCAGGACGAACTGAAGATCGAATGCCGGCCGGCGTGCTCAGGCGCGCGCCGGGCGCATCAGTGCGGTACACACGAGCGCGAACACGCCGAAGCCGACGAGGTACGCGATCACGTAATGCGGCTGGCCGCCGCCGGCCTTGAGCAGCGACGTCGCGATCATCGGCGCGAAGCCGCCGCCGATCACGCCGGCCAGCTGCACCGACAGCGAGATGCCGCTGTAGCGGATTTCCGCGGGAAACTGCTGCGCGAACAGCAGCGATTCCGGCGCATAGAGGATCGGGAACACGACGCCGAGGCCGAGCACGATCGCCCACCACGCATACGACGTCTGCTGCGTGCCGAGCATCATGAAGAACGGCGCGGCGAACGCGCACATCAGCACGAGGCCGATCGCGAACATCCGGCGCTGGCCGATGCGGTCGCTCAGATGCCCGCACAGCGGCATCGTGACGAGCGACAGCGCGGCGCCGGCCGTGATCGCGTGCAGCATCTCGGCCTTCGGCAGATGCAACTGCTGCGTCGCGTAAGCGAGCGCGAACGTGACGACCATGTAGAACCACGTGTTCTCGGCGGCGCGCGCGCCGACGATCGTCAGCACTTCGCGCGGATGGCGGCGCAACGCGGCCGTCACCGGCGATTTCTCGGCCTTGCCCTGCTTGCGGACCTTCTCGAAGTCGGGCGATTCCGGCACCTTCGCGCGGATGAACCAGCCGAGGCCGACGAGCGCGATGCTCGCGAGGAACGGCACGCGCCAGCCCCACGACAGCATGTCGGCTTCCGGCAGCGCGGCCACCGCGGCCATCGCGACCGACGACAGGATCAACCCGAGCCCGACGCCCGTTTGCGGCAGGCTGCCGAACAGCCCCTTGCGGCCCTTCGGCGCGTGCTCGACGGCCATCAGCACCGCGCCGCCCCATTCGCCGCCCACCGCCATCCCCTGCAGGAAGCGCATCGCGATCAACAGCGCGGCGGCCCAGTAGCCGATGCTGTCGTACGACGGGATCAGCCCGATGATCATGCTCGGCACGCCCATCAGCAGCAGCGTGATCATCAGCATCGACTTGCGGCCGATGCGGTCGCCGAAATGGCCGAACACGATGCCGCCCATCGGCCGCCCGATGAAGCCGACCGCGAACGTGCCGAACGCGGCGAGCGTGCCGACCACCGGGTCCAGCGACGGGAAGAAGATGCGGTTGAACACGAGCGCGGCGGCCGTGCCGTACAGGAAGAAGTCGTACCACTCGATCGTGGTGCCGGCCATGCTGGCCCAGCCGGCCAGCAGGTAGTGCTTCGCGGTGCGCTCGGGCGCCGGTGTAGCGATGCTCGCATGCTCATCGAGGGTGGATCGGGTCTGCATGGTGTCTCCGGTTTTATTGCCCGCGGCTCATGGTCCGCAGGTCACGGTCGAGTATAGTTATGCGCAGATTCATGATGTACCGATAAAGAAACCGGTTGGATATGCATTTATGCATATCGACGGCCGGCCCGGAGACCTCGCCCTTTTTCCCTCGCCGATGCGACATGCCACCGAGCCGGTTTCCGGCAACCTGAACTGGGACGACCTGCGCTTTTTCCTCGAAGTCGCGCGCACGCAGCGCGCGAGCGGCGCGGCCAAGCGGCTCGGGGTCGACTACACGACCGTCGCGCGTCGCATCCGTGCGCTCGAGGCCGCGATGGGCACGCTGCTGTTCGACAAGTCGCGCTCCGGCGGCTTCACGCTGACGGCCGAAGGGCAGCGGCTCGTCGCGTATGCGGATGCGATGGAGACGACCGTGCAATCCGCGTGCGATCAGGTCGCGAATACCGGCGAGGCGCTGTCGGGCCACGTGCGGATCGGCTCGACCGAAGGGTTCGGCTGCTTTTTTCTTGCGCCGCAGCTCGCGCAGTTCCGCGCCGCGCATCCGCACGTGACGGTCGACCTGCTGCCGGTACCGCATTTCGTCAACCTGCCCAAGCGCGAGGCCGATCTCGCGATCACGCTCGAGCGGCCCGAGCGCGGGCCGTACGTGGTCACGAAGCTGTGCGACTACCAGTTGCGGCTCTATGCGACGCGTGACTATCTGGCGAACCACGCGCCGATTACGTGCACGGACGATCTCGCGCGGCACGCGTTCATCAGCTACGTCGACGATCTCGCGTTCAGCAACGAACTGCTGTACCTGGACCGCGCGGTGCCCGGCGCGACGGCCGGCTTGCGCACGACGAGCGTGATCGCGCAGTATTTCGCGGCGCTGCAGGGCGGCGGTCTCGCGATCCTGCCGTGCTTCATCGCGGCCACGCAGCCGGCGCTGGTGCCCGTGCTGCCGAACGACGTGGTCGTCACGCGGTGTTTCTGGCTGACGTGCCGCGAGGATCTGCGCAAGCTGCGGCGCGTGACCGCGCTGTGGGATTACCTGCGCGCGGCGGCGGACGTGAACCGCGCGCTGCTGTCGGGGGAATCGGGCACGCTGAGATTCGTCGGCGAGCCGGAATAGCGGTCGACGGGCCGCGCGCGAAGGCGACGCGACGATCGATCTGGATGACGACACGGCCGGCGGCGATTCGACCGGCTAGCGGGGAGAGGGCAGATGGCTTTGACGCATGCGGGCAAGGTTTTCGTGGTGTGCGCGGTCGGATTCGGCGTGGCCGCCTACTGGCTCGCGTCGCGCATGGTGCGCCGACAGACGGGCGGCCAGCGCGGTTCCGGCGGCGCGGTCGCGTTCTGGTGGCTCGTGTGTTTTTGCCTGGTGTCGCTGTTTTTCCCGTTCGCGTACTGGATCGGCGACGAGCTTTACGCACTGACGGTGTCGCCGAAATACGAAGCGACCGTCGTGTCCTACGAATCCGCGTGGGACACGTGCGAGCGTCGCGACAGCCGCGGGCGCACCGAAAAGTATCGATGCATCCAGTACACGTCGATCCTGGAAGCCGTGATGCCGGATGGCGAACGCATCGTGATGCCGGGCAACATCCGCTCGGGCGCCGTGCCCGAGATCGGCGAGAAGATCGACGTCGTGTTGCCGCAAGGGGCCCATCAGTGGCACGAACGCAGCGTGCGCAGTATCGGGCTGCTGGCCGGCGGCACGGTGATGGTCGCGATCATCGGGTATTTCGTCTACCTGATCGCGGCGTACGCGGCCGGGAAGAAGATCGACGGCGCGGCCCGCTTCGGCGTGGCGGCGGTGCTGAACGGGCTCGTGCCGCTCGGCGCGCTGCTGATGGAAATCGCATTCCTGAGCGTGCCGTACCGCTACTGGGCGCACGGGAATCCGCAGCAATGGCCGGTATGGGTGCTCGCGCTGTGCATGCTGTTCGCGCTGGCGCTGCTGCCGTTGCTGCTCATCTACGCGCGAACCGCATGGCGGGCGGTCGTGAAGTAACGGCGGTGCGGCATGCCGGTGCCGCGCCCCGCGATCGCGGCGCCGGGGCGGGGGCGGGCTGCGCCGCTGGTACTCAAGCCGGACACTCGAGCCGATCCGCCAGTTCGTTCAGGTCCCTGACGTCGAAATCCCACGCCTCGTCGGCTTGCAGGTCGGTCGTCTGGCCGGGCCCGTGCTCGGTCGGCCGCAGCACGAATGCAGTCGACAATCCGAGCCGGCGCGCGGCGGCCAGATCGCCGTTGTGCGCGGCCACCAGGCACAGCTCGGCCGGGGCAACGCCGAGGATCTCGACCGCTTCGGTGTAGACGGCGGGAGACGGCTTGTACGCGCGGGCAACCTCGGCGCCGAGAATCGCGTCCCACGGCAGCCCGCCATGCTTCGCGACGTCGACCATCAGCCGGATATTGCCGTTCGACAGCGGCGCGATGATGTAGCGCTGCTTCAGCCGGCGCAGCCCGGCGACGGCATCGGGCCACGGATCGAGCCGGTGCCACGCGAGATTGAGTGCGTCGATGTCGGCGTCGGGCACGTCGACGATCCCGAAACGGTCGAGCGTGCGCACCAGGTTCTCGCGATGCAGCACGTCGAGCCGCACGTAGCGGCGGCGTCCGCTGCGGATTTCTTCCATCGACGGCGAATATTCGGCGCGCCACGCATCGGCGAACGCGAACGGATCGAGCGTCGGCGCGTGGCGGTCCAGGAACGCGGCGGCGCCGCGTGCGACACCGCTTCTCCAGTCGACGATCGTTCCGAAGACATCGAAAACGAGCGCCTTGATTTCGGCAGGGTTCGTCATGGTGATCCAGTGAAGGTCGTTCGATGAGGGTTCACATCGCCGTGCCGCCGGATGGCGCGGCGCCGGTTCGATCGACATTGAATCACGGATACGAAAACGCGGCCGGGGAGGCCGCGATGCGGGGGCGCGCGCGCCGGTCGCGCCGGCGCAACGGAGCAGGACAAGGGCGCACGGCGCCGTCCGGACAGCGCCGGCCGCCGCGCGCTCCCCCGGACCAATCAGCTCTTGTCGTACGAGAACTGGATGCCGGCCGTGCCGCCGGTTTCGATGAATAGGTTCACGAACGCCGGCACGGTGGCGCTGCGCGCCCAGTCGCGCTGCAATTCGCAGAACAGTTGCGCGACGCTGATCATCTTGCCGCCGGCCTGCTCGATGCGACGCAGCGCGGCTTCGTGCGCGGCGACCGACGTGCCGCCGACCGCATCGACGACCACGTACACCTCGTAGCCGGCCTTCAGCGCGTCGAGCGCCGGGAACGTCAGGCACGCTTCGGTCCACAGCGCGGTCATGATCAGTTTCTTGCGGCCGGTCGCTTCGACCGCCTGGCGGAACTCGACGTCTTCCCACGAGTTGATGCTTGTGCGGTCGTAGGTCGGATAGCCTTCGAGCGCCGCGCGCAATTGCGGGATCGGCGGCTTGTTCAGCCCCGTCTTCACGTTGACGGTCGAGTGGATGATCGGCAGGTCGTACGCGACGGCCGCCTTCGATGCGCCGACGATGTTGTTGATCAGCAGCTGGCGATCCATCGACGCGATGGAGTTCACCTGGACCGGCTGGTAATCGATGACGATGAACGCGGAATTCTGCGGGGTGAGCAGGGGGTCGTTCGCGGGGTCGCGAATCGGTTCGCTTGCCATGGTTGCCTCCAGAGAGAGTTCGGGAATGTGAAGGGACACGCCGAAACACGATGCTATGCGTGCAACAACCGGCGTTCCAGTCCCTTAAAATGCCGTCAGTGTTCTATGAATGGAACAATCATGGATGACCTGAACGACCTCTACTATTTCGTGAAAGTGGTTGAACACGGCGGGTTCACGCAGGCCGGGCGCGCGCTGGACGTGCCGAAATCGACGCTGAGCCGGCGCATCGCCGCGCTGGAGGCGCGGTACGACGTGCGGCTGCTGCAGCGCACGACGCGCCATTTCACGGTCACGGAAACGGGGCGCGAATTCTACGAGCGCTGTCTCGCCGTGCTGGTCGAAGCCGACGCCGCGCGCGAGGTGATCGAGCGCCGCCACGCGCAGCCGCGCGGCATCGTGCGCGTGAGCTGCCCGACCGCGTTGCTCGAATACCGCGTGAGCGAACTCGTCGCCCGTTTCATGGCGATTCATCCGCAGGTGCACGTGCACCTCGAGGCGACGAATCGGCGCGTCGACCTGTTGAGCGAAGGATTCGACCTGGCGCTGCGCGTGCGCTTTCCGCCGCTGGAGGACAGCGATCTCGTGATGCGCGTGCTCGCCGACAGCCCGCAGCGGCTGGTGGCCGCGCCGCAGTGGCTGGCCGGGCGCCCCGCGCCGTCGGACCCGGCGGAATTGATCGGCGCGCCGAGCCTCGACTGGGGGCCGGCGCGGCAACACGTGTGGCAGCTGGTCGGGCCGAACGGCGAGCATGCGCAGTTGCGCCACCACCCGCGCTTCGTGACCGACGACATGCACGCGCTGCGCGATGCGGCGATTCATGGCGTCGGCATCGTGCAACTGCCGTGCATGGTCGTCGAGGACGACCTGCGCAACGGCACGCTGGTCGACGTGCTGCCCGGCTGGGCGCCGAAGGGCGGCGTGGTGCACGCGGTGTTTCCGTCGCGGCGCGGGTTGTTGCCGCGCGTGCGCCTGCTGATCGACTTCCTGGCCGAACATATCCGGAAGGATTGACGGTCGGCGCGCGCGCCATCGTGCGGCGCAGCAACCCGTCGGCGCACCGGCCGCAGCCTGCAGGCCACGCGGCAACCGAGCGTAAACCCCTGATGCAAGCAGGCACGCCGATCGTCACGGATTGGTGTTAAATATATTTCGGCGCGCCCTGGCTCGGCGCGCAAACGGGGCACCGGGCGTCGGCATAAACCCGGGGCGGGACAGGGCACGAAATATCGATAACGAATCGGGCGCATCAGACCCGGTCGGACAGACGGCAGGATTCACTTGAATACCGAACCGCAAAGTTCTCGCTACAGCCTCGGGCTCGCCGCAGAAGTGCTCGCGTCCGAGCAGAGCGTACTGAGGCTGATCACACGCAACACGCCGCTGCCGGAGCTGTTGGTCGAGGTTTGCCGGCGTGCCGAGGCTTTGCTCGGCGACGGCGCGTCGTGCACGATCCTGCTGCTCGATACGGACGGCGTGCACGTGCGCGTCGGCGCGGCGCCGTCGCTGCCCGCGCAGTACAGCGCGGCGATCGACGGCGCGACGATCGGCCCCGCGGCCGGCTCGTGCGGCACCGCGATGTACGAGCGTCGAATGGTCACCGTCGAGGACATCGAAACCGATCCGCTGTGGGCCGACTACCGCGCCATCGCATTGCCGCTGGGCTTGCGCGCGTGCTGGTCGGTGCCGTTCCTCGACGACGCGGGCGTCGTGCTCGGCGCATTCGCCGTCTATCATCGCCGGCCGTGCCGGCCGAGCGACGAGGAAACCGGGCTGTTGCGCGATATCGGCAACAGCGTCGGCCTCGCGGTGCACCAGGACCGGATCGCGCGGCAGCTCGCGCGCAGCGAGGAACATCACCGGCTCGTCGTCAACAGCCTGAACGAGGGCATCCTCGTCGTGTCGCGCGAAGGCGTCGTGATCGCCAGCAATCCGAGCGCGAACCGGATGATGCGCGTGAAGGGCGAACTCGTCGGCCGCCGGCTGTCCACGGTGATCCTGCGCAAGCTGCGCGAGGACGGCACGCCGATCGACCCGCACGACTGGCCGAGCCGGCGCGCGCTCGAGACGGCCACGCCGATGCTCGACTACACGGTCGGCTTCGGTCTCGCCGACGGCGACATCATCTGGGTGCGCGGCAACGCGGTGCCGATCGTGAGGCCGGGCGAGACGCAGGCCGATTCGGTGCTCGTGTCGTTCAACGACATCGGCCCCGTGCGCGAAGCGCAGCAGCAGTTGCGGTATCTTGCGACCCGCGACGCGCTGACGGGCCTCTACAACCGCCGCTGGCTCGCCGACCGCATGCGCGAGCTGTTCGGTGTGCGCGATGCGGCGGCCGGGCCCGCGCGCGTCGCGATCCTGTTCATCGATCTGGTCGGCTTCAAGAAGGTCAACGACACGGCCGGCCACGACGCGGGCGACGCATTGCTGCGCAGCGTCGCGGCGCGGCTCGCGGCCTGCGCGGACGGCCGCTATGCGCTCACGCGCGTCGGCGGCGACGAGTTCGTGATCCTCGTCGACGACTGCGACGATCCCGAGCGTCTCGCGGTGCTCGCGCGCGAGGTCATCGAGGCGATCGCGAAGCCGTTCGCGATCGCGAACAACGAATACTGGCTCGGGGTATCGATCGGCATCAGCGTCGCGCCGCGCGACGGCGACGACGCGGTGACGCTGATGCGCAACGCCGATTCGGCGATGTACGACGCGAAGCAGCACGGCCGCAATCACTTCACGTTCTTCACCGCGCAGCTCAACCTGCGGCTGCAGCGCCGCTTCGCGATCGAGCAGTCGCTGCGGCGCGCGCTCGCGTCGGACATGCTGCGGCTCGCATATCAGCCGGTCGTCGACGCGCGCAGCGGCCGCACGGTCGGCGCCGAGGCGCTGCTGCGCTGGACGAGCCCCGAGCTCGGGCCGATGTCGCCGGCGGAATTCATCCCGGTCGCGGAGGATACGGGGCTGATCGTCGCGATCGGCCAGTGGGTGCTCGAAACCGCGTGCCGGCAGGTGGCCGAGTGGCGCCGCACGATCGCGCCGGACCTGATGCTGGCCGTCAACCTGTCGCCGCGGCAGTTCCACGAAGGGCTCGTCGAATCGGTCGCGCGCTGTCTCGCGCAAACGCGGCTCGATCCGTCCGCGCTCGAGCTGGAGATCACCGAAGGCGTGCTGATGAACGACACGGACACCGTGCTGCCGATGCTCGAAGCGCTCACGGACATGAACGTGCGGATCTCGGTCGACGATTTCGGCACCGGCTATTCGTCGCTCGCGTACCTGAAGCGCTTTCCGCTGCACAACCTGAAGGTCGACCGCTCGTTCGTGTCGGGCGTGCCCGATCATCACGACTCGGTCGCGATCACGCAGGCGGTCGTCGCGATGGCGCACTCGCTCGGGATGAAGGTCACGGCCGAAGGCGTGGAGACGCAGGCGCAGTCGCGGTTCCTGCAGCAGATCGGCTGCGATATGCAGCAGGGCTATCTGTTCAGCCGCCCGCTGGACCCGAACGACTACGCGCGCCGGCTCGGCGCCGCGTGAGCGCGGCGCGTTCGGCGGGTGTGCCGCCGGGGCCCGTTATCGGCGTGAAGAAGCAGCGTGAACGATCAGCGTGAACCGGCCCTAGGACGCGCCGAACCCACCCGCGCCCGGCGGTGGCGGCGGCGAATCGATCTCGACGCGGTTCTTGCCTTCGTGCTTCGCGCGATAGAGCGCGCGGTCGGCCGCCTCGATCAGCACGGTCGTCGACAGGCCGGGCGCGGGCACGATGCTCGCGCCGCCGATGCTGATCGTCACGATGTGGTTGCCCGTCGACGAATGCGCGTGCCGCACGCGCAGCGCCTCGACCGCGAGCCGGATCTTCTCGCCGAGCAGCCGCGCGGCGCCCGGCGACGAGCCCGGCATCACGACCGCGAATTCCTCGCCGCCGAAGCGCGCGGCGAGATCGCCCGACTGCCCGAGGCAGCGCTCGATCGTCGCGGCGATCTGCTTGAGCACGCTGTCGCCCGACACGTGCCCGTACGTGTCGTTGTACAGCTTGAAGTTGTCGACGTCGATCATCAGCAGCGACAGCTCGCTGCGCTCGCGCGTGCCGCGCCGCCACTCGGCGGCCAGGTATTCGTCGAGATAGCGCCGGTTCGACAGCCCGGTCAGGCCGTCGGAATGCGTGAGGCGCCGCAGTTCGAGATTGGCCTCCAGCAGTTGCTGCTGCGACTGCCGCAGCGCGCGATAGGCTTCGTCACGCTGCAGCAGGTTCATGTATGAGCGCGAGTGGTAGCGGATGCGCGCGACGAGTTCGATGCGATCGGGCAGCTTGACCAGGTAGTCGTTCGCGCCGCACGCGAACGCGGCGCTCTTGATCACCGGTTCTTCCTGCGTCGACAGCACGATGATCGGCACGTCGCGCGTCGCCGGATTCGCGCGGTACGCCTTCACGAGGCTCAGCCCGTCGATGCCCGGCATCACGAGATCCTGCAGGATCACGGTCGGGCGCGTCTCGATCGCGGTGGCCATCGCGTCGTCCGAGCGCGGGCAGTAGTGGAAGTCGATGCCTTCCTCGTCGACGAGCGCGCGCCGCACGGCTTCCGCGACGATGGTCTGGTCGTCGACCAGCAGCACCATCGCCGGCGCGTCGGCGGGCGACCCGGTCGGGCCGCCCGGCGGGCGAGTCAGGTCAATCGTCATGGTCGATGCGGGTTGTTGCGGTCGTTGCAGGGGCAGCCATGGGCGTTGCGCGCGGTCATCGTCGGGCTCAGATCCGCGCGAGCGCTGCCAGCTCGCCGGCGATCCGCCCGAGCGGCAGGATCGCGCGCGCCGCGCCGAGCGTCGCGGCCGCCTTCGGCATCCCGTACACGGCGCTGGTCGCCTCGTCCTGCGCGATCGTATGGTAGCCCTTCATCCGCAGCGCCTTCAGGCCGATCGCGCCGTCGCGTCCCATTCCCGTGAGCAGGACGCCGATCACGCGGCCGGGCCAGTGCTCGGTCAGGCTGTTGAAGAACACGTCGACCGACGGACGATACGGCGTGGCGGCCGGTTCCCGCGTGTATTCGAGCGTGCCGGCGCGCGTGATGCGCAGGTGATCGTCGGTCGCGGCGAGCAGCGCGACGCCCGGCTGCGGGCGGTCGCCTTCGCGCGCGACGCGCACGGTGAGCCGGGTCTGGCCGTCGAGCCATTGCGCCATGCCTTCGGCGAACGCGCGATCGACGTGCTGCACGATCACGATCGGCGCATTGAAATCGGCCGGCAGGCTGCCGAGGATCGACGCGAGCGCGCCAGGGCCGCCGGCCGATGCGCCGATCGCGATCAGCGGGCCGGCGCCGCCGCGCGCGGCCGCGCCGGCGATGCGCGTGCCGCCCGGCGCGTCGAGCAGGCGGCCGATCTGGTCGATCTTCGCGAGCAGCAGTTTCGTCGTGTCGCCGGCCGCGCCGTCGCCGAGCCGCGGCGTATCGACCGCGTCGAGCGCGCCGGCGCCCATCGCCTCGAACACGCGCCACGCGTTCGCGCCGATGCAGCTCGTCACGATCAGGATCGCGCACGGTCGTTCGGAGCGCATGATCCGCCGCGTCGCTTCGATCCCGTCGAATTTCGGCATGATCAGATCCATCAGCACGATGTCGGGCGGCTGCGCGGCGCACAGTTCGACGGCCTGCGCGCCGTCGGTCGCGACCCACAGCACGCGGTGCTCGGGCCGTCGCGCGATCGCGCGGCGCATCGCCTCGACGGCAAGCGGGAGGTCGTTGACGATGCCGATGTTCACAAGCGGAATTCTCCGGTCGGTTCGTAGTGTTGTTGGAGGTGGGCCGGGTTCATGGAAGGTGCAGCCTGCTCGGCGCGGCCGGGCGGCATCGGCGGCCGGACGGCGCGGCATTCTTTTGGTTGACGACGCCCGAATGCTGTCATGCGGCGCGGGCGGCGGCAATCGAAAAATTTGCGCATTGCGCCGTTTCAGTGCGTTTCCTCTATGGCGATGCCGCATTGCCTGCAAGCGGGCCAGTCGATCCTGTCCAGACAGGCCGCGAAAGTCCGCATGTTACCGTGCCGGCATCGACCAAAAGAAAGGAGAGAACCGGATGACCGCGCCCGAAACCGTCCTCGTCAGCCGCGACCCGTACGCGCCGATCGTGATCGAGCAGGACGGCCGTTTGCTGTACCGGATCCACATCGAGAGCGGGCACGCGTCGTTCCACCGCGATTTTCCGGTCGAACCCGATGCGGTGCGCGTGCTGCGCGACGATGCCGAACGCTATTACTTCCTGTTCGCGGCGCTTCATCATCCGTACCAGTTGAGCGCGACGAACCTCTCCGACGCGGAGCGCGAGCGTTATTTCAGCACGATCCTGTTCGCCGGCCGCGACGCGGTCGAAGCCTTCATGACGGAACGCGATCGCGCCAGCAACGGCGCGGTGGCGAACCTGCTGAGGATCTTCACGCAGGCCGATTACCGGCAACTGCGCGAGGGCCGGTGGTTCGGCGCGGGCGCGGGCACGCCGGCCGCGTAGCGGGCCGTACCGGGCATCGGGCCGCGCGGCGTCCGCGCGGCCGCCGCGCCGTCAATGGCTGCGCGCGTAGCCCTGGATCAGCGCGCGCATCATCCCTTCGACCGTCGCGTCGCGCAGGTCGTCTTCCTGTTCGGCTTCCTCGACGAGCGCGGCATAGGCGGTCGCGAGCGTCACGCGGTCGACTTCATGGCGCTGCTCCATCAGCGTCACCATCCCGTCCTTCGCCAGATGAGCGGAGAACGCGCGGCTGCCGATGGTCTGGAATACGTCAATCATGGCGGCTCTCCCGTACGTTGCCGATGCTTTTCAGTGTAGTCGGCGTCCCGGGGCCGCGCCACGCACGCGGGCCGGCCGGCCCGATTCATCCGACGAAATGCGCCCGACACACGGCGCGTGCACGGTGTCGGGCGGGTTTCAACGTTTACCCGAACCGGCAAATTGTCGACTTTTTATCGATAAAGTCTCGTGTTAGATTTCGCCGTCCGAGCCCGATGCAAACCGGGCCGGCAGCGCTGCCGACGTGCCGCGCGTCCAGACACAAGGAGGGGAAATGCTGGTGCTGATTGGGGTGCCGATCGTCGTGATCGGCTTCGCGCTGCGCTTCAACGCGCTGCTGGTGGTCACGATCGCGGGCCTCGCGACGGGGCTGGCGGGTGGGCTGAATCTCGTCGACATCGTCAGCGCGTTCGGCAAGGCGTTCACCGAGAACCGCTACATGGGGCTGATCTGGCTCACGCTGCCGGTGATCGCGCTGCTCGAGCGCAACGGGCTCAAGGAGCAGGCGAAGCGGATGATCGCGCGCGTGCAGGCCGCCACCACGGGCCGCGTGCTGGTGCTGTACTTCGTGTTGCGCCAGGCGACGGCCGCGCTCGGCCTCACGTCGCTCGGCGGCCACGCGCAGATGGTGCGGCCGCTGATCGCGCCGATGGCCGAGGCCGCCGCGGTCGGCCGGCACGGCGAGCTGCCCGAGTCGGTGCGCCAGCAGATCCGCGCGCATGCGTCGGGCGCCGACAACGTCGCCGTGTTCTTCGGCGAGGACATCTTCATCGCAATCCAGTCGATCCTGCTGATCAAGGGCTTTCTCGAACAGAACGGCATCGCCATCGAGCCGCTGCACCTGTCGGTGTGGGCGATCCCGACCGCGATCGCCGCGCTGCTGATCCACTGCACGCGCCTCGCGCTGCTCGACCGCCGGCTCGCGCGCGGCTTCGGCCTGGTGGAGCAGGAGGGCGCGCGATGATCGGCCTCGAATCGCTGTATACGCTCGCGGGGCTGATGTTCGCCGCGTTCGCGTACTTCAACCTGACCGACCGCACGAACCCGCGGCGCGTCGTCAATTTCGCGTTCTGGGCCATCTACGCGGCCACGTTCCTGTTCGGCGCGCTGCTGCCGCATTTCGTCATGGGCTGCCTGGCGATCGCGCTCGCGCTGATCGCCGGCTCCGGCAAGCTCGGCCGCGGCCGGTCCGACGAGGCCGGCGAAGCGGCGGCCGTGCGGCGCGAGACGCTCGCGCAGCGCTTCGGCAACCGGCTGTTCCTGCCCGCGCTGCTGATTCCGCTCGTCACGCTGGTCGGCACGTTCGCGCTGAAACTCGTGCCGTTCGTCGAGCCGAAGAGCGTGACGCTGATCTCGCTCGTGCTCGGCACGATCGTCGCGTTCGTCGTCGCGCTCGCGATGCTGCGCGATTCGCCCGTGCATGCGCTGAAGGAAGCGCGCCACACGATGGATGCGGTCGGCTGGGCCGCGATCCTGCCGCAGATGCTCGCGGCGCTCGGCGCGCTGTTCGCGGTGGCCGGCGTCGGCGGCGTGGTGTCGGGGCTCGTGAAGGCGTGGGTGCCGATCGATTCGCCGTTCGCGGTGGTCGCGGCCTATACGGTCGGCATGGCGCTGTTCACGATGATCATGGGCAACGGCTTCGCCGCGTTCCCGGTGATGACGGCCGGCATCGGCCTGCCGCTGATCGTCCATCAGTTCCACGGCAATCCGGCGATCATGGGCGCGATCGGGATGCTGAGCGGCTTCTGCGGTACGCTGATGACGCCGATGGCCGCGAACTTCAACATCGTGCCCGCGGCGCTGCTCGAACTGAAGGACAAGAACGGCGTGATCAAGGCGCAGTGGCCGACGGCCGTGCTGCTGCTGGCCGTGAACACGCTGCTGATGTACGCGTTCGTATTCCGCTTCTGACTCGATGGACGAGATCCTCATGACCGATCGACTCACCCCCGAACTCGCGTCGAAATTCGCGTCGCTCGCGCTTGCGCACCTGACCCGCGAATATCCGAACAAGCTCACGCATGCGCTCGAAGGTCCGCACGACGTGCAGGGGCCGTGCGCATTGCACCCGATCTTCTACGGCAGCTACGACTGGCATTCGTGCGTGCACGGCTACTGGCTCGTGCTGCGCGTGCTCGAACGCTATCCGGCATTGCCGGAGGCCGAGCGCATCGTCGCGATCGTCGACGCGCACTTCACCGATGCTAACGTCGCCGGCGAGCGCGCGTATCTCGCGCGGCCGCACAACGCCGGCTTCGAGCGGCCGTACGGCTGGGCGTGGCTGCTCGCGCTCGCCGCGCAGCTCGAACGGCTGGCGCTGAAGGGCGCGCTGCCGCAGGCCGCGCGCTGGGCGAAGACGATGGCGCCGCTGGCCGACCTGTTCGTGTCGCGCTTCGAGACGTTCCTGCCGAAGGCCACCTATCCGCTGCGCGTCGGCACGCATTTCAATACCGCGTTCGCGCTGGCGCTCGCGCTCGACTTCGCACGCGACACGCAGCGCGACGGGCTCGCCGCGCTGATCGTCGATACCGCGAAGCGCTGGCACCTGAACGACGTCGCATGCCAGGCGTGGGAGCCGTCGGGCGACGAATTCCTGTCGCCCGCGCTGATGGAAGCCGAGCTGATGCGGCGCGTGCTGCCGGCCGCCGAATTCGACGGCTGGTTCGCGCGCTTCCTGCCCGATCTCGCGCAAGGCGAGCCGGCGACGCTGTTCGAGCCGGCGACGGTCAGCGACCGCAGCGACGGCAAGATCGCGCACCTCGACGGGCTGAACCTGAGCCGCGCGTGGTGCCAGCGGTCGCTGGCCGGCGCGCTGCCGGAAGGGGACGCGCGGCGCGCGAAGCTGCTCGACGCGGCCGACCGGCATCTCGCGAGCGCGCTCGTGCACGTGGCCGGCGACTATATGGGCGAGCATTGGCTCGCGACGTTCGCGTTGCTCGCGCTGGACGCGTAGCGCGCGAAACCCCACCGGCGGCAAGGTCTTCGGCGCGCGGCTATACTCGCCGCTCGGGCCGCTTCACGCTGCATGCGTTGCGCGAAGCGCGCCATCCGCCAGTTCGCCGCCTCGCCATGGACAAGCTTATTTCCTACGTTGCCGCGATCCACGGGCTCGCCGGCTCCGTGTCGATCGTGTCGCACGCGACATCGCACGATCGCTGGACCGACGACGACGTCGAGGTCACCCGCGACGAAACCGAATACCGGTTCGACAACGGCGCGATCGTGCGCCGCTCGGTCGAGCAGGACCGTGCGCCGTCCGACCTGCTGTGCGCTGAATGCTGGATCGACTACGACGTGCTGCGCCATCCCGATGCGCAGCCGATCAACCCGTCGCGGTTGACGTTCGACAACGCGTGCCGCGAAACCTTCTGGCTGCGGTACCACTTGGCGTGAACGTGCGCGAATGCCCGAGTGCTTGAGGCCGCATCAGCCGTGCGGCCGGCGAAGCGCGTGCCGGGGATGTCGGGCAGATGCTGCATATCTTGAAGCCTGCAAACGGCTTGGGACCTGCCGACAACGTTATCTTCCACGACAGCGGCGACGTTGAATTCAAAGGCGTAGTTATTGATAACATCCATGACTATGCACGCTGAGTCCCCTCCGCCCTCCGATAGCGCCCTTGCGCACGCGACGTTCATCATTTCATCGGACGGCGTGCACCCGGACACGTGGACCGCTTTCTTCGGCATCTTCCCGAGTCGAACGATCACGAAAGGGAAGCCCTATCTGCTGCCCTCCGGGCGCTTGAGTTCCCGGCCCGGAAAACTCGATCTATGGGCGCTGGAAAGCAAGGCCGGCGTTCAAAGCGATCGGTTGGAGCCGCATCTCCGCTACCTGATCGAACGACTCTCGTTGCCGCGTGAAGATCTTCTCGAGCGTATTGAACAAGCAGGGGCGCGTATGCGGTTCTTCTGTTACTGGGACAACGAGAAAGGTGATCGTACGCCCCACGTGTCGGACGCTACCCGCCAGCTGATTGAATCAGCCGGGGCAGTGATCGAGATCGACGAATATCGATAGCGTCTACGGCTGCTGGCGTCTCCGTGACGCCTGACGCGACGTGCGTACCTCAATCCACTTCCTGCCACGACACAGGCGCGAGCTTGCCGGCAGTTCCCGCTGCAGCGCGCCGCTGAGCGGTAAATAGGTAACGGATCGAAGCGTTTTTGTACTAATTCAGTCAATCTTTCGTGGAAGGCGACCGCCTTTGCGTCGCATGCAACACCGCTTTCCATGACGAACGCCGACGCGCGGCGGCGACGACTCGCTACACTGCCGTACCGGTTGGACGGGCCCCGGCATCAGGCCCGCGAGCAAGGAGACAGAAGAGGATGGACACCCCACGCGCAGCGGTCGTCACGTACCGCGGGAATGCGATCGAGAACACCCACGTCGCCCATGTGGCGGTCGTCGATGCACGCGGCCGGCTGCTGGCCCGGTTCGGCGATCCGTTCCGGATGACGCTCGCGCGGTCGGCGGCCAAGCCGGCCCAGGCGCTGTCGGTGATCGAGACGGGCGCGCCGGAGCGCTTCGGCTTCGACGACGCGGACATCGCGCTGATGTGCGCGTCGCACAGCAGCGAGGAGCGTCACATCGAACGCACGCGCGCAATGCTCGCGAAGGTCGCCGCGCACGAATCGGATCTGCGCTGCGGCGGCCATCCGCCGTTGTCCGACGCGGTGTACCGGGCGTGGATCAAGCGCGACTACACGCCGACCGGCGTCTGCAGCAACTGTTCGGGCAAGCATGTCGGGATGCTGGCCGGCGCGCAGGCGATCGGCGCCGCGATCGCCGATTACCATCTGCCCGACCATCCGATGCAGGTGCGCGTGAAGCAGGTCGTGGCCGACGCATGCGGCCTGCGCGACGACGAGGTCGACTGGGGCATCGACGGCTGCAACCTGCCGACGCCGGCGTTCTCGCTCGATCGGCTGGCGCGCCTGTACGCGTCGCTGGCCGACGGCGCGGACGCAGAGGAAGCGGGCGGCGCGCTCACGGATCGCGTGCGTGCGCTGGCGCGCATTCACCGCGCGATGACCGCTTATCCGGAACTGGTCGCGGGCGAAGGGCGCTATTGCACGGTGCTGATGAACGCATTCGACGGGCAGGTGGTCGGCAAGCTCGGCGCGGATGCATGCTACGGGATCGGCGTGCGCGCGTCGGAACGCACGCGGCAACTCGGCGCGGATGGCGCGCTCGGCATCTCGGTGAAGATCGAGGACGGCAATCTCGACGTGCTGTATATGGTCGTCAGCGAAATCCTCGAGCGGCTGCAGATCGGCACGGCCGCGCAGCGCGCGCAACTGGCCGCGTTCCACCGGCCGCGGATGCTCAACACGCAGGGCGTCGAATTCGGGCACGCGACGTTCCCGTTCGAATTGCAGGCGGCCTGACGCGGTCATCGCGCCGATGCCGCCGGCCCGCGATCCGGGCCGCGCATCGGCGCGCGCTACGCGCGTGCGTCGCGAATCTTCGCCAGCTCCCGATCCGACAGCTCGCCGATCTGCGCGAGGTGTTCCGCGAGAAAATCCTTCAGCACGCGCAGCTTCGCGGAGCTGCGCCGGTTCGCCAGATACGCGATGTAGATGAATTCGCCGGTCAGCCGGTTCTGCAGCCGGTAGCGCGGCAGCACGGCTTCGAGCTGGCCGTTCGCGAGCAGGTCGCGCACCAGCCAGATCTCGAATTCGGCGATGCCGAGCCCCGCGCAGGTCGCCTCCAGCAGCAGCTCCGAATGGTCGGTGACGAGATTGCCGGCCGGCAGCACGCTGTGCTGCGCGTCGCCGCGCACGAGTTCCCAGCGCGGATCGCCTTCCGGGTGCACGTAGCGCAGGCAGTTGTGGTCCTTCAGGTCGTCCGGCGTCGCCGGGCGCCCGCAGCGGTCGAGATAGCCGGGCGTCGCGCACAGGATGCTGTCGTTGCGCGACAGCCGGTGGACGACCAGGTTGTCCAGGTAGTTCTCGCCTTCGTGGATGTCGAGATCGAAGCCGCCGGCCACGAGGTCGTTGTGGTTGTCGGTGAGCCGCACGTCGAGCTGGATCGTCGGGTAGCGCGAGAGAAACGGCGCGATCAGCGGCGCGAGATGGCGGCGGCCGAACGCGACGGGCGCGGTGAGCTTCAGCGGGCCGCTCGGCTGCGCATTCAGCTCGGCGACGACGCGCAGCGTGTCGTCGAGATCGGCGATCAGCGTGACCGCGCGCTCCAGATAGATATGGCCGGCTTCGGTGAGCGTCACGCTGTGCGTCGAGCGGTGCAGCAGCGCGACGCCGAGCGCCTCCTCGATCGCCGTGACCTTGCGCGCGACGGTGGACGTCGACACGTGCATCTCCTTCGCGACCGCCGAAAAACTCCCCGTTTCGACCACGCGCACGAACGCGCGCATCGCGCCCAGGTGATCGATGCCGGTTTCTCTCGCGCCTTTTTTCATTCGATTCTCGCTGTTGCGTCCCACGCAAAACCGCTTTCGATAATACAGAAGCGAGCTTGTTTTTGCAAAGGCATAGAATGCGAACCCGTCGCGTCGGCAAGCGGCGGCCGGCGAGCGGCACGAGACATTTCAGGAGGGCACGATGGCAGAGCACGGCTTCCGCGTCGAAGCGGATCTTTTAGGGAAACGAAGCATTCCGGATACCGCCTATTACGGTGTCCACACGCTGCGCGCGAAAGAGAATTTCGACATTTCCGGCCGCACCATCGCGTCGCTGCCGTACCTCGTGATGGCGCTCGCGTCCGTGAAGGAAGCGGCGGCCGACGCCAATTGCGAACTCGGGCTGCTGCCGCGGCCGTACCGCGATGCGATCGCCGCCGCGTGCGTCGAGATCCGCGAAGGGCGGCTGCACGACCAGTTCGTCGTCGACATCATCCAGGGCGGCGCCGGCACGTCGACCAACATGAACGCGAACGAGGTGATCTGCAATCGCGCGCTCGAAATCATGGGCCACGCGCGCGGGCAGTACGAATACCTGCATCCGAACGAGCACGTCAATCTCGCGCAGAGCACCAACGACGTCTATCCGACCGCGATCCGGATCGCGACGTGCTTCGCGGTCGAGCACCTGCTCGAAGCGATGGCGCGGCTGCGCGATGCGTTCGCGGAGCGCGCCGACGCGTTCGCCGGCTTGCTGAAGCTCGGCCGCACGCAGTTGCAGGACGCGGTGCCGATGACGCTCGGCCAGGAATTCTCGACCTACGCGGTGATGCTGACGGAAGACATCGCGCGGCTGCAGGAAGCCGGCTGGCTGATTCGCGAGATCAACCTCGGCGCGACCGCGATCGGCACGGGCATCACCGCGCACCCGCAGTACGCGGAGAAGGCGTTGGCCGCGCTGCGCCGCATCACCGGGCTCGACCTGAGCACCGCGCCGAACCTGATCGAGGCGACGCAGGATTGCGGCGCGTTCGTCCAGGTGTCGGGCGTGCTCAAGCGGATCGCCGTGAAGCTGTCGAAGATCTGCAACGACCTGCGGCTGCTGTCGAGCGGCCCGCGCGCCGGCTTCGGCGAGATCAACCTGCCGCCTGTGCAGGCCGGTTCGTCGATCATGCCCGGCAAGGTCAATCCGGTGATCCCGGAAGTGGTCAACCAGGTTGCGTTCGAGGTGTTCGGCAACGACGTGACCATCACCTTCGCGGCCGAGGCCGGCCAGCTTCAGCTCAACGCGTTCGAACCGGTGATCGCGAGCGCGCTGTTCCGCAGCTTCAGCCACTTGACGGCCGCGTGCACGACGCTCGCGCAGCGATGCGTGAGCGGCATCACCGCGAATCCGGAACGGCTGCGCGAAACGATGGAGCGCTCGGTCGCGCTCGCGACCGCGCTGAATCCGTACATCGGCTACAAGCGCGCGACCGCCGTGGCCGCCGAAGCGCATGCGACCGGCAAGTCGATCCGCGAGGTCGTGCTGGCGCGCGAACTGATGACCGAGGCGCAACTCGACGAAGCGTTGCAGCCCGAAGCGCTGATCCGGCCGCGCGCGTTCTGACGTCGGGCCGTTCGCGGCCGTACCGAAAGCGCCCCCGGAGCGGGGCGCGACACATCAACAAACAACGGAGACTCACGATGACACACCCCAGCGAGCGCCCGGCCGGTCCGGCCGGCGGCGCGGATGCCGCGCATGCCGATCCCGATGCGATGTTCGCGTCGCACGAAGCCGGCTACGCGAAGCAGTTGAAGCCGCGGCACGTGCAGATGATCGCGATGGGCGGTGCGATCGGCACCGGCCTCTTTCTCGGCGCGGGCGGCCGCCTGCAAAGCGCGGGGCCGGCGCTCGCGCTTGTCTATCTCGTGTGCGGCGTGTTCGCGTTCCTGATCATGCGCGCGCTCGGCGAGCTCGTGATGCACCGGCCGACCAGCGGCAGCTTCGTGTCGTACGCACGGGAGTTCATGGGCGAGCGCGCGTCGTTCGTCGCGGGCTGGATGTACTACCTGAACTGGGCGACGACCGGCATCGTCGACATCACCGCGGTCGCGATCTACATGAAGTACTGGGCCGTGTTCACCGACGTGCCGCAGTGGGTGTTCGCGCTCGGCGCGCTCGGAATCGTGTCGGTGATGAACATGATCGGCGTGAAGGTGTTCGGCGAGATGGAGTTCTGGTTCTCGCTCGTCAAGGTCGGCACGCTCGCGGTGTTTCTCGCGGTCGGCGCCGTGTTCCTCGCGAGCGGCCATCCGGTGGGCGGGCAGATGACGGGGCTGCATCTCGTCGCGGATCACGGCGGGATCTTCCCGCACGGGATCCTGCCGGCCGTGCTGATCGTGCAGGGCGTCGTGTTCGCGTATGCGAGCATCGAGCTCGTCGGCGTCGCGGCGGGCGAGACCGCCGACGCGCGCAAGGTGCTGCCGAAGGCGATCAACAGCGTGATGTGGCGCATCGCGCTGTTCTACGTCGGCTCGGTCGTGCTGCTGACGATGCTGCTGCCGTGGACCGCGTACAGCTCGCACGAAAGCCCGTTCGTCACGTTCTTCAGCAAGCTCGGCGTGCCGTACGTCGGCACCGTGATGAACGTCGTGGTGCTGACGGCCGCGCTGTCGAGCCTGAATTCCGGCCTCTATTCGACGGGCCGCGTGCTGCGCTCGCTCGCGATGGGCGGCTCGGCGCCGCGTTTCGTGTCGCGGATGAACGCGCGCGGCGTGCCGTACGGCGGGATCCTGATCACGGTCGCGATCAATGCGATCGGCGTGCCGCTGAACTACATCGTGCCGGCCCAGGCGTTCGAGATCGTGCTGAACATGGCGTCGCTCGGGATCATCACGACGTGGGGCTTCATCGTGATGTGCCAGATCCTGTTCCGCCGCGCGGTCGATCGCGGCGAGATGAAGGCCGTGTCGTTCCGGATGCCCGGCGCGCCGTTCACGTCATGGCTCACGCTCGCGTTCCTGGTCGGCGTGCTGGTGCTGATGGCATTCGACTACCCGGGCGGCACGTGGACCATCGCGATGATCCCCGTCGTCGTGCTCGCGCTGGTGATCGGCTGGAAGCTCGCGAAACGTGGCGCCGAGCGCGAGCGGGCGGCGGCGATGCCCGCATCCGTGCGTGGTGTTGCGGATCCCGCGCAGAACGCGTGACGTCCATGCACCGGGGGCGCCGGTCCGTTCGCGGGCCGGCGCCCCCGGTGCGTTCGGTTCAAGTTCGGTTCACATTCGGTCAGTTCAACCCGGCGCGCTCGCCGACCCATCGGCCGAAATCGCCGGCCATCTGCGCGGTCAGCTCATGGCCGGCGCCGTACAGCCGCGTGTCGTGCGCGACGCCGAGCGCCGTCAGCTTCGCGTCGGCCGTGTCCGCCCACGCGACGGGCAACTTGTCGTCGAAGCGGCCGTGCATCACCAGCGCGTGCAGCGTGCTCAATGCATCGTGCGGCGCGATCAGCGGATCGATTTCCGGCAGGATACGGCCGCACAGCACGGCGAACGCGCTGACGTCGCCCGGCGACGTGAGGCCCACGCTCGCGCTCATGATGCCGCCCTGGCTGAAGCCGGCGATCACGGTCGGCAACGCGGGGGCCGCGCCATCCTGCGCGCGGAGCGCATGCAGCAGCGTGAGCAGTTGCACGCGGCTCTCGTCTGCCCGCGCCGCATCGATTTCAGGGCCGTTCGGGCCGAAACGCACCGGAAACCACGCATGTTGATTGGGCCCGAACGTGAGCGGGCCGCGCAGGAACGCGATTTCGATGCGCGGATCGATCACGTCGGCCACGTTCAACAGGTTGGTCTCGTTCCCGCCGACGCCGTGCAGCAGCAACAGGCGGGCGGCGGGGCGGCCGGTGGCCGGACGCAGCAGGTATCGAAGGCCGGATTCGGGTTCGGTGGTCAACGGCAGGACGTCGGTCATTGCATGGGTCCGGTTGGGGGAGTGATCCGACAGTCTAGAACGCCCGGGGGGTGAGGTGAATCGCCGGATTGCGATTGATTCTTTCTCACTAGGAATGAATTGACCGGCTTGAAAGTTTTTTGTCAGAATCGGGTGCGACCACCGACACACCGGGAGATCCCATGAATTCGACGAAAAGATTTGAAGCCGACGATGCCAAAGGTGAACGGCTTCCCAAGGACGCGAGATTCGGCGCTCGCAGTTCCCATGAACCTCGTCGCAGCGCAGTGAGCGTGAACGAGCCGGCGCCGGAGCAGTGGGCGTGGCTGGCACCTCTGATCGGACCAATAGACCCGGAGTTTGAAAACGCGCTCGCGTCGCGACCCGCGATTTCAGACGAGAGCGGATGCATTTGACGTTGCGGCAGCAAAGCGAATGCGCAAACGTTTTACCGGTATTCCACCGGATTGAATGGTCGGATCGAGAAATTAAAGAATGAATATCCAGATCCGATTTGCCGAGGTCGCCGGGCAAGCCGCACGGGACGCCCAGGCCAGCAGTTAACGGCCAGTCCAATAAGAACTTTAGCCTTTTCTCACTGCAATTAATCATTGCAATTTCCTCAATGAACGATTGATTTTCGGTCATCGGACAGTCATACACCATCCCCGATAATTCGGCGCTCACATTCTTTCAATAGACCAAAGGGCGATCGAAATCCGATCGCCGCGGGGAGCCGTGTTCATGACCATCCGTCATCGCATTACGCTGCTAGTCGTCCTGACGTTCTTCGCGCTGTCCGCGATCGGCATCTATGCCGTGTACCAGACGCGCAAGAGCGCATCCGAGGTGCGTCAGGTCACCCAGGGAATCGTGCCGAGCGCGCTCGCGTCGGCGGATCTCGTCGCCGACGTGAAGAACATCCAGATCGCGACGATGACGCTCGTCTACGCCCCCGACGCGAACACCGCCGCGCAGGCGCGCGACGAGCTGAAGGCGAAGCAGGCCGCGCTGCGCGCCGCGCTCGACGCGCAGGCGAAATCGGCGGTCGGCCGCGCGCAGGAAGGGCTCGTCGCACAGGCGAAGGACAGCGCCGCGAACTATTTCGCGGCGATCGACGACACCGTGAAGATGAAGACGGACGGCAAGGCCGAGATGGCGCAGGCCTACCTGTTCGCGAACGTCGCGCAGTATCGCGACGAACTCGAAAGCATCGTCGACACGCTGCGCGTCGAGAAGAACCGCCAGAAGGACGACGCGATCGGCGCGCTGAACGGGATGCTCGCGACCACGGCGACCGCGATCGCGGGCGTCGCCGGCACGGTGATCGTGCTGCTGACCGCGCTCGGCTTCGTGCTGTATCGCCAGATCACGCGCCCGTTGATCGGGATGCAGACGGCGATGAGCGAGATCGCGACGAGCCAGGATTTCACGCGCCGCGTGCCGGTGGGCCGCATGGACGAAATCGGCCATTCGATCGTCGCGTTCAACGGGATGATCGAGAAGATCCAGGAGAATGCCGCGCAACTGAAGCAGAAGACGGCCGACATTCAGGCGATGCTGCAGAACATGCAGCAGGGCATCCTGACCGTCGTCGAGGGGGGCGTCGTGCATGCGGAATATTCGGCGTACCTCGAAACCATCTTCGAGACGAACGACATCGCCGGCCGCGAGCTGATGGCGCTCGTGTTCGACGATTCGGCGATCGGCGCGGACGCGCGCTCGCAGGTCGACGCGGCCGTGCATGCGTGCCTCGGCGAGGACAGCATGAACTTCGAGTTCAACGAACACCTGCTCGTCAACGAAGTCGCGAAGCGGATGCCGGACGGCCGCGAGAAGTGGCTCGACCTGAGCTGGTCGGCGATCACCGACGAGACCGACACCGTGGTGCGCCTGATGCTGTGCGTGCGCGACGTGACCGAGATCCGCGAGCTGACAGCGCAGGCCGGCGAACAGCAGCGCCGCCTCGAGATGATCGGCGAGATTCTGTCGATCAGCCAGGACAAGTTCCACGACTTCGTGCACAGCGCGAAGGGTTTCCTCAGCGAGAACGAGCGGATGATCCGCCAGCACGAGCGCGCCGATCACTCGATCGTCGCCGCGCTGTTCCGCAACATGCACACGATCAAGGGCAACGCGCGCACCTACAGCCTGCAGCACCTGACGAACATCGTCCACGAGGCGGAGCAGGCGTACGATTCGCTGCGCCGCGCGGACAGCGGCCCCGAGTGGAACCGCGACGCGCTGATGGACGACCTGGCGCGCGTGCGCGAAGCCGTCGACCACTACGCGACGATCAACGCGGTCACGCTCGGCCGCAGCGGCGAGCCGGCACCGAATGGCGCCGACTTCCTGATGGTCGAGCGCGCGCACATCAGCGAGAGCCTGCGCGTGCTCGACGGCGCCGATCCGGCCAACGCGTCCGACTGGCACGCGGCGCGCGACGCGGTGCGGCGCATGCTGAGCCAGCTCGGCACGCAAGGGATCGGCGACGCGCTCGGCGGCGTGATCGAATCGCTGCCGTCGCTCGCGGCCGAGCTCGGCAAGCCGGCGCCCGTCGTGCATATCGACAGCCACGGCCAGCGCGTGCGCAGCGAGATCGTCGCGACGCTGAAGAACGTGTTCATGCACCTGCTGCGCAATGCGATCGACCACGGGATCGAATCGTCCGACGCGCGGCGCGCGGCCGGCAAGCCGGCGTCCGGCACGATCGACATCGCGGTCGGCGTGGGCGGCGGCGAACTGTGGTTCGTGCTCGGCGACGACGGCCGCGGTCTCGCGCTCGACCGGATTCGCGGCATCGCGCGCGAGCGCGGCTGGATCGATGCCGCGAGCGAAGCGGCGCTGTCCGACGAGGATGTCGCCGAGCTGATCTTCCGGCCGGGCTTCTCGACCGCGCAGACGGTGACCGAAGTATCGGGGCGCGGCGTCGGGATGGACGCGGTGCGCAATTTCCTGAAGCGCGACGGCGGCGATATCGCGCTGCGCTTCACCGACGATCGCGTCGGGGCGCCGTATCGCGCGTTCGAGACGATCGTGTCGCTGCCGGCGCGTTTCGCGGCGGATGGCGGTGGTGCCGCACACGGCACGGGGCACGCGCAGCGGGCGCGCGTCGCGGATATCGACGCAGCGGAGTGACGGCGTGATCGTGCAGGCGTGGATGACTCAGATGGCCGCCGCGCTGGCGGGCGGCGTGATTGTCGCGGTGGCGGCGGCGATCGCGTTTCGCGTGATGCGCCAACGGCTCGTCGCGTCGCTGGAGCGCGACGCGCACGCGTTGCGCGATGCGCTCCGCGCGGCCGATGCGCGGGCGGAAGAAGCGGCGTCCGCGCATGCGGAAGCGGCCGACGCGTGGGCGCAACGCGAGGCGCAGCTCGAGGCGGCGCTGACGCGCGAGGCATCCGCGAACGGCGCGCAGCGCGACGCGTTGCAGGCGCTGTCGGCCGACCGCGCGGCGCTCGCGCAGCACGCGATGAAGATCGCCGACGAAGCCGCGCGCCTGCGCGGCCTGGCCGGCACGTTCGAGCGCTGGCACGAGCAGATGATCTCGCTGACCACGCAGAACCAGGACATGCGCGCGAAGAACCAGGAACTGTCGGCGATCGTCGCGCACGTGTCGATCGTGTCGCTGAACGCGTCGATCGAGGCCGCGCGCGCGGGCACGGCCGGGCGCGGTTTCTCGATCGTCGCGAGCGAGGTGCGCGGGCTGGCCGCGCGCTCGCAACAACTGTCGAACAGCTATCGCGACAGCCTGAACCGCAACGATCTCGTGACGGCCGCGACGTTCCAGGACATCCAGGCCGGCGGCAAGATGATCACGGCCGCGCTCGCGACCGTCGAGACGCTGGCCGGGCAACTGCACGCGCGGATCGAAGGAGCGGCCGCGTGATCAGCGCACGGGCGAGTGCCGGTTTCGAGCGGATCTTTTTCGATGCCGCGCGCACGCGGCTCGCCGCCGGCGGCGCGTGCGACATCCGGCCGGCGGCCGGCCACGAACACGACGCGCCCGATGGTGTGCACGCGAAGTCGCGATCGACGCCGAAGGTGCCCGAACATGTGGTCGTGCTGACGATCTCGGCGCTGCATTTCCGCCTGCTGCTCGCGCTGCGCTTCAGCGACGACGACGCGACGCGCCGCCATTTCGCCGGCGCGACGGCGGGCACGAGCAGCCAGCGGCCGCTGACCGACGCATTCATGGAAGTCGCGAACCTGTGTTGCGGTGCGATCAACCAGGCGCTGACCACGCCGTTTCCCGATCTCGGGATGTCGACGCCTTACCTGCTGAGCGGCGCGAGCATCGACTCCATGCGTGCGCTCTCGCCCGATTACGTGGCCGCATACGACCTGACGCTCGACGGCGACGTGCGGATCGGCGCGACGCTGTGCGTGTGCGCGAACGCGCCGGTCGATTTCCACGTGCCGGAAACGGCCACGGTGGACACCGGCGGCGAGCTCGAGCTGTTCTGACCGACCATCAGGAATCCATCAGATGACCGAAGACCAACCCGTCAGCAAGGTGCTCGTCCTCGACGACAGCCGCGTGCACGCCGACGCGATCAAGCGCTTCTGCGACGCGCACAACCTGGTCGGCCTGACCGTGCGGCGCAGCCGGCTGCTGAAGGTGCTGCGCTCGAACATCGACCTCGGCGCGATCCTGCTGGCCGAGGATTACGGCGGCTCGCCGGCCGAGAGCGCGATCATCGCGACGCAGATCGACGCGCTGCGTCCCGAGCTGCCGATCATCCTGCGCCGCGAATCGCTCGCGTCGCGCGACGGGCTGCCCGATGCGCTCGCCCGTGTCGCGTGCGCGGCCTACGTCGCCGACGACATGACGCCGCTCGAGCGCGCGATCGACGAATACCTGTTCGGCCGCGACTACCCGAACGCGCTCGTGCGCGGCATCTCGGAGATCACCGAGGCGCGCATCGACAGCCTGTTCCCCGGCATGACGATCGAGCATGACACGCCGTGCATCGTTCGCGACCAGATCATCTTCGGCGAGGTGTTCAGCCTGATCGCGCTCGAAAGCGCGTGGTGCCGCGGCTACATGCTGTTGCAGACGAGCGAGCAGCCGCTGCTCGACATGCTCGGCGGCACGCGCGACAGCGGCCGCGCGCCGGATTTCCGTGATGTGAACAGCGTGCTCGGCGAGCTGACCAACCTCGTGTGGGGCGCGTTCAAGAACCGCTATCTCGGCGACGCCGAGGCACTCGCGCGCCACCCGGTGCAGGTGCCGCTTGTCGTCAATCACAAGCAGAAGTTCATCTCGTTCGGCGGCGACTGTCCGCAGCTCTGCTTCAAGTACCGGATGACCGATCCGGCCTCGGGGCGCTCGGTCTGTCTCGACCAGCGTTTCGTGTTCAGCCTGAGCTGGTCGCCGGAGGATTTCCGCGAATCGGTGCAGGACGTCGGGCCGATGGTCGAGGCGGGCGAACTCGAACTGTTTTGAATGTTGAAGTCAGCAACGACGAAAGGGGAATACGACATGGCAAAGATTCTGGTGGTCGACGATTCGGGCACGGTGCGCGACGAAGTCGCAGGCTTCCTGCGCAATCACGGGCTCGACGTCGCGACGGCCGTCGACGGCAAGGACGGGCTCGCGAAGCTCAAGGCGACGCCCGGCGTGCGCCTCGTGATCAGCGACGTGAACATGCCGAACATGGACGGCCTGACGATGGTCGAGAAGATTCGCGGCGAACTGGCGAACACGGCGGTCAACGTCGTGATGCTGACGACCGAAAGCAGCCCGGCGATGAAGGAGCGCGGCAAGGCCGCCGGCGTGAAGGGCTGGATCGTGAAGCCGTTCAAGGGCGACGCGGTGCTCGACGCGCTGAAGAAGCTCGCGGGCTGACGCGCCGGCGGGCCGTCGAACGGTTGCGCGCGCAATTTACAGCGCACCGGGATGTCCGTGTCCTGCCGGATGCCGAGGGCGGCGTGGTGGCGCATCATGCGCCGCACGCCCGGCATTCACGAACATCAGGAGCGGAACGAGCCGATGGCATCCGAATACGGGCGACCTGCTGCACGGCACACGGAAATGCAGATCGCGAAGGGCGTCGTTTTTACCGTCGTGGGCACGTGCATGCTGATCGGCGTCGCGCTGTACGCGCAGTCGACGCGCGAATTCCTGCGAACGTCGGTCGTCGTGCCGGGGCGCGTCGTCAAGCTGAACGCGGGCCCGCATCATCCGGAGATCGCGTTCACGACGCTCGCGGGCGAGCAGGTCGAATATGCGCAGGGCGGCGACGTCAGCGTGCAGGACGGCGCGACGGTGGAGGTGCGCTATGCGCCGGACGCGCCGAAGATGACCGCGCGGCTGAATACGTTCGGCGCGATCTGGGGTGGCGTGCTGGCAATCGGCGCGATGGGGGCGGTCTTTTTCGCCGTCGGCGCCGCCCAGTTGCGGTCGGGGGTGCGTACCTGGCGTAGCGCGCGGAACACGGCCGCGCGCTGACGCGCAGGCCCGACGCCCGGAAGCCTGCTACCGGCCCGCCGCCGCCGTCGCGAATTCGTCGACGACGGCTTCGATCACCGCCTGCACGCGCGCGGTCTTGTAGAGATCGGCATGGGCGACGAGCCACACGTCGAAATGATTGCACCGCGGCGCCATGAGCCGCACCAGCTCCGGCTCGGTGTCGGCGCGAAAGCACGGCAGCTCCGCAATGCCGAGCCCCGCCAGCGCGGCCTCCACCAGCATCATCGTCGACGACGTCTGGAACATCACGCGGCCGCGCGACGTCGGCTCGCCGCACAGCGCATCCCACATCGTCGGCACCACCGGCTGCTGATACATCACCAGATCGTGCCCGTCGAACGCGCTGCCCGCGACCGGTTCGCCCCGTTCGGCCAGATAGCGGCGCGACGCATAGATGCCCGTTTCGAGATGCCCGAGCCGCCTGACGATCAGGTCCGGCGATTCCGGCCGCAACGTGCGGATCGCGAGATCCGCTTCGCGGCGCGTGAGGTTGGTGATTTGCGCCGACGTCACGCACACGACGTCGATGCCGGCATGCCTGCGCCGCAAGTTGGCGATCGCGGGCACGACGAAGCGCTTGCCGAGCGTGTCGGTCGTCGCGATGCGCACGGACCCGGCCAGTTGCTCGTCGAGCCCCATCACGCGGCGCTCGATCGTGAGCGATGCGCGCTCCATCGTTTCGGCCGGTTCGAGCAGCGCTTCGCCTGCGGTCGTCAGCACGTAGAGGGACGGCGTGCGGAGAAACAGCCGGGCCGATAGCTCGTCCTCGAGCGCGGCGATCCGGCGTCCGACCGTCGCCTGGTCGACGTTCAACTGCGCCGCGGCGCCGCGCAGCGTGCCGGTGCGCGCCAATGCGAGGAAGAAGCGGGCGTTGTCCCAGTTCATACGAATGGATTGTGTCATCGGGCAGGCGGCGACGAGCGGGAACGGGTGATGCAAATCTGCATCAGGCAGATGCGAAATTATCACTTTTCCGCATCGCACGCCCGGTCCTAGACTCCCGGCATCTGCGTGGAGGTGTCATGTCCGATTGCCCATCCGTTTCCGTCCCCGTTTCCCCCGTCGCGCTCGCGGCGCCAAGCCGCGCGACGGCGCGCGAGCAGCGCCTGACGCTGGCGCTCGTCGCCGTCGGCATGTTCATGGCGGTACTCGATTCGACGATCGTCAACGTGGCGCTGCCGGCGATGCGCACGAGCCTCGGCGCGACGGTCGCGGAACTCGCGTGGATCGTCGATGCGTATACGCTCAGCTTCGCCGCGCTGATCCTCGCGGGCGGCGCGCTGTCCGACCGGTTCGGCGCGAAGCACGTGTATCTCGCCGGGCTGGCGTTGTTCGTCGGCGCATCGGCGGCGTGCGGCGTCGCGTCGTCGGTGGCGATCCTCGTGGTCGCGCGCTTCGTGCAGGGCATGGGCGCCGCGCTGTTCCTGCCCGCGTCGCTCGCGATCGTGCGCAGCACCTTCGACGTGCCGGCCGAGCGCGCGCGGGCGATCGCGGTGTGGGCCGGCATCGCGTCGGTCGCGGTCGCCGTGGGGCCGGTGCTGGGCGGGATCCTGGTCGACGATTTCGGCTGGCGCAGCGCGTTCCTGATCAACGTGCCGACCGGCGCGGTCGCCTTTGCCGGCGCGGCGGCGCTCGTGCGGGCATCGGTCGCGCGGGACGTGCGCCACTTCGACTGGGCCGGCCAGTGCATCGGGGCGGCGGCGCTCGGCGCGCTGTGTTTCGCGGTGATCGAATTGCCGACGCGCGGCGCGGGCGCCACGGAGGTCCGTGCCGCGCTGTTGATCGCCGCGCTCGCGGCCGCCGTGCTGGTCGTCGTCGAGCGGCGTGCTCGTCATCCGATGGTGCCGCTCGCGTGGTTTCGCAATCGCGTGTTCGTCGCGATGAACCTGATGGGCAGCCTCGTCTATGTCGGCTACTTCGGGCTGCTGTTCGTGCTGAGCTTGTACCTGCACGGGCGCTTCGGCATGAGCGCGCGGCAGATCGGGCTGACGCTGTTGCCGTTCGCGCTGAGTCTGTCGCTCGGCAATCTGCTGTCGGGGAAACTGCATGGCCGCGTTCGTCCGGTCACGCTGATGGCGAACGGCCTCGCGATGGCGGCGCTGGCCATTCCGGCGATCGCGCTGGCGTTTGCGCTGCATGCGCCGTGGCCGGCGGTCTGGACGGCCATGGCCGCCTTCGGCACCGGGACCGCGCTGTCGGTCGCGCCGATGATCGCGACGGTGCTCGAACAGGTGCCTGCCGACGCGGCGGGCGTGGCGTCCGGGTTCCTCAACGCGGCGCGGCAGGCCGGCAGCCTGCTCGGCGTGGCCGTCGCAGGCGCCGCGACGATCCTGTTGCCGGATCTGACCGATGCGCTGTGGGCGGTCGCGGCGCTCGGGTGTGTCGCCTACGCGATTGCCGCGCTGGCCGCGAGGACGGCAGGCCGCGCGGAAGCCGCGCAGCGGGGCCGTTGACGCTTGATGCGCGCGGCATGGTCGTTGCGCAATGGCCGGCACGCCGCCGCACGTGCGCGTGCGGCGCCGCGGCTGGACGCCGTGCGGAATGTGGAGGACCATTTCGTGAACGATGCCGCGAACGGGCGACCCGAGTTTCATCCATTCGCGCCGCATCGAATCCTGCCGAACCCCGTCGAGCGGAACACCATGGAACCCATTCAAGAGACAGCCGAGCCGATCCTGCTGCGCGACACGCGCGACGGCGTCGTCACGCTGCGCCTGAATCGCCCGCAGCAGTTCAACGCGTTGTCCGAAGCGATGCTTTCGGCGCTGCACGATGCATTCGATACGCTGGCCGCCGATCCGCACGTGCGCTGCGTCGTGCTGGCCGCCGAAGGCAAGGCGTTCTGCGCCGGCCACGACTTGCGCCAGATGCGCAGCAAGCCCGAACTCGACTACTACCGCACGCTGTTCGCGCAGTGCAGCCGCGTGATGCTCGCGATGCGCGCATTGCCGGTGCCGGTGATCGCGCGCGTGCACGGCATCGCGACGGCGGCCGGCTGCCAGCTCGTCGCGGCATGCGACCTCGCGATCGCGGCCGATACCGCGCGCTTCGCGGTGTCGGGCATCAACGTCGGGCTGTTCTGCTCGACGCCGGCCGTCGCGTTGAGCCGCAACGTCACGGCCAAGCGCGCGTTCGACATGCTGGTGACCGGGCGCTTCGTCGATGCGGCGACGGCCGCCGCGTGGGGGCTCGTCAACGAAGCCGTGCCCGAGGACGCGCTCGATGCGGCCGTCGCGCGCAAGGTCGCGGAGATCGTCGCGAAGAGCCCGGCCGCGGTGCGGGTCGGCAAGCAGATGTTCTATCGTCAGCGCGAGTTGCCGCTCGACGACGCGTATGCGTACGCGGGCGACGTGATGGCACGCAACATGATGGAAGAGGATGCGGGCGAGGGGATCGACGCGTTCCTCGAGAAACGCAAGCCGACGTGGCGTTCGTGATGCGTTGACGGAGGCGGGCAGGAAGCGCTTCGGCACCTGACGTTGCGTAACGACTTATCGCTTCGTTGCCGGTACGCGTGGGCGGTTCGCTGCAAAGCAGACGGGCCACCCGTGGTGGCCCGCAAGCAGGAAGCACGGCTTGCGCGGCGACGCGGTTATGGACTGCCGAATCGCCGCACCGCCGAATCGCCGCCGCTCAACGCCCGTAGCTCCCCGTCCGCAGCGCCGGCTGCACGCTCGACGCGCCGGGCGGCACGATCACCACCGGCACGCGGCGCGCGAGCGCGCACATCAGCTCGTAGCCGATCGTGCCGCTGGCTTCCGCGACGTCGTCCACCTTCACCTGGTCGCCCCATAGCTCGACGCTCGAGCCGATGCCCGCGTGCGGGCACGGTGTCAGGTCGACCGTCAGCATGTCCATCGACACGCGGCCGATGACGCGCGTCAGCACGCCGTCCACCGCGATCGGCGTGCCGGTCGGCGCGTGGCGCGGATAGCCGTCCGCATAGCCGCATGCGACGACGCCGATCCGCATCGGCCGGTCGGCCGTGAAGCGGCGGCCGTAGCCGACCGTTTCGTCGGGCGCGAGCGTCTGCACGCCGATGATCTTGCTGGTCAGCGTCATCGCGGCCATCAGCGGCGTGTCGGCGATATCCCGCGCCGCGCCGGTCGGCGAAGCGCCGTACAGGATCGTGCCGGGCCGCACCCAGTCGCGGTGCGCGCGCGGATGCCACAGCACGGCCGCCGAATTCGACACCGAGCGCTCGCCCGGAATCCCGGCCGTGGTCGCATCGAACTGTTCGAGTTGCCAGTCGACCTCGCCTTCGTCGGCGTTCGCGAAATGCATCATCAGCGTGATCTTGCCGATCGACGGCGCACTCGCCGCGCGTTCCCACGCGGCGCGGAACGCGGCCGGCCGATAGCCGAGCCGGTTCATGCCGGAATTCATCTTCAGCTGGATGTCGATCGGCTGCCGCGGCTGCGCGGCGATCAGCAGGTCGAGCTGTTCGTCGCAGTGCACGGCGACCGTCAGCCGGTGGCGATCGGCCAGCTCGACGTCGGCCGGCTCGAAGATCCCTTCGAGCAGCAGCACGGGCTTGTCCCAGCCGAGCTCGCGCACGCGCACGGCCTCGTCGAGATCGAGCAGCGCGATGCCGTCGGCGGCCGGGAGCCCCGGGTAGATCCGTTCGATGCCGTGGCCGTACGCGTTGGCCTTGATCACGGCCCACACGCGCGATTGCGCGGCGGTGCGGCGGATGAAGTCGAGGTTGTGGCGGACGGCGTCCGGGCGGATATGGGCGACGATGGGACGGGGCATGGCAAGGGCTCGTGTCGGATGTCGTTCGGCGCGCGGCGGCGCGGGGGGAAACGGCTGGCCGGGCGCGGTGGCGCGCCAAGCCAGTGTTGAGCGCTATCTTATTGGTGTTCGACCAGTTTTAATTAACGTATTTGTCGGCGATTTGGTGGAAATTTTGGTGCCGTGGCGGGCCGGGCCCGTTGCCCGAAAGGGCCTGCGCGGCCGAGTCTCCCGTCTAGAAAACCGGTGCGCGAACGGCACGATGCAATGCTAAGCTCTCGGCGATCTTGTCATTGATCAATGTAATCATAACGGAGGAGACTTTGATGACGACGTCCCAGCTGTGCCTGTTCATCGTGGCGATGTTGCCGTTCCCGATGACGTTTCTCGCCAAGGCCCGCAAGGGTTACGACAACTGCGCGCCGCGCGAGTACCTCGCGAAGCTCGAAGGCTGGCGCGCCCGCGCGCAGGCCGCGCATCAGAATTCATGGGAAGCGCTTGCGCTGTTCGCGGTCGCGCTGCTGGTGGCGTGGCACAACGACGCGAACGTGCATCGCGTCGACCAGCTCGCGATCGCGTTCGTCGCGATCCGCATCGTCTATGCGCTGATGTACCTGCTGAACTGGGCGTCGCTGCGTTCGCTCGTGTGGTTCGGCGGCATGGCGTGCGTCGTCGGGCTGTTCTTCGCGACGCCGTAAGCGGTCGCCTACCGGCAACGCGCAGCCGGCCTTTGCAGGGCCGGCCCGTCAGGCGCGGCCCGCGTCCCGTGCGTGACGGTCGTTGGATGCGGGCGCAACGATCTTCGAGACGAACGGCGGTGCGGCCGCTTCGCTGCGCAGGAACGCGATCAACGGATCGAGCAGCCGGTGCCGCGTCGACGGATGGCGGCGCAGCACGAAGCGCCATGACGCGTCGCGTGCGAGGCCCGGCACCAGCGGCACCAGGCGCCCGCTGCGCAGTTCGGGCTCGATCAGCGGCACGCGGCCGAGCGCGATGCCCGCGCCGCCGACGGCCGCGCCGATCACCTGGCTGAAGCTGCTGTAGCGGACGATCTTCGTGTCGAAGTCGTCCGGCAAGCCGAAGTGCACCGCCCAGTTGCGCCAGTCGATCTCGGGGCTGTCCTCGTGCATTTCCTGCAGCAGCCGCGAGCGGCAGACGTGCTCCGACGCGTACGGAAACAGTTCGGGGCTGCAGACCGGAAACACGGTTTCCCCGATCAACACGTCGTCGTCGGCGCGCAGCCGGTGCGCGGGCACGTGCACGATCGCCAGATCGACGCTGCTGCGCGCGAAATCCGGCTCGTCGTCGAGCACGACCGCATGCAGCGGGGTGTCGGGATGCAGCGACGAGAATTCCGCGAGCCGGCGCGCGAGCCACATCGACGAAAACGGCGCGTTGGCGGATACGGTGAGCCGTTGTGCGGTGCCGCGAATCTCGGCGCACGCGTCGGTGAGACGCGACAGCGCATCGCCGACGGCCGGCAGCAGACGCGCACCGGCCGGCGTGAGGCTGATGCCGCCGAGCCCCGTGCTGCGTTCGAGCAGCCGCGCGCCGAGCGATTCCTCGAGCGAACGGATCTGGTGGCTGACCGCGCTGGTCGACACGTTCAGCTCGGCCGCCGCGCGCGCGAACCCGCCGAGGCGGACGGCCGCCTCGAATGCACGCAGTGCGCTGAGGGGAGGAAGGTGCGACATGCGGGGTATTGTAGTTGACTCAACACCCGTTGAAAAATCATCTTTTGCCGCGCGCGGGCGGCGCGGGTAGCCTCGATCCGGTCAACAAGAATGCAACGAAACACCGACCGGAGGGCTGCATGTATTTCGACCGACGACTATGGGCAATGATGGCGGGACTGCGCTGGCGGGTCGCGGCGGCCGTCGCGCTCGGGCTGCTCGCGATGGGTGTCGGCATCCTGCGCTTCGTGTTTCTCGGCCGCGTGCTGGCGCTGGTGTTTTCCGGCGCGCCGGCGCGCGGCATCGGCGAGGCCGTCGCTGCAACGGCGGCTTGCGTGCTGCTGCGTGCGTGGCTCGATCATCGCCGCACGGTGCTCGCGCAGCATACGGCGGGCCGCGTGCAGGCGACGCTGCGCGCGCGGCTGTTCGACCGGATCGCCGCGCTCGGCCCCGCATGGTTCAGCGGCGAACGCACGGGCGGCGTGATGCTGGCCGTCGTCGACGGCGTCGAGCAGTTGCAGACCTTCTTCGGCGTCTACCTGCCGCAGCTCGTGATCGCCGCGTGCGCGCCGATCATGATCTTCGCGGTGCTCGCGTGGTGGGACGTGCCGACGGCCGCGATCCTGCTGGTCGCGGCGCTCGTCACGCTCGCGCTGCCGCAACTCGTGCATCGCGCCGACAAGCGCGCGGCGCTCGCGCGTTCGGCCGCGTTCAAGGCGTTCGGCGAGGAGTTTCTCGACGCGGTGCAGGGGCTGCCCACGCTGAAGGCGTTCGGGCAGAGCACCGCGTTCGGCGCGAAGCTGGCCGCGAAGGCGCGCGCGCTGTCGGACAGCACGTTCTGGGTGCTCGCGCTCGGGCTGCTGACGCGGCTCTTCACGGATCTCGGCACCGGCCTCGGCGCGGCCGCGGCGATCGCGGTGGGCGCGTGGCGCGTGCGGCACGGCGACATGAGCCTCGAGGCGCTGCTGATCGTGCTGATGGCCGGCAGCGAGATCTTCCGGCCGTTGCGCGACCTGCGCGCGGTGCTGCACCAGGGGATGATCGGCCAGTCGGCGGCGAATGCGATCCATGCGCTGCTCGATGCCGGCAACCCTGCGCGTTCGGTCGACGCGCCGCGCGTGACGGGCCTGCGGCCGGAGATCGCGTTCGACGACGTCAGCTTCGCGTATCCGGGCCGCCGTGCGGATGCGCATGCGGCGCTGAGCTTCACGGTGCGCGAGGGCGAGACGGTCGCGATCGTCGGGCCGAGCGGGGCCGGCAAGTCGACCATCGTGCGCCTGCTGCTGCGCCAGCACGACGCGCAGGGCGGCGCGGTCCGGATCGGCGGCCACGACGTGCGCACGCTCGATGCGGACCAGGTGCGCGAGATGATCGCGGTCGTTGCGCAGGATGCGACGCTGTTCGACGGCAGCGTCGCCGACAACCTGCGGCTCGGCCGCCCGGACGCGAGCGACGCGGACATGATCGCCGCCGCACGCGCGGCCAATGCGCACGATTTCATTTCGGCGCTGCCCGACGGCTACGCGACGCGCATCGACGAACGCGGGCTGATGCTGTCGGGCGGCCAGCGCCAGCGCATCGCGATTGCTCGCGCGCTGCTGCGCGATGCGCCGATCCTGTTGCTCGACGAGGCGTTGTCGTCGGTCGATGCGGAAAACGAAGCGCTGATCCAGCAGGCACTCGACCGGCTCACGCGTGGGCGGACGACGCTCGTGCTCGCGCACCGGCTGTCCAGCGTGATCGGCGCCGATCGCATCCTGGTGCTCGACCAGGGGCAGGTCGTCGACGAAGGGACGCATGCGGCGCTGATCGCGCGCGACGGTCCGTATCGGCGGCTGATGGGGCCGCAGCTGGAAGCGGTTGCCGAAACCGTCGGCGCCGCGGCGGCGGCCGGCGCGACCGCGCGCGCGTCGTCGGGCCCGCAGGTGCGGCCGCTGAACGACGACGCGGCGACGATCGGCTGGCCGGAGACGTTGCAGACGCTGCTGCGCTTCGTGCGTCCGTGGAAGGGCAAGGTCGTGCTGACCGTGCTGTTCGGGATCGGCCGCGTGCTCGCGTTCATCGGCGTCGGCGTGATCGGCGCGCTGGTGGTCGGCGCGGTGCCGACCGGCCATGTCGGCACCGGGTTGGTTGCCGCGCTGCTCGTGATCGCGCCGGTCGCGGCCGTGCTGCACTGGCTCGAATCGTGGCTCGCGCACGACATGGCGTACCGGTTGCTCGCGGAAATGCGCATCGCGTTGTTCGCGACGCTCGAACGCCTCGCGCCGGCCGGGCTGCTGCGCCGCCGTTCCGGCGACCTCGTGTCGCTCGCGACGCAGGACGTCGAGACGGTCGAGTATTTCTATGCGCATACGCTGGCGCCCGCGTTCGTCGCGGTGCTCGTGCCGGCCGGCGTGCTGGTGCTGCTCGCGTCGATCGCGTGGCCGCTCGCGCTCGTGCTGCTGCCGTTCCTGCTGTGGGCCGGGCTCGCGCCGGTGCTGGCCCGGCGCGACGTCGACCGGCTCGGCACCGGCGCGCGCGAAGCGCTCGGCCAGCTCGGCGCGCACCTGACCGAAACGATCCAGGGGCTCGCGGAACTCACCGCATTCCAGGCGATCGCGCGCCGGCGCGCGGCATTCGTCGCCGAAGTCGACGCGTATCGCCGGCAGCGCGCGAAGCTGCTCGACGATCTGTCGACGCAAAGCGCCGCGCTGGAAGTCGCGAGCGGGCTCGGCGGGCTGGCCGTCGCGGCGCTCGGCGCGTGGTTGTGCGCACGCGGCGGGTTCCCGCGCGAGTCGGTGCCGCTGCTGGTGCTGGTCGCGGTGGCCGCGTTCATGCCGGTAGCCGAAATCGGCCAGGTCGCGCGCCAGCTTGCCGACACGATTGCATCGACGCGCCGCTTGCGCGCGCTGGAGAAGGAGCCCGTGACCGTGACGGACGGCGCGCACGCGATGCCCGACAATCCGGCGGTGCGGTTCGACGCGGCGTCGTTCACGTATCCGGGGCGCGGTGTGCCCGCGATCGATCGCGTGAGCTTCGACGTGCCGCCCGGCAGCACGGTTGCACTGGTGGGCGCGTCGGGCGCCGGCAAGTCGACCGTCGCGAGCCTGCTGCTGCGCTTCTGGGATCCGCAGCAGGGCCGCGTGACGCTCGGCGGCGTCGACCTGCGCGACCTGCGGCTCGACGATCTGCGGCAGCACATCGCGCTCGTTGCGCAGGATACCTACCTGTTCAACGACACGCTCGAAGCGAACATCCGGCTCGCCGCGAACGACGCATCCGATGCGGACGTGCGGCGCGCGATCGACCATGCGGCGCTCGGCGACTTCGTCGCGCGGCTGCCGGACGGGCTCGCGACGCGCGTCGGCGAGCGCGGCGTGCAGTTGTCGGGCGGCCAGCGCCAGCGTGTGGCGATCGCGCGCGCGTTCCTGAAGGATGCGCCGGTGCTGATCCTCGACGAGGCGACGTCGCACCTCGACACGATCAGCGAGCAGCAGATCCGCGCGGCGCTGGAGGACCTGATGACGCAGCGCACGTCGATCATCATCGCGCACCGCCTGTCGACCGTGCGCAATGCCGACCTGATCCTCGTGATGGAGCACGGCGCGGTGATCGAGGCCGGGCGGCATGCGGAGCTGATCGCGCGGCAGGGCGCGTATGCGCGGCTCGTGTCGCATCAGGCGAGCGGGGTCGCGGCGTGAGCGACGCGGCGTCGGCAATTCTCCGAGCGTTCCGCAACATGCGTTGAGCCGAGCCGGCGGTTGCCGGCTTCGCGTGCACGGCCATTCCGGCACGGCGCGCCAGCTTCTCTCCCCGTGCCGCCATCCACTGGCGCGCCACGATCCGGCGGGGCGTTCTGCCCCGGCCGTCTTCCCGTTTCCTCCGATCTATCCTTCCCGCGCCGCCCGGGTTTGCCTCGACGCATTTATTTGTTGCGGACTTTTTTGTTGTCGTAGTATCGCCATTGACAACACTTGTTGCACTATTGTTTAATTCGACATCGCATGTTGCGGTGCGGCTTGATGTCGTCGTTCCCCGGCCAGCAGGCCGGTTACATCGCTCAACCATGCGGAGAAATGCCATGAGTCGCCGTTCCTTCCTGAAAGCCGTCGCGGTTGCTGCCGCGCTCGGCGCCAGCCTCGCGCACGCGGACACCAAGACGCTCGTCGTCGGGACCGATACGTCGTTCATGCCGTTCGAGTTCAAGCAGGGCGACAAGTACGTCGGCTTCGATCTCGACCTGTGGGCCGAGATCGCGAAGGACCAGGGCTGGAAATACACGATCCAGCCGATGGATTTCGCGGGCCTGATCCCGGCGCTGCAAACGCAGAACATCGACGTCGCGCTGTCCGGGATGACGATCAAGGAAGAGCGCAAGAAGGCGATCGACTTCTCCGCGCCGTACTACGACAGCGGGCTCGCCGCGATGGTGCAGGCCGGCAATACGTCGATCAAGTCGATCGACGACCTGAACGGCAAGGTGATCGCCGCGAAGACGGGCACCGCGACGATCGACTGGATCAAGGCGCACCTGAAGCCGAAGGAAGTCCGCCAGTTCCCGAACATCGACCAGGCGTACCTCGCGCTCGAGGCCGGCCGCGTCGACGCGGCGATGCACGACACGCCGAACGTGCTGTTCTTCGTGAACAACGAAGGCAAGGGCAAGGTGCAGGTCGCGGGCCAGCCGGTCAGCGGCGACAAGTACGGGATCGGCTTCCCGAAGGGCAGCGCGCTCGTGCCGAAGGTCAATGCGTCGCTCGTGAAGATCAAGGCCGACGGCCGCTACGCGCAGATCTACAAGAAGTGGTTCGGCGCCGAGCCGCCGAAGATGTGAGCGTGATCATGCGCGATGGCGCGGCCGGGCGGCCGCGCCGGTCTTGAATCGAACGGGGAGCGACAAGTGAATTTCGATTGGTCGGCGATCTGGGCGGCGTTGCCGGACTTGATGGACGGGGTCCGGTTGACGGTGTTCATCGCATTACTGGGGCTGGTGGGCGGCTTCATCGTCGGGATGATCGCGGGCATGTTCCGCGCATACGGACCGAAGGCGATGAACGTGCTCGCACAGGTCTATATTGAGTTGATTCGCGGCACGCCGATCGTCGTGCAGGTGATGTTCCTGTATTTCGCGCTGCCGCTGCTCGCGCATATCCGCATCGACGGCCTGACGGCCGCGATTATCGCGATCACGGTGAATTCCGGTGCGTATCTCGCGGAAGTGGTGCGCGGCGCGCTGCTGTCGATCCCGAAGGGGCTGACGGAAGCTGGGCTCGCGATGGGGCTGTCGATGCCGCGCGTGCTGCTGAAGATCGTCGGGCCGCTGGCGTTCCGGCGGCTGATTCCGCCGCTCGGCAACCAGTGCATCGTGAGCCTGAAGGACACGTCGCTGTTCATCGTGATCGGCGTCGGCGAGCTGACGCGCAAGGGGCAGGAAATCATCGCGGGCAATTTCCAGGCGGTCGAGATCTGGAGTGCGGTGGCCGTCATCTACCTGATACTGACCGGCGCGATGACGCTGACGCTTCGGATCGTCGAAAAGCGGATGAAAATCTTTTGACGTCCTTGCCTCCCTCGAGAGGGGCAATTCCCACGACTGGCGATGCACGTCCGCATCGGAGAATGTTCAACGCAGCGTTGATATCGCGATCATGCTCGACACCACAATCACTGCAGGCCCACTCTCTTATTCGCAGTCCCGCGATACCTTTCGGCCGCGTCGTGCTGTCTTTCGACCCGCACGCCGAACAGGACTGGGTGGAACCGCTTTCGTCGACTTCCTCGAACGTGGCTCCGTGCGCGATCGCCTTGTAACGGAGCTTGTTGCGGAAGGACGACCAGGATGCGTCGTAGACGCTCTTCGCTATCCTGGTTTTGGCGAGTTTTGCGGCCGACACGTTGCCGACCGCGATGTAATCGAAGCGCCGCACCAGATCGAGCGCGACCTTGTGTTGAAAATCGGCACGGGCATTGGCGATCTTGGCGTGCAACTTCGCGATATGCCGCTTGTGCTTGCGCGCACGCTGCGCCTTCGCCAGCCTTTCAGCCGCGCGCCGGCCAAACTGGTCATTCGGCAGCTTCTCGCCGGTCGAAAGTGTGGCGAAGTCTTTCAGGCCGAGATCGATGCCGACACCGGAACGGGTCGGGCGGGCCTGAACATCGGGCATCTCGATCACGACGTTGAGAAACCAATTGCCGCGAGCATCCTGCGCAAAGTTGGTCCCGTCCTTGATCTTGCCTTCGGGAAGCGGTCGACTGTTGAATACGCGAAAGGTATTGCCGGCGAAACGAAATGCGTCGCCTTCGCGCTTCAGGTCTCGGCCTTTCAGCGGCACCCAACCAAGCGATTTCCTGCCGCGATAGCGCAGGTAAGGTCGCCGATGCTGACTGCGCGACTTCGCGTATTGCTCGCACGTGGCGTTGACCGTGCCGGAGTGAATACCGAGTTCCTTGCTGCTCCCCGTCGTCAGTACGTTCAAATCGAATCCCGTCGGCCACTTCTTGCGCCACTTGAGCGCGTGCTTCTGCGTGTCATTGCAAAAATTCCAGACATAGTTCACCGCGCGACTCTGCTTGTTAAGCAGTCTGTTGAGCGACTTTACCCGGTAGCGGTAGACGAGGATCATGCTTGTCACTCTACCGTTGGAATGCTATCTGTCAACAACGCTTCTTTCCGCTTTGCCACAGATTGCGGCGTTTCTAGGAGCACCTTATGAGCATGATCGAGTTCCAGAACGTGTCGAAGAGCTTCGGCCACGTGCCGGTGCTGAAGAACATCGACCTGAAGATCGACGCGGGCGAGGTAGTCGTCGTGGTCGGCCCGTCGGGCTCGGGCAAATCGACGATGCTGCGCTGTATCAACGCGCTCGAGAAAATCACCGGCGGCGAGCTGCTGGTCGACGGCCAGAGCGTGCGCGGCAACGCGACGACGATCCGCAACATCCGGCTCGAAGCCGGCATGGTGTTCCAGCAGTTCAACCTGTTCCCGCAAATGACCGCGCTCGAGAACGTGATGTTCGGGCCGATGCAGGTGCGCGGCGCGTCGCGCGCCGACGCGCGCGACCAGGCGATGGCGCTGCTCGACAAGGTCGGCCTCGAATCGCGCGCGAATCATTACCCGTCGGAACTGTCGGGCGGCCAGCAGCAGCGCGTCGCGATCGCGCGTGCGCTCGCGATCCGGCCGCGGCTGATGCTGTTCGACGAGCCGACGTCGGCGCTCGATCCGGAATTGCGCCACGAAGTGCTGAAAGTGATGCAGGATCTCGCGACCGAAGGGATGACGATGATCGTCGTCACGCACGAGATCGGCTTCGCGAAGCGGGTCGGCACGCGGCTGCTGTTCATGGATCAGGGCGGCATCGCCGAGGACGGCCATCCGGTCGACCTGATCGACCGGCCGCCGACGCCGCGCCTGAAGGAATTCCTGAAACACGTGTCCTGAACGGAACCGAACCCGCCGACATGCCGCTCTCCCTTTCTCCCGTCATCGCCGGCACGCCGTTCGACATCGGCGTGCGCCTCGGCGAGCTTGCCCGCCCGATATTCGACGCGTACATGCAGCAGAGCAGCGCATGGCAGGCCGTGCGCCGCTGGCGCGGCGATCCATTCGTCGACGCGCTGCGGCAGGCCGCGCTCGCCGCGTACCCCGATCTCGTCGCGGAACTGGACGGGATCGCGGCGGGCGTCGATTGGCACGCTGATGACATCTTCCTGTGGAATTGCCGCGGCGAGCTGATCCACAACTCGCCGGACGGCTGCACGACGCTTGCCGCGCGCGAGGCGAACGGCACGCGCTGGATCGCGCACAACGAGGACGGCGATCCGTACCTGCGCGAACGCTGCCTGCTCGTCGACGTGCAGCCGACGGGCAAGCCGGGCTTCATCAGTTTCTACTATCCGGGCTCGCTGCCGGGTCATACGTTTGCCGTGAACCGCGCGGGCATCGCGCAGGCGATCAACAACCTGCGGATCCGCACGCCGGCGCCGGGCGTGCCGCGCATGATTCTTGCGCGCGCCGTGCTCGATGCGACGTCGCTCGACGCGGCGGCCGACGTGCTGCGATCGCATCCGCGCGCGAGCGGCTTTCATCACACGATCGGTGCGACCGACGACGCGCGCGTGCTGAGCATCGAGGCGAGCGTCGCGCGCTGTTCGGTCGTCGACGTCGCGCACGTCAGCGGGCACGCGAATCATCTCGTGCATGCCGGTTGCGACGCGGAAGCGCAGATCGTCACGCAGTCGTCCTCCGACCGCCAGCGCCGCGTCGATGCGTTGACGCCCGGCATCGACACGGTCGACGCAGCCGCGCTGCTGCGCGTGCTCGGCGATCGCGCGCCGGAAGGGCTGCCGATCTACCGCGACGATCCGGCCGATCCCGACGACGAGAACACGCTCGCAACCGCGGTGTTCGAGATTCATGACACCGCGATCGATTTCACCGTCCATCAACACGGCACGCAGCGCTTCGCGACGCGCATCGTGCCGTCCGCGCACGCGCCCAGCGCGTCCTGATCCTTGAGGCAACGCATGACGACCGTTTTCCATCGCGCCCCGCGCGCCACCTTGCCCGTTGCCGTCGCTGGCGACGGCATCGAGATCATCGATTCGACCGGCAAACGCTATATCGACGCGTGCGGCGGCGCGGCCGTATCGTGTCTCGGCCACAGCAACCAGCGCGTGATCGACGCGATCAAGCGGCAGGCGCAGCAACTGCCTTACGCGCATACGTCGTTCTTCACCACGGAAGTGGCCGAGGCGCTGGCCGACCGGCTCGTCGACGCCGCGCCGGCCGGGCTCGATCACATGTATTTCGTGTCGGGCGGCTCCGAGGCGATCGAGGCCGCGCTGAAGCTCGCGCGCCAGTACTTCGTCGAGAAAGGCGAGCCGCAGCGCCGTCATTTCATCGCCCGGCGCCAGAGCTATCACGGCAACACGCTCGGCGCGCTCGCGATCGGCGGCAACGCATGGCGGCGCGAGCCGTTCCTGCCGCTGCTGATCGAAGCGCACCACGTGAGCCCGTGCTATGCGTACCGAGACCAGCAGGCGGGCGAAACCGACGAAGCGTACGCGCAGCGCCTGGCCGACGAACTCGAGCAGAAGATCGTCGAACTCGGCGCGGAAAACGTCGCGGCGTTCGTCGCGGAAACGGTGGTGGGCGCGACGGCCGGCGCGGTGCCGCCGGTGCGCACGTACCTGAAGAAGATTCGCGCGGTGTGCGACAAGTACGGCGTGCTGTTGATTCTCGACGAGATCATGTCGGGGATGGGGCGCACGGGTTACCTGTATGCGTGCAACGAAGACGGCGTCGCGCCCGATCTGCTGACGATCGCGAAGGGGCTCGGCGCGGGCTATCAGCCGATCGGTGCGACGCTGGTGAGCGACCGCATCTATCGCACGATCGTCGACGGCTCCGGCTTCTTCCAGCACGGGCACACGTACCTCGGCCACGCGACCGCTTGCGCGGCCGCGCTCGAAGTGCAGCGCGTGATTGCGGAAGACAAGCTGCTCGACAACGTGAAGGCGCGCGGCGAGCAGTTGCGTGCGTCGTTGCGCGAACATTACGGCGCGCATCCGCATGTCGGCGACGTGCGCGGCCGCGGGCTGTTCGTCGGCGTCGAACTCGTGCGCGATCGCGACACCAAGGCGACGTTCGATCCCGCGCTGAAGCTGCACGCGGCGGTCAAGCGCGAAGCGATGCAGCGCGGCTTGATGGTGTATCCGATGGGTGGCACGATCGACGGCGTGCACGGCGATCACATCCTCGTTGCTCCACCGTTCGTGTGCACCGCGCAGCAGATCGACACGATCGTCGAGCGGCTGTCCGGCGCGATCGGCGCGGCGCTCGCATCGGCCGGCGCATGAACCCCGACCTCACCGAGTCCTTGCCATGACAGACAGACTGCCTCCTTTCGATCCCGCGTCGGCCACCGACGAACAGAAGGCCGTGCTCGCCGATATCCTCAGCGGCCCGCGCGGCAACCTCAACGGGCCGTTCCTCGGCTGGATCGCGAGCCCCGAGCTGGCCCAGCACGCTCAGAAGCTCGGCGCGTTCTGCCGCTATCGCACGGGGCTGCCGCTGCGCCTATCGGAGCTCGCGATTCTCGTGACGGCCGCGCGCTGGCGCTCGCAGGCCGAGTGGCACATCCATCATCCGATCGCGCTCGAGGCCGGCGTGCCGGCCGCGACGGCCGACGCGATCCGGCTGGGCGTCGCGCCCGCATTCGAATCGGACGACGACGCGCTGATCCATGCGTTCGCCACCGAGCTGTACGACACGCGTCGCGTGAGCGATGCGACGTTCGCACGTGCGCAGGCGCGCTTCGGCCACGAGACCGTGGTGAACCTCGTCGCGTTGCTCGGCTATTACGCGCTCGTCGCGATGACGCTCAACACGTTCGGCATGCGCGCAGACGGGCAAACTGATTTGCCGTTTCCGGAATAATCGCTGCCGGCGCGTGTGTCGGCGGCATGCCGCACGCGTGCTCGAATTGCCCGGAAAAGCCCGTATACACGGGCTTTTCTGCATTTCGGCGTGGCGCGATCCATCGTCTCGCCGCGTCGTGACGACGCACGCCGCACGACCTGCGCGTCGATGCAGGAAATTTTCCCCGTCTCTAGAATTTCTTCAAAGGAGCTACGGGGGAAATATCGATGCGCTGGGTCCTGTTGATCGTGTTCATTGCGTGTGTCGTGTACACGCATCGGCGCGGCAAGGTTCGGCACCGGTTGTTCAGGCAACTATCCGACCACTCGACCTTTACCGCACCGCTGAACTGCTTTTCGTACGCGTTCTCGTCGGTGCCGACCACGCCGTTTCTCGATACGCGGCACTTTCCGGAACTCGCGGTGCTGCAGCGCGAATGGCGCACGTTCCGCCGCGAAGCGCTCGCGTTGCGCGACGCGAGGCGGATCAAGGCGTCGGGCGAGTACAACGACATCGGCTTCAACTCGTTCTTTCGCCACGGCTGGAAGCGTTTCTACCTGAAGTGGTACGACGCGCCGCATCCGTCCGCGCAGGCGTTGTGTCCGCGCTCGGTCGAGATCCTGTCGCGGATTCCGTCGATCAAGGCGGCGATGTTCGCGCAGTTGCCGCCGGGCGGGAAGCTCGGGCTGCATCGCGATCCGTATGCGGGTTCGCTGCGCTACCACCTCGGGCTCGATACGCCGAACGACGATGCGTGCCGGATCGTCGTCGACGGCGAATCGTATGCGTGGCGCGACGGCGAGGCGGTGATGTTCGACGAGACGTATCTGCACTGGGCCGAAAACCGCACCGCGCGCGATCGCGTGATCCTGTTCTGCGACATCGACCGCCCGATGAAATATCGCTGGGCGCAGCGCGTCAACGATGCGGTCGGGCAACTGCTGATGCGCGCGGCTGCGTCGCCGAACGAAACCGGCGATCGTACGGGCGGGCTCAATCGCGCGTTCAGGTATCTCTATGCGATTCGCCGCGCCGGCAAGCGCTTGAAGGCGTGGAATCGCACGGTGTACTACATCGTCAAGTGGCTGCTGTTCGGCGGGATCGCGGTCGCGATCTTCTGCCTCTGACGGAAGGCGGTGGGCGTTTTTTCTCGTCTGACGATAGTGCGGCAAGGCGCCGACGGCCGTGCGCCGTCAACAATGCAACCAAATGTATTCGTGCGAGATCAACGCGTATTGGCCGCGTATGATGGCTTGTTCACATCGATATGTCGGTGAGCAAGCATGACGAGTACCCGTAAAACCATGATGATCGCCGGCGGGCTGCTGGTAGCCGCGGCCGGCACCGCGTACGTGATGCTTCTGCGCGCGGACCACCGTGCGATCGAAGACGCCGGCATTGGCGATTCGGCCGCGCCTGTCGCCGCGGCGCCCGCAGGCAACGATCACGCGGTGCAGGGCGCGATCGCGCCGCCGGCACCGGCCGCCGCGATAGCGCCGAAGCAGGCGGCTGCTGCGCCGCCTCCCGCACCAACTGCACCAACGCCGGCACCGGCCGCAACCGCGCGCGTCGACGCCGCGCCTGCGCCGGTTCCGGTCGTCAGCGACAAGCCGCAACCGGTGACGAAGCCGGCCGCACCGCCGCCGAAGGTCAATGTCGTGACGGTGAACCCGGACGATTCGACCCCACCGGCCCCGGTCCCGGCCCAGACTGCGGCCGTTCAACCCGCTCAATCGGTCCAACCCGCTCAGTCGGCTGCGCCCGCGCAGGTCACGCAACGCGCACAGGTCACGCAACGCGCGCCGCGCAAGCGCGACGGCCTCGAACGCCACGCCGCTGCCGCGCCGCCAGCCGCGACGAAATCCGAAACGCCGGAGACGGCCGCGCTCGTCAGGGAATCGGCGAAGCTCGACCCGTCGTTGCCGCCGCCGTCGATGTCATCGGTATCTTCAATGCCGGCGAGCACCGGTTCGTACCGACAGGGCGGTTCGTCGTCCGGCGCGAATCCGGTGGCCGCCGCGATGACCGAGCAACTGGTCAGGCAGTCGAGCAGTTTCAAGTCGACGGCGCCAGCGGATGGCGGCGCGACCGCGACCAAGTAACCGCCAACGCGTTCGGCATAAAAAGGGCCCCGCACGCCGACCAAAGCATGCGGGGCCAAGAGAGACAAACTTCGATGTCGGCGGGCTGACGTCCGTCAGGCGGCGACCGCTTCTTCGGCCTGCGGCCGAGCGGTTGCGACCGGCGCCACGTCCTGCCGGATCAGGTGATCGAACGCGCCCAGCGACGCCTTCGCGCCTTCGCCGACCGCGATCACGATCTGCTTGAACGGCACCGTCGTCACGTCGCCGGCCGCGAACACGCCCGGCACCGACGTCGCGCCGCGCGCATCGACGACGATCTCGCCGTGCTTCGACAGTTCGACCGTGCCCTTCAGCCATTCGGTGTTCGGCACGAGGCCGATCTGCACGAATACGCCCTCGAGATCGATGCGCTGCGTGTCGCCCGAGCGCAGGTCCTTGTAGACGAGCCCGTTCAGCTTGCTGCCGTCGCCGGTCAGTTCGGTCGTCTGCGCCTGCGTGACGATCGTCACGTTCGGCAGGCTGCGCAGCTTGCGCTGCAGCACTTCGTCCGCACGCAGTTGCGCGCCGAATTCGATCAGCGTGACTTCCTTCACGATGCCGGCGAGGTCGATTGCGGCTTCGACGCCCGAGTTGCCGCCGCCGACCACCGCGACGCGCTTGCCCTTGAACAGCGGGCCGTCGCAGTGCGGGCAATACGCGACCCCGCGGTTGCGGTATTCGCGCTCGCCCGGCACGTTGATTTCGCGCCAGCGCGCGCCGGTCGCGAGGACGATCGTCTTCGCCTTCAGCACCGCGCCGTTCGCGAGGCGGATCTGGTGCACGTCGCCCGGAATCAGCGCGTCGGCGCGCTGCACGTCCATGATGTCGACGTCGTACTGCTTCACGTGCTGTTCGAGTGCGGTCGCGAACTTCGGCCCTTCGGTTTCCTGCACCGACACGAAGTTCTCGATCGCCATCGTGTCCAGCACCTGGCCGCCGAAACGCTCGGCGACCACACCGGTCGCGATGCCCTTGCGTGCCGAGTAGATGGCGGCGGCCGCGCCTGCCGGGCCGCCGCCGACGATCAGCGTGTCGAACACCGGCTTGTTTTCGAGCGACTTCGCCGCGCGTTCGCCGGCACCCGTATCGAGCTTCGCGAGGATTTCCTTCACGCTGCTGCGGCCCTGGCCGAACGATTCGCCGTTCAGGAACATCGTCGGCACGGCCATGATCTGGCGCGATTCGACTTCGTTTTGGAACAGCGCACCGTCGATCGCGACGTGGCGGATGCGCGGGTTGATCAGCGACATCACGTTCAGCGCCTGCACGACTTCCGGGCAGTTCTGGCACGACAGCGAGAAATACGTTTCGAATGCGTAGTCGCCGTCGAGCGCGCGGATCTGTTCGATCACGTCGTCGTCGAGCTTGATCGGATGGCCGCCCGTCTGCAGCAGCGCGAGCACGAGCGACGTGAATTCATGGCCCATCGGGATGCCGGCGAAACGGATGCCGGCCGGCTTGCCGGGCTCGCCGATCGAGAACGACGGCTTGCGCTCGGCGTCGTCGCGGCGTTCGGTTACGGTCACGCGATCCGTCAGCGACGCAATCTCGGTCAGCAGCGCCAGCAGTTCCTGCGATTTCGCGCTGTCGTCGAGCGAGGCGACGAGTTCGATCGGGCGCGTGATTTTTTCGAGGTACGCTTTGAGTTGGTTCTTGAGATTGGCGTCGAGCATGGCGTTTCGGATTCCGTATTGATCATTCTGGTCGGGCACGTCGTGCCGGAGGAGGGCGCGGGCCGCGCGAGGCGGCCCGTGGCGATGCTTGTCGCGCGCCCCCTGTGAGGCGCGCGGCGACCTTAGATCTTGCCGATCAGGTCGAGCGACGGGGTCAGCGTTTCCGCACCCGGCGTCCACTTGGCCGGGCACACTTCACCCGGATGCGCGGCGATGTATTGCGCGGCCTGCACCTTGCGCAGCAGTTCGCCTGCGTCGCGGCCGATGCCGTTATCGTGGATTTCGCACAGCTTGATCTCGCCTTCCGGGTTGATCACGAACGTGCCGCGCAGCGCCATCCCTTCTTCCTCGATCAGCACGTCGAAGTTGCGCGACAGCGTGAGCGTCGGGTCGCCGACCAGCGGGTACTTGATCTTGGCGATCGTGTCCGACGTGTCGTGCCATGCCTTGTGCGTGAAGTGCGTGTCGGTCGACACGCCGTAGATTTCGACACCCAGCTTCTGGAATTCCGCGTAACGGTCGGCGAGGTCGCCCAGTTCGGTCGGGCAGACGAACGTGAAGTCGGCCGGGTAGAACACGACGACGGACCACTTGCCCTTGAAGTTCTCTTCCGAGACGGGCACGAATTCGCCGTTGTGGTAAGCGGTTGCCTTGAACGGCTTGATTTGGGTGTTGATGATCGGCATCTGGACAATTCCTTTTCGTCAGTGGTGAGTGGAGTGTTGCCAGTATCCGGGTTCACCCTGAGCTTGTGAAATTGCTTGTTTCAATCCGGGGCATCGGGATTTTCTATCTGCTTCCGGCCCTTGATTGGCGGGGGCGGGGCGGAGGACGTTGACGTGGGTGGCGCCCGCTTGGCATCAGCGCGGGTCGGGGGGATGTGCTGGGAAGGCGTATGCGCTCGCGTACGCCGGCTTAGATCTGATACGGCACGCGAACGCCGGGTTCGGAGGCGGGAAAGTCCTTCGTGTTGCGCGATACGAGCAGCAGACCGTTCACTTGCGCCGATGCCCACACGATCGCGTCGGGCAGGCGTATGCGGCGGTCCTTGCGAATCGTCACGGCGCGATTCGCAACCGTGCTGTCGAGTGCGATGACATCGAACGACGAGAGCCATGCACGAATGGGTGCCTCGTCATTAGTGGACGTGCCGACGAGGACTTCCATCCACGAGATCATGCTGATTGCACGATAGTCGTAGCGGCCGAGCTCCGCACGGGCGGATTCCACGCCGCCCAGATAATCGATCAGGATGTTGGTGTCGAAAAGGGCTTTTACCATTCCGAGCGCAATTCCTCTTGATAGGCGAGCCCGTCGATCGTGCGATCTTTCCAGAGACCGAAGACGTCGTCGGCAAGCCGGTGCTTGTTCAGGGCAATGTAGGCGTCGATCGCGTCGCGAATGATGGCGGCGCGGGGACGGTGTTGAGTCTCGACGATGGCGGCCAACTCGTCGAGTTGGCCATCCGACAGATCGATCAGAATCCGGCTCATGGCAACCTCCGATATATGATATGGATATCATATATGCCAAGTTGAAAGCACGCAAGGCTCCCAGCAGGACGACGCGTCTATGGGGTCCGCTCAAATCCCCGCCATCTTCCGCAACCACGCCGCCAGCCGTCGCGCCCCGTCCGGCATGTCCGCGTCCTCGCGCGTGCACAGGTAGTAGTCGCGCCCGTCGTCGAGCGCGTGATCGAACAGTTGCACGAGCTCGCCGCTCGCCAGTTCGCGCTGGACCAGCGGCGCGCGCAGCAACGCGGCGCCGAGATCCGCGCGCGCGGCGCTCAGCGTGAGCTGGCCATCCTCGAACATCGGCCCCACCGCGTGCGACACGTGCCGCACGCCGGCGCCCTGCAGCCAGTTGACCCACGTGCTGCGGTCCTCGTCGTGCACGAGCGGCGCGCGGGCGAGATCGGCCGGCGTGCGGAACGGCCCGTGACGCTTCAGGAACGACGGGCTGCACATCGGCACCATCGCGCCCGGCAGCAGCCGCTCGCAGCGGTAACCGGGCCAGTCGCCGGTGCCGAAGCGGATCGACAGATCCGACGCATCGCTGCGGTAGTTGCGGTGGTGCGCGTACAGCACCGTGACGTCGACATCGGTGTTGTCGGCCAGGAACGCATGCAGCCGCGGAATGAACCAGCCGATGCCGAGCAGCGGAATCAGGCTGACGGTGATCTGGCGCAGCGACGAACGGTCGCGCACGAAGCGCGTCGCGCTGCGCAGCACCGAGAACGCCGCGCTGATCGACCGGTAGTAGTCGCGGCCCTCGTCGGTGAGCGCGAGCAGCCGGCCTTCGCGCACCGTCAGCGGCGTCTGGATGAACGCTTCGAGCAGTTGCAGCTGATGGCTGACCGCCGACGGCGTGATGTCGAGTTCGCCGGCCGCCGCGGTGACCGACCCGAGACGCGCAAACGCTTCGAACGCACGCACCGCGCGAAGCGGCGGATCGTACGGCAATTGTTCGATATTTTTCATGTATCGAATTTTATCGAAAAGTCAGGGTAAGCGACAACACAAAAATATCCCGTATTTACAGGGTGATACGTTAATGTGTCGGGAACGGCATAAGCATTCAACAATTGGGTATTTGGGGTTTGGGTATCGAATATTTAATATTTTTCATGTTTTTGATCCCGCTAACCGATCCCCGCACATGAAAATCGCTTTCCTCTCCGCCAGCCTCGCTTTTTCGGCGGCCGCCCTGGTCGCCGCCGTTCCCGCATTCGCGCAGTCCGCGCCGCAGACCGTCCTGATCGGTCTCGCCGCGCCGCTCACCGGCCCGTCCGCGCGGATCGGCAAGGACCTGCAGAACGGCGCGCAACTCGCGATCGACGACGCGAACGCGAAGCATCCGACCATCGGCGGCAAGCCGGTCGTCTACAAGCTCGTCGCGGCCGACGACCAGTCCGACCCGCGCACGGCGGTCGCGGTCGCGCAGCAACTCGTCGACCAGCACGTGATCGGCGTCGTCGGTCACTGGAACACGGGCTGCAGCGTGCCGGCGTCGCGCGTATACCGCGATGCGGGCATCCCGCAGATCGCGCCGGCGTCCACCGGCCATCAATACACGCAGCAGGGCTACGCGACGGCGTTCCGCATCATGGGTCACGACGATGCGGGCGGCCATTTCACCGGTGCATACGCGGTGAAGACGCTGAAGGCGAAGCGCATCGCGGTGATCGACGATCGCACGTCGTTCGGCGCGGGGCTGGCCGACCAGTTCATCAAGGGCGTGCAGGCGAACGGCGGCACGATCGTCGATCGCCAGTACGTGAACGACAAGACGACCGACTTCAGCGGCGTGCTGACCGCGATCAAGGGCAAGCGCGCGGATCTCGTGTTCTTCGGCGGTCTCGACGCGCAGGCGGCACCGATCGCGCGCCGGATGCGCCAGCTCGGCGTGAACGCGCCGCTGCTCGGCGCGGGCGGCTTCGTGAGCCAGACCTTCCTGTCGCTCGCCGGCAAGGACGGCGACGGCGTGACGGCGCTCGAACCGGGCCTGCCGCTGGACCGGATGCCGGGCGGCAACGCGTTCGACACGCAATACCAGGCGCGCTTTCACGCGCCGATCGAACTGCATGCGCCGTTCGCGTACGACGCGGCCGCCACGCTGATCGCGGCCGCGCAGAAGGCCGGCACGACGCAGCCGGCGAAGCTGGTCGCGGCCGTTCGTGCGGTCGACCGGCCGGGCGTGACCGGGCGCATTGCGTTCGACGCCGAAGGCAACCTGAAGGACCCGGCTTTCACGATCTACCAGGTGCGCGGCGGCAAGTGGGCCGTCGTCGACGTGCTCGGCGGCTCGCGCACCGCGGCCAAGTAACGACACAACGACAAAAAACCAGGACGATTCCCATGACAGAAGCGAACCCGACATCCGCCGCCGCACCCGAGGACTCGCGCCTCGGGATCCTCGCGCGGCGCCGCATCGAAGCAGAAATCATCAAGCCGATCTACGAGATCATGAAGCGCGAGTTCGGCATCGAGCGCGCGCAGGCCGTGATCGCGGAAGCCGTGCGCGGCGCGGCCGTCGACGCGGGCCGCACATTTGCCGCGCAGGAGCCGGACGGCACGAGCGTGAAGTCGTTCATCGCGCTGCAGGTGCTGTGGGAGAAGGACGACGCGCTCGACGTCGAGGTGCGGCGCGCGGACGACGCGCACTACGACTACGACGTGCATCGCTGCCGCTATGCGGAGATGTATCACGCGATGGGGCTCGGCGAGATCGGCCACCTGCTGAGCTGCGCGCGCGACAGCTATTTTATCCAGGGCTATGCGCCGGACATCGCGCTCACGCGCACGAGCACGATCATGCAGGGCGGCAAGCGTTGCGATTTCCGCTATGCGCTGCAAAGCGCGCCGGAGAACGGCGATGCGTGACGATACCGACATGACGCGCATGCCGCGCGTCGACGGCGAGCGCCTGTGGGCGTCGCTCGAACGGATGGCACAGATCGGCGCGACGCCGAAGGGCGGCGTCTGTCGTCTCGCGCTGACCGATCTCGACCGCGAGTCGCGCGACCTGTTCGTGCAGTGGGCGCGCGACGCCGGCTGCACGGTGCGCGTCGACCGGATGGGCAACGTGTTCGCGCGCCGCGCGGGCCGCCAACCCGACGCCGCACCGGTGATGACGGGCTCGCACGCCGATTCGCAACCGACCGGCGGCCGCTACGACGGCATCTACGGCGTGCTCGGCGGCCTCGAAGTCGTGCGCGCGCTGAACGACGCGGGCATCGAGACCGAACGCCCGATCGACGTCGTGATCTGGACCAACGAGGAAGGCTCGCGCTTCGCGCCGGCGATGGTGTCGGCCGGCGTGTTCTCGGGCGTCTATACGCTCGAATACGGGCTGTCGCGCACCGACGGCGCGGGCCGGACGATCGGCGAGGAGCTCGAACGGATCGGCTACGCGGGCGCGGAGCCGGTCGGTGGCTATCCGGTGCACGCGGCGTACGAACTGCATATCGAGCAGGGCGCGATTCTGGAGCGGGCCGGCAAGACGATCGGCGTCGTGACGGCCGGGCAGGGGCAGCGCTGGTATGAGGTGACGCTCACCGGTGTCGACGCGCACGCAGGCACGACGCCGATGGCGTTCCGTCGCGACGCGCTGGTGGGCGCGGCGCGGATGATCTCGTTCCTCGACGTGCTCGGCCGTCGCTACGCACCGGATGCGCGCGCAACGGTCGGGATGATCGAGGCGCGGCCGAATTCGCGCAACACGGTGCCGGGCGGCTGCTTCTTCACGGTGGAATTCCGTCACCCGGACGATGCGGTACTCGACGAACTGGACGCGGCGCTGCGCGCGGAACTCGCGCGCGTGGCCGACGAAACCGGCCTCGGCGCGCGGATCGAGCAGATCTTCACGTATGCGCCGGTGCCGTTCGCGCCACGCTGCATCGATACGGTGCGTGACGCGGCGCGCTCGCTCGGGCTGTCGCACATGGACATCGTGTCCGGCGCCGGTCATGACGCGTGCTATGTCGCGCGTGTCGCGCCGACCGGGATGATCTTCGTGCCGTGCGTCGACGGGCTGAGCCACAACGAGGCCGAAGCGATTACGCCCGAATGGGCGACGGCCGGCGCCGACGTGCTGTTGCGCGCGGTGCTGCAGAGCGCGCAGGAAGCGTAAACGCGACGCATGCGGCCGGGCGGCGGAGTGCTCGCGTTACTTCCCCGCCTTGCGCCGCGCCCTATACGCGAGATACGCGACGATCTGGTCGAGTTCGCGGTCGCTCAGCTGATCGGGCGGAAACGCAGGCATGCTGCGGCCCGGCCAGTCGCGCACCGACGCCGGGTCGCGGATGTAGCGGCGCAGCGCGGCGGGCTGGAAGTAGTCGACCGGGTTCATCGGCGTGTTCAGGTCGGGGCCGGCGCGGCTGCTGCCCGCGCCGTCGATGCGATGACACGCGAGACATTGCGTGACGAACAGCCGCTGGCCCGCGCGGGCCGGATCGTCCGCGGGCAACGCGGCATCAACGGCGAGCGACGGCCAGCGCGCGAGCGGCGACGATTCGATCGTGATGCGCACGATCTGGTACGGCCACTGCTCGCCGCGCACCGACGACGCGTCCGGCCCGAGCCAGACGAGATAGAACGGCCCCGCGCCGACCTGCTTGCCGGGCAGCTTCGGCCACGGATGGGCCGGATCCTCGATCGCGAGCCACGGAGTCGCGCCGGCCGGCGCGCGGCGGCGCACGAGATCGAGCGGCAGTTGCGCGGCGAAACCGTCGGCCGCGCGCGTTTCGAGCACGCCGTCGGCCGGCAGCGCCGTGTCGCCGAGCAGCGCGGCGAACGGCACCGCGCGGAACGTCATCGGCCGCCCGTATGCGATGTCGCGCGGCACGTGGATGTCGGTCGCGTCGGCGCGCGCGAGCAGCGTCTGGCGGCTGAGGGTGCGGGTCGTGCCGTCGGTGTCGAGTTCGAGCGTGGACTGGGCCGACGCGCGTTGCCCGAGCAGGCACACCGTCAGCAGCACGAGCGAAAACCACTGGCGCTTCAGCATTCGTTCTCCGGAAAGGGGCGTTCCGGCGGCGGCAGGAGGCGGGACGCCGCGGCCGATGGAAGGAATCGGGCGACAGTCTATCCGGTACGCGCGGCGCTGGCGAATTCGGCAGAGGAAAGGCGCGGCGGTCGTGGTCGGAAGGCCAGCGACAGTGCGTCCGACTACCGGGCGGTTGAACGGGCGAGGCGTTGTCGCGGCGCGGTTCGGATGGGGAAGACGAAGGGCACGCGGTCTGCCCGCACTGCCGACATAGCGTTACCGGACCGCCATCAACGACTCGCACACGACACGTCGTTCTTCGGCATCGGCGTGTCCTGCTTCGGTTCGAAATCGGCTTCCCGCATTCCCGCTGGCGTCAGCGACACGAAATGCATCGCCGTGTCGCGGGCCGGGAAACCGGCGATGCCGGTCGAGCCCCACGGAATCGGCGAGCGCTGCACGCCGCTCACCGCGATGTCCGCCGGCCCGAGCGCGAGCGTCAGCAGCCGCCCGTCGCGGGTCGGCATGTACGCGTGCGTGCCGGACACGCCGATGTCCGATTCGCGCACCGACGCCGGCAGGCAATCGAGCGTCGCCGTGCGGCGGCCGTCCGGCGCGATCAGCATCGCGACACCGCGATCGTCCGCCGTCGTCGTGACGACGATGAAACGGTCGATCTCCGGCACGTAGGCGGCGGAATACACGTAGTACTGGATCGCGCCGTTCAGCGACCCGAGTGTTTCCAGCTTCGCGGTGACCGGGTCGAACATCGCGTATTCGAGCGTCGCATCCGTACTGCCTTCGATGAACTTCTGCCACACGAGCAGCGCGTTGCGCGGCGAGCCCGCGATCACGGGCCACCACTCGCGGCGACGCGGCGCGACCGCGACATGGTTCAGCACGCGCCCGGCCGCGTCGTAGGTCTTCAGGTAGACGCCGTTGCCGCTGCCGAGGTTGTCGACGCCGCCGCCGTTGACCCAGTCGGCCGAATAGAACACGACGAAGCGGTCGGCGACCGTCGCGACGTGCCCCGAATGGCCGCCCGATTCGACGTCGTTCGGGTAGGGCTTGATCGGCTTCAGGTCGCGGCGGTACACGCCGTAGCGCTGGCTGACTTCCTGCGGCGCGTTCCAGCCGTCCTCGAACGTGACGAAGATGTCGCCGTGCGCGTTCTGCGCGATCGATACGGGTTCCTGCGCCTCGGGGCGGCTGATGAACGTGCGCACGCGCAGCACGCGCGGCTTGTCGGGCAGCCATTCGCCGACGTATACGTCATGCGGCCAGTTGCCGCTGCGCAGCGCACCGCGCGGCACGATGCCCGAGCTGCTGAAGAACACCCAGCGTTTGCCGTTGCCGGCGTCGGCCACGCCGATCCCGTGCATGAAGCGCCGCGGGTCGCCGGTGTCCTGCGGCGACGGGGCGGCGCTCGACACGGTGACCGTATGCACGGCCGGCGCGCCGGCCAAGGCCGGCGACGCCGCGCCGATGGCGCACGCGCCGCAGAACACGGCCGCGGTCAGCCGCATGACTGCCTGTACCGGGCGCGTTCGCCGTGTCATTCGACGGTCACCGATTTCGCGAGGTTGCGCGGCTTGTCGACGTCGGCGCCGCGCGCGCAGCCGACGTGATACGCGAGCAGTTGCAGCGGGATCACGTTGACGATCGGCGACAGCAGGTCGCCCGATTCGCGCACGCGGATCAGGTGCGTGTCGCGGTCGGCGTCGATCTCGAGCTGGTTGCCGGCCAGCACGTAAAGCCGGCCGCCGCGCGCACGCACCTCAGCCATGTTGGACTTCAGCTTCTGGAACAGGCGGTCGTCCGGCGCGATCGTGACGACCGGCATCGCGCTCGTGACGAGCGCGAGCGGCCCGTGCTTCAGTTCGCCGGCCGCATAGCCTTCCGCATGGATGTACGACACTTCCTTGAGCTTCAGCGCGCCTTCCAGCGCGATCGGGAAATGGATGCCGCGGCCGAGGAACAGCGCGTTCTCGGTGCGCGCGAATTTCGTGGCCCAGCCCATGATCTGCGTTTCCAGCGCGAGCGCGTGGCCGATGCGGTCCGGCAGCGCGCGCAACTGCTTCAGGTGCGTCGCGACTTGCGCGGCATCGAGCCGGCCGCGCAGCTGCGCGAGCGTCAGCGTCAGCACGAACAGCGCGACGAGCTGCGTCGTGAACGCCTTGGTCGACGCGACGCCGAGTTCGGCGCCGGCCCGCGTCAGGAACCGCAGCGGCGCGTTGCGCGCGATCGTGCTGGTCGCGACGTTGCAGATCGCCATCGACAAATCCTGGCCCATCGCGCGCGCCTGTTCGATCGCGCCGATGGTGTCGGCCGTTTCGCCCGACTGCGAGATGCCGACGACGAGCGTGCGCGGATCGGCCACCGTGTCGCGGTAGCGGTATTCGCTGGCGATCTCGACCTGGGCCGGCACGCCCGCGATGCTTTCGAGCCAGTACTTCGCGGTCAGGCCCGCGTAGTAGCTGGTGCCGCAGCCGAGCAGCAGCACGCTTCTGACCCGCGACAGCAGCCCGCGCGTGCTTTCCGTCGCGTCGAACAGCGCCGGCGAGATCGCGTCGATGCCGTCGAGCGTGCTGTCGATCGCCTTCGGCTGCTCGAAGATTTCCTTCTGCATGAAGTGCTGGTACGGGCCGAGCGCGGCATCGTCCGCGCGCGCCTTCACTTCGCACAACGGGCGCCGCGCTTCCTGCCCGCCCGCATCGACCACGGCGATGCGCTCCGGCGTGATCAGCGCGACGTCGCCGTCCTCCAGATACACGAAGCGGTCGGTCAGGTCGCCGAGCGCCGCGCAGTCGGACGCGAGGTAGTTCTGCTCGGCGCCGATGCCGATCACGAGCGGCGAGCCGGCGCGCGCGGCGACGAGGCGCTGCGGCTCGCGCGCGCTGAGCACCGCGATCGCGTATGCGCCGTGCAGCCGTTTGACGGCGCGCACCACCGCGTCGAACAGGTCGTCGCGATAGAGGCTGTGGATCAGGTGCGCGATGACCTCGGTGTCGGTCTGCCCGCGAAACGTATAGCCGCATTGCTTCAGTTCGGCGCGCAGCGTGTCGTGGTTCTCGATGATCCCGTTGTGCACGACGGCGATCGTGTCGCCCGACATGATCGGGTGCGCGTTCATTTCAGACGGCGCGCCGTGCGTCGCCCAGCGCGTATGCGCGATGCAGGTCTGCGCTTCGAGACCGAGCGTCAGCACGCGATCCTGCAGGTCGGTCACGCGTCTCAACGTACGTTCGCTGCGCAGGCGGCCGTTGCCCTGCACGGCGATGCCGCACGAATCGTAGCCGCGATATTCGAGCCGGCTCAGCGCATTGACCAGTTGCGGCACTTGATTGTTCCGGCCGCTTGCTCCGACGATTCCGCACATGATTCACCTCGTTTACAGGGAGTTGCCGGCCGGCGCGCGGCGCACGCCAGCACGATGTCAGGAGAGGAGGCGTGTCGCGCGGGATGCGTTGCGCCCGGCGCGACACGGCACGTCTTCGGCGATCTATTCGCGGGGCTGCGGTTCCGCGTGCGCGATCCACTCGATGCCCGAGATCGACCCGTTCGCATCGTGCGACGCGACGAGAATGCGCGTCGTGCGCCGCGCGCCGCGCCGGCGCTCGCTCGCGAACGCGGTCGGCGGCACGGAGCGCACCTTTACGCTGGCCGAGCGCCGCAGCATCTTCGATACCCGTAACCGGTACGCGAGTGGATGCACGACGCGCCCCGCGATCAGCCACATCACGATCGTGCCGGCGATCAGCGCGATGCTCGTCACGTAGAACACGATCTGTTCGATCGGCATCTCGGCCTCGTTGAACGGCAACAGGTAGCGGTACGTATAGATGCAGATCGATGCCCATACGCCTCCGACCAGCGCGGGCCGCACGACGCGGAACCACGCGACGAGCACGGGCCCGACGATGCTGCCGCGTTCGGCGATCATGTCGCGCGGGGCGCGCAGGGAAAGGTCAATAATCGGCGCGTTCTTCATGTTGAATGCCTCGGTCGGGACTGACCCAAACGGCGCGCTTGCCGCGGCCCCGCAGTACGACGGCGGGCAGGGCGACGACGGTGGTGATCATGCTGATCAGCCAGAACGCGACGGGGTACCAGATGGTGTCAAGGAAGTACATCAGGAGTTTTTCGTCGTAACGACGATCGATCATGCTGCCGATGATCAGCTGCAGGATGCAGGTCGCGACCAGCAGCATCCCGTGCCAGTGCGGCACCACGGACACATGCCAGTTCGGCGGAAGCGGGTAGACGACGTCGATCAGCGCGAGCAGCAGGATGAACGACATCGAGTACGCCCACGCGATGCCGATCAGGTACTCGACGAACAGCGGCCACATCATCATCTGCGTCGGCCGCATCAGCGTGCCCGCGTACTTGAGCAGCACCTGGATGCCGCCCTTCGACCAGCGCAGCCGCTGCCGGTAGAGCCCCTTGACGGTCTCGGGCATCAGGATCCAGCTGAGCGCGTGCGGCTCGTACACGACGCGCCAGTCGCGGCACTGCAGCTTCCAGCTGATGTCGATGTCCTCGGTCAGCATGTCCGAGCTCCAGTAGCCGACGTCGGCGAGCGCGGTCTTGCGGAACATCGTGATCACGCCCGACACCGTGAAGATGCGGCCGTATACCTGCTGCGTGCGCTTGATCAGCCCGACGATCGACGAGAATTCGCCGACCTGCATGCGGCCGAGCAGCGACGTGCGCGTGCGGATGCGCGGATTGCCGGTCACCGCGCCGACGCCCGGGTCGGTCAGGAAGTGCTCGAGCATCCAGCCGATCGCATCGTGCGCGAGCAGCGCGTCGCCGTCGATGCACAGCAGGTATTCCGCGTTGGATACCGCGGCCGCGGTCGTGAGCCCGACCGCCTTGCCTTCGTTGCGCGCGTGGTGGATCACGAGCAGCCGCGGGATCTCGACGGCCAGCTCGTTGAGGATCTCGCCGGTGCGATCCTTGCTGCCGTCGTTGACCGCGATGATGTCGTAGTTCGGATACTGCATCCCGTTCAGGTGGGCGATCACGCTGCGCGCGTTCGCCGCTTCGTTGAAGCAGGGCACGACGATCGACACCTTCGGGATGCCGCTCGACGCGATCGTGCGCGTCGACAGCTCGCGGCCCTCCTCGAGCAGGAAGTAGTGCACGACGCCGCCGATCATCCATAGATACGACATAAAGAATGGATAGTAGAAGACGAAATCCTGCAAGCGCTGGATGAGGCTGTGGGTGGTCATGGCGTCTTGGTTCCCTGCGGATGCTGCATCTGCATCAGTGCGTTGATCGAGGTAGGGTCGAGGCGCGACTTCAGCGACATCACGTCGCGCATCGCGTCGAGTTCCGGCTGGCCGTTCAGGAAGTTGTCGGGGTAGTAGCCGAAATTCACGGCGCCCTCGCTGCGCAGCCTCCGCATCTGAGCAAGCAGCGTGCTCGCGGGCACCGCCTTCTGCGCGTGCCAGTCGTACGCCTGCAGTTCGAACACGGTGCGTCGCAGCCCGAGCTGCTTCGTGCGCACCACCTTGACGAGCTGGTCCAGCCACCCTTCCGGGTCTTTCGTCTGCTCCATGTACGGCATCGCCATCAGCGCAACGTAGTCGTAGGCGGCGAGGAAATCGTCATAGTTTTGCGCATACCACGCTTCCGATTCGGGCTTGAGCACCGGCATCGCGAAGATGTTGCGCGAGGTCAGCACGTCGCCGACGTTCTGGTGGGCCAGCACGATCTGTTCGAGCTGCCGGGTCATGTCGATCAGGTAGCGCGTCTTCTGGCGCGTCCAGCGCTTCATCAGGTCGGGGTTCTCGCGGATCTTGCCGACGTCGGCCGGCAGCCCCCATTGCGAATAGATGCGCAGCGCATGCCGGCCCGCATCCTCGTAATCGTCGAGCACGGCGTCGTCGCCGAACAGGATGCCGCTGAACGACGCGTGCTTGCTGAGATCCTCGTAGATCTGCTGGATCATCAGCCGCGCATCGGGATCGAACGGGCTCAGCCGGAACACGCGCGTGCCGTTCTCGCGGGCCGGCGCGCCGCCGAATGCGCTGACGGCCTCGAGGGAGCGGAGCTTGTCGGCCGGCGGCCGGAACGCGAGCACCGGCATCCATGCGTACACCTGCACGTTGGCGCGCGTATTGAGCTGCCACGCGGCGCGCGAGAACAGGTCGGAACGCATCGGCAGGTGCCGGTTCGGGAAGTACACCGCCTCGGCCACGCCCGTGCCCTTCGGGTCCGCATACGCCTGCAGGTACACCGATTTCGGCTGCATCCGGTAGATGCGCTCGATCAGCTTGCCGAGATTCGCTTCCTGCCGCGCGGGATCGGGATCGTAGACCTGGTCGAGATCGACCTGCACGGTGCGCTCGGGCACGTCGACGTCGCCGCGGTTCGACGCCGGTTCGCGCATCGAGCGCTCGAACCCGCCGATGTCGACGTCGTACATCATCAGGATTCGTCTCAGCCGGTCGAGCGGCACGTCCGGCGTATTCGGGCCGGCATCGAGGCTGAACTGGACGTCCATGCCGAGCGACGTCGAGATCTGGCGCACGGGCTGGTTTTCCGCGCCGTACGGCCACACCATCGAGCGTGCGACGATGCCGGTGCGCTCGCGGATCTGCCGTACGCACGTCTGCAGGTCGTCGTGCACGCGTGCGTGGAATTCGGCGTCGGTTTCATAGCGCTTCTGGTCTTGCAGGTACAGATGCGACGTGGTCGCCGGCAGCTCGTTGCCTTGCGGATTCGCGACCGCACCGTGGTGGAGATTGTGGGTGTGGCAGCCGAGCTCGACGAATTCCGACTGCCCGAGCTTCTTCACCTCGTCCCACGACAGGAAGTAGTCGCGCGGCACCTGAACCTTGTCGCTGATGCGGATCGGCGTATCCGGCGGCGTGTCGATCCACGCGGTGACGAGGCCCATCACGGCCGGATACTTGAAGCGCTCCAGCAGCGGCAGCACTTTCGTGTAGTGGCTGCGGAAGCCGTCGTCGAACGTGAGCAGCACCGAGCGCGGCGGCAGCGGCTTGCCGCCGCGCCGCGACTCCTCGATCTGCCTGACCGTGATGGTGTGGTAGTTGTTGGTCTGCAGCCACGAGAAGATCGCGGTCAGCGTGCCGGTGTCGACCGCGAACGGATCGATGATCGCCGTCGGCGACGAGAACGACGCCATCAGGTTGTCGCGCACGTCGTGCATGCAGATCACGCGAAACGTCTTGCCGTCGGCCGGATCGGACGGCGGCAGCAGGTCGATCATCTTGGCGTTGCTCACGCCCGGGAACAGCGAACAGGCGGCAAACGTGCCGAGGCATCCGCACATGAAGGTCCGTCTGGATTGCAGCATTGCCCGATCTCCTTGCTAAAACGGCAGGTTGAGCGACAGGAAGCCGGTTTCGGAGCGCTCGCGCTGGCCGTCGTATGCGTGACTGCTGACCTCGACGCCGTAGCTCAGCGTGATGTCGTGCTTGAACGTCCACGCGTGCTCGAGGCGCGCGCTCCACAGCGGGCTGGTGCCGAAGCCGCGCTCGTTGTACGCGCCGCCCGACACCGACACGCGCTGTTGCAGCCCCATGTCACCCTTCTTCCACAGCGTCAATTGATGCATCACGGTCGCGGCGGCCGCGTAGTCGCGACCGGGGCTGAAGTAGGGCGCGTCCTGACGCGTGTTGCTGTCCGTGCCCAGATTCAGCGAGACGTTGACGAGCTGGTTCGCGGACGTGTACACGCGCTGCGTGGCGGTCGCCGCGATCTCCTGGTGGAAGTTCGAATCGCTGTAGCGGCTCACGCCGTAGCTCAGCTTGACTTCGCGCCGGTCGTTCTGGCGATACACGACCTCGACGTTCGCGGAGCGGCCCCAGATGTGCGCGGCATACGCCTTCCACGGCAGCGAGTTGTCGTTGCTGTCGAGCCCGGCGCTGACCGTCCAGTAGTCGTTCAGCGCGTACGCGATCGTCCCGCGGCCGCCGGTTCGGCCGTCTCCGCCCATCGAGCGCGTGACTTCGCCCAGCACGGTGAGCGGCCCGTGCCGGTAGTCGCCGCCGATGCCGGTGCGCGTGCGGCTGAGGTTGCCGTCGTCGGTCTGCGCGAAACCGTAGAACGTGTGCGAAAACACGCGCCAGTTGTCGCCGAATGGTTGCGAATACACATAGCTGTCCGACGTGAAGCTGTTGTTGGCCAGTGCGCTGTTGCCGTGCTCGAAGCTCAGGTCGGTCGTGAACACCGGGCTGCGGTACGCGTTGTAGTCGCGCTTGAAGCCGCGCACGGCGCCGCTGTCCGGGAACGTGTTGTCCAGCGTCTGGTCGACGGTCTTCGCGGTCGCGTAGTCGTCCGCCACGAGCGATGCGCGGCCGAGGCCCGCGAGCATCTCGACGCTGTCCGGGTGATCGGTCAGCGACGCGCGGTACATCGCGATCGCCTGGCGCGGATGCGACTGGCCCGACACCGCGTCGGCGTGCGCGGCGCGGACCTCCGCGTTGAACGGCACCTGCTTCTCGAGCTCTTCGAGCGCGGCGATCCCCTGGTCGACGTGTCCGGTGAAGATCAGGTACTGCGAGCGCAGCCGGTAGTAGCGCAGATAGTCGCTTTCTCCGGGACCGACGTTGGTCACCTGCTTGACCGGCGGCAGCGACTTCTCCATGTCGTCGAGCACCTGCTTCGCTTCGGGCGCACGCGCCTGGTCGACGTACGACCAGAACAACCCTTCGCGCAGCTCGATCGGCTGCGTGCGGGCGCCATACTGGAAGCCGCGGGTCGCGCGATCGGTCGGCGACGCGGTGGCTTGCTGCAGCGCCCGCGCGTAGACGGCGTTCGCCTTGGCCGGCTCGCTCAGGTACAGGTACGCGTCGCCGACGGCCGCGAGCGCGTCGATCGAGATTTCCGCGTTGGACGGAATCGTCTCGAACGTCGTGACGGCCGCCTTCATGTCGCCGCGTGCCGCAAGGGCGACGACCCGGTCGCCCGCGAGCGCCGTGCGGACCGGCATGTACTCGGGTGTGGCGGGCATCCGCTGGTCGAGGTCGTCGGCCGCGCGCAGCGCGTTGTCGATGCCGTCGAAGCGGTCCGAGCTCGTCATCGAACGTGACTTGTCGCGTCCGCCGCGCACCTGCTGGCGAATCGACAGTTCTTCCAGTTGCGCGATGTCGACGGCGGAGAACGCGTCGGGCCGGGCCTTCGCTTCGTCGAGCGCCTTGACCGCGCCGCCGCTCGTCGCGAGGCCGAACACGTCGTTGCGCACCGTCGCGACGTCGGCGGTGCGCAGATTCGGCGCCTGCGCATTCGGCGCCTGGACGTCGGGTCCCTGCGATCGCTGGATCGGTTCGCCGGGGAGCTGCGCGCCGGGCGACTGTGAATTCGGCTGCTGGGGCGACGGCGGTTCGGCGCCGGAGGGCTGGGTCACGGGCGAGGGCGAATTCGGCATCGGTGTGCCGGATGCCTGCGCGGTGAGCGTCGGCGTAGCGGGCGTGGTCGGCGGTGCGGTGATCGCGGTTTGAGCGAGCTGCGGCGGTGCATCCGACGTCTGCGCGCGTGGCGCCGACGTATCCGGCGGAGCGGTGTCGACGAATGCCTGCGCAAGCAGCATCGGCGCATCCGACGCGTGCGCGCCCGGCACCGCGGCGCCCGGCTGCGGCGCATCGGGATCCACCACGACCGTGGTCGGCATCGCCGGGTTCGATCCCTGGGCGATCTGCATCGACGCATCCGACGCCTGCGCGATCGGCGTCGGCGTTTGAGGGGGTTGCGCGCCAGAGCCCTGGGCGGCCTGCGGCTCCGTACCGCCTTCGGCGGCGAGGCACGGGCCGGACGCGACGAGCAGGCACAGCAGCGGCGCATGCAGGAGGATCCGCCGGGTCGGCGGAACGACGGTGGTGCATTGTTGTTGACGATTGTTAGCCACGATGTCTCCTCACTTTGAAACGTTCACATCGGTTGCACGCCCGACGGCGTTCGTCGCCGGCCGTCGCACCGCCGGGCGGCGAGGCCCGGCGGCATTCGACCGGTTTACAGGCGGTTGCGGATCGCTTGTCCAAGCAGTGCGCGCGATTCGCTGTTCTTCGGGTCGATGGCGAGTGCACGACTCGCGTTTTGCTCCACACAGCTCCATTCGTCGATCTGTGCGCACCAGCGTGCCTTGGCCAGCGCGCGGGCGCCTTCCAGCTCATCGTGCGTGACGCGGGTGGTTTCCATGGGCGACGTGCCGGCGAGATACGACTGCGGTTGCCGTGTCGGCACGGGGTCGGGGTGTTTTCTCGCGCGCGCCAGCGCCTGCGAACGTGACGTCCGGTGCGCGTCGCCGGGGCGCGCCGTGCGACTGGCGCTCGACGCGGCGTGCGGATCGCCCGCGAGCTTCGTCGCCGGCACGTGCGCGGGCCGCACGGGTTTCACGTCGGAGCGGGCCGTCGTCGTCGTTTGCGGCGGCGCGGGCGGTTCGGCTGCGGCCGACATGGCGGGCGGCGTCGATGCAGACGGCGGAACCGGCCCGGCTTGCGCGACCGTCGCCGTCGAGCGGGCAGACGCCGTCGATCCGGCGGGCGCCGCCGTGCCGGACGCGCCGCCCGTCGCCGCCACGATGAATTCGCGGTACTTGCCGGCGGCGTTGCCGATCACGCCGGCGATATCGTGCGTCACGCTCGCATGGCCGACCCTCGCGTCTCGCTCGACATACGCGAAGGCGCCGAAGATCGCGGCAAAGGCGGCAACGCTGAGCGCCGCATTCTTTCCCGGACCCCACGAGGGTTTTGGCTGGCGGTCGGGCGAGCCGTCCGGTCGTTCTGCACGAGGCATTCAAGACTCCTTGATTCGAAGCGTTCCACGAATGACGCGATTGGCGCGGGGCGGCGCGACGCTCACCATCGCAACTGCGTCGTGAGCGTGCCGGTCTCGACGATCGCGAACTGGGTGGCTCCCTGATAGGTCCCTTCGACCCGGTAGCTCGCATCCGGCACGCTGAACAGGCAGCGCGATCCCGATGCATTGAATTCGACGAGCACGCGCCCATGCCGGCGCAGGCGCACCTGCACGTTGGAGAGCGGCTGTCCGGTGCTCCCCGACAAGAACGACACGCCCAGGTTGTATGGGCGCCCGTCAGGCGGAAGCGGCGCGGTACCGTCGATCCGCGCGTCACCGCAGATATACGAAATCACGTACCGGTTTGCCCCCGGCGCGGCCGCCGGCGACGAGGCCGCCGATGCCTGGGCCATGGCGTTCATGCACAGCGTGGAGAGAGCGACGCACAGCAAAGGGCGAGCACGCTGTCGAAGCGAAGGTGACATTGCAATCTCCCATCCGGAACCAATGACGCGCATCGGTTCCTGTCTAATTTGCCAACGTTCTTTTTGCGACACGCTATTGATACACGATGGCTTTTGAACCAACAACCGCGTGTGGCCCGAATGGGACGACAGAAAAGATCCTATCTAAATAGGATAAGGAGGAATTGGTGAGGATTTCTTAATTCTGAATAAAGTCGATATTGCCGAACATGAAAATTGCTCGTCGGTAGCGATGATCGAGCGCGCTTTGCCTCACGTCGGAGGTATCGACGTTCGTGCCGAAAAATAACGACTGATAAAAGAAACTATTGCGCCTGTATTGAAGGCGAATCTATGAAGGTCCGGATACAGATCGCACTTCATGAAATGAGGGTGCGACGTTTTTGATCGTTTCGACAGTTGCAGGTAAATAGAAACTTGTGTAACAAGGTATTTCTGTCTGGAAAAGCGTGCTGATTATTCTTACTTAATACGGAAAACAGTAAAAAATACGACATGAATCGCAAACGTTTGCGCTTTATCGAGATCGACGACAGGCCGGCGACGGAGTTTGATGGCGTGCGACGGGATTATCGATGGCTATCGAAACAACGCGCATGCGCGCCGTGGATTCCACGGCGCGAGCCCGCGTCAGCGGCTGCCGCCCGCGCTTCGCCGCGCGCTGCGCATCGCCGGCGCGGCCGCTTCTTCAGCGCCGATCGCACCGTCGATCGCCGCGCGCGGCCGGTTCATGATGTAGGCCCACAGCTGCTCGGCCGCGAGCCCGCGCTTGCGCGCCGATCGATACAGGCGGATTTCGAGTTCGGTGATCCAGTCGCCGGTGCCCGCACACACGAGCGTGCCGTCCGCGAGTTCCTTCGCGACGCAGCTTTCCGGCAGCCAGCCGATGCCGTGCCCGGCCACGACCATGCCTTTCAGCGCCTCGGACATGTGCGTCTCGAAGCACCGGTGCAGTACGTACGGCTCGGTCGCGTTCAGCAGCAGCATCTCGACGATGTTGCCGAGAAAGGCGCCCGACGAATACGCGAGCAGCGGCAGCGGGGCATCGGGCGTGCCGGGCAGCTGGAACACCGGCTTGCCGCGCGCGTCGGGCGACGACACGGGCAGGATCCGCTCGACGCCGAGGCTGACGAACGGGAAGTGGTTCGGATCGAGCACGATCGGCAACTGCGGATGGTGATAGCCGAGCAGCAGGTCGCATTCGCCTTCGACCAGCTGCTGCACGCCTTCGGGCACGTTCACCGCATTGACGCGCGCGGTCACGTGGCCGACCTCGTTGTTGAGCTGCTTCAGCCATTCGGGAAACAGCGTGAACACGAGCGTGTGCGCGACGGCGAAGCGCACGACCTGGTCGCTCGCCGCGAACTGGTCGTAGCCGTTCACGAGATTACGGGCCGCATACATGCTGCGCAGGATGTCCGCGGCGAGCCCGCGGAACATCTGGCCGGCGGGCGTCAGCGCGACCGGGTTGATGCTCCGGTCGACCAGCTTCGCGTCCATCCAGGTTTCAAGCGCGGCGATTCGTCTGCTGAACGCCGACTGCGTCAGGTGCCGGTGACGTGCGGCCCGGGAAAAGCTCTTGGTATCCGCAAGGCTCAGGAAATCTTCCAGCCACTTTGCTTCCATTTCGATCTTCGCTTTTTATAGTCGGGCGCCTGAAAGGCGGCGCCGTCTGCTGCACCAACGTTCTAGCGTACCGCGCATCGCGCCGGTCGGGCCGATGTTTTTTTTCGATCGGTGTCAGTCGAAATATGCATGGGCGTTGTCGGCGGGATTACGGCTGCATAGCGTTGAGGGGCCGGACCGGTTAACCGGACAGTTCATCGCGTCGGACTGTCCGGCCCGCCTGGACGGCACTTCCCCCAGGGCCGGCTGCGCCGTGTGCGTGCCGGCCCACCCGTTCATGGTCGTTTCGGGGGCGCCGGCTCGCCGCTTTTGGTGCAGTGCAGATTGCACATCCGTGACACGTGGGAGAACTATGTTCGTCGGACGCGGCGCAGCACCGATCGTGCACGCTCGCGGCGCACCGCAAGCGCCCGGCGCGTCCGGCGTTGCACCGTTGTGGTGCGTAATGCCGCGCAGGCATGCCTGACGCGGCGCGAAAAACGGGGGGATATCGAGCGGATCAAGCAAGGCACGTTCCTTGCGAAGCATTCAGTACGCCGGTCCGGCATGCGCAATGCCGGGGAAAACGATCGATGGAGAGAAGATCGATGAAGCCATTCGATGAAATGCTGCAATCCGGCGACATGGTAAGGGCGCCTTACGCGCGCCTGAAGCAATGGCTCGACACGCAGAATCCTGCGAGCCTCGCCCAGAAGGCCCACGACGCGGAAGGCGTGTTCCGCAAGACGGGCATCACGTTCGCCGTCTACGGCGACGCGGAGGCCGCCGAGCGGCTGATTCCGTTCGACATCGTCCCGCGCATCATCTCCGGGGCGGAATGGAGCCGGCTGTCGCTCGGCATCGAGCAGCGCGTGATGGCGCTGAACGCGTTCCTCGACGACATCTACCACCGCCAGGAAATCGTGCGCGCGGGCATCGTGCCGAAGCACCTGATCGCGCACAACGAAGCGTTCATCCCGGAGATGATCGACTTCCGGCCGCCCGGCAACGTTTACACGCACATCATCGGCGTCGACATCGTGCGCACCGGCGAGAACGCGTTCTACGTGCTCGAGGACAACGCGCGCACGCCGTCCGGCGTGTCGTACATGCTGGAAAACCGCGAAACGATGATGCAGCTCTTCCCCGAGCTGTTCCAGCAGGTCAAGGTGCGCCCGGTCGAAACCTATCCGCAGATGCTGCGCCAGTCGCTCGCGGCCGTGTGCCCGCCGGGCGGCAACGCCGACAACCCGACCATCGCGGTGCTCACGCCCGGCATCCACAATTCCGCGTACTACGAGCACTCGTTCCTCGCCGACCAGATGGGCGTGCACCTCGTCGAGGGCAGCGACCTGCAGGTGATCGACGGCCGCGTCGCGATGCGCACGACCGAAGGCTTCCAGCCGATCGACGTGCTGTACCGCCGCGTCGACGACGCGTTCCTCGATCCGCTCACGTTCCGGCCCGATTCGGTGCTCGGCGTGGCCGGCATCATGGACGTGTACCGCGCGGGCAATATCACGATCGCGAACGCGCCCGGCACCGGCATCGCCGACGACAAGGCGATCTACTCGTACATGCCGGAAATCGTCGAGTTCTACACGGGCCGCAAGGCGCTGCTGGAGAACGTGCCGACCTGGCGCTGCGGCGAGGCCGATAGCCTGAAGTACGTGCTCGAGCATCTCGACGAACTGGTCGTGAAGGAGGTGCACGGCTCGGGCGGCTACGGGATGCTGGTCGGCCCGTGCGCGTCGAAGGCCGAACTCGAGGCATTTTCCGCGAAGCTGCGCGCGCGTCCCGCGAACTACATCGCGCAACCGACGCTCGCGCTGTCCACGACGCCGATCCTGACCGACGCCGGCCTCGCGCCGCGCCACGTCGACCTGCGGCCGTTCGTGCTGGTGTCGGACCGGATCCGCATCACGCCGGGCGGGCTCACGCGCGTCGCGCTGCAGGAAGGATCGCTCGTCGTCAACTCGAGCCAGGGCGGCGGCACCAAGGACACCTGGGTGCTGGCCGACTGAGCCGGGCACGACCGCGCGCGCCGGAGCCGGCGCGCGAACCGAACGAAGACGGAGTGGACACGAGATGCTTCTGGGACGTACTGCAAGCGGTCTCTACTGGATGTACCGCTATATCGAGCGCGCGGAGAACATCGCGCGCATCGTCGATGCCGGGCTGCGGATGGCGCTCACGCGCACGGCCGACGCGCCGGCAGAATGGTCGTCGGTGCTCGTCAGCTCGGGCGCCGACGACGGCTATCGGGAGAAATACGACGCGTATGCGGCCGATACCGTGACCGACTACCTGCTGCGCGACCGCGACAACCCGTCGAGCGTGCTGTCGTGCATCGAGGCCGCGCGCTCGAACGCGCGGATGGTGCGCACGGCGCTCACGCGGGAGGCGTGGGAAAGCGTGAACGGCGCGTGGCTCGCGCTGCGCCGCGCACTCGCGCAGCCGGTGCCGGAAAGCGAGCTGCCGGCCGTGCTCGACCAGGTGAAGCGCGAAACCGCGCTGATCCTCGGCAGCTTCTACAGCACGATGCTGCGCAACGAGATCTTCGATTTCGCGCAGATCGGCGCCTTCATCGAACGCGCGGACAACACCGCGCGGATCATCGACGTGAAGTATCACCTGCTGCTGCCGTCGGTGTCGCACGTCGGCACGATCCTCGACAACTACCAATGGGAGACGATCCTGCGCTGCGTCGCCGCGCATCGTTCGTACCGCTGGGTGTACGACGTGCAGTACAAGCCGCTGAACATCGCCGACTACCTGATCCTGAACGGCCGCATGCCGCGTTCGCTGCGTTATTGCTACGGACGCGTCGTGTCGAGCCTGAACCTGCTCGCGAAGGATTACGGCGTGACACACCCGTGTCACGACACGGCCACGAAGATTCTGCAACTGCTGTCCGATACGTCGGTCGAGCGGATCTTCAAGAGCGGCCTGCACGAGTTCCTGACCGACTTCATCGGCCGCAACAACAGCCTCGGGCTCGAAATCGCCCAGGCTTACAACTTCGACTGAGACTTGCCATGCGACTCGCCATTCGACACATTTCGCGTTATCAGTTCGACGATCAAGCCAGCCATGCGCTGCAACGGCTGCGCCTGCGCCCGCAGTCGGGGCCCGGGCAGACGGTGCGCGCGTGGCAGGTCACGATCGACGGCGTCGAGCCGACGCTGTCGTACGCCGACGGGCTCGGCAACCGGATCGACCTCGTGCGCCACGATCGCGGCGCGAAGACCGAGGTCGTCGTCGTGGCGGCCGGCGTCGTCGAGACGCAGGATCGCGCGGGCATCATCGGCAATCCCGAAGGCTATGCGCCGCCGTGGATCTTCGAGCGCGAGACCGCGCTCACGAAGGCGGGCGAGACCGTGCGTGAGCTCGCTCAGGCGCTGCCGATCGAGCCGCGCGGCCTCGACGCATTGCACTGGCTGATGACGGAAGTGCACGGCCGCATCGCGTATGCGCCGAACCTGGCCGCCGACGCCGCCGTCGATGCGGAAACCGCGCTGCAAAGCGGCGAGGGCACGAGCCGCGACCATGCGCACGCGTTCATCGCGGCCGCCCGCGTGCTGAAGATTCCCGCGCGCTACATCTCGGGCTACGTGCTGGCCGACAGCGCGATGCAGCGCATCGCCGACGCGAAGCAGAACGCCGGCGACGTCGAGGAGGAGGAAGCGCTTGCGCTGCAGAGCGGCGACGGGATGCAGCAGGTGCTCGGCGCATCGCATGGCGCGCAATCGCAGTCGCAATCACAGACGCAGTCGCAATCGCAAGGGCAGTCGAAGTCGCAATCCCAGGGGCAGTCGCCGGCGGCACTCGGTGCGCAGCCGCAAGCCACCGCGCTGGCACAGCAGCCGGCCGGCCATGCATGGGCCGAGGCCTATGTCGAAGGGCTCGGCTGGGTCGGCTTCGACCCGTTCATGAACCGTTGCCCGGACGAACGCTATGTGCGCATCGCGGTCGGCCTCGACCATCGCGACGCGCAGCCGGTGACGGGGCTCGGCGCGACGGCCGTCGGCGTCGAGATCAGCGTCGTGCAGACGCCGGAACTCGTCTGACCCGCGGCGCGCCTTCGCCGAATCCGCCATGCCGGGCCGCCGCGTCGAAAGCGACGCGGCGTGCGCGGCCGGCCCAACCCGACCCGAGCTCCCATGTCCATCCACGTCGCGCTGCATCACACCACCCGCTATCGCTACGACCGGCTCGTCAACCTCGGCCCGCAGGTCGTGCGGCTGCGGCCCGCGCCGCATTGCCGGACGCCGATCCTCGCGTATTCGATGACGGTCGAGCCCGCGCAGCACTTCATCAACTGGCAGCAGGACCCGTTCTCGAACTATCTCGCGCGGCTCGTGTTTCCGGAGCGCACCGAGCACTTCGAGATCACGATCGATCTCGTCGCCGAGATGTCGGTGTACAACCCGTTCGACTTCTTCCTCGAAGCGAGCGCGGAGCAATACCCGTTCAGCTATGACGACGCGCTGAAGACCGAGCTCGCGCCGTATCTCGCATGCGATCCGCAGACGAGCGCCGCGCCGCTGTTTCGCGCGTATCTCGACGGCGTCGACCGCACGCCGGCCGGCACCACGAACTTTCTCGTCGCGCTGAACCAGCAGCTGCAGCGCGACATCGGCTATCTCGTGCGGATGGAGCCGGGCGTGCAGACGCCCGTGCAGACGCTCGAACTCGCGTCCGGCTCGTGCCGCGACAGCGCGTGGCTGCTCGTGCAGCTGTGCCGCCATCTCGGCATCGCCGCGCGCTTCGTGTCGGGCTACCTGATCCAGCTCACGCCCGACGTGAAATCGCTCGACGGCCCGAGCGGCACGTCGGTCGATTTCACCGACCTGCACGCGTGGTGCGAGGTCTACCTGCCGGGCGCCGGCTGGATCGGCTTCGATCCGACGTCGGGCCTGCTCGCCGGCGAAGGGCACATTCCGCTCGCGTGCACGCCGCAGCCGACGAGCGCCGCGCCGGTCGAAGGGCTGATCGACGAGTGCGAGGTGTCGTTCGAGCACGAGATGAGCGTGACGCGCGTGTACGAGTCGCCGCGCGTGACGAAGCCGTATACGGAATCGCAGTGGGATGCGGTGCTCGCGCTCGGCACGCAGGTCGACGGCGCGCTGGCCGCCGGCGACGTGCGGCTCACGCAGGGCGGCGAGCCGACCTTCGTGTCGATCGACGATCGCGACGGCGCCGAGTGGAACACCGATGCGCTCGGCCCGACCAAGCGCGGCTACGCGACCGAACTCGTGCAGCGGCTGCGCGCCGAATACGGCGACGGCGGCTTCCTGCATTTCGGGCAGGGCAAGTGGTACCCGGGCGAGCAGTTGCCGCGCTGGGCGCTGTCGATCTTCTGGCGCGCGGACGGCCAGCCCGTGTGGCACGATCCGTCGCTGTTCGCCGACGAGCGCGAGCCGTCCGCGTACACGACCGACGACGCGAAGCGCTTCATCGATGCGCTCGCCGCGCGGCTGAACCTGAGCGGCGAATTCATCGAGCCCGGCTACGAGGATGTCTGGTACTACCTGTGGCGCGAGCGCCGGCTGCCGGTCAACGTCGATCCGTTCGACGCGCGCCTCGACGACGAGCTCGAACGCGCGCGGCTGCGCAAGGTGTTCGAGCAGCAGCTCGACAGCGTGGTCGGCTATGTGCTGCCGGTCAAGCGCACGGACGATACGCCGGGCCTCGACGGGCCGCGCTGGCAGACGGGCCCGTGGTTCTTCCGCGACGAGCGGATGTACCTCGTGCCGGGCGATTCGCCGATGGGCTATCGGCTGCCGCTCGATTCGCTGCCGTGGGCGGCGCGCGCCGACCATCCGTATCTCGTCGAACGCGATCCGTTCGCGCCGCGCGACGCATTGCCGGACGCCGCCGCCATTCGCGCCCGCTACGCGGGCCCGGCCGACGCGCCGCGTTACCTGGCCGGCGTGCATCGCGAAGCGTCCGCGCAGACCGTGATGCAGTGGCGCGCCGACGGCACGGCCGCGAGCGGCCGGCCGGGCGCCGCGGACCCGCATCGCCGGCCCGAGCGCTTCGAATCGGCCGCGTGGATCACGCGCACCGCGCTGTGCGTCGAAGTGCGCAACGGTATCCTGTACCTGTTCATGCCGCCGCTCGCCGCGCTCGAGGATTATCTCGAGCTGGTCGGCGCGATCGAGCTGACCGCGCACGCGCTCGGCGTGAAGCTCGTGCTCGAAGGCTATCCGCCGCCGCGCGACGCCCGGCTGAAGCTGCTGCAGGTGACGCCCGACCCCGGCGTGATCGAGGTGAACATCCATCCGGCCGCGAACTTCGACGAACTCGTCGACCACACCGAATTCCTGTACGACGCCGCGTGGCAATCGCGGCTGTGCAGCGAGAAGTTCATGGTCGACGGGCGGCACGTCGGCACGGGCGGCGGCAACCACTTCGTGCTCGGCGGCGCGACGCCGGCCGACAGCCCGTTCCTGCGCCGCCCGGACCTGCTCGCGAGCCTGATCGCGTACTGGCACAACCATCCGTCGCTGTCGTACCTGTTCTCGGGGCTGTTCCTCGGGCCGACGAGCCAGGCGCCGCGCGTCGACGAAGCGCGCAACGACCAGCTCTACGAGCTCGACATCGCGTTCGCGGAGATCCAGCGCAGCAAGCTGCTGTTCGGGCAGGACATGCCGCCTTGGCTCGTCGACCGCGTGCTGCGCAACCTGCTGATCGACGTGACGGGCAACACGCACCGCAGCGAGTTCTGCATCGACAAGCTGTATTCGCCCGATTCGTCCACCGGGCGGCTCGGCCTGCTCGAACTGCGCGCATTCGAGATGCCGCCGCATGCGCGGATGAGCATCGTGCAGCAACTGCTGCTGCGCGCGCTGGTCGCGCGCTTCTGGGCCACGCCGTACACGACGCCGCTCACGCGCTGGGGCACCGCGCTGCATGATCGCTTCATGCTGCCGGAATTTCTTCAGATGGATTTCGACGACGTGCTGGCCGAGCTGCGCGACGCCGGTTTCGCGTTCGATCCCGCGTGGTTCGCGCCGCACTTCGAATTCCGTTTCCCGCTGTTCGGGCAGATCGCGGTGAACGGGATGGAACTGTCGCTGCGCGGCGCGCTGGAACCGTGGCACGTGATGGGCGAGGAGGGCGCGGCCGGCGGCACGGTGCGCTACGTCGATTCGTCGGTCGAGCGGCTCGAAGTGCGCGTGACGGGGCTGAACGACAACCGGCACGTCGTGACCGTCAACGGGCGTGCGTTGCCGCTGCAGCCGACCGGCACCGTCGGCGAGTACGTCGCGGGCGTGCGCTACAAGGCGTGGTCGCCGCCGTCGGCGCTGCATCCGACCATCGGCGTGCACGCGCCGCTCACGTTCGACATCGTCGATACGTGGCTGCAACGCTCGCTCGGCGGCTGCCGGTATCACGTCGCGCATCCGGGCGGACGCAACTACGCGACGTTCCCGATCAATGCGTACGAGGCCGAGAGCCGCCGGCTCGCGCGCTTCGTCGAGATCGGGCACACGCCGGGCAGGATGGACGTCGCGGCTGCCACGCCGAGCCGTGAATTCCCGTTCACGCTCGACTTGCGGCGGCCGTGAACGATCGATGACGGGGCGGACGACGATGCGCGGTTCGCGATCTCCGGGCGCACCGGCGGGTCGCGCCGCCGCCGGAGTGCTAGGATGCGGGCAGATTGCGGTTCCGCCCTGCGGCTTGCCGCCCGACTGGCGGCGCGCATGCGCGGCCGCACCCTGACGACGGAACGACATCGTGCCGCCCATTGACCTCGATCATCTCGCCGCCCTCGACGCGATGCCCACGCTTTTCGATACCGGCGCGCAGCCGGACGCCGCCGAACTGGCCGCCGCGCTCGCGGCGCCGGCCGCCGCCGGCCGCTACGACGAACTGCGCGGCAGCGCGGCCGGCCTGCACGCGCCTGCGCTGGCGCCCGCGTGGCGCAGCTTCTTCACGTCGATCGGCAGCGACGGCGTGGCCGACCTCGATCGCCGCGCCGACGCGCTGCATCGGCGCATGCGCGAGAACGGCCTGTTCTACCAGTTGCACGAGCAGCGCGCCGGCGACGGCGCGGTCGGCCCGTGGTCGCTCGACCTGCTGCCGCTGATCGTCACGCCCGAGGACTGGGTCGCGATCGAGCGCGGCGTGCTGCAGCGCGTGCGGCTGCTCAACGCGACGCTGGCCGACCTGTACGGGCCGCAGACGATCCTCGAGCGCGGGCTCTTGCCGCCCGCGCTCGTCACCGGCCACCCCGGCTACCTGCGTGCGATGCGCGGTGCGCACGTGCCGGGCGATACGTGGCTGCACGTCGTCGCGTTCGATCTCGCGCGCGGCCCGGACGGGCAGTGGCGGATCGTCGCGCAGCACACGCAGGGCCCGGCCGGCCTCGGCTACCTGCTCGAGAACCGGCTGATCGTGTCGCGGCTCTTTCCGCGCGGGTTTCGCGGGCTGCGCGTGCAGCGGCTTGCATCCGCGTACCGTGCGCTGCTGCAGAGCATGCAGTCGCTCAGCCCCGCCGCGAAGAATTCGCGGATCGTGCTGCTGACGCCGGGGCCGCACAGCGCGACCTATTTCGAGCATGCGTATCTCGCGCGCTATCTCGGCCTCACGCTCGTCGAAGGCGGCGACCTGACCGCGCGCGACAACCGCGTGTTCCTGAAGACGCTGAGCGGGCTCGAACCGGTGCACGGGATCCTGCGGCGCGTCGACGATGCGTGGCTCGATCCGCTCGAACTGCGGCCCGATTCGATGCTCGGCGTGCCGGGGCTATTGCAGGCCGTGCGCGCGGGCAACGTGCTGCTCGCGAACGCGCCGGGCTCGGGCTTCCTCGAATCGCCGGCGATGCTCGGCTTCATGCCGCGTCTCGCGGAAGGCTTGCTCGGCGAAACGCTGACGCTGCCGGCCGTGCATTCGTGGTGGTGCGGCGAGGCGGCCGCGTGCAACGACGCGCTGCCGCAGCTCGCGCGCGGCATCGTCAAGGCATCCTATCCGCCCGACGTGCAGGACGGCGGTGCATTCGAGCCGGTGATCGGCGCGCGGCTCACGCAGGCGCAACTCGCGGAATGGCGGGCGCGGATTCTCGCGCGGCCCGAGCATTACACCGTGCAGGCCGACCTGCCGCTGTCGCAGGCGCCGACCTGGCCGCGGCACGACGCGCCCGACGGCAACGGCGGCGCGCGCATCTTGCCGCAGCCGCTGCTGCTGCGCGTGTTCGCACTCGCCGACGGCGCGCAGCGCTGGCGGCTTCTGCCGGGCGGGCTGTCGCGGGTCGGCACGCGCGACACGTTGTTCAACGCGCCGATGCCTCGCGGCGGCAGCACCGTCGATACGTGGGTGATGACCGAGGGCATCGTCGATTCGACGACGCTGCTGCAGACGCACCTCGGCCCCGACGATCTCGTCGAGCGGCCGCGCGCGATCGCGAGCCGCGCGGCCGAGAACCTGTTCTGGCTCGGCCGCTACACCGAGCGCGCGACCAACCTGATGCGCCTCGCGCGTGCCGCGCTCGAACGGCTGCGCGGCGAAGACGACGTCGACAGCCCCGCGCATCTGGAACTCATCGACACGCTGTGCCGCGACACCGGGCTGATCGCGGCCGACGCGCCGCACGCCGTCGATGCGCCGCGCGCGTTCCAGCACGAGCTGGCGACGTCGCTGACGCGCGGCGCCGACCGCACGTCGGGGATCGCGTCGTGCCTGTTCGGCATGCGCGGTGCGGCTGCCGCGATCCGCGAGCGGCTGTCGAGCGATCAGTGGCGGCTGATCGACGACGCGACCCAGCTGTTCGCCGACAGCGCAGGACAGCAGGAAGCGGAGGAGCAGGTCGGCAACGACGCGCTGCAACTGCTGGAACGTCTCGGCCTGCTGCTCGGCGCGATCACCGGCGCGCAGACCGACAACATGACGCGCGACGACGGCTGGCGATTGCTGTCGATCGGCCGGCAGATCGACCGGCTCGACTTCCTGTGCAGCGTGCTGAAGTTCGCGTTCGACGAAGGCGCCGTGCATCGGCAGGACGGCTTCGAACTCGTGCTGGAACTGTTCGACAGCACGATCACGTTCCGCTCGCGGTTCCAGCGCGGCTTCGACGTCGCGCCGCTGCTGTCGCTCGTCGTGCTCGATACCGACAACCCGCGCTCGCTCGGCTGGGTCGTGCAGGCGCTGCGCGGCCGGCTCACGAAGGTCGAGCGCAGCGAAGGTTATGCGCTGTCCGAGCTGGCCGAGACGGTGCCGGACATCCCCGCGTGGTCGCTGCACGAGCTGTGCGAGACGGCCGAAGACGGGCGGCACGACAAGCTGCTCGCCGCGCTCGATACGACGGTGAAGGCGGTGTGGGAGCTGTCGAACCGGATCGGCGAGCGCTATTTCAGCCACGTGCGCGAGGCGGGCAGGACGCTATGGTGACGACGAAAGGCGCGCTGAAAACACCGACGGGTTCTGGAAGCGCACGGCAGGCAGTGGTCTCGGCGCCAGCGTCAGCTTCAGCTCCCGCTCAGGCCCAGAGTCAAGGCCAAGGCCAGGCCGCACCGGGTGCACCGGCCGCCGTCGCGCCGGGCCGGTTGCTGCGTGTCACGCACGACACCGAATACCGTTACGCGGCGCGTGTCGAATCCGCGCAGCACCAGGCACGCCTGCAACCGCTCGCGACGCCGCGCCAGCAGGTGTTGTCGTTCTCGCTCGACATCGAGCCCGCACCGGAATCGGTCTGCACCGAAGTCGACGCGTTCGGCAATGCGCGCGCGTCGTTCGCGCTGAACCTGCCGCACGACACGCTGCTGGTGCGCAGCCGCAGCACCGTGCGCGTGACGCCGCCCGTGTGGTCGCTCGGCGCGCGCGGCGCGCCGCCGCCTGCGATCGCGAACCCGGATGCCGCGCATGCCACCGCATGGGAGGCCGTGCGCGACCGCTTGCAGTTCCGCGCGGGGCAGCCTTACGACCCGGCGAGCGAGTTCGTGTTCGCGTCGCCGCACGTGGCGTGCGACCCCGAACTCGCCGCGTACGCGGCCGCGAGCTTCACGCCGCAACGGCCGCTCGTGCAGGCGGCGTGGGACCTGATGCGGCGCGTGCATGCCGATTTCGCGTACACGCCGAACAGCACCGACATCACGACGTCGGCGCTCGATGCGCTGCGGTTGCGCAAGGGCGTCTGCCAGGATTTCGCGCACGTGATGATCGGCGCGCTGCGCTCGCTCGGGCTGGCCGCGCGTTACGTCAGCGGCTACCTGCTCACGCAGCCGCCGCCCGGCCAGCCGCGGCTGATCGGCGCCGATGCGTCGCATGCGTGGGTCGACGTGTACGACCCGGCGTGGCCCGAGGACGGCGGCTGGCTGCAACTCGATCCGACCAACGATCGCGCGCCGGGCGACGACTACGTGATGCTGTCGGTCGGGCGCGATTATGCCGACGTGACGCCGCTGCGCGGCGTGATTCGGGGCGGCGGTGCGGATCAGGAGCTGAAGGTCGGGGTGACGGTCGAGCCGCTCGATGCCGATTGACGCGGGTTCGCCGATCGGAGCGGTCGTTTGTTGATCGCGTGTCTGCAGGCGCGTACGTTCGTGATGGCTGCGAACCGGACGGTCCATGCGCGCGGCTCGGAAGACACTTCGTACTCGACCGTGAGACATGACCGGAAAGTCACGTGTCATTCCGTTCGATTGAATCGGACGAGTTCAATTCTGTAGGAAAAGAGAAAACTGCACTTGTGCGCTGGTGCCCGGATTTCCGATGATCCGGATCTGCGTTCACGTCGCGTCAGCCTGAACGGCTGGCGGCGGAACGGCAGAAAAACACCAAACCGCGCGCAGGAGCCAGGGTGACGCAGCTTTATCCCGATTATCGCTCGGCGACGGACGAACCCGTCGCACGGTCGATCGATGCCACCGAGTCGGACAGCACCGGAACGCCACGCAAGCCTCCACCGATCGTCGTCGGCCGAGGCGACGGGGTGTCGATGTGGACGAAAGACACTCGGCTGATCTGCATCAAGCAAATGCCGTTGCCCGGTATCGTCATCTTCGTCCATGGGGTGAACTCCGAAGGCGAATGGTTCGAAGCCGCCGAGCAGGGGCTGTGCAATGGCCTGAATCGCCGGCTCGGGCGGCAGGACGATCAATTGATGTATCACGGCATCGACGCCGGGCAATTGGTGCCGGCGAAGTACACGGAAAGCGTGACGCCGGACGGGTTTTTGAATCCGACGCTTTGGTCCGGTAACTACATCAAATCCGATCCGTCCTTCTCGCCCGTCATTCATTTCCGATGGGGCTATCGGGCAACCGCCGCAGAGCTGAAAGAGTACGGCGACAAGATTTTCCTGAACGAGAAGGACTATTGGGGCGGCGGTCCGTTCACGAACGGCTGCGCGAGCCTGCCCGATCTCTGGCACGGTGGCCTCGACGATCGTGCGGCCGGATGGTTGACCGTCCAGGGGATCAACCCGACCAACCGGCCGCTGTATCGCGCGCCGCCCCGCGCATATGGCGTGCTCGCGGCGTTGCGCCTGGCGAGGCTGATCGAGTCGATTCGCCGCATGCAGGCCGACGTGCCGATTACCGTCGTATGCCATAGCCAGGGCAACATCGTGGGCCTGACGGCAGCGTTCTTCGGCGATGCACTGCCCGATGTCGAAGATCCGTGGGGACGTAGCGGACATTGCGTGGCGGATGCCTACGTACTGGCGAATGCGCCGTACAGCCTTGCGCGCGCGGACGGCCCCAATCCATCCGATACGTTCATGGATACCTGGTCGCAACGCGCGACCAGGGACGGCAGCGGCCGCCGCGGACGGCAGACCTACGCCGCCCGCACGAAAACGTTCGGCAAGTTTCTGTCGATCATCGGCACGCGCAAAGCCCACGAACTGCCCGCCGGCAAGATCGATGAAGACATGGCCAACGAACGGGTATCGCCGACCAGCAAGCGGTGTTATGCGGCACAAGAGGATCGGGCTCGCCACGGCCTGAACGGATCGACATATGGTCGCGTCACCGCGTATTGCTGTCCACACGACCAGGTGATTTCAGCGGTCACGGTTCAAGGCATCGGCTGGCGCGGCATCGACGAGAACGAGCTGAACGATATCAGCGTCCCCGGCGTGCTGACGCAGCGCGTCTTTGCCTCCGGCTTCCAGGTTGGCGTGCAGGAGCGCTATCAGTATTGGGAAGACGACTGGCGGCATCGGCAAAAGGGAAAGACGTCGGGATTCTGGTACCCGCCTTCGCCGCCGGCCAAGTTCAATCTCATCGGTGCGCTCAAGGGAAACGAGTCCGTGTTCGGGGTGGCGGCCACGCTTGCATCCGCGCCGATCATGTTTTTCGTGACCCAGATCAGCTCGGCATTGAATATGTTCCGCGTGAACGCCCTTCCGCCGAAGGGCTGGGCCGTTGTAGCGGACGCGCCGGCACTCGACGAACCGTTCCCGCCGCAAGCGTTGCGGTTCGGCAAGCCCATCGAAACGAGGGACGGCAATGCGATAAGCGACTTCAACGAAGGCAACGATCCGCCGGCCGCATGGCGCGACGCAAGCAAGAGCGAGGCAGACAAGCGCGCGGACGATCCTTACGATCAGTACAAGGCGAAGAACAAGGACAGCGTCGCGCAAGGGACGGCAGAGAGCGAAGCCGGACAGCGTTACGAGGACCGCGCGTTGATGCGGATGGAGGCGCGGCGCACGCTGAATACGGAATGGCTCGATGGTGATGGCCACGTGATCGGCGAGGACGGCAAGAGCGAAATGCCGGAGGGTTACAAGGAATGGCGAGACAAGCAGATTGTCGATTGGCTCGATCGTGGTTCGACCAACAGCCCGACAAATCACTCCACGACGATGACCAATCCCGAGCATGCCGAAAAGGCGCTTGCGTACGATGTGGCGATTGGGGTTTGCTATCTGACGCCCGAGCAACTCTACGACCTGCGGATTGAGGCGGATTGGCGGATGGGGGACGGCATTCCCAATGACAATCCGAACAAGAAGTACTACGACTATTTTGCGTCAGGAACGCTCGATAGAACGCCTCTTCACGAATGGGTACATGCCGAGGAAAGCGAAGCCAAGATTCCCGTCGCGATCGTGGACGAACGCGAAGCTCAAGTCTATCTCAAGGTCGGGGGTGCAATTTGAAGACCCTGATTTCTACATGGCCTCGACGTGTCGCCATTGCAGTCGCGGCATGGATAATCGCCACTCTACTAATGGCTTTGCTGATGACGCACGTAGAACAACCCGACCAAACACAATTGGAAGTAGGAGATTGGATGAAGCGATTTGTTGTGGTGCCCGGCCTGGTGGCTCTCATGGTGTTTCTGTCTACCACGGCCATGATGCGTTCGGCACATGCCGTGCCGACGTCGGAGCGCGTAGAAAATGCCACGCCGGTCGGAGAAGAGCCAGTGAAGCCATTTACGGCGCAGGTTGTTGGCTTGATCTGGTTGAATCCGTTGGAACGCATGGACTACCCGACCGAATGGCAATTGCTGTGGGCACAGGGCCTTGTCACGCCGAACAAAAATGACGACATGGTGCGTACTGATCCAAAATCCTTCACGACGTTGCAATCGGTAGCTGGCATTGCCTATGGCAATAGCGGAACGGAGACGTTCAAGGGCTTCTATGCCAAGTACATTGATAAATTCATCTTGCTCATACGCACCCGTTACTTCAGCAATGCAAAATATTTCTACACGGTGAGGCCCGAGAAGCAAAATGATTGGCGAGAACTCGCGGGTATCCGGGTCGAAGTTGCCGCTCCACTGCGCCTCGATGCGGCCTATGCCCGATCGCGCATGATCGATCGGATGATGAACTTCTTCGAGATCGGCCCGCCGTCACCCAAGACTTTGTGGAGCCGCGACACGCCTCCCGACGTACAGATCACGCAGGGTGGTGCGAACGCAGGCTTCATGTCCCTGAACCAAGCTTTGGACTACTTGCAGGAGAACCCCGACAAGAGCGTCTGGGTGATGAACTGGGACGCGCCCAACTTCCCGCCGACGGACGCACAGATCAACGAGAACCTTGTCGTGCTGTTCCTCGCCGGCCCAAGCTTCAACGCCGAACGCGAACCGCTCGCCTGGATCGGCAAGGCCGCAACCGGCAATACGCATGATTTTCCACAGAAGGTCGGCACGACCCTAGCCGTGCAGGCGTGGAAGGCGACCATCGATCAGGCGGCACGCAATGCAGGCGTCGCGGTCCGGGATCTCCATTACATCGTTCACGACGCAGGCAAGGGCAGCGATGCATCGTCGGCACGTCTTGCCTCGCTCTCCCGGACCTTGACCGAAACCCTCCCCGAATACGACCACTCGAAGCAGACATTCAACACGGCCGCGCTACTCGGCGACATGGGAACAGGCAGCGCATTGACCGACGTCGCGCTCGCCATCGGCCGGATCAACCACTTCGGCGGCAACGCACTCGTGGCCGGCACGACCGATCCGGAGCATCCCGTCGCGGTCGTCGTCCTGCCGCCGTCGAAGCTCACGCCGATCGATCCCGACAAGGACTGGTTCCGTGCGCGCGGCGGCAACAATGCCTACCTGCCGTGGTGGGGACGCCGACGCGACACAAATTACGGCATGCAAGGCTATTCGTGGTGAGCTTCAATTGTGCGATGGCCGGCCGGTTTGGTACCCACGATGCGCGTCCGAACGGGACGCGAGACCCTGCCAACGCTTTAAGTCTTCGTTAATACTGCACGCCTAGCATGGTGATGTCGGCGAACGGTCCGGACCCCGGTCCGACACGCCGGCGGCACGCGCGGGTGCGTCGACGTCACGGCGCCGCGCCGTCGCGCGTCGCCATTTCCCTGCAACGGCGGCGGACATGATCAAGAACTTCGACTACACGATCGGCAGCGAGACGATCGAGCTTTGTGCGAGCTTCGGCGCGGGCCCCGCGTTCCGCCGCGTGCTCGTGAGCCGCGCGGACTCGATGGAAACGCTCGTGGTGCTCGACGCACGCGGACTGTCGGGCCTGCTGAAGGTGGCGACCGAAGAACCGGAAGGGCTGCTCGACGACGCGATCCGCAAGGTCGGCGACGAACAGCTCGTCGAGCGGGCGATCAGCGGCCGGACGGTCGTCGAAGCCGCATTGTGATCGGGCGGCGCGTGAGCGTGCCGGCAGGCACGGAAACACGCGCCGCGTCGCGTTACGTCGCTCAGGCGGCGAACCGGTCCGTCGCCGCGACCAGTGCTTCCAGAATCCCCGGCTCGTTGTACGCGTGCCCGGCGCCGGGCACGATTTCGAACGTCGCGTCCGGCCACGCCTTCGACAGTTCCCATGCGGTGCGCGCCGGCGTCGCGATGTCGTAGCGGCCCTGCACGATCACACCAGGGATGCCGGCGAGACGATGCGCGTCGCGCAGCAACTGGCCTTCCTCGACGAAGCCCTTGTTCACGAAGTAGTGGTTTTCGATCCGCGCGAACGCGAGCGCATAGTGGCCGTCCGCGAAGTGCGCGGCGAGCGCGGGATCGGGCAGCAGCGTGATCGTGCGGCCTTCCCAGATGCTCCACGCGCGCGCGGCTTCGAGCTTCGCGGCTTCGTCGTCGCCGGTCAGCCGACGATGGTAGGCGGCCATCAGGTCGCCGCGCTCCGCTTCCGGAATCGGCGCAAGGAAGTCTTCCCACAGATCGGGGAACAGCCACGACGCGCCTTCCTGGTAGTACCACAGCAGTTCCGCGCGACGCATCGTGAAGATGCCGCGCACGATCAGCGCGCTCACGCGTTCGGGGTGGGTTTCCGCGTACGCGATCGCCAGCGCGCTGCCCCACGAACCGCCGAACACCAGCCATTGCCCGGCGCCGACCATCTCGCGCAGGCGCTCGATATCGGCGACCAGATCCCACGTCGTGTTGTTCTCGAGGCTCGCGTGCGGCGTCGAGCGCCCGCAGCCGCGCTGGTCGAACAGCAGGATATCGTAGCGCTCGGGATCGAACAGACGGCGATGGTCGGGGCTGCAGCCGGCGCCAGGGCCGCCGTGCAGGAATACGGCGGGCTTGCCGGCCGGGTTGCCGCAGCGCTCCCAGTAGATGCTGTGGCCGTCGCCGGTGTCGAGATGGCCGTGGGCGTAAGGTTCGATCGGGGGATACACAGGCAGGCTCCGGGTGAGGGTCGACAGGAGGCGGACGAGGCGCGGGCCGGTATGCGGGCGGGTACGGTACAGCGGGTGTTGCAGCGCCGCAAAATTCGTTGCGTGGGCATCGGACCGGCCGCCGCCGGACAAGGCTTGTCATTATGCCCATTCGTCGCGCCGGACGTTGGTCCGCCGTGGCGCGGCGTTGTCGGCGGTGTGGGGCACGCGGATTTTTGAAGCAATTTCATTCCGATATTTTTCATACAAAATCCGGCGGCATGTCGGTGAGCAGATCGGACGCCGGCCGCTTCCTGCTCTTCCACCGTGCCAACGGAAACCAGCCGATGAACCATCGCGTCACGCAGTTGACCGGATTGCGCGCCGTCGCGGTCGCGATGGTCGTCGTCGGCCATGCCGAGCATGTGCTGCCCGGCGGCTATACGGGCTGGTACGCGCCGTTGCGGCTGATCGCCGACGGCCGGCTCGGCGTGCTGATCTTCTTCGTGCTGAGCGGTTTCCTGATCACCAACGTGCTGCGCGCCGAGTTCGAGCGCACGGGCGGCATCGCGCTGACGTCGTTCTACGTGCGCCGCGCGCTGCGGATCTGGCCGGCCTGCTACGTGTATCTCGCGGTCGTCGCGATCGTGGCATTCGCCGGCGGCTTCGACGTCGATCGGCGGCAGTGGCTCTATGCGGCGCTGCATCTTTGGAATTACTCGGCGTGGTTCGGGCTGACCGGCGACAACGCGCTGCATCCGGACGGCGCGTGGTACCTCGGTCATTTCTGGTCGCTCGCGCTCGAGGAGCAGTTCTACTGGTTCTGGCCGCTGCTGTTCGTGTTCGGCATCCGCCGCGCCGGCACGCGCTGGCTGGCCGCGCTGATCCTGATCGTGCCGCTGGTGCGCACCATTACGTATTTCGCTGCACCGGCGCTGCGCGGGCAACTCGGGATGATGCTGCATACGGGCGTCGATCCGATCCTGATCGGCTGCTATGCGTCACTCAACCGCGAACGGCTCGAAGCGTGGATCGGCTCGTGGCGCGGCGAGGCGCGCATCGTGACGGCGCTCGTCTTCGTCGTGCTGCTCGGCATGCCGCTCGCCGAACACCGGCTTGGCGGCTTCTGGAATGCGACGTATGGCGTGACGCTCGAAGCCGCGCTGATCGCGATCGTGATCGTCGTGCTGAAGTTCCGCGGCGAGTTCTGGTGCGCGCGCTGGCTGCGCGCCGGGCCGGTGGTGTTCGTCGGCACGATTTCGTTCAGCCTTTATTTGTGGCAGCAGCCGTTCGCGAATCCGCGACTGCCTGTGCCGCACGGGTTTCCGCTCGGTATCGTGTGGGCATTGGTTGCCGCGACGGCCAGCTATTTCCTCGTCGAAAAACCGTTCCTGCGGCTGAAGGATCGCTATACGGCGCGCGAGGCGCGGCGCGTGCGGGACGACGCGTTGCGGATGCCCGCACCGACCGAAGCGATCGGGCCGAAGGTGGTGGAGTAGGTGGGTGGGGCGGCGTCGTGCCCGCGGAATTATTTGAAGCGCTTCATTGCGGCGGGCGAGTACCAGAAGTTCCGGAACATATCGATGCCGTACGACTTGCCGTCGTAGTGGACGATCGTGCGCGCCGTGCGCTTACCCGTATCCGAGTAATTACCGTTCTTGCGCTGCGTCTGCGTGATGTGCGCCGTGATCGACAGGTCGGCGAAGCCGTGGCTCGAGGTTTTCTCGACGGCGATCGTCATGCGGGCCTCTTCGCTGCGCGCATCGCCTGCACCCGGGCCGCAGGCGTCGCCTTCGACGCTGACCCAGCCGTACAGGTTCGTACCGAACACCGGGCGGATACGGCCGCCTTCGCGCACCCACAGTGTCAACTCTTCACTGGCGTTGGCATCCGGGCAACTCGGTCCGCGCGCGCTGCTGGTAAACACGACGCCGAACGCGCGCACGTCGGGCGACAGCCGGTAGGGCGCCGTATCGATGCGATAGCTGTGCTCGCCGATCTCCGTCGCCGCATCCTCTTCGACCACCGACCGATCGGCCGCCACGACCTTGCCGCCCTCGACGAGCGCGACCACCTGCAGCTTTTTGCTTTCGTCGGGATTCTTGCTCTTCGGCAGTGAATCGAACGCGACGGCCGCGATCGTCGTGCCCGGCGCATTCGGCATGGCTTTGCATGACGACGCGACGACGAGCCGGTCCGCGTCGCGCGTGGCGATGCGTGCGCTCGCGATGCCGGCCCAGCGGGCGATGGCCGTGACTGTTTCGTCGCCGCAGGACTGGCTGTCGGCGGCTTGAGCGACAGAGGCGGCGGCGAGCGCCAGCAGTGGAGCGAAATGAAGGAGTCTCGTAGTCATGAGGGAGAAAGGTGCTTTATGGACTGCTGTGAATGGTGCTTGAGGGCTGCGGACGTTCGACCTCGCTACCTGAATCGCCGACAAGCTAACAAGCCGACCAGTTTCTGACGTTCGGCGAGGTACTCATGCCAACTCTCGAACGACTGTCCCGTACTCTCTCACAAACCTTCAAGCGGTGACCAGACCAAGCGCACCGCGCTGCAAACGGGATGCGCATACCGCGACGACTTGTTAGAGGCGCGCAAGCCTCGGTGAGTTGCAACGGCACCACGCGCGCGTTTCCGATCGAGAAGCTGTTTCGCGACGTGCGTTCGGCGCGGATCGACGGCGACGAGAACTGCATGCTCGCGTCGCCTCCCGGTGTGCTGACGGGAGAGCTTTATCGCAACGGCTGGACCCGGGAGTAAGGATGCGTGCGACAAGCGCGCCCGGTTGGCCCGATCGCACGTTGTCCGTCACGGGCATGTGTCGCAAGCGGCGTATTGCCCGACGGCCCGTGATTGGAACCGCTGAAAACCTCCGATCAGTCAATGTTTCCTGGCCGAACCGAGAGGGTGTGAGAAATTTCCGCTTCGCAAAACAGTTTGTCCGCTCCATCAAAATAACGAATATTGAATGCGTGATATATATCTGATGTTTTTCTGATCGGGGTAATTGTTTTCTGGCCATCCCTATAACTCAAATAAAAATGTCGCGGAAGTTGACGCCGACGGCGCCTGACTATTTGTGTGCGATGGGTTAATCGGGTGGGTAGTCGCTTTGCCACGTTTGCAAAGAACGGTTGGGAAGCTCCATAGGTGTCGTGACGTTCCAGTCTCCGCGCGCGCCGGCAGCGTAGCATCGTCTAGCGGTGCCGCACAAAACAGAAGCCGTGCGGCTTGCGTCAACAGGGGCGAGGCATAGCTGCAGGCCACATTCTCTCCGGTAAAACGTTTGCTTTTTATAAGCGGATCGGAGGGGTGGGTCGAAAATCAGTTTCATATTTTTACCTCCGGGTATTTGACAATCTTTTAAGAAAATTCTTTTATAAATTTTTGATGTGCAATTCATAATTTGCGCGCAGGCCGGGGTGCCATTGGCGAGGCGATGCACATAGGTTGAAGTCAAATCAAATTCACGAAAAGTGGAAATAATATCCAAATGAAGAATAAGAATTCTGGCGCATATCCAGCCGCCACGCACGTGAGGACCACACGTGCTGGCGTAGCAAATCGTCGTGCATTCGGGGGCACGACTCGCCGACGGCGCGGGCCGTCGCGGCACAAGGCATCTACCGGGCGAGCATGACGACCCTCGCCTCACGCGCGGCGTGCGCGCTTCGAGATAGCCGGCATGCCGGAAGACGTCCAGGTGCCGGTAGCGCGTGACGACAGTGTCATGCACGGGATGCGCGCCAGCCACTTCCGGATACGGAAGCGCGTGCCGGCAGTGAAGTCGACTGAATCGTGAGCCGTTTGGCGGCGGAGTCGACATGAACGCCGCTCGCGAACGACGGATCGCTCACACCGCACGCGGGCTTACAACAATTCATCCAATAGAGGCGATTTTCAAGTCTCAACCAACGGCCATCACCCACCTATGATCCTCAGAAGAAAATTTCCCAGTCCTATCGGTCTGGCGATCCTGATCCTCGCAGCTCCTGCATACGCGCAATCCTTGCCGAATGCAGGTTCGCTGCTGAACGAGCAGAAAATCGCCCCGCAACCGCGCGCACCGCAAGCCACCACCCCGGAAGAAGTCGTTCCGTCCGAAGCCCCACCGGGCGCAGGCGAGCCCGAAGCCGGCCCCACCGTGACGCTGAAGTCCATCACTTTCAACGGTGACAAGAGCGTGGCGGATGCGGAAGATCTGCAGTCTGTTACTGCCTCGATGGTGGGCAAGAAACTGACCCACGCCGGCTTGCAAAAAATCGCGGATACGATTACCCAATATCTGCGCGGTCGAGGGTACGCACTCGCTTACGCCTACCTCGCACCGCAAGACCTGACGGCGGGCAATCTCGTCATCACGATCGTGGAAGGCCGTCTGGAATCCGGCAAGGACCGCGTCACCATCAAGGGCAATACGCGCAGCAGCAACGAACGTATCGCGGCAATCGCGAACGCCGCGCTTCCGACCGATCGCCCGCTGAAGAAGGAAGACCTCGAACGCGCACTTCTGCTCATCAACGACCGTCCGGGCGTGAGCGCGAAGGCCGTCCTCCAGAAGGGTGCTCAACCGGGCACCAGCAAGCTTCTCGTTGAAACGACGCCGACCCCGATCGTCAGCGGCCAATTGTCGATCGACAACTATGGCAGCCGCAGCACGGGCATCGAGCGCGGCACGGCGACGTTCTTCGTGAATGATCCGCTCGGGATGGGCGATCAAGTCACGCTCGGCCTGAGCAAGAGTCAAGGCACGGAAGTCGCCAACCTCGGCTACAGCCTGCCGCTGACGCCCACCGGCCTGACCCTGTTGCTCGGGGGCTCGTATCTGCATTACCGCGTGGTTCAAGACGCTTACTCGGCGCTCGACCTGCGCGGCTCGGCCGTGACCGGTTCGGTCGGTTTGAATTACCCGATCATTCGTACGCGCACGCAGAACCTCAATGCGACCGTGATGTACGACCACAAGTATCTGAAGGACAGCGCGCTGGACGTGAGCCTGAGCAAGCGCAAGCTCGACAACCTGACGTTCTCGCTGTCGGGCAACCGTTACGACGGTCTGCTGGAAGGTGGTGTCACGGAAGGCCGGGCCGCGGTGACGTTGGGTTACGTCGATCTGTCGGGCAATCCGATCGATCAACTGGCGGATTCGATGACGGCGCACACGCACGGCACGTTCACGAAACTGGCTGCGAACCTCAGCCGTCTGCAGACCCTCGACCCGAACTGGAGCGTGTACGGCGGGTGGGCCGGTCAATTGTCGAACACGAACCTCGACAGTTCGGAAAAATTCCTGCTCGGCGGTCCGACTGGCGTTCGCGGTTATCCGGTCGGTGAAGGCTCGGGCGACGAAGGCTGGATGGGGACGGTTGAACTGCGCCGTTTCGTGAATATCGGCGTTCCGTCCGTCAAGGTTCAAGCACTCGGCTTCGTGGATGTCGGCCAGATTCGTTTGCACCACACGAGTTACGCCGGTTCGCAAATCAACGAAGGCCACACGAACACGGTGACGTTGACCTCGGCAGGTGTGGGCGTGAACGTGTGGAGCGGTCGTTGGAACGCGCACGCGGCTGTAGCACGGACGATCGGCCGCAATGATGGTGCTTCGCTGGCGGGCAACAACGCCGATGGCCTGAATACCAGCTGGCGCGCGTGGCTCCAACTCGGCATGGCGTTCTGACCGAACGGCCTTCTGATCGATTTTAAAAGGACTGCAAATGAAAAAAGCATCAATGAATCACGTCTATCGGTTGGTATGGAATGCCACGATCGGTGCATTCGTCGCCGTGGCCGAGAACACGACCGCTCGCGGCAAACGCAGCGCACGGAGCGCGGCTCTGCTCGCAGCCCTCGGTGTCGTTGCCGTGGCAGACGCAGCGTACGCAGCCCCGCCGCTTCCGACTGGCGGTCAGATCGTGGCGGGCCAGGGCTCGATCACGCAGAACGGTTCGTCGATGACCATCATCCAGAATTCCGGGAAGATGGTCACGAACTGGAACGGCTTCGACATTGGGCAAGGCAATTCCGTCACGTTCGCACAACCGAACAGCGCGGCTGTTTCGCTGAACCGTGTCGTCGGCGGCAACGGCGCCAGCCAGATTCTCGGCAACATGAACGCGAACGGCCAGGTATGGCTGATCAACCCCGGTGGCGTGGTCATCGGCAAGGGCGCGACCATCAACGTCGCAGGTCTCGTTGCTTCGAGCGCGAACATCAGCGACAGCGACTTCCTCGCGGGCAAAACGAAGTTCACCGGAGCAATGGGGAACGTCGTCAACCAAGGCAAGATCAACAGCCAGGGTGTCGTCGCCCTGATCGGTCAGCAAGTCACGAACCAAGGCACCATCAACGCGAAGGGCATTGCACTGGCAGCCGGGCAGGATGTCAATCTGGACTTCAACGGCGACGGTCTGATCAGCGTTCAGGTCACGAAGGGCGCGCTCGACGCACTGGTGAGCAACGAAGGTCAGCTTTCGGCTGACGGCTCCGCGGTGATCCTGACCGCGCGTGCTGCCGACGCAGCGATCAGCAGCGTAGTCAACAACACCGGCGTGATCGAAGCGCGTTCGCTGCAATCGAAGAACGGCCGCATCGTTCTGGACAACGACGCAGTCAACGGCAATACGGCCGTGGCGGGAACACTGAACGTCTCGTCGGCTGACGGGGCTGGCGGCAACGTCGTGATCGAAGGCAAGAACATCGCGATCGACCATGCGGCGATCAAGGCGGATGGCGCATTGGGTGGCGGCACGATCAAGATCGGTGGTGGTCTTCGTGGCGAAGACGCCACGGTCAACAATGCGACGACGGTCGCGACGGGCAGGAACGTCGTCCTGTCGGCGGATGCGACGCAGAAGGGCAACGGCGGTACGGTGGCAGTCTGGTCGGACGGCACCAATGCGTTCTCGGGCGAGATTTTCATTCGCGGCGGCAAGAACGGGGGTGACGGCGGTTTCGCTGAAGTCTCGGGCAAGACGGGCCTGAGCTACACGGGCGTGACGCACGGCCTGTCCACGCTCGGCGCGGCAGGTACGCTGCTGCTTGACCCCGACACGATCCAGATCTGGGGCGGTGAAGCGCCGGCAAGTGCGAGCACCAATCCTTCGGACTGGGGCAAGACGAACACCACCGGTGTGCTGAACATCTACGAGAGCACGCTGGAAGCGCAAGAGGCCAATGTCAGCCTTTACGCCAATACGTTGATTCACTTCAACGATCTGACGAAGGATGCGAACGGCAATGCGTTGACGCAAGTGGCGCACGGGGCCACGGGCACGGCCGCGGGATACACGACGGGCGACGGCAAGATCAAGCTTCAGGACGGCGTGAGTTTCAAGGCCGTCACGGGCGCCAACAATAGCTTCATCACGTTCGACAACAAGAACAATACGCTCGAAGTGTCGGGGGCCGGCTCCATTTACATGGAGGCCGGGCAGTATCTTGGAAGCGGGAATCCCACCGGTCATATCGGCAACAATACGGGCAACAATCCCGACACCAATCAGGGCGTGTTCAACCTCGTCGCATTGGGCGGACGTGACGCAAACGGCAAATCCACGTCCACGAGCGCGTATGGCAGCAGCAATTGGGCCGGCGTGAACGGTACGACGCCGGGCGCGGGCACGATCACGCTTCTGGGCGCGGACGGTCTCGCGATTTCCGGCGATCTGACGACGTATTGCGGCTACATCTACATCCATGCCGATTCGGATCATGCGGGTGGCGGCAACCTGGTGGTCAGCAGCAAGATCAAGACCAACGGCGGCGATTTCAACTACGCGTGGGGTTGGAATTCCGGCCAAACCGCGACGTTCACCTACGGTAGTGCCGTCGATCTGGTCTGTACCGACGGTAGCTGCTCGCGTCAAGCGGGCACGTTCCGGGCTGTTCCGGATGCAGGTGGCCCGGGTGGAACGAAACCGGCCAACAAGACGATTCTCGGCGGTAATCTGAACGTAGGCGGTAACGTGAATACCTCCGGCTGGGAAATTCACGGCGGCGCCACGATCAAGACGGACAAGGACAGCACCGTCACGCTTGGCTCGGGTACGACGCTCGATCCGTCCGTGCTGGACAAGACCGGCGCGAAAACGACCACCACGGGTCTCGTCGGTCTGGAAGGCGGCGCGATCGCAATCAGCCACACGGGCGTGACGGGCCTCCCGACGACCGGCCTGCAACTGTCGTCGGCCGACAAGGGCACGAACATCTTCGTCAGCAACGACCAGGGCGTGGTCCTCGGTAACGGCACGGTCAACCGCGACGGTTCGGTTACCGGCAACACGACCTCCAGCACGTTCCTGAGCGCAAGCGACCTCGCTTATCTGCAACAACAAGGCGCGCCTTCGCTGCTGATCGGCAGCACCGATCAGCTCGGTACGATCGAAGTCGGTCACAAGGATGGTACGTCGTCGCCCTTCACGTTCAACGCAGCCGGTCAAGTGGGCCTGATCGGCGGCACGGCTGTCGTGAATGGTGCGGTCACGAACAACAACGGTTCGGTGCTCGTCCAGGCAGCGGATTCCGTTGACCACAACACGGCCAACGCGGGTAGCGATGCAGGCGCGGACCAGACGGCAACGAGCACGGGCCGCGGCAACGTCGTGATCACGCGCAATGGCACGATCACGGCCGGGACGAACGCGATCCTCGCGGCAGCAACGGCGGACCACCAGTCCACCGACGTGCAAGAGTCGCAAGGCGGGAACTTCGTGAACGACCGCGGCTCGGATGCGATGACGGTAGGGGCGGGCGGCCGTTGGCTCGTCTATTCCACGACGCCGGACAAGGATGTCGGCCGCGACTTGAACGTCGATTTCAAGATCTACGAAGCGACGTACAAGGAATCGGACGGCACGTACAAGAACGTCAACGGCAAGTGGGTCGGCACGGACGTTGCATCGCTCGATGACCGTGGTCAACCGGACCTCAATGGTGTCGTCACCGATCCGGTCGGCAATCGTGCAGACCTCGTTCAAATCCTGAACGGCGACCAGGCGGGCAAGAACGGTTACCTGTACTCGCGTTCGGCTGTCCTGACCGGCAAGCTTGTCGGCAACGTCACGAAGACCTATGACGGCACGACCGCCACGCAAACGAACACGACCGTTGTCACGGATGCAAATGGCACGCAAACGGGCAACACGGTTACGCTCGGTAACGTCGCGGTCTCGGGACTGGTCGGCATCGACGGCGACAGGGTTCCGCTCGCCATCCTGAATGACGCGAACCTCGCGAACGCACAATTCAGCGACAAGAACGCAGGTTCGGGAAAGACGATCACGCTGTCGGGTGTGAAGCTGGGCGTCGCGCAGAACCAGGGCAGCACGAACCCGGACGGCTCGAAGGTCGTGCAGGTCTATGGCTATCGTCTCGCGGAAGACACGCTTTCAGGCGACATCGGCACGATCACGCCCAAGGCCCTCGCGAGCGCCACGACCGTGGACGGCAAGGTCTACGACGGCAATACGGCAGCCACGGCTCACACGACGGTGACCGGCGTGATTGCCGGCGACAACGTGACCACGGCGGCAAGCGGCCAGTTTGCCGACAAGAATGCGGGCGTGGGCAAGGATGTGACGGTCACCACGTCGCTGGCGGGCAGCGATGCGGGTAACTATGTACTGTCCTCGGGGTCGCAGAATGACACGCTGCACCTGACCGCCGATATCACCAAGCGCGCGATCACGGGCACGGCTGCCGCTCAAGACAAGGTTTACGACGGCACGAACCATGCGGACCTGACGAACGTCGCCCTCGACACGACTCGCATTGTCGCGGGCGATAACCTGTCCATCTCGGGCAATACCGGTTCGTTCTCCGACAAGAACGTCGGTACGGGCAAGTCGGTTGTCGGTTCGGGTCTGTTGCTGGCTGGCGCGGATGCACAGAACTATGATCTGACGACGACGGTCACGGGTGCTTCGATCACGCCGAAGACGATCACGGCAAGCGCGGCGGCCGAGAACAAGGTCTACGACGCGACGACCGCGGCTACGATCGGTGCAATCACGCTGAATGGCATCATCAAGGGTGACGACATCGATTCGACTGCCACGGGCGCTGCGTTCGCAGACAAGAACGCAGGTACGGGAAAGGTTGTCCACGCAACGGGCCTCGGTCTGACAGGTAACGACGCCAACAACTACGTTCTCGCGAGCGACGAGGTTGCGCACGCCAACATCGACCAGAAGGTCATCACGGCCACCGCGAACGCAAAGGACAAGACCTATGACGGCAACGTCACGGCTGACCTGAGCAACGTGAAGCTGGTTGGCGTCATCGGTCAAGACGTTGTAGCCGCAGACGGCACGACCGGCAAGTTCGACACGAAGAACGTCGGCAAGTCGAAGTCCGTCAACGGCGAAGGTCTCTCGCTCGCGGGTAGCGACTCGGGCAACTACGTTCTGGACACGAAGCACGAAGTCGCTACGGCAGATATCACGCCGAAGGCCCTCACGAGCGCTACGATCGTGGACGGGAAGGTCTACGACGGCAACACGGCAACCACGGCTCACACGACGGTTACGGGCGTTGTTGCCGGCGACAACGTGACCACGACTGCAAGCGGCCAGTTTGCCGACAAGAATGCGGGCGTCGGCAAGGATGTGACAGTCACTACGTCGCTGGCAGGCAGCGATGCGGGTAACTATGTACTGTCCTCGGGGTCGCAGAATGACACGCTGCACCTGACCGCCGATATCACCAAGCGTGCGATCACGGGTACGGCTGCCGCTCAAGACAAGGTTTACGACGGCACGAACCATGCGGACCTGACGAACGTCGCACTCGACGCGGCTGGCGTCGTGGCGGGCGATAACCTGTCCATTTCGGGCAATACCGGTTCGTTCTCCGACAAGAATGTCGGTAAGGGCAAGTCGGTTGTCGGTTCGGGTCTGTCGCTGGCTGGCGCGGACGCACAGAACTATGATCTGACGACGACGGTTACGGATGCTTCGATCACGCCGAAGACGCTCACGGCGAGCGCGACGGCCGAGAACAAGGTCTATGACGCGACGACCGCGGCCACGATCGGTGCGATTACGCTGAATGGCATCATCAAGGGTGACGACATCGATTCGACTGCCACGGGCGCTGCGTTCGCAGACAAGAACGCAGGTACGGGAAAGGTTGTCCACGCAACGGGTCTCGGTCTGACGGGTAACGACGCCAACAACTACGTTCTCGCGAGCGACGAGGTTGCGCACGCCAACATCGACCAGAAGGTCATCACGGCCACCGCGAACGCAAAGGACAAGACCTATGACGGCAACGTCACGGCTGACCTGAGCAACGTGAAGCTGGTTGGCGTCATCGGTCAAGACGTTGTAGCCGCAGACGGCACGACCGGCAAGTTCGACACGAAGAACGTCGGCAAGTCGAAGTCCGTCAACGGTGAAGGCCTCTCGCTCGCGGGTGGCGACTCGGGCAACTACGTTCTGGACACGAAGCACGAAGTCGCTACGGCAGACATCACGCCGAAGTCGATCACGGTGACGGCTACCGCATCCGACAAGGTCTACGACGGCAATGCGGTCGCCGTACTGACGAATGCGCACGCCAACGATGTGGTGGCAGGCGATGATCTGCGTGTGAACGGGACGGTCGGTACGTTCTCGGACAAGAACGCAGGCAAGGGCAAGTCGGTCAGCGGCAGCGGCTTGACGCTCGCGGGAGAAGACGCGCAGAACTACGTCTTCGACAACACGTCGGAAGTCGGCAAGGCTGCGATCACGCCGAAGTCGATCGAAGCGTCTGCGAAGGCCGACAACAAGGTCTACGACGGCAACACGATCGCTCACCTGTCCGATGTGAAGCTCTCCGGTCTGGTGGACGGCGACGACATTCGTGCAGAAGGCTCGAACGGCGACTTCGACAACCGCAACGCAGGCGGGAACAAGTCGGTGAACGGCTCCGGTCTGGTCCTGGCGGGCAACGACGCAAACAACTATTCGCTCGACACGTCGAAGGAAGTGGCGAGGGCCGACATCACCCCGAAGGTCATCACCGCGACCGGTTCCGCGAAGGACAAATCGTATGATGGCAAGACGGTTGCAGCAGTGGGCGATCTGGCGCTGCATGGCGTGGTTGCGGGCGACAAGGTTTCGATCGTCGGCGATACCGGCAGATTCGACAACAGCAACGTCGGCGCGAACAAGCCGGTGAACGGCGAAGGTCTGTCGCTGGCTGGCGCGGATGCAGGCAACTACATTCTTGACACGTCGGCTGTCGTCGCACAGGCAGACGTTCGCCAGACCTACACCCCCTCTGCGCTCGTTGCTGACGCCACGGGGGTGAACGGTACGGCGCAAGCCACGAAGAACGCAGGCAAGGTCGTCGGCGATCAGGCAATCGCGAAGACGGAAGCGCCGGCGCTCATCGTCGGCCTGCCGGTAACCCCGGCTCAACGTGGCGATGCAATCGATATCGCTGACGGCGCGCTCTCGACTTCGGTCCTGCGTATGGACGGCAAGGCGAGTCTGGGCCTGAATGACGCACGTGAAGAACGCGAACAACGGAACACGCTCGTCGTGTTCCGCTCCGATCGTCCGGAAGCCCTGGACAACCGCGGCACGTTCCACGTGGTCGATCGCGGCAACGCCATTGAACTGGAAGGTACGCCGACCTTGACCAACAAGACGCCGGACCTGAAGGGCAAGGGCAGCGACTGGAAGAATGGCACGATTGTTCGGGCAGACGGCGCGGTGACGGAATACCGCGTCCGGATACTCAACGACGGTACGCTGGTCGTCATCGTGCCGAATGGCATCAACGACAGTGACGAAATCGCTGCGAGCTACGGTCTGGCTGTCGCGAAGAAGCAACTCGGTATCGGCGTCAAGGCAGTGAAGGCCGTCGTTATCGAGGCACGCAACGGTAAGGGCGCGAGCAACGCCTGATGCTGTAACCGTCGAAACTTGGCGGCCCCTGAAGCCCGGCGAGGAATCGCCGGGCTTTTTTGGTTGTTTTTGCTCAAATAACAGCGCCGAATTTGCCGCTGCCAAGGTCATGCAGCCGGCTGCGAAATGGTGGCATCGGTCCTTCCGGCTGATCGAATGGGGCCGACATGGCATCGAATCAATATTTTAAATAATCCTATATATATTATCGACTTTTTGGATTTTAAAAAATTAGTAATGCCACAGGCGCACCCGTATGGATATCTAAGCGTAAAAATATGCGTATTTGCTTTTTATCCCTGTCAGGCTTTACAGGATGTATCCACGATATCCGACGCCTATATTGCTATGGCAGGTGCGCGACCGACGCGCTCGACTGCATTCTTCAAATTCATAAAGAATGGAGATTGCCATGGCAAATGTACCTCTCACCGGCACCTATACCTCGGCGGACAAGAATTTCACATTCAAAATCACGTCCGCCGATCCATCCAATGGTGTCATCGCCGGCGTCTATACCACCAACTACAGCCCGATCGGCGCGTTCACTTCCGAAGGCAACGTCGGACACTATGGCTGGGTGTTCAGCAAGTCCCAAGGCAAGGACGGCGTCGCGCCATTCAACATTAGCTTCGGCGGCAGCCAGCGACCCGATCAACGTCCCTACAACATTGTCGATAGCTGGAACGGCGCCTATTTGACCAACAACACAATCGTTGCCGAAGGCACGCGTTCCTTCGTCAATAGCGATGGCGTGATCGAAGTCGGCAGCCTGGGCACGTTGAAATTTGCACTCGGCTAAGCTGATTTGTCATGGCGTTGGCGGCGGCAAATCATCGCTGCCGCATCGATGGACAGGTGACGCAGGCCAACGGTACGGCCAAACGAGATGCGGCGGCCACATGCATCGCCGATGCGGCGCGACTTGCCGAAGTACCGATCATGAATTTTTCCGGACTTCACTATCGTCTTTCCGGAACTGTGCAAAGAACAATAAAAAAGGCCCTTGCGGGCCTTTCGTAGACGAAGTTACGGACAACGCTTACCGCGTCAACGCCGTAAACCCTTCCAGCAACCGATCGACATCGGCCGCCTGAATCGCGCCCATTGTCGAGATTCGGAACAGTTCCTTCGACAGCCCGCCTTGCCCCGCATAAATCACGAAGCCGCGCGCCTTCAGTCCGTCGTGCAGCGCTTCGTACGTGACACCCTGCGGCAACCTATATGCGCGCAGCACGACCGACGACGCGCCTTCCGGCAACACGAGCGGCATCCCGCGCGCCGCGAGCCCGGCTTGAGCCTGATCCGCAAGCGCCTTGTAATGCGCATGCCGCGCACGCCAGCCGCCAGCCTCGTCAAACTCACGCAGCGCCTCGACAAGCGCGTAATACGCGTGCACCGAAGGCGTAAACGGCGTATTCCGCTGATCCTGGAGCTTCGCAAGCCGCCCGAGATCGAGGTAATACGTCCGGCTCGCGGCCTTCACGAGCGCACTGCGGCGCACGATCACGAACGCTGCGCCCGGCACGCCGTGCAGGCACTTGTTCGCGGTCGCGGCAACGGCGTCGATCACGCCGCCGGCGAAGTCGATCGCCTCAGCGCCGAAGCTGCTGACGCCGTCGACAAGCATCTTCACACCACGCGCACGGCACACGTCGGCAATCGCGCCGAGATCGTTCAGCCGTCCCGTGGTCGTTTCATGATGAATCACCGCGACGTGCGAATAACCGCCCGCGTCAAGACGCGCAGCGATCTGCGCGAGATCAGGCGCCTGCATCCACTCATGCTTGAGCACGTCGTGCGCGATGCCGTACTGCGTGGCGATCTGCGTGATCCGCTCGCCGTACACGCCGTTCTCGATCACGAGCAGCTTGCCGTCCTGCGGCACGAGCGCCGCGATCATGCTCTCGACGGCGGCCGTGCCCGAACCCGTCATCAGCACGGCGGCCCATTCGGCCGGATCGAGTTCGTACGCGGCGACGAGGCGCGCACGCGCTTCATCCTGCAGGTCGAAGAATTCGCCTTCGCGATGGCACAGATCGGGTTGCAGCAGGCTGCGGCGTACGCGTTCGGTGAGCGTGACCGGGCCGGGGTTCAGCAGCAGCATCAATGGGCTCCTTCAACGTGGGCTTCGGTCTGCGCGGCGCCGATGTGCCGCATCAGACGGGTCTTGACCTCGACCGGCGTGACGGTCGGGCGGGGCAGGCCGTCGGGCACGCCCGTGCGGATCGCCACGCGTACGAATTGCGCACCGGAGGAGGGCCGGACCTCTTCGCCCGTTGCAGCCAGCGTCGCATCGAGCACGTCGAGCGTATCGCCTTCGACCGCCGATGCATAACCGCACGCGGCCGCGACACCCGCGAACGACACATGCTGCGACACCGTCGCCTGGCCGCCCGTCGATTCGTGCGCGCCGTTGTCGAGCAGCACGTGCGTGAGGTTGGCCGGGCCGTAGGTGCCGAGCGTCGCGAACACGCCCATCCGCATCAGCGCGGCGCCGTCGCCGTCGACGGCCACCACGCGCAGGTCGGGGCGCGCGAGCGCGAGGCCGAGCGCGAGCGGCGTCACGCAGCCCATCGAGCCGACCATGTACAGCTGGTTCGGGCGATCGTCGATCGCATAGAGTTCGCGGCCGCAGAAACCGGTGGACGCGAGCACGACGGTCGAATCGACCGGCGTGTGCGCGATCACGCGTTGCAGCGCGTCGTGGCGGGTCGGCCATGCGTCGGCCGACGCGGCGCGCGACGACGATTGCGCGGCGACGTGCGCGCGCGGCTTCGCGGCCGGGTTCGCCTTCAGCTCATACGGCGCGACGCTGCCTTTCTGCATCACGAGCGCGTACGGGCGGCCCGTTTCGTCCATGTGCGCGATCGCGCGGTCGAGTGCCGGGCCGACCTGTTCGGGGTCGGTCGGGAACGTCTCCCACGGGATCTCCATCGTGTCGAGCATCGCGGGCGTGATCGGGCCCATCAGCGCGTGCTGCGGCTCGTCGGCCACGCCCGGCTGGCCGCGCCACGTGACGATCAGCAACTGCGGCAGGCGGAACGTCCAGGTCAGCGACGTGAGCGGGCTCACCGCGTTGCCGAGCCCCGAGTTCTGCATCATCGCGATCCCGCGCTTGCCGCCGAGCGTCGCGCCCGCGATCAGCGCGACCGCGTCGCCTTCGTTCGCGGCCGACACGTAGTGCAGCGTCGGGTCCTGCAGCACGTAATTGATGAACGGCGTCAGGTACGAGCAGGGCACGCCCGCGTACCAGTCGAAGCCGCGTTCGCGCGCGGCCTCGACGAACTGGGCCGCTTCGATCATTGCGCGCCCCCGTTGCCGGCGCCCGGTTCGGACAGCGGCGTCTGGCCGTGCGCGAAGTCGCCCGCGCGGCGGAAGTCTTCCAGGTCGTTGACGCCGCGCCAGTGGCCGTGCACGTACTGCACCTCGATCTTCTCGCCGGCGGCGATCAGCTCGTTCAGCAGCGACGGGATGTCGAGCGTGTCGAAATCAGGACGCGCCTGCAGCGTCGCGAGCATCGCCTTCAGGCGATCGACGCCCGCGCCGCGCACGTTCAGCAGACCGATCCAGCGGCCATGCGGCGTGCCCGTGGCGACGTCGCTCGACACGCGTTGCAAATAGGTCTTCTGGCCGAACAGGCCGCGATCGTCGGCCGCCGAGCAGAGGGCGAAGTCGCGCACGCTCTGGTTGGTCTCGGTGAGCGACGAATCGACCACCACGCTGAACTCGGCCTCGCTCTCCGCTAGGTCGCGCACGATGTAGCTGCGGAACAGCAGGTCGCCGTACGAGATCACGGTGTCGCCGGTCAGGCGTTCGGCCGCGCAGGCGAGCGACGCGAGCTCGCCCGTTTCCGCGTGGCGCTCGTTGACGACGAGCTTGATGCCCGACGTATCGATCGCATCGGCGCGATAGCCGCCAACCACGGTGATGTCGTTCACGCCGTGCGTCTTGAAGCCGTCGACGAGCCAGCGCAGCAGCGGCTTGCCGGCGACCGGCAGCATGACCTTCGGCTTGTCTTCGGTCACGGCTTCGAGGCCCTTGCCGCGGCTCGCGGCGAGCACGATCGCGGCATTCGACGCGCGCGACGACGACGACAGGTAGATACGCTCGGCGGCCGAGTACTCGTCGGCGTCCTGCAGGCGGAAGATCTCGTTGACCGATGCCACGCGGTCCTCGACGTTGATCAGCGTTTCGCTTTCGTGGATCTCGCGCGCGGTCGCCTGCATCGCGGAGGCCGACGCGCGGATCAGATGATTCGCCCAGATCACGGTGCTGATGCCGGCCTGGCGGAACACGTCGGTCGGCGTGCTGTAGTACTTGGTCGGTACGATCACGAGCGGCGCCTTGCCGCTCCATTCGCGCGCGAACTGCAGGATCTCGTCCGGGCGCGACAGCTTGCTGTGGATCAGGATCGCGTCGGCGCCGGCTTCCGCGTACGCGTTCGCGCGGCGCAGCGCCTCGTCCATCCCCCAGCCCGCGATCAGCGCCTCGACGCGCGCGACGATCGAGAAGTCGGGATCGGTCTGCGAATCCTTGCCGGCCTTGATCTTGCCGCAGAACTCGTCGATTTCCGCGAGCGGCTGGCGCTCGCCGCCGATGAAGCTGTTGGTCTTCGGGAACTGCTTGTCCTCGATGCACACGCCCGCGATGCCGCGCTGTTCGAGCTTCTTCACGAGGCGGCGCACGTTGTTGAAGTTGCCGTAGCCGGTATCGCCGTCGAGCAGGATCGGCAGGTCGCTCGCGTCGGCCATGAATTCGAGCACGTCGACGACTTGCGTCCAGCTCGCTTCGTTGTTGTCGCGCACGCCGAACTGCGCGGAGATCGCGAGGCCCGACGCCCAGATGCCCTTGAAGCCGGCTTCGCGGACGATCCGCGCGGACAGGCCGTTGTGCGCTTCCATCAGGAATTCGAGATCGCTGCTGACGAGCATGCGGCGCAGGCGCGCGCTGCGCGATTCGGTGAAGTTGGGTTCGCGTGCGTTCATCGTGCGGCTCCGGCGGTGGTGCGTTGAATCAGGGGAAGGATGTCTTGCGTCGCGCGTGCGACGTCGTTCGGGAAATCGATTTCGATCCACGGCGAGCCGGTGACGTCGGCGACGTCGAACGAATGGCCGCCTTCGAGCAGCAGGTCGCGCACGGCTTCCTCGTGCGGCATGTTCGCGCGGCCGCTGTCGACGTAGCCCGCGACGATGGTCGCGAGGCGGCGCGCGGTGCCTTCGGTGAAGCGGAAGAAGCCGACCGATTCGCCGATCGTGTCGTAGTCGAGGTCGACCGCGAGCTGCTTGCGCAGCTCGACCGGCACGCCGTTCTTCAGGCACAGCTTGACGGGTTCGTCGCCGGCCTCGAAGTCGCGGTCGATCAGCAGGCGGTCGACCGTCTTGTCGGCATCGGCCACCAGCGCGTGCAGGATGTTCTCGTCGTACAGCACGTCCGCGTCCATCAGCAGCACGTCGCCGCCGCGCGTCATCGCCTCGGCGACGGTATGCACGGTCAGCACGCTGCCGAGGTCGTAGCGGTCGTTGATCACGATCTCGGCGGTGCGGCCGAGGCGCTTCAGCTCCTGCTCGACCTTCTCGTGCTGGAAGCCGAGCCCGAGCACGATTTCATCGACGCCCGCGGCATCGAGCACGCGCAGATGGCGCTCGAGCAGCGACACGTCGTCGAAGCGCAGCAGGCACTTCGGGAACTGCGCTTCGGGCGGTTGTTGCAGGCGCAAGCCGAGGCCTGCCGCAAGAATGATGGCTCGCATGGGTTCTCCAACCAAAAAGCCGGCGATCTGAACGATCAGTCGGCGAGCGGCTGCGGCGCACGGCGCCGCTGCCAGTTTCTTTCACTGAAATGCAGATAGAGCAGGCCGGGCAGGCCGAGCGCGAGTTCGCGCGCGCGCTTCGCGAGCGACAGCGCGAGCGCCGCGTCGGGCGGCAAGCCGACCAGCGGCGCGAGCAGCAGGTAGCCGCCTTCCTGCGCACCGAGCGAGCCCGGGATCGCGAACGCGGCACCGCGGATCGCCTGGCCGACGCTTTCGAGCAGCAGCGCGTCGAGCCAGCTCACCGGATGCCCGAGGAAGTGCAGCGCGAGCCACACTTCCGCGGTGCCGACGATCCAGCCGGCGAGACTCAACGCGAAAGTCTTCGCGACTTTCGCGCGATCGCGGTACAGCGCGCCGACCGCATCGTCGATCGCGTCGGCGCGCGTGGCCAGCGACGACCAGTCGCGCGGGCCGAGCAGCTTCGATGCCATGCGCAGGCCGCGGCCGAACAGCCCGCGCCGCTGCGCCGCGTAGAACGCGACGGCGAGGGCGCCGAGCACGCCGGTGGCGATCAGTGCGGGCGTGCGCAGATACGCGACCGATTCGTGCGTCGCATACAGGCTGAACGCGGCGATGCCGATCAGCGCGAACGCCATCTGCGCGAGCGCCTGCATCGTCGTGCCGACCGTGACGGCGGCGGCCGCGTCGGCCATCCGCGTGCCGCGCTGCGCGAGGTGGCGCACCATCAGCACGGGGCCGCCGATCTGCCCGGCGGGCAGCAGGCTGTTCACCGATTCGCCGACCCAGCGCGCGCGCAGCGCGTTGCCGAGTTCGGCGCCCGGCTGCCCGCGGCGGAACATCACGGAGATCGCGACCGCGTCGATCGCGAGCGGCACGACGTGGAACACCGCGACGAGCGCGAGGCCCCAGCCGGCCGCGAGGAAGGTGGACGCCACCGCGCCGACGCCCTGCCACGCGAGCAGTGCGATGAAGAGTGCGGTCCCGAGGGACAGCAGGATGAGGCCCGCGCGTGTCATGACCCGCTCGTGCGTCGCGTCGCCAACTGCTTGAACACCTGGCGGAAACCGAAATACGCGATCGCGTCCTTCATGTTCGAGATGAAGCGCTTCCACGGCCGCATGCCGGGGTTCGTCACGTATTCGAACGTGAGCGACACGCGCATCTCGTTCTGGCCGAGCGGCGTGATGCGGTGGCGCAGCTTGTCGCCGTCGAACAGCACGATGCCGCCGTCGGCGATCTGCACGGAGCCCGGTTCGTCGGCGACGTCCGGGTTGCGCGTGTGCAGCTCGTAGTCGAGCCGGCACGACGATTCGTCGATCACGCCGATCAGCAGCGTGTAGCGGCGGCCGTCGTAGTACGACGTGTCGTAGTGCCAGCCGATGTGGTCGCCGGGCTTCGTGTAGTAATACAGCGCGTACGCGTGCGGATCGTCGTCCGGCGACAGCATCAGCTTGTCGCCGGTGATTTTCTCGAGGAAACCGATCAGCGCCTTCGAGCGATACAGCTCGGCGATGTACGGCGCCTGCGCGTCGATCGTATGGCGGCTCACGCTGCCGCCCTGCTTGTGGCCGGGCAGGTAATTGCGGTTCAGGCCGGCCTGCATCGCGCGGGCGGCGTGCGCCAGCTTCGCGTGCGCGTCGGCCGGCAGGAAGGCGTCGAGGTAGAGGAACGAGCCCTGGCGCGTGTAGTCGCCGCGCAGGCGGTCGAGGTCGAGCTGGCCGACGCGGTCGGCCACGGTGCGATCGGGGTCGGCCGCGGCTGCGCGCACGGGCGCGGGGCGTGCCGGGCTCAGCACGGAGTCGTCGCGCGTGCTAGGAGTCATTTGGAAGCCTGGATTTCGGTTGGGTTCTGCGCGGCCGGGTTCTGCGGGAGGTTGCCGCGCCGCACGATGCGCCACCAGTCGATCACGACCCAGGCGGCGAACAGCGGGGCGCCGATCGACGCCGCGAGCAGGAACGGCTCGACGCCGTCGACGAGCGTGACGATCGGCAGCAGGTACAGCACGTCTTCGGTCTCGAAGCCGCCGGCGAACGCCTGCTTGGTGCCGGCCTTGCCGGCGATCGATTCGATCCGCATGCGCAGGAAGAAGATCAGCGCGACGGCCGCGCCGGCCACCGCGCCGAGCAGCACCGGCGACGCGGCCATCTGGCCGCCCTGGGCGACGATGCCGACGCCCATGCTGACGAACAGCGCGATCGTGACGAGCGCATCCGCCGCGAGGTCGTAAAAATGACCGATCTTGCTGGACTTGCCGCTGATGCGCGCGAGCTCGCCGTCGGTGTGGTCGACGAAGTTCGACAGCACGATCAGGAACGCGCCTGCATTGCTCCAGCCGAAGCCGCCGTGCGCGAGGCACCAGGCGCCGGCGAGGCCGATCAGCAGACGAAGGGTGGTGAGGTGATTCGGGGTGACCGGCGTATCGACGAGCGGTCGGACAAGCGAGCGCGCGAGCCGCGCATCCCAGGTGCGTGGCAGGGGCGGCTCGGGGCGTGTGGCGGTTTTTCTTTGGTCCATCGGCGAAATATATACGGAATTGTAATTTGTTGCTTTTTATTCGATCAATGTCCTGACATACGGGAGTGTTACCGCGTCTTGCCGGCATCGGCCGGTCCAAAAACACACGTGCGGGCGGGGCGGCCAACCGGGCCGCCGGACCCGTCTTCCAGTGTGGTTCGCGTCGCACGGCTGTCAAGGCCGGACGGGCCTCGCAGGCCGATATGGCCGGGTTTTTCGCGCGGTCGGACGGCGTCGCGCGGCACATGCGATCTTGATCTGCGTCAGGTCCGGAAAAGCCGCATCCGGCGACAATCTGCCGCGCCGGGCGGGTATCGGCGATTACCGAGCCAACGGTCGTCAATGCCGATGCGAGTCGGGCGATTGATGCGCGACGGTCGGCGATCGCGAACCGGCGATTCGCCCGATGCTTTCGTGCACCTTTCGCGTGCGTCAGCCACGGGCGATCGCCTGTCACAGAACGGTCGTTCGATACCCGGCAAATCCGGTAAGGATCTTTTGCATCCAGCGGACATTTCGCGGCGATCGCCTCTGCGATACTCCGACCGTGCCTGTGGTGCCGGGCCGCCCCTCGCGGCCCCAAGGGCTTCGCGTCGCTCAGGAGCGCCCCCGGCGACGTCAACGACAGACCCAAGCGTCAGATAACCAGCCATGTCTTCTTCACGCATCCTCGCTCCCGCCCTGCGTTCGCTCGTCCGCACCGCCGACGAAGCCGCCGCGCTGATCCGCCCCGGCATGACCGTCGCCATGAGCGGCTTCACCGGGTCGGGCTATCCGAAGGCCGTGCCGGCCGCGCTGGCCGCCCACATCGACGCGGCCCACGCGCGCGGCGAGGACTTCCGGATCAACGTGCTGACGGGCGCGTCGACCGCACCGGAACTCGACGGCGCGCTCGCCCGCACCAACGGCATCTCGATGCGGCTGCCGTACCAGTCCGACCCGACGTTGCGCGACAAGATCAACGGCGGCGAAGTCGATTACCAGGACGTCCACCTGAGCCACGTCGCGCAATACGCGTGGTTCGGGCTGTACGGCGATCTCGACGTCGCGATCGTCGAAGTCGCGGGCATCCGCGAGGACGGGCTGCTGATTCCGTCCGCGTCGATCGGCAACAACAAGACCTGGCTCGAACGCGCGAAGCACGTGATCCTCGAAGTGAATGCGCGCCAGCCGCTCGGCCTCGACGGAATGCACGACGTCTATTACGGCACTGCGCTGCCGCCGCATCGCAAGCCGATTCCGCTGACGAAGAGCGACGACCGGATCGGCGAGCCGTACCTGCGCTGCCCGGCCGACAAGATCGTCGCGATCGTCGAGACCGACGCGCCCGATCGCAGCAATGCGTTCTCCGCGCCGGATGCCACGTCCAAGCAGATCGCGCTGCAACTGATCGATTTCCTGCGCCACGAAGTGAAGCGCGGCCGTCTGCCCGAAAACCTGCTGCCGCTGCAGTCGGGCGTCGGCAACATCACGAACGCGGTGCTCGCGGAACTCAGCTCGGCCGGCTTCTCGAACCTGACCGCCTACACCGAGGTGATCCAGGACGGCATGCTCGACCTGCTCGACGACGGCACGCTGAGCTTCGCGTCGGCCACCGCGCTGTCGCTGAGCCCGGCCGCCGTGCAGCGTTTCGCCGACGAGATCGCGACGTTCCGCGAGAAGATCGTGCTGCGTCCGCAGGAGATCAGCAACCATCCGGAACTCGTGCGCCGGCTCGGCTGCATCGCGATGAACGGGATGATCGAGGCCGACATCTACGGTAACGTGAACTCGACGCACGTGATGGGCACGAAGATCCAGAACGGCATCGGCGGCTCGGGCGACTTCGCACGCAACGGCTACCTGTCGTGCTTCATGTCGGCGAGTACCGCGAAGGGCGGCGCGATCTCGCGGATCGTGCCGATGGCGAGCCACGTCGACCATACCGAGCACGACGTCGCGGTCGTCGTCACCGAGCAGGGGCTGGCCGACCTGCGCGGCCTGTCGCCGAAGCAGCGCGCGCGCAAGATCATCGCGACCTGCGCGCACCCGGATTACCGGCCGATGCTCGAGGATTACTTCGAGCGCGCGTCGCGCGAAAGCTTCGGCAAGCACACGCCGCATCTGCTCGCCGAGGCGCTGTCGTGGCACGAGCGCTACGTGCGCACCGGGACGATGAAGGCCTGACGGAGCCTCGGGCGGGCGCATGCGTGCCCGTCAGTCCATCGCCGCATGCGCGACGTCGGCGCTCGCCGTTTTCTGCGGCGGGCGGATCAGCAGCAACAGCGGGACCATCAGCAGCGTCGCGACGAACATCAGCTTGAAGTCGTTCAGGTACGCGATCATCGCGGCCTGCTGGTTGATCGTGCGGTCGAGCAGCGCGAAGTCGAGCGGGCCGCCGGCCATCGCCTGCACGGCCGGGTTGAACGGCGTGATGTGGGTCGCGAGGTCGGCATGCGCGACCTGGGTATTGCGCGTCATCAGCGTCTGCACGATCGAGATGCCGATACTGCTGCCGATGTTGCGCATCAGGCTGTAGGTGGCCGTGCCGTCCGCGCGCAGCTCGGGCGGCAGCGTCGAGAACGACAGCGCGCTCAGCGGCACGAACACGAGCCCGAGGCCGAAGCCCTGGATCACGCCGGGCCACACGATGTCCGCCTCGGACAGCACGATCGTGTACCGCATCATCTGCCACAGCGCGAGCGCGGAAATCGCCAGCCCGGCGAACAGCAGCGCCCGCGCGTCCACGTATTTCAATAATCGCCCGACGAACAGCATCGCGATCATCGTGCCGGCGCCGCTCGGCGCGGTGACGAGGCCCGTCGTCGCGACCGGATAGCCCATCAGGTTCTGCAGCATCGGCGGCAGCAGCGCGCGGGTCGCGTACAGCACCGCGCCGACCACGAAGATGAACAGCGTGCCGGTCGCGAAATTCGGGTCGCGCAGCAGTTCCGACTTGAAGAACGACGCCTTGCCGACGGTCGCCGTATGCGCGAGGAAGAACGCGAAGCTCAGGGCCGCGACGAGCGCCTCGATGCGGATCTCGTACGAACCGAACCAGTCGAGCTGTTCGCCGCGGTCGAGCATCGCCTGGAACGCGCCGATCGCGAGCGCGAGCGTCGCGAAGCCGAAGGCGTCGAATTTCACGTGCGGGCGCGGCGCGCTCGCCGGCAGGAAGGTCATCACGCCGGCGAGCGCGAACGCGCCGATCGGCACGTTGATGAAGAACACCCAGCGCCAGTTGTAGCTGTCGGTGAGCCAGCCGCCGAGCGTCGGGCCGAGGATCGGGCCGACCATCACGCCCATCCCCCAGATCGCCATCGCCTGGCCCTGTTTCTCGCGCGGGTTGATGTCGAGCAGGATCGACTGCGACAGCGGCACCAGCGCGGCGCCGAATACGCCCTGCAGCAACCGTGCGCCGACGATCTGCACGAGTGTCTCCGACAGCCCGCACAGCGCCGACGCAACCGTGAAGCCCGCGATCGACACGATCAGCAACCGTTTCACGCTGAGCCGGTCGGACAGCCAGCCGGTGAGCGGCGTCGCGATCGCCGCGGCGACGATGTAGGAGGTCAGCACCCACGTGATTTCGTCCTGCGACGCGGACAGCGTCCCCTGCATGTGCGGCAGCGCGACGTTCGCGATCGTGCTGTCGAGGGTCTGGATCAGCGTGGCGAGCATGATCGACAGGGTCAGCATCGGCCGGTTCAGGGCGGGCGAGGCGGGGGTGTCGGCGTCGGCAGCGGGGTTCAAGCGGTGTCTCCATGGGGTGGTCGCCGTGGGCGGCGATCCGGTATGGCGCAAATTATAAGCATGCTTATTATATAGCCACTTATTGCCGGTCGCGAGCCGCAGGCCGGTTCCGGCTTGACCCTATAATCGCCGCATGGACAAGACCTACGAGAACCGGATCGGTTACCTGATCGCCGACGTGGCCCGCCTGAACGGTCGCCTGTTCGACCGGCGCGCGAAGCGCATCGGGCTGACGCGGGCGCAAAGCCGCGTGCTCGCGTACCTGACGTGGAAGGGCGAGATGAACCAGGCGCGGCTCGCCGAATGGCTCGAGATCACGCCGATCTCGCTTACGCGGCTGCTCGACCGGATGGAAAGCTATGGCTGGATCGAACGCGTCGCGAACGACGACGACCGCCGCGCGTTCGTGATCCGGCTGACCGACAAGTCGCGCGAGATCTTTCCGCAGATGCTGGAAGTGGGCGATACCGTCGCCGACGATGGGCTGCGCGGCTTCACACCCGACGAGCGCGATACGCTGGTGCGGCTGCTCGGGCGCGTGCGCCGCAATCTGATCGACTGCGGCGGCGAGTGACGCGGGCGCCCGGTCGGGCGCGCAGGGCAATCGGGACGCGTCGTGCAATCTCGGCCGCGCGTACGAAGACGGCGACGGCGCGCCGCAGCGGGCTGCCGACCGTACGGCGCGCGCGGGTCAACCGGCCAGCGCCGCGAGCGTGTACGCCGCAAGATAGAGCCCCACGCCGTACGACAGATGCGTGACGAGGCTGCGCCGGCGCGCGATACCCGGCTGCGGCGTGCGCGACGCCGCGACGCCGAAGCCGAACGCCGGCTGCATCACGAAGAACGGCGCGGCCACGCTCGCGAGCCCGGCGACGAGTGCGGGAAGCGGCGTCGGCGCGTCGATCCACGCCGGGCCGGCGATCAGCGCGGGCAGTGCCGCGAACGCGATGCCGATCGCGTAATGCGCGACCCAGCCGAGCGCGCGTTCGCCGGGCATGGGTGCGGCGGCGACGATCGACGCATGCCGGAACCGGCCGTGCGTCATGTGGCCGAGCCAGCGGCCGACCAGCGCGTAGTCGAGCGACGGAACGCCGAACGCACGCCGCCGGAACAGCGTCCACAGGTCCATCACGAGCGTGGCGCCCGCGCCGATCAGCAGCAGTTTCAGCAGGACATCGGATGGGCTCATCGCGCGCCTCCGCAGCGGGCGGTGATGGCGATGCGGCTCAGTGGAATACGACGCGGTTTCAACGGTTTCATGACGGTCGGGCTTGTCTTCGTGGAGTCGGGCGACTATCTTGCTACCTCAAGTTCACTTGAGGTCAAGCATGAGCCGACTGGACATTGCGGACGTCGCGCGGCGCACGGGATTGCCCGCATCGACGCTGCGCTATTACGAGGAAAAGGGGCTGATCGTTCCGATCGGCCGGCACGGGCTGCGGCGGCAATACGACGAGGCGGTGCTGGAGCGCCTGGCGTTGATCGCGCTTGGCCGCGAGGCCGGTTTCTCGCTCGACGATATCCTCGCGATGGTCGGCGCGCAGGGCCGGCCCGCGATCGATCGCGCGAAGCTCGACGGCAAGGCCGACGAGCTCGACCGCACGATCCGCCGTCTCGGCGCGGTGCGCGATGCGCTGCGGCATGCGGCCGTGTGCCCGGCCGCGAACCATCTCGAATGCCCGTCGTTCCAGAAGCTGCTGCGCATTGCCGCACATCGACATCCGGCGCGCCGCGCGAAGGCGGAAGGTGCGTAGGCGGCGAGCCTGCGCGAAGTGGGCGGCACGGTAGCGGTTCGGTAGCGATTCGGCAGGAGGGCGGCTACGTGGCGATGTAACGGGTTCGACGTGGCCAATCGCGAAAAGGCGATGCCGTCCGTGCCACGTTAAATGTCGGCGAAACCGCCGGCACCTGACTCACCCCGCGTAATACACGCGGCATTCCATCTCGCGCCCGCGCACGATCCGCTTGCCGACGAGCGCGCCGTACGTTTCGGTGAACACGGTGCGCTGGTGCTCGCACTGCACGGCGTCGTAGAAGTAGAGCGAGACCCAGTCGGTCGGGCGGCCGGCTTCCGGCGTGCGCATCGCGGCATGCTGGCTCAGCACCGTGAAATGCCAGCCGCCCTTGGTCATGTGCATCACCGGCGGCGGCACGTATCCGTCCGCGTTCGGGCGGCGGGGCGCGAGCGTCGGCAGCACGCCCGCGGCCGCCTTGTTGCGGTACTGGCGATCGATGTAAAGCAGCAGTTCGACGGGCGGTTCCGTGCCGCGGCCGGCATGTTGCATATGGCCTTGCCAGCGCCGGCGGCGGCTCAGCACGTCGTCGAGCGCCGCGCGGATGCCCACCGCGCGGCGCGGGCCGACGCCCGCGATCGTCTCGAGCTGGCCGTTGCGGGCCGCGCGTTCGAGCTCCTCCAGCGTGTCGATGTGCAGCGCATCATGGATGCGCAGCGCGAGCGCGTGGCCGATGCCGGGCACCGCTTCGAATGCCGACGCGCGTTCCGCGTCGCCGCGCAAGCGGTCGAGCTGACGCCAGCGCCCCGTCACCAGCAGCTCGGCGATCGCCTGCGCGACGCCCGCGCCGATGTCGGGCAGCGCGCCGAGCGCCTCGACGCCGCCGGTGTCGAACACGGTACGGATGTCGCGGTCGAGCGCGTCGACCGTATCGGCCGCCGCGCGGTACGCGGCCACCCGGTACGGGTTCGCGCCCTGGTCGACGAGCCACTGCGCGGCCTCGCGCAGGCAGGCCGCGACAGGCCGGTTTTCCTCGTACGTCTGGCTGACGGTCGACTGCATGGCAAGGGACCCGGAAAGCACAAACGGAATGGACGCGGCGAGCGATGCGCCGGTCGGCTGTCAACCATTGTCGCGACGCGCGATGAAGAAAACTTGATGCGCGTCAATGACAAACGTAACACAGGCGCGCGGCGCAGGGTCGTGCCGGAACGCGGCATGACCCTGCGCCGCGCGCGATGCGCTTACGCGTCGAGAAACGACTGCGCGTTCTCGGCTTCGGCGGCCGTACGCAGCGCGGCGAGCGCCCGTTTCTCGATCTGCCGCACCCGCTCCCGCGACATCCCCGCATCCTGCGCGATCGCGTCGTAGGTGTCGGGCTCGGCGCCGCCGAGGCCGAACCGCCGGCGCAGCACGTCGGCCTCGGTCGGCGTGACCGAGCGCAGCAGCGCCCGCACGCATTCGCGCATGCGCGTGTCGGCCAGTTGCTCGAACGGGCTCGCCGATGCCTGATCCTCGATCAGTTCGACGAGGCCGGTGTCCGCGTCGGGCAGCGGCGTGTCGAGCGAGACTGGCTCGGCCGGCAGCGCGAGCACCGCGCGCAGCTTGCCTTCGTCGAGGCCGGTTTCAGCCGCGAGCTCGGCCGGCGTGGCCCGCCGGCCGGTGCGTTGGCGAAAGCGCAGCGCATGCCGCTGCACGCGCTGGTACTGGTCGCCGACGTGCACCGGCACGCGGATCGTGCGCGAACGGTCCGCGACCGCGCGCGCGATCGCCTGGCGAATCCACCACGTCGCATAGGTCGAGAACTTGAACCCGCGCCGGTATTCGAATTTCTCGATCGCGCGCATCAGGCCGAGGCAACCGTCCTGCACGAGGTCGGACAGGTCGACGCCGCGGTTCAGGTACTTGCGCGCGATCGACAGCACGAGCCGCAGGTTCGCCTCGAGCATCGCACGGGTCGCGTCGCGCACCTTCTGCTGGCCGTCGCTCAGCGCGGCTGCGAGTGCGCGCCGCGCGACCGCGTCGAAGCACGCGGCGTCGGCCGCCGACGGACCCTCGGGAGCGGTGGCGAGTGCGCGCACGGTACGGCTCGCGTCGTCGACGGCCGGCGCGACCCAGGGCAGCGAACCGAGCAGGGCGGCCACGTGGTTGCGCGCGTCGCGGTATTCGGCCGAACGGCTGCCATGCGTGTGCAATGCGCCGCGCAGCGCCGACACCGCTGCCTGCAGCGCGTCGTAACGGGCGGGCGCGGGCGTTTCGGCGTCGCCTTCATCGGACGATCCGGTTGCGCCGGCCGTGCCCGTCGCGCGATGGCGTTCGAGCAGCGCGTCGACCGCGGGCGGATAGCCGGCAATCGCGTGCAGAACCTGATGGCGGCCCGTCTCGATCTCGCGGGCGAGCACGATTTCGCCTTCGCGCGTGAGCAGCGGCACGGCGTGCATGCGCCGCATGTAGAGCGCGAGCGGATCGGTCGACGCGCTGGTGCCGCGCGCGAGCTCGCCGAGCATGGCCCGGCCTTCGTCGAGCGCGTCGCGATCGACATCGACCGGCGCCGCGCCGGCGAACGGCGCGGGCACGGGCGGCTCGTCGAGCACCGCGATGCCGATGTCGGCCAGCGCGGCGCGCACGACGTCGAGCGCGTCGGGGCTGTCGCTTTCGGGCGGCAGCGCGTCGACGAGGTCGGCGTGCGTCAGATAACCCTGCTCGCCGGCGAGCGCCAGCAGCTGGATGATCGGATCGAGCGGTGTGTCCGCCCGGGGAGTGGGGCGTGGCGTAGTCATGTCGATGGCGGCGCGAGCCGCGTTCCTGTCAGGGCGGGCCGAAGCTCGCCGGTTTGCGGTTGCCGGTGGGTCGCGGACGCCCGTCCGCGCCGGTCAGCCCGACATCGTTCAAGTTGAGGGCATTTGCGCCAACTTCAACGCCGGCGCCGCGGACGGGCCAGCACGCGGCGTGCCCGCGCGGCCGCCCAGGGCAGGAAACAAAAAGTAACCGATCATACGCGCGGAAATCTGCAGGGGACGTAAGCTAGAGTCAGGCGCGCGCCCGGCGGCGACGCGCGGATTCTGCCGGAGTACGAGATGAACCCGATTTCCGCCGCGAGGCCCGCCGTCGTCGCGCTGGCCGCTCTGGCCGCTCTGGCGCTTGGCGGCTGCTACTACACGAGCCCGTACGGTTATGCACCTTATTACGCGCCGGTGCCCGCCACGGTGACGCAGCGCGATATCCCCGTCGCACCGGCTGCGCCCGGTCCGGCCCCATCGACCGTGCCGCAGGCGCAGGTCGACGCCGGCACGGCGGTGCCGGTGTATGTCGCCCCGGCCTACGTGCCGCCGCCGTATCCGTATTACTACCCGGCGTACTACTCCGGCTGGTACGGGCCGCCCGTGACGATCGGCTTCTGGGGCCGCTGGGGCGGCGGATACTGGGGTGGGCGCGGCGGCTACTGGCATCGTCCGTGGGGCGGCGGGCATTGGGGGGGCGGCCACTGGGGCGGCGGCCATCGGCACTGACCGGCGCGCGGCGGCGCGGGAGAGCACCATGAGGAACACGATTGTCCGAAGTCTGTGCGTCGTTCTGGCCGGCCTCGCGGCCGCGCCGGGCGCTGCCGATGCGCAGAGCAGCGCTTACACGAACTCGCCGGCCGAACTGTATGCGGGGCCGGCGCCCGATTACCCGGTGGTCGCGCAGATTCCGCCCGGCACCGCGCTGGACGTATTCGGCTGCCTGAGCGACTACGCGTGGTGCGACGTCGCGCTGCCGGGCGTGCGCGGCTGGATCGATGCGCAGTTGCTCGACTATCCGTACCAGGGCAGCTACGTGCCGTTGCTCGAATACGGCGCGATCATCGGCGTGCCGGTGACCGGATTCGCGATCGGCGCTTACTGGGATCGCTATTACCGGCACCGCCCGTGGTATCCCGACCGCGATCGCTGGGCGCGTCGTCCGGAGCCGAGGCTCGGCCCCGGCGGCGTGCCGCCGGGGCAAGGGCGTCCGCAACCGGGCGCGCCGATGCAGGTCGCGCCGGGCGGCCCGCCGCCCGTGCACGACACGCGGCCGTCCGCGACGCGCGGCGGCTGGAACGGCGCGAACCGCGTGCCGCCGCCGGCTGCGGCGGCACCGACGCCGATGCCGGGCGGAGTGGGCAATGCACGACCGGCCAGCCCACCGCCGGCCGCGCCGACACCGATGCCCGGTGGGGCGGGTAATGTGCGTCAGGCCAGTCCCGCGCCGACGCCGATGCCGGGTGGGGCGGGTAATGTGCGTCCGCCCAGTCCTGCGCCGACACCGATGCCGGGTGGAGCGGGCAATGCGCGTCCGGCCGGCCCACCGCCGGCCGTGCTGCGCCCGCAGCCCGCGCCGGGCGGCGAGGTCCGTACGATGCCGCCGGTGCGCCAGGGCGGCGGGGGCGGCGGTTATGCGCGGCCGCAGGGCGGCGGAAACGGCGGCGGTAACCACGGCGGCGGAGGCGGCCCCGACGAACTCCGGCACTGATCGCGCCGGTGCCGCGGGTTCCCCGGGGCGCACCGGACGAAAAAAAGCCGCTCCCGAGAGCGGCTTTGGGATCAGGCAAGCGGGGCGAGGTAAGGTGCTACCGGTCGCCCGCGGCCCGTTGCATCAGTCGTCGAGCAGCGACACGTCGCGCACCGCACCCTTGTCCGCCGACATGACCAGCTTCGCGTATGCCTTCAGCGCCGCGGACACCTTGCGCGGACGCGGCTGCGCGGGTTTCCAGCCCTTCGCGTTCTGCTCCTCGCGGCGACGCGCCAGTTCGTCGTCCGACACCAGCACGTCGATCGTGCGGTTCGGGATGTCGATGCGGATCCGGTCGCCGTCGCGCACGAGGCCGATCGCGCCGCCCGCTGCCGCTTCCGGCGAGCAGTGACCGATCGACAGGCCCGACGTACCGCCCGAGAAACGGCCGTCCGTCAGCAGCGCGCACGCCTTGCCGAGCCCCTTCGACTTGATGTAGCTGGTCGGGTAGAGCATTTCCTGCATGCCCGGGCCGCCCTTCGGGCCTTCGTAGCGCACGATCACCACGTCGCCGGCCTTGACCTTGTCGTTCAGGATGTTCTCGACCGCTTCGTCCTGCGATTCGGTCACGTGCGCCGAGCCGTCGAACACGAGGATGCTCTCGTCGACGCCGGCCGTCTTCACCACGCAGCCGTCGAGCGCGATGTTGCCCGTCAGCACCGCGAGGCCGCCTTCCTTCGAGAACGCATGCTCGTACGAGCGGATGCAGCCTTCGGCGCGATCGACGTCGAGGCTCGGCCAGCGCGTGTTCTGGCTGAACGCGACCTGCGTCGGGATGCCGGCCGGGCCGGCCAGGTAGAACGTGCGGACCGCTTCGTCCTGCGTGCGCACGATGTCCCACTGGTCGAGCGCATCCTTCAGCGTCGGCGCGTGCACGGTCGGCACGTCGGTGTGCAGCTTGCCGGCGCGATCCAGTTCGCCGAGGATCGCCATGATGCCGCCTGCGCGGTGCACGTCCTCGATGTGGTACTTGTTCGTGTTCGGCGCGACCTTGCACAGCTGCGGCACGATGCGCGACAGGCGGTCGATGTCCTTCATCGTGAAGTCGATGCCGGCTTCCCGCGCGATCGCCAGCAGGTGGAGGATCGTGTTGGTCGAGCCGCCCATCGCGATGTCGAGCGTCATCGCGTTCTCGAACGCCTTGAAGCCGACCGAGCGCGGCAGCACGCGTTCGTCGTCCTGCTCGTAGTGCTGGCGCGTCAGTTCGACGATGCGGCGGCCGGCGCGCTTGAACAGCTGTTCGCGATCGGCGTGCGTCGCGACCACCGTGCCGTTGCCGGGCAGCGACAGGCCGAGCGCTTCGGTCAGGCAGTTCATCGAGTTCGCGGTGAACATGCCCGAGCACGACCCGCAGGTCGGACACGCGGAGCGTTCGACTTCGGCGACGTCGGCGTCCGAATACGACTGGTCGGCGGCGATCACCATCGCGTCGACGAGGTCGAGCTTCTTCAGTTCGATGGCCTTGGTGACCGGGTTCGCGAGGCGCGTCTTGCCGGCTTCCATCGGGCCGCCCGACACGAAGATCACCGGAATGTTCAGGCGCATCGCGGCCATCAGCATCCCCGGCGTGATCTTGTCGCAGTTCGAGATGCACACCATCGCGTCCGCGCAGTGCGCGTTCACCATGTATTCGACCGAGTCGGCGATGATGTCGCGGCTCGGCAGCGAATAGAGCATGCCGTCATGGCCCATCGCGATGCCGTCGTCGACCGCGATCGTGTTGAATTCCTTCGCGACGCCGCCCGCGGCTTCGATTTCGCGCGCGACGAGCTGGCCGAGATCCTTCAGGTGCACGTGCCCGGGCACGAACTGCGTGAACGAGTTGACGACCGCGATGATCGGCTTCGAGAAATCGTCGTCTTTCATGCCGGTGGCGCGCCACAGCGAGCGTGCACCTGCCATGTTGCGGCCGGCGGTGGAGGTTTTGGAACGGTAAGTGGGCATGGTGATGGCTGAAGAAATATCGCGGGAAAAGGGTGGAGGCACGGGAATAAAGGCCTCTCTCGCGCCCGTGCGAACAACCTCTTGAGCTGCGCCCTGGGCAAACTTTGCGATTATCCCACAGCCGCCGGGCGGGCGGCGCCGGCGGGCAAGGCAGACCGGCGCGGGTGGGGCGCGGCGGGCAGCGCGTAGGCGCACGAAGCGCACGAAGCGCACGAAGCGAACGAAGCGCGGCGCGAAGACGGAATGGCGGGAACGCGCGAAGTCGAAAGCCGACCATCGCCAGCGGAGCCCGGCAGCGGCTTCATCGCCCGTCTTGCCGACGATGAAGCCGCGCGGTGCCGCTCGATCGCGCGTCAATCGAGCAGCGTCAGGATCTCGTCGTACAGCGCCTTTGGAACCCGCACCCCATTCGCGATGCTGCGCGCGCGGGCGTCGAAGCGCCGCTGCGACGGCAGCCGCGCCCCTTGCGCGACGATCGATTCGAACATCCGCTCGCCGCGCGCGAGCCCGGCGTCGAGATCGTCGCCGAGAAACACCTTCGGATCGAACGCGATCACGAGTTCGCCGTGGCACGGCGTCGCGCCGACGCCTTCGTCGAAGTCCATCGATTCCCGGCTCGTCATGTCGCCGATCAGCGCGCCGCCGAGCAGCTCGACCATCGCCGCGAGCGCCGACCCCTTGTGACCGCCGAACGTGCGCATCGCGCCCTGCAGCGCGGCCTTCGGATCGGTGGTCGGCTGGCCGTCCGCGTCGATCGCCCAGTGCGGCGGAATCGCCTTGCCCTGTTTCGCATGCAGCTCGATGTCGCCGCGCGCGATCGCGCTGGTCGCGAAATCGAACACGAACGGCTCGCCTGCCGGGCGCGGCCATGCGAACGCGATCGGGTTGGTGCCGAACACCGGCTCGCGGCCGCCTTCCGGCGCGACCCAGCTATGGCTCGGGTTCATCGCGATGCCGACCAGCCCTTCGGCGGCGATCGCCTCGACCTCGGGCCACAGCGCGGAGAAGTGGTAGCAGTGGTTGATCATCATCGCGGCGATGCCGTGCTGCTTCGCCATCTCGACCAGCACGGGCAACCCGGTCTCGAAGCTCAGCAGCGAGAAGCCGCGATGCGCGTCGACCGCGACGATCGACGACGACAGCCGGCGCAGCGTCGGCACGGCCTGCGGATCGACCTTGCCCTTCTTCAGCGAGCGCACGCAGACGAGCAGCCGGTACACGCCGTGCGAATGGCACTCGTCGCGCTGGCCCTGCGTGATCACGTTCGCGATGGCCCGCGCATGCGCGTCGGACATCCCGTGGTGCGTCAGCACGCGCAGCGCGAGCGCGTGGACTTCATCGAGCGACAGCACGACTTCGGCGGTGTGCTCAGACATGGCTCACCTCGCGCGGGGCGGGCACGCCGTCGATGCGTTGCGGCACGTGCAGCGGATTGCTGCTGCGAAGCGCGTGCGGCAGCAGCGCGTCCGGAACGTCCTGGTACGACACGGGGCGCAGGAAGCGCTCGATCGCGCGTGCGCCGACCGACGTCGTGCGCGTGTCCGACGTCGCGGGGAACGGGCCGCCGTGCACCATCGCGTGGCCGACCTCGACGCCCGTGCCGAAGCCGTTGACGAGAATGCGGCCGGCCTTGCGTTCGAGCGTCGGGCGCAGCGTGGCGAACAGCGCCGCGTCGCCGTCGGCGAGGTGCGCGGCGATCGTCAACTGGCCTTCGAGCGACTTCAGTACGCGATGCAGCGTGCCGGCGTCCGGGCAGCGGACGATCAGCGAAGCGGGGCCGAACACTTCGTCGCGCAACTCGGGGTGGGCGATGAATGCGTCCGCAGAGGTTGCGAACAGCGCCGCGCGCGCCTGATGGCGGCCGCCTTCCGCGCCTTCGGCCAGCAGTTCGACGGCCGAGTGATCGCGCAGCGCCGCGACGCCTTGCGCATAGCTCGCGTGGATGGGCGGCGTCAGCATCGTCTGAGCGGCTACAGCACGCACCGCGTCGGCCGCCGCGGCTTCGAATGCGCGCAACGCGGGGCCGTCGACCGCGAGCACGAGGCCCGGGTTCGTGCAGAACTGGCCGGCGCCGAGCGTGAGCGACGCGACGAATTGCGATGCGATCGCGTCGTGACGCGCGTCGAGCGCGGCCGGAAACAGCAGCACCGGGTTGATCGAGCTCATTTCCGCGTAGACCGGAATCGGCTCGGGGCGCGCCGCCGCGATGTTCATCAGCGCCACGCCGCCGCGGCGCGAGCCGGTGAAGCCGACGGCCTTGATGCGCGGATCGGCGACGAGCGCCTGGCCGACTTCGCGCGACGCGTCGAACAGCAGCGAGAACACGCCGGCCGGCATCCCGCATTCGCGCGCGGCCTGCTGGATCGCGCGGCCCACGAGTTCCGACGTGCCCGGATGCGCGGAATGCGCCTTGACGATCACCGGGCAGCCGGCCGCCAGCGCCGACGCCGTGTCGCCGCCGGCCACCGAGAACGCGAGCGGGAAGTTCGACGCGCCGAACACGGCCACGGGCCCGAGCGCGACGTTGCGCAGCCGCAGGTCGACACGCGGCAGCGGCTTGCGCTCGGGGCGCGCCGGATCGATCCGCGCGTCGAGAAAACCGCCGTCCCGCACCAGCGAGGCGAATAGCGCGAGCTGGCCGACCGTGCGGCCGCGTTCGCCTTCGATGCGCGCACGCGGCAGCCCCGTTTCGACGACGCAGCGCTCGATCAGGTCGTTGCCGAGCGCCATGATGTGGCGGCCGATCGCGTCGAGGAACGCGGCGCGTGCTTCGAGCGACGTTTCGCGATACGTGTCGAACGCGTCGTCGGCGAGCGCGCACGCCGTTTCCAGGTCGTGCAGGCTCGCGCCGCCGAACGCCGGTTCGAGCGGTTCGCCGGTGGCGGCGGCGAGCGCGTGGAGGGTGCCGTTCTGTCCGGCGATGGCCGACTGGCCGATCAGGAGCTGACCTGTGAGTTGCATGGTTTTCCTCGGAAAAAGCAGGGCCGGGCGTGATGCGCCCGGCCGATGGAAGGAGAAAAGGGCTGGAAAAGGGCGCGGGCGCGTCAGTCCTCGTCGTCGTCGAGTTGCAGCTTGTCGGCGCGCACGCCGGTGTTTGCGCCCCAGTAGTAGATGACGAGCGCGACGGCCGCGACGACGACCGTGTCGTACGGATGCGCGAGCCGGCCCGTGCCGCCGAAGCCGCCGAGATACGACAGCACGATCATCGCCGCATAGAACGCGATCAGCCACGCGGACGAACGCACCTGCTCGGCGAGGCTCAGGTGCGCGGTCGGCACCCAGCGGCGGCACGCGAGATAGATGACGAACATCACGATCTGCAGCCCGAGCAGCCAGGACACCGTGCTCCAGCCCGACCAGTAGACGATCAGCGCGGCGATCACGAACGAGGCCGGACCGGTGACGCCGAACGCGCTGGCGCGGAACGGCCGCGGCAGGTCGGGCGCGGTGCGGCGCAGCGCGGCGACCGATACGGGCGCGACCGCATAGCTCAACACCAGCGCGGCCGACACGATGTTGATCAGCGCTTCCCACGACGGGAACGGCAGCGTCCAGAAGATCGCGAGGCCGAACGTGAGCCACAGGCCCGCGCGCGGGATGCCCGACGCTTCGTCGACGCGCGTGAACACCTTGAAGAACGTGCCCGTCTTCGCCCAGCCGTAGACGACGCGCGGCGTCGCGTTCATGTAGATGTTGCCGCAGCCGCTCGGCGAGATCATCGCGTCGGCGACGACCATCACCGCGAGCCAGCCGACGCCGAGCGCAAGCGCGATGTCGCGGTACGGCAGCGAGAACGCCTTGCTGACGTCGTGCCAGCCGGCGGCGAGCATGTCGGTGGGAATGCTGCCGATGAACGCGAGCTGCAGCAGCACGTAGATCAGCGTCGACAGCAGGATCGACAGGATCAGCGCGATCGGGATCGTGCGCTGCGGATTGCGCACTTCGCTCGCGACCGACACGATCGGCGTGAGCCCGAGATACGCGAAGATGATGCCGCCGGCCGACACGGCCATCTCGATGCCCGGCATGCCGAACGGCGCGAAGCCGTGCACGGTCAGGTTCGCGGGCTTGAAGAACGTGAACAGCACGCCGATCACCGCGAGCGGCACGATGAACTTGAAGATGCTGATGATGTTGTTCGCCTTCGCGAACGTCTTCACGCTCGAATAGTTCAGGTAAAAGAAGAAGCAGAGCAGCGCGGCCTGCACGAGCCAGCCGAGCGTGGTCGGGTCGCTCGATCCTTCGACCGTCAGGCCCGGAAACCACGCGGCCGCGTACTGGCGCGCGGCGACGACTTCGATCGCGATCAGGCTCGAGAACGCGATCAGCGTGATGAAGCCCATCAGGTAGCCGAGCAGCGGGCCGTGCGAGAACACCGGGTAGCGCACCACGCCGCCGGCGCGCGGCAGCGCGGCGCCGAGTTCGCAGTAGACGATGCCGAGCAGCAGCACCGCGAAGCCGCCGAGCAGCCACGAGAAGATGCCGGCCGGGCCCGCGATCGTCGATACGTGACTCGCGGCGAACAGCCACCCCGAACCGAAAATGGCGCCGAGACCGATGAACGTGAGATCGGTCAGCGATAGCTGTTTCTTGAACTTGCCGTGACCCGCGCCGGGGTGCGCGGAACGGGAAAGCGGGGCAGACGGGTGAGCATTGCCTTGGCCTGGCATGGGCGTGTCTCCTGGGGAATGTCGGTGCAGGCGCGCGTGGCGCGCTCCGACGGAGCAGCGCGCACGCCTGCCGGCCGGCGTCGCCCGGTTCGAACGACCGGGGCGGGCCGCGGCCCGTTCACGCGCGGCGCGCTGTGGCGCCGGGGCGAGCGGGCCCGCGGGCCATGCCGGACCGCGGACGGCGACGCACCGGGCAAACCCGCGCGCCGCCGCAGGGCGTCGATCAGAGACCGACGTCGGGCAGCGCCGGGCGCGTTTCGAGCGCCTTCGCGACGATCGCCTTCACTTCCGCGAGCGTGTCGCCTTGCAGCGCGAGGCGCGGCGGGCGCGTGATCGCGCTGCCGCGGCCGACCAGCTCTTCGCACAGCTTGATGCACTGGACGAGGTCCGGGCGTGCGTCGAGGTGCAGCAGCGGCATGAACCAGCGATACAGCGCGAGCGCTTCGTCGAAGCGCTTCTGCTTCGCGAGGCGGAACAGCGTCTCGCCTTCCTTCGGGAACGCGTTCGACATACCCGACACCCAGCCTTCGGCGCCGACGGCGATGCTCTCGACCACGACGTCGTCGAGGCCCGCGAACAGCACGAAGCGATCGCCGACCGCGTTGCGCAGGTCGATGAAGCGGCGCGTATCGCCCGACGAATCCTTGAAGCAGACGATGTTCTCGCAATCCTGCAGCGCGATCAGCACGTCGGGCGTCACGTCGTTCTTGTAGATCGGCGGGTTGTTGTAGACCATCACCGGCAGGTCGGTGCTCGTCGCGACCGCGCGGAAGTGCGCGGCGGTTTCGTGCGGCTTCGCCGAGTAGACGAGCGCGGGCATCACCATCACGCCGTCGACGCCGACGCGCTGCGCTTCGCGCACCGTGTTGCGCGCGAATTCGGTCGTGAACTCGGCGATGCCGGCGATCACCGGAATCTTGCCGCCGGCCGCGTCGCGTGCGGCCTCGATCACCTGGAGTTTCTCGCTCGTCGACAGCGACGTGTTTTCGCCGACCGTGCCGCAGACGACGAGGCCCGACACGCCGTCATTCACCAGGTTCTTGACCACGCGGTGCGTGGCGTCGATGTCGAGGGAAAAGTCCGGCTTGAACTGGGTGCTGACGGCCGGGAAAACCCCGGTCCACTGAATGGCTTTGCGGCTCACTGAAATCTCCTACGTTCGTATCGGTCGGCCGACGGGTGTGTCGGTGTGGCAACCAGTATCGCTGCGCAAACGCCCATCACGCTTGAGTCGTATCGCGGAGCAAAATGACGAAATCGGCACAGCGGCCGGCAGGGGCGCGAAGGGCGCGTCGCACTATGCCGATTTCGTCGTCGTCCTCATCGAAAAGCCACAAGCGGACGGACGCGCGACGGAGGAAGCTATGCTCCTTTCCCCACTTCGGACGGCTCATGATGAAGCGCATCCAGACCATCGATTCGCACACGGGCGGCGAACCCACTCGGCTCGTCGTGTCCGGCTTTCCGTCGCTCGGCAACGGCACGATGGCCGAGCGCCGCGACGTGCTCGCCCGCGAGCACGACCGTTACCGCACCGCGTGCATCCTCGAGCCGCGCGGCAGCGACGTGCTGGTCGGCGCGCTGCTGTGCGACCCGGTGGCGGCCGACGCGGCGGCCGGCGTGATCTTCTTCAACAATAGCGGCTATCTCGGGATGTGCGGGCACGGCACGATCGGCGTCGTGCGCACGCTGCATCACATGGGACGCATCGCGCCCGGCGTGCACCGGATCGAGACGCCGGTCGGCACCGTCGAGGCGACGCTGCACGACGACCTGTCGGTCAGCGTGCGCAACGTGCCCGCGTATCGCCATGTGCAGGGTGTCGCGCTCGACGTGCCGGGATACGGCCCCGTGAAGGGCGACGTCGCGTGGGGCGGCAACTGGTTCTTCCTGATCAGCGACCACGGGCAGCGCGTGGCCGGCGACAACGTCGCGGCGCTCACCGCGTATGCGTCGGCCGTGCGCGAAGGGCTCGAACGCGCGGGCATCACCGGCGCGAACGGCGGCGAGATCGACCACATCGAGCTGTTCGCCGACGATCCCGAGCACGACAGCCGCAGCTTCGTGCTGTGCCCGGGCCTCGCGTACGACCGTTCGCCGTGCGGCACCGGCACCAGCGCCAAGCTCGCGTGCCTCGCGGCCGACGGCAAGCTCGCGCCGGGCGCCGTGTGGCGGCAGGCGAGCGTGATCGGCAGCGTGTTCCACGCGAGCTACGAACTGGCCGACGGCGGCATCGTGCCGACCATTCGCGGCAGCGCGCACCTGAGCGCGGAAGCGACGCTGCTGATCGACGAAGACGATCCGTTCGGCTGGGGCATCGGGTCGTGAGCGAAACGAAGACCGACGTTGTCGTGATCGGCGCCGGCATCGTCGGCGCGGCGTGCGCGCACGAACTCGCGCAGCGCGGGCTGCGCGTGCTCGTCGTCGACGACGCGAGCGGCGGCGCGACCGGCGCGGGCATGGGCCACCTCGTCGCGATGGACGACAACGCGGCCGAGCTCGCGCTGAGCCATTACTCGATCGAGCTGTGGCGCAAGTTGAGCGGCGAGATGCCCGACGGCTGCGCGTACCGCAACTGCGGCACGCTGTGGCTTGCGGCCGATGCGCACGAGATGGATCTGGCGCGCGCGAAGCAGGCGACGCTCGCCGCGCACGGCGTGGCCGGCGAGCTGATCGACGCGGCAACGCTCGCGCGACTGGAGCCGATGTTGCGCGCGGGCCTCGGCGGCGCGCTGAAGATTCCGGGCGACGCGATCCTCTATGCGCCCGTCACCGCGAACTGGCTGCTGCAGCGCGCACCGCGCATCACGTTGCGTCGCGAGCGGGCCGTCGCGGTCGACGGCGCGAGCGTGACGCTCGCGAGCGGCGACGTGCTGCGCGCGGAGCGGGTGGTCGTCGCGAACGGCGTCGCGGCGCGCACGCTGCTGCCCGAGCTGCCGCTGCGCCCGAAAAAGGGCCATCTGCTGATTACCGACCGCTATCCGGGCCACGTATCGCACCAGCTCGTCGAGCTCGGCTATGCGGCGAGCGCGCACGCGAGCGACGGCACGTCGGTCGCGTTCAACGTGCAGCCGCGGCCGACCGGCCAACTGCTGATCGGCTCGTCGCGCCAGTTCGACACCGAGGACGCGCAGGTCGAGCCGCCGGTGCTCGCGCGGATGCTGCGCCGCGCGGTCGGCTATCTGCCGGATCTGGCCGACCTGAACGGCATCCGCGCATGGACCGGCTTCCGCTCCGCGAGCCCCGACGGCTTGCCGCTGCTCGGCGAGCACCCGGCGCGGCCGGGCGTGTGGCTCGCGGTCGGGCACGAAGGGCTCGGCGTGACGACCGCGCCGGGCAGCGCGCGGCTCGTCGCCGCGCTGATGGCCGGCGAACGGCCGCCCATCGATATCGAACCGTATTTGCCGGGACGCTTCCTGACCGCGTCTCACGTAGCCGGAGCGCTGACATGAAACGACCCCCACGCTCACTTCGCTCGCTGCCGACCGGAGTTGGCGCTTCAGCGCTTGCTCCGGTCCCATGCAACGCGCCCCCCGCGGGGGCGGTCAGCCGCCCACGGCCGGCTTTGCAAAGCCGGCCGGCTACGCAGGCGCAGAGCGATGCTCTGCGAATTCCCTGCTACGCCCTTGGGGCGGCTCGGCGGAGGCTGACATGATCATTCATCTGGACGGCCGCGCGCTGACGGTGGCCGACGGCGCGACCGTCGCGGCCGCCGTTGCGGCGAGCGGCGACGACACGACACGCGTGTCGTGCACGGGCGCGGCGCGAGCGCCGTTTTGCGGGATGGGCATCTGCCAGGAATGCCGGATGACGATCGACGGCCGACGCCGGCTCGCGTGTCAGACGCTGTGCCGCGACGGCATGCAGGTGGAGCGCACGCGATGAAACAGGAACGACTGAGCGTCGACGTCGCGATCGTCGGCGCGGGCCCGGCCGGGCTGTCGGCCGCGCGGGCCGCCGCGCGAAGCGGCGCGACCGTTGCGATCGTCGACGACAACCCGCGCGCGGGCGGGCAGATCTGGCGGCAGCCGGCAGCCGCCGCGCCGACGCCGGCCGCCGCCGAACGCCTCGCCGTGCTGCGGCAGCGGAACGTCACGCACCTCGCGGCGACGCGCATCGTCGCCGAAACGCAGCCGGGCACGCTGCTGCTCGAAGACGACGAACGCGGGCTTTTGCTCGATTTCCGGACGCTGATTCTCTGCTGCGGCGCCCGCGAGCTGCTGCTGCCGTTTCCGGGCTGGACCCTGCCGGGCGTGACCGGCGCGGGCGGCTTGCAGGCGCTGATCAAATACGGGCTCGACGTGCGCCGGCAGCGCACGGTGATCGCGGGCAGCGGGCCGTTGCTGCTGGCGAGCGCGGCGACGGCCCGGCAGGCCGGCGCGCGCGTGTCGCACGTGCTCGAACAGGCCGCATGGGGCGACGTGGCCGGCTTCGGCGCGGGGTTGTGGCGCTGGCCGTCGAAGCTCGCGCAGGCCGCGAAGCTCGTCACGGCCGCGTATCGGCCCGATGCGCACGTCGTCGAGGCATTCGGCGACCAGCGGCTCGAACGCGTGCGGATCCGCCAAGGCGATCGCGAATTCGACGTCGACTGCGACCGGCTCGCGTGCGGCTTCGGCCTCGTGCCGAATACCGTGCTGCCGAGCCATCTCGGCTGCCGGGTCGACAACGGCGCGGTGGCGGTCGACGCGCACCAGCGCACGAGCCGCGACGGGTATTTCGCGGCGGGCGAGTGCACGGGCGTCGGCGGCAGCGAGCTGGCGATGGTCGAAGGCGAAATCGCCGGCTATGCGGCGACCGGGCAGACCGCACGACTGGTCGCGCTGATTGCACGGCGCGCGCACTGGCAGGCGTTCGCGGATGCCGTACGCGAGCGCTTCGCGATCCGGGAGCCGATTCGCCGGCTCGCGCGGCCCGACACGCTGCTGTGCCGGTGCGAAGACGTGCGGTTCGATGCGGTCGCACGGGAACCGGGCTGGACGGCCGCCAAACTGCAGTCACGCTGCGGGATGGGCGCGTGCCAGGGGCGCGTGTGCGGCGCGGCCGCGCAGGCGCTGTTCGGCTGGACGCCGCCGGCGCCGCGCACGCCGCTCGTGCCCGCGCGGGTCGGCACGCTGATGCTCGACGGCATGGAATCCTGCGACGGCGCATGACGCGCGCCGCATGACGCGCGCAGCGTCGCGGTGAAGCGGCCCGGTTCGCGCCGGGCCGCGCCCGTCCCCCCCGTTCCGCCTGTCATTCCACCTTCACTTTCTCCCATCCGCCGACCTGCGGCGCCGCACAGGCGCGCAGGCACTCGATCGTCGCGGCCACGGCCGCGCGGTTCGCGCTGTCGGGGTGCCAGTACATCGACACCGCGCCCTGGCCCTCGAGCTCCATCGGCAGGATGCGGATCGCGTTCAGTTGCGCGAAGCGCCGCGCGGCGCGATGCGACGCGACGCCGAGCAGGTCGGTGTTGTTCAGCAGCGTGAGGTTGAGGATCGACGAATTCGATTCGACGCAGTGCGGCGGCTGCACGCGGCCGGCGGCTTGCAGTGCGGCCTCCAGCGCATTGTGGACGGGCGTGCCCGCCGGCCACACGATCCACGGATAGGCGAGCACGTCGTCCCAGCCGAGCGACGTCGCGCCGGCCAGCGCATGGTCGGGCCGCGCGACGAACACGACCGGATCGACATACAGCGCCTCGGCATGCAGCAGTGGATCGACGGACGTCGAACCCGAGCGGCCGACGACGATATCCAGTTCGCTGCGCGCGAGCTGCGGCATCAACTGGTTCATCGTGCTTTCGGTGAGCCGCACCTGCGCACGCGGCATCCGTTTCAGCAACTGCGATACCGCGAACGGCACCGTGTCGGCCGCCGCGACGCCCGACGTGCCGATCGTCACGAGGCCGCTGCCGCCTTCGCGCAACGCGGCCATGTCGTCGCGCGCGATGTCGAGCTGCGCTTCGACGCGGCGCGCATGCTCGATCAGCGCTTCGCCGTAAGGCGTCGGCCGCAGCCCGCGCGCATGGCGCTCGAACAGCGGCAGCCCGACATCCTCTTCCAGCTCCTTCAGCCACTTCGACAGCGCCGGCTGCGTGGTCGCGAGCGCGACCGCCGAGTGGCTCAGGTTGCCGGTGCCGGCCAGGCTCAGCAGTACCTGCAGATGCCGCAATCGCAGCCGGTGGGTCCAGTCCATTGCACGCCTCGTCGCGGGTAGGTATATCCAGAAACATATGGATCAGATGATTTGACCATTTTACTGGGTATGTCTGTGTCGAATATAAATCTGCTGACGGACTGCAGCACGTCCCCGACCAGACAGACCCGGCGCCGACGCCGATCGGCCGCCCCCGAAGGAGACATCATGACGACCCATCCGGACGCGACACGCGCCGCTTACTACGCACGGATCGCCGAGCAGCGCCTGGCGCCGCTGTGGGAATCGCTGCACAACCTCGTGCCGAGCTCGCCGCAGCCGGCCGCGCAGGCCGCGATCTGGAAGTACGCGCAGGTGCGCGACCTCGTGATGCAGGCCGGCAGCGTGATCAGCGCCGAGGAAGCGGTGCGCCGCGTGCTGGTGCTGGAGAACCCGGGGCTGCCGGGCAAGTCGAGCATGACGCCGAGCCTGTATGCGGGGCTGCAGTTGATCCTGCCGGGCGAGATCGCGCCGAGCCACCGTCATACGCAGTCGGCGCTGCGCTTCATCGTCGAAGGGAAGGGCGCGTGGACGGCCGTGAACGGCGAGCGTACCACGATGCATCCGGGCGACTTCATCATCACGCCGTCGTGGGCATGGCACGACCACGGCAATCCGTCGGTGGAAGACGGCGGCGAGCCGGTCGTGTGGCTCGACGGGCTCGACATCCCGCTGGTCGCGAACCTCGACGCCGGTTTCGCGGAGAACTACCCGGAAGCCGTGCAGCCGGTGAATCGTCCGGAAGGCGACAGCTTCGCGCGCTTCGGTCACAACATGGTGCCGCTGCGGCATCGCGTCAGCGATCCGACGTCGCCGGTGTTCAGCTATCCGTATGCGCGCAGCCGCGAGGCGCTCGACGCGCTGTACCGGAACGGCGAGCTCGATGCGTGGGACGGCGTGAAGCTGCGCTACGTGAACCCCGCGACGGGCGGCTGGCCGATGCCGACCATCGCTACCTTCATGCAATTCCTGCCCGCCGGCTTCGACGGCCGCCCGTACCGCAGCACCGACGCGACGGTCTATTGCGTCGTCGAGGGCAGCGGCACCGCGTTGATCGGCGACCGGGCATTCGCGTTCGAGCCGCACGACATCTTCGTCGCGCCGTCGTGGGCGCCGGTGCGGCTGTCGGCGTCGTCCGACAGCGTGCTGTTCAGCTATTCCGACCGGCCCGTGCTGTCCGCGCTGAACCTGCTGCGCGAAGCGCGCGACTGACGCCGGCTGCTTTCCACGATCCGTTTTTTCCGTGCGCCGCCGCCAAGGCGCGCGCCCCTTCATTCATGCCCACGCTGGAGCCGTTCATGACTTTCGTTTTCCCGCCCGAAGCGCCGGTGGCGCTGCCCGTCGCCGGCAGTGACGCCCGGTTTGCAGTACGCCGCGTCTATTGCGTCGGCCGCAACTACGCGGCGCATGCGCGCGAAATGGGCTTCGATCCCGATCGCGAGCCGCCGTTCTTCTTCTGCAAGCCGGCCGATTCGATCGTGCCGGCGGCATACGGCGACACGATCGAGCTCGCGTATCCATCGCAGACGCAGAACTATCACTACGAAGCCGAACTCGTCGCGGTGATCGGCAAGGGCGGCGCGGACATTCCGCTCGAGCGTGCGCTCGATCACGTGTGGGGCTATGCGGTCGGCCTCGACATGACGCGCCGCGACCTGCAGATGAAGATGCGCGAGATGGGCCGGCCGTGGGAAATCGGCAAGGCGTTCGACCGTTCGGCGCCGATCGGGCCCGTGCATCCGGCGCGCGACGTCGGTCATTTCGAGCAGGGCGGCCTGTGGCTGACCGTCAACGGCGCGACGAAGCAGAAGAGCGACGTGTCGCACCTGATCTGGTCGGTCGCGGAGACGGTGGCCGACCTGTCGAAGTTCTTCCGCCTCGAACCGGGCGACGTGATCTTCACGGGCACGCCCGAAGGGGTCGGCGCGGTGGTCGCGGGCGACGTGATGAAGGTCGGCGTCGAGCGTCTCGGCGAACTGACCGTGCGCGTGGTCTGACGCGCGTTCGTCGATTTCCTCGAAAGGTCACATCGTGCAACTGCATAGCTTCTTCAACAGTTCGACGTCCTACCGGGTGCGCATCGCGCTCGCGCTGAAAGGGCTGCCGTACGACACGCTGCCGGTGAACATCCGCGCCGGCGAGCATCGCGACGCCGATTACGTCGCGCGGGTGAACCCGTCGGCCGCGGTGCCGGCGCTGACCGACGGCGATTTCCGTCTCGGCCAGTCGCTCGCGATCCTCGATTACCTCGACCAGATCCAGCCGACGCCTCGGCTGATTCCGCTCGAACCGCGGCGCCGGGCGCGCGTGCTGGAACTGGCCGCGCTGATTGCCTGCGACATCCATCCGGTCAACAACCTGCGCGTGCTGCGCTATCTCGACAGCGAGCTGAAGGTCACGCCGCAGCAGAAGGCCGCGTGGTACCGGCACTGGGTCGCGGAAGGGATGGCCGGCGTCGAGCGGCTGCTGGCGCGTGCGGACGAGGGCCCGTGGTGCTTCGGCGATACGCCGACGCTCGCCGACGTATGCCTGGTGCCGCAGGTCGCGAACGCGCTGCGGATGGAGTGCGACCTGAGCGCGTATCCGCGCTGCCTCGCGGTGGTCGAGCACGCGCGGCACGAGCCGGCGTTCGAGGCCGCGCAACCGCAGCGGCAACCGGATTACGTTGCGTAACACGAATCGCGTCATTGCAACAGGAGACGAACATGGACGAGACAATCAACAACGGCCGGCGCGTACTCGTGATCGGCGGCGGTATCGGCGGGCTCGCGGCGGCGCTGGCGCTCGCGCGTCAGGGCATTCGCGTGAAGCTGCTCGAACAGGCCGACCGGATCGGCGAGATCGGCGCGGGCATCCAGCTCGCCGCGAACGCGTTCAATGCGCTCGATGCGCTGGGTGTCGGCGAAGCGGCACGCGGCCGGGCGGTATTGACCGACCGGCTGCAACTGATGGACGCGATCGATGCGCGCGAGGTCGTACGCATCGATACCGGCGCCGCGTATCGCGAGCGCTTCGGCAATCCGTACGCGGTGATTCATCGCGCGGATATTCATCTGTCGATCTACGAGGCGGTCAACGATCATCCGCTGATCGAGTTCCGGACGAGCACGCAGGTGTGCGGGTTCGAGCAGGACGGCCGCGGCGTGACCGTGATCGACCAGCACGGCGAACGCTATCGTGCCGATGCGGTGATCGGCTGCGACGGCGTGAAGTCCGCGATCCGTCAGGCGCTGATCGGCGATGCGCACCGCGTGACGGGCCACGTCGTGTATCGCGCGGTGGTGGACGTCGACGACATGCCGAAGGATCTGCAGATCAATGCGCCGGTCGTGTGGGCCGGCCCGCATTGCCATCTGGTCCACTATCCGCTGCGCGGCGGGCGGCAGTACAACCTCGTCGTCACGTTCCACAGCCGCGAGCAGGAGACCTGGGGCGTGCGCGAGGGCAGCAAGGAAGAAGTGCTGTCGTATTTCGACGGTATCCATCCGCTGCCGAAACAGATGCTCGACCGGCCGACGTCGTGGAAGCGCTGGGCCACCGCCGACCGCGATCCGGTCGAGCGCTGGAGCGCGGGCCGCGCGACGGTGCTCGGCGACGCCGCGCATCCGATGACGCAATACATCGCGCAGGGCGCGTGCCAGGCGCTCGAGGATGCGGTGACGCTCGGCGCGGCGGTTGCGCAGGCGGACGGCGATTTCGAGGCCGCGTTCGCGCTGTACCAAAGCGTGCGGATTCCGCGCACCGCACGCGTGCTGTATTCGGCGCGCGAGATGGGGCGGATCTATCACGCGAAGGGCGTCGAGCGGCAGGTGCGCAACGGGCTGTGGGTCGGGCGCACCGACCCACAGTTCTACGACGCGCTCGACTGGCTGCACGGCTGGCGTGCGGAGGATTGCCTGAAGACGGTCGCATAAAGCACCCGTTCAGCCCGATTTCGGCGGCGCGCATTTCAACGACTACGACGCGCGCCGCCTTCCTGGAGGAGACACCATCATGGCCGATACGCTGTCCATCGACGTCAGCGAATGGATCGACCGGCATCGCCTTGCGCCGTTTCAGGCCGCGATCGTCGTCCTGTGCTTTCTGATCGTCGCGATCGACGGATTCGATACCGCGTCGATCGGCTTCATCGCGCCGGTCATCCGCGCGCAATGGGGCTTGTCGGCCGCGCAGCTCGCGCCGGTGTTCGGCGCGGGATTGGCCGGGCTGATGGCCGGCGCGCTCGTGTTCGGGCCGTTCGGCGACCGGTTCGGCCGCAAGCGGCTGCTGCTCGCATGCGTGGCATGCTTCGGCATCGCGAGCGCCGCGTCGGCGAGCGCGGGCGGCCTGACCGAGCTGATCGTGTGGCGCTTCGTGACCGGGCTCGGACTCGGCGGCGCGATGCCGAATGCGATCACGCTGACGTCCGAATACTGTCCGGCGCGCCGTCGCTCGCTGCTCGTGACGACGATGTTCTGCGGTTTCACGATCGGCTCCGCGCTCGGCGGGCTCGCGGCCGCGTCGCTGATCGAGTACCACGGCTGGCGCGCGGTGCTGGTCGTCGGCGGCGTGGCGCCGCTGCTGCTCCTGCCGCTGCTCGCGTGGCGACTGCCGGAATCGGTGCGCTATCTCGTCAACCAGGGCGCGCCGTCCGCGCGGATCGCGACGATGCTCGGCCGTATCGCGCCGGATCCGCACCTCGCGCACGCATCGTTCATCGCGCCTGCCGGCAAGCCGGCCGGGTCGCCGCTCGGCCGGCTGTTCGCCGCCGACTTGCTGCGCGGCACGCTGCTGCTGTGGCTCACGTTCTTCATGAGCCTGCTCGTCATCTACCTGCTGTCGAGCTGGCTGCCGACGCTGCTGCGCACGACCGGCGCGACGTTGCAGACCGCCGCGCGCGTGACCGCGATGTTCCAGGTCGGCGGCACGCTCGGCGCGATCGTCCTCGGCTGGCTGATGGACCGCTTCGATCCGCATCGCGTGCTGGCGTGCAGCTATGCGGCGGCCGGCGCCTGCGTCGCGGCGATCGGCGTGTTCGCCGCGTCGCCGTGGGGCGCGGCGCTCGCGGTGTTCGCCGCCGGCTTCTGCGTATCGGGCTCGCAAGTCGGTGCGAACGCGCTGTCGGCCGCGTTCTATCCGACCGAGTGCCGGACGACCGGCGTGAGCTGGGCGAACGGGATTGGGCGAGGCGGCTCGGTGATCGGCTCGATGGCCGGCGGCGCGATGCTGGCGATGGGCGTGCCGCTGTCGACCGCGTTCGCCGTCGTTGCCGCGCCATGCGTGATCGCGGCGGTCGCGGTGCTGGCGCTCGGCGTGGTTCGTGCCGGTGCGGTACGGGCGGCCGCCGCCGGCGGGATGGCGGGCAAGCAGGCCTGACAGAAGGAAAGGCGGCCGGATTGCCGATTCGGCAAGCAGCGGGATGCAGCGGGATACGATTGATATATAAATTTATATAATATTCATTCTTTAATCGTATTCCGCTCCGATGAACGACGATCTTCCCGCCGGGCTGCCCGGACTCGATCAGATGCGCGCCGCCGCCGAATCGGCCTGCGCGCTCCTCAAGGTGATGTCGAATCCCGACCGGTTGCTGCTGCTGTGCGAACTGTCGCAGGGCGAGTGCTGCGTGAGCGATCTCGAGGCGCGACTGGACATCCATCAACCGACGCTGTCGCAGCAGCTCGGCGTGTTGCGGGACAACGCGCTGGTCCGTACGCGCCGCGAAGGCAAGACCATCCGCTATTCGCTCGACAGTCCGGCCGTGGTCGCGGTGATGGGCGTACTGTACGAACAGTTTTGCGGCGCGGCCGCGAAGGAGGCGCGCGATGCAGGTTGATACGCTTCATTTCACGCCGTGGCTGTCGCTGGCCGGCGGCGTGCTGATCGGGCTCGCGGCCGCGTGGCTCGTCGCGTTCAACGGCCGGATTGCCGGCATCAGCGGGATCGTCGGCGGTTTGTTGACGGCCGGCGGCGCAGAGCGCGGCTGGCGCGCGGCGTTCATCGCCGGGATGATCGCCGCGCCCGTTGCGATGCGCTTCGTCGGGAGCGGCCTGACGCCGCAGGTCGACGCCAGCTGGCCTGAATTGCTGGCGGCCGGGCTGCTGGTCGGGGTCGGCACGCGGTACGCGGGCGGCTGCACGAGCGGTCACGGCGTGTGCGGGATATCGCGCGGGGCGCTGCGCTCGGCGGTCGCGACGGCGACCTTCATGGTCGCCGGCTTCGCGACCGTCTTCGTGCGGCTGCACGTGCCGGGAGGCTGACATGCAGGCAGGATTCGCGTTTCTGGCGGGGCTGCTGTTCGGCATCGGCCTCATCGTGTCGGGCATGGCCAATCCGCAGAAGGTGCTCGGTTTTCTCGACCTGGCGGGCCGCTGGGATCCGTCGCTCGCGTTCGTGATGGCGGGCGCGATCGGTGTCGCGGTGTTCGCGTTCGCGTGGGCGAAGCGTAGGACACGGTCGTGGCTCGGCCTGCCGATGCAGTTGCCGGCCGCTCGCACCATCACCGTACGCCTCGTCGCGGGAAGTGCGGTGTTCGGCATCGGCTGGGGGATTGCCGGCTTCTGCCCGGGGCCCGCGATCGTGTCGATCGGCTTAGGGGCGGCCAAGGGGATCGGGTTCGTCGTCGCGATGCTGGCCGGGATGGCGCTGTTCGAGTGGATCGAGCGCCGGCGAAGCGCACCGTGACGGAGGGCGCGCTGCGCGCCCGAGGATGCCGGGAACGTCGTGCGTTCGTTGGGCACCGCGATGATGCGATGGCGCCCCCGCGCCTCCTGCGACAAGCAAGTCGCGATATCAGAAATGCCCGCTTACGTGGCGGCCGCCGCGTACTCGGCCGGACAGCCGGCGCAGGATCTCGCGCCACACCGAGCGCACGCCTGTTCGGCTCGAGGGTTCCACGATCGTCGTGCTGACCGCGCCGGTGCCGCCAGCTGACAGCGCGACGTGACCGGCTGTTTCGACCGTCAGGCATTCGCCTTCGGCGAGTTCGCGGCGAAGGTATTGCGGTGCATCGGGCAGCCAGTCGAGTCCGCCGTGGCGCAGCGTGACCGTGAGCGCGCCGTCCAGCACGATCATCTGGCTGCCCTTGTCGAACCACGCAAAGTGGCTTTGCCCGGCGGCGAGCCGAAGGTGTTGTGTCCGCATGGCGATTCCTTTTCCCGGTTGCTTCGGTTGCGCGGCCTCGCGACGACGAGGCGACAGCGTGCAATCAGGTTAGGGAAACGGGCGCGCGCACGACAGATTCAGGGGACGGGAATCTGTTGCGGTGCAGGCGATGATTTCGAGCCGCTGTATCGGTGGGTTTTCCCCGAATCTGTATCTGGCGTGTGCCGGGGGGCGCGGGCACGATGGCTCGCATGACGCCTTTCGCCGACGCATCCCGCACGCCTTTGCCGATGAACGGCGAGCCGCTTTACGAACGGCTCGCCGAACATTACCGCCGTATCATCGCGGCCGGCACGTTGTCGCCCGGCGACCGGATGCCGTCGGTCCGCGCGTTCATGGCGCAGCATGGCGTGAGCCTCTCGACCGCGATCCAGGCGTTTCGTCGACTCGAGGAGACGGGCTGGTGCGAGGCGAAGCCGCGTTCTGGGTATTTCGTGCGGCGCCGCGCGGCGGCCGTGCTCGACACGCTGCCGGAAAGCGACGGGCCGCCGCTGAGCATCGAGCCGCCGTTCGCGGGCCTGCACGAACGCGTATCGCGTGTGATCGACCGTGCGAACGCGGCGACCGATGCGCTGAATCTCGGCGGCGCATCCGCGCACGCCGCGCTGTATCCGACCGAGCGCCTGCAGGCGTTGGCGATCCGCCTGCTGCGGCGCAAGCCCACGCTGCTGACCGATGCGGGGCCCGTCGGCGGTTCGCCCGAATTCCGGCAGACGATGGCCAAACGCGCGCTGTCGTACGGCGTGACGCTGACGCCGGATGACGTGATGTCGACGAGCGGTGGCGTCGATGCGGTGAATCTGGCGTTGCGTGCGGTCGCGCGGCCCGGCGACACGATCGCGATCGAATCGCCGGCCTTCTTCGGCCTGATCCAGTTGCTCGAAAGTCTCGGCCTGCGGGCGCTTGAAATCCCCGCCAGCCCGACGACGGGCCTGTCGATCGAGGCGCTGGAGGTGGCACTGACTGCCTATCCGGACATCCGGGCCGTGGTCGTCGTGCCGAACCTGCAAAACCCGCTCGGTTGCGTGATGCCGGACGAGCGCAAGGCCGCGCTCGTCGCGCTGTGTTCGCGCCACGGCGTGGCCGTGATCGAGGACGAGCCGTATCGCGAACTCGTCGAGGCGCCGCAGGCAGTCAGGCCGGTCAAGGCATGGGACCGCGACGGCACGGTGATCTACTGCCCGTCGTTCAACAAGGTGCTGGCTCCCGGGATGCGGCTCGGCTGGATGAGTGCGGGCCGCTGGCAGGCGCGCGTGAGGATGCTGAAATTCGCTCAGAGTCGACATAACGCCGCGTTGCTGCAGGCCGTGGCCGCCGAATTCGTCGGCTCCGGCGCATTCGATCGGCACCTGCACCGGTTTCGCGAACAGTTGCGCGTGCAGCGCGACGTGACGATCGACGCGATTGCGCGGCATTTCCCGGCCGGCACGCGGATGAACCAGCCGCCGGGCGGGATGTTGCTGTGGATCGCGTTGCCGGCAGGCGTGCGCTCCGATGCGCTGTTCGATGCCGCGCTGGCGCATGGAGTCAAGATCGCGCCCGGTTCGATCTTCTCGAATTCGGACCGTTTCGACGGCTATATCCGGCTCGCCTGCACGCGTGTGTTCGATGCGGCGCACGAGGCGGCGTTCGACACACTCGGCCGCCTCGTACGGGAAGCCATGGCGGCCGCATGAGCGCGACGGCGGCGGCCGGCCGGACTTCCGAATACGCGAGTGCTCCGGCCGGACGCGGTACCGAAGCGGCAAGCCGCCGCCATTTCATCGGCTGACCGAGTGCGTGGCGAGGTGCTGGCGGATCAGCGACAGGTAACGATCGCCGACCGAGAAATCGCGTGCCGCGCGCGGCCGGGCGGGGGCCGGGCGCAGCGTGGCCGGCGCGCTCATGCCCAGATACCGGCACACGGCGGACGGAAACGGCTTGCGCGTATGCCCGAGCTGACGCGCCGCGCGTTCGACGCGGGCATCGCCGACCTGGGCACGAAGCCACGCCAGCACTTGGCGATCGGTGTCGTTGACGATACGGACCAGATGTTCCATCGCGCACCTCACTGTTCATAAATACAGTACTGTAAATATAACCAGTGTTTGCGCTGACCGCAAGCGGGGGCGTGTCGATTGGCCGTTCGGCCAGGGTCAGCGCACCGGCGCGACGGTGCGCGAGATCCGGGCCACGGGGGCCAGAGAGGCCCCAGGGGCGGCCGGGGCGGCGCGGCCGGTATAGCGCGCGTCGGTCAGCGTGCCGAGGAACGCGACGATGTCGTCGATTTCTGCGTCGGTCAGCGCGGGCGGCATACCGGGCCGGCGGTTCATCGGCGTCGAATTGACGTTGATGTTGCCGCGATAGGCGGCCGGCACGTCGTCGAACGTCGTGGCGCCGTGATACCAGAAGCCGGGATCGGTCGAGCGCGTGTTGTAGAACGCGACCGCGTCGCGCAGCGTCGTGAACACGCCGTTGTGCATGAAGGTCTGCCTGACCGCGACGTTGCGCAGCCCCGGCGTGCGCAGGTAGCCGCACCATTGCGTCGGTTCGGGCCAGCGCAGCCGCCGCGCGGTGTCGCACAGTCCGTTGTCGAAATGGCGCGGATCGCGGTTCGCCGGCAGCGCGCGGTTGCGCGGCACCGCGATCGCGTCGTAGCCGAAATCGGTGAACAGCGAGCGCTCCGGGCGGCTCGACGTGTCCGACAGCGTATGGCAGGTCATGCAATTGCCCTTGTCCGGATTCCGGAACAGCGCGAGGCCGCGCATCTCGGCCGGCGCGAGCGGCTTGCGCGTGCGCAGGAACGCGTCGAAGCGCGACGTGAACGGCGCCATCTCGTCGCTCTGCAGATAGGCTTCGACGGCCGAACCCAGCGCCCGCACCAGTTGCTCGGGATCGCGCCGCACCGACGCGCCGAAGCGCACGGCGAGATCGGGCGCGAGCTCGGTCGCCTCGACCTTGCGCAGCAGCGCGGCCGGCGAGCGGTTGTTCATCTCGTTCGGATCGAACAGCGGCCCGCGGATCTGCTCGGCGAGCGTATCCGCGCGGCCGTCGCTGAACAGGCCGCCGAACGGCGACGGCGCGGGCGCATCGTCGTCCTGGTAGAAGTGGCGGCGCGGCACGTAGCGCACGTACAGCAGCGACGGCGCATTGCGCTGGCTGAAGCGCCCGGGCCGGCTGCCTTCCGGCACGCCGGGCCCCGCGAGCGACGCGGCCGACAGCGTCGGCGCGAACGCGCGGCCCGGATCGTGGCAGCCCGCGCACGACATGCCGCGCGGCTCGGACAGCCGCGGGTCGAAGAAGATCCGGCGGCCGAGCGCGACGAGCGTCGGGTCGGGCGCGAAGCGCGCGGTGGCCGCGTCGATCTTGCTCGTTACCTGCGGCGTGCCGTTGCCGATCGTGTCGACGACGCGCGACGGCGGCGCGCCGGGAAGCAGGACCGTTTCGGCCGGCGCGGCGTGAGCCGCGAGCGTCAGGCCGGCGAGCAGGGTCGCGGCAAGCGTGTGCAGCGCCTGCCGGCCACGCGCGCCGTGGCCGTCACATCGAACTTCTTCCGTCACGGCGCGATGAACCCCGTCTTGTCGCAGGCGAGCGTCCTGCCCGACTGATTGCACGACGCCAGTAGCTTGCCGGCCGCCGAATACGCATGGAACATCCAGCCCGTCGCCGGCGCGGCGTTGCGTTCCATGATCAGGAAACCGAAACTGTTGTTGTGCGACAGCCGCTCGATCACGGCGCCCGGCGCGGGCGTGAGGCCGGCCGGGAACGGGTCGGGCAGCGCGATGTCGAGATTGTCGCCGCCGTTGCCGGACACGATCGTCGCCGGATGCCCGGACGAGAAGTTGATCGCCTGGAAATCGTGCACGTGGCCGTGCAGCGCGACGTGCACGCCCGGCGGGTAGTACGCCTGCGCGTTGAGGCTCGACATCACCGACTGCAGCGCGAGGTTGCCCGGCGCCGGCGTGCTGCCGGCGATCGGCGCGAACGCGAGGATCGGATGATGGTTCGTGAAGATCGTCGTCGTCATGCCGGCCTTCGACGCGAGCGATGCGACGGTCTGAAACTGCTTCTGGTAGATGCCGAACTGCGCGTCGGTCGTCTTGAGCGGCGTACGGCCGACCTTCGCGGTGTCGAACACGATCACCTGCGAACCGCCGCCGAGCGACACCGCATAGGGTTCCGAATAGTTCGCGTTGTTGTCGTTGGCCGGATCGTCGCACGAGCGCGCGGCCGAATACGGGCGCGGGTCGAGGAAGCGGAACCAGCCCTGGCCCGCACGCGCGCATTCCTCGTGGTTGCCGCGCACGACGACCCACGGCGCCTTCGCGAGCAGCGGCGCGGCCGGGCGGAACAGGTCGGCCTGCCACGTATCCCAGCCGTAGCCCCACGGGCTGTCCTTGCAGCCGGCGATGTCCGGCGGGCACGCGTTCTCGCGATAGTGGTAGTCGCCGACGTGCAGCACGAGATCGGGCGACAGCTTCGCGACGCTGGCCGCGATCGTGTCGAGCGGCCAGACCGCGGCATCGTTGCACGCCTGCCATGCGTTGTCGGCCTTCTTCATCCGGCAGCCGGTGTCGGCGATGATCGCGATGCGCTGCGGCTGCGCTTTCGGCAGCGGCAGCGTGCGGCCCGCGACGCTCGCCGCCTGCGCGCCGGCCGGCAGCGTGGTTTCGCAGACGGATACCGGGAAGCTCGACGGTTTCGAATCGGCCGGGTCGCTGGCGGTCGTCCGCTGGGCGACGGTCGCGGCGCCCGCGCGCAGCGCCATGCGCGACACCTTGCCGTCGACGCTCAGTTGCGGGCACAGCGGATCGCCGGCCGACGCAGGCGTGTAGTTCGTGATCACGCGCGCGATTGCCTGGTTCGCATCGCCGATCTCGACCCATGCGGCCTGGACGTTGGCCGACGCGCTGGCCGGATCGTCCGGCGTATCGATGTGATTCGAGCACGCGGACAGCGCGGCGAGGGCAACAAGGGGCGCGCAGCGTAGGAGCAGCGCGCGCGTGAGGAATCGTCGCATGGGTGGGGGAGGCGCCGTAGGAAAGTCGTCAACGATACGCAGCGCGAATGTAAGAAATGTGAAAACGGGGTGTGACGGGGCGCTCGCGGGCCAGCCTTGACTTCAAGCCGGCTTGAAGCAGCACAGTCCGGTTCGTCATCAATGAATCGGAAGGGGAATCGACGATGGAAGCCAACCCGCCCAATGAAGCGCAATCGGCGCTATGGAACGGTCCGTCCGGGCGCGCATGGGTCGATGTGCAGGCGTCGCTGGACCGGATGTTCGAGCCGTTCGAAACGCTGCTCGCGGATGCCGCGGCGGCATCGTCTGCGACCCGCGTGCTCGACGTCGGCTGCGGCACGGGCGCGGTCACGCTCGCGATCGCGCAACGGCTCGGCGCGAACACCCAGTGCACGGGCATCGACATTTCGGCGCGGATGATCGACGCCGCACGGGCGCGTGCCGAACGCAGCGGCGTGCCCGCCCGGTTCGTGTGCGCGGATGGGCAGACGCACGCGTTCGAGCCGGCGAGCGTCGACCTGATCGTGTCGCGCCTCGGCGTGATGTTCTTCGACGATCCGGTACGCGCGTTCGCGAACCTGCGGCAGGCGGCGCGACCGGGCGCGCAGATGCGGTTCGTCGCGTGGCGCGGCGCGGCCGACAACCCGTTCATGACGACGGCCGAGCGGGCGGCCGCGCCGTTGCTGCCGAACCTGCCCGCGCGGCAGCCCGGCGCGCCGGGGCAGTTCGCGTTCGGCGACCGGCAGCGGGTCATGTCGGTGCTGTCGGACAGCGGCTGGGCCGACGTTGCGATCGAGCCGGTCGACCGGGCGTGCATGCTGCCGGCGTCCGCGCTGGACGACTACATTGCCCGGCTGGGCTCCGTCGGCCTTGCGTTGCTGGAGACGGACGAAGCGACGCGGCGGCGCGTGATCGACACGATGCGCGCGGCGTTCGAGCGGTACGTGCACGGCGCCGAGGTGCGCTTCGATGCGGCGTGCTGGCTCGTGACGGCGCGTGCGCCGTCCGTATGATGCAGCGCGTGAAAGCAGCGGATCAGGGAAGGGGCGGCAACCCGTTCGCCCCGCACGTGGCCGTGCCCGCGTGACGAAGCGGGGCCGCGCGACCTGCGTGCGTCAGCGCTTCCGCGCGCGCAGCATCAGCCACGCGCAGCCACCGGCGACCAGCGCAAGCCCGAGCAGGACCGCCTCGGCGCCGAGCGCGAAACCGGGCGGCATTTCGCCGCTGTTCGGCACCGGCGACAGGTTGCCGCCCATCGCGACGGCGCCGCCGGCGAGCAGCGCCGCGCAGACGATCCAGTAAACCTTGCCGACCGGCGCCGCGGCACGGATTCGCCACAGCGCGATGCCGGCGCCGCCGAGGTACAGCACGGCGAGCGTGCCGAGCGCGATGACGTCGGCCGCGCGGCTTTGCAGCAGTTCGCTCATTCGGCCTCCGTCGCGTGGCCCGGCGCACGGCTCAGCAGGTGCGTGCGTGTGTCTGCCGCGAGCGACACGTCGCGTTCGTCCTGACAGTGCGCGCGGTTGACCGCGAGCCCGCGCCACAGTCCGTAGGCGAGCGTCGTCCTGATGCCGGCGACCGTGCCGATAAGCGCGAACGTATCGACGGTGTGGTCGATCCATCCGTTGATGCGCTCGCGTAGCACCGGAAACGGCCCCGAGCGTAGCGTGAGCGGCAGGTTGCAGCGAAAGCCGAAGTAAGCGGGCACGACGACCTGCGGCTTGAATGTCGTGCGGGGCGAGGAACGGGGATTCGGCATGACGGGCATCCAGTTGTGGGCGCAACGAGGCGCAACGAGGCCCGCGCACGTCGCGCACGTCGCGCACGTCGCGCGTCGGACCCTGATACGGCGTGCGTCGAGTGTACCGCGGGTGTCAGGACTGCAAGAAAGGGGTATGCAGCAGGGATGAACCTGACGGATTGTAGGGTATCGGGGCGATCGAGAAAACCCGCGCGGCGCGCCGGCGAGGCGGGAAAAACGCTGAGGCGAACGCATATCGGACACCCGGACGGCGCGCACGGCATGCGCATCGTCCAGGGAGAAGACGGCGAACGAAAGGCGCCGTCGGGCGGCTTCAGAACGTGACGGCGATCCCGGCCATGCCGACGAACTGGCCGTGCGTCGTCGACGGCGTGAGCTGCTGCGAATCGCCGACGATCGGCGCCGCGTCGACGATGTGGCCGGCGCCTTGCGCGCCCAGCGTTCGCCCGCTCGAATGCGTGTACGCCTGCAGCGCATAGAGCGTCGTGCGTTTCGACAGGCTGTACGACTCCTTCAGCGAGTACTGCTGATAGCGGGCCGCGTTCGCGACGCCGTTCGCTTTCGATGCAAGCGTGTACGCGAAGGCGCCGGCCACCGAGAACGTCGGCGTGAAGCGGTACGCGGCAAGCGCGCCGTAGGTGTTGAACACGGCCGTGTCGGTGAAGGCCGAGCCGTTGCCGGGCAGGTACTTCACGTTCGAATAGTTGAGGCCCATCGTCAGGTCGCCGAGCGTGTAGTTGCCGGCCGCCGCGACCTGCTCGACGGCCTTCGCGGTCAGGTAGCCCTGGTTCAGCACGGACACCGCGAAGCTGCCCGACGACGCGGTGGCCGGGTTCAGGAAGCCCGCGGACGAGCCCGAGCTGTTGATCCGCAGGTAGCCGGCCGCGATCCCGATCGGCCCGTTCGCGTAGCGCAGCGCGGCGCTGAACGTGTTGCCCTTGCCGGTCGCGCCGGCAATGCCGCCGAATGCGTACATCGCGCTCGCGGTCAGCCCGGCGAAGGTCGGCGACGTATAGGTGACCGAGTTGTTCACGCGGATCGTCGTGTCGAGGCCGTCGATATCGCCCGGATGCGCGCCGGTCGCGCCGGTCAGCCAGCTGCTCGACGCGTACGGGCCGACGAACAGGAAGTAGGGCGTGTACTGGCGGCCGGCCGTCACGGTGCCGTAGCTGGCGTTGCGCAGGCCGACGAAGGCCTGGCGATTGAACATCGTGCCGGCGGCGGCCTGCGCGCCCGTATTCAGGTTGACGCCGGCCTGCAGGTCGAAGATCGCGTGCGTGCCGCCGCCGAGATCCTCGTCGCCGCGCAGCCCGAACTTCGACGCATACAGGTTGCCGTCGCGCAGGTAGATGTTCGAGTGCCCCTGCTGGTTGTTCACGTACGCGATCGAATCGTCGACGACGCCGTACAGCGTGACGCTGCTCTGCGCATGGGCCGAGGTCGTGCCGAGCGACGCAGCCGATAAAATCAGGATTGCATAACGGTTGACGGGTGCTTTCATTGTCGATCTCCGGGTCTCTTCATCTTTTCAACGGGGCGGGAGGTTGAATGCCTCCTCTGTGGCAGGCGGCGGGCCGCGCGAACGGCCCGCCTGATCGGGTTGGCTCAGTGGTCGAACGCGACGACGAGGCGGCGCCACGCACCGTCCCGCGCATCCTGCTCGACATGTGCACCGCGCACGGCAACCGGGCCTTGCAGCGAAGCGGGCAGCAGGATCTCGACGCGGTCGGCCGGGCGCGCCGGGCGGCCGTCCCAGCGGACCGACACGCCGAGCACGCCCGATGCCTCGCGGCCGGTCTCGATGCGCCACAGGCCATATTCGCCGTCGCGCCATGCTTCAGTCTCGCCGTCGTCCTCGACGCATTCGCCGTACGCGACGCCGTCCTCGATGCGCGGAGCGACGAGGAAGCCGCGCATATCGGCGCGCGCACCAAAATGCTGTTCGGCGACGTTCAACGGCAGCACGCGGCCTTCGCGCAGCAGCATCACCGGCGTGTCGAGCGGCGCGGGCAGCGTCACGCTCGCGCCGCCGTCGAACGACTGCGCGCTCGCGCAGCACGTCCAGCGTGCGCCCGACGGCAGGTACACCGTGCGTTCGGTCCGGTCGGGATCGACGACCGGCGCGACCAGCAGCGCGTCGCCGAGCATCATGTCGTCGCAGGCGTCGTAGCAGCGTGCATCGCCGGGGAAATCGGCGAGGGTCGGCCGCAGCACGGGTTCGTAGCGCGTCGTCGACAGCCACAGCAGGTGATAGAGGTAGGGCAGCAGCCGGTAGCGCTGCTTGATCAGCGACGCGATCTGCGCGGTGATCTCCGGGTACATCCACGGTTCGTTGACGGTGCCGTCGTCGTTCCACGAATGGATGCTGAAGCGCGGCATGAAGATGCCGAACTGCACCCAGCGCAGCAGCAGTTCGGGCGACGGCGCGGGGCCGGAGAAGCCGCCGATGTCGTGGCCGATGTTCGACACGCCCGACAGCGCGAGCCCGAGGCCCATCTTCAGGTTGTAGCGCAGCGTTTCCCACGACGTGTAGTTGTCGCCCGACCACGTCTGCACGTAGCGCTGCATGCCGGCGCCGCCCGAGCGCGACACGAGGAACGGCCGCCGCGCCGGCGCATGTGCGCGCTGCGCGTCGCGCGACGCGCGCATCATCAGCATCGTCTGCAGCACCTTCGCCTCGCGCGCCGGAAACGGCTGCCCGAAGCCGTGCGCGATCGCGTCGGGCGACCAGATCTCGTATTCGTTGTTGTCGTTCCAGGTCGATTCGATCCCGTATTCCAGTAGCGCCGACGTGACCTGCTCGCGCCACCAGCGGTACGCGTCCGGCTGCGTGAAATCGATGTACGCGCCGACTTCGTCCCAGAACTGCACCCACGCGGGCTTCCCGGAGGCCGAACGGATCAGCAGCCCGCGCTGCGCGGCGTCGTCGAAGGCCGGATGGTCGCGCAGCAGGCACGGCTTGATGTTCGCGCACAGGCGGATGCCGTGGTCGCGATAGTGCTGCACGAAACCCTTCGCATCGGGGAACTTGTCGCGGTTCCAGTTGAACACGTAGCGCTTCGCGCCGATCGACGTATAACCCGACGACAGGTGGAACGAATCGCACAGGATGTCGTGCGCGTCGCACTGCTCGACGAACTGGTTCATCTGCTGCTGCGCGTCCGGCGCGTCGGTGTAGCTCATCGTCGAGCCCGAATAGCCGAGCCCCCATTTCGGCGTGCGCGCCGGGCGCCCGGTCAGCCACGTGAAGCGCCGCGCGGCCGCGAGCGGCGTATCGGGCGACGCGATGAAGTAGTAGTCGAGATCGCCGTGCTCGGCGACGAAATAGCGATAGAGCCCGTGGTAGTTGTCGAGCTCGCGGCCCATGTCGAACGAGCAGTCGGACAGCGTGTCGTAGAACAGCCCGAACCCCTGGCACGCATCCGGCGACCACGTGATGTAGAACGGGATGTGCTTGTACAGCGGGTCCGTGCTTTTCGCGCTATAGCCCATCGCGTCGATGTTGCGCATCTCGAAGCGTGCGCCCGTGCGGTCGAGTTCGCCCGCGCGTTCGCCGAGGCCGAATACCTTGTCGCCGCGCTCGCGGGCGACGTAGTGATACGCGCGATCGTCCCACCAGCCGAAGTTGTACGCCTGCGTCGCGCGGTCGGCGAGCGCGATGCGCCATGCGCCGTCCGCGTCGCGCATCGACCACGTGCAATGGCCGCCTTGACGGCGCACCGCGAGCCGAACCTGCGCGGTTTCGATGCGCACGGCATCGTCGTCCTCGGCGAAGTCGTAGTGGGGCAGCGCGAAACCGCTCAGGTCGACGCGGTCACGCCCGTCGAGCGGCACGTCGTCGAGACCGGGCGCGATCGTCCACGTGCGCGGGTTGCGCGCCGTCGCGTCGGGCAGCACGCGCACTCGCACGATGTCGGTCTCGAGCACGAAGATTTCGACGGTGGCGCCGGTATCGGACGCGAGCAGCACGCGGTTCGCGTGGTGGCTGGCGACGCGGAACACGGGCGGATGAAGGAGCGAAGTCATGAGTGCGATTCCTGGTGAAAACGGGTGTCAGGCGTGCTGCGCGAGCAGGCGTTCCTGCTTCGACTGCCCGCGGATCAGCAGCGCGAGCAGCGTGACGCCGATGAGGTCGAACAGGCCGAGGCACGCGAACAGCGGCGCGTAGCCGATCTTGTCGGCGAGCGCGCCGACCAGCAGCGAGAAGCCGAGGCCGCCGATCCACGCGGCCATCCCGGCGAAGCCGCTCGCGGTGCCGACTTCCTCGGGATCGAACACGTCGGCCGACAGCGTGTTGACGAGCGCGGAAATCATCTGGTGCGCGAAGCCGCCGACGCAGAACAGCGCAATCGCCGTGTACGGCGACGACACGAGCCCGATCATCGCCGGCCCGAGCATCAGCACCGCGCCGAGCGCGACGCCGGCGACGCGCGACCACACGAGCGGCAGTTTGAAGCGATTCGCGAGGTAGGGCGACAGGTAGCCGCCCGCGATACCGCCGAGGTCGGCCGCGAGAAACGGCATCCACGCGAATACCGCGATCTGCGTGAGCGCCATGTGGCGCTCGGTTGCGAGGTACAGCGGAATCCAGAAGCTGAAGGTCTGCCATGCGGGTTCCGCGAAGAAGCGCGGCAACGCGATCGCCCAGAAGCGCCGCGCGGTGACGACGTCGCGGATGCGGCGCTTCGACACGGGCGGCATTGTCGCCTGGCCGTCGCGGATCAGCGTGCGCTCCTGCGGCGTGAGGCGCGGATGGTCGGCCGGGGAGCGGTACTGCGTGTACCAGAGCGCGGCCCACAGGAACCCGAGCGCGCCGGTGACCATGAACGCCGCCTGCCAGCCGAAGCGCATCGAGATGAACACGACGAGCGGCGGCGCGATCGCGGCGCCGAGCGACGTGCCCGCGTTGAAGTAGCCGACCGCGACGGATTTCTCGCGATCGGGAAACCATTCGGCGACGGCCTTCATCCCCGACGGAATCGCGGCGGCCTCGAACAGGCCCAGAAAGCCGCGCAGGATGCCGAGCGACAGCCAGCCGGACGCGAAGCCGTGCGCGACGCCGACCACCGACCACAGCATCGCGAACAGCGCGAACCCGAGCCGCAGCCCGATCAGGTCGACGATGAACCCGCATACCGGCTGCATGATCGTGTAGCCGATCTGGAACGCGCCGACGATGTACGAGTACTGCTGCGTCGAGATCGCGAACACCTGCTTGAGTTCGGGCGCGAGCACCGCGAGGGAATTCCGTGCGAGGTAGTTGAGGATCGTGCCGAGACACACGAGCACGATGATCCACCACCGCAACGCCTTGACTGTCTTCACTGCTGTCTCCTGTCAGGGAGGGCGGGCGCGCGGCGCCTGCCCGGTCCATGAGTGCCATCCGTCGGGGATGGCGTGTTTCGTTTTCATTCGTACGATGTCCGATCTTGATGCGCGCCGGTTTTACCGGTTTATATCGAAATCACGGTGTTCGAGCGAACATTTCGTCGTCATCAAGCCGAGATGTTATCTGACGACTGATCATTTTCGAACATCCTATGTTCGAATGCGAATCCGGTCAACGTGAATCTGCATTCGAACGAACGTACTCGGGGTTTTCCCGATAGGCGGATGGCAACCGCGCGCGGCGGCGCGGGGTGGTCGGTCGTCAAAGGCCCGTGCGGCGGGGCCGGACGATCGTTCGCACGGCCTGCGGACGCCGGTTGAGGCGTGACAACCCTGATGAAAATTTATTTCTTTCCGGGAATCGGATTGTGTAAATTCATTTTCATCGAACCTTGCAACAACCCTTCGCATGACGCCTCTCGTCCCGCCCGATATCAGTCACGACGAACCCGCGATCGCCGAGCGGATCGCGTCGGCGATGCCGTTGATGACGCCGATTCACCGGCGCATGGGCGAATTCGTGCTCGCGAACCCGTTTCGCGCGGCGACGATGCGGATCGACGAACTCGCGCAGGCCGTGAATGCGTCGATCGCGACCGCGAACCGCTTCGCGAAGGCGCTCGGTTTCGACGGCTATCCGGCGATGCGCGCGGCGCTCGTGCGCGGCTTCGAGGCCACGCTCGGGCCGGTCGAACGGCTGCGTTCCGCGCAGGAGCAGGAGTCCGGCGTACGCGGCGCCGCATGGATCGACGCGGTGTTCGACCAGGCTGCCGCCAACATCGAGAACACGCGGGCGCAACTGGATGCGGCCGACGTCGAGGCGGCGGTCGAGGCGATCGTCGGCGCGCGGCGCGTGCTGATTCTCGGCGCCGGCTCGAGCGCGTTTCTCGCCGGGCTGATGGAGCACGGGCTGTCGGTGTGCCACGACAACGTGCAATCGCTCGCGCTGCTGGGCGGCCCGTCGCATGCGGCGCGGCGCCTGTATACGGCCGATTCGCGCGATCTCGTGATCGCGCTCGCGTGTCCGCGCTACGTGAAGGACACGATCGAACTGGCCCGTCGCGCGGCGGCGCGCGGCGCGCGCGTGCTCGGCATCACCGACGGCCCGCAATCGCCGCTCGCGCCGATCGCGTCGATGAACCTGTACGTGAAGGCCGAGCGGCGTTTCGCTGCGACGTCGGAAGCCGCCGTGCTCACGATGATCGAGGCGCTGATCGATGCGGTCGCACTGCGCACGCACCGGTCCGCGAAATCCGCCGCCGAGATGACCGAATTCCTGCTGCCGTGGCTGGTGCAGCCGCAAGCGGCTTTGCCGGCCGCCAATCCTTCTTCCCCACGTCCGAAAAAATCATGACTTCACCCGCGATCGTCGCGATTCACGGCGGCGCAGGCACGATCCTGCGCGAAGCGATGGATACCGACACCGAACGTCGGTACCGCGCCGAACTCACCGCGATCCTGCAGGCAGCGCAACAGGTACTCGCCGACGGCGGCAGCGCGCTCGACGCCGTCACCGTCGCGGTGCGGATGCTCGAGGACTGTCCGCTGTTCAACGCCGGGCGCGGCGCCGTCTATACGGCCGAAGGCAAGCACGAACTCGACGCGGCGGTCATGGACGGCGCGACGCTCGGCGCCGGCGCGATCTGCTGCGCGACGCGCGTGCGCAATCCGGTGCTCGCCGCGCGGCGCGTAATGGAGGCGAGCGAGCACGTGCTGTTCGCCGGCGCGGGCGCCGATGCGTTCGCGGCTGCGCAGGGGCTCGAACTCGCGGAACCCGGCTACTTCGACACCGAATCGCGGCATGCGCAGTGGGTGAAGGCGCGCGCGGCGGCCGGCGTGATGCTCGACCACGACGCCGCCAGCTTCGCGTTCGGCGCTGCCGCACAACCCGCCGCACAACCCGCCGCACAACCCGCCGAGCCGCTCGATCCGGACCGCAAGCACGGCACGGTCGGCGCGGTCGCGTGCGACGTGCATGGCCACATCGCGGCGGCGACGTCGACGGGCGGCATCACGAACAAGCAGCCGGGGCGCGTCGGCGATTCGCCGATCATCGGCGCGGGCTGCTACGCGGACGACGCGACCTGCGCCGTCTCCGCGACCGGCACCGGCGAGATGTTCATCCGGCTCGCGACCGCGCATGACGTGGCCGCGCAGATCGCGTATCGCGGCGCGTCGCTCGCCGACGCCGCGCACGACGTCGTGATGAACAAGCTGCCGCGCCTCGCTGGCCGCGGCGGAATCATCGCAGTCGACGCGCACGGCAACGTCGCGATGCCGTTCAACACCGAAGGGATGTACCGCGGCTACGCGCGCGTCGGTGAAGCGCCGGTCGTCGGCATCTACCGCGACGACGCGGCCTGATTCCGGATCGTACGAGGAGAGACGCCATGACTTCGAGCCGTAACCCGTCGCCCCTGACGCTGCCCGAGCAGCGCGTGGTGGCCGTCGACGACCTGTCGGTCACGTTCCGCCGCGAAGGCGCGACGTTCGACGCGGTGCGCAACGTGTCGTTTCACGTCGATCGCGGCGAGACGCTCGCGATCGTCGGCGAATCGGGCTCGGGCAAGTCGGTCACGTCGCTCGCGCTGATGCGGCTCGTCGAGCACGGCGGCGGCGAGATCACGAGCGGCCGGATCGCGTTCCGGCGCCGTGGCGGCGCGCTGGTCGATCTCGCGCAGGCGAGCGCCGCGACGATGCGCGGCATCCGCGGCGCGGACATCGCGATGATCTTCCAGGAGCCGATGACGTCGCTGAACCCGGTGTTTACGGTCGGCGACCAGATCAGCGAGGCGATCGCGCTGCACCAGTCGAAGGGCGCGGCCGAAGCCCGCGCGGAAGCGCTGCGGCTGCTCGATCTGGTGCGCATCCCCGAAGCGCGCCGCGTGTTCGCGCGCTATCCGCACCAGCTGTCGGGCGGGATGCGGCAGCGCGTGATGATCGCGATGGCGCTGTCGTGCCGGCCCGCGCTGCTGATCGCCGACGAGCCGACGACCGCGCTCGACGTGACGATCCAGGCGCAGATCCTGCAACTGGTGCGCGGGCTGCAGGACGAAATGAACATGGGCGTGATCTTCATCACGCACGACATGGGCGTGGTGGCCGAAGTGGCCGACCGCGTGCTCGTGATGTATCGCGGCGAGAAGGTCGAGGAGGGCGAGTCGGACCGCATCTTCGCGACGCCCGCGCATCGCTACACGCGGGCGCTGCTCGCGGCCGTGCCGCGGCTCGGTTCGATGCAGGGCACCGACGCCCCCGAGAAATTCCCGCTGCTGAAGGTGGACGGCACGCGCGCGACGGCCGCGGCTCCGATCACGGCATCCGCCGCGAACGACGCGCAGCCGCCCGTCGATCATGCCGCGCCGCCGATCCTGCGCGTGCGCGATCTCGTCACGCGCTTTCCGGTGAAGAGCGGCGTGTTCGGCCGCGTGTCGCAATACGTGCATGCGGTCGAGCGCGTGAGCTTCGAGCTGCGCGCGGGCGAGACGCTCGCGCTCGTCGGCGAATCGGGCTGCGGCAAGTCGACCACCGGCCGCTCGCTGTTGCGCCTCGTCGAATCGCAAAGCGGCTCGATCGAATTCGACGGCCGCGACATCAGCGCCATGAAGGGGCATGACCTGCAGGCGCTGCGGCGCAACATCCAGTTCATCTTCCAGGACCCGTTCGCGTCGCTGAACCCGCGCCTGACCGTCGGCTTCTCGATCATGGAGCCGCTGCTCGTGCACGGCGTCGCGAGCGGCCGCGACGCGCAGGCGCGCGTCGACTGGCTGCTCGACAAGGTCGGCCTGCCGCCGGAGGCCGCGCGCCGCTATCCGCACGAATTCTCGGGCGGCCAGCGCCAGCGGATTGCGATCGCGCGTGCGCTCGCGCTGAACCCGAAGGTCGTGATCGCCGACGAGTCGGTGTCGGCGCTCGACGTGTCGGTGCAGGCGCAGATCGTCAACCTGATGCTCGACTTGCAGCGCGAGCTCGGCGTCGCGTACCTGTTCATCTCGCACGACATGGCGGTGGTCGAGCGCGTCAGCCATCGCGTCGCGGTGATGTATCTCGGCCAGATCGTCGAGATCGGCCCGCGACGCGCGGTGTTCGAGGCGCCGCAGCATCCGTACACGAAGAAGCTGATGAGCGCGGTGCCGGTGGCCGATCCCGCGCGCCGGCATGCGCCGCGCCAGCTTGCGGCCGACGAGATTCCGAGCCCGATCCGCGCGGTCGGCGACGAGCCGGTCGTCGCGCCGCTCGTCGCGGTCGGCCCCGATCATTACGTCGCGACGCATCGCGTCGGCGGCGCGTACTGAGCGCGCGGGAGGTCGCCCATGGACCGAAGCTGCGCACGAGCAAGGCAACGGCGTCTATTTCCCGAAAGGGGGCCGTCACGCCGCGATTTCCACCACGCGTTACCGAATCATCCACAGGAGCCCAACAAGATGAACAAGTCGTATTCGTTCCCGATGTTCCGTCCGCGCGCGCTGTTCGCCGCGGGGGCCGGCGCGCTCGCGCTGTCGGTCGCGGTGCCCGCGTTCGCGCAGCAGAACGTCGTGGTCGCCGTGTACTCGACGTTTACGACGATGGACCCGTACGACGCGAACGACACGGTGTCGCAGGCTGTCGTCAAGTCGTTCTACGAAGGCCTGTTCGGCTTCGACCGGAACATGAAGCTCGTCAACGTGCTGGCGACCAGCTATACGGCGTCGCCGGACGCGAAGGTGTACACGGTCAAACTGCGCCAGGGCGTGAAGTTCCACGACGGCACCGACTTCAATGCCGCCGCGGTGAAGGCGAATTTCGACCGCGTGACCGATCCGGCGAACAAGCTGAAGCGCTACGGCCTGTTCCGGGTGATCGAGAAGACCGAAGTGGTCGATCCGAACACCGTGCGGTTCACGTTGCGCGAGCCGTTCTCGGCGTTCATCAACACGCTCGCGCACCCGTCCGCGGTGATGATTTCGCCGGCCGCGCTGAAGAAGTGGGGGCGCGACGTGTCGCTGCATCCGGTCGGCACCGGGCCGTTCGAGTTCGTCGAATGGAAGCAGACCGACGACATGAAGGTGAAGAAGTTCGCCGGTTACTGGAAGAAGGGGTATCCGAAGATCGACGCGATCGACTGGAAGCCGGTGGTCGACAACAACACGCGCGCCGCGCTGATCAAGACCGGCGAGGCGGATTTCGCGTTCACGATTCCGTTCGAGCAGGCGACCGACCTGAAGAGCAACCCGAAGGTGGACCTGATCGAGGCGCCGTCGATCATCCAGCGCTACATTTCGCTGAACACGCGGCAAAAGCCGTTCGATAACCCGAAGGTGCGCGAAGCGCTGAACTACGCGGTCAACAAGGAGGCGCTCGCGAAGGTCGTGTTCGCCGGCTACGCGACGCCGCAGACGGGGGTGGCGCCGACGGGCGTCGAATACGCAACGAAACTCGGACCCTGGCCGTATGACCCGGCGAAGGCGCGTGCGCTGCTGAAGGAGGCCGGCTATCCGAACGGCTTCGAATCGACGCTGTGGTCCGCCTACAATCACACCACGGCGCAGAAGGTGATCCAGTTCGTCCAGCAGCAGCTCGCGCAGGTCGGCGTGAAGGTGCAGGTGCAGGCGCTCGAGGCCGGCGAACGGGTTGCCCGGGTGGAGAGCGCCCAGGATGCGGCGAAGGCGCCGGTGCGGATGTACTACAGCGGCTGGTCGGCGTCGACCGGCGAGGCGAACTGGGCCCTGTCGCCGCTGCTTGCTTCGGAGTCGGCGCCGCCGAAGCTGTACAACACGGCGTACTACAAGAACGGCCTGGTCGACGACGATCTCGCGCAGGCACTCTCCACGACCGATCGCGCGAAGAAGGCCAGCCTCTACGCCGATGCGCAGAAGCAGATCTGGACCGACGCGCCGTGGATCTTCCTCGTCCAGGAGAAGATCGTCTACGCACGCAGCAAGCGCCTGCAGGGCATGTACGTGATGCCGGACGGCTCGTTCAACTTCGACGAAATCTCGCTGAAATGACGGCGGTTCACCCGCCACGCGGCGCCGGCGGCGCAATCCGCCGGCGCGTTGACCCGACCGGTGCCCCATGCTGAATTTTCTCGTCAAACGCCTGTTCGGCCTGCTGCCCACGCTCGCGATCGTCGCGGTGCTGGTGTTCCTGTTCGTGCACCTGCTGCCGGGCGACCCGGCGCGGCTCGCGGCCGGCCCCGAAGCCGACGACGCGACGGTCGCGCTCGTGCGTGCCGATCTCGGGCTCGACAAGCCGATGCCGACCCAGTTCGCGAACTTCTTCGTGAAGATCGCGCATGGCGATTTCGGCACGTCGACGCGCAGCAAGCGGCCGGTGTCGACCGAGATCGGCGAGCGTTTCATGCCGACGCTGCTGCTCACGCTCGTCAGCATGGTGTGGGCGACGGCGATCGGGATGGCGATCGGGATCGCGTCGGCGGTGTGGCGCAATCGCTGGCCCGACCGACTCGGGATGACGATCGCGGTGTCGGGCATTTCGTTTCCCGCGTTCGCGCTCGGCATGCTGCTGATGGAGATCTTCTCGGTGAAGCTCGGCTGGCTGCCGGTCGTGCCGGACGGCACGTGGAAGAGCTACGTGCTGCCGTCGCTGACGCTCGGCGCCGCGGTCGCGGCGGTGATGGCGCGCTTCACGCGCGCGTCGTTCGTCGAGGTGCTCAACGAGGACTTCGTGCGCACCGCGCGCGCGAAGGGCGTGCACGAGCCGATGGTCGTGCTCAAGCATTGCCTGCGCAACGCGATGATCCCCGTCGTCACGATGATGGGGCTGCAGTTCGGCTTCCTGCTCGGCGGCTCGATCGTCGTCGAGGCCGTGTTCAACTGGCCGGGGCTCGGACGCCTGCTGGTCGATGCGGTGACGATGCGCGACTACCCGGTGATCCAGGCGATCGTCCTGCTGTTCTCGCTCGAATTCATCCTGATCAACCTGACCGTCGACGTGCTGTACGCGGTCATCAACCCGACCATCCGGTTCAAGTGAGGCCAGCATGAACGCGACTGTCCAGCCCGCGGCGCCGGCCGCATCGAACGCGATCCGCACGCCGTGGCGCGAATTCTGGCGCAAGTTCCGCAAGCAGACCGTCGCGCTCGTCGCGGGCGGCTTCGTGCTCGCGCTCGTCGTGCTGGCATTCGTCGGCCCGCACATCGTGCCGTTCGATCCGGAGAACTATTTCGACTACGACGCGCTGAACGCGGGGCCGTCGGCCGTGCACTGGTTCGGCGTCGATTCGCTCGGCCGCGACATCTTCAGCCGGATCGTCGCGGGCACGCGCATCTCGCTCGCGGCCGGCTTCTTTTCGGTGGCGCTCGGCGCGGTGATCGGCACGTTCTTCGGGCTGCTCGCCGGCTATTACGAAGGCTGGTGGGACCGCATCACGATGCGCGTGGCCGACGTGCTGTTCGCGTTCCCGGGCATCCTGCTCGCGATCGGCGTGGTCGCGATCCTCGGCAACGGGATGGTCAACGTGATTTGCGCGGTCGCGATCTTCAGCATCCCGGCGTTCGCGCGGCTCGTGCGCGGCAACACGCTGGTGCTCAAGCACATGACCTACGTGGAGGCCGCGCGCAGCATCGGCGCGTCCGACTGGACGATCATCATGCGGCACATCCTGCCGGGCACCGTGTCGTCGGTCGTCGTCTACTTCACGATGCGGATCGGCACGTCGATCATCACCGCCGCGAGCCTGTCGTTCCTCGGGCTCGGCGCGCAGCCGCCGACGCCGGAGTGGGGCGCGATGCTCAACGAGGCGCGCGCGGACATGGTGACGGCGCCGCACATCGCGGTGTTCCCGAGCCTCGCGATCTTCCTGACCGTGCTCGCGTTCAACCTGCTCGGCGACGGGCTGCGCGACGCGCTCGACCCGAAGCTGGAGCGCCGTTGATGCGGGCTGCGCCGATGTGGACGACGACGCTGCCGGCCGGGCCGCGCGGCACGATCGCCGACGTGCCGGGCGTGACGGTCGGTCATTGCACGCTCGACGCTGATAGCGTGCAGACCGGCGTGACCGTCGTGAAGCCGCATCCGGGCGACGTGTACCGCAGCAAGGTGCCGGCCGGGGCGGCTGTGATCAACGGTTTCGGCAAGAGCGTCGGGCTCGTGCAGGTCGACGAACTCGGCACGCTCGATACGCCGATCGCGCTGACCAATACGTTCGGCGTCGGCGCGGTCGCCCACGCGCAGATCCGCGCGGCGATCGCGGCGAATCCGAGAGTCGGCCGCGACTGGCCGACCGTCAATCCGCTCGTGTTCGAGTGCAACGACGGTTACCTGAACGACATCCAGGCGTTTGCGGTCACCGCCGCGCATTACGACGACGCGTGCCGCGCGGCGTCGCGCGACGTTGCACGCGGCGCGGTGGGCGCCGGGCGCGGGATGTCGTGCTTCGACCTGAAAGGCGGGATCGGTTCCGCGTCGCGCGTGGCCGTCGCGGCCGGCCGGCCCTATACGGTCGGCGCGCTCGTGCTCGCGAATTTCGGCCGGCTGCCGATGCTGACGCTCGGCGGCGTGCCGCTCGGCCGCATCGTCGCGCAACGGCGCGCGGCCGACGCCGCGCATGCGGCGCCGCCCGAGCAGGGCTCGATCATCCTGTTGCTGGCCACCGATGCGCCGCTCGACGCGCGGCAACTTTCGCGGCTCGCGCGCCGCGCGGGGGCGGGGCTGGCCCGCACCGGTTCCGTGTACGGGCATGGCAGCGGCGACATCGCGCTTGCCTTCTCGACCGCCTACACGATCGCGCACGACGCATCGACGATCGCGCTGCCGGCCCTCGTGGCCGATGCGGCGCTCGATCCGCTGTTCATGGCCGCGGCCGAAAGCGTCGAGCACGCGATCGCCGACGCGTTGCTGCAGGCGGTGACGGTCGCGGGGCGCGACGGCCACGTGCGGCAATCGCTGCGCGACGCGGTGCCCGATCTCGACCGGTTGTTCAACGAATACAACGAAGGACGTTCGACTCTCTCATGAAGATCCTGATCTCGACCGATATCGAGGGCGTCGCCGGCGTATTCGCGACCGAGCAGACACGCGCCGGCAATCCGGAATACGAACGGGCGCGCCGCTGGATGACCGCCGAGGCGAACGCGGCGATCGAAGGCGCGTTCGCGGGCGGCGCGCAGGCCGTGTGGGTCAACGATTCGCACGGCAGCTATCGCAACCTGCTGCCCGACGGGCTCGATGCGCGGGCGCGCGTCGTGCTCGGCAAGCCGCGCACGCTCGGGATGATGGCGGGGCTCGAACAGCAGCCCGATCTCGTGTTCATGATCGGCTATCACGCGAAATCGCAGACGCGCGGCGTGCTCGCGCACACGATCAACAGCTTTGCGTTCACGCAGGTGTGGCTGAACGGCGTCGAGCTCGGCGAAGCCGGGCTGTACGGCGCGCTGGCGCGCGAATACGGCGCGCATGTCGCGCTCGCGACGGGCGACGACGTGTTCGCCGAGGAAACACAGCCGCTGTTTCCGGACGCGCGTTTCGAGACGGTCAAGACGGCCGGCGGCGCATCGAGCGGCGAGACGCTCACGCCGTCGGCGTCGTGCGCGCGCATCGCGAGCGCCGCACGAGAAACGGTCGCGCATGCGCTGTCGTCCGGCGTGCGCGCGGGCGCCCATCGGCCCGCGCCGGCCGCTTGCACGCTGCGCGTGCAGACGGCCGCGCTCGCCGACCTGTTCTGCGTGCTGCCGTCGCTCGAGCGCGTCGATGCGGTGACGCTGCGCTTCGACGGCCCGTCGGTCGAGCACGCGGTGCGCACGCTGAACAGCCTGTCGGCGATGTCGTTCATGCTGCGCTGATGCGTGCCGCGACGATGCCGCCGGCGCGCGGCCGGTCATTCGATCGCGACGGCGCGGGCCGTCGCGGCGAGCAGGAATGCTTCCATCGCCGCGACCCGCGCGAGCGGCCTCTCGTTCATCGGATGGAGGGTGCGGCCGCGAGGTCGCGCGACGGTGGAGCGGATCGTCGTTCGTTCGAAGGCGAGCCGCCTTCGATATCGGGTCATTGATGATGGAATTCGGGCCGTGAGAAATACGCTGCTAGATCGCTACGAACACATTCCCCGGAGCGTGGTCGTGCTCGCCAACGACTTTGCGGCGGGCACGACGTTTCCGGATCACGCGCACGTGCGCGGACAATTCGCGTTCGCGTCGCGCGGCACGATCAGCGTGTCGACGCCGCACGGCCGCTGGCTGGTGCCGCCGCAGCGCGCGTGCTGGGTGCCGGCGGGCGTGCGGCACGAAATGACGATGACCGGGCCGGTCACGATGCTCAACGCGTTCGTGTCCGCCGACGCCGCGCAGGCGGCCGGCCTGCCCGTGCAGTGCGGCGTGTATGGCGTGTCGCCGCTGCTGCGGCAACTGCTCGACGATGCGATCGACTTGCCGGCGATGTACGACGTCGACGGCCGCGCGGGCAAGCTGATGGATCTGCTGGTCGCCGAAATCGCGACGATGCCGCGCCTGTCGCTGCATGCGCCGCTGCCGGCCGACGCGCGGCTGGCGAAAGTGTGCCGGCACCTGTTCGCGGCGCCGTCGATCGCGGCCGATCTCGACCGGGTCGCGGCCGATGCGGGCGTGAGCCGGCGCACGTTCACACGGCAATTCCGTGCGCAGACGGGCGTGAGTTTCGCCGCGTGGCGCCAGCAGGTGTGCATGCTCGCGGCGATTGCCCGCCTGACCGACGGGCAGCCGGTGACGCGCGTCGCGCTCGATCTCGGCTATGCGAGCGCGAGCGCGTTCACGTCGGCGTTTCGCCGCATTCTGGGCGATACGCCGAGCCGGTATCTGGAGATGCGTCGCTAGGCGGGGACGCGGCACAGGTCACGCCCGTGCACGGGTAGCAGCGACAAAAAAATACGCGTCCGCCAACTTCGACCGGACGCGTTCAAAGGCACTCTGTCTGAAAAAAATGCGCGAACGGCCTGCCGGGCAGCGTCGCGTATTACCGATGTAATTATTTCTTCCTACGATTCAATTCTGCCGTCTCGTTTCCGATAACGAAGGATACGCCGCATAACGCGCAAACGATATCGTGTTTGCCCGAGGATTGATGTGCCGTCGCAGCATGCGCTTCGATCGGGCGTCCGAGATCGCAGCGGGAAGCCCACGCGACAGCCATCCGCAGCTGCCGCGCGTCACGATGCGGCGCACCATCGAATGATGGCGACGGAACACGAAAAACGCCGTGTGGTGCGAGGCCTGTCGGTCTCGCGCCACACGGCGTTGCATGCGAAGCCGGCGAGCGCCGGCACAGGCGTCAAACGTCGAAGAACACGGTTTCTTCCGGACCCTGCATGCGGATGTCGAAGCGGTAGACGACCGGGCGCCCAGGCTGCGCATCGCGTTTCGCGACGAGCGTCGCGCGGCGCTCGGCCGGCACCGCGTTCAGCACGGGATCGACCGCGTTCGCGGCGGCTTCGTCGTCGAAGTACACGCGCGTGAACGCATGGGTGAGGATGCCGCGCATCATCACGGTCACGTTGATGTGCGGCGCCTCGTCGGCGGCGAGGCGGCCCGGCTTCACCGTCTCGACGACGAAGCGCTGTTGCGGGTCGGTGCCCGTGCCGACCCGCGCGAAACCCGTGAAGCCGGATTTCGCGATGTCGTCGCGCGACGCGGGATAGCGGCCCGCGCCGTCCACCTGCGTGAATTCGAGCACCGCGTCGCCCACGACGTTGCCGTCGCCGTCGAACACCTGCCCGACCAGCAGCACATGCTCGCCTTCGGCGTGCGCGGCGGCGATCGTCGGCGTGAACAGGCTTTTCAGGTCGTAGTCGTATTGCTGCGGGCACAGGCCGTACGCGAAGTACGGGCCGACCGTCTGCGAAGGGGTTTGCTTCAGCGTCGTCATGGTTCAGCGCTCCATCGGGGTGGCGTCGCGGCCGCGCAGCACGATGTCGAATTCGTAGCCGAGCGCATAGCCTTCTTCGGTGATGTCCATCGAGAAGCGCGAGATCAGGCGCTCGCGCGCGGCTTCGGGCGTGCCCTGGAAGATCGGGTCGTACGCGAGGAGCGGATCGCCGGGGAAGTACATCTGCGTGACGAGACGCGAGCCGAAATAATCGCCGAACAGCGAGAAGTGGATGTGATTCGGGCGCCACGCGTTCGGATGGTTGCCCCACGGATACGCGCCGGGCTTGATCGTCAGGAAGCGGTAGCGGCCTTCGTCGTCGGTCAGGCAGCGGCCCGCGCCGAGGAAGTTCGGGTCGAGCGGCGCGTCGTGCTGGTCGACCTTGTGCACGTAGCGGCCGGCCGCGTTGGCCTGCCACACCTCGACGAGCGTGTTGCGCACGGGCTTGCCGCCTTCGTCGAGCACGCGGCCGGTGACGACCATCCGCTCGCCGAGCGGCTCGCCGTTCTTCACGGCGTTCTTCGTCAGGTCGTGGTCGAGCGCGCCGAGATCTTCCGCGCCGTAGACGGGCGCGTACTGGTCGCGCAGCTTCTCCTTCAGCGGGATCAGCGGGCGGGTCGGGCCGCGCTTCACGGACGAACGGTACTCGGGGTGGACATAGGCCGGATGCGACGGCCAGTCGCGCGGCGTGAGGATCGTGGGGGAATCCATCGGGCGTCTCCTGGTAAGTATTTGGCGAAGTGATGGCACGACTTTAGCCAATCCGGAAAGTTATGCAAAATGACCTTTTTTCGCGAATCGCATAACCGTTCGTTATGTTCGTCCCGACCATGAAAATTCCGCCGGACAGGAAGCCTGTCCGGCGGAAAAAGCGATCGAGCTTCGCGTCGTCGGTGACGACCCCGTGCACGGCCCTCCAGCCAGCCCGTCGCTGTTTTTTGTCTTTCGTTCTCGTTGTTATTCGGTCTCCCCGAGCGTGCCCGTCGTCATGGATGGCGAGGATCGAACACGATCCCGTCGAATTCGAGCGACAGCGTGTCGCTGCGCAGCAGGGCCGACGGTGTCGACGCTTGGCCGGCGCCGAGCACGTCGGTCACGTACCGCACGCAGAAGCCACGTCGCACCCGCGGGTTGAAGCGGCTGCCGAGCAGCGCATCGATTCGCTGTTCGGCGAGCGCATGCACGTGGCGCTGCGCGTCGGCCGATGCCGCCGCGACGCGACGTGCCAGCGCGATGCGTCCGCCGTCGGTACGGGCGACGAAGCGCGACAGCGGCGTGAGCTTCGTCCACGCGAACGCCGTGGACTCGGCGATCACCGGCTCGTCGCCCGACGTATCGACGACGATGCCGAAGCGGTTGGCCCACGCGCCCGCCGAGCCGCTCGTGCCGGCCGCGCCCTGCGGCCCACTGGCCGGCACGCGGATGAACACGAGATCGCCGACATGCGCGCCGGCGGCCAGCGTCCGCAGGGTGGCGAGCGGCATCGTGCGATCCGTGTCGCGTGCATCGCGCGGTGCGGCGGGGTGCGGTTCGCAGGGGGCGGTGTCGATCCGGGTGGTCATTTCAGCTCCGTCGTCGTGGGACAGGACGGAGCGGATTATGCAGACAAGTATCCGAAAGTGCTTGTATGGATGCTTGAGTAGCCTAATATCCGACCTCGAGCATCATTTTTCGATACCAACATGACCGAGACCGCCCAACTCATCGAAACGCTGAAGCGCCAGCTGAAGGCGCAGGGAATGACTTACCGCGACGTCGCGCGTGCGCTCGACGTGTCCGAGACGAGCGTCAAACGGCTGTTCGCGAGCGGCCGCTTTACGCTGGAGCGCGTCGCGGAGATCGCGCAATTGCTCGGTTATACGCTCGCCGAACTCGTGCAGGAGGCATCGGCATCCGCGCCGCGCTTGCGCGTGCTGACCGAGCAGCAGGAGGCGCTGCTCGTGTCGGACGAGAAGCTGCTGCTGGTCGCCGTCTGCGCGATCAACTACTGGACCGTGCAGGACATCGTGTCGGCCTATCGCGTCACACAGGCTGAGTGCGTGAAATATCTGCTGATGCTCGACCGGATGAACGTGATCGCGCTGCTGCCGGGCGACCGGATCCGCGTGCGCGTCGCGCGCGATTTCGACTGGCTGCCGGGTGGGCCGATACGCCGTTATTTCCATGCGCACGTGCTCGACGACTTTCTCGGCAGCCGCTTCGACGGCCCGGGCGAGACGATGACGTTCCTGCAAGGGATGCTGACGGACGCGGCCGCCGCGGAACTCGAACAGGAACTGCGGCGGCTCAGCAGCAAGGCGGCGGCGCTGCATGCGGAGTCGTCGTCCGCGCCGCTGGGGCAGAAACACGGCACGGCCCTGCTGATCGCGAAACGGATCTGGGAACCGACGGGTTTCCACGCGCTGCGGCGTCATGCGTGACGCCGCGCCGAATGCTTGGGCCTTTCCGGAAAGTTATGCAAAATGACGATTCATCGTCATTCGCATAACTGCTCGTTATGAATAACCGTATCGCCGACGGCCGCGTCAAATTCCGGCACCTGCAGTGTTTTCTCGCGGTCGCGCAGCTGGGCGGCGTGCAGAAGGCGGCAGAAAGCCTGTCGATCACGCAACCGGCCGTGTCGAAGACGATCGCCGAGCTGGAGGCGATCCTCGGCGTGAAGCTGTTCGAGCGCGGCCGGCACGGCGCGCAGCCCACCCGCGAAGCGCAACTGTTCATGCCGCACGCCAATGCGTGCGTGCTCGCGCTGCGGCAGGGCGTGGGGCTGCTCGCACGCGAGGGCGGGGCCGCCGCCGCGACGCTGGAAATCGGCATGCTGCCGACCGTCGCGGCCTCGCTCGCGCCGGCCGTGATGAAGGCGCTGACCGCGCGCTGGCCGCGCATCGTCGTGCGGATCGCGACGGCCGCGAACGCCGAGTTGCTCGAGCGTCTGAAATCGGGCGCGATCGAATGCGCGATCGGGCGGCTGTCGGAGCCCGAACGGATGATCGGGCTCGCGTTCGAGCAGTTGTACAACGAGCCGCTCGTCGCGGTCGTGCGCGCCGGGCATCCGCTGCTCGCGAGCGCGGCGCCGGCCGCCGAGCTGGCGCGCTATCCGGTCGTGCTGCCGCCGTTCGGCACGTTGATCCGCCAGTCCGCCGAGCAACTGCTCGGCGCATGCGGCGCGCCGCCGCTGGATTCGTTCATCGAGGTGCTGTCGGTATCGGTCGCGCGCGCGCTGGCGCTCGAGAACGACGCGGTCTGGTTCGTGCCGCTCTATGCGGCCGAATACGATCTGTCGGCCGGCGCGCTGGCGCGCCTGCCGCTGCCGTCGGCAGGCACCGACGAGCCGGTCGGGCTCGTGCTGCGTACCGATGCGCAGCCGTCGCCGATTGCGCGCACGCTGATCGACGCGGTGCGCGACATCGCACGGTCGCGGTTCGGCGATGCGCGCCCGCACCGGGCGCCACGTGCGGCGCGCAAGCCTGCTCGCGGCAAGCGTTGATCCATCGGGCCTGGCGATGCGCCGGGCCGATTCCCTTTCTCTTTCTTGCTGCGGGATTGGCCATCCGGTCAGTAGCCGTCATCGGGGTGCTTGGCATATCGTACCGTTTTTGATACGATGGACGACAAGACGATGGCGAGACAGCAGATTCAGGTCACGCTCGGCGTGCGGTTCTTCCGGACGGCCCGCGGCAACGAGCCGGTGCGCGAATGGCTCAACGCGCTCGGGCAAGTGGAGCGACGGGCGATCGGCGAAGAGATCAAGACCGTTCAACTCGGCATGCCGCTGGTCCGGAAGATGGCGAAGGATCTGTGGGAGATCCGCGTGATGGTGCCGGGGCGAAGCGCGCGCGTGCTGTTCACGGTGGTCGGCGACACGATGGTGCTGCTGCACGGCTTTTTCAAGCAGTCGCGGGCCACGCCGTCGGACGATCTCGACGTCACCGTCGCGCGCCTGAAAGCGCTGACGCACGCCATCTGAATTCCCCGGTTACGCTGGAGCACACCGTCTTCGACGGTCGGGCAGCCGGCAACGCCATGCACCTGGAGTACGACATGACGACCACGAACAATCCGCATATCGGCAGCGATTTCGACGCCTTCCTCGAAGTGGACGGCAATCTCGAAGCGGCCACCGCCACCGCGATCAAGCGCGTGATCGCGTGGCAGATCGGGCAGGAAATGAAGGCGCAGCACATCACGAAAACCGCGATGGCCGCGCGGATGAAAACCAGCCGCGCCGCGCTCAACCGTCTGCTCGACGAAACCGACACGAGCCTCACGCTGGCGACGCTCGCGAGCGCGGCCGCCGCGCTCGGCAAACGGCTCAGCTTCGAGCTGGTGCCGGCCTGACCGGCACGAACCGATGGCGCACTGCCGGAGCGACGTGATGGTTCACGCGACGGGGCGGCGCGCATGCGCACGCCGGGTCATTTGCGCGGGCCGGTGAACTGCAGATAAAGCAACGCCCCGCCCGCGAGCAACAGCGGGCACAGGAAATACCAGCCGGTCGTCAGAAACAGCCCGGCCACTGCAATCAGCGAAATCCACGCGCAGCGATACGCGATGCCGCCACGCGGCAGCAGCTTCAGCGCGGCCGCCGCGCCGAGCCCGTACACCATCACGAAACATCCGGACGTCACGAGCACGAGCGGCTTCGGCCCGACATCCGACAGCGCCGTCGCGGCCAGCGCGACGGCCGCGAGCACGGCGATCACGCCGAGGCTGCGGCGGGGCACGCCGCCGACCTGGCTGCCCTGTGCGAGCCATGCGGGCAACGCGCCGTCGCGCCCGAGCGCCGCGCCGAGTTTTGCCGCGCCTGCGAAATACGCGTTCATCGTGCCGAGCGTGAGCAGCAGCGCTGCGGCTGCGGCCAGCACCTGCGCATGGCCGCCGATGCCGCCCGCGATCAGTTCGGCGAGCGGCGCGCCCGATGCGCCCGCGGAAGGCCCGAGCACCGTCACGCTCGCGGCGGCAACCGACAGATACAGGAACCCGACGACCACGACCGCGATGCCGGCCGAGCGCGGCATGTCGTGCGCGGGCCGGCGGAATTCGGCGGCGAGATGGGTGATCGCTTCCCAACCGGCGAAGCTCCACACGAGCAGCGCGGCGGCCTGGCTGACCGCGAGCCAGCCGTGCGGGGCGAACGGATGCAGGTTCGCGGTGCGCGCATGCGGCGCGGACGCAAGCACCGCTGCAAGCAGCAGCGCGACGAGCAGCGCCGACAACACCAGTTGCATGCGGCCCGACACGGTGACGCCGAACGCGTTTGCGGCCGACACGGTCGCGATCAGCGCGGCGGCCGTGACGATGATCGTCGTGTGTCCGCCGCCGGTGACGGCCGCGACGTATGCGCCGCCGAACATCGCGGCGGCCGGCGCGCCGGCCGGCACCGCGAAATAGAAGCACCAGCCGACGATGGCCGCGGCCTTCGGGCCGAATGCGCGCCGCGCGTAGGTCGACACGCCGCCCGCATCGGGATAGCGGGCGCCGAGTGCGGCGAAGGTGGCCGCGAGGGGCCCGGACAGCACGACGAGCGCCGCCCATGCGAGCAGCGAGGCCGGCCCCGCGACTTCGGCTGCGAGCGCAGGCAGCGCGATCACGCCGGTGCCGAGCACCGCGCCGATATAGAGCGCGGCGCCCTGGAAAATGGTCAGTGAGCCCGCGTGATCGGCAGCGGGCGAATCGGCATGCGAAGGCATGAGCGGCAGTCTCCGGAAGTCTTGTTTTGTGTAGGCGATGCGCGGAGGTCCCCGCGGTCGATCGTTCGATGCTACCCGAACGATGGCGTCCGCGCGGCCCGGCGATTAGTAGTCGGGTGTAGCGTGCGTGTCAGCCGATGTCAGCAGGAACGCGCGAGCCGCAGGCGCGCGTCCTCGCGCGCGGCGGGCGACAGGTCGGGCGCGTAGTGGAACGTGCCCGATACCAGCGACGCGACGGGCACGCCGTCGCGGAACAGCACGCGATTGCCGGCCAGCGCCGGCACCTTGTCGCCGGGCAGCAGCGTGCCGGCGAGGTTCAGTGGGTCGGCGCCCGTCACGCACACGTATTGCCCATCGCCCGGTTGTCGCCGCAGTTCGCGCAGGATCGGGATGGCTTCGGGCAGCGCGAACTGCTCGCCCGCGAGCCCGGCGACGAAGCGTCCGCCGCGAATCTCGCCGCGTGCTTCGAGACGCTGCAGCACGCGCACGAGTTCGCGCCAGCTCGGCAGCCAGTCGGCTTCGCGTTCGAGCAGCCGCCAGAACACGACGCCGTAGCGGCGCAGCAGCGTCCACACGATATGTTCGAGCGCGTCGGGATCGGTCGTGGCGAGGCCGCGTTTCGGTGCGGGCGCATCGTCGTCCGGCGGTGCCTGACGCTGCACGAGCGCCCAGCGGCCGGCGTCGTCCATCCCGCCGATCAGCGCGCCGCCGCGTCGCGTGCGTGGCGCATACGTCGCGCTGCGCTTGACGGCCGGCTTCAGCAGCGCGCGCAGCCCCGCGTAGCTGTCCGCATTTACCAGGCCGGCCGACACGAGTTCGCCGAGCGCCTGTTCGAGTTCGACGGGCAGCATGTGCAGCTCGTCGAGCAGTGCATCGAAGAACATCGCGCCGTGCGCGGCGAGTGCGTCGCGCACTTGCGTGGCGCGAGCGGACAGCGCCGGTTGCGCATCGGGGTCGCGCAGCGCCTGCCACGCGGAAAGATGGCGGCGCGGCAGCAGCACGATCGGCGTCGTCTTCACGGGCGTGCCGGCCGCGCGCGCCGGCGCGCCGATACGGGTCCATACCAGCTTGCCCGAGCGGCACAGCTCGTCGAGGCCGCCCGCCGTGTAGTCGGTGAGCCGCGCGGGCAGCAGCGCGTCTTCCCACGCGCTCGCCGCGGCCTCGTAGCCTTCGAGCTGTTCGACCACGGCCGCCAGCGCGTCGCGGCCGGTGCCGCGCGTGTCGGGTGTCAGGTGCTGCCAGTGGAACAGGAAGCGCATGAAATCGGCGCGTTCGACCGGCTCGATCTCGCGGCGCAGCCGCTTCACCGTATAGCGATGAATGCGCGCGAGCAGGTGACGTTCGCACCATTCGTCGGCCGTCGCGCCCGGCGTGAAGCGGCCGCGCATCACGTAGCCTTCGCGCTCCAGCGCCGCGAGCGCCGTCGCGATCGACGCGGGCGGCAGGCCGAGCGGTGCGGCGATCGCATCGAGCGTCAACGGGCCGAAGCCGGTGAGCCGCGCGCGGATCACGTCGACGAGCGCCGCATCGGCTTCCCACGGCTGCGCGCACGCGGCCGGCACCTTGAGCGCCGGTGTCGCGCGGGCGTCCGGATGCAGCGCACGCATGCAGACGAGCCGTTCGACCGGCACCCACAGCGCGGCGCCGCCCGATGTCGCGAGCTTCGTCGCGCGACGGCGTTCCGCTAGTTCCGCGAGTCGCTCGGGCCAGCCTGCGTACGCGTGCGCCTCGCTGTCGGCGACGCAGGCGAGCGTGAGCAGCGCATCGTGCATTTCGTCGGCGTCGCGCACGAGCGGCCACGCTTCGTCGCGCACCGCGTCGATCGCATCGGCGTCGAGCGCACCGAGATCGTCGGCCGATTCGGGATCGCTCCAGCGGCGCGACTGCACGGCCTGCGTGCGGCGCTCTTCCAGTGGCGCATCGTCGAGGAACGCGTAGGGCTTCGCGTTCAGGATCTCGGCCGCGAGCGGCGACGGCGCGGGCAAGTCGCGCGCGATGAGCTCGATCGCGCCGCTTTCGATCCGGCGCAGCAGCGCCAGCCAGCCGTCGGTGTCCATCGCGTCGTGCAGGCAGTCGTCGAGCGTCTGGTCGACGAGCGGATGATGCGGAATCTCGCGTTCGCCGACGACGTTCTCGAGGCACGCGACCTGGTCGGGGAACACCGTCGCGAGCAGATCGTCGCTCTTCATCCGCTGCAGTTGCGGCGCGGTGCGACGGCCGCCGGTGAAGCGCGGCAGCGCGAGCGCGGTGGTCGCATTCCAGCGCCAGCGCACGCCGAACATCGGCGCGTCGAGCAGCGCCTGGATCAGCACGTGCTCGGCGCTGGCCGAACGCAGGTAGCGCCACACTTCGTCGAGCGCGAAGCTGTGCGCGAGCGACAACGACAGGACGATCGCGTCGTCGGTCGCGGCGGCCTGCAGTTCGAAATTGAAGTTGCGACAGAAGCGCTTGCGCAGCGCGAGCCCCCATGCGCGGTTGATGCGGCTGCCGAACGGCGAATGGATCACGAGCTGCGTGCCGCCCGATTCGTCGAAGAAGCGCTCCATCACGAGCGTGTCCTGCGTCGGCAATGCGCCGAGCGCCGCGCGGGTGCGCGCGAGGTAGTCGGCAATCTGGCGCGCGGCGTCGGGCGACAGGTGCAGATCGTCGACGAGCCAGCGCAACGCGGGCGCGAGACGGCTGTCGGTGGGGGCGAGCGCGGTTGCGTCTTGCGTCTTGGCTTCCGTTTCCGCGTTGCTCACCGTGTTGTCGCGGGCCTGCTTGCGCCCGCCGGTGCCGGCCTGCCGGTCGCCGTCGGCGAGCAGCGCATCGAGCCGCGCACGCAGCCGGCCGACCGCCGCCGACAGTTCGTCGCTGCGCCCCAGCCCCTCGCCGAGCCAGAACGGAATGCTCGGCGATTGACCCTGCGCATCCTCGACGCGCACGCGGCCCGTTTCCACGCGAATGATCCGGTACGACTGGTTGCCGAGCTGGAACACGTCGCCGGCCAGGCTCTCGATCGCGAAATCCTCGTTGACGGTGCCGACCTGGATGCCCTGCGGTTCGAGCAGCACCGCGTAGTCGGCCATGTCGGGGATCGTGCCGCCGGAGGTGGTCGCGGTCATCATCGCGTTGCGGCGCCCGCGCACGGTGCCGCCGACCACGTCACGGTGCAAATACGCGCCGCGCACGCCGCGACGGCTCGTGAACCCTTCGGCGAGCATCTTCATCACTTCGTCGAAGCGCTCGCGCGTCAGCCGCGCGTACGGCGCGGCGCGCGTGAAGCTCGCATACAGCGCGTCTTCCTGCCATTCCGCGCACGCGACTTCGGCGACGATCTGTTGCGCGAGCACGTCGAGCGGCGCTTCGGGAATCCGCAGCGCATCGAGTTCGCCGCGCTGCACGCAATCGAGCAGCGCCGCGCATTCGACCAGCTCGTCGCGCGACAGCGGAAAGAGTCGCCCCTTCGGCACGCCGCCGACGTGGTGCCCCGAGCGGCCGACGCGTTGCAGGAATGGCGCGATGCCGCGCGGCGAGCCGACCTGGCAGACGAGATCGACATCGCCGATGTCGATGCCGAGTTCGAGCGACGCGGTCGCGACGAGCAGCTTCAGTTCGCCGCGCTTCAGGCGTTGTTCAGCGTCGAAGCGATGCTCTTTCGCGAGACTGCCGTGATGCGCGGCGATCGCGTCCTTGCCGAGCCGGTCGGCGAGATGGCGCGCCATGCGCTCGGCGGTGCGCCGCGTGTTGACGAACACCAGCGTCGTGCGATGCGCGGCCGCGAGCCCGGCGATGCGGTCGTACACCTGTTCCCACACGTCGGTCGCCATCACCGGTTCGAGCGGCACGTTCGGCAGTTCGAGCGCGAGGTCGCGCTCGCGTGTGTGGCCCGTGTCGACGATCGCGCAGTCGCGCGGCGCGTCGGCCGGCCCGCCGACGAGAAAGCGCGCGACCGCGTCGATCGGCTTTTGCGTGGCCGACAGCCCGATGCGCGGCAGTGCGCGGCCGGTCAGCGCGTCGAGGCGTTCGAGCGACAGCGCGAGATGGCTGCCGCGCTTGGACGACGCAAGCGCATGGATTTCGTCGACGATGACCGAGCGCACGTTCGACAGCATCTGCCGCCCCGACGTGGACGACAGCAGCACGTACAGCGATTCGGGGGTCGTGACGAGGATGTGCGGCGCGCGCTTGCGCAGCGCGGCGCGCTCGGCCTGCGTCGTGTCGCCGGTGCGCACCGCGGTGCGAATCGCCGGCACCGGCAGGCCGAGCTGCGCGAGCGATTCCGCGATGCCGGCGAGCGGCGCGTCGAGGTTCACGTGGATGTCGTTCGACAGCGCCTTCAGCGGCGACACGTAGACGACCAGCGTCGCGTCGGGCAGCGTGCCGTCGTGCGCGAGCGCATCGCGCACCAGATCGTCGAGCGCGCACAGGAACGCGGTGAGCGTCTTGCCGGAACCGGTCGGCGCGGCGACGAGCGTCGAACGGCCGGCCTTGATGTGCGGCCACGCGAGCGCCTGCGCGCCGGTCGGCGCGGCAAACGTGCGCGCGAACCACGCGGCAACGGCCGGGTGGAACACGTCGAGCGCACGGGCGGCAGGGCGGGTAGCTGTGACGTCCATCGGAGCGTTGAAATAGGGTGCGAGCGTGCGGCGGTATCGCACGCGAATCGAATCGTCAGTGTGCCAGACGACGCGCGTGCGTGCCGGGCATGTGTCCGATGACTTAGACTCAGATGGGGCTCTGCGCCGCGCTTTCAATGGACGGAAAGTTGCGTGCGTTTCGGCATGTCGATCGCACGCCGAATTGTGTCGAATTGCAACTAGACGCGATGCAGCCAGCCGAGCCAGTGTTCGATCAGTGGCGCACGCGACCACAGCGACTGCGCGAGCCACAGTGTGCCGCCCCAGGCGGCGGCCACCACGATCAGGTCGCAATGCCCGCTGTTCCACAGGTTGAGCGAGTGGCGCCGCCAGATCCACGGTACGCCGAGCGGATTGGGCCAGTCGGCGAGCAGGTGCATCACGCCGCCGCACGCGAAGCCGAACAGCGGCGCGGCCCACAGCGGATGCGGATGATGGATGAGCCCGTGCCACCCGAGCGCGAGCAGCGCGATCCAGCCGATGCCCCAGTGCGTGATGGTGCGATGCGTGATCCACAGGCGGCGCTTGCGGCTCCACCAGGCGACTTCGAGCCAGTCGGGCGCGGTGCCGCCCGCGACGCCCGCCGCGAACGCGGCGAGCATGCCGGAATGCCACGGGCCGGTTGCGCCGGTTTGCGCGACGAGGACGGCGGCGGCAACGCCGGCCGCGAAGCCGGACGCGTGATGCGCATTGTGTGATGCCATAGGGACCGAGACGAAGAAACGTGAAGCGGCGCGTGCACGAAACGATGATGCGGCGCGCAAGCGGGGCGCTATCTTCGCAGATCGGCTTCTGCCGCGCGCGGGTCGTTTGCAGATTTTTTGCACACGCTGCGTGACATGCTGCGCGGTTCGCAACTTTCGGTTTTTGTGCGCTGCGTGATGACGCGGGCCGTATGACGTGCGGCCGATTCGCGTGTGCGTCGCGGCGCCGCAACGTGACCGGGCGCACACAATCGGCATGCTTTCGTCGCGACGTCACGTGTTCGACCCTTTTTGTCCCCCTATACTACGAAGCCGGCATATGGCCGCCGGTGCGCCGACGGCTCATCCGCGAATCAGGTGCTTTCCTGCCTGAAGGAGATCCACATGGGGGACATGCAATGACTACGCTGAATCGCTTCAAATCATCCGCTGCCGTGCTCGCGACGGTGGCCGGCATCGGCTTCCTGCCGAACGCGCCCGCCTACGCGAAAGGGCCGCAGCCCGCGGTCCTGACGAGCTCGGCGGTGGCGGTGGCCGACAAGTACAGCGCGGATGCCGCGGAGCGGATCTTCAAGGAAGGCGGCAACGCGATCGACGCGGCTGTCGCGATCGCGTTCACGCTCGCCGTCACGTACCCGGAAGCCGGCAACATCGGCGGCGGCGGCTTCATGACGATCTACAAGGACGGCAAGCCGTACTTCATCGATTACCGCGAGCGCGCACCGCTCGCCGCGACGAAGGACATGTACCTCGACAAGGACGGCAACGTCGTCAAGGGCATGAGCCTGTACGGCCCGCGCGCGGTCGGCGTGCCGGGTACGGTCGCGGGCATGTGGGAAGCGCAGAAGCGCTTCGGCAAGCTGAAGTGGAAGCAGGTGCTCGCGCCGGCGATCCACTACGCGCGCGACGGCTTCGTCGTCGACGAACAGCTCGCGCAGCGCGGCGTCGATGCATCGAAGGAGTTTGGCGGCAAGACCAACTTCGACAAGTACTTCTCCGGGCTGAAGGCCGGCGTGAACTTCAAGCAGCCCGATCTCGCGGACGTGCTGACGCGTATCGCGAACGGCGGCGCGGAAGGCTTCTACAAGGGCAAGACGGCCGAGCTGATCGCCGCGTCGATGAAGACCGGCGACGGCAACGGGCTGATCACGACCGAGGATCTCGCGCAGTACCGCGCGGTGTGGCGCCAGCCGGTGCAGGCGAAGTGGAACGGCTATGACGTGATCACCGCGCCGCCGCCGAGCTCCGGCGGCATCGGCCTCGTGCAGTTGCTGAAGATGAAGGCCGACCTGAAGCAGGACTTCGAGGGCGTGAAGCTCAACTCGCCGCAGTACATCCACCTCGTCGCGGAAATCGAGAAGCGCGTGTTCGCCGATCGGGCGCAGTATCTCGGCGATCCTGACTTCTACAAGGTGCCGATCGCGCAGCTGACCGACGACGCGTACATCGCGAAGCGCGCGGCCGAGGTCAACCCGAAGGAGCCGTCGGACACCAAGAGCGTGCAGCCGGGCCTCGGCACGACGATGCCGGAGAAGGCCGAAACGACGCACTTCTCGGTGGTCGACAAGTGGGGCAACGCGGTGTCGAACACGTACACGGTCAACGGCTATTTCGGCTCGGGCGTGATCGCCGACGGCACGGGCATCGTGCTGAACGACGAGATGGACGACTTCTCCGCGAAGCCGGGCGTCGCGAACATGTTCGGCGTGGTCGGCAGCGACGCGAACGCGATCGAACCGAAGAAGCGCCCGCTGTCGTCGATGTCGCCGACGATCATGACGAAGGACGGCAAGGTGTCGCTGGTGATCGGCACGCCGGGCGGCTCGCGCATCTTCACGTCGATCTTCCAGGTGATCAACAACATCTACGACTTCAAGATGCCGTTGAAGGAAGCGGTCGGCGCGATGCGTTTCCATCATCAGCTGCTGCCGCCGAACACGATCTTCTGGGAGCCGTACCACCCGATCGAAGGCGAACTCGCGAAGCAGATCGAGGCGCGCGGTTACACGCTGAAGGGGCAGGATTTCAGCGGCGACATCCAGGTCATCAAGATCGACGGCAAGACGCCGGAAGCGATGGCCGATCCGCGCGGGCGGGGGGTGACGCGGGTCATTCGGTGACGTTGACGTTGACGTTGACGTGAAGCGTGCGCGTCCGCAAAAGCGGTCGCGCACGCGGTTCGGCAGCCGGTGTTTCGCTCCGGCTGCCGATTTTTTTAACCGGTCGTTCGGATGAAAGCCGCGATCCGCTCGGCAATGACATCGGGCGCATCCTCGAAGCAGTAGTGCCCGACGCCCGCCAGCCGCTCGATCGGCGCGGACGGAAACAGCGCGGTAAAGAGCGGCAGGAAGTGTTCGGCGCCGAGCGTTCGGTCGGCGTCTCCCCAGATCGCGAGCGCGGGTTTGTCGCGGATCGCGCGCAGCGCCGCCGCATCGGGTTCCTCGAACCGGTGCGCGCCGGCCGCGAACCCCCGTGCCCATCCGATCGCGCCGAGACAGTCGGCCGGTTGCGCGAACGGCGCGCCGTATGCGGCGATCCATGTATCGGTGATGATCGCGTGGTTCTCGAAGCCGTTCAGCTTCAGTGTGCTCAGGATGTTGAAACCGAGCTGCCCGAGCACCGTTTCGAGCGTGTCGTCGGCCGCCGCGCGCATGATCCACTGGAACCACGGCGCATCGCGGCCGTTCGCATTCAGGCGTTCGACGAGATCGGGATGACCGAACGGCGTCGGTCCGTTGGCCGACACGATGCGCCGGATCCGGTCCGGATGCCGCGCGGCGAGCCCCATGCCGACCGGGCCGCCGAAGTCGTGCATCACGAGTGTGATGCGATCGAGGTCGCGCGCGAGCACGAAACGCTCGAGATTGTCGATGTGGTCCTGCAGCCAGTAGCTGCGGTCCTGCGGCGTCGCGCTTTTGCCGAAGCCCATGTGGTCCGGCACGACGACGCGATACGTCGGACTCAAGGCCCTGACCAGATGGCGGAACAGATAACCCCATGTGGGCTCGCCATGCAGGCACAGGACGATCTCGCCGTCGCGCGGGCCTTCGTCCACGTAGTGCATCCGGAAGCCGGACGCGTCGTCGAAATGCGGGGCGAATGGAAAGGTGCCGTCGAACGTGGCATCGGAACGGATCATCGAACGCTCCTTCGGATAGTCGAACAGGTTGGTTTCAAATTGAAACTGAATCGAAGCGTAGATGATGCGGTTTCAAGTTGCAACCGAATAAATCGCGAGAGCGGTTGTCGGGGTGAAGCCAATCGAGCGGAACGATGCGATGGGAGGCTGAAATACGTGATTTTATCGGTTGAAACGTATGAATCCATGTGCCAATCCGGAGTGTGGCGGTCGTTCCGTTCGTCGATCCCGAACAGTCAGGTTGATCGAATTGATCTTTTCCTGAATAGGTTTTATATTGCAACCACTTACTTCAACGAAAGCGACCGCCATTCCGTTTCTATCCCGGCCACGGCGTCGCCGCATGCACCGATGAACAGACGAACCACGCACGAAGATTCCCTTTGCGGCGTCGCCCGCCCGCTGGACGCGATCGGCGACTGGTGGTCGCTGCTGATCGTCCGCGATGCGTTCGACGGGCTGCGTCGCTTCGGCGAATTCCAGAAGAATCTCGGCCTCGCGAAGAACATCCTGGCCGCGCGCCTGCGCAACCTGGTCGCGCACGGAATCATGGACATCGTGCCGGCCGCGGACGGTGGCGCACATCACGAATACGTGCTGACCGAGAAGGGGCGCGGGCTGTTTCCGCTGCTGGTCGCGCTGCGGCAGTGGGGCGAGGATTTCTTCTTCGAACCGGACGAGGCGCACGTATTGCTCGTCGACCGGAAAACCGGCTTGCCCGTCAGGAGGCTGGAGCTGCGTTCGCAGGACGGCCGCGTGCTCGGGCCTGAGGATACGGTCGTGCTGCCGCCGCCCGACTGACATGCGGCGAACCGGCGGGAATCGCGCGAGCGGCCCGGCGTGCCGCCCGCATGCCGCTTCTGACGGACGTGGACGCCTATTTCATGAATTTGACGCGCGACGCTGGGATAATGGTCGAGTTTGGCTGCGTCAATGATGGAAGGAGGCCCCATGGGCGACAACGATACCCGCACCGAGACCAACAACCGCACCGATACGGACCCGATGGAAGCGCGTCAGCGCCGTTTCGAGGAGGATCTCGTCGACGCATACGACGAAGAGCTCGAGATGGAACTCGACGATCGCCGCTTCGACAACGGCGAGGATCTGCTGTTCTCGCCCGAGCGTCGGGAGGCGCGCAAGGAATATTTCCGCGAGCTGTTCCGCTTGCAGGGCGAGCTCGTGAAGCTGCAGGATTGGGTCGTGAACACCGGGCACCGGCTCGTCGTGCTGTTCGAGGGGCGCGATGCGGCCGGCAAGGGCGGTGCGATCAAGCGCATCACGCAGCGCCTGAACCCGCGCGTGTGCCGGGTTGCCGCGCTGCCGGCGCCGAACAACCGCGAGCGCACGCAATGGTACTTCCAGCGCTATGTCGCGCATCTGCCGGCAGGCGGCGAGATCGTGCTGTTCGATCGCAGCTGGTACAACCGCGCGGGCGTCGAGCGCGTGATGAATTTCTGTACCGACGACGAGTACGAGGAGTTCTTCCGGTCGGTGCCCGAGTTCGAGAAGATGCTCGTGCGCAGCGGGATCCAGATCGTCAAGTACTGGTTTTCGATCACCGACCACGAGCAGGAGCTGCGCTTCCAGGCCCGGATCGAGGATCCGCTGAAGCAGTGGAAGCTGAGCCCGATGGACCTCGAAAGCCGCCGCCGCTGGGAGGCTTATACGGCCGCGAAGGAAGAGATGCTGCAGCGCACGCATATTCCCGAGGCGCCGTGGTGGGTCGTGCAGGCCGTCGACAAGAAGCGCGCGCGGCTGAACTGCATTCACCATCTGCTCGGCCAGGTGCCGTATCACGACGTGCCGCGCCCGACGATCGATCTGCCGCAGCGCGAGCATCACGAGGATTACATTCGCCGGCCGGTGCCGGACAACATGATCGTGCCGGACGTTTATTGACCGGTCGGTGCCGGTCGATCGCGATGTGACGAAGCGCGCCGCGTCATGCGGCGCGTTTTTTTTGAGGTCTTTCGGTTGATGGCCGGCGATGCGGTCCGACGGATTTTACAGTCTTTCAGGGTGATGTCGGATTGACAGCGCCGAAAGCGTACCGTAATGTTCGCGTCACTATGCGTCGCCCCCGTTGAAACGGGGCAGTCCCGACACACAGCCGAAAACAATAGCGCCGGGCGCTCCAAGCGGCAGCCGGAACCTGAGAGACCTTTAAAAATGAAGCCAGCCGAGCGTGCACGTGTGTGCCGCCGGGGCCTGTCGCCGCAACGGCTCAAATCGCCGGAAACCCCGAACGCCCCTGCGTCAGATCGAACAGTTCGGCTCGTGCAGCGGCTTCGGCGGTTTCGGGCAACTTGATCACGAGCTTCACCGTCATCCCGTACGCACTGTCCACCAGTTCATAGCCGGCCTGTTCGATCCAGCGGCGCACGCGCGCCTCCTCCGGATAGCCGATTTCGATCGCGAGCCGCGTGTGCCGAATGCGCGCGACGCGCTCGGCATCGAGCAGCGCCGACGCGATCGCATCCGTGTACGCACGCACCAGGCCGCCCGCGCCGAGCTTTACACCACCGTAGTAACGCACGACCGCGCCGAGCACGCCGTCCAGATCGTGATGGCGCAGCACTTCGAGGATCGGCCGGCCCGCGGTGCCCGACGGCTCGCCGTCGTCCGACATACCCGACTGGCCGCCCGCCAGCAGCGCCCAGCACACGTGGGTGGCCGCCGGATGTTCGTCGCGCAGGCGTTGCAGTACCTGCATCGCGGCATCGCGATCCTCGACGGGAACCGCGTACGCGATGAAACGGCTCTTGCGGATTTCGAGTTCGCGAATGGTGGAGGTGGCGAGCGAGTAACTCATGCGTCGCGACGCGAAAAGGGTAGGGAAATCAAGGTGATGATGGCGGGTCGATGCTTTTGGTGTTGGCCCTCGGACGGATGGATATCGTCTGCATGAGCGCGGGGCGAAGACACAATTTTACCGTGGCGCGCGTCGAGGGTACCGGGTTTGGCGGGCGAGTTCGGTCTGGACGGCGAACATTGCGTGAATCGGACACGGTGCCCGCGCGTGCGATGCGTTGTTCTGGTTGCTTGCGAGTGGTTCAAGTCAATCCATCGATGCCGCGTGCGGCATCAACGCACACCGACCGACGACCGTAGCGCCGCGCCCAGCGTGCGCAGCGCCTGCCGGGCGCGCGCATCGGTCAGGCTCGAGTAGAGCACCACGTCGCGCGCCGGCAGCGGCGGCAGCCCGTAGCGCATCCCCACGTCGACGGTGCCGGCGGGCGCGACGCGATGCCCGAGCGCCGCGACGGCCAGCCCCGCGGACACCGCCGCGCCGATCGTCGCCACGCCGCCGCCGACAAAGACTTCCGTCCATGCGACGCCGGCTTCGTCCAGCGCGTCGACCGCCATGCGGCGCACGCTGCACGGTTCGGCCTGCGTGGCGAGCCGCAGCGGTTGCGGCGGATGGTGTTCGAAATCGGCCGCCGCCATCCAGCCGAACGACTCGGACAGGATGGTTTCGCCGTCGAGCCGCCGGCTGTCGTGCTGCAGCGCGATGGCGGCATCGAGCAGGCCGCGATCGAACGCATCGAGCACGTCGCGCGACGTGGCGACGCGAATCTCCAGCACGAGCGCCGGCTCGGCTTCGCTCATCCGTCGCAGCAGCATCGGGAGATCGGCGCCGACGACATGGTGGCTGACGCCGATCACCAGCCGCCGCTGGCTCGTGCCGAACGCGCTGATTGCGCCGTGGTGAGCAGCCACCAGTTCGCGCGCCGGCTCCAGGAACGCGGTGCCGTCGGCCGACAGGCGAACCTGCCGCGGCGTGCGTTCCAGCAGGCGGCGGCCGAGCCCGTCTTCCAGCCGCTTGATCTTCAGGCTCACCGCGGACTGCGTCGTGTCCAGCGCTTCCGCGGCCCGCGTGAAGCTCTTGAGGTCGGCGGTCAGCACGAAGGCCTGCACGGCTTCGATGTCGAGCGTTTTCATCGCACCCTCGTTCATTTCGGAATCGAATCATTGAAATATTCTGCCATCGTCTTTTCAAATGATTCAAGGTCTTCTACGCTGCTTTCATGCCGTCCGGAATGCCATCCGTTTTTTTCGCCAGGAGTCGATCATGCTGACCGCGTACTACGTGCACCGCCTGCCGGCGGACTACGACCTCGACATCATTCGCGATCGCGTGCGTGAGCGCGGCCGGCTGTGGGACGACACGCCGGACCTGCTGTTCAAGGGATTCCTGCTGCGCGAGGCCGGCCGCCACGGCGCAACGGAAAACGGCTACGCGTCGTTTTACCTGTGGCGCAACGAACAGGCGTTCGCGCGGTTCGTGACGGACGGCCGCTATCGGGTCGTGACGGACAGCTTCGGCCGCGCGCCGATCGATACGCAGGTTGCGCTCGACGCGCGCAAGGGCAGTGCGTCGACGGGACGTTTCGCGCGTCTCGACACCATCGAGATTCCGGCGGACGCCGATCTCGACGCGGCACTGGCAAGGGAGATCGCACGCAATCGCGAAGCGGCGGCACGGCCGGGCGTGGTCGCGGCGGCCGTCAGTCTCGATCCGCTGCGTTGGCGGTTGACGCGTGCGCTCGTGACGGAACATGAACCGGACGACGGCGGCGCGGGCACGGTGTACCAGGTCCTGCATCTGGCGAGGCCGTTGCTCAATACGCTGGAAGCGGGCGGTGCGTGATGGCCGGCAGCGCGTCGCGATTGCCGGCCGGCATGGTGGTGGCCGCGCATCTGGCGGGTGTGGTGGCGGGCATCGCCGCGATTGCGACGCTTGCGACGGTGCTGGCGCTGCTGCTCCGGTAAGGCGCTTCGGCGCAGTGATGGTTGACGGACAGGGGCGCCGCGTATGCGACGCACGGCGCCCCCGGTCGCTTCATTCTCGCTTGCTCAGTGGCCCTGCAAGCGGATATCGCGCGACGACGCGCCGACATACACGGTCCCGCCCGGCACGACCTTCCAGCCGTTGCGAGACGTATCCCAGACGCTCTGCATCCGCGGCGACACGGTCACGCGCACACGCCGCGCCTCGCCCGGATTCAGCCGGATCTTTTCCCAGCCGACCAGCCGCTTCGGCGGTTCGTCCTTGTACGGCACGCCGAGATAGACCTGCGGCGTTTCCGCGCCGGCCACGCGCCCGTCGTTGCGCACGGTGAACGCGACGCTCAGCGAGCCGTCCCATTGCTTCGACACCGACAGGCCCGAATACGCGAAGTGCGTATAGGACAGGCCGTAGCCGAACTCGAACATCGGCTTGATGTTGCGCGCGTCATACCAGCGGTAGCCCATGTTCAGCTTTTCCGCGTACACCGGGTCGGTGTCGAACGTGCCGTTTTGCCCCCACGTCGGCGAGTCCTGATCGCGCGCCGGGAACGTCACGGGCAGCTTGCCGGACGGATTGACCGCGCCGAACAGCACGTTTGCGATCGCCTTGCCGCCGGCTTCGCCCGGATACCATGCTTCGACGATCGCCGATACGCTGTCCTTCCACGGCATCAGCACCGGATTGCCGCTCTGGACGACGACGATCGTATGCGGATTCGCGCGTGCGACGGCTTCGACGAGTGCGTCCTGGTTCGACGGGTTCGCGAGGCTCAGGCTCTGCAGATCGCCGAAATCCTCGCCGGCCGGTTGCGCGACCACGACGATCGCGACATCCGAGCGGCCCGCGAGCGCCGCGGCCTGGTCGATCTCCTGCTGCGTGTACGCGCGGAACGGCGACTGCTGGTCGCTGTTGCCCGCATACGTGACCTGCGCGGCCGGCGCGAGCGCGCGAATCGCGGCGACGATCGGCACGTCGACCTTGAGCCACGGATTGCGCCACCAGCTGCACCCGGTCGACGACCCGAACGTCAGGCCGCCGCAGCCGGCGAACGAACCGGATACGGGGTCGCGCGTGTTGCCCGAGCCGCCGCCGGACAGCACGGCCGCATCCGCATGGCCGCCGATCACGGCGATACGCGACAGCGCCGACGCCACCAGCGGCAATTGGTTGCCGTCGTTCTTCAGCAGAACGATCGATTGCTCGGAGGCCGTCTGCGCGAACCGGTTCCCCGCCACGAAATCGATCGTGCCGCCGCCCTGGGCCGGATCGTCCATCACGCCGACGCGGATCATCACGGCGAGCTTGCGGCGCACCATGTCGTCGAGGCGCGCGGTCGACACCGAGCCGTTCGCGATCGCCTGCTTGACGGCCGCCGGTGTCAGGTACACGCTCGGCCCGACGTCTTCTTCCTCGTCGAGCCCCGCGTTGATCGCGGCGGCGGTGCTGTGCGTGGCGCCCCAGTCGGACTGCACCTGTCCCTGGAAGCCCCATTCGTTCTTCAGCACGTCGTTCAGCAGGTGAGGGTTCTCGCACGCATAGGTGCCGTTCAGGCGGTTGTAGCTGCACATCACGCTGCCGGGCCGGCCGCGCTTCGCGGCGATCTCGAAAGGCAGCAGATACAGCTCGCGCAGCGTGCGTTCGTCGATCTGCGTATTGCCGCCCATCCGGCCGTGCTCCTGCTCGTTGCCCGCGTAGTGCTTGATCGTGGCGATGACTTTCTGCCGCTGCGTGGCGAGCGTGCGTTCGGCGAGCAGGTCGCCGGCAAGCAGCGGATCCTCGCCGAGATACTCGAACAGGCGGCCGCCGCGCGGCTCGCGCGCGAGGTTGGTGCCGCCGGCGAGGCCCATCCCGAATCCTTGCGCGCGCAACTGGATCGCGACCTGCTTGCCGTAGTCGTACGACAGCCGGCGATCCCAGCTCGCGGCGACCGCGATCGTGGCCGGGAACGTCGTGCTGGCCTGCGACGTGCTGCCGGAGCCGGTCGCCGAATCGACCATGTTCAGATCGGGAATGCCGAGCCGCGGCACGCCCTGGATGTAGCCGGCACCGCCGCCCGGCACCTTGGACATTTCGTATTGCGAATGAATGAATTGAAGTTTTTCGTCGAGCGTCATCTTGCGCACGAGCAGATCGGCGCGCCGTTGCGCGGCGGCTGACGCGAACGTGTCGGTCGCGTCGCCCTGCGCATTGAAATCGGCGTCGCCGGCGTAGGCAGTGGTGCAGAGGGTCGCTGCCAGCACGACGGCCGGCCAGAGTGTGTCCCGCATGTTGCTCTCCTGATCGTATTGCCGGTTGTTGGAATGATGTCTGGAGCTGCGTACGTCCGGTGGATTCGCACCGCACGCATTCGGCTGGCGATGCAGGGTGGTTGCGCGTCGGCATGCCAGGCCGGGCGGGGAATCGTTACGGCCGGTTGGGCTCGATCGAACAATGCGGACGGCGACGCGGACCGTACGACACTGCCGAATCGGATGTAGCGATTCTCTGCAGCGACTAATCGTACGAATGTAGTTTGACTACAGCATCGGTGTTTCTACCGATACGTGTGATCTTTATTTCGTAGGGGCGCGCGACGGGGTGGAAAGGCGGTCATCGTTCCCGATTGCGGGTGTGTGGCAGGGGTAAGAAGTACCTGCGCGCGAGCGTTCGGAGCGGGTGGGAGGTCAGATGCGTGTGCCCGCGTGATACGGTTCGTTGCGCGCGCATCGAATAGAACACCGTCGGATGCCGGCCGCCTCGTCGGAGAAGCCGGGCGGCGCCAACGGTGCGCTAGCCGCGTCGCGCGACCGGACTGCCGGGCAGCGGAATCCCGGCGCGATAGACGACGGTTGCGAGTGCCGCGGCGACTGCAGCCTCGGCCGTCAGCACGGCGGCAGCGGCGCCCAGTTCGGCGAAGTACTTTGCGAGCACGGGTACCAGCACGATGTTCAGAATGCCCGACGACATCAGGATTCTCGTGAATGCCGACTTCATCCCGAGCGGCAGCATCGTCTGTATACCGAACAGGTCGGTCATGCCGGCCATGAACGGAATGAAGGCCATCCAGCGCAGCACCTGGACCGTAGGTTCGTACGAAGGGCCATACAGGATGCGCACGGCGAGCGGCGCGCCGAAGAAGATCGCGAGCGAGATGCCGAGCACCATCGCGACCTGGACGACGAACAGCTTGCGCAGGAACGAGAACGCGTCGTTGCGTGCGTGCCGCATCAGGTAACTGATGCGGGGATAGGTGGCCGCCTTCAGCGGCTGCAGCATGCTGAGCGCCGCGCGGATCAGCTTGTCGCCGGCGGCGAAGTAGCCGGCCGCGACGTTGCCCGATACGAAGCCGAGCAGCACGGTGTTGGTCGACGCATAGAACGCAATGGACGTCGACGCGAGGAACACCTGCCAGCCGCCTTTCAACGATTCCGCGATGTCGGAGAAACCCACGCGAACGAAATCGATTTCGCGCTGAGCATAAAGGTAGATGGCGAGCACGATCGCGGACAGCGTCGGGACGGCTGCGTTGACGATCATCGCGCGGTCGATGTCCGCCGGGCTGTGCACGAGCGCGAACATCGCGGGCAGGCTCAGGATGCGGCCGATGAACAGGATTACGCTCAGCGCGCGCAGCTTTTCCATGCCCTGGAAATACCAGCCCGGCGTGAACGCCACGCCGGCCACCATTCCGAAACCGATCAGCAGCAGGTCGCGGTCCTCGCCGAAGCGCTTGAACAGCAAGGTCAGCGCGACCAGCACGATGAAGCAGATCATCGCGATCCCGATTTGTGCGTACAACGTCGCCCAGAAGATGCGGGAGCGTTCGGCGCGGTCGTCGCGGGCGAGCGCGATGCGCGGCGTGGCGGTCAGGTCGAAGCTGTAGCTCGTGCAATTGGTAAGGTAGGCGATGACCGCGAGCGAGAACGCGAGTTGCCCGTAGCCTTCCGGGCCCAGTGCGTGCGTCAGCAGCGGTGCGATCAGGAGCGGCACTGCGTACATCGAAATCTGCAACGTCAGCAGCAGCAGGAAATTCTTCTTGAGGTTTGACATTCGCTCGGTCGGCGCCGTGGGTGTCGCAGTGCGGCGGCATGGGGCCGCGGTGCGCGCGTGCATCCGGTCGGCGCTGACCCGGTTGCATGGGTTGGTGGCGCGTCCGGCGTCGCCGGGCACGGCCACATCGTATGGCGGTCATGATACGGGCCGCACCGGACGACTGTGTTCGCGAGCCTACCGTTCGCCGATTCCGTTCGTGCGTGCGGCATGAATCCCGACACCGAGCGCGCCGTCGCGCGTCGTCGTATCGCGACAGTGATGAATCTATTTGTAAGCTGGCGCACCGAAGGACGCTCGAACCGAGTGCTTTAATCGAGTGCACTGTTTTGGTTCACGGTGCAAACCGTCTGACGACGCCTCGGGCACGCAACATCACGTCCCGCGGGCATGGGGAGCGGAGCCACGCATGGGCGGGCCGCGCAGGGGCGCGGCGGGGGCTGCTGCCGCGCGTTCGTCGAGCAGTCGCATGATCGTGGAATCGCTCATTCCGGGGGAGCCGCCGGAACGCGTGTCCGCGTCCGATAAAAATACCGATCCGAGGAGTACCGATTGAAGCCGATCATGTTCGGCAGCTGCATGGGGTGGCTGCACGAAGGACAGACGACACAAGGCGTGATCCTGTGCGAATCGTTGGGCCATGAGGCATCGTGGACGCACAAGTTCATGCGGGCGATCGCCGAGCGCCTTGCCCGCGACGGCGTCACGGTGTTGCGATTCAACTATCCGTGCACCGGTGATTCCGCAGGCGACGATCGCGACACCGGTCGGCACGCCGCTACCATCGGCAGCATTCACGATGCGATCGATCTGCTGCGCGACCAGGTCGGTGTCGCGTCGCTGACGCTCGTCGGAATCCGCGCGGGCGCGCTGTTCGCGATGCTGGCCGCCGCGGGCGACGGGCAGCACCCGTCGCCGCGCGTCGACGCGTTGGTGGCACTCGCGCCGGTCGTGCGCGGACGCGCTTACCTTCGCGAGTTGTCGTTCGTGCATCGCCAGTGGCTCGACATCACGTCGCCGGCGATTCGCACCGCACATCGCGACGAACCGTGCATGAACGTGCTCGGGCACCGCTTTCCCGACGATTTCGTCGATGCGTTGAAGGCAGTCGATCTGTGCGACGTCGTGCGCGATGTACCGACGTTGCCCGGCACGATGCTGCTGATTCAACCCGATCAGGGGGACGGGCCTGCGTTGCGCGATGCGCTGGTCGCGCGCGGCGTCGACGTGGCGACCGATTCGTTCCGCGAATGGTCGACGACGATGCTGGACGGTACGCGCTCGCGCCTGCCGCTCGAGGCGATCGACACGCTCGCGAACTGGATCGCCGAACGGGTTCCGCGCGTGCGGGCCGGCACCGACCCGGCGCGGCTGCTGGATCCGCCATGGAATGGCGAATCGGCCGTCGCGCTCGACATGACGGACATGACCGAGCAGGTCGTCGCGGTAGGATCGGACCGGCTGGTCGGCGTGCTGTGCCGTCCCGCCGATACGGGGCCTGCGAATCCCATCGCGCCGGCGCTCGTGATCGCGAACACGTCGACGAATCCGCGCAGCGGAGAAGGCCGCTTCAGCGTGCGCCTCGCGCGCACGCTCGCACGCGCCGGCGTCACGACGCTGCGGATCGACGTGAACGGCGTGGGCGACAGCGGGGTCGCCGCGCCCGACGACCAGTCCCGCGTCGTGTATTCGGCGCAGTCGATCGACGACGTGGCCGCCGCCGCGGACTGGCTGCGCGCGCTTGGCTACCCGGAAGTGTTCGCGGCCGGCATCTGTTCGGGCGCCTATGCGGCATTGCATGCGGCCGTGAAGACACCATCGCTCGGCGGCGTGATCGCGATCAATCTGGCGCGCTTCGTGTGGCCGGCCGGCCTCTCGCTGGACGCGGTGCAGAAGCAGAGGAACAACTCGGTGCGCGGCTACTGGCTGTCGGTGCGCGACTGGCAAAAGTGGAAGCGCCTCGTGCGCGAACGGCGCGACTTGCGGCCGATCGTGCGGGCGATCGCCGCCAATGCGATCGCGCGGGTCAGCGTGCCGGTGAAGAAGGCCGCCGCGCGCGTCGGCTGGAAGCCGCGCGTCGGCACACCCCGCGGCGTGATGCACGTGCTTGCGCAACGCAATGTCCGGACGACGCTGGTGTACGGTGCGCTCGATCCCGGCATCGACGATGTGCGGCGCCACTTCGGTGCGATCGAGCACGCGTTCAGGGGCTCGCGTCACGTGCGGCTGCATCTCGAGCCGCAGGTCGATCACGCGGTGTACGGCGCGGCCGGCACGGACATCGTGATCGGGCTTTGCATGCAGGCGCTCGGCCGTGATTCGGCGAGGCCGGTCGTGCGCGTCTCGGATCCTGCCGCGCTTGAAGCGGCCGCCGGATCGTACGCGAACGTGTCGGTCGGCAGGCCGTGATGCGCGCTGTGCCGTATGCATCGCATGCGCCGACGCGTCGGGGTGCGATCCCCACTTCGTATGAAGATCGGCGTTCGGTGGGGTTGCTCACAGACGCGCCGTTCGCCGTGGTGTCAAATCCCTTATCGATGCATGCGCGGCCATGCTGCGGCATGACCGGGCGGGATGTGTCAGTCCGGACCACCGGGCACGTCATAGGGTGATTTCGCGTAGGGCGATGCGTACAACGTGTCGCTGCGCCATACGTCGTCGGCCGGTGTATTGGCTACCTGCGCGCGATGCGGACGCGCTGGGACGAGCGGCCGGCGCAACGTGCTGCGGGCGCGCGCGTCGGGCTGAACGGCGGCGTTCGCGGCGGGACGCGTGAACGCCGGCGCTGCATCCGCGGACGCGGGCGCGGCAGGTTCGGCGGCCGCCTTTGCGACAGCGGATTGCGCCGAACGTTGTGTCGGCACCGGGCCCGGTAGCGTCGACGACGCAAAAGGCGGTGTGTCGGCGGGTGTGCCGGACAGCGTCTGCGCACCGGCGGCACAGGCAAAGCCGGCCGACACGATGCAGACGAATGACGAAAGCGAAGAAGAGAAGTTCATGACGAATCGTACGGAATGACGTGCGGTGAAGAGGGCGGTGCGGCAATGCAATGCGAGCCGCGCTGGGCAAGCGTAATGCCGGAATTCGCCGCGTTCGGCGGGTTACCGCACAGTTTTGGAAGGACATCATGTCAATCACCACGCAACCGGAATCGACGCTCGGCACGCCGAGGCCACGCAGGGCCGTCGCCCGTCGCGCACCGTGGCAGTCGCGCATGGCGATCGCGGCGGCCGCGTGCGTACTGAGCGCATGCGCGCTGTCGCCCGGCATGACGTACCACCCACCGGCCGAGCGTGACGCGAATGCGCACGTGAGCGCCGACGCATCGAGCTCGGGCGGCCTCGACGGCGTGCAGAACGTGTCGAGCGCGGATCTGATCGAGATCACGCCGGCATTCGTCGCGCAGCACCATGCGGGGCGGCCGGCCAACGTCGACGCGGAAATCCGCCAGCTGTTCGGCAAGCCGATGCCGTACACGATCGGCCCCGGCGATGTGCTGGGCATCGTCGTATGGGACCACCCCGAATTGAACTTGCCGACGACGCAGACGATCGGCGGCGGCGACGGGGTCGGCGCCAGTTCGGTCGCGACGGGCTACACGGTCGACGCGAACGGCAACGTGCAGTTCGCGTATGCGGGCCTCGTTCACGTGGCCGGGTTGACCGAGGCGCAGGCAGGCGCGCTGCTGACGAAGCGGCTCGGCGAGTACGTGCGCAAGCCGCAGCTCGCGCTGCGTGTGCAGAGCTACCGCAGCAAGCGTGTCTATCTCGACGGCGAGGTGCGTACGCCGGGCCTGCAGATCGTCAACGACATGCCGATGACGCTGCCCGAGGCGATCGACCGCGCCGGCGGTTTCACCCCGACGGCAGACCGCTCGCAGGTTTCGGTGACGCGCGGTGACCGGACCGTGAACGTGAGCCTGCCCGCGCTGATCGCGGCGGGCGTGAATCCGTCGAACATCCTGTTGCGCGACGGCGATCTCGTGCGCGTGCGCGCGGCGAGCGACGCGAAGGTGTTCGTGCTCGGCGAGGTGTCGCGGCCCGCGACGCTGACGTTGACCGACGGCCGGATGAGCCTCGGCGAAGCGCTCGGCGACACGGGCGGCGTGAGTCAGTACACGTCTGACGCGCGCCAGGTGTTCGTCGTGCGCCGCGGCCCGGACAATCGTCCGCGGGTGTACCACCTCGACGGCAGTTCGCCCGCGTCGTTCGCGCTCGCCGACCAGTTTCCGCTCGAGCGGCGAGACGTCGTGTTCGTCGACGCGTCGTCGCTGGTGCGCTGGAGCCGCGTCGTGAACCTGCTGATTCCGTCGTCCGCGCAAGGGGCGCTGACGGCGAAGGCCATTTCGCCGTGATGCCCGCGGCGGATTTCGTGACCGCGACCGTGCGTCGCGCCATACGGGACTGATGTTGTATGAACACTTCGACCCTGCCTGACCCGCACAGCGGGCGCATTCTGCGGCCGTCCTATCCGGTGCGCCGCTACTGGGGCATGCTGTATGGCGGCCGGCGCCTGATTCTTTGCACGGCGCTCGCGGGCGCGTTCGTCGGCGGCCTGTACGCGCTGTGCGCGGCCCCCGTCTACCGCTCCGACATCCTGTTCCAGGTCGAGCAAAGCCAGACCGATTCGAAGCAGACGTCACCACCTGGCGATCCGTCGTCGGTGTTCGATCTGAAGACGGATGCATCGACCGAGATCGAGGTGCTGAAATCCCGCGCGGTGCTCGACCGCGCGATCGACAGCACCAACCTCGCACTCGACGTGCGGCCGCATTACCTGCCGCTGATCGGGTGGCGGTTCGTGAGCGCGGCTGACGGGCTGTCGTCGCCGTTGCCGGGTGGATACGTATACGGCACCGAGCGCATCGACGTGCCGACCTTCGACGTGCCGAAACGTCTGCTTGGCAAGCGCTTCGCGCTGTCCGTCGGCGATGACGGCGCCTATACGCTGCAGCGCACCGGCATCTTCGGCCGGAAAGGGCCGATATGGCAGGGCCGTATCGGCCAGCCGCTGCACATCGAGACGCCTGACGGGCCGATCGACGTGTTCGTGCGCGACGTGGCCGGCAAGCCCGGCGCACGCTTCGACCTGACGCGTTACAGCGACGAGGAGGCGACCACGTGGCTGCAGAAGAACGCGCTGATCTCCGAGCGCGGCAAGCAGTCGAACATGGTTGGCGTGACGCTCGACGGCACCGATCCCGTGCACGACAGTCGCGTGCTGAACGCGATCGGCGACGCGTATCTGGCGCAGAACACGCAACGCAAGTCCGAGGCGGCCGACAAGCTGATCCGCTACATGGATGGCCAGTTGCCGCAGCTGAAGGCGCAACTGGAAGCGGCCGAAAACCGCTTCAACGCATTCCGCGCATCGCATGGGACCGTCAACACGAGCGACGAAGCGCTGGCATTGCGTCAACAGGCGGTCGACATCGAGACGCGCGTGCAGACGCTGCAGCAGCGGCGCGAGGAACTGATGACGCGCTTCATGCCGAAGCATCCGGCCGTCGTGGCCGTCGATGCGCAGCTCGCGGATGCGCAGCGTTCGCTCGACACGACGCGCAAGCAGATCCAGCAGTTGCCGACCGTGGAGCAAGGCGTGCTGCAACTGCAGCGTGACGTGGCCGTCGACACCGCGCTGTACACGAACCTGCTCAATACGCGCCAGCAGATGATCCTCGCGCGTGCCAGCAAGACGGGCACCGTGCGGATCGTCGATACGGCGAAGGTCGCCGAGCAGCCGATCGGTCCGCATCGCGCGGTTGCGGCAGTGGGCTTGCTGATGGTAGGCCTGTTGGCGGGCGCGGCGATCGTGATCGCCCGGCAGCGCGTCGTCGGCACGATCCGCGACGCGGAGGAAATCGAATGGGCGACGGGGCTGCCCGTGTTCGCGACGGTCCCGCACAGTGCGGTCGCGGCGGCAGCGGAACTGCGGCCAAAGGCGGGCCGGCCCGGTCCGCGCATGTCGATCGCGCCGGTCGACGCGCAGGACGCCGCGCTCGAAAGCCTGCGCAGTCTCCGCGCGTCGCTGCAATTGTCGATGCCGGCCGCATCGAATCCCGTCGTGTTGATCTCCGGGCCGACGACGGGCGTCGGCAAGTCGTTCGTTGCCGCGAATATCGCATCGCTCGTCGGTGCCGCGAAACGGCGGGTCCTGCTGATCGATGCCGATCTGCGCAAGGGTTCGCTGCACGACCGGTTCCGCTATAGCCGCGCGCCGGGGCTGTCGGACGTGGTGGCGGGCACTCACGCGCTCGACGAGGCAATCAAGCGCGGCATCACACCAGGCCTCGATTTCATCGCGATGGGCAACGTCGTTTCCGATCCGGGCGAACTGCTGCTGCAGCCCGCGCTCGCCCGACTGATCGAGCAGGTCGCGTCGCGCTACGACATGGTCGTGCTCGACGGCCCGCCGTTGCTGCCGGTCGCCGATGCGCTGGTGCTCGGGCGTCTGGCGGGCACGGTGTTCCTCGTCGCGCGTAGCGGCGTGACGACGCTGACGGAGCTCGACGAAAGCGCGCGGCGGCTCGAGCACGCGCATATCGACGTGCGCGGCGTGATCCTCAACGATTACACCGGCGTGCCCGGACGGTACGACTACGGCTACGCGGATGCGAATACGCATCAGGCCGCGTCCGGATACGCCGGAGCGATGGCGCAGCGGCAAAGAATGGAACGCGCGTCATGAACTGGCGGGCGGGCGGGGCAGGAGGCGGGCCGCGGGAGCGGCCGGTGACGCGGCGCAGGATGGCGCGCATGCGCGATCAAGCCGACGGTTATACGGGCTATTGGTGGGAGGATCCGGCCCGGCTCGTGTTGATGTTCATCCTGCCGCTGTATGGCCTGCTTTCGCTCAGCCTGCTCGGCGACCAGAAATCGATTGCACGGATCTATTTCGACGGCTACTACGCGTTTGTCGGCGCATTGTTCCTGATCGTGCTGACGATGACGGCGTGGCTCGCGACGGCCGAGGTTCGGACGCGGCGCGGGCCGCCTCCCGCCGCGGTGGAGCTGTCGCCTCGCGTGCTCGATTTCGTGTTCGCGCTTGCGCTGTTCGGTTATGTCTTGTTGCTGAGCGGCATCCTCTTGCATCCGGCGCTCCTGGTCGCGTTCGTGCGAGGCGAGGCGAATGCATACGACATGCTTGAACTGAAAGGGCGCATTACGGGCCTCAGCACGTTCACGCAGGCCACCGCACCGTTCGTCGTGCTGTATTTCTATGTGTTCAGGACGCCGGTAAAGGGACTGAATCGCTACAAGATCTATTTCGCCGTGCTTGCGGTGCTGACGCTGTTGCGCAGCTTCGTCTTCGCGGAACGGCTTGCACTGATCGAGATGGTGATGCCGCTTGCGCTCATGGTCGTGCGGTTCCGGCTCGGCGGCAGATATGCTCGTCTGCTGACGCTTGGTCCTTATGCGGCGATCCCGTTGCTGTTCGGCCTGTTCATCGCGAACGAGTACAACCGGTCGTGGGAAGCCTATTACGTCAATATCTACGACAACCTGTTCGATTTTGCGCTCGAGCGGCTCGGCCTGTATTACTCGACCTCATTGAACAACGGCGCGGGAATCGTGAGTGTGCTGGGCTGGAACCAGGGCCACCCGATGTTCACGTTCGACTGGCTGCTGCGCTTCCCCGTCATCGGTGCGACGTTGCAGCCGTGGCTCGACTCGGGTGACAGCATCAACCTGTTCCTGAACAGCTATGCCGACCCCGAGTTCAACAACCCGTCGGGAATTTTCGTCCACTTCTACGAGTGGGGATGGTTCGGTTTGTTCGATGCGATCATGCTCGGCTGGGCGGTTGGTCGAAGCTATGCGGGCTGGCGGACCGGGAACGGGTTCTGGTGCTGCATCCATGCGGTGCTGTTCGTCTCGGTCATGGAAATCATGCGAACGCCGAACCTGTTCAGCGGACGGAATTTCGTGCCGGTCGTACTGTTGATCGTCGTGTTCCGCTGGTTTGCCAAGACACCGGCGGGTGTCGCGCCCGACACCCGCGTCACGCGCATCGATCCTCTGTTGTCGCGATAGAAGTGATGGACGCGCGGGACGGGGCATGCCGCGCCGAATCGACATCATCGAGTCGCTTGATCATTTCCCCGTTGCCGCTACCTTCCATGACTACTCAAAAACAGAAATTCGAAATCCTGGATGGATTGCGCGGCATCGCTGCAATCAGCGTGATGTTCATGCATTTCCTGCAGGATCTGCCGATTCCGATACTGCAGAGTGCCTATCTTTCGGTAGACATCTTTTTCATGTTGAGCGGATTCATCCTGACGTACTCTTACGGAGAAAGATTGCGCCAGGGAGCGTGGCAGGACGCCTATCTGAAGCGACGCGTGATTCGTCTGTATCCGATGATATGCATCGGGATGACGATAGGGGTGGTGAGCCTCGTCGTCATGCGCATTCATTCGTCGGCGGCGTTTTCGTTGGGCAACCTGGCGGCAGCCACCGGCCAGAATTATTTTGCCGTTCCGTATCTCGGCCGTTTTCCGGTATCCGGATTTGCCGGCGCCGCGAATCACAGCTTGCCGGGCGTCAACGATCCCGGTGTGTTTCCGCTGAATCCGCCGGCGTGGTCGCTGTTCTTCGAGTTGGTCGCGAGCGTTGCGCTGATCGCTGCAGTCAGGATGAGCGAGCGGAGCCTCCTGAGGCTGGCATACGCATGCTTCGGCGCTTTCGTCGTGTACGGCGTGCTCGTGGGCTTCGACAACGGCAAGGTCTCGGTCATTCTCAATCAGGGCTGGTCGGCCGACAATTTCATGGGCGGATTCTTCAGGGTCGGCTACGGGTTCCTGCTGGGCGTTGCGATTGGAAAGATGTACGACGCCAATCTCCCGGCGAAACCGCATTGGTTCGTCGCCGGACTCGTCAAGAACGACTACATGCTGTTTGTCGCCTTCGTGCTGGTCGTTGCGTTTCCGACGTCGATCAAGGGCACGTATTCGGCGGCGATCCTGCTGTTCGTCGCACCCGCGCTGGTCTATCGCGGTGCCATGCTCGCACCGAGCGGCAAGACGATTGCCCGGATCAGCGCGTTCCTCGGCTGGATCTCGTATCCGCTTTACTGTGTGCACTATCCGATCGGCAGGCTGGTGTTCACCTATGCGCCCCAGGCAGAGATCCACGTTGTCAGGACGGCGATGTTTGCCGCGTTGCTGTCGATCGTGGCCGCCGCCGGCCTCGCGAAATTCATCGAGGAACCCATCCGGTCGTATCTGGGCACGCGCTTGTTCGGCAATGGCCGGATCGCGACCGGCAGCGCGATCGGCGCAGGATAAGCCGCGCGGCTGGCGGAGCACGCCGGCGTTCGTTGCGGCGCCAGCGTGCCATGAAACGCTACAGCGTTTCGAAGATCTCCGTCATCATCTCGGCACTTCGGCTCCAGCGGTATTTCTCCGCGTGCAGGCGGCCTTTGAGCTTGAGCTCTGCCCTGAGCTCGGCGGAATCGAGCACGGTTCGCAATTGCTGCGCGATGTCGTCCTGCGAATACGGATCGCAGTACAGCGCAGCATCGGCGCAGACTTCCGGCAGCGCCGCGGATTGGCCGACGACGACCGGGCAGCCGTAGCGCATCGCTTCGAGCGGCGGTATCCCGAAGCCTTCGTAGATCGACGGATAAAGGAAGCACGCGGCGTTCTGATACAGCGCCTTCAATTGCTCGTCGCTGATGTAGCCGACGTACTTGATGTTAGGTTCTGCTGCCGAGACATGCCCCTGCTTGCCGAACACGGTGGTGTTCTGCATCCCGACGATGACGAGATCGACCGCAGGATCGTCGATCTGCCGGAATGCCGCGATCAGCCGGGCGAAATTCTTGGTCGGATTCATGCTGCTGACGGCGAGTACGAAACGGTCCGGTGTCAGCCCATGCTTGTCGAGCACGCTCGTGTCCGGCTCCAGTGCATCGAGATGATCCGCGCCGAGCGGCACGACGCGGATTTTCTCGGGGGGCACGCCACAGTGGTGAGCGAGGCGATCCCGTGAGAAGCGGGAATTGGTCAGCACGCACACGGACGTGCGGGCGAGGATCCAGAACATGACGCGGTACCACATGCGAAACGTCCTGGAAAAATGCGCCGGTGTGTCGAACACGGCTGCATCGTGCATGTAGATGATCTGGTTGCCGATGAAGATGGACGCCGAATTGCCGAGATTGACGATACGGCCGCGGCGGGCGAAGAGAGGCAGCACCAGCTGTTCCCAGACCACGCCCTTGTAAAAACCGATCTTGACCGTCGTCGCGCCGCTCACCGCGACGGCAGGTTGAGGAGGCACGAGGACGGTCACGGGATCATGCGGGCGAACCTTGATCAACGCGGCGATCAGCTCGCGTGCGACGCGCTGCACCCCAGTCGTCTTCTGCGTCGTGAAGCGGCCGTTATAGACGAGTTGTTGCGGTTTCTTGAAAGCGGACATGTCAGTCATTGAATGGCGAAATCGAAATCAGGCTTTGACGTGATCCGCGGCAACCGGCTCGAAGTCGCGAGTGTCGACGAGCGGCTCGTCGGTGCCCAGTCCGTAAAGCGCATGCCATTGCCGGAAGATCGCGCTCATCGAAAACCGCTGAATGGCGCGATTTCGCGCGGCCTGGCCCATCTGCTCGCGAAGCTGACGGTCGTCGCGCAGCGTGATCAGGTACCCGACCATCTCGTCGGCGGTTGACGCGACGTAGCCCGTCACGCCGTGAATCACGACGTCGCGATTGCCGACGACGTCCGTCACCACGGCCGGGATCCCGGCAACCTGCGCCTCGATCAGCGCGACCGGCATGCCCTCCCAGCGGGAGGTCTGGACGTAGATGTCCAGTTCCGACGTGAGCGCGAGCGCACGCTCGCGGGTCACCCAGCCGCTGCACGCGACGGCCTCGCGCCGAGCGGAATCGGGGATCTCCGCCTCGTTGCCGCCGATCCAGAGAAACTCGACGTCGGAGCCGTGCAGCTTGTCTGCGAGTTGCACGAATGCTTCGTGATTCTTCTGGAACGACGCGCGACCGCTCATCCCGATGACGACTTTTCGGTCGTTGCGCGTTCGGCGGGGCGGAATCTCCGCGACGTTGACACCGTTTTCCACCAGCACCGCCGATTTCGCCTGGACTTTTCCGTTGATCTCGCCGAGCTCGCTGCCCGAGCACGCGACAATGGTCCCGCCGATGCGCGCCGCAATGCGCTCGAAGCTTAGATACGCGAACTGCTTCATGCGCGACACGTCGCAACGCAGGAATGACAGACCGTGCGGCGAGTAAAGGACCGTCGCATTCGGCGCGGCAATCCGGGCGGCGATGCGGCCCAGCACGCCGGCCTTCGACGAGTGCAGATGAATCGCGGTCGGCCTGCATTCACGCAGGTTCCGGACCAGCGCCCGCAAGCTACGCAGATCCTGCGGGACGTTGACCTCGCGCACCATGTCGACGTAGACGAGCTTCACGTCGGGTCGGAACAGCTTCGGGAAATCGCTCGGAGTTTCCGGCCGGATCGAGTGAAGTACCGTCACGTCGACACCGGCCGCGGCGGCATGGTTGGCGAGATAGGTCAGCATCGACAGCACGCCGCCGCCGAACGCCTCGGCAATATGAACGATCTTTTCTTTGGTCATCTCTGGGTCTGTCGATTCGATCGCACTGTTCGTTGCTCAGCGCGACGATGGGGGCGGCGTATCGTCAAGTCGCAAGCGGGTGGAGCAAACCAGACGTCATGTGTATTACGCATTCCTGATTGATGAATGCGGGTTCGTCGCGGACATTGCTTCCCGTCTGCCGTAGTCGGTTGCGCGATCACGTCACGCAGCCGCGAATGTTGACGGTCACGCGTACATCAACTGGTCCGGACCATTGTGCAGCGCGTGCTGAATGCACTGGGTGCGATGGCTAACCGAACAAGCGTTTCGACTGGCTCAGTCGCGATCGGGCTGCGTTCATTGCACGTCGGCGCGTCGGGCAGGCAGCTTGCGAACGCGGGCGAGGGGATTGGACAGGTAGCGGATCGCGCGATTGCTCAGCGCGGACGACGGCAGCAGACATGCGAGCGACAGCGCGGCGACGGCCGCCTTCTTGGCCGGACGCCAGAACGGATTGCGCAGCACGGTGTGCCAGTAGCGTCCCGATTCGCACAGGAACCAGTGCCAGCGCCGGGCCAACGGCGCGCGATAGAGTGTGCTCGCGAAGTGTGCCTTTTCGATCGCGAAGTCGAGCGGGACGATCGGTAGCGCTTCCTGCAACCGCGTGCCCGCGAGCGTGCGCAGGATGGACCAGCGGCGTTCTGCCTTCTGTGCGCCGGTGGCCGCGTCTTCCGAATTGGCGAGTGCGAGTGCGGTGCCGTCGCCCGCGCTTGTGTTCGACTGCTGGTGCACGCGATAGCCGCCGAGCGTCGCGTCGATCATGTGGACGGCACCGAGCAGCGCGATGCCGTAGATCGCGTAGAAATCGGCGCCATGCCGATTGTCGGCGGTAACGGGCACCGGAAAGATGCGCTTCAGCGCGGCGACCCGATACGCATTGCCCGATGCAGGCGGCGACGGGTACAGCCAGCCCGCCCGCAGCAGGCGGCCGCAATCCGTATCGACTGCCGACTGCGGCACGCTCGCGCCGGTCCGCGCACCGTCGTGCGCGATCACGTCGAGCCGGAAATGTACCTTCACGAAATCGCCGGATGCGAACGCGGCGAGCACGCGTTCCGCAGCGTCCGCATAGAGCAGGTCGTCCGCGTCGAGCAGGATGACGTAGCGCGACGTGACGTGCTCCAGCGCACGGTTGTACGCGGCAACCTGACCTCGATTCTCCTGGAACACCGCTGTCACGCGCTCACCGTACGAACGAATGATGTCGCGTGAATCGTCGGTCGACCCGTCGTCGACGATCAGCACGCGGACATCGTGCACGGTCTGGGCGAGCGCCGAGTCGATCGCGTCGCGCAGGTACGTACCGTGGTTGTAGTTGCAGATTGCGATGGTCAGGTCGTTCATGTGCGGAAATCGGTCGAGCAGCGCGCGGCAATCGTGGTCATGATACGGATCGCCTGGCAGCGCACAGTTCGCGAGCCTACCGTTCGCGATTCGCGTCGCGCGGTGGAATATTGGGTGGTCGACGCGGTGCTGGATCGATTGGTCTGATGACGCACCGAAGCCGGTTGGGGCCAGTGATCTAATCAACGTCGGAGCGTCGGCGCCTTCGTCGGCGCTGCGAGCGGGCCAAGCGATCTGCGCGTCAGCGCGTACGGTTCGACGCGCACAAAGGCTTACCAGGGAAACGATTCGATATGCATGGATCGCAACGCCAATCGTTCATATACAGCGTGATCGCCGGCATGTGCATGGCGGGCGCACTGTCGTGGCCGGAACTCGCCGTGCCCGCTACCGCCGCGGCCGCGGCTCCTGCGTCCATACCGGACGCGTACGTGCGTCCGGACCCCGTCGCGGCAGATCAGGGCGACGCGTTGCAACGTGCGCTCGACGCGCTGCGGCCGGGGCAGCGGCTCGTATTCGCACCGGGGCGCTATGTCGTCGGCCGCTCGCTCATCGTGCGGCAGGCGCGTGTGGTGCTCTCTGGCTTCGGCGCGACGCTGATCGCCAATGCTCCGAACGATCAGACGATCGAGCTGCGCGGCGACGGTACGACGCTCGTCGGGTTCCGGCTCACGGGAACCGGCACGACGCGTCTCACGACGCCGGAGTCGACGAAGATCGAGGTAACGGGCCGCGACGTGCAGGTGCTCGACAACATCGTCGACGGCGGCGCAAGCGCCGGCATTTTCGTGTTCGGCGGTGCGAATGTCGCGATCGTCGGCAATGAGGTGCTGTCGACGCTGGCGGACGGTATTCACATGACGCACGGCTCGCACAACGTGCTGGTACAGGGCAACGTCGTGCGTGGAACCGGCGACGACATGATCGCCGTGGTGAGTTACCAGGCGGAGGGCGTGCTGACCCGCAACGTGATGATTGCCGGCAACTCGCTGGAAGGCAACCCGTGGGGCCGTGGCATCACCGTCGTCGGCGGTGCGGACGTTACGATTTCGGACAACATTGTGCGCAACGTACAGGTCAGCGCCGGGATTCTCGTCGCGCAGGAAGACAGTAACCGCACTGCCGGGTCGTCGGACGTCCGGATCGAGCGCAACGTGATTGCCGATATCCAGACGGCGACAGGCCGGCCCGATTCGCGGCCGCTCACGCAGCAGGCGGCGATCGAGGTCAGCACGTGGTCCGGTTCGGTGTCGCGGGTGACCGTGACCGGCAACCGCGTGTCGAATGCGCGATTCGACGGCATTCGGTTGTGGGGCAACGTGTCGAACATACGGCTGGCGGACAATCAGTTGTCCGGGATCGGCGGCATGCCGGTGCGGGTCGGGGCTGGACCGGATTGCGCAGCCGGTTCGCCCACGGGTCATTCTGCGAACAGTCAGGCAAGGGGCGTTCCGTGTGCGAGCGCGGCCCAGTCTCGGCCGGGCGCGCCCGACGCGCTCGGCGCCGATACGTCGCTGCTGCCGCGCGTGCGCGAATCCCTCAGACGGCCGCGCTGGTCGCAACGCGGCATCGATTGATCGAGCGGTGCGCGGCCTGCGCGCCTTCGGCACCGCACGGCGAGCGCGCCGGAGCGATTCGCACGCACCTGTCGAACGGCATCGCGTTCTTCCGCTTCCTCCAGAGGCCCGTCCGGTTAGCCTGATTCTCCGGCCGGGAGCGGTATGACGGGCGTTGGCAGCGCGGAAGTTGTCCCTGACGGTGGCTGAGCAGTCTCGACGACCGCCCGCCCATACTGATCATCGAACCGCACGATATCGTCCTCGCCGAGATAGTTACCCGATTGCACCTCGATGATTTCGAGTGGAATCCGCCCAGGATTCTCGAGTCGATGCACTTCGCCGACCGCGATATACGTCGATTCGTTCTCGCACAGCAGGAACGTCTCGTTGCCGCGCGTCACCTTCGCGGTGCCGTGCACGACGATCCAGTGCTCGGCGCGGTGATAGTGCATCTGCAGCGACAGCCGCCTGCCGGGTTCGACGACGATCCGCTTCACCTGGAAGCGCTCGCCGAGATCGATCGAATCGTAATGGCCCCACGGCCGCTGCACCTTGCGGTGCTCGCTCGCCTGCGGGCGCTGGTCGGTCTTCAGGCGCGCGACGATGTTCTTCACGCGCTGCACGTCGTGCTTGTTCGCGACCAGCACCGCATCGGCCGTCTCGATCACGACGACGTCCTTCATCCCGACGCACGCGACGAGACGGCCCTCCGAACGCACGAGGCTGTCCTGCGTATCCTCGAACACGATCGGCCCGCGCGCGACGTTGCCCTGATCGTCCTTCGGCATGATTTCCCAGATCGCGTCCCACGTGCCGACGTCCGACCAGCCGGCCGCGAGCGGCACCACGATGCCTTCGATGCCGAGTTCGCCGTGTTGCGCGAGGCGCTCCATCACCGCATAGTCGATCGAATCCGACGGGCACGCGTCGAAGGCCGCCGCATCGATCCGGAAAAACGGATCGTCGGCGACGCCCGCGCGCCACGCGGCCTCGCACGCGGCATGGATGTCCGGCGCGAGCGCGCCGATCGCCTTCAACCAGACCGAGGCGCGCGTGACGAAGATCCCGCTGTTCCACCAGTAATCGCCCGATTGCAGATAGCGTTCGGCGAGCGTCGCATCGGGTTTTTCGACGAAGCGCCCGATCGCGTAGCCGCCCTGGCTGCCGTGGTGGCCCGAGCGCGGCTCGCCGACCTGGATGTAGCCGTAGCCCGTCTCCGCGCGGCGCGGCAGCACGCCGAGCGTGACGATCGCGCCTTCCTGCGCATAGCGCGCCGCACGGGCGATCGCGTCCTGGAACGCGCCGACGTCGACGATCACGTGATCGGCCGGCATCACGGCGAGCACCGGATCGTCCGCGAGCGCGCTCGCGTCGAGCGCGGCCAGCGTCAGCGCGGGCGCGGTGTTGCGCGCGGCCGGCTCCAGCAGGATGCGCGCGGGCGCCGAGCGGCCGTGCACCTGCTCGGCGCTCATGAAGCGATGCTGTTCGCCGCAGACGAGCAGCAGCGTGTCGCCGAGCGACGCGTTCGCGATGCCGTTCAGGCGGCGCGCCGTCGCCGACAGCGGCGACTCGTTCGAGACCAGCTCGATCAGCTGCTTCGGATACTGCTCGCGCGACAGCGGCCACAGCCGCGTGCCGGAGCCGCCGGCGAGAATCACCGGCAGGATGCTCGGCAGATCGGGTTCGGGAACCGGACGAAGGGTGGGGGTCATCGGTTCGCTCCGGTATCGGCGGGTAGCCGGGTGCGAGCGCGGCCGTCGGCGCGCGTGTCGTCATTGCGCGAGACGGAAACGGCGCGCGACAGCAGGTGACGCAGCGCGCCGGCCGCACGGTCGGCCGACCGTACCAGGCCGACGAACGGCGCACCCTGTTCGAGATACGGGCCGTAGGCCTTGCGGAATCCGAACTGTTTGTAGAACGCCTGACGCGGTTCGGGGACGTGCGTGCGCACCGCGGTGTCCGGCCATGCGGCCTGCGCGGCGGTGAGCGCGCGTTCCATCAAGCGTTCGAGCGTGTCGTCGTCGCGGCAGCTTTCGCTCGTCAGCACCTTGTCGATCACGACGTCCGGATCGATGTCGTCGCCGGGCAGGATGCGCGCGTAGGCCGCGACCTCCGTGGTGTCGCCGTTGCGCACGCTCGCATAGACGTGCAGCGCGCCCGCGTCCTTGCCGTCGATGTCGAGATGCGTGTGCGCGTCCTCGACCACCAGCACGGCGTTGCGCGCGCGCAGGATTGCATAGAGATCGACGGCGCTCAGATGTTCGAATTCACAACAATGCCATTCCATGATGCTGTCCTCGCGTGATGCCTTCGGCACGCCGTGCCGCACGGACGCGATCGTTCCGTGCGGCGCGGCGATCTTCATCATCCGGATGCGTGGTGCAGCGGTCTGTTCGAAAGCGTACTCACGACTCCGGATTCGCACGCGCGGCGCGGGATACGAGGCGATGCGCGTGCCACCGGGCGTCGCAATGTGCGGCAGCACACACCGGCGCGGCCGGTGCTTTTTCATAATGGATTCATCGTGGCGGCCGGCAGCGAAGCACGGCCGGCCGACATCGCACGCGGATAACGCAACGGGGGAGGGCATGAAGATTGCGATCGTCTCGGCGCAGCGGTTGCGCACGTCGCTGACCGGTACGCTGCCGCCCGTGCGCATGCACGGAGCGCCGCTGCAACCTGCCGTTGCGTCTGCATCCGGCCGAACCGCGCGGGCTGCCCGGTCGAGTGAGATGGCCGCCATGCTGCACCGCGGGACGCGCGCGCCGGGCCGGCGAATTCCGGGCCGGGTGGCGGCGATTCGCCGAAAAGCGCCGGCGTGGCGCAATGCCGTTGATTACGACGTGTTTACGACGTGTAACGGCTGGACGGGCCGCGCGCGGGCGCCATGCGATGCGGTTGACCGGTGGCACGCGCGATTATGTGGCGCGAGAAACACGGTGCCGCCGCTTTTGGGGGATTTCGATGGAAATCGCGGGCAATCGACGGTATCAATCTTGCAGAAAAGTAGTATTTGCCACTGATTGACGGGAATGGTCATAGATAATCAAATCTCAGTGGTCAAAAGGGCGCGGCGCGGAACGGCCGGCTGCGTAACCGACTGATTCACGTTTATCTTTTGGTAACAAGGCCAACTCGAAACGGGGTGTAGATTCAGGTGCGGACGAAATGGGGCGGTCAATCCGGGCGCGGTTTGGCAGCCCTCCGGTTCAGCATCGGGCGCGACTGTCGTGTACGACGCGACGCACATGTGGACGGAGTTTCCGTTTGCCGACGTGCCCCGCCTGACGGCGGGTCGCTTCAAAGCCGGAATATCGTGGCTCCCGTAGTCGCGCATTCCGTTCGAGTTCGATGACAACGAGGCCGGATGACATTCGGCTCGACCTCCGGGGGTTCTAGCCGTGTGCAGTTTCGATCTTCGCCAAGGCTGCGGAAACGCAGCGCGGAAAGGCGGCCATGCGCCGCCGGCCGCAGCGCACGCGAACGGTTCGCGGAGTGCAGAAAGTGATGGTTCGTTATGAATATGCCAATAACGCGCGATAAGAGCGCCGGCGCGGGGAACGGTAACGGGCAGCGTCCGCTGATTTACTGGACGCAGTCGCCGTCCGTGATGCTGCGAAAGGAATTGTCGCGCCGCGACTGGAAAGTGTCGGTCGTCGCGCATGCGAACGAGTTGCGTGACACGTCCGGCGAAATTACCTGCGGCATTCTCGACTTGAGCGGCGGCCACGCCGATGCGATCGGCAGCATCGCGTCGACCTGCGCGTCGATGCGCGACGTCGTCTGGGTGGCGCTCGTGGATGTCGGCCAGACCGCGTCGCCGAACGTGCGGGCGCTGTTGCGCGACTACTGCTTCGACTACGTCACGCTGCCGGCGTCGCACCAGCGGATCGCCGATACGGTCGGCCATGCCTACGGCATGGAATGCCTGTTCGCGCGCGATCGCGAACAGCTCGAATCGGAGGAAAAGGGCATCGTCGGCACCTGCAGCGCGATGCTGCGGCTGTTCGATACGGTGCGGCGTTTCGCGCGCACCGACGCACCGGTGTTCGTGTTCGGTGAAACGGGAACCGGCAAGGAACTCACGGCCGTCGCGATCCACCGTCATTCGGAGCGGCGCAACGGCCCGTTCGTCGCGGTCAACTGCGGCGCGATTCCGCCGCATCTGTTGCAATCCGAACTGTTCGGCTACGAGCGCGGTGCGTTTACCGGCGCGAACGCGCGCAAGATCGGCTACGTCGAGGCCGCGAACGGCGGCACGCTGCTGCTCGACGAAATCGGCGACCTGCCGCACGAAAGCCAGGCGAGCCTGCTGCGATTTCTGCAGGAACGTTCGATTCATCGTCTTGGCGGAAGCGATCCGGTGCCGGTCGATGTCCGGATCGTGTCGGCGACGCACGTCGACCTGCGCGATGCGATGGAGGAAGGGCGGTTTCGCGCCGACCTGTTCCACCGGCTGTGCGTGATGCGCATCGACCAGCCGCCGCTGCGCGCGCGCGGCAAGGACATCGAATTGCTCGCGCACCACATGCTCGAACGCTTCCGCGGCGATGCGCGCCATCGCGTGCGCGGGTTCTCGACGGATGCGATCACCGCGCTCTACAAGCACGACTGGCCGGGCAATGTCCGCGAGCTGATCAACCGCGTGCGCCGTGCGGTCGTGATGACGGAGGGGCGCCTGATCACCGCGCAGGATCTCGAGCTCGAATACTGTCTCGATGCGGCGTCGCCGTCGGTGGCCGACATCCGCAAGTCGATCGAGCGCGAGGCGATCGAAACCGCGTTGTTGCGGACGCGCGGGCGCGTCGCCGCTTCCGCGCGCGAGCTCGGCGTGTCGCGCGCGACGCTGTACCGCTGGATGGAGGCGTACGGCATCGAGCGACCGCGCGGGACGGGCTCGTCCGATTGATACAGGGCGGCACGACGCGCGCGGGGGCCGCGCGCGTCGTGTCAGCCGGCCTGCGTGGCGCGCACCGCGCGCGCGGCGTTCACGGCCCGGATTTCCACCGAGGGCGCGACGTTGTCGTCGGCCGCCGCAGGCTTCCCGTCAAGCCGTATCGGCGTGAGCGCGATGCGCGCCGGCGTGCCGGGCGCGAGATGGAACCAGTCGTCGCTCGGCATGAAGCCCGGCGCGTCGATCTGCACGTGGCGGGCGACGTGTCGCGTGTCGATGTCGACGTGCCAGGTCTCGCCGGTGCGCGATACACATGCCTCGATCCCCGGTTCGCGACGCGCCAGCACGGCTGGATGCGTGCGGGACGGAAAATGGAACGCCTGCGACAGCAGCGTGCCGTCGTCGGCGCGTAAGGTCGCGACGACCGTATCGTGTTCGCAGGGGCCGAAACGGTACGCGTAGGTCCAGTCGAAGAAGCGGCCGAGCAGCTCGGCCGAGCCGAGCCGCACCGTGTCGTGCGCGGCAATCCGCACCGGGCAGCCGGCCCGTGCGACCGGCGTGCGGCCGTCGCGCAGCGCGACCAGCTCGACCGCGGCGGACAGCGGAGCCGGGCGCTCGTTGACCACGTGCACGTCGAGCCCGTTCAGGCCTTCGTCGACGAGCAGCACCTGGATCGGCTGCAGCACCTGACGCAGCGCATACCATGCCGATTTCGGCCGGTGCACGGCGTCGATCACGCCCCATCCGGCGCCCGGCATCACGTCCTGGAACTGCCACACGAGCGCGCCGGCGCAACGCGAGCCGGCACGTCGCCATTCGGAAAACGTCTCGCGCATCACGTCCGCGATCACCGCCCGCGACAGCTCGACATAGCGCGCCGGATCCTCGCGCCGCAGCCGGTCGGGCGCGACGTCGTACAGCGTCTGCAGATAGTGGTCGCGGACATCGTCGAAATCCCACGACGTGCCGGGGTCGCGCGGCACGGCCGCCTTCCAGCGCGGCTCGTGCACGCCGGGCCAGCCGAGCGCCGCGAGCGTCGCATCGCACGGCACGTTCGCGAACGCGAGGCATTCGCTCGCAAAACGCACGTCCGCGCGGCGCGCGTCGTCGAGCGGACGCAGGTACGCGCCGACGCCGTAGTAGTGCGACACGCGTTCGCGCGGCGTGAACGGCAGCACGCCGCCGTCGGGCGAATCGGGCACGTACGGGACATCGGGGCGGTGCGCGGCCGCGTGGCCGGCCAGCCGGTCGGCCGTCAGATCGAGGAAGCGCTGCTTCGGCCCGAGCCCCGACATCGCGGCCTGTTGCGCGATCTCGCTGCCGCCGCACAGCACCGCAAGCGACGGCGAAGCGCCGTGACGCGAGAGGAACTGGCCCGCTTCGCGATCGACGTTGGCCGCGAACGCGGGGTCGTCGAGCGCGTAATCGAAGTTCGCGAAACTGAAATCCTGCCAGACCAGCAGCCCCAGCCGGTCGCACCAGGCGTGGAACGCGTCGGCCTCGTAGGTCATCGTGCCGCCGACGCGGATCATGTTGAAGCCGGCGTCGCGCGCGAGCGCGAGCAGGCGGCCGTAGGTCGCGTCGTCCGCGTGCAGCGCGAGCGGCGCGGCGCTGCTCCAGCATGCGCCGCGCGCGAACACGGGCACGCCGTTGATGAGCAGCCCGAAACCCTTGCCGTCGGCGCCGGAATCGATGTCGATCGTACGGAAACCCGTCGAGCCGAGCGGCCGGCGCGCATCGCCGATATGCAGCACGATCTCGTAGAGCGCGGGTTCGCCGTGCGTATGCGGCCACCAGCGGCGCACGTTCGGTATCGCGACGCTCGTGCGCAGCCGGTCGGCGCCGGCCCGTTCGAGCGTCGCGTGATGTTCGCCGCACGACAGCCGCGCCGCGAACGTGTCGGGCAGCGGCGAGGCGAACGTCAGTTCCGCGTCGAGCCAGCCCGTGTCGCCTTCGACGCGGGCATTCAGTTTGCAATCGGCCACAACGGGCCCGTCGGCCGGATCCAGCACGTCGACGGGCCGCCACGGGCCGGTGGGCACGTACGGCGGAAACCAGCCCGGCATGTGCCCGAACAGCGACGTGCGGATCGTGCGCAGCGCGGCCGGCTCGGCGAGCCGCGTGCGCCAGCGCGCACGGCGCGGCGCGCGCGCGTCGCGCAGGTGCGGCGCGAGCGCGCGGAAACAGACGGTCAGCCGGTGCGTGCCGTCGAGCGACACGGGCACGTCATGCGCGACGAACATGCTGTCCGAGCGGTGGATCGGCGTGTCGTCGAGCCAGGCCTCGGCGAGCGTCGCGAGGCCGTGAAAGCGCAGGATGCGCGGCCCGCGCCCGCGCAGTTCGAGCTGGTACCAGTGGTCGCGCTCGTCGAGCGACGCGGCTTCGTCGAGCCGGCCGGCCAGCGCGAGCGCCTGCGCGACCGTGCCGGGCACCGGCGCCGCGATCCAGCCGCCATGGTCGGCGGGGAGGTCGCGCGGTTCCCGCACGGCGCCCGCCGCCGTCGCACGCATCGACCACGCGGGCAGGGTGCGGGCGCGTGTCACCGCATGACCGGCACGGGCGCCGGGTCGGCGCGCACGGGCGTCACGTGGCGCAGCGGCGCACCGATCTGTCGCGCGCACGCGACGAGGTCGGCGTACGCGGCGCCGATCGCCTCGAGCGTCGAATCGCCGCGTTCTTCCTTGCCGCGTGCGCACGCGCGCGCGAGCCGGAATTCGAGCACCATCGCTTCGGACGCGATGCGATCGCACGCGGCGCGGATCTCGGCGAACGGCCCGATGCAGCCGCTCGCCTGCAGCCAGCGCGCATAGTGGCCGAACAGTTCGAAATTCGCGCCGAGCTGCCGCACCGAATTGAACGAGTACGCATGGAAGCGTTCGAGCGGCGCTTCGGCGAGGAGCGGTGCGTCGGTCTGCAACTGCCGGCGGAACGCCGCGATCGGATCGACGACCGGCAGGCGCCGCAGGTGGCGCTGCAACGCGGCGAGCGAGGCTTCGCACAGCGCGCGCTCGTCGAGCGGCGCAAAGCGTCGCTTCGCGCATTCGACGTACGGCGGCAGCGTCATCGGCGAACTGGCGCCGACGAGCCCGTTGTAGTCGAAATCCTCGGCGACGTAATAGCCGCTGTTGTGGAAGTAACCGATCTGGTGCTTCGCGCGGTCGATCGCGTCGATGCCGATCGTCGTCTTCGTGTGCTGCGTGCGGTAGCTGCTGCCGCGCGTATCGGGCAGGAACCACGCGTCGACCTCGACGATCATCAGGTGGCCGCGCGCGACCTGCGTTTCGATGTGCTGGTCGAGCGGTTCGTAGATCGAATGTTCCTGCACGACGATCCCATAGAGCCGCTCCAGCTCGTCGTGCGGAAACTTGAAGAACGTGAACTGGTCGCCCTCGAAATCGAGCGCGATCGTAAACGGCAGCGCCGCATACGGATTGAGGCCCCACCACCGGAGCACCTCGAGCCACATGTCGACGTAGCAGTTGGTCTGCTTCCAGACCATCTCCTGACTGTGCAGCGGGTGCGGCCGGTAGTGGCGCGCGCGGTGGCGCACGCCCTCGAACGACGCGTCTTCGCCGTCGCGGGAAACGAACCTCATCGCGCGCCCCACAGCACGTCGCGCACCTCGCTCGGCCATGCATCGATGTCGAAGCCGTGGTGGCGGAACAGCGCGAGCGTGAGCCGCTCGAGGCCGAAGCCGACGCAGCCCGTGTGCGCGACGTCGCCGGTCGCGGTGCGGATGTCCCACAGCAGCCCGAAATGGTCCATGTGGTAGTTGAAGCTCAGGCACGCGGTCTGTCGGTCGTCGTGCTCGATCGGAATCAGCAGCTCGAACTTCAGGTTCTGCTCGCGCTGGCTGTCCGCGACGATCTTGCCGCCGCGCCCGAAGAACGGGTCGTTCGCGAGATCGATCGCATTCGGCAGGCGCAGCGCTTCGATCATCCGCGTGCCGCGCTCGATCCACGTCTCGCGGAACGAGACGATCTGCTCGGGCGTGCCGATCCGCACGTACTCGCGCATCCGGAACAACTGCATGCGGGTCGGGTCGAGCGACGGCTCGTGACGGAAGCAGTACGAGAACACGTCGACGATCCGGCCGTCGGCGGGCAGCGCGCCGGCGCGCGCGACGACGGGATACACGGGGTAGCACGCGGCCGGCGTCATCACGACGTAGGTCGGTTTCTGGTTTTCGGTCCAGTCGTCGCCGCGATCGAGGCATTGCAGCACGCGCTGATGCTGGCGTTCGTCGCCGCAGAACGCATGCACGCTGCCCGCCAGTTGCGGGAAGCTCTTCATGTATTCGCTGCGTTCGAACTCGGTGCGGCTCATCGCCGGCGGGAAGCGCAGCACTTCGGCCTGCTGGTCGGCGCCGATGCGCGTGACGAACGCGTCGAGCGCTTCGACCACGCGCTCGAATCGTTCGCTGCGGCCGAACAGGCCCTGGATGCCGGTCGACACCAGCAGGCCCGCGTCGATCAGCGCGTCGCGCAGCGGATTGACACCCGCGCGGTCGAGCGGTGCGTCGGCGGGAACGGAAGGGGCGGAGGGCACGGCGAGGCGATCGTTCACGTATGTTTCTCCAGCGTCGCGGGACGCAGCGCGAGCAACAGGCTCGCAGTGTTGGCGGCAATGCGGTCGTTGCTGATCATCAGCGGCGCCGCGTGCAGGTCGCGAATGTGGCGGCCGATGCTGAACGGCGTGCCTTGCTTGTAGCCGGCCATCCCGCAGATCATCATCGCCTGGTGCGCGACTTCGAGCGCGGTTGCCGACACGTAAGTCTTCAGCGTATTGATCTCGGCGGCCCAGGCCATGCCGGCCGACCACGAGCGGGCCGACGCGTTCGCGTGGAGGCGCAGCACGTTGTCGACGCGGGCCTGCATCGCCTGCATCAGCGCGAGCGATTCGGCGATGCGCCGCGCGGCGGGCGACGGTGCGCCGTCGGTCTGGCGCGCCTGCGCGCGGAAGAACTGGTGCGCGCGATGGAACGCGTCGCCGGCCACGCCGATCCACACCGCGGCCCACAGGATGTGCGAGACCGGCACCATCGTTTCCTCGGCGATCTTCGCGAACGGCACCGGCAGGCATTGCACGGCGGCGCCCTGCGCGTCGAGCACGAAGCCGTTGCTGCAGGTGCCGCGCATGCCGAGCGTGTCCCATTCGCCGCGGCGCGTGAGCGTATAGCCGTCGCGCAGCAGCGTGACGAGCACCTGCTCGGAAGCCGGCGCATCCGCGTCGCGTCGCGCGGTGGCGAGAATGCCGTCCGCGTAGTCGCCGTACGAGATCGTCGGCGCGGATTTGTGCAGCCGGAACCCGCCGCCGTCGGTTTCGAGCGCGCACTGGCTCGCGCGCAGGTTGCCGCCGACGCCGTCTTCCGACGTGGCCGATGCGAGCAGCCACTGGTGGCGCACGAGCTGCTGCAGGAACAGCTTGTGCCAGCCCTGGTCGGCGGCGTGGTTGACGATGCAGGCCACCTGGATCTGGTGCATCGCGAACACCATCGCCGACGACGCGCACGCCTGCCCGAGGATCGAGCAGGCCGACGCGATGTCTTCCAGCGACGCGCCAGCGCCGCCGAGGTGGGTCGGCACCATCGCGCCGAGCAGGCGGCGCGCGCGCATCGCCTCGATCGCCTCGACGGGGCAGCGCGCGTCGCGATCGACCGCATCGGCATGCTGGGCGGCGATCTGTGCGACGGCATGCGCGGCCTCGTCGAGCCGATGCGAATCGCTGTCGGACGCGAGTTCGGGTAGCAGCGCGCTCATGCCGAGTGCTCGGTGCGTTGCAGCGTGGCGATCGTGTCCGCGAGTGCGTCGATGCTGCGGAACAGGTTGCGGTTCAGCATCTCGTCGGGAATCTCGATGTTGAACTGCTTTTCGATCGCGAGCATCAGCTGGATCGTATCGAGCGAGGAGAGGCCCGCTTCGTAGAGGTCGTCCCCGTCACCGATCGAGTCGATCGCGGCTTCGAGGTGGGCGACGTGCTTGAGGATGGATCTGATGTCGTTTTTCACGTGCTGCTCCGGCGTGCGTGGTGTCGTCTGCACGGGCAGACGCGCGATATGCGCTGACATCCCCCCGGCAGTCCGGCATCAGTAGACCATTGGCAGACACGGCGTTCTGTTCGCCACCCTACAAACAGCTGACCCGGCACGCAAGCGGCGCCGAGGCGCCGCTCCGGTCCGGCGCGCCGATCACGCGCGCGACGCGGCCGGCACGCCCGAGTCGGCCGACAGGATGCGCTTCATCTCGTCGCGCACGATCGCGCGGCAACCGCACGACATTTTTTCGAGGCCGTCGAGATCGGCGAGCTCGATCGAGCTGCGGTATTGCCGGATCAGGCCGAGCTTCTGGATTTCGCCGGCGGCGTCGGTGACCGTTTCGCGCCGCACGCCGAGCATTTGCGCGAGCATGCTGTGCGTCACCTGGATCTCGATGCTGCGCGTGCGGTCGAACGCGAGCAGGAACCATCTGCACAACTGATGTTTGAGCACGTGATGACGGCTGCAGAACGTGATCTGCGAGACCTGCGCCATCAGCAGCCGCACGCAGACGAACACGAGATGGCGGATCACCGGCGACGCATCGAACGCGGCCGCGAAGACGCGCCGGTCGAGCCGGTAGACGAAACCGTCGCGGCACGCGACCGCGCGGCAGGGCATCCGGCCGCTGCCGCCGATCACGTCGTCGCAGACCACGCTTTCGCTGCCGATCTCCGCCACTTCCAGCGTCATGCCGCCGGACGACACGTACTGCAGCGAAATCGCGGTCGTGACCGGCAGGTAGACCGCGGCGAGCATTTCGCCGGGTTCGCAGAGCACCTGCCCGGATTTCAGGTGAACGAGTTGCAGGTGGGGCTTCAGCGTGGCGAGTTCGTCGCGGTCGATCGCCGCGAGGAACCGGTTGGCGTCGAAGCTGTGGGACAGCTCGATCATGCCGTTCGCATGCGCGACGGCTTCGGCGGCCTGATGAGTCACGGCGCATCCTCGCAGGTTGGCGGTCGCGCGTCGTCTCGGCGAACCCCGGAACGGGATTTCGCACGATCGTGCGGACTTTGTTGATCAAAAAAACGGAAAGACGATACTCGCGAAAAAGGCTAGCACGCAATTGAATCCGGGCAATTCCACATTTTGCTATTTCACAATGTTTGACGGTTGCGATTGAGCGAAAACGTTATGTCGATTTAATGATTCCTTTCCACGGAATTAATCATCCGGAAATGGAATCGTGAGCTTGCTTGTCATTCTATGTCGACTTGGAATCAATCGGTCAACGTGGCGAATCGTACAGCGAACTTGGCAAGAATGCATTGAACATTATTTGACAAATAAATGGGGATCACCTGATTTTTCATTTAGATCAATAGGTTGCGTGGGATATGTGCGGTAACGGACAGAGTCCCGGATGAGTGTCCCGATTCAAATTTGAGACAGTTTGAAACGGGCGTGTGCGGTGCGGCGACCGCGCGAAATGCTGCGCCGCACATCACGGAAACAATTGAAAAACCGCTGTAAGTATTTGAACGATAAGCGTCGCAGCCGCCACGCATGCGTTCCGGTCCGACGCGGAGGAATTGATCAGTCGAATGCGCGCAGTGTCCGTCGCGCAGCGGAGTGTCCGGAAATGAGACGCTTTTTGGGATTGGGGGGCGGTTATTCGAGGGTTCTAAATCGGATGTGATTCATATATTAAGGACGGGCGGCTATTGGCACGTAAATCGCTTATTCGGGCTGGCGTGTCGAAACGGGGCAGTCGACTCAATTCGGCGTTGACAAGCCGATGATCAGTCGGATTCAGGGTTGTGGGCCGCAACCGCTGTCAATGTCCGGGCGCGCATCGCGATAACGAGTTCCGTGCTCGCTGCTGCAAGCGGCGCGGACGATAAAAGGGATACAGACATGCTTCATCTTCACTCGAGCTATTCGGCGAACGCCATTCTTGCTGCCCTCCCGGAGGACAGCATCCGCGCCATCGCACCGCATCTCGAACTGGTCAGGATCAAGGCCGGGATGCTCGACCGGGTCGGCGAACCGATGCGCCATCTGCATTTTCCGACGACGGCGATGATGTCGGTCCAGCATCTGATGGAGGACGGTGCGATGGTCGAGGTGGCGGTGGTCGGCCGCGAGGGCGTGGTGGGGCTGGGGACGCTGGTCGGCGGCATCGCCGCGTCGAACCGGGTCGAGGTGCGCATCGGCGGGATGGCCTATCGCGTGCCGAGTTGCGTGATGCGCGCCGAATTCGAGCGGTCGGCGCAGACCTACCGGCTGCTGCTCAACACCTGCCAGACGACGATGGCGCAGATCTCGCGCAGCGCGCTGTGCAACCGGCATCACTCGGTCAGCGAGCAACTCAGCCGCTGGCTGCTGCTCGCGCACGACCGGATCGACGGCGACGAGCTGGCCGTCACGCAGCAGACGATCGCGAACATGCTCGGCGTGCGGCGCGAGGGCGTGACGGAAGCGGCCGGCAACCTCCAGGAAGCCGGGCTGATCCGGCAACGCCGCGGCCGCATCACGGTGCTCGACCGCGAAGGCCTCGAACATCACGCGTGCGAATGCTACGACCTGATTCGTGCCGACTATCGCCGGTTGCTGGGCACGCGCGCGAATGCGAGGCCCGCGACGATTCGCCCGCGCATGCCGGAAGAGCGTTGCGGATTCCCCGCCCATGGTGCGTGACGATGCGGTCGATGTCCGGTGGAACGAATGCGATGCGGCGTGCCGCGATCGCGGCGGCCGACGTCGTGCTCGTGCTGACCGGGGCGCTCGTCGCGCAGGTGGCGTCGGGTCTCGGCTGGCATGACCTGTCCGACGCGCAGCGCGGTTCGATCGCGCTGCTGTGCGTGCTGACGGCGGCGCTGCTGCCGCGCTACCTGCGCACCGTGCGCGGCGGCGTGGCGGTGCAGGGCGATGCGCACGTGCTGACGCACACGACGGTCGCGATGGTGTGCGCGAGCGTGCTGACGGTGGCCGGCACGATGTGGATCATGAACCGCGGCGGCACGGTCACGACCCGCTGGATCGTGCGCACGGTGCTGGCCGGCGACGCCGCGCTGCTGCTCGGCCGTGCGGCGCTGCTGGCGCTCGCGCTGACGCGTGACGATCCGCGCGCCCGGCAGCGCCGCGTCGCCGTCGTCGGCGCCACCGCATATGGGCGCGTGGCGATCGAGCGGATGCAGCTCGCGCCGAACGGCCCGTTCGTGGCCGCGTGCGTATTCGACGACGACGCGCAGGCCGCCGCGGGCGGCATCGGCGGCGTGCCGGTGATCGACGACTGGGACACGTTGCGCGACCTGATTCGCGGCGGCGACATCGACGAGGTCTGGCTCACGCTGCCGATGTCGCACGAGTGGCGGATCCAGCGCATCGTGCGCGAACTGCGCGACGAGTTCGTCGAGTTGCGGCTGTTGCCCGACGTGCGGCAGATGGCGGTGGTCGATCGCTCCGCGACCGACGTGCTCGGCATGCCGGCGATCAATCTCGCGACCACGCCGCGCTCCGCGCCGGAGCTGTGGGCCAAGTTCGCGTTCGACCGGCTGTTCGCGTTCGGCGTGCTGATTCCGTTGCTGCCGCTGCTGACGATGCTGGCGATCGCGGTCAAGCTGTCGTCGCCGGGGCCGGTGCTGTTCAGGCAGCGCCGCAAGGGCGTCGACGGCCGTGAGTTCGACATCCTGAAGTTCCGGACGATGCGCGTGCATCGCGTACAGCCGGGCGTCTTGCGGCAGGCGTCGCGCAACGATTCGCGCATCACGCGCGTCGGCGCGTTCATGCGGCGTACGTCGCTCGACGAGCTGCCGCAGTTCTTCAACGTGCTGTTCGGGCAGATGTCGGTGGTCGGCCCGCGTCCGCACGCGATCGAACACGACGACCTGTATCGGCAACTGATCGACTGCTACATGTACCGCTACCGCGTGCGGCCCGGCATCACCGGATGGGCGCAGGTGAACGGCTATCGCGGCGAGACGCGCAAGGTCGAGGCGATGGCGGCGCGCGTGAAGTTCGATCTGTTCTACATGCAGAACTGGAGCTTCTGGTTCGACATCAAGATCATCCTGATGACGGTGGTGCGCGGCTTCATCGGGCGCAATGCGTTCTGAGGATGACGAATCATCGAGGAGGCGCCGCGCGGGCGATCGTATCGACGGCGTGATGCCGGTTCGCGGGCACGGCAAGAAGCGTGGTGTCCGCGCCGGAAATTGCTGCGCTGCGGTTGTGGCGGCCGGCTTCGCGACGCGTGCCGCCGGTCGGGATTGCTCGTCCGTCCCCAGTTTTCGCAGGGCTGGCGCTGCCTGACCGGCACGCTGATTCCGGTCAACACACGCGTGTTCAATGGGTTTATCCTGCGTCGCATGCGTCCGGCGTTTCGCGTGTCCGGCCGCCCGTTCGTCCGGATGCGACGGCACAGGTCATGCCTGTGCGCCGCGCACCCGGCGCGATACCGCGCGCCGCTCTTTTTCGCGCGGAACCCGGAACAGGAGAGACGGCCATGTCGCTCGACCCACAACAACGGCAGACGCTGAAGCAGCGGCTGAACGAGAGCGAGCAGGCGCTGCGTGCGGAGATCCGCACGAGCGAAGACCAGCGCGCGTCGGAATCCTATGCGGACCTTGCCGGCGCGGCGCCGGACGAGGGCGACGAGGCGAACGCGGACCTGTTCGTCGACGTCGATCATGCGTTGATCGGCATGAAGCTGACGGAGCTGCGCGCGATCGGCCGCGCGCAGCAGCGGATGCGCGACGGCAGTTACGGCGAATGCATCGACTGCGACGGCTCGGTCGCCTACGAGCGCCTGCTGGCGCGCCCGACCGCCGAACGCTGCGCGCATTGCCAAACGCTCTACGAACGGCGCTACGCGACGACACCGCGCGCGTCGCTCTGACGTCGCGACTCCAACCGCGCTGCACGTGACGCGCGGCCGGCGTAGGATGACCTACGGGCGCCCGGCGGCGTCGACGAACGGCGCCGGGCGGGCAGACGCCGTCGCGCTGGCGCGCGGCGCCATCCAAGTGGAAGGGAGCCACGCCGATCATGCCGATCCACAATGCCGAATGCGCGGCCATATTCGCCGAGATCGCGGACATGCTCGAGATCCAGGGCGCCAACCCGTTTCGCGTGCGGGCGTACCGCAACGCCGCCCGCACGATCGCCGACTACGGCCGCGACATCCCGACGATGATCGCGAACGGCGACGATCTCGGGAAGATTCCGTCGATCGGGGCCGATCTCGCGTCGAAGCTGCGCGAGATCGCCGCGACCGGCACCTGCGAGCTGCAGCAGACCTTGCGTCATGCGCTGCCGGGCGCGATCGTCGAGCTGCTCGATGTGCCCGGGCTCGGCGCGAAACGCGTGAAGGCGCTGCATGACGCGCTGCACGTCGATTCGCTCGAACAGCTGCGCGCCGAAGCGAAGAGCGGGCATGTGCGCGAGCTGCCGGGCTTCGGCGCGAAAACCGAAGCGCACCTGCTCGAGGCGATCGACGATCGCCTGCAGCGCGAGCCGCAACGCTTCCTGCTGCCCGACGCCGCGCATGCGCTGATGCCGTTGCTCGAACGCCTGCGTGCGGTGGCCGGCGTCGGCCAGGCCGTGCCGGCCGGCAGCTTCCGCCGCCGCCGCGAGACGGTCGGCGATCTCGACATCCTCGTCACCGCACGCGAGCCGGCGGCGGTCGCCGAAGCGTTCGTCGGCTACGGCGACGTGGCGCGCGTGCTCGCGCACGGCAAGACCCGGTCGAGCGTGATGCTCGCGAACGGCCTGCAGGTCGACCTGCGCGTCGTCGATGCCGATGCGTTCGGCGCGGCGCTCGTCTACTTCACGGGATCGAAGGCGCACAACATCGCGCTGCGCAGGATCGCGCAGGCCGGCGGCCTGAAGATCAACGAATACGGCGTGTTTCGCGGCGACGAGCGGATCGCCGGTGCGACGGAGGCATCGGTCTACGCGGCCATCGGGCTGCACGAGGTGCCGCCCGAATTGCGCGAGGATCGCGGCGAGATCGATGCGTCGCGTGCCGGCACGCTGCCGGCGCTGGTCGAGCGCAAGCATCTGCATGGCGACCTGCATGCGCATACCGACGCATCGGCCGGCCGCGACGGCCTGCGCGCGATGGCCGCCGCCGCGCGTGCGCGCGGGCTCGTGTACCTGGCCGTCACCGACCGCGCACCGCCCGGCGGCGGCGATCGCAACGGCTTCGACTGGCTCGCGCGCCAGCTCGACGAGATCGATCGCATCAACGCGTCGTTCGACGATTTCGTGTTGCTCAAGGGCGTGGAAGCCGGCATTCGCGAGGATGGCAGCCTCGATGTGCCCGACGCGATGCTCGGCCGGCTCGATCTCGTGGTCGGCGCGGTACGCGACGGCTTCGACCTGCCGCGCGGCGCGCAGACCGACCGCATGCTGCGCGCGATGGACCATCCGCATTTCTCGATCCTCGCGCACCCGACCGGCCGCGTGCTCGGCGAGCGCGACGCATGCGAACTGGATGTGCCGCGCGTGCTCGCGCAGGCCGCCGCGCGCGGCTGTTTCGTGGAACTCGATGCGCTGCCGCGGCGATTCGACCTGCCGGACGTCTGGTGCCGCGAGGCCGCGAAGGCCGGCGTGCCGGTCGCGATCGGCTCGGATGCGTGCAGCGCGGACGCGCTCGACAACCTCGCGTTCGGCGTCGATCAGGCGCGGCGCGGCTGGCTGACGCGGCAGGACGTGCTGAACACGCGCACGCTCGCGCAACTGCGGCCGCTGCTGGCGCGCACGATGGGCGGTGCGGGCAGCGGGGCGGGCAGCGGCGCGAAGCGGAGCCGGTCGACGGGCGCGTGAACGCAACACGGCCGGCCGCAATGCGTTCAACTCATGCCGGCAGGGTCATGCGAGCACGCCGGTCGCCGGGACGTAGGGCAGGCCGAGCGCCAGCGCGACCGCTTCGTACGTGATGTGGCCATCGCACACGTTCAGGCCCGCGCGCAGATGCGGATCGTCGAGCATCGCCTGCTTCCAGCCCTTGTCGGCGAGCGCGAGCGCATGGCCGAGCGTCGCATTGTTCAGCGCAAAGGTCGACGTGCGCGCGACCGCGCCGGGCATGTTCGCGACGCAGTAGTGGACCACCCCGTCGACGATGAAGGTCGGCGCCGCGTGCGTGGTCGCATGCGAGGTCTCGAAGCAGCCGCCCTGGTCGATCGCGACGTCGACGACGACCGCCCCCTTGCGCATCGTCGCGATCATGTCGCGCGTGACGAGCCGCGGCGCGGATGCGCCCGGCACGAGCACGGCGCCGATCACGACGTCGGCATCGCGCACGGCTTCGTCGACCGTATGCGCGTTCGAGCAGACGGTCGCGATCCGGTTGGCGAACACCAGATCGAGCTGGCGCAACCGGTTCACGTTGTTGTCGAGCACGGTGACGCGCGCGCCGAGGCCCACCGCCATCTGCAGCGCGCCGGTGCCCACCACGCCGGCGCCGAGCACGACCACATGCGCGGCCGGCACGCCCGGCACGCCGCCCATCAGCACGCCGCGGCCGCCGCGCGGGCTTTCGAGGTGGGTCGCCGCGACCTGGATCGACATGCGTCCGGCCACTTCGCTCATCGGCGCGAGCAACGGCAGGCCGCCGCCGGGGCCCGTGACGGTTTCGTACGCGATGCAGACCGCGCCGGATTTCACGAGCGCGGCGGCCTGGTCGGGATCGGGCGCGAGATGAAGGTACGTGTAGAGGATCTGGCCGCGCCGCAGCATCGCGCATTCGGTGGGCTGCGGCTCCTTCACCTTGATGATCATGTCGGCGCGCGCGAAGATTTCTTCCGCGCCGTCGCCGAGCGTCGCGCCCGCGGCCGTGTAGTCGTCGTCGAGCAGGCCGATCGCCGTGCCCGCGCCGCGCTGCACGAGCACGCGATGGCCGTGCCGCGTGAGTTCGCGCGCGCCGGCCGGCGTGAGGCCGACGCGGTATTCGTGGTTCTTGATCTCCTTCGGCACACCGATCAGCATGAGTCGCCTCCATGGCCTTCGTTATCGTCGTCGTGCGGGCAGCCGGTGGCGCAGCGGCATGCCGATCGCAGTACTGGAATAACAGCCTAGTGGTGCGCGGAGGGAAGTCAAGCAGGCGGCCTGCGCGCCGACGCACCGCACTGCAACGCAGCATGCGCGGCGACCGGTTGCGACCGGACGTCGCAATGCGCACGTGGCCGGGTTTCGGTATCGTCATGCGTGCCGCGGGCCGGGGCCGCGCGCCGGAATCCTTTCGGCAAAACGACGAGACAACGAGGCGAGGACATCGATCGACATGACCAGTGCGTATTTCAGCGTGCCGACGCTTTGCGCCATCGCGTTCGTGCATGTCTACTGGGCGTTCGGCGGGCGGCTGGGCAAGCGCGCGGCCATTCCGGAGCAGGACGGCATGCCGCTGTTGCGGCCGACTGCGGTCGGCACGCTTGCCATCGCGGCGGCACTGCTGGGCGGCGCAGGCGTGGTCGCCGCGCGTGCCGGCTGGCTCGGGCACAACGCGTATCCATGCACGATCGCGTTCGCGGTCGTTGCGCTCGCATTGATCTTCGCGGTGCGGGCCGTCGGCGATTTCCGCTACGTCGGCTTCTTCAAGCGGGTTCGCGGGTCGCGTTTCGCACGAATGGACACGCTGTATTACTCGCCGCTGTGCGCGGCGCTGGCGTTGTCGATCGCGTCGATGTTCTGGCCGTGGTGAGGGGAGAGCCGCGCGCGATTCAGCCCGCGGGCGTATCGATCAGCGCAAGGTAGTCGGCCGGCACGGCATCGGTCAGCCACACACCGTTTTCGGCGACGAAGAACGTGTGGCCCTGCCGGTGCATGCGCCGCGCATCGACTTCGAGAATCGCGGGCACGCCGTAGCGCGCGCCGACGGCCAGCGCCGTCCGGATGTCCGCCGACAGATGCACGTGATGACGGGCGCCGGGTTTCAGCTCTTGTGCACGAATCGAATCGAGGAAGCGTGTCGCCGTGCCGTGATACAGGCGTTCGGGCGGTTGCGCGGCCGGATACCGGCGCTGCACGACAGGCGTCGAATGGCCCTGTACCGCGCGGATGCGCCGGCCGTCGTCCGACAGTGCGAAGCGTCGCTTGTCGCTGGTTGCACAGACGCTTTCGATCGTCGCGCGATCGAGCCGGTGTCCGTGACGGGCGGCGCGCGCGATCAGTTCGTCGATATCGGCCCAGCCTTCGGCGTCCAGTTGCAGGCCGATGGCCTGCGGCTCGTGGCGCAACAGGTAGCTCAGATATTTGCTGATGCCGGTCGCATCGGGCGCTGGCCGTTTGTTTTTCTGGGTATTCATGAGTGGCGGAGGCTACCAGAGCGCGCTGCCAATCCGCACCGCCATCTGATCGGGCGTCGCGGGAAAGCGACACGCGCGCGCCGCCGCCCGATCGTCCGCCCGAGCGGCGCGGCTGTCCGCCATCTGGCCATCCTTGCACATTCCGGCTTTCGGATTTCCTATTGTTGCTAATTTCGATGCACTGAATTGCATTGAACCCTCTAGCACTGGAACCGGTTCCATATATAATTCGCCGCACTCGTCGCCGGACCCGAAAAGAGGGTCGTGCACGTTGCGCTTGCCGTCGGCAGACGCGGCGTCTAAGTTGAACTAGGGTCATGGGCGATGACGGGCCGATGCAGGCGGATGCCGGTATTTGTCCGACGATAGGGCCCGCGAAGAGGTCGATCCGCGCAGCGCCGCCGGAACTTGGGGCGACGCGCGGCTGCAATGACGGCGCCGCCGCGGACCGCGCGGCCGGACGCCTGCATCGAGGTTGTGCGCAACACACGAAAGAACAGGGCGACCGGCCGCCTGCGGCACGGCTGCCTGCCGGGCACGCGACATGCGGAATGCGCGCGTCCGAACCCCGATCCCCAACGATCAACATCCGACCATGTCCACGCCACCTGACAAACCCAATTCGCGTCGCCGTTTCCTGCGCACATCGGTCGCGCTCGTGCCGATCGCGTCGGTCGCCGGCTGCGACCTGCGCTCGTCGTCGCCGTCCGCGACGACGGCCGGCAACGCGCCCGCCGCATCGGCCAGCGCCGAACGCGCGCCGTACAAGCCGACCTTTTTCGATGCGAAGGAATGGGCGTTCGTCCAGGCCGCCGTCGACCGGCTGATTCCGGCCGACGCCGAAGGCCCCGGCGCGCTCGAGGCCGGCGTGCCCGAATTCATCGATCGCCAGATGGAGACGCCGTATGCGCACGGCGCGACGTGGTACATGCAGGGGCCGTTCCAGCAAGGCGTGCCCGAGCTCGGCTATCAGTTGAAGCTGGTGCCGCGCGACATCTACCGGCTCGGCATCGCGGCGGTCAACCGCTATTGCGAAAAAGCGCACGGCAAGGCGTTCGCGGATCTCGACGCGCCGACGCGCGACACGGTGCTCGGCGCGCTGGAGAAGGGCGGCGCGCAGATCGACGACGTCCCGCCCGGCGTGTTCCTCGGCCAGTTGCTGCAGAACACGCGCGAAGGCTACTTCTGCGATCCGGTGCACGGCGGCAATCGCGACATGGCCGCGTGGAAGATGATCGGTTTCCCGGGCGCGCGCGCGGACTTCATGGATTTCGTCAACCAGAGCGGCAAGCCCTATCCGTACGGCCCCGTCTCGATCAACGGGGAGCGCAGCTGATGGCCGCAGACAAGAAGCCGCATGTCGACGCGGTGATCGTCGGCTTCGGCTGGACCGGCGCGATTCTCGCGAAGGAACTGACCGAAGCGGGCCTGAACGTCGTCGCGCTCGAGCGCGGCGAATATCGCGACACCTATCCGGACGGCGCGTACCCGAACACGATCGACGAGCTGACCTACAACATCCGCAAGAAGCTGTTCCTCGACCTGTCGAAGACGACCGTGTCGATCCGCCACGGCCTGCAGGACACCGCGCTGCCATATCGACAGCTTGCCGCGTTCCTGCCGGGCGAAGGCGTCGGCGGCGCGGGCCTGCACTGGTCGGGCGTGCACTTCCGGATCACGCCGGAAGAGCTGCGTCTGCGCAGCCACTATGAAGAGCGCTACGGCAAGAAGTTCATCCCCGAAGGGATGACGATCCAGGATACGGGCGTCACGTACGACGAGCTCGAGCCGCATTTCGATTTCGCCGAGAAGGTGTTCGGCACGTCAGGGCAGGCGTACAAGGTCGGCGGCAAGGTGGTCGGCGACGGCAACGTGTTCGAGGCGAACCGCAGCGACAACTTCCCGCTGCCCGCGCAGCTCAATACGTATTCGGCGCAGCGCTTCTTCGACGCCGCGCACTCGCTCGGCCTGCATCCGTACCGGCTGCCGTCGGCGAACACGTCGGGCCCGTACACGAACCCGTACGGCGTGCAGATGGGCCCGTGCAACTTCTGCGGCTACTGCAGCGGCTACGCGTGCTACATGTATTCGAAGGCGTCGCCGAACCTGAACATCCTGCCTGCGCTGAAGCAGGCGCCGAACTTCGAGCTGCGCTCGAAGTGCCACGTGCTGCGCGTCGACCTCGACGACGCGAAGAAGCGCGCGACCGGCGTGACCTACGTCGATCCGGCCGGACGCGAAGTGCACCAGCCGGCCGATCTCGTGATCGTGGCCGCGTTCCAGTATCACAACGTGCACCTGCTGCTGCTGTCGGGCATCGGCAAGCCGTACGATCCGATCTCGGGCGAAGGTGTCGTGGGCCGCAATTTCGCGTACCAGAACCTGTCGACGATCAAGGCGTTCTTCGACAAGGATACCTACACGAATCCGTTCATCGGCGCGGGCGGCAACGGCGTCGCGGTGGACGACTTCAACGCGGACAACTTCGATCATGGCCCGCTCGGTTTCGTCGGCGGCTCGCCGCTGTGGGTGAACCAGGCCGGCGTGAAGCCGATCAGCGGCATCGCGACGCCGCCCGGTACGCCGCAGTGGGGTTCGGCGTGGAAGAAGGCTGTCAAGGACAACTACGCGCACACGATCTCGATGGACGCGCACGGCACCAACATGTCGTACCGCGACGTGTATCTCGATCTCGACCCGACCTACCGCGATTCGTACGGCCAGCCGCTGTTGCGGATGACGTTCGACTGGAAGGACAACGACATCAAGATGGCGCAGTACGTGACCGGGCAGATGAAGAAGATCGCGGAGGCGATGGGGCCGAAGGCGATCGGCGTGTCGACGCGCGAGTTCGGCAAGCACTTCGACTCGCGCCAGTACCAGACGACCCACCTCGTCGGCGGCGCGATCATGGGCACCGACCCGAAGACGAGCGTGCTGAACCGCTACCTGCAGTGCTGGGACGTGCACAACGTGTTCGTGATGGGCGCATCGGCGCTGCCGCAGGGCATCGGCTACAACCCGACCGGGATCATCGCGGCGCTGGCCTACTGGTCGGCGCGCGCGATCCGCGAGCAATACCTGAAAAATCCCGCCCCGCTGGTGACCGTATGAAGAGGACGATGAATCACCACAACGCCGCGCGCCGCGTTTCTCCGCTGCGGCGCGCGCTGGCGATCGGCACGGCATGGGCGGCATTCGGGCTCGCGGGCGGAACGGCGTTCGCGCAGCCGGCGTCCGTGGCGGCCGCGGCTTCGGGCGCGGCTGCTGCGCCTGTCGCCCAGTCCGCCGACGCGGCGCTCGTCAAGCGCGGCGAATACCTGGCCCGCGCAGGCGACTGCATCGCGTGCCACACCGCGAGCGGCGGCAAGCCGTTCGCGGGCGGCCTGAAGTTCGATACGCCGATCGGCGCGATCTACTCGACGAACATCACGCCGGACGCGAAGACGGGCCTCGGCGGCTGGAGCTACGAGGACTTCACCCGCGCGGTGCGCGAAGGCGTGCGCAAGAACGGCGACACGATGTATCCGGCGATGCCGTTTCCGTCGTACGCGCGTCTGACCGACGACGACATGAAGGCGCTGTACGCGTACTTCATGCACGGCGTCGCGCCGGTCGAGCACGAGAACCGCGCGGTCGACATCGTGTGGCCGCTGTCGATGCGCTGGCCGCTCGGCATCTGGCGCAAGCTGTTCGCGCCGTCGCCGAAGCCGTTCGACGCGGCGTCGTACACCGACCCGGTGGTCGCGCGCGGCGCGTATCTGGTGCAGGGGCTCGGCCACTGCGGCGCGTGCCACACGCCGCGCGCGCCGACGATGCAGGAGCGCGGGCTGACCGACGCGGACGGCCTCGACTTCCTGGCGGGCGGCGCGGCGATCGACGGTTGGGTGCCGACGAGCCTGCGCGGCGAGCCGCGCACGGGCCTCGGCACGTGGAACGAAACCGAGATCGTGCAGTTCCTGAAGACGGGCCGCACGTTGCGCACGGCCGCGTTCGGCGGGATGACGGACGTGGTCGGCCACAGCATGCAGCACATGACCGACGACGACCTGAGCGCGATCGCGCGCTATCTGAAGACGTTGCCGCCGCGTGTGCAGGGCGAGCAGCCGCACGTGTACGACGCGGCCGCGGCGAAGGCGCTGCAGACCGGCGACGCGAGCAAGCCGGGCGCGGCCGTCTATCGCGACAACTGCATGGCCTGCCACCGCAGCGACGGCCACGGCTACACGCGCGTGTTCCCGGCGCTCGCCGGCAACCCGGTCGTGCAGGGCGACGATCCGACCTCGCTGATCCACGTCGTGCTCGAAGGCAGCGCGCTGCAGGGCACGCGCACCGCGCCGTCGACCTTCACGATGCCGCCGTTCGGCTGGCGCCTGTCGGACCAGGAAGTCGCGGACGTGTCGAACTTCGTGCGCACGAGCTGGGGCAACACGGGCGCGCCGGTGACGGCCGCGCAGGTCGCGAAGGTGCGCAAGAGCGTGCCGTCGACGCGGCCCGAGCCGCCGCCGGGCGCGCGGTTCCCGCAAGCGTCGCGCTAACGGCAGCGGCGGGGCGCGAGCCCTGCCTGCTGCTGCGTTCGCGCCGACGCGCGGCGGCGTTACGACGCCTTTTCCTTCGCCGGGGTCGCGCCCCGCAACACGCGCCGCTGCGGGAAATTTTCGCGGCGGCGCGCCATTTTTCCGCCTCATCCCTTATCCTTTCACTCTTGAACCTTACTAAATAGTTACAAGAGCCTGGGAGGGGGGATGCCTCATGACGTCAGCCTGATTGCGTTGCTCGCGGCCGGTTTCGGTCTCGCGATGATCTTCGGTTACCTCGCGTCGCTGCTGAAAATGCCGCCGCTCGTCGGCTATCTGCTCGCCGGGATCGTGATCGGCCCCGGCACGCCCGGTTTCGTCGGCGACCTGTCGCTCGCGCAGCAGCTCGCCGAAGTCGGCGTGATGCTGCTGATGTTCGGCGTCGGCCTGCATTTTTCGCTCGGCGATCTCCTCGCGGTGCGCAAGATCGCGCTGCCGGGCGCGATCGTCCAGATCACCGTCGCGACGCTGCTCGGCGGCGGGCTCGCGCTCACGTGGGGCTGGAGCCTCGGCGCGGCGCTCGTGTTCGGGCTCGCGCTGTCGGTCGCGAGTACCGTCGTGCTGCTGCGTGCGCTCGAAGGGCGCGGGCTCGTCGAGACGGTCAACGGGCGCATCGCGGTGGGCTGGCTGGTGGTCGAGGATCTCGTGATGGTGCTCGTGCTGGTGCTGCTGCCGCCGGTGGCGGGGCTGCTCGGCGGCACGCCGCCCGGCGACGCGCATGCGGCCGGCGGCAGCGTGTGGGGCACGCTCGGCGTCACGATGCTGAAGGTCGCCGCGTTCATCGCGCTGATGCTGGTGGTCGGCAAGCGCGTGTTTCCGCGCATTCTGTGGCTCGTCGCGCGCACCGGTTCGCGCGAGCTGTTCACGCTGTGCATGATCGCGGCCGCGGTCGGCATCGCGTTCGGCGCAGCGAAGCTGTTCGACGTGTCGTTCGCGCTCGGCGCGTTCTTCGCCGGGATGATGATGCGCGAGTCGGAGTTCAGCCGGCGCGCGGCCGACGAGACGCTGCCGTTGCGCGACGCGTTCTCGGTGCTGTTCTTCATCTCGGTCGGCATGCTGTTCGATCCGAAGGTGCTGATCGAAGAGCCGCTGCACGTGATCGAGGTCGCGGCGATCGTGCTGATCGGCAAGACGCTCGCGGCGGTCGCGCTCGTGATCGCGTTCCGCTATCCGCTGAATACCGCGCTGACGGTCGGCGCGGGCCTCGCGCAGATCGGCGAATTCTCGTTCATTCTCGCGGGGCTCGGCCGTGCGCTCGGGCTGTTGTCGGCCGAGGGGCAGAGCCTGATTCTCGCGGTTGCGCTGATCTCGATCGCGATGAACACGCTGCTGTTCGCGATGATCGATCCGGCGCTCGCGTGGATCCGCAAGCATTCGGCGTTCGCGCGCAAGCTGGAGGCGCGCGATGATCCGCTCGCGGCGCTGCCGATGTCGACGCCGCAGACGCATCTGACCGGGCAGGTGGTGATCGTCGGCTACGGCAAGGTGGGCACGCGGATCGCGCATGCGCTGGACGAGCGCGGGATCGCGTATGTCGTCGTCGAGCAGAATCGCGAGCTCGTCGAGAAGCTGCGCGCGGACGGCATCGCGGCCGTGTCGGGCGACGCGATCGAGCCGATCGTGCTCGTGCAGGCGCATATCGCCCGCGCCGGAATGCTGGTCGTCACGCTGCCCGACGTGTTCGACGTGCGGCAGATCGTCGAGATCTCGCGCACGCTCAATCCGACGCTCGAGGTCGTGCTGTGCACGAACAGCGGCGACGAGGCCGCGCTGCTGTCGAGCGAGGGCATCGGCACCGTGTTCATGGGCGAGAGCGAACTCGCGCGCGGGATGACCGAGCACGTGCTCGGCCGGATGGCGAAGCCGGTCGCGGCCGCGCATTGACGGTGCGCGGCATCGCGCCGCGCAGCGGGCAGGGGCGCGGCGGCGGTCGGCCCTGCGTGCTTCGGTCTCGGTAGAACGTCTCGGGCGTCCGTTCCTGCGCCATCACGCGATTGCCGGCCGGTTGCCGGTAGTCGGGCGCGCACGCAAGGCCGACGGCGGCGCGCAAAAAATCGTAGGAAGACGCGGCGGGAACGCTCGAATAGCGTGGTGCGTGGTCGATGCGGATACGGCACCGACCCTGGCGTCGTCAGCCTGCGGTAGCCATCTTCGCGGGTGCGGCAGTGCCGGATTGCGCGGCCGTCTTCAGCGATGCCGACGGTTTCTGCGTGACGGTCGGCGTTGCCGCGGCTTTCGGCGCCGCGACCGTCTTCTGCGGCGCGGCAGCTTTCCCCGGCGCATTCTTCTCCGGCTCGACCGGTGCATCGGGCGGCACGCCGAGCAACTGCAGCGAGCCGCTCGTGACCGACGCGAACACCGGGCCGGCCACCGTGCCGCCGTAGTAGCCCTTGCCGCGCGGCTCGTCGATCATCACCGCGACGATCAGGCGCGGGTCGCTCATCGGCGCCATCCCCGCGAACAGCGCGCGGTACTTGCCCTTCGCATAGCTGGCGCCGACCTGCTTGCGCGCGGTACCCGTCTTGCCGCCGATCCGGTAGCCGTCGACGCGCGCGCGGCGCCCCGTGCCGCCTTCGCCCACCGCCATCTCCAGCATCGAGCGGATCGCGGCGGCCGTTTGCGGCGACGTCACGCGGTGGCCGCGGTGCGCGTCGATCGTCTGCTGGTCGGTGCCGTTCTTCAGCAGCGACACCGGGTGCAGCGTGCCGTCGCCCGCATAGGCGGTGTAGGTCTGCGCGATCTGCAGCAGCGACATCGACAGCCCGTAGCCGTACGCCATCGTCGCCTGCTCGATCGGCCGCCAGCGCTTGTAGCCGCGCAGCCGGCCCGACGCGACGCCCGGGAACGTCAGTTCCGGCGCGCGGCCGATCCCGTACTCCTGGTATTTGTTCCAGATCGTTTCTGCGGGCAGGTTCAGCGCCAGTTTCGCGAGCGCGACGTTGCTCGACTTCTGCAGCGCCTGCGATACCGTCAGCGACCCGTGGTTCGACGTATCGTGGATCACCGCCGGGCCGATCTTGTAGGTGCCCGGCGACGTGTTGATGATCGTGTTCGGCGTGACCTTGCGCTCGTCGATCGACAGCGCGACGACGAGCGGCTTGATCGTCGAGCCCGGTTCGAACGTGTCGATCACCGCGCGGTTGCGCAATTGCTGGCCGGTGAGGCGGGCGCGGTCGTTCGGGTCGAAGGTCGGATAGTTCGCGAGCGCGAGGATCTCGCCGTTCTGCGCGTCGAGCACGACGACGCTGCCGGCCAGCGCGTTGTTCTCGATCACGGCCGCCTTGAGCTGGCTGAACGCGAGCTGCTGGATGCGGCGGTCGATCGTCAGTTCGATCGTCGCGCCGTGCTGCGCGGGGACGAGGGGGCGCGTGTCCGACACGATGCGGCCGAGCCGGTCGCGGATCACCTCGCGCTGGCCGGACGTGCCCTGCAGCCGTGCATTCGCCGCGAGCTCGACGCCTTCCTGGCCCTTGTCCTCGACGTTCGTGAAGCCGACCACGTGCGCGGCCGATTCGCCTTCCGGGTAGAAGCGCTTCGAATCGGCGATCTGCGTGATGCCGTCGATCGCGAGCTTGTCGAGCCGGCTGGCGGTGTCCGCGTCGACCTGCCGCTTGAGCAGCACGAACGTCTTGTCGTTGCCGAGGCGCCGCTTCACCTCGACGAGCGGCAGGTCGAGCAGCTTCGCGATCTGCGGGTAATCGGTGTCGGCGACCTGTTTCGGGTTCGCCCAGATTTCATAGGTCGACAGGCTGACCGCGAGCATCGCGCCGTTGCGGTCGACGATGCGCCCGCGCATCGCGTCGAGCTCGATCGTGCGCTGATAGCGCTTCTGGCCCTGGCCGACGTAGAAATCCTGGTTCGCGACCTGCACCCAGAAAGCGCGCGCGATCAGCGCGGCGAACGCGAGGAACACGACGACCACGATCAGCCTCGAGCGCCACATCGGCAGGCGCGCGGCGAGCATCGGATTCTTGGTCGCCGCCGCGTACGGATCGGCAGGATGGGTCTTCTTTTTCACGCTCATGCAATGGCCGGGTCGGGCCGCCGGACGGCGGCGGGTCAGTCTGAATAATGCGATTGTAATAAATGAGTAAACACAGTGTGAGGAAAGTATGTTCCGGCCCCGCAAAAAGGCGAAGGGTAGGCCATCTGGAAAAGGGAGGAAAGCGCGGGAAAGGCGGGAACGACGGAGGATGCCGCGGCGGCTGCGGAGGATGAACACACGGACGATCGATCCATTGAGTGGCGAGTCGGGCACTCGGTCTTCGCCATCGCGCGATCGCAACCGTTCCGGCGCGCGATCAATTGCCCGTGCGGCAGATTATTTCTCTAATCTCGAAAATAAAAAGCGCCTCGAACCGAGGCGCCATTCATACTGAATATCGAAATGAATATCACGACTACCGGAATAAACCCGAAAACCGCAGACGATTGATGTCAATAATACCTATCGGGCCACGGAAATAAATTCCCGGTATTCCGGCTGGGTCGTGCAGGTATCGACCGCCTGCAGGCGCCACGCGCCGTCGGGATGGTCGCCGGCGAGCACCGCGGGGCCCTGTTCGCGGCGCACCGCATCGAACGACAGCCCCTTCAACTGACAGACGGCATTGCCGCTGTCGGCCGCACAGAGCGCCATCGCGCCTTCGATGTCGCGGACCTTGCCCCAGGTCGGCAGGTCGATGCCCTGATGTGCCTCGCGCGACCACAGACCCTCGTCGGTATCGACCCACAAGACTGCGAAGGAATGCCGGGTTGCCGATTCGCTGCCATTAATCCGAATGGTGAGGCGCATTGCATCGTCTCCTGAAAAAAGACACATTCGACCGTTTGAACTTGAACAGTCTAGATAGACTGGTGTGAAACGCAAGTGATAATCCGCAATAAATTCATATCGGGTCTATTTCGATTCCAGATGAAAGGACGTCTGACGATTCATGGTCATTCCGGAGGCGCCCCGACACATGGGCAGTACCGGCGACGGCGGTGTCCGGGCGCGCGCACCCGGCGGCCGGGACATGGGATGACATCGCCGCGGGCCGCGTCGATCTGTCGCGCGTCGACCGCCGCCGAAACGAGGCCGACCGACGTGATCCGGCCCGGTTGGAATGCGTCCGGGCGGAACGTTTCAGCGTGCTGACGAGACGGCCGGCACGACACACTCCGACAATCGCGTACAAATCGGCACACTTTCACGAAACTTTCGGGACAGACTTGCATGCGGTCGGGCCCCACACTGGGAACTTCCCGATCCTGTGCCGCGGACGCCCGTCCGCACCGGCTGCCGCCGCCTCGTGCCAGAGCGCGATCGACGCGATCGCAGGCCGCACGCCCGATCGGGAGCAGCCGGGGCGCGCGTCAGCCCCGGCCCGGCCGGTGAGCCGTGCGCCGCCCGCAACCGCGGGCACCGCGCCGCCCGGCCGACTCTTCGAAGGAGACTATCGTGCTGATCTGGAAAACCGCGTTGTCGCTGAACTGGCGGACGAGCCTCGTGTCGCCGGCCAGCGCACCGGTCGCGGCGGCGAACGTCGGACGGCTGGTGCTGACCGGCGCCACCGGCTTCATCGGCAGTACCGTGCTGACGGCGCTCGTCAATGCAGGGCTGCTCGAACGCATCGTCTGCGTCGTGCGCGCGCAGGACCGCGGCCATGCGGTCGCGCGGCTGCGCGAAGCGGCGCTGCGCGCGGGGCTCGCGCCGTACTGGGCGTCGCGCCTGACCGATGCGAACGTGATCGTGGGCGCACTCGGCGACGTGTGGCACGGCGCCGATGCACCGCGCCTCGCCGGCGCGACGCACGTGATTCACTGCGCGGGCCATGCGTCGCCGGCCGACGGCGCGCACCTGCAGGCCGATATCGCCGATGCGGTGCACTTCGCCGAACGCTTTGCGCGCGCGCCGCGCCTGCAGCGCTTCGTGTACGTCGGCACGGCCTACGCGCATGCGGGCCGCGGCGGGATCGTGCAGGAAGAGGCGGAGCGCGACGCGGCGAACGGCGTCGCGCCGCCGGCCGACGAAGGCCTGCCGGGCGCGGTGCTCGCGGCCGACTACCTGCACGCGAAGGCGGAGACGGAGCAGCGCCTGCGCGCGCTCGGGCTGCCGCTCGTCGTCGTGCGGCCATCGCACGTGGTCGGCCATACGGTGCTCGGCACGCGGCCCGCGCCGAATTCGTTCTGGATGTTCCGCCTCGCGCATGCGGCGCGCCGCTTCACCGCGCGGCCGATGACGCGCATCGACATCGTGTCGGTGGACGACGTGGCGCGCGCGACGATGCTGCTGGCCGTCAAGCCGACGCTCGCGCACGACGTCTATCACGTGTCGGCCGGCGACGAGGCGCCGCAGGTCGCGCAGATCGTGCGCGCGATGGACGAGGCGGCGGGGATGACCGGGGCGCCGCGCTACGCGGCATGCGCGCCGGCCGAACTGCCGCTCGTCGTGCGCGACGTGCTCGGGCGCCCCGATCCGGCGCTCGAGCGCGTGATCGGCCGGGCGCTGCAGCGCTGCGGGGAATTCGCGACGGTCGATCGCGTGTTCGACAATCGCCGCGTGCGCGACGAAATCGACTTCGAGCCGTTGCCGTTCATCGATTACGTCGAGGAGTGCATGCGCACGTCGCGCGGCGTGGCCGTGACCGAGCTGATGCGCGGCGCGATCCATTAGGGCGAGCGCAAGCCCGTTATTAGCGTGAACAGGCCCTAACCGCCCGCGTCGTACCGGCGCCCGTTCCCGCGCGTGGCGGCGCGGGCGCCTTCTTTACGCGTCGCTGCCGAGTTCGATGAGCCGGTCGAGCGCGCGGTAGATATCCTCGAGGCCGTCCTGGCCGAATCGCGATTCGAGCTGACGATATTGCTCGTCGATGCGCGGACCGATTTCCGTCACCAGTTTCCGGCTTTGCGGCGTCAGGCTGACCACCAGCCGGCGCTGATCCTCCTGCGCGCGCGTGCGCGTGATCAGGCCGTCGCGTTCCATCCGCTCCAGCACGCCGGTCAGGCTCGGGCTCAGGATGCAGCAGCGTTTCGCGATCTGCCCGGCTTCGAGCGCCTGCGCCGGTTCGCCGTCGAGCACGCGGATGATCCGCCATTGCTGTTCGGTCAGCGAGAATTCCTTGAGAATGGGGCGAAACAGGCCCATCAGCGTTTCGCGGGCCTCGAGCAGCAGCATGGCCAGATTGCGATGGTCGAGCGTACGGTTCATCAGGGTGAATAGAGGACGGGGGACGCATCAATCTTAACAGCCGAAGCTGGTGAATTTCGCCTATCAGGGTAATCAAGGTTGCCACCGCTCGATTGTTTACTTAAGATGTTAAGTATTGACGATGCGCCGCGACGCGCGGCAGGGGAATGACGCATGGAGCTGTCTTGCACGACCGCCGCGGCGCCGCCGTTGCCGGTCGCCATCGGAACCGTCTACGGCGCGCTGCTCAACGAGCGCGCGGCGCTCGACGCGCTCGGCGATGCGGTGAACGCACCGCCTTACGGCCGGCCGCCCCAGGCGCCGATCCTGTACATCAAATCCGCCAACACGCATGCGGCCGACGGCGCCGCCGTGGTCGTGCCGGCCGGTGTCGACGCGCTGGAGATCGGCGCGTCGGTGGCCGTCGTGTTCGCGCGGCGCGCGACGCGCGTGGCGGCCGCGCAGGCGCTCGATTACGTGCACGGCTTCACGCTCGCAAGTGACGTATCGGTGCCGCATCCCGATTACTACCGTCCGGCCGTGCGCTTCAAGTGCCGTGACGGCTTCTGCCCGCTCGGCCCGGCGATCGTGCCGGCCGCTGCGCTCGCCGATGTCGATGCGATCGGGCTGACGGTGCGGATCGACGGCGAACTGGCCGCGTCCGCATCGACCGCGACGCTGATTCGCCCGGTGCGCGAACTGATCGCCGACGTGACGGCCTTCATGTCGTTCGACGCGGGCGACGTGCTGTTGCTCGGCGTCGCCGGCGGCGCACCGCGTGCCCGCGCGGGCAGCACGATCGAGATCGCCGCGGCCGGCATCGGCACGTTGCGGCATACGCTGATGGCGGAGAAAGCATGATGAAGACGGCGCGGGTGATCTACAACGGCGCACTGCATGCGGCCGAACCGGCCGGCGACGGCGCGATCCGCCTCGACACGGGGCGCGTGGTGGCCGAGGACGCGGTGGCGTGGCTGCCGCCCGTCGCGCCGCGCACGACGTTCGCGCTCGGCCTGAACTACGCGGACCATGCGAAGGAACTCGCGTTCAACGCGCCGAGCGAGCCGCTGATTTTCCTGAAAGGGCCGAACACGTTCGTCGGCCACCGGTCGCTGACCGTGCGCCCGGCGGACGCCACGCACATGCACTACGAGTGCGAACTGGCCGTCGTGATCGGCCGGCCCGCGCGCCACGTGAGCCGCGCGCAGGCGATCGACTACGTGGCCGGCTACACGGTCGCGAACGACTACGCGATCCGCGACTATCTCGAGAACTACTACCGCCCGAACCTGCGCGTGAAGAACCGCGACACCTGCACGCCGCTCGGGCCGTGGTTCGTCAGCCGCGACGAGATCGGCGACGCGGGCGACCTGACGCTGCGCACGACGGTGAACGGCCGCGAGACACAGCGCGGCAGCACGCGCGACATGGTGTTCGACGTGCCGGCGCTGATCGAGCACATCAGCAGCTTCATGACGCTCTCGCCGGGCGACCTGATCCTGACCGGCACGCCCGAGGGGCTGGCCGACACGCAGCCGGGCGACGAGGTCGTGACCGAAATCGAAGGGATCGGCCGGCTCGTGAACACGATCGTCGGCGAAGCAGACTACTATCGCGCCGGCTGAGCCCGTCGCCCAAGGAAGGAGAGCACATGACCATCAAGCACTGGATCGGCGGCCGGGAAGTGGAGAGCCGCGACACCTTCACGACGCTGAACCCGGCGACGGGCGACGTGATCACCGACGTCGCGTCGGGCGGCGAGGCTGAGGTCGACGCGGCCGTGCGCGCGGCGAAGGAAGCGTTCCCGAAATGGGCGAACACGCCGGCGAAGGAGCGCGCGAAGCTGATGCGCAAGCTCGGCGAGCTGATCGAAAAGAACGTGCCGATGCTCGCGGCGCTCGAGACGCAGGACACGGGCCTGCCGATCGCGCAGACGAGCAAGCAGCTGATTCCGCGCGCGTCCGAGAACTTCAACTTCTTCGCGGAAGTGTGCGTGCAGATGAACGGCCGCACCTATCCGGTCGACGACCAGATGCTGAACTACACGCTGTACCAGCCGGTCGGCGTGTGCGCGCTGGTGTCGCCGTGGAACGTGCCGTTCATGACGGCCACGTGGAAAACGGCGCCGTGTCTCGCGCTCGGCAACACGGCCGTGCTAAAGATGTCGGAGCTGTCGCCGCTGACGGCCGACCAGCTCGGCCGGCTCGCGCTCGAAGCCGGCATCCCGCCGGGCGTGCTGAACGTCGTGCAGGGTTACGGCGCGACGGCCGGCGATGCGCTCGTGCGGCATCCGGACGTGCGCGCGGTGTCGTTTACCGGCGGCACCGTCACCGGCAAGCGGATCATGGAGCGCGCGGGCCTCAAGAAATATTCGATGGAGCTCGGCGGAAAGTCGCCCGTGCTGATCTTCGACGACGCCGATTTCGACCGCGCGCTCGACGCGTCGCTGTTCACGATCTTCTCGATCAACGGCGAACGCTGCACCGCGGGCTCGCGGATCTTCGTGCAGCGCACGATCTACGATCGCTTCGTGCAGGAATTCGCGCGCCGCGCGAACAACCTGGTGGTCGGCGATCCGACCGATCCGGGCACGAACCTCGGCGCGATGATCACGCGCCAGCACTGGGAGAAGGTGACGGGCTATATCCGCATCGGCGAGCAGGAAGGCGCGCGCGTGGTCGCGGGCGGCGCGGACAAGCCGGCCGGGCTGCCCGAGCATCTGCGCAACGGCAACTTCGTGCGGCCGACCGTGTTCGCCGACGTCGACAACCGGATGCGTATCGCGCAGGAAGAGATCTTCGGGCCGGTCGCGTGCATCATCCCGTTCGACGACGAAGACGACGGGCTGCGGCTCGCGAACGACACGGCGTACGGCCTCGCGTCGTACATCTGGACGCAGGACGTCGGCAAGGTGCATCGCCTCGCGCGCGGCATCGAGGCCGGGATGGTGTTCGTGAACAGCCAGAACGTGCGCGATCTGCGCCAGCCGTTCGGCGGCGTGAAGGAATCGGGCACCGGACGCGAGGGTGGCGAGTACAGTTTCGAGGTGTTCGCGGAGATCAAGAACGTGTGCATCTCGATGGGTTCGCATCATGTTCCGCGCTGGGGCGTGTGACGGGCGCGGAGCGTGTCGCCGCCAGAACGAACGATTCCTTGGCCGGCACGCCGGCCAAGCATGGGACCGGAGTAACCGCTAAAGCGCTAACTCCGGTCGACCGCGAAGCATGGGACCGGAGTAACCGCTAAAGCGCCAACTCCGGTCGACAGGAGACTTGAACGATGGGCAAACTGTCCCTCGCCGCGAAGATCACGCACGTGCCGTCGATGTACCTGTCGGAACTGCCCGGCAAGCATCACGGCTGCCGTGAAGCGGCGATCCGCGGCCACCAGCTGATCGGCGAGCGCTGCCGCGCGCTCGGCGTCGACACGATCGTCGTGTCGGACGTGCACTGGCTCGTCAACGCGGGCTATCACGTGAACTGCAATGCGCGGTTCGCGGGCACCTATACGAGCAACGAGCTGCCGCATTTCATTCGCGACATGCAGTACGCGTATCCGGGCAACCCGGCGCTCGGCCGGCTGATCGCGGAAACGGCCACCGAGCGCGGCGTCGCGACGCGTGCGCACGAGATCGACAGCCTCGAACTCGAATACGGCACGCTCGTGCCGATGCGCTACATGAACGGCGACCAGCATTTCAAGGTCGTGTCGATCGCCGGCTGGTGCATGTGGCATCAGCTCGACGAAAGCCGGCGCTTCGGCGAGGCGCTGCTCGAAGCGATCGAGAAGAGCGATTCGAACGTCGCGTTCCTTGCGAGCGGTTCGCTGTCGCACCGCTTCAACGACAACGGCAGCCCCGAGGAATCGATCCACCAGATCAGCCGCGAATTCTTCCGGCAGGTCGACCTGCGCGTGGTCGAGCTGTGGAAGCAGGGCGATTTCAAGACCTTCTGCGCGATGCTGCCCGAGTACAACGTGCATTGCCACGGCGAAGGCGGGATGCACGATACGGCGATGCTGCTCGGGCTGCTCGGCTGGGATCGTTACGACCAGCCCGTCGAGATCGTCACCGACTATTTCGCGAGCTCGGGCACCGGGCAGATCAACGCGATCTTTCCGCTGCCCTGAGCATTGCCGCCTGCCACGCCTTCGAATCCGACCGGAGAATTGCCATGCCACACATCGTCGTCGAATACACCGCGAACATCCGCGACGACGCACGCATCCCCGCGCTGCTGCGCACGATCAACGCGACGCTGATCGCACAGGGCGGCGTGTTCCCGACCGGCGGCATCCGTTCGCGCGCGATCGAGCTGCACGACTACTGCGTCGCCGACGGCACCGAGGACGACGCGTTCGTCCACGTGACGCTGAAGATCGGCGCGGGCCGCAGCGACGAAACGAAGCAAGCCGCGTGCGACGCGCTGTTCGACGCGATCAAGGCGCATTTCGCCGAGCTGTACGCGAAACGCTATCTCGCGCTGTCGATGGAGCTGACCGAGTTCAGCGAAAGCGGCTCGTACAAGCACAACAACATCCACGCCCGCTACAAGCGGGCCGGCTGAACCCCATTCCCGATCCGACCATGCTCGAACCCGCCATCATCGACCAGCTCGCGCACCGTCTGCACGACGCCGAGCGCGCGCGCACGCAGATCCGCCAGATCTCGCTCGACCATCCCGACATCACGATCGACGACGCGTATGCGATCCAGCGCGCGTGGGTGACCCTCAAGCTCGCGGAAGGTCGCACGCTGAAGGGGCACAAGATCGGCCTCACGTCGAAGGCGATGCAGAACACGTCGCAGATCGACGAACCCGACTACGGCGCGCTGCTCGACGACATGTTCTTCGAAGACGGCGGCACGATCCCGACCGGCCGCTTCATCGTGCCGCGTGTGGAAGTCGAACTCGCGTTCGTGCTCGGCAAGCGGCTCACGGGCCCGGACTGCACGATCTTCGACGTGTACGACGCGGTCGATTACGTCGTGCCGGCGCTCGAGATCATCGACGCGCGCAGCCAGTCGATCGATCCCGATACGAAGCGGCCGCGCAAGGTGTTCGACACGATCGCCGACAACGCGGCGAACGCGGGCGTCGTGATCGGCGGCCGGCCAGTACGCCCGCAGGACGTCGATTTGCGCTGGGTCGCGGCGATCATGTCGCGCAACGGCGTGGTCGAGGAAACCGGGGTCGCGGCCGGCGTGCTGAACCATCCGGCGAACGGCGTCGCATGGCTCGCGAACCGGCTGTCGCGCTTCGACGTCGCGCTGGAACCGGGGCAGATCGTGCTCGGCGGGTCGTTTACGCGGCCGTGCGCGGCGCGTTCGGGCGATACGTTCAGCGTCGACTACGGCCCGCTCGGGACGATCCAGTGCTACTTCGAGTGAGGTGAGCGAACGATGCGGATTCCGTCGAATGTCTTCAAGGCCGCGCTCGCACGCGGCGACGCGCAGGTCGGCCTGTGGCTCGGCCTCGCGAATCCGTACAGCGCCGAAGTAGTCGCGGGCGCCGGTTTCGACTGGCTGCTGATCGACGGCGAACATGCGCCGAACACGGTGCCGACGATCCTCGCGCAACTGCAGGCGATCGCGTCGTATCCGTCGCATCCGGTCGTGCGCGTGCCGTGGAACGATCCGGTGATCGTCAAGCAGGTGCTCGATCTCGGCGCGCAGACGCTGCTCGTGCCGATGGTGCAGAGCGCCGACGAAGCGCGCGCGGCGGTGGCCGCGACGCGTTATCCGCCGCACGGGATGCGCGGCGTCGGCAGTGCGCTGGCGCGCGCGTCGCGGTGGAATCGCGTCGGCGAATACCTGCATCGCGCGAACGACGAGATGGCCGTGCTCGTGCAGGTCGAGACGCGCGCGGGGCTCGAGGCGATCGATGCGATCGCGCGGGTCGACGGCGTCGATGGTGTGTTCATTGGGCCGGCCGACCTGGCCGCCGATCTCGGGCATCTCGGCCATCCCGGGCATCCCGACGTGCAGGCCGCGATCGACGGGGCGATCCGCGCGATCAAGGCGGCTGGCAAGGCGCCGGGCATTCTTAGCGCGGATGAAGCGGCCGCGCGGCGCTATCTGGAAGCAGGCGCGTTGTTCGTCGCGGTCGGGGTCGATACGACGCTGCTGGCACGGAGCGCGGAGCGGTTGGCCGCGCAGTTCAAGGCGAGCGGCGGTGAGGCGGTGAAGAAGGGCGACGGCACGTATTGACGCAGCGGCGGGCGGTGTTCGTGTGCCCGACGCCGGGCTTTCGCCGTGCGGCTGCATGCATGCGTGCGTATGGCCGTACCTATCCCTCTTTCCGACTTCCTCCTTCCATATACTTCCCCGGCGTCGTCCCCAGCGCACGCCGGAACATGTCGATGAACGCGCTCACGTTGTCGTACCCGAGATCGAGCGCGATCGTCGTTACCGGCACGCCGTCGGCGATGCGCTCCAGCGCCCGCAGCAGCCTGGCCTGCTGACGCCACTGCGCGAACGTCAGCCCCGTCTCGGCGACGAAGCGGCGGCTCATCGTCCGCGCGCCGATGCCGGCCCATTCGGCCCATTCCTCCAGCCGCCGGTCGTTCGCGAGATCCGCGGCCAGCGCATCGGTGATCTTCACGAGCCGCGGGTCCCGCGGCCGGACCAGCCCCAGCGCCTCGGCTTCCGATGCCGCGATTTCATCGAGGATCACGTCGGCGATCCGGGTCTGCGCGGCATCCAGTTCCGAGTCGCCCCAGCTTGCCGCACGCTGCACGGCTTCGCGCAGCAGCGGCGTCGTGCGGATCGCGCGCGGCGTGGCCGGTAGCGCCGCGCAGCGGGCTTCGGCGACGAACGCCGACCAGCCGGCAATCGGCCCGAACGAGCGCAGCGAATGCCGGCAATGCGGCGGAATCCAGATCGCATGGATCGCCGGCACGACCCACTCCTGATCGTCGAGGCCGATCGTCACCAGCCCGCTCAGCGCGCCGACGAGTTGACCGCGCGCATGCGAATGCGGCGCGGTGATACGCGGATCGCGTTGCGACAGGACGGCGGCAACCACGAACGGGCCGTCGTCGGACGTCACGAAGCGGGCGGGCAGGAGTGGATCGGACATGGCCGGATATCGGTATCGAATGGCCGTTATACCGGAGATCGGCCGGTTCTGCACGCCTACACTGCGTTCCATCGATGACAACCGGAGCAAGACGCGATGCGAGCCGAACAGATGCTTCCCGACCATGCCAACCAAGTCGATGCCGGTGGAACGACGATCCGCAAGGGGACCGTCGGCGCGTTTCTGGTCAATGCGCGTGTATTGATCGACCCGAACGCCACGCAGGCGGAGAGGGCGCGCGCGGAGGCCGATGCGATCGATGCGTTGCCTGCACTGCGTGCGCTCGGCCTGTTCGACGTGCTGGAAATACGCGATCCCGCGCTGCGCGCGTGGCTCGATGCCCGGTAAAGGCCCACCCTCCAGAATTGAAGGAACCACCATGAAAGCAGCAGTCGTTGAAGGTGCTGGACAGCGTCCGGTTTACAGGGCGTTCGAGCCGCCGCACGCGATGCCGGGCCACAGCCTGATCGACGTGACGGCGTCCGCGCTGAGCCGCATCGCGCAGGGGCGTGCGGCGGGTACGCATTATTCCTCCGTTGGCGGTTATCCGTTCGTCGTCGGTGTCGACGGCGTGGGGCGTCTCGACGACGGCCGGCGCGTCTATTTCTTCGGTGCGCCCGCGCCGTTCGGCGCGATGGCCGAACGTACGATCGCGCCCGATACGCAGTGCGTGTCGCTGCCGGACACACTTGACGATGTCACGGCCGCGGCGATCGCGATTCCGGGGATGTCGTCGTGGGCGGCGCTGACCGAACGCGCGAGGTTCGTCGCGGGCGAGACGGTGCTCGTCAACGGTGCAACGGGCACGTCGGGGCGGCTCGCGGTGCGGATCGCGAAGCATCTCGGCGCGGCGAAGGTGATCGCGACGGGCCGCAATGCGGCCGCGTTGCAGGCGTTGCTGAGTGCGGGCGCGGACGCGGTGGTGTCGCTGCAGCAGGACGACGCCGATCTGGCGCGGGCGCTCGAACCGCATTTCCGTGCGGGCGTGGATGTCGTGCTCGATTATCTGTGGGGCGCCAGCGCGCAGGCACTGCTGGGCGCGGCCGCGAAGGCGACACCCGGCGGGCGGCGGCTGCGTTTCGTGCAGATCGGCTCGATGGGCGGCGCGGACTTGCTGGTGCCCGGCGCCGTGCTGCGGGCGACCGCGATCGAACTGATGGGCAGCGGTCTGGGCAGCGTGCCGTTGCCGCGCTTGCTCGGTGCCATCCGTGGTGTGTTCGATGCGGTCGCGCCAGCGGGCCTCGCGATCGACACGCGCACGGTGCCGCTGTCGGCGGTCGGTGAACATTGGGGCGATACGAGCAGCGTCGTGCGTTGGGTGTTCACGATGCGTGCTGACTGAACGGCGAGCCGCGTGCAGCGGTCGTCGCCCGCCAACAGGAAGGACCAGAAACCGGGTGACGGCGCGTATTGAGTGATATCGAGGTTCGGCAGTCTTATAAGGGGCACATCGAGTTTCGTTTATTGCGAATTTCGTTTATTTCGAATAAGATGGCGCATTTGAGAACCCGCTTGGGAGTGCGCGATGCCCCATACCTCGATGTCCGATACGATCTTGCCGGTGGAGCGCGAGGTGCAGGCGGCTGTCGAAGGACAGCGTGCGCTGGCGGCTTATCTGGCCACGCGAATGGAAATACAGCGCATCCAGATTTTCGATGACGAAAATCGTGCGCATCAGGTCGAGCTTCCGACGTCCGCGTTGCGTCTGCTGGTCGACATCCTCGCGGAGCTGGCAGATGGCAATGCGGTCAAGGTCGTGCCCGTTCACGCGGAGCTGACTACGCAGGAAGCAGCCGACCTGCTCAATGTGTCCCGTCCACACCTGATCAAGCTGCTCGAATCGAAGGCGCTGCCGTATCACAAGACCGGCAAGCACCGTCGTGTGCGCTTTTCCGATCTGATGCGTTACAAGACCGAACGCGACCAGGCGAGCGCCAATGCGATGGAAGAGTTGAGTCGGCAAGCGCAGGAGTTCGGGATGGGCTACGAATGACGAGTTCGCCATTCACGGCGGTCTACGATGCCTGTGTGCTGTACCCGGCACCGCTACGGGATTTCCTGATGTGGCTCGCCTTGAGCGGATGTTTCAGGGCTCGCTGGAGCGCCGATATCCATAACGAATGGAAACGGAATCTGTTGCGCAAGCGCCCGGACCTCGGCGCCGCGCAACTCGACCGGACTGCGAGTCTGATGGATCGGGCGATACCTGATGCGCTGGTGACCGGGTACGAAGCGTTGATCGAGGGCCTGAGGCTGCCGGATGCCGATGATCGGCATGTCCTGGCCGCCGCGATCCGCTGCAACGCCAGTGTGATCGTGACATTCAATCAGAAGGACTTTCCCGACGCAGTGCTGTCGGCGTACGGGGTGGAGGCGCAGCATCCCGACGTGTTCGTCGACAATCTCTTTGATCTCGAGCCGGCTGCGGTTGTCGGTGCGGCACGACGACAACGCGAAATGCTCAAGCATCCTCCGATGAGGGTGGATCGCTACCTCGACATCTTGCAGCGACAGGGGATGGTTCAGACCTGCAAGGCGCTCGAAGCTTACCGGGCGATTCTCTGAACGAGCCGCGATGACGTTCGCCTGCGCAGCGGACCGCCGGTACGTCGTTCGCGTGTCTATTCCAACGCATTTCTTCGTTCGCCGTGCAGTGCCCCGACATACGGCGAAACGGAGGACGATGCGCGGCAAAACGCTCGCACCATCCTCCGCCCGCCGATACGTCGCAACCATCAAAACCGCTGCTGAATCCCCGCCGTGACCCCGACCTGCGTGGTGCCATACCCGTTGAAATCGCGCGACACGCCGACTTTCTGGTCGTGTTTCGCGATCGCGAACGCCCCGGCCGCGTACAGCACCGTGCGCTTCGACAGCGCGTATTGCGCACGCACCGACACCAGCGTCGGATCGGCATCCGTGCCGCCCTTGATGTTCTGATGATAGACGGCCGCGATCAGCGAGAACGTCGGCGTGAACTGGTACGACCCGCCGAGCCAGACCATGTCGCTCAACTGGTTCGCCGCCGTCGTGCGGAACGTGCGCTTGTAATTGCGGTATCCGGCCATCGTTTTCAGGTTGCCGAAGTCGTAGCTCAGGCCCGCGTGGATGCCCTGGATATAGTTGACGGTATCGGCCGGCGTGACGCTGTCGGCCGCGCCGTTCTGCCGGTCGAACGTGACGACGGCCGCGAACGGCCCCGTCTCGTAGCCGACTGCGACATCGTATTTCGAGCTGGTCTTCATGCTGCCCGGCACGTTGCCGAACCCGTACAGCGCGCCGAACTTGAAGCCGCTGAATTCGCCGTCGTAGCGCACCGCGTTCGACGAACGCGTGAACAGGCCGTCCTTGCGGCCGCCGGTCGCCATCGACGAGCTCGCCCACGAGTAGTTCTGCGCGTAACCCATCGGGTCGAACGGCAGCATGTAGTCGTACGTGACGGTGAAGTTGCGGCCGAGCGACAGCTCGCCCCATTTACCTTTCAGGCCCACCGTCGCACGGCGCGCGAAGATCGAGTCGGGGCCGTCGTCGAGCGCGCCGTTCGCGAGGTCGATCCCGCTTTCGAGGCGGAACACGGCCTTCAACCCGCCGCCGAGATCCTCGACGCCGCGCAGGCCCCAGCGCGACGTGTTCTTGTTGCCCGACTTCAGCTTGACCGAATTGCCGCCTTCCGGCGCCGCATGGTTCGCGAATTCGATGCCGGCGTCCATGATCCCGTAGATCGTGACCGACGACTGCGCGTGCGCGGCCGGTGCGGCGAGACAGGCGGCCGCGGCCGAGCCGGTGAGGACTACTGTTCGAATCGAACGTTCTGCGCGTGACTTCATTTTGACGGTGTCTCCTAGGTTGTTGTGGGCGGGTGAAACAGAAAACGCGTACGCAGCGCGCCATCGGCGGACGCCATGAAGCGTCCGCCGATGCGAGTCGCAAAGGTTGCAAAGGTCGCAAACGGATGCGCGCGTGACTGCATCCGCGGCGGCACCCGGGCCGCCGTGATCGGGTCAGCCCGCTTTCGCGAACGCCCAGCAGTCGTTGGTCGGGAATTCGATCCAGTGCTTGCCGGCCGCGCGCGGCACATGGCCGAACGCGCGCAGGCGCATCTCGCCGCAATGGAACAGGTATTCCCAGCGGTCGCCGAGATACATCGAGGTGACGAGGTCGGCCTGCAGCCGGTTCGCGCCCGGGCCGTCGGCGACCTGCACGCGTTCGAGACGGATCACGGCCTGTGCGTCCTGGCCCGGCGCGAGCGTGTCGCGGGCGAGCGCCTGCAGTTCCCAGCCGTCGCCGGCGAGCGTCACGCATTCGCCGTCGATCGCCGCGACGCGCGCGTCGATCCGGTTGTTGCTGCCCATGAACTCGGCCGTATACAGCGAGCGCGGTGCGCCGTACAACTCGGCCGGCGTGCCTTCCTGTTCGATGCGGCCGTTGCGCAGCAGCAGGATGCGATCGGACATCGCCATCGCTTCGGTCTGGTCGTGCGTCACGCAGAGCGCCGACAGCCCGAGCGACACGATCAGCTCGCGCAGCCACGCACGCGCTTCCTCGCGCAGCTTCGCGTCGAGGTTCGACAGCGGCTCGTCGAGCAGGATCACCGGCGGGTTGTAGACGAGCGCACGCGCGATCGCGACACGCTGCTGCTGGCCGCCCGACAGCTGATGCGGAAAGCGTTCGGCGAGATGGCCGAGGCCGAGCTGGTCGAGCGCGGTCTGCACGCGGCGCTTCTGTTCGGCAGGCGCGACGCGGCGCAGCTTGAGCCCGTAGCCGACGTTGTCGGCGACGGTGCGGTGCGGCCACAGCGCGTACGACTGGAACACGAGGCCGAGCGAGCGCTGTTCGACGGGCAGGTCGACGCGTTGCGCGCCGTCGAAGAACACGCGCTCGTCGAGCTGGATGCGCCCGTCGGACGGCTGTTCGAGGCCGGCCACCGCGCGCAGCAGCGTGGTCTTGCCGCTGCCCGACGCGCCGAGCAGGCACACGACTTCGCCGGCCTTCAGTTCGAACGACACGCCCTTGAGGATCGGGTTGGCGCCGTAGCTGAGGTGCAGATCGTCGACGATGAGCTTATCCATGAAGTTTCACTCCGAAGCGCAGGGCCACGCCGAGACCGGCGCCGACCATCGCGATGTTGATGACAGAGAGCGCGGCGACCTGGTCGACGGCGCCGGTCGCCCACAGCGACACGAGCAGCGCGCCGATCACTTCGGTGCCGGGCGACAGCAGGTAGACGGCCGTCGAGTATTCGCGCTCGAAGATCATGAAGATCAGCAGCCACGCGGCGAGCAGGCCGAAGCGCACGAGCGGCAGCGTCACGTCGAGCGACACGCGGCTACGCGTCGCGCCCACGCTGCGGCCGGCTTCCTCGAGTTCGGGGCCGACCTGCAGCAGCGCGCTCTGGATCAGCCGCATCCCGTACGCGAGCCACACGACCGTGTACGCGATCCAGATGCTCCACATCGAATTCTTCAACTCGCGCAAGCCGGGCACGAACAGGAAGATCCACAGGAACGCGAGACCGGCGAGCAGGCCCGGCACCGCGCGCGGCAGCAGCACGAGGTAGTCGAGCAGCTTGGTCGCCCAGTCGTTGCGGCGGTGGCCGGCGAACGCGACGAGCGAGTAGAAGCCGATCGCGAGCGCGCCGCCGATCACGCCGATGCCGAGCGTGTTGACGATCGCGCGCACCAGGTTGTCCTGCTCGAACAGCTCGATGAAGTTCGACAGCGTCAGCACTTCGGCGAGCGCGACGCCTTCGCCCCAGTTGGTCACGAACGCGCGCAGCACGATGCCCGAGATCGGCACGATCACGGTCAGCATCAGCCACAGCGCGACGATCGCGAGCGCGACCCAGCGCCACACGCCGAGCGGCAGCACCGTCGCGCGGCCGGCCTTGCCCTTCACGGTGACGAAGCGGCTCGCGGTCTTCAGCAGCCGGCGCTGCAGCAGCACGAGCGGGAACGTGATCGCGACGATGCATACGGCCACCGCGGCCATCAGGTGATACGACGGCACGCCGAGCTTGTTGGTCAGCTTGTACAGGTAGGTCGCGAGCACGAGGTGACCTTCCGGATCGCCGAGCACGAGCGGCAGCCCGAACACCTCGAAGCCGAGGAAGAACACCAGCACGCCGGCGAACAGCAGCGCGGGCATCGTCATCGGCAGGCTCACGTCGAGCGCGACGCGGAACGGGCGGGCGCCGGTCACGCGCGCGGCTTCCTCGACGTCCGAGCCGAGGTTGCGCAGCGCGGCCGACGAATACAGGTACACGTGCGGCACGTGCGTGAGGCCGACGATCACCGTGATCGCGAAGATCGAATACACGTTCCAGGGCACGTTCTGCACCCCGAACAGTTCCTTGAACCACACCGAGTAGAAGCCGACCGGGCCGGCCGCGACCACGTAGCCGAACGCGAGCACCATCGGCGACACGAACACCGGCGTGAGCAGCAGCGGTTCGAGCCAGCGGCGGCCGGGCAGGTCGGTGCGCACCATCAGGAACGCGAGGATGCCACCGAGCGGGATCGAGATGAACAGCATCCCGCCGGCGATGATGAACGAGTTCTTCACGGCCGACCAGAAGTCGGGATCGCTGAAGATGAAACGGAAGCCTTCGATGCCGAGCGTCTTGTTCGCGTCGAAGAACGGCGCGGACAGCAGGCTCTGGAACAGGATGAAGCCGAGCGGCAGCGCGACCGCGACGGTCAGTACCGCGACGACGATCCAGCGCAGCATGCCGGCGAGCGGCTGCAGGCGGCTGACCGGCAGCGCGGGAATCGCGTCGCGCGGGCCGGTGGCGGGCGGAACGGCCGGTGCCGTGCCGCGTGTGCTGGTTGAAAGCATGAGTTCGCCCCTGCGGCCATCCGGATGGCCGCCTCAAGGAAGTCGGTGAGGGGAAGGGGCCGCCCGCGCGACGTGCGGCGGGCGGCCTGGGTCAGCGGCTCAGCGGATCAGCGCTTGATCGCCTGCTGCCATTGCTTCAGGAACGCGAGGCGCTTCGACTGGTCGAGATAGACGAGCAGGCCGGTGCCGATCTGGATCGGCTTCAGCGAATCGCCGAGTTCCTTCGACAGGCTCGCGGCCGACGTTTCGCCGGTCACGTCCGCGCGGATCGCATACAGGTTCGCCTGGTTCGCGATCAGCGTCTGGCCGCGCTTGGACAACAGGTAATCGACCCACAGCTTCGCGGCGTTCGGGTTCTTCGCCTTCTTCGACACAGTCGCGAGGCGGCTCACGACCTGCGTGTAGTCCTTCGGAAACACGTAGCCGATCGACTTGTCCTTCTTCGCCTTCGCGTACGCATACGAACCGATGATGTTGTAGCCGATCAGGTTCTCGCCCGACGAGATGCGCTCCATCATCGCGCCCGTGCTCGACTGCAGCTTCGGGCCGGTCGCGCCGATCGCCTTCACGAGTTCCCACGTGACCTTCTCGTTCACGTGCGCGTCCTGGGTCAGGTAGTTGAAGCCGACGCCCGACTTCTCGATGTCGTAAGTCGTGACCTTGCCCTTGAACTTGTCGGCCTGCGTGGTGAGCAGCTTGATCAGGTCGGCGCGCGTCGTCGGCACTTCGTTCTCGGGGATCAGGCGCTTGTTGTAGACGATCGCGAGCGGCTCGAACGTCGTGCCGTACGCCTGCTTCTGGTACTGCGCCCATTGCGGCACGTTCGGGCTTTCCGGCGAATCGTACGACGCCATCAGGCCGTCGTTGACGAGCTTGACCTGCAGGTCCATCGCCGAGCTCCACAGCACGTCGGCGCTGGTGCTGCTCGCCGCGTTCTCGCTGATGTAGCGGTTGTACAGCTCGGTGCTGTTCATGTCGTTGTATTCGACCTTCACGCCGTACAGGCTTTCGAAGTCCTTGATCAGCGGACGCACGAGGCCCGTGTCGGTGGTCGAGTAGACGATCAGCTTGCCTTCCTTCTTCGCGGCGTCGATCACGCCCTGGTAGTTCCCCGGGTAGCCGGCCGGAACCTGCGCGGCGGCGCTGCCGGCGGCAGCGCCCAGAACGACCGCCAGCGCGGCGGCGAGGTGCTTCGGTGCAAACGGCATGTCTTCCTCCAGTTATGCGTATGTGTTGTTCGAGTGACGCGGATGGTAATTGCGGGGCACTTTCAGCCCGCTTTCATTTCTGTTCACAATCGTGTCGTTCGCGTCATGGATTTCCCGAGGTCGACGCGGCGGCGGCCGCGGGTCGAGCGGCGCGCGGCGGGGCCCGAAAGGGAAAGGGGGCGAGGTTGCCGGCTACGTGGACGCGGCCAGCAGTTGGCCGAGGAGGCGGCCGCCCTGCCGCGCGTGGGCGGCCGTCAGCGCGGCATATCCGACGACGACGCCCGCTTCGCAGCGGGCGCTTCGGCAGAATTGGCGGATCGGCTGCAACTCGACGCCGGCCGCGCGGGCTTGCGCGACGCAGGCGGCTTCGTCCATGCCGGGCGGCAGCCACAGCACGAAATGAAAGCCCGCGTGCTCGCCGGACACCGTGTACCGGCCGCCCGCATGCTTCGCCAACTGGTCGAGCACGATGTCGCGCCGCTCGCGGTACGCGTGGCGGGCGGCGCGCAGGTGCTTCGCGAAATCGCCGCGGCCGATGAAGCGGGCCAGCGCGAGCTGCGGCGCGACGCCGACCGAACGCGCGGTCGCGTGCCATACGGCGGACAGCGCCGGCCGCAGTTCCGCCGGCACGACCATGAAGCCGATGCGCAGCCCGGAGAACAGCGTCTTGTTGAACGACCCGCAGTAGATCACGCGATCGCACGCATCGAGCGATTTCAGCGCGGGCAGTGGCGCGGTCTGGTAGCTGAATTCGCCGTCGTAGTCGTCCTCGATGATCCACGTGCGGTTGCGCTGCGCCCAGTCGAGCAACTCGAGCCGGCGCGACACCGACATCGTGACGCCGAGCGGCGCCTGATGGGCCGGCGTCACGTAGGCGGCGCGCGCATCGGGATGGCGGTCCAGCGACGCGGTGTCGATGCCTTCCCGATCGACCGGCACGTCGATCACGGTCGCGCCCGCGATCGTGAAGATCTGCCACGCCGACGCATAGCCGGGATCCTCCATCAGCACCGTCGAGCCGGGCGCGAGCAGCGTGCGTGCGACGAGGTCGATCGCGTTCCGGATGCCGGTCGTGATGACGATGTCGCCGGCGTCGCACGGGATGCCGCGGTATTCCCGCAGGTACGCGGCGATTTCGGCGCGCAGGCGCTCGACGCCTTGTGCCGGCGTCGCGCCGAGATCGTCGGCCGTCGCGGCAAGCAGGCTGGCGCCGAGCGCCTTCTTCCATTGCTGCATCGGCAGCAGGCCGGGATCGGCGAGCCGCGCGACGAACGGGACGCCCGGACGCACGCCGTGCTCGGGCTCGGCCGGGGCGGCCGGCGCGGGGGATGCGGCGGCGTGGGGCGGGCTGCCGTCGCGCGACTGCGCGGCCGCGCGCAGATAGCTGTCCGGCACCACCGCGCACACGCGCGTGCCGGACCCTTGCGTGCGGGCGATGTAGCCCTCGGCGCACAGGATGTCGTAGGCCGCTTCGACGGTGCCGCGCGCGATATCCCAACGCGCGGCCAGCGTCCGGCTCGACGGCAGCGGGCTGTCGCCGGGCAGCAGGCGCTTCAGAATCGCGTCGCGAATCGTGTCGGCGATGCATTCCTGCTTCGACTGCGGGCTGCCGCCCGATAGCCCGGCGGGGCGCGGCAGGTCCAGCGGAATCGCGGCTTTGCCTCGCGGCATAGTGGTCTAGTCGATGATCGATTTAATGGTCCTTCAGCTTATATCACTTTCGCCTTAGATTGCTGTCGACCCCGCCCATTCGACCGACACGGACTCACCGCATGAAGACGCGCGCATTACCCCGCTGGGGCTGGCTGTTCCTGTTGATGCTCGTGGTGTGCCTGCCGCGCGTCACGATCGATGCGTACCTGCCGTCGCTGCCCGCGATGGCGGACGCGCTGCACGGCACCGACGCGCAACTGCAGCTCACGCTGACCCTGTACATGGTCGGCTATGCGCTGTCGATGCTGGTGTCGGGGCCGCTGTCCGACCGCTACGGCCGACGCCCGGTGCTGCTCGGCGGCCTGTGCGTGTACGTCGTCGCGAGCGTCGCGTGCGCGTGGTCGACGAGCATCCCTGCGCTGATCGCCGCGCGCATGTTCCAGGCGCTGGGCGGCTGCAGCGGCACGGTGATCGGCCGCGTGATCGTGCGCGAGCGCTTTCCGGCCGCGACGCAGGCCACGATGCTCGGCCATATTTCGGCCGGCATGGCGCTGTCGCCGGTGGTCGCGCCGCTGGCCGGCAGCGCGATCGCCGAGTGGCTCGGCTGGCGCGGCGTGTTCGGCTGGCTGGCGGCGGGCGGGGTGGTCGCGACCGCGATGGTGCTGCGCTACCTGCCCGAGACCCGCGACCGCGAGGCGCGGCCGCCAGCCGGCATCGGACTGCTGCGCACCTACGCCGGCCTGCTGCGCGAGCGGCGCTTCCTGCGCTATTCGCTCGCGATCGGCTTTGCTTACTGCACGTACTATCCGTTCATCGCGGAATCGTCGACGCTGTTCCAGCGGCAAATCGGCGTGTCCGGGCCGGTCTATGCGGCGATCTTCGGCGTGACCGTGCTCGGCTACCTGATCGGCTCGACCGCGTTCGCGCGGGCCAGCGGGCGCTGGAAAGCCGATTCGGTCATCGCTGCGGCGGCGGCCGTCAACCTGGTTGGCGCCGTCGTGCTGTGGGCCGGCGGCGCGCTCGCCCCGACTTCGGTGACGGCGCTCGTCGCGCCGATGTTCGTCGTGATGATCGCGGTCGGGATCGCGATTCCGGCCTGCCAGTTCGCGGTGATGCAGCCGTATACGAAGATCGCCGGCACGGCGTCGGGGCTGTTCTTCTTTATCCAGATGGCGATCACGGCCGCGTGCGGCGGCGTGCTGGCGTGGCTGTCGGACGGCACCGCGCGCCCGATGATCGTCGTCACGGCCGGCGCGAGCGTCGCGTGCGTCGCGGTGGTGGCCGGTTTTCGCGAGCGGAGCGGGGCGGGCCATGCGCGCGCCGCGGCGGCCAACCGGCCGGCTGCCGAGCGCTGAGCGGCAGCCGCCGGCATCGCGCGCGGCGGGTTCGCGGCACCCGCGCAACCCGTGTTTGCGCGAGGCGTGGAGACGGAAAGGATCATGTAATGTAGCGGGCTGTCGCTGACCTTACCGGAATCCCCATGCGCGTGCTGCTCGTCGAAGACAACCCGAACCTGGCCCAGTCGCTGAACGACGCGCTGAGCGCGGCGCGCTTCGCGGTCGATCACATGGCCGACGGCGAGGCGGCGGACCACGTGCTGCGCACGCAGGATTACGCGCTGGTGATCCTCGATCTCGGGCTGCCGAAGCTCGACGGGCTGGAGGTGCTGCGGCGCCTGCGCGCGCGCCGCAACCCGGTGCCGGTGCTGATCCTCACCGCGCACGGGTCGGTCGAGGACCGCGTGAAGGGGCTCGATCTCGGCGCCGACGACTATCTCGCGAAGCCGTTCGAGCTGACCGAGCTGGAGGCGCGCGCCCGCGCGCTGATCCGGCGCAGCCTCGGTCACGAGCATTCGCGCGTCGAATGCGGGCCGCTTTCGTACGACAGTATCGACCGCGCGTTCCATCTCGCGGGCGAGCCGCTGTCGCTCACGCCGCGCGAGCGCTCGGTGCTCGAGGTGCTGATCCTGCGCAACGGCCGCGCGATCAACAAGGACACGCTGTCGGAGAAGATCTTCGGGCTCGACGAGTCGGTCAACGCGGACGCGATCGAGATCTACGTGTACCGGCTGCGCAAGAAGCTGGAGAACACGGGCGTCGCGATCGTCACGCTGCGCGGGCTCGGCTATCTGCTCGAAGCGAAGGCGGAGACGACTGAATGAACTGCCCCCACGCTCACTTGCTTTGCGTGGGACCGGAGTACGCGCTAAAGCGTTACGCCGGATCGACGGCCTTGCATGGGACCGAAACAAGCGCCAAAGGCGCTGACTCCGGATCGACGACTTTGCATGGGATCGGAGTAAGCGCCAAAGGCGCTAACTCCGGATCGACATGTTCGCTGTCCCCCAAGGGGACGCATGCCTGCCTTGGGGCGACCCGGCGGCAGGCATGATGACCCGCCCGAACCTGCGCGCGCAGGTCGCGCTGTGGCTGCTGCTGCCGCTGCTCGGCCTGCTCGCGCTCGACTCCTGGCTCACGTACCAGCGCGCGATGAGCGCCGCGCACGTCGCGTTCGATCGCACGTTGTCGTCGTCGCTGAAGTCGATCCGCGAAGGCGTGCGGCTCAACGTCGGCGAGATCGAGGTCGACCTGCCGTATCTCGCGCTCGAAATGCTCGAATCGAGCGACGGCGGCAAGATCTACTACCTGATCCGCGAGGACAACGGCCGCACGGTCACCGGCTATCCGGACCTGCCGCTGCCGAATGGCCGCGACGCGGGCGACGGCGCGCTGTTCGTCACGCGCTACTACGACGTCGTGTATCGCGGCGAACAATTGCGGATGGCCGCGTTGCGCATCCCCGTGCACGACGTGCCGACCGCGCAGTCGCGCATCGTGTGGGTGATGGTCGGCGAGACGATCGAGGCGCGCCAGGCGCTGGCGCGCGAGATCCTGATCGGGTCGCTGCTGCAGGAAGGGTTGCTCGTCGTGCTGGCGCTCGGGATCGTGTGGCTCGGCGTCGGGCGCGGGCTGCGGCCGCTGAACCGGCTGTCGGCCACCGTCGCCGCGCGCAGCGAGGACGACACGACACCGCTCGACACGGGCGCGATGCCGAGCGAACTCGCGCCGCTCGTCGATTCGATCAACCAGTACATCGGCCGTACGCAGCGGATGCAGGTGGCGCGGCGGCGCTTCTTCGCCGATGCGGCCCATCAGTTGAAGACGCCGCTCGCGGCCGTGCAGGCGGGCGTCGAACTCGCGCTGCGGCCCGACGAGCAGCCGCGCGCGAACGGGCACCTGCGGCGCGCGAACGGCGCGGTGCGGCAGGCCGCGAAGATCGTCCAGCAACTGCTGTCGCTGTCGCGGCTCGATTCGGACAGCGGCCATGCGGTCGCGCACAAGCCGGTCGCGCTGCACCGGCTCGCCCGCAGCGTGACGCTCGACTGGTCGCCCGTGGCACGCGCGCGCGACATCGATCTCGGCTTCGAGCACGAGGCCGATGTCGACGTGCTCGGACAATCCGACCTGCTCGGCGAGATGATCGGCAACCTGATCGACAACGCGATCCGTTATGCGGGCGACCATGCGGTGATCACGGTGCGCGTGTCGCGCGACGGCGGTGACGCGCGGCTCGACGTGATCGACAACGGGCCGGGCATTCCGGCCGACGAACGCGATGCGGTGTTCGAGCGTTTCCATCGCGGCAGCAAGACGCAGACGGTCGAAGGCACGGGCCTCGGGCTGTCGATCGTGCGGGAGATCGCGCGCGTGCATCAGGGCAGCGTGACGCTGACCGATGCGGCCGGCGGCGGCCTCATCGTGACGATCCGGCTGCCGGCGGCGGCGAGCGACGCGATGCCGCGCGCCGCGTGATGGCGCGCGACGATACGGCACGCGAGGGAATGAACGGCGCTGTCCGGCTCCGGCTCAATCGCCGAAGCCGATCTCCGCTTCGATCGGCTGGCCGACTTCGAGCCACGCGCCCGCGCCTTCGACGACGATCGCATTGATGCCGAACGTCAGCGCGCCGTCGTAGTTCGGGTTCGCGCGATAGGTCTGCATCGTGTCGGTCGGCTCGTGCGGCCATGCCGGATCGGGCGCGCCGGTGGCCTGGTCGATCGTCGGCATCGGGCAGCGCGTGCACAGCTTCACGAGCCGCAGCCGCACCGGCGTGTCGCCGTTGGTGTCGAGGTGCTCGACGAAATCTTCTTCGTACGCGTCGAGATCCGACACGACGATGTTCGGCCGAAAGCGGTTCATCGGGATCGCCGGCGCGCCTTTCGCGGCGAGCCGCGCGTTCAGGTCGTCGAGCGACGACTGGCCGATCACGAGCAGCGGATAGGCGTCCGAGAATTGCGTATGCGTGTCGATGTCGCCGGTCCATGTGCGGTTGCAGTCGCGGCGCGCATCGGGGCCGAAGCGCGCGAGCTTCGTCGGCACGCCGACGAATTCGGTGAGCCACGCGGCCGTGTCGGCACCGGTATCGATCGCGTCGACGGTGTCGCGCCACACGGTCGCGGCCATCTTCGGCGTGGCGGGCGTCGCGTCGCCATCGAGCGGCGTGCGGATTTCCGGCATGCCCGGCGCGTTCAGCACGAGCGCATCGCCGTCGAGCGTCGGGCGGATCAGCGCGAGGCGCGGGTGCGTGCGCTGCGTGAGCATCTGCCCGTCCGGATCGGTGATCAGCCAGTGGCGGTCGTATGCGAGGCCCGTTTCGAGCAGTTGCGCGCGTGTCAGCGCGATGCCGGCGCAGGATTTGATCGGATAGACGAAGAGTTCGGTGATGGCTGGCATGACGCTGGCTGAACGCGGGATGGTCGAAGCGCGATTGTGCCAGATCATGCCTGAGCCGTTTGGGCGGCCGTGCGCCGCCACGCGCTCGTCAAGCGAGCGGGAAGCCCGTGTCGAAGGTCGTGCGCACGTCGAGCGGCTGACGCAGCAGCCCGGCCTTCAGATAGAAGTCGGCCGTGCGCTGCTGTTCGGCGATCACCGTCGCGTCGATCGGCTGCCAGCGCGTGCCGCGGCGCTCGAACTGCAGCTTCGCGGCGGCCGGCGGAATGCCGATGATGCGCGCAAGCGCGGCCGAATACGCATCGACGTGCCGGTACGACCAGGCCTGCGCGCGCACGACGCGCCGCAGGAAATCGTGCAGCACGTCGCGCTTCGATGCGATCGCCGCGTCGGTCGCCGCGAGATAGCTGAGGCCCGACCACAGCCCGCGGCCGTTGACCAGCACGCGCGCGCGGCCGCTCGTTTCGGCGAGCGCCGTATAAGGCTCCCAGGTCGCCCACGCGTCGATCGAACCGGTTGCGAGCGCAAGCATCGTGTCGGCCGGCGGCAGGAAGCGGAACGACACGGCGTCGGGCGGCAGGCCGGCCGCGTCGAGCGCCTTCAGCGTGACGAAATGGCCGATCGAGCCGCGCGTGGTGCCGATGCGCTTGCCCTTCAGGTCGGTCGCGCCTTTCAGCGCGGCGTCGGGTTGCACGAGCACGGCCGTGCCGTACGGATCGGAACGGTTCGCGCCGATCACCTTGATGCGGGCGCCCGATGCGAGCGCGAAGATCACCGGCGCGTCGCCGATCGGCCCGCAGTCGACGGCGGCCGCGTTCAGCGCTTCGGCGAGCGGTGCGGCGGCCGGGAATTCGGTCCACGCGATGTCGTACGCGAGGCCGTTCAGTTCGCCGGCCGCTTCGAGCAGCGCGCGCAGCCCGCCTTTCTGGTCGCCGGCGCGCAGCAGCGGGCGGGCGCCCGATTGCGCGCGCACGGCGGCCGGCGCGGCGGCGATCGTGGCAAGGGCGCTCGCTTGCGCGAGGAAGTGGCGTCGGGTCGGATTCATCGTGAAGGTCGGTTGAAGGAAGGGTTCAGGGGTTCAATGCGGGAGCCCGGCCTGTACGTCGCGCACGGGCTCCTGATCGACGCGCAGCAGCAGCGCGGTCAGCGCGTCGCCGCGGGCGGCCGGCGTGGACGGCCGGACAGCCGCCGTATCCGAGCGGCACAGCAGGTCGGCATCCGACCAGCCGGCGCTGCCCGGCAACGCGCGCGCCCGCAGCCAGCCGCGTCGATCCGCAAGCAGTTGCGTGCCGCCGAGCGCATCGGGCGCGACGCCGGCAATCGTCGCGAACGCGCGCCACGCATCGGCGGTCGTCGCGACGCAGTTCGCACGCGCGGCGGTTGACGGCGGCACGGGCGCGCCGCGTTCGGTGACGAGCAAGGTCTGCCAGCGCGCGTCTTCCTGTGGTGGCGTCGCGCCCGGCGCGAGCGCGACGATGCGCACGCGCTGGCCTTCGCGCCAGCGCTCGAGCGCCTGGGGCGCGGCGTCGCCGCACCGCACGTCGAGGGCCGGCAGCGGGACCGGCACCGGCCACGCGCCTTCCGCCTGCGCGCCGCTGCCGGCGGCCAGCGCTTTCAGGTAATCGAGCACGGCCCATGTGTCCTGCGGGCCGAGCGTCGCCGCGAAGCCGGGCATCGTCGACGCGCCGTGCTCGTCCTGCGTGCCGTGGCGCACGCGCCAGAACAGTTCGCCGTCGAGGCGACGCGCGAGCAGCGCGCCGGCGAAGGTCGGCGGCCAGTGCGCGAGCGTGGCCGCGAGCGGCCCTTCGCCGCGTCCGTCCGCGCCGTGGCAGGCCGCGCAATGTTGCGTATACAGGTGCGCGCCGCGCATCACGTTCGATACGGAAAACGGCGCGGGATCGCGCTGGAAGCTCGTCGGCACCGCAGGCGCGAGCCACAGCGAAGCGGGCGGCCACGGCGCGAACCACGCGACGGCCAGCGCGGCGATGGCCAGCACGACACGCCGCTTGCGCGAAGCCAGCGCGGCGCACGCGAGCACGACGGCCAGCGCCGTCACGCCACAGGCGAACGCGAGCTGCCGCGTGAGCCCGGCATCGATGCGCAGCGTTTCGAGCGCGATGCGGTGTGCCCACGGCCACGCGGCCTGGCCGTCGGCGTCGCCGGTCAGGCCGATCGCGTGCAGCACCCGCGTCAACGCGATTTGCGCGCGATACAGCAGTTGCAGGAACGCGATGGCCCAGTCAGCGAATGGCGGCGGGTTCATCGCGCGCGTCTCCGGCGCACCGCGGTCAAACGTCGAACGGCACCCGGCATCTACCAGCTCGCATCGAGCCCGAGATGCCGCAGCGCGTCGTGGCGCAATTCGGCGAGGCGCGGGTCGCCGCGATGGCGCGGGTAGGGCAGGTCGACGCGCAGTTCGGCGACGATCCGTGCCGGGCGCGGCCCGAACACGATCACGCGCTGCGCGAGGAACAGCGCTTCTTCGACGTCGTGCGTGACGAGCAGCGCGGAGAAACCGTCGCGTTGCCACAGCGCGGTCAGCTCGGCCTGCATCGTGAGCCGCGTCAGCGAATCGAGCTTGCCGAGCGGTTCGTCGAGGATCAGCAGGCGCGGATCGTTGACGAGCGCGCGGGCGAGCGCGACGCGCTGCGCCATCCCGCCGGACAACTGATGCGGGAACACGTTCGCGAAGTCCTGCAGCCCGACGCGCGCGAGCGCATCGTCGACGCGATGCTGCGCGGTGCGCGCGACGCCGCGCGCTTCGAGGCCGAGCGCGACGTTCCCACGCACGCGCCGCCACGGGTACAGCGTCGGATCCTGGAACACGACGATGCGCGACGGATCGGGGCGCTCGATCGGCACGCCGTCTTGCGCGATGGTGCCTTGGCGGGCGGCATCGAGCCCCGCGACGAGGCGCAGCAGCGTCGATTTCCCGCAGCCGCTCGGGCCGAGCAGCGCGACGAATTCGCCGGCCGCGACCGACAGCGACACGTCGTCGAGCACCGGCAGCGCGCCGCCGGGGCCGTCGAACGCGTGGCTCACGCGGCGGATGTCGATGCGCGCGCCGCGCGGTGCAGTGACGGCGGGAGCAGCGACAGCGGCCGCGGACGGTTCGAGTACGGCGGCGCTTACCATTTGACGGTTCCTTTCTGCCAGGCGAGCACACGGTCGCGCACCGCGAACAGCAGCGCGATCAGCCCGGAAAACAGCAGCGCCATCACGATCAGCGCCGCATACATGTTCACGTACGATGCCCAGCCCTGCGCCCAGCTCAGGTACCAGCCGAGCCCCGACTTGACGCCCATCATCTCGGCGACGACCAGCACCGTGAACGACGCGCTCAGCCCCATGAAAATGCCGACGAACACATGCGGCAGCGCGGCCGGAATCGCGACGCGCAGCACGAGGAAGCGCGCGTTCGCGCCGAGCGTGCGCGCGACGTCGTAGTACTGCCGGTTCACGCTCGCGACGCCCGACCACGTCAGCACGGCGACCGGGAAGCCGGTCGACAGCGCGATCAGGAACGCGGCGGCCGAATAGCTCGACGGGAAGAAGTAGAACGTGAGCGGCAGCAGCGCGGTGGCCGGCACGGGGCCGAGCACGCGCAGCACCGGATGCACCCAGTAGCCGATCCGGCGCGACCAGCCGATCGACACGCCCACCGCGAAGCCCACCGTGACGCCGTACGCGAACCCGAGCGCGAGCAGCTTCAGCGTGTTGCCGGCGCTGCCCGCGAGGCGCGGCCAGTCGTCGACGTAGACCTCGATCAGCGCCTGCGGCGGCGCGAAGAACGGCGTCGGCAGCCAGCCGGTTTTCGCGGTGACGATTTCCCACGCGGCGAGCACGAGCGGCAGCGCGACGAGCCACGGGCCGGCCGGTCGCACCCGCGCGAGCCGCGTGCGGGCCGCTGGAACGAGATGGCCGAGCGTCGCGGCGACGAGCAGCAGCGCGGCGATCGTCCACGCTGCGGTGCCGAACGTGTCGGTGTACGCCCAGTCGCTGAAGCCGACGATCCGGTTCGGCCACAGCTGCGTCAGCGCGCCGAGCGCGGCCCATGCGAATGCGGCGGCGATCCCGGTCGGCCAGGTGCGCGCGCGCCGGGCTTCCGCGGCCAGCGTGGCTTCGCAAGTCGTGCAGGCTGCGCGTGCGGAAGCGCTGGCGCTGGCGTTCGCGTCGCCGGCCGGCGCCGATGCGGTGCGTGCGGCGGAAGCGTGTTCGATCGTCGACATCGCGTTACCCCAGTACGTTCGCATAGACCTGCTGCGCGAAGCGCTGCGGGTCCGTGCTCTTCTTCAGCACGCTGATGCGGCGGAAATCGTCCGCATAGAACGCGATTTCCTGCTGCAGGTCGACGTTGGTCGGGTGATGCGTGTAGGTGAGCGTCGCGTACAGCTTGCGCAGATCCTCGGGGCTGATCTTCGGCGAATACTTCGCGAACACCTTCGCGGCTTCGTTCGGGTTGTCGTGCGTGTACTCGGTGGCCTGCACGATCGAGCGCGCGAGCGCGGCGGCGGCCGGCCGGTCGTTGCGCACGAGGTCGCCGCGCGCGCCGATCACGCAGCACACCTTGCGCGCATATTCGCCGGACAGGTTGGTCGCGAGTTCGGTATACGCGCCGTTGCTGCGTTTTTCGAGCAGGTAGAGATTCGGGTCGCCGTCGGCGATCGCGTGGATCTCGCCCTTGTCGACCGCGACGCCGAGCAGGTCGGCCGGATACTGCCGCCACGTGATGTCGCGCTCCGGATCGACGCCGTTCTTCGCGAGCAGGATCGAGAAGAAGTGCTTGCCGGGCGCGGCCAGGTCGCTGACGCCGACCGTCTTGCCCTTCAGCGCCTGCAGCGTCGTGACGCCGGCCGCCTTCGCGCCGAGCAGCCGCACGCAGCCGCCGTGCGAACTGCCGATGATCTTCACGTCGAAGCCGGCTTCGAGCGGCTTCAGCCAGCGGTGGATCATCCCGACCGCCGCATCGGCCTTGCCGGTCGCGATCGATTCGAGCAACTGGTCGGTCGAGCCGCTATAGTTGATCAGCTCGACCTGCAGCCCGTTTTTCTCGAAGAAGCCGCGCTCCTGCGCGACGACGATCGGCGTCAGGCAGAACGCGTTCTGGTTCCACGCGAACGTCAGCTTCTTCAGCGGCGGCGCGGACCACGCCTTGCGGCCGAGCGTGATCGCCGGCACGGCGAGCGCGGCGGCGCCGGCCGCGCGCAGCAGCCGGCGGCGTTGGTCGTCGGGCGCGTCGTCGTGGGGCGCGGGTGCGGTGGTTTGGGTCATGGTCTGGTCTCTCGTGTGGCGGAAGGGCGGTTCAGTCGAGCAGGTCGGGTTCGTCGGCGACGACGCGCGCGAACAGGCTGTCGAATGCATGCCGCGCACCGTCCGGGCCGCCGATCTGGCCGTGCGTATGGCGCGCGGTCGCGTGATCGATCGGTTGCGGCGTGCCGGCCGCTTCGGCCAGCAACTGCGTGTGCGCGACGTTGTCGAGCGCGATGTACCACCACGCGGCGGCCTCGACCGTCGGGCCGGCCGTCAGGATCCCGTGGTTCTTCAGGATCACGCCCTTGTGCGTGGTGCCGTCCGGCTTCGCGAGCGCGTCGGCGATCCGCGCGCCTTCGCTGGTGTCGACGACCATCCCCGTGAAATCGTCGAACAGCGCGTGGTCTTCATAGAACACGCACGCGTCCTGCGTGAGCGGATCGAGCGGGCGGCCGAGCGTCGACCATGCCTTGCCGTAGGTCGAATGCGTGTGCGCGGCGGCGACGACGTGCGGATGGGCTTCGTGGATCGCCGCATGGATCGCGAACGCGGCCTTGTTCAGCGGCCGCGTGCCGATCGCGGTTTCGCCGCGCGCGTTGACGAGCAGCAGGTCGGAGACCTTGATCTGCGAGAAATGCACGCCGAGCGGGTTCACCCAGAAATGATCGGGCAGCTCCGGATCGCGCGCGGTGATGTGGCCGGCGAGGCCCGCCGCGAAGCCGAAGCGCGCGAACAGGCGGAACGCGGCCGCGAGCCGCTCCTGCCGATGGCGGCGCTCGGCGGCCACGTCGATGCGCGGCGCGGGCGGGTCGAACCAGAAGTGCTGGCGCGGGGTGTCGGCGAGCACGAGGCCCGAGGCGGTGCGGTTGGGCGAGGACAGGACGGCGGACATGATCGCGTATGGCTCCGTTGGGCTCGGTTTGGGCTCGGTTGGGCTCAGGCGGCGCGGCGCGCCGCGTCGCGTGCGGCGACGGCGCTGCGCACGCGCGGAATCAGTTCGCGGCCGTAGTCGATCGCGTCTTCCAGCGGATCGAAGCCGCGGATCAGGAACGTCGTCACGCCGAGGTCGTAGTAGTCGAGCAGCGCGTCGGCGACCTGTTCGGGCGTGCCGACGAGCGCCGTCGAATTCGAGCGCGCGCCGGTGAGCTTGGCGATCTCGGTCCACAGCCGCTTGTCGACGCGCGAGCCGCGCTCGGCCGCGGCCAGCAGGCGGCGCGCGCCTTCGCTTTGCTGCGGGCCGCCGGCGCCGAGCCCGGCCGCTTCACGCAGCCGGCGCGTTTCGTCGAGGATGCGATGCGCGCGCGCCCACGCTTCGTCCTCGGTCGCCGCGAGGATCGGGCGGAACGACACGGAGAAGCGCACCTGGCGGCCGTGCTTCGCGGCTTCGGCGCGTACGCGCGTCGTCAGGTCGCGCACCTGGTCGAGCGATTCGCCCCACAGCGCGTAGACGTCCGCGTGCTTGCCGGCCACTTCGAGCGCGGCTTCCGACGCGCCGCCGAAGTAGATCGGCACATGCGGCTGCTGGACCGGCTTCACTTCCGAAAAACCCTGCTTGAAGCGGTAGTGCGCGCCGTCGTGATCGAACGGCTGCGTTTCCGTCCAGATCCGCCGCAGGATCCCGAGGTATTCGTCGGTGCGCGCATAGCGCGCGTCGTGATCGAGGAAATCGCCGTCGCGCTGCTGTTCGCTGTCCGAGCCGCCGGAGATGAAGTGCACGGCGAGCCGGCCGCGGCTGAACTGGTCGAGCGTCGCGATCTGCCGCGCGGCGAGCGTCGGCGCGGTGAAGCCCGGGCGATGCGCGAGCATGAAATGAATGCGCTCGGTCGCGGCCGCCGCGAACGCGATCGTCAGCGTCGCCGACGGGCCGGTCGAGTGGTGCGGCACGAGGATCCGGTCGAAGCCGGCCGTTTCGTGGGCGCGGGCAAAGTCGCGCACATAGTCGGGATCGACCACGGGGCCGGACGCCGGATGGATTTCCGACTGCTTCTGGCTCTGGATCATGCCGATGAATTCGACGCTCATCTGGGTCTCCGGTGCAGGGACGTCCCGGCGCACGGCCGGGCAGGAATGGAGCGCAGGTTAACGCCGGGATCATGCGGAATGGAAATAATCAATCCCGATTTGAATATCAGATTTGCATGGTTTGGGGCCGCATGCGTTGCGCATACGCTGTGGCTCGTGAATGATCGGGCGCGCGTGGGTGCCGTATTTGCCGCCGCGCATTCGCCGCCGCTTTCGCCGCCGTGTTCGAACTACCCAGGGAATCCGTTTCGATGTCCGCCAGCCTTGCCGCCTCCTCGCCGTCACCGCAACCCGCGCTGCGCCTCATGCCGGCCGACGCCGCTGAAGCCGCCACCGACGCCGCCGACGAAACGACCGATGCGCGCATCGCCGCGCTGCTCGAGCGCCTCGCGCCCGAACTCGCCGCCGATGCGGCCCGCAACGACGTCGACGGCCGCTTCCCGCACGAGAACTTCGCGCGGCTGCATCGCGCCGGGCTGATCGCGCAGGTCGTGCCGCGCGAGCATGGCGGCGCCGGCGCGACGCTGGCGCGGGCGAGCCGGATCGTCGCCGCCGTCGGGCGGGCCGATCCGGCGACCGCGCTGGTGCTGACGATGACGTATCTGCAGCATCGCGCGCTCGGCCGCGCGGACAACCGCTGGCCGGCGCAGGTGCGGCGCGCGGTGTTCCACAGCGCGGTCGCGCACGGCGCGCTGATCAACGCGCTGCGCGTCGAGCCCGCGCTCGGTTCGCCGTCGCGCGGCGGGCTGCCGGCGACCATCGCGCGCCGCGATGGCGACGGCTGGCGGCTGTCGGGCCACAAGCTCTACAGCACCGGGATTCCGGCGCTGCGCTGGCTGGCCGTGTGGGCGCGCACCGACGAGCCGGCGCCGCGCGTCGGCGTGTTTCTCGTGCCGCGTGATCCGGCGACCGACGGCGACCGCATCCGCGTGATCGAAAGCTGGAATCACCTCGGCCTGCGCGCGTCCGGCAGCCACGAAGTCGTGTTCGACGACGTGCCGCTGCCGGCCGATCATGCCGTCGACGTGCGCGCGCCGGACGCGTGGGTCGTGTCGGCCGCCACCCATGCGGATGCCGATGCGCAGGCGGACCAACAGGCGTGGATGGTTGCGCTGCTCGGCAGCCTGTACGACGCGGTGGCGCGTGCGTCGCGCGACTGGCTGGTCGAATTTGCGACGACGCGTGCGCCGAGCGGGCTCGGCGCGCCGCTCGCGACGCTGCCGCGCGTGCAGGAGGCGGTCGGCGAAATCGAGGGCTGGCTGCATACGAACCGCGTGCTGCTCGACGATCACATCGCGCGCACCGATGCCGGCAACGCGCCGTCGGTGACGACCAGCGGCCTCGTCAAGCGCACCGTGACCGAGCACGCGATCCGGACGGTCGAGCAGGCGCTGAAGCTGTCGGGCAATCACGGGCTGAGCCGCGGCAATCCGCTGGAGCGCCACTATCGCGACGTGCTGTGCAGCCGCGTGCATACGCCGCAGGACGACGCGATCGCGGTGGCGGCGGGGCGGGCGGCGCTCGATGCGGCGACGCGCGGGCAGACGCACGCGGCGGCGGACGCAACGTCGCGTAACGGGATCGAACGCGGTCGACGCGATGCGTGAGCCGGGCCGGGTTGCCTTGCACGGAAATGGCGAGGCGGGAGGCAGGCGCTGCGCGGTGGCCGCGGGCACCGCGGCTACCGCAGCCACCGCAGCCACGTTAAGCGGCCTTGTCGTGCGATTGCTCGGGCAGCGCGAACGCCGTGCGCGCATGCGCGGCGACGGCCGCGAGCGGCGCGTCGAGCCGGGCCGCATCGTGCCGGCGCAGCAGCCACAGGTCGATCTGCGGCTTGAAATCGGCGAGCGGCACGATGTCGAGCGCGTCGCGCAGCGGGCTGCCTTCGACGAGCGGCAGCGGCATCAGCCCGAGGCCGAAGCCGTTGGCAACGCTCTGCAGTTGCAGGTCGCGCCCGTACGCATCGAGCGTGACCGGCATCGGCAGGCCCTGCGCGTCGAGCGCGCGCCGCAGGCCCGCACGAAAGCCGCAGCCGTCCGGATTGAGCACCCAGCCGCGCGCGTGGCAATCGGCGAGCCGGTAGCTGCGGCGCGGCCAGTCGCCCTTGCGGCCGACCGCGACGAGCCGCGTGTCCAGCAGCCGAACGCCTTCGACCTGCGCCGGCAGCACCATCTCGCGCGCGAGGAAGACGAGCGCCGCATCGAGTTCGCGGCGGGCGACACGTTCGACGAGCAGGCCGCCCCATGCGGTCGTAACCTGCGTCGCGAGCGCGGGCCACTGCGCGGCGAGATCCGCGATGAGCGCCGGCAGCATCAGCTCGCCGAGCCCCTGCGTGAGCCCGATGCGGAATTCGCCGGCCGGCGGCTGCTGGCCGGCCGTCAGTTCGCGCAGCGCATCGACCTCGCGCAGGATCGCGCGACACTGCTCGAACACCTGCCGGCCGATGTCGGTCGGGCGCGGCGGCTTCGTGTTGCGGTCGAGCAGCGTCACGCCGAGCGCTTCCTCGAGATTCTGGACGCGCCGCGTGATCGCGGGCTGCGTCATCCCGAGCTCGGCCGCGGCCTGGCTCAGGGTCTGGCAGCGGACGACCGCTGCAAAAGCGTCGATATCGCTAATTTTCATGTTTGTTCTGCATGGTATTTCGGGTGCATCATGACGATCCATCATATTCCGCATCATATTCGAGGAGACGGCCGATGAGTACGCTTTCGTTGCAACAGACGCCGCTGCGTCCGTTCGTCGAGGGTCTGGATGCGCTGCTCGCGTCCGGCGCGAACGAGGCGCGCATTCTCGACGAGGGCGGCGCGCTGCTCGCCGCGCTCGTCGAACGCGACGACTGGTTGCCCGACGCATTCGCGCAGCCCGACCCCGAGCGCTACCGCCAATACCTGCTGCATCTCGACCCGGACGAGCGCTTCTCGATCGTCAGCTTCGTATGGGGGCCCGGCCAGGCGACGCCGATCCACGATCACACGGTGTGGGGGCTGATCGGGATGCTGCGCGGCGGCGAATTCTCGCAGCCGTACCGGTTCGACGCAGCCGGCAAGCCGGTGCCCGCGGGCGACGCCGTGCGGCTGCAGCCGGGCGAGGTCGACGCCGTGTCGCCGCGCATCGGCGACGTGCATCGCGTGACCAACGCGTTCGCCGACCAGGTATCGATCAGCATCCACGTGTACGGCGCGAACATCGGCAAGGTCGAGCGCGCGGTGTACCTGGACGACGGTACCGTGAAGCCGTTCGTGTCCGGCTATTCGAATGCCTGACGCGAATGCCTGACCCACGGCCCGCTCGCGCGGCCCGTTGCGGGCGCGCGCCGGCAGGGCCACGCTCGATCCGTTCCGCTTTCTTCACCGACTTCAACGTATCCAACCCAGAGACATCGTGACGCAATCCGCCGATTCCACTTCCCGCTTTCCCGTCGCGTCGTACCAGGACGTACGCGCGCGCCTGCTGGCCCGCGACGAGATCGCGCTGATCGACGTACGCGAGGAAGATCCGTACGCACAGGGCCATCCGCTGTGGGCCGCCAACTTTCCGTTGTCGAAGCTCGAACTCGACGCGTGGACGCGGATTCCGCGCCGCGACACGCCGATCGTCGTGTTCGGCGAAGCGGGCGGCGAGGATCTCGCGCCGCGCGCGGCCGCGACGCTCGCACGGCTCGGCTACACCGACGTGCGGCTGCTCGACGGCGGCCTCGCGGGCTGGGTCGCCGCGGGCGGCGAACTGTTCATCGACGTGAACGTGCCGAGCAAGTCGTTCGGCGAATGGGTCGAGGCCGAGCGCCATACGCCGTCGCTGTCCGCGCAGGAGGTGCAGGCGCTGATCGATGCGAAGGCCGACGTCGTGATCGTCGACGCAAGGCGCTTCGACGAATACCAGACGATGAACATCCCGACGTCGACCAGCGTGCCGGGCGCGGAGCTCGTGCTGCGCGTGCGCGCGCTCGCGCCGGACCCGCGGACGCAGGTGATCGTCAACTGCGCGGGCCGCACGCGCAGCATCATCGGCACGCAGTCGCTCGTCAACGCGGGGCTGCCGAATCCGGTCGCCGCGCTGCGCAACGGCACGATCGGCTGGACGCTGGCCGGCCAGACGCTCGAGCGCGGCGCCGCGCGCCGCTTTCCGGACGAGATCGGCGCGACGCAGCGCGACGAAGCGCGTCGGGCCGCCCGCGCGGTGGCCGAGCGCGCGGGCGTGCCGCGCATCGCGCTGGCCGACGTCGCGGCGCTCGACGAGCCGGGCCGCACGCTGTACCGCTTCGACGTACGTACGCCGGAGGAATACGAAGCCGGCCACCTGCCGGGCTTCCTGAGCACGCCGGGCGGCCAGCTCGTGCAGGAGACCGACCATCACGCGGCCGTGCGCGGCGCGCGGATCGTGCTGGCCGACGACGACGGCGTGCGCGCGGACATGACCGCGTCGTGGCTCGCGCAGATGGGCTGGGACGTGCGCGTCGTCGAACCGGGCGGCACCGCGGCATTCGCCGAGCGCGGCCAGCCGCCGCGCGACGTGCCGGCGACGCCGCCCGCCGCCGACGTGTCGCCCGCGACGCTCGCCGGCTGGCTGAAGGAAGCCGAGCCCGGCGAACTCGCGATCGTCGACGTGACGGCCAGCGCGAACTACGTGAAGCGGCATATCCCGGGCGCGTGGTTCGCCGTGCGCGCGCAGTTGCGCGACGCGCTGGCGGCGATTCCGCCCGCGAAGCGCTACGTGTTCACGTGCGGATCGAGCCTGCTCGCGCGGTTCGCGGCGGACGACGCCCGCGCGCTACTGCCGGCCTCGGCCGAGATCCGGGTGCTGACCGGCGGCACGGCCGCGTGGATCGACGCCGGGCTGCCGCTGGAGAGCGGCGAGACGCACCTCGCGTCGCCGCGCGTCGACCGCTACCGGCGCCCGTACGAAGGCACCGACAACGCGGCCGCCGCGATGCAGGCCTATCTCGACTGGGAATACGGGCTGGTCGACCAGTTGAAGCGGGACGGCACGCACCACTTCAACGTGATCTGAGCGACGCGATGCAACCGGGCGCGGCGCGTCGTGCGCGGCGCCCGGTCACGACGCATGTCGGCGCTTCGTCTCAGCGCTTGAACGTATCGACGGCCGTGCGGCCGACGGCCGGATCGTCGGTGAAGAAGCCGTCGATGCCGGCGCGCAGGTACGCCTGGATCTCGCGCACCGAGCCGGCCGTATTGCGCGTGGCCGGCGTGCCGCCGTCCTTCAGCGACGCGGGCAGGAAGTTGTTCTCCGGGCGGAACGTGTACGGATGCACGACGAGGCCGGCCTCGTGCGCATGGCGCACGTACGGCGTCGGCTGCTGCAGCGTGCCGTCCGCGGCGACCGCGATGATCGACGTCTTGTACGGCCCGACGCCGTTCGCATAGGTTGCGATCTCGCGCATCCCGTCGCGCGTCGACAGGTCGCCGTAGGTGCGCGTGTCGTTCGCCTTCACGAAGTCGTACGGGCGCTGGCCGGCTTCGTCCATCAACTGCACGAGCTTCCAGTTCGGCTGGCTCGACTTGATCCGGTTGCGGATCGTCTTCAGGTTCGCGACCTCGAACGACTGGATGTAGACGGTTGCCGTGCGCGCCGTGTACGCATCCTTCAGCAGCGCGTCGACCAGGCGGTCCTCGAGTGGCAGGCCGATCGACTGGAAGTAGGTCGGATGCTTGGTCTCCGGATACAGGTGGATCGTGCGGCCGGTCTGCGCGGACATCTGCTTCGCGAGCGCGACGATCTCGTCGAACGTCGGAATCTCGAACTGGTCGTTGTACGCGGTGTTGGCCGGGCGCACCTGCGGAATGCGCTCGCGCGCCCGCAGCGTCTTCAGCTCGGCGAGCGTGAAATCCTCGGTGAACCAGCCGGTCAACTGCGTGCCGTCGATCGTCTTGGTCGCCTTGCGGCTCGCGAACTGCGGCAGCGTCGACACGTTCGTCGTGCCCGAGATCTCGTTCTCGTGGCGCGCGACCAGCACACCGTCGCGGGTCGACACGAGGTCGGGCTCGATCACGTCCGCGCCGTCCTCGATCGCCTTGCGGTACGACGCGAGCGTGTGTTCGGGGCGCAGCGCGCTCGCGCCGCGATGGCCGACCACCTGGACCTTCGCGGAAATCGGCTGGGTGGGATCGCGCGTCAGATCGTCGTCGCCGCCGCACGCAGCGAGCAGGAATGCGGCGGCACAGGCGAACGGGACGTAGCGCAGGGAGGTCGGGCGCTTGAAGAGCATGTCGATGAACCTTCGAAACGGAGTCGGAAAGGAGTCGGAAAAGGGCGCTCGCGCCGGCGGCCCGGCGGGGAGCCCTGGCTGAACGGAGTCGAACGGTGCGCGATCGTCGCATCGAATAATTACATATGTATTACTTCGACCTTTCCGTTCTGTTTTGAAGGCGCGACGGGCAGGGCAGCGCGAGTGACGGGGGGCTGCTGCGCACCGCATTCCGGCCGTCGCAACGAGTTCGTGCGCCGGATGCACTAAACTTGCGGGAATTTTGCATCGCCGCAACGGGGCCGAGGCCCGTCTGGCGCGACGATGCGGCGACTCGCGGGCCGGCGCGGGCGTCCGGCGCCCGTGTGCGGCCGGGGCCCGCGCCGGCCGATTTTTCCCGACCCATGACGACCCATACCGATCCCGCCTATCTGCTCGGCGAGCTGCTGAAGAACGTTTCCCGCTCCTTCTACCTGACGCTGCGCGTGCTGCCCGACGGCATGCGCGACCCGGTCGGCCTCGCGTATCTGCTCGCGCGCGCGGCCGACACGATCGCCGACACGGCGCTCGTCGCGCCCGATCGCCGCGCGGCGCTGCTGACCGACCTGCGCGACGACATCGAACGGCTCGGCGACGGCGCGGCGCTGTCGCGTTCGCTCGAGGACGTGACGCGGATGCAGACCGATTCGCACGAACACCTGCTGCTCGGTTCGATGGAGCCGATGCTCGCGCTGCTGCGCGCGCAGCCGGAGGCCGATCGCGCGTCGATCCGCAAGGTCGTCGCGACGCTCACCGCGGGGATGGAGTTCGACCTGCGCACGTTTCCGCACGAGCAGTCGGGGCAGGTCGCATCGCTGCCCACGCGCGACATGCTCGACCGCTACACGTACCTGGTCGCGGGCTGCGTCGGCGAATTCTGGACCGACATGACGGGCGCGCACACGCGTGCCGCGCGCGGCTGGGATCTGTCGGACATGCGCGAGAAGGGCATCCGTTTCGGCAAGGCGCTGCAGATGACCAACATCCTGCGCGACTGCGCGAAGGACCTGCGCATCGGCCGCTGCTACCTGCCCGACGACGTGCTGCGCGCACACGGGCTCGTGGTGGCCGACCTGATGCAGCCAGAAGCATCGGAACGTGCGCGCGGCGTACTGGTCGACCTGCTGCGCGTCGCACTCGACCAGTATCGCGACGCCTGCCTGTATACGCTCGCGATTCCGCGTCGTTTCGTGCGGCTGCGGCTCGCCTGCCTGTGGCCGATCATGATCGGCCTCGAAACCCTCGAACTGCTGGCCGGTCACGCTGCGTGGCTCGACCCGGCGAAGCCGGCCAAGGTGCCGAGAAAGCGCGTCTACCGGATCATGGCGGCGTCGCTCGCGCTGGTCGGTTCGAACACGGCGATCCGCGCGCGCCTGACCGCGCTCGCCGATGCGGTGACCGCGCGGCTCGCAACCCAGTACTGAAGATCGCCGGCGCGGCAGGCGCCGGCATCGCCTCCCGGCCCGCGTTCGTCGGGCCGCTCCCGTCCAGCCTCCGGCACGCCGACTAAAAACGTTTTCATGATTTCGTGTCTCGAAATGTGGGTGTCATGAATGTCGGCGATCCTGCGCGGCGGCGTGAATCGCGGCGTCAGCTTCGATCGCGCATTTGTAAGACCTTTTGTCGCCGAAGGCGTCTGACGACATCGGACGGTCGTGTTGCACCCGTAAAAATGTAAAGCTAGGGTTTTCACCGGGAAATGCCGGAAACGCCCGCTGCGCAAGCATTTCGAGGCGTCATGTAACCGTTTGGTGAACCCGTGCGTTGCGTCGATCATACGATGACCGACTGCACATGTTGGGAAACAATAGGTAATCCGTCAGAATCGCGTCGGCATGTACTCGCACATGTGTCGGTCATAAAACCACACCAGAAAAGAAACATTCTTTGAGGACGGAGAATCAATGAAAAAGCGCGTCGCTTTCGCCATGACGGCAGTCGGTCTCGCAGCCGCTACCGCCGCCCACGCCCAGAGCAGCGTGACCCTGTACGGTATCGTCGACAACGGTATCGCCTGGCAGAACAACTCGTCGGCAACCGGTGCGACCTCGGGTGGCCACTCGAAGGTGCAGATGTCCACCGGCGTGTGGGCAGGCAGCCGCTTCGGCCTGAAGGGCAGCGAAGATCTCGGCGGCGGCACGAAGGCGATTTTCCAGTTGGAAGCCGGCGTCAACACGGCTAACGGCTCGTCGCAGTGGACCAACGGCATCTTCACGCGTCAGGCATGGGTTGGTTTGACCAACACCACGTACGGTACGCTGACGGCCGGCCGCCAGTACACCGCGTACTACACGCTGCTGTCGCCGTACAGCCCGACGACCTGGCTGACCGGCTACTACGGCGCGCACCCGGGCGACATCGATTCGCTGGATACCAGCTACCGCGCGAACAACTCGCTCGTCTACATGTCGCCGAAGTTCTACGGCTTCACGGTCGGCGGTTCGTACTCGTTCGGCGGCGTCGCAGGCGCGACGAACCGCGGCTCGACGTGGAGCGCGGCGATCCAGTACCTGAACGGCCCGGCAGGCATCGCGGTCGGCTACCAGAAGATCAACAACTCGACGCTCGGCGGCGGTGTGTGGGGCGCGAACTCGACCGCGCAGAACGGTCTGGACACGAGCGGCAACGGTGCGGAACAGGCCGTGTCGTCGATCAACAACGGTTACAAGACGGCACAGTCGCAACAACGTGTCGCCGTGACGGCCGGTTACCAGTTCACGCCGTCGTGGGATATTTCGGCGTCGTATTCGAACGTCCAGTACATCCCGGGCGTCGGCTCGTCGTTCCGCAACACGGCGATCTTCAACACGGCAGGCGCCGTACTGCACTGGAAGGCATCGCCGCAGTGGGACTTCGCGGCAGGCTACTCGTACACGCGTGCGACCGAGTCGAACGGCATCTCGAGCTCGGCCAAGTACCACCAGGTCACGCTGTCGCAGTACTACAGCCTGTCGAAGCGCACGGGCCTGTACGCGGTTGAGGCGTACCAGCACGCGAGCGGCAACACGCTCAACGGCGCGGCGGTCATCGCTGCAACGACGTCGATCGGCGACGGCGTGGGCGCAGGTTCGAAGCAGAACCAGATCGGCGTCGGCGTCGGCCTGATCCACCGCTTCTGATGTCGCGCGGCGCGCGAGCGCCGCTCACGGCATGCGGTATGAAAAAACCGGCCTTCGGGCCGGTTTTTTCGTTTACGTCGCGAGCCGATGCGCGATCCGTCGCGCCGGATCACTGATCGATCGGCGACTTCAGCGGCTGATGCTCGCCCGTCAGCCCGAACACGACGAGTTGCGCGGGCTCGGTCGCGCTCGCGTTGCGCGACACCTGATGGCGCGAGCCGGGCGGCTCGTACCAGCCTTCGCCGGCGCGATAGCGGCGCAGCGGGCCGCCGTTCACCTGCGACAGCACTTCGCCTTTCGACACGACGGCGAACACCGGGCCGAGGTGCTTGTGCGCTTCGGACGCCTGACCGGGCGCATAGTCGACCGTCGCAACGACGGCGAGCTTGCCCGGCGCTTCGGGCACGGCTTGCTGCATGATCGCGTGCACGTTGTCGCCGGCGTCGTGCGCGTGGGCGGCGGCCGGCAGCGCCGCGGCGAGCACGAGCCCGGCGTGCAGCGCGACGCGAGGGAGCGGGGAACGGATCATCGTCGCCGCCTCACTCGGGCATCTTGCGGAACGCGATCGCGAAGCGGTTCCACGAGTTGATCGTCGCGATCAGCATCGACAGGTCGAACAGTTCCTCGTCGGTGAAGTGCGGTTTCACGGCTTCCCAGACGGCGTCGGGCACATGGTTGCTGGCCACCAGCGTCAGCGCCTCGGTCCACTCCAGCGCCGCGCGTTCGCGCTCGGTGAAGAACGGCGTTTCGCGCCACGTGACGACGGTCGCGAGACGGCGGTCGGTTTCGCCGCCCTTGCGCGCGTCGGTCGTGTGCATGTCGACGCAGAACGCACAGCCGTTGATCTGCGACGCGCGCAGGCGGACGAGTTCGGCGAGCGGTTTCTCGATCGAGCTCTTCGCGAGGAATTCCTCGGCGTTGCGCATCACCTTGATCGCATTCGGGCTGGCGGCATAGAAGTTCAGGCGCGGTTGCATGGCAGGTCCTTTTCGGTTGGGTGCGCCGGGTGGCGCGACAGGACCCACTTTAAGCGCCGCACTGGCCTGCTTGAATAACCAATTCTGTTGAAATTCAGGTAACCAGCGGCGGGCCGCCCGCGATGCCGGCCTCCAGCAAGCCGGCCAGCTTCGCGAGCGCCGTGTCGATGCGCAGCGCGTCGATCCCGCCATAGCCGAACAGCAGCCCGGGGCGCACCGGCACGCGCACGTGGAACGCCGAGATTCCGTACAGGCCGATGTCCTGCGCGCGCGCCGCGCGGACCAGCGCCGCTTCGTCGAGGCCCGGCCTTAGGTGCGCGGCGAGATGGATGCCGGCGGTCGGCACGATCGCGTCGAACCACGGCGCGAGCTCGCCGCGCAGGTGCGCGATCAGCATCTTGCGACGCGCGTCGTAGTGCTTCTGCACGCGTTTCAGGTGCCGCGCGAAATCGCCTTCGAGCATGAAGCGCGCGAGCGCCGCCTGCGTCAGCGTGCACGTGTGCCAGTCGACGATCTGCTTCGCCTTGACCAGCGCGCCGCGCAGTGCGCGCGGCGGAATCGCGTAGCCGATCCGCAGCTCGGGAAAGATCGTCTTCGAGAACGTGCCGACGTACGCGACGAGGCCCGTGCGGTCGAGGCTCTTCAGCGATTCGACCGGCCGGCCTTCGAAGCGGAATTCGCCGTCGTAGTCGTCCTCGATGATCACCGCGCGGCGGCGCTGCGCCCATTCGAGCAGCGCGACGCGGCGATCGAGCGTCATCGGCATGCCGAGCGGGAACTGGTGCGACGGCGTCACGTAGACGAGCCGCGCGTCGTCCGGCAGCCGTTCCGTGACGAGCCCCTGCGCGTCGACCGGCACGCCGATCACCGTCGCGCCGAGCGACGCGAACGCGGCGCGGGCGGGCGGATAGCCGGGATCCTCGACCGCGACGACGTCGCCCGGCCGCACGACGACGCGCGCGAGCAGGTCGAGCGCCTGTTGCGCGCCTTGCGTGACGAGCACGTCGTCCCAGCCGCATGCGACCGCGCGGCTGAATCCGACGTAGCGCGCGATCGCGCCGCGCAACTGCGGATCGCCGGCCGGCTCGTGGTACTGGCCGGGGCCGCGCGCCTGCTGGCGCAGCGCGTGATGCAGGCAGCGCCGCCACGCGTCGAACGGGAACAGCGTCTTGTCGGTCACGCCGCCGCGAAAGTCGAAGCCGGGCGAGTCCTGCGGCGCGGGCATCGCGAGCGCGTCGGGCAGGTCGTTCCACAGCGCACGCGCATCGACCGCGTCGATCCGCGGCATCTCGGCGACGATCGACGGCGCCGACGCCGCATGCGGCACGCGCGCGAGCCCGTGGGCGACGAACGTGCCGTCGCCCGCGCGGGTATTCAGGTAGCCCTCGGCCACCAGCCGCTCGAACGCGTCGAGCGTCGTCTTGCGCGACACGCCGAGCTGTTTCGCGAGGTCGCGCGTCGACGGCAGCCGCGCGCCGCTTTCGAGCCGCCCGTCGACGATCGCGGTGCGCAGTTGCCGGAAGATTTGCCCCGTCAGGTCGTGACGGCCTTCGATGCGGATCGCGATGTCCATCGCAGTGGTTACCTCGATCGGGGTGATTTGGCGTCGACCAGCATACCGGAAGTCGCCTGCGCCGGCGGCGGTTCGCGGCGGGCGGCCGCCGCCGTGATCGCCGATTGGACCGCAGCCGGCCCGTGCCTTACGATCCACGAACCCTCACCGTGGAGCGATCTCATGCTGTCCGAAGACGAACTGGCGCTGCTCGACGCGATCCGCGCCACCGGCAGCCTGTCGCGTGCCGCCGCACGGCTCGGCAAGGCGCCGTCGACGGTGTCGCATGCGGCGCGCCAGCTCGAAACGCGGTTCGACGCGTTGCTGTTCGACCGGCGCGGCTACCGGCTGCAACTCACGCCGGCCGGGCAGTTGCTGGCCGACGAGGCGGCGCGGCTGGCGCTCGACGTCGCCCGGCTGACGCAGCGCGTGCGGCAGGTCGCGAGCGGCTGGGAGGACCGGCTGTGGATCGTCAGCGACGAGGTGCTGGAGTTCGACACGCTCCTGCCGGTCGTGCACGCATTCGACGCGCTCGATTCGGGCGTGTCGCTGCGCTTCACGCACGAGGTGCTCGGCGGGACCTGGGAAGCGTTGCGCGACGGCCGCGCGGATCTGGTCGTCGGCGCGACCAACGAGCCGCCGGCGATTCCGGGCCTCAAGTGGTTCGAACTCGGCGCGATGGAGTGGGTGTTCGCGGTGTCGCCGCGCCATCCGCTGGCCTCCGGGAACGGGGTGCTGACGCGCGACGCGATCGGCGCGCACCGATCGGTCGTCGTCGCCGATTCGTCGCGGCGCGCGGCCGGCCGCGCGTACGGGCTGCTCGGCGGGCAGGCGGTGCTCGCGGTGCCGTCGATGCGCGCGAAGATTCTCGCGCAGCGCGATGCGCTCGGCGTCGGCTGGGTGCCGCGCCGGCGCGTCGCGTCGCTGCTCGCGCGCGGCGAACTGGTCGAGAAGCAGACGGCCGACCCGCGCGAGCCGAATCTGCTGTACGTCGCGTGGCACGACGACAGCGACGGTCGCGCGCTGCAATGGTGGCTGGAGCAATTGCGCGAGCCGCGGCTCGCGCAGCGGCTGCTCGACGGGATCGACGTGGCCGGCTGAACGCACCCGCGCCAACATGTTCGACGTTTTCGAACATGTTCGCCGCGCCCGTCGTACGGCAAGGCCGGGCGCCGCGCGCATCCTGTGTTCACGGTCAACTCACCGGTTCACAGGAGAACATCATGCAACGCTTCGAAGGAAAGACGGTCCTCGTCACGGGCGGCAACAGCGGCATCGGCCTGGCGGCCGCCCGCGCATTCGCGGCCGAAGGCGCGCGGGTCATCGTCACCGGGCGCGACGCCGACACGCTGGAAGCCGCCCGCCAAACGCTCGGCGAACGGGCGCTGGCGATTCGCAACGAAGCCGGCAGCGTCGCGTCGGCCCGCGCGCTGGCCGACGCGCTCGCCGCCGCCGGCGTGCGGCTCGACGCCGTATTCGTCAACGCGGGCGTCGCGAAACTCGCGCCGTTCGCCGACAGCGACGAAGCGATGTGGGATCTCGTGTTCAACACCAACGTGAAGGGCGCGTATTTCCAGATCCAGTCGCTGGTGCCGCTGCTGAACCGAGGTGCATCGATCGTGATCAACGGTTCGATCAACGCGCATATCGGGATGCCCGGCTCGTCGGTGTACGCGGCGAGCAAGGCGGCCGTCAATTCGTTCGCGAAGACGCTGTCGACGGAGCTGCTGCCGCACGGCGTGCGCGTGAACGTGGTGAGCCCCGGGCCCGTGCAGACGCCGCTGTACGGCAAGCTCGGGCTCGATGCGGCGACGCTCGACGCGACGGCCGACAAGATCAAGGGCCTCGTGCCGATCGGCCGGTTCGGCACGCCGGATGAAATCGCGTCGACGGTGCTGCACCTGAGCGCGCCGGAATCCGCGTTCATCGTCGGCGCGGAAATCATCGCGTCGGGCGGGATGGGGTTGCTCTGAGCGGCGACGCGGGCGGGGACCGTAACCGGCCAAACGGCCCCCGTTACATGTAGCTATCGGGACGCACACGCGCCGCGCGTCGCGTCGCCGGTTTCCAGTTGCGTCACCGTCAGGCCCGAGAACGTCGCGCGGCCCTGTTCGGCAAACACGGCCACGCGGTCCGCATCGAGCGGCGGAAAGACCAGGTCCGTCAGCGCGACGCGCCCGCCGTTCGCGAACACTTCGACCGACCCGTGATCGACGACGATTTCGAGCCGCAGTTGCCCGTGTTCGAGCGGCAGATCGACGATATGCTCGCGGCTGAACGTGCCGGCGAAATTCGTTTCGCCGGATTGCGAGCGGTCGAGCGTCAGCGTGCGCTTCGCGGTGTCGTACACGATCCGGGTGCCGATCGAGCCGTCGGCCGAACGCCGCACGATCAGCCCCGCGCGCGCGGCACGCTGCGGCGCGATCGTCACCGTGATGCGCTGGACGACGCCGCGCGTCGCGGCCGACAGCGCGCGGGTTGCGGAGTCGACCGTGACGTCGCCTTCATGCACGGCGGGCCGGCCGTCGGCCCACGCGTCGAAGGCGGCGGCCGGCGCGACGATGAGGGTCGGCTCGCCGTCGATCGTCTTCAGCGACAGTTCGCGCGGCAGCGTGGTCGCGCCGCGCCATGGGGCGGTCGGCACTTTTGCCGCGTAATCCCAGTTGCCCATCCAGGCGATCGCGACCGGCCGGGCGCCGGGTGCGCCGGAGAACGTGCCGGCCGCATAAAAATCGGCGCCGTGATCGACCCAGCGGAATTGCGCGGGATCGGAGCCGGCGGGCGCGACGCGGTCGGGCGTAAACGTGCGGCCGTCGAAGTTGCCGACGAAATACATGGCCCCGGAGCCGCCGGCGATCGACCACGGATTCACGTTGACGATCATCACCCACTTGATTCGCTTCGGATCGTCGTCGAGCGGCAGCGGTATGAGGTCCGGCATTTCCCACAGCGCGCCCGCATGCGGCACGTCCGGCAGCGTGAAGTCACTGAGGAACGACCAGTGGATCAGGTCGTCGGAGCGATAGAGCTTCACGACGTGCGCATCGGCGACGACCGTCGTCATCAACCAGTAGCCGCCCGCCGCATACCACGACACTTTCGGATCACGAAATTCCTTCGATTCCGGATCGAGCGTCAGCACCGGGTTGTGCGCATACGGCTGCCACGTCGCGCCCTGATCGAGGCTGTACGCGAGCGACTGCGCCTGTATGCCCGGGGCGTGACCCGAGCCGGGCTTGTAGACGCTCGTATAAAGCGCGACGAGCGGCGTGTGGCCCGGCATGCCGAGACCGGACGTGTTCAGCGTATCGGCGACGATCGAGCCGGAGAAGATTTCCTCGGTGGCGTTCGCGCGCATCGCGACCGGCTGCTCGCGCCAGTGGACGAGATCGGTGCTGGTCGCGTGGCCCCACGACATGTTGCCCCAGTCGTTGCCGAGCGGGTTGTATTGATAGAACAGGTGATAGCGGCCGTTCGCGTAGACGAGCCCGTTCGGATCGTTCATCCAGTTGCGCTGCGGCGTGTAGTGGACGGCGGGCCGCCATTGCGGCGTGCCGTTTTCGGCGGGCGTATGGCAGGGCGCGGCGGCGGCCTGCGTGCAGGCCATGCAGGCGAGCAGCAGCCGGACGAGGCGGGCGGAAAAACGGAAAGACGTCAATTTCATGCGGTGCCGGAGGCGCTTCGTCGGACGAAGCGGCAAAGGAGGGCGCAGGCCGCCTGCAACGACGGCATGCGCGATGGTCGAAAGAAAAGTCGAAGGAAAAAAGCGGAGGCGCGCACGCGACACGCGCGATACACGCCTCCTGAACCTCGTGCCTTTGTCGACGATCGTTATTGCTGGCTATTGCCGTCGTTGTGACCGGCCCCCGTCGCCGGCAGGTTCGCGGGGATGTCGCCGTAGCCGCCGAGGCCGCCGCGTCCATACGTGCGGTCGACCGCCGTCGACGTGCCGTTGATGTTCACCTTCACCGTCGGCGCGAGCGTGCCGCCGCGGCGCGGGCCGATCGCGTCGATGAACGACTCGACGAGCCCGCCCGGCATCACGTAGTGCGAATACGACTGGAATTCGCGCGGGTTCTGGTTCGGGTCCTGCGCATACGGTGCGCCGGCCGGGGCGGAGAAGTCGGTCGGGTTGCCGAGCACGAGGCCGCTGCCGCCGTTCAGCGGCAGGAAGTCGCTGCGGATGCCGTTGCCGACGAAGCCGTACACGCCGTCCGGGCCGTCGACGCCGGCCGCCATCGTCGTGCGGTGGCTGATCGTGAACAGGTAGTACTTGCCGTCCTTCAGGTAGATCTGCGGGCGCTCGGTCTGGTCGTCGACGCAGTTCGCCGACAGGATCGGCGGCAGGAACTTCCACTCGGTCAGTTGCGGGTTCGTCGCGACCGCGAGGCCGACGTTGGCCTTTTGATACACTGCGCCCGAATTCATCACCGCGTTGAGATCTTCGCGGTTCGGATCGTTTGGCGCATAGCCGAGATCGGCCTCGGTGCAGGTGCGTGCGCCGCGCGGGCCGCCGGTATTGCCTTCGAACACCATGTAGGTCTTGCCCGGATGCGCGGGGTCGGTGAACACGAACGGGTCGCGGAACGAGAAGTAGGTGTTCTGCTGGCCGGTCTGGTAGTAGTTGCCGTCCGGCTGCAGCAGCGCCTTGTGATTGTCGAAGCCGGTGAACCACACGTGCTTGTCGTCGGCGTGGATGTTGCCGTCGGCGCGCGTGATGATCGCCTGCGGCGGCGTGATGTCGGCGCCGCCGGGCGCCGAGCGGTTGAACGACGTCGCCGTGTAGTAGAGGCTGACGTTGCTGCCGTTCGTGAGGCGCGCGGAGCCCGACCATTCGGCGTTGTTGGTCATCGGCGCGGTGCCGAACACCCGGGCGCTCGCGCCGTCCGGGAACAGGTGGCCGCCCCAGGTCCAGCCGCCGTTCGCGGGGCGCTGCGACGCGGGGATGCCGGCGCGGCGATAGAAGAAGCCGATGCGCGCGTGGACGTGCCGGTCGTCGAACGTGTAGCCCGCGTGCGGATCGGCGGTGAGGGAGAAGATCACTTCCCAGCCCTTGTAGCTGAGCTGGTTCGCGCGCAGGTCGGCCAGCGGCCACGTGTCCCACACCCACACGTTCGAGTTGATCAGCGGGAAATCCTGCGGGATGTCCGGCATCGTCAGCGCTTGCGGCAGCGAGTTCTTGTCGGCGCCGGCGGTGTGCGATTGGGCGACGATCTGGCGGATGTCCGCGCGCGTCCAGCGCATCGTGAAGTTGCCTTCGGGATCGTAGGCTTGCTGCGTATGGGGCGTGGGCACGGGCGCGGCCGCGCCGCCGGACTGCGCGTGCGCGACGGACGCGAAGGCGGCAAGTGCGCCGCCAGCGAGCAGCAAACGTTTGGCCGCGATCGGGCGGAAAAGGGGAAAGTGTGTCATCTCGTCGTTGTTTCCTGGCAAGGTGAAAGTGAACGGCTGAGTGGGCATCGATGTCCAAACCGGTTTGGATGCTATTTCAAACCGGTTTGGAACGCAAAAGATATTTACTTGACGGTAATCATTACCAATTGGAAATAATTACCCGGTCGGCGCATCCCGCGCTTCGGACGGCCGGGCGGATCGGCGAATGCGAGGAGTGACGGTGAAGGTGAATCTGAAGGCGCTGTCGGACGCGCTCGGCCTGTCGCGGACGACGGTCAGCCGTGCATTGAACGGTTACGACGACGTCAGCGAGGCGACGCGCGAGCGCGTGGCGAAGGCCGCGCGGGAAATGGGCTACGTGGCCGATCCGACCGCGCGCCGGCTGGCGACCGGCCGGGCCGACATGATCGGCATCGTTTATCCGTTCGGCGCCGGCGATCTCGGCGATCCGCGTTTCGGCGAGGTCGTCGCGGGCATCACCGAGCGGCTCGCCGAGCGCAATCTCGATTTCATCATCGCGTCCGCGCGACCGAACGCGGAACTGGACACCTATCGGCGGATCGTCGACGGCAAGCTCGTCGACGGGCTGATCGTCGCGCGCACGCGGGTCGACGATCCGCGTATCGCGTATCTGCAAGCGAGCGCGTTTCCGTATGTCGCGTACGGCCGCACGCAGGCGGCCGGCCCGTATGCATGGTTCGACTTCGACAACGAGGCGGGCGCGCGCGACGCGGTGCGCCGGCTGATCGGCTTCGGGCATCGGCGCATCGCGATGATCAGCGCGCCGCTGGCGCTGAATTTCGCCGCGCAGCGGCGCGCCGGTTATTTGTCGGCGTTGCGCGAAGCCGGCATCGAGCCGGATCCGGCGCTGCTCGTCGAGAGCCCGTTTACGCACGACGGCGGGCAGCAGGCCGCGCGGGCGCTGCTTGCGCGCGCCGAGCCGCCGACCGCGCTGCTGGTCGACAACAACCTCGCGGGCGGCGGCGCGTTTCGTGCGCTGGTCGATAGCGGGCTGCGCCTGGGCGCGGACATGTCGCTGATCGTCTACGACGGCGTGCCGTCCGATATCGCGCATCCGCATCGTGTCACGGCCGTCGTGCAGCCGACCGGGCATGCAACGGGGCGCGCGCTGGCGGAACTGATGCTGCGATTGCTGGACGACGGCGTGTGCGATCACCGGCTCGAAGCGCCGGCAATCGAGGCGGGAGACACGGACGGGCCTTTGCGCGGGTAGCCCGCGGGAGCCGGCGCGGCGGCGGAGGACGACGGTGGGCGCGCGGCGACGGTGATGCCGAACTGCGCCCCGTCCAAAAGGCCATGACGACGACAGGGACGAATACGCGTTTTCCTAGACGACCGGTCTAATCCGGCGATATCATCCGTCCTTGTGAATGCGGCGACGTCTCCGGCAGGTACACGCAGCGAGACGCCGTCGTTTTATTTCGGCCGCTTCTAGACGACTGGTCTAATAGGCGTATATCGCATGCGGATGAATGAATCGCACGTTGCCGCGCGCCGGCGGACTAACCGACAGGCGTGCCGCGCCGACGTGCGGCCCCGTTCCCCCGTTCATTTTCGAAGGAGTGTCCGATCATGAAGATTCTGGTTGTCCTGACCTCGCACGACACGCTCGGCGACACCGGCAAGAAGACCGGCTTCTGGCTCGAGGAACTGGCCGCGCCGTACTACACGTTCAAGGATGCGGGCATCGAGCTGACGCTCGCGTCGCCGAAGGGCGGCCAGCCGCCGCTCGACCCGAAGAGCAGCGACCCGACGGCGCAGACCGACGCGACGCGCCGCTTCGACGCCGATGCGGCGGCCAAGGCCGAACTCGCATCGACGCGCAAGCTGGCCGATGTGTCGGCGGACGACTACGACGCCGTGTTCTACCCCGGCGGCCACGGCCCGCTGTGGGATCTCGCCGAGGATCTGCACTCGATCGGCCTGATCGAGCGCACGCTCGCGGCGGGCAAGCCGGTCGCGGCCGTCTGCCACGCGCCGGGCGTGCTGCGCCACGTGAAGAACCCGCAGACCGGCGAATCGGTCGTGCGCGGCAAGCGCGCGACGGGCTTCACCAACAGCGAGGAAGCGGCGGTCGAGCTGACCGAAGTCGTGCCGTTCCTCGTCGAGGACATGCTGAAGACCAACGGCGCGGAATTCGAGCGCAGCGCCGACTGGGCGCCGCATGTCGTCACCGACGGGCTGCTGATCACCGGGCAGAACCCGGCGTCGTCGGCGCCCGCGGCCGAGGCGCTGCTCGCGAAGCTCGGCCACCGCTGAACCCGTGGCGCCGGCCCGGCCGGCGCCGTTTCCTTGCCGTCGCGGGGCGCAGCCGGCCCGCCGACGGCCCGCATCGTTGCGCCGTGTGCATCGCGCGGCGCATTCCGTCGTTTTGCAGAACCAAGCAAAGGAGTCGTGGATGTCTGCCCTGTTCGAACCGTTCAAACTCAAGGATGTCACGCTGCGCAACCGCATCGCGGTGCCGCCGATGTGCCAGTACGTCGCCGAAGACGGCGTCGTCAACGACTGGCATCACGTGCATCTGGCCGGCATCGCGCGCGGCGGCGCGGGCCTCGTGATCGCGGAGGCGACGGCCGTATCGCCGGAAGGCCGCATCACGCCGGGCTGCGCGGGGTTGTGGAACGACGCGCAGGCCGAGGCCTTCGCGCCGTCGGTCGCGGCGATCAAGGCGGCCGGCGCGGTGCCCGGCATCCAGCTCGCGCACGCCGGCCGCAAGGCAAGCGCGAATCGCCCATGGGAAGGCGACGACCATATCGCCGACGGCGATCCGCGCGGCTGGCAGACCATCGCGCCGTCGGCCGTGCCGTTCGGTGCGCACTTGCCGAAGGTGCCGCGTGAAATGACGCACGACGACATCGCCCGCGTGCAGGCCGACTTCGTCGCCTCCGCGCAGCGTGCGCGCGACCTCGGTTTCGAATGGCTGGAACTGCACTTCGCGCATGGCTATCTCGGCCAGAGCTTCTTCTCGGTGCATTCGAACCAGCGCACCGACGAATACGGCGGTTCGGCCGACAACCGCGGCCGCTTCCTCGTCGACACGCTCGCGGCCGTCCGCAAGGTCTGGCCCGAGCATCTGCCGCTGACCGCGCGCCTCGGCGTGATCGAATACGACGGCCGCGACGAAGAGACGCTCGCCGAGTCGATCGCGCTCACGCAGCGGATGAAGCGGGAAGGGCTCGACATGCTGAGCGTGTCGGTCGGCTTCTCGACGCCCACCGCGCAGATTCCGTGGGGCCCGGCGTTCCTCGCGCCGATCGCCGAACGCGTGCGCCGCGAGGCCGGGCTGCCGGTATCGTCCGCGTGGGGAATCGACACGCCGCAACTGGCGAACCGCGTGGTCGAGCAAGCGCAACTGGATCTCGTGATGGTCGGCCGCGCGCATCTGGCCGACCCGCACTGGCCGTACTACGCGGCCAAGCAGCTCGGCGTCGAGCGTCCGTCGTGGACGCTGCCCGCCCCGTACGCGCACTGGCTCGAGCGCTACCGGATCGCCGACAAGGTGGCCTGAGCGGCGCGCGTCGACGCAGCGCAGGGAGCCGCGCATCGATCGCGCGTGCCGCCGAGCCGGCGCCGATGGATAGAATGGCGGTTCGTCCAGGCCGGTTGCCTGGGCGAGCCGCCATTTTTTTCATTTCGACAGAGGTGCCATGGGCGCACATGTCCCGTCGTCTCACGATTCCACCGCGCGGCCGCGCGTCCAGCAGATCGCCCGCGTCGCGCTGTATGCGGCGCTGCTGGTGCTCGCGCTGTGGGTGATCCGCGACTTCATTCCCGCCATCGCATGGGCGTGCGTGATCGCCATCGCGATGTGGCCGCTGCTGAAACGCTTCGAATCGCACCGGCTGTTCCGCAATCGGCCGACGCTGATCGCGACCGTCATCACGACGGGGATCTCGCTGCTCGTCGTGCTGCCGGTGGCGGTCGCGACGACCCAGGCGTTCGCGCAGGCGCATGACCTGCGCGAGTGGCTGCGCACGGTCCAGGACAACGGCATCCCGTTGCCGGACGTGATTAGCCGGTTGCCGTACGGCGCCGCGCAGATCACCGAATGGTGGCAGACCAATCTCGGCCATCCGCTGCATGCGGCCACTGCGATGCACGGCGTCAACGGCGAGAAATTCATCGCGTTCGGCCGGCAATTCGGCACGAAACTCGCGCACGTGCTGCTCGAATTCGGTTTCATGCTGGTCACGCTGTTCGTGATCCTGCGGGCCGGCCACAAGCTGTCGGGCGCGTTGCTGCAGGGCGCGCGGCGCGCGTTCGGGCGCAACGGCGCGGAACTGATCGAGCGCATGGTCGCGGCCGTGTTCGGCACGGTCACGGGCCTCGTCGTCGTCGGACTCGGCGAGGGCGCGCTGCTCGGCGTCGCCTATGCGCTCGCGGGCGTGCCGCACGCGGCGCTGCTCGGGCTCGTCACGGCGGTCGCCGCGATGCTGCCGTTCTGCGCGCCGCTCGTGTTCTGCGGCGCGGCGCTCTGGCTGTTCGTGCAGGGGGCGACCATGTGGGCCGTCGTGGTGGCGGCGCTCGGATTCATCGTCGTGTTCGTCGCCGAGCATTTCGTGCGGCCGGTGCTGATCGGCGGTTCGACACGGCTGCCGTTCCTGCTCGTGCTGTTCGGCATCCTCGGTGGCGCCGAGACGTTCGGCCTGATCGGGTTGTTCGTCGGCCCCGCGCTGATGACGGTGCTGACGATGCTGTGGGCCGAATGGATCGCCTGAGCGCGCATGCCGTTGCATCGGTTCGACGCCACGGTGCGGCGAGGCGGATGCGCACGCACGCGCGCAGCGGCTGTAACGATCGCTGACGATTCGGCCGGCGCGGACGCCCGCAAACGCAGGCAAGCGCAGGGATTCGGATAAAGATCTCTACATTTCTTTTCGATCCGGACCCAAAGGTCGAGTAGCATGGGGCTTTCGATCACGCCGGTATGGCGCAGCAGATTTCCCGAGCATGCGATTGATTCCGATGGCCCGTCCCGCAGCGACGCTGTCCCTGGCCGCCAGCTGCCTGATGTTGCATGGCTGTGCGTGGTTCGACTCGTGGCTGCCGTTCTCGTATTCGCGCACGCCGCTTGCACGGGCCGCGTCGCGGCACGGCGCGACGCGCGCCGACGTCGTCCGCGCCGCCGGCAACCCGCGCAGCGTCTGGATGGTCCGCAACGGCAGCGGCGTCTGCTACAACTACTTCATCGAGCACGGCAACGATCACCGGACGTACTTCGTCGTGTTCGACAAGGCCGGCGTCGTCACGCAGTCCGGCTTCGATACCTGCATGGACGCCGATCGCAAGGGCGTGCTTCAACCCGGCAAGAGCGCGTCGCGATAGTGCGGCGGCCACGCGCCGCGCGAGCGCGTCACACTGCCGTCACGCGATCGTGTCGACCACGCCGCCGTCGACGCGCAACGCCGCGCCGGTCGTGGCCGAAGCCTGCGGCGAGCACACGTACACGACGAGGTTCGCGACTTCCTCCGTCGTCGCCGGCCGCTGGATGATCGAACTCGCGCGCTCGCTGCGCACGAACTCCACGGCAATATCGTCGATGTTGCGGCCCGTTTCGTCGGCCTGCGCCTTCAGCATCTCGCGCACGCCTTCCGACATCGTCGGCCCCGGCAATACCGAATTGACGGTCACCTGGGTGCCGGCCGCGAGTTTCGCGAGGCCGCGCGCGATCGACAGCTGAGCGGTTTTCGTGAACCCGTAATGAATCATGTCGACCGGGATGTTCAGGCCCGATTCCGACGAAATGAACACGATGCGCCCGGCATTGCGTTCGATCATCCCTTTCAGGTAATACCGCGCGAGCCGCACGCCGGACATCACGTTGATCTGGAAAAAATGTTCCCATTCGGCGTCGTCGATGTCGAAGAACGCCTTCAGGCCGTAGATGCCCGCATTGTTGACGAGGATGTCGGCATTCGGCGTGTGCTGGGTGACGCGCGCGACGCCGGCCGCGTCGGACAGGTCGGCGGCGACGCCGTCGAAGCGCGCGCCGGGCACGGCGTTGTGCAGTTTGTCGAGCGCGGACTGCACCGACGCGTCGCTGCGGCCGTTGACGACGACGTGCGCGCCGGCGCGCGCGAGCCCTTCGGCGATCGCGAAGCCGATGCCGGCGGTGGAAGCGGTGACGACCGCGGTCTTGCCTTTCAGATCGATCTGCATGAGCGTGACGGGGGAAGAGTGAACGGGAGCCGCCGCGCGTGCCGCGGCGGACGGAATTCAAAGCTTAGGCAAATTCCGGTCAATAGGCCATGTCGCGAGCCTGTCGGCGGTGTTGATGCAAAAACCGATCCTGTCGATTTCAGCGCGTGAAGCGGGTGCACGGCGAGCGTTGTTTCAGCGTAAGCGCGACATTCTCCGCGTCTTGTGTCGAAGCATCGGCGCGGCGCAATGGTGGCACGATCGTTTTCATGCACACCCTTGCGCTGAACGTCGAAGCGCGGCGATCCGGTTGCGCGGCGCGGCACAGTCTTGTACGGTGAGCGTTCGCCGTCCGAACCGGGAGCCCGCCGCGTGAGCCGTACCGCCAACCGATCCGCCGTACCGTCGCCGTTCTGGCGCGATACCGCGCTGCCGTTCATCGAGGCGCGCACCGTCGACGACGGGCGCGCGATCTGCTACGCGAAGCACACGCACGACACGTTTTCGGTGGGCGCGATCGTCGGCGGCACGAGCACGTACGTGAACGGTGCGACGCACGCGCACGTCGGGCGCGGCGCGCTCGTGATCATCGATCCGGAGCAGGTCCACGCATGCAATCCGTACGGCCCCGATGCGTGGGCGTACCGGATGGTCTATGTCGACGTGCCGTGGCTCTCGCGGCTGCAACATTCGCTGGGCCGCGATCCGAACCGCGATTTTCACGGGTTTTCGCCGAAGTTGACGGAGCGCGGCGATCTGTTCGCGCAATTTGGCGGCTTCTACCGCACGCTGGTGTCGCCCGGCGTCAATGCGCTCGGCAAGGAGAGCGCGGCGGTCGAATTCTTCACGGCGCTGCACGGCGCGCTCGACCGCGAACTGCCCGACCCGCGGCCGGGCGACGACAACGCGAAGCTCGCGCGCGCGGCCGACTACATCGCCGCCCATTGCCGCGAGGCCGTCACGCTCGATGCGATCTGCGCCGCGGCCGACCTGTCGCCGTCGTACCTGATCCGCGCGTTCAATGCGCGTTACGGGATGACGCCGCACGCGTTCCTGATCGATCGGCGCGTGCAGTACGGCCGCACCGAGTTGCGCCGCGGCCGGCCGATCGCCGAAGTCGCGCTCGACGCCGGCTTTGCGGACCAGGCGCATTTCCAGCGCGCATTCCGGCGGATCGCGGCCGCGACGCCCGGGCAGTACCGAAGTGCCGCGAGCCGAGTGCGGGCGACGTAAGTGCCGTAGCCCGCTTCGACGACCGCAGTGGACCGGTTTGCCGATGCTGCGCGAAGGCGCGGGGTGGGGGGCGCTTCGGTCGAACCGAAACCGGCTCGGGCGCTATACCTCCGACGTGGTTCGCTCGCTGCCGGTGTGGGGCGCACGCGCTCATTCGACAGCGAGGGACGTACGTCCTCGAAAACCGAGGTTGGTGTTGAATGTTGCGGGCGTGTCCGTTCGGGTCAGGGACGGAAAGTGCTGCAGGATCGCGCCGAGCGCTTCTGCGGCGACGACACGGACCGTCGGCGCGCCGAGACAATAGTGCGTGCCGCAGCCGAAGGCGAGGTTGCGGGCGTCGCTGCGCTCAAGTTCAAATCGATCGGGATCGTGATAGTGGGTGGAATCGCGATGGGCCGAAGCGACGTAACCCAGCACCACTTGTCCCTCGCGCATCTGGCAACCGTTCCACAGAAAATCCTCGCGCACGAGGCGCCCGACGAATTGAACAGGTGTGTCGTAGCGCAGGGTTTCTTCGACAAGGGCTCCGGCGAGATCCGGGTTCTGGTGAAGACGCGCCAACTGTTCAGGGTGGTTCTGCAGCGCGGCTATGGCGTTGCCGACAAGATAGGCGGTTGGCTCGAGGGCCGCGAAGAGGAGCATCACGACCTGGGCGATAGCTTCGCGACGATCGGGGCGGTAAGCGTCGACCTCGATGTTCATCAGGTCGCCCAGCAGTGTGCCTCTGGCGTCGCCATGCGCAGCAAGGTCGTCGAGGTAGGCCAGCAGTGCCAGTGTACTGCTCCGAATGCGCCGTATCTCGTCCAGCGGCAGATTGGTCGATCCGTAAAGCCGGGAGATGTCGTCAGACCATGCCTTCAACCTGATGGAATCGGCATAGGGCACCCCGAGCAATTCGGCCAACACGAGCGCCGGCAACGGCGTAGCCAACTCAGTCATGACATCGAGTCGATCCCGATCTTGGCGCCCGCGTAACAGCGTGTCGGCGATGCGTCGCACGCGAGGCCGCAGTTGCGTGGGCATCAACAGGGCCATGGCGTGTTGAGCCTGCCGACGCATTTTCAGGTGTTGATGGAATTCGTTGAACGCGATCCAGCAGTCGAAGACGGAGAACATGTCTTCGAATTCGTCCCGAGCGGCTTTAGGGAGGCCCGAAACGGGTAATCTTGCGCGCGACGTCGACAGTCGCGGGTCCTGCAGGAGTTCCCGGATATCGTGGTAGCCGAACATGAGCCACGCACCGCCGAAAAGGTGCTCGGCCCGGTAGCGATGCATGTGCTGCCGCATGTAGGCGTAAAAGGGGTATGGATCGGCAATGAAAGCGGCGTCGTTGTGCTCGAATACCCGCGGATCGAATTCAGCGCCGTGCATGAGCGTTGGGCCGATCGGCGGGCGTTGTGATGTGCAGTGGGTTGCCGTCGGGATCTTCGACAACGGACATCACCTTTCCCCACGGTTGCGGTTGGACCTCCTTGATAATCTTGACGCCGGCATTGCGTAGCTTTTCGATTGCGGCTTCCGTGTTTTCCACATAGAGGCAGAGTTCGCCGCGAGGCCCCGCCGGCGGTGGCAGCATGCGTTGCTGGAAGTAGCTCGCGGCCACGAAGGTCCAGAGCCCCAGTCGCTTGCCTCCGAGTTCGAGTGTCACGTACTCGGGCTCCGCGCCGGCCTCTTCCGGAAACCTGTAAGTCTCCCGAAATTCCAGCAGTCCGGTGTAGAACGCTAACGAGCGACGGAGATCGGCAACATAGAAGATCGGAAACATATCGAAGTACATGAGGCCCTCCGCCTGTAGCCAGTCTTACACGATCGCAGACATCGTATTTTTACTGTTTTCCAATGATTTTCAATAAATACGATGGTTGGAAAATTATCAACCCAATATTTTTTGTGTCGCCGAATTGTTGGGCTACACGTCGAGCAGAAACAGCGCGCTGCCCGCGAGCAGCAGCGCCATCAGCCGGTTGAACACGCGCATGCGCCGCGCGTTCGCGAGCCGGTGCCGCAGCGACGCGCCCGCATAACCCCAGCATGCGATCGACGCGAAGCAGATCACCAGATACAGCGCGGCGAACTGCCAGACCTGCGCGCGGTCGCCGTCGGCCGCATACGCGCCCATCGCGGCCACGCACGCGAGCCACGCCTTCGGATTGAGCCACTGCATCGCCGCGCCGGCCGCCGCCGACGGGCCGGCCACGTCCGGATCGGCCGCGAGCCGGCCGTCGTCGAGCGCGAGCCGCAGCGCCATGTAAAGCAGGAACGCGATGCCCGACCACTGCGTGACCGTCGTCAGCACGGGCCAGCGCGCGAGCGCCGCGTGCAGGCCGAGGCCGATCAGCAGGAACAGCGCGACGAAGCCGAGCGTCGCGCCGGCCGCGTAGCGCAGGCTCGCGCCGAGGCCATGGCGCGCGCCCGCGCTGAGCGCGACGATGTTGACGGGACCGGGGGTGATCGACGAGGCGAGCGCGAACGCGGCCATCGAAACCAGCATGCTCATCAGGTGTCTCCATGTGATATGTCGAAAGTCGCATCGAGACTACGGGCGCCGCGCCGGCCCGTATTGAAGAAAACTGCCCTCGGCGCGCTGCCGGGATTCACGTCATGCTGAACCGCGCGCAGCGCTCACGGGCCGACCGAAAGCGACAGGGCGCAGGCGTTGCGGCCGAAGCCATCGAGTCTCACTTCACGGCTGGGCGGGAGTCGCAAGCGCGTCGAACGCGTCGGCTTCCGGGAACCGGCGCCACGACTCCGGGCCTGCGTCGATTTCTTCGACCGTCAGCAGACACGCATCGAGTTCGCGTTGCAACTGGACGTGATCGATCGACTGCCCGATGAACACGATTTCCTGCCGGCAATCGCCTGTCGGCTCTTCCCATTTTTTCAGCACGCCGTCGCGACGATAGTCGTCGTGCGGCCAGTCCGACGGTGGCGTAAACCGCCACCATCGGCCAACGTAGCCCCACTGGAACGCGTCGCCGGCCTGTACGAGCATGGCGGTTTCGGCATAGCGGTGCGCAGCCCACACATAGCCCTTGCAGCGAAGCAGTCGGCCGTTGGTCCAGGGGCGACGCAGCCACGCGAGCAGGCGCGCCGGATGAAACGGCGCACGTTCGCGATAGAGCCACGACGCGATCCCGTACGCATCCGATTCCGACGGGCGTTCGTCGGCCTGCATGCGTTGCATCCATCCGGGCGATTCGACGAGCGCCGGTAGATCGAAGCGCCGCGTATCGAGGACGTCCGACGGATCGACCTTGCCGTGCTGCATCGGCAGGATTCGCGCCGATGGATTCAGGGACGCCAGAATTGCGCGCAGCCGCTCGAAACCCGCGTGGCCGATCCGGTCGAGTCGGCTCACGAGGATCACGTTCGCGTATTCGACTTGTTCGATCAGCAGGTCCGACAGTTTGCGCGGCGGATCGGCATCGCTGCCGTTCGCGAGCGCGGCGTCGCGCGTGACCGGTTCAGCCGACGCGATCATGTCCTCGAAGGTCTCGCCGTTGACCACCGTGACGAGCGTATCCAGCCGCGCGAGTTCGCTGAGGCTGAAACCGTCCCGATCGAGAAACGCGAACGTCTCCGCAACCGGCATCGGCTCCGAGATACCGGTCGACTCGATCAGCAGATAATCGAAGCGACGCTGCCGCGCAAGCGTGCTGATCTGCTCGAGCAGATCGGCGCGCAGCGTGCAGCAGATGCAACCGTTGCTCATTTCGACGAGTTCGTCCTCGCCTCGATGCAGCTCGACGTTGCGCCGCACGTCGTCGGCGTCGACGTTCACTTCGCTCATGTCGTTGACGATCACGGCGACCTTCAGGCCGGCGCGATTGCGCAGGATATGGTTCAGCAACGTCGTCTTCCCGGCGCCGAGGAAGCCGGACAGCACGGTGACCGGAATCCTCGGCGGCGGGACGGCCGGCACGTGTCGATTGGCCGGCGTCGTCATGCGCTCTGCCCGGACGCGCGATCCAGGTAGCCTTCGAACAGGTCGACCACGACATAGCCGTCGTCGGCGGCGTCGCCCCACAGATCCTTCACGCGGAACTCGACATGATAGGTCGGCTGATGCGCGGCGCCGGTGTCGCCGTGGCCGATCGCGTCCGGGAATGGCCATGATTCGGTCGTCCGGTGCAGCACGACGCCTTCCTTGCCGCGAACGTAGCCCGGCGCGCGGATGTGTCCGCTGACGTGTTCGTCGCGAACGACGACGCGATCGCCGACCTCGAACCGCGTCGAGTCGGGCGGAGCCGCCCGGCCGCCGGATCGCGGCGGGTTCGCGAGCCGGAACGGCGAACCGAGCGCGCGGTCGAGTTCGTCCTGCGTGAGCACGCCGGTTTCGACGAGCAAGGTCGCGGTCGCGATCACGTAGCGCTCGTAGTAGCGCGTGCCGGCGTGCTGGCGCACGTCGATGCGTTCGACTGCGTGACGCACCTCGTCGACGCTGAATTTTTTCAATTGGTCCACCCCGACGAACATCAGGCTGTACGCAAGATGCTCCCAGTCTTCCTTGAAGACCGGTTTGTAGCCGAGACTGTTGATCGTATGCGGCACCGGGCCGAAACCCTGGAAGCCGCCGAGGTCGTGAAAGCCGTCCATATGTGATCTCCGAGAGGAAGGTTGAGAGCGAAACGCGGTGCGCGTCAGTGCGCGCGCGGCAGCGCGACGCCGATCAGCACGTCCTTCGTGACGAGCGTGCGCAGTTGTTCCTCGGTCATGTGCTCGCTGCCGGCCGGCCGCACGGGCAGCACGAGATAGCGGCTTTCGGCGGTCGTGTCCCAGACCTTCACGACGACCTGGTCGGGCAGGTCGGTGCCGAGCTCCCGCAGCACCGTGCGCCCTTCGCGCACGAGCCGCGCACGATATTCGAAGCCCTTGTACCACTCGGGCGGCAGCCCGAGCACCGGCCAGTTCGTGCATGAGCACAGGCTGCAGACGATCACGTTCTTCAGCGTCGGCGTGTCCTCGAGCGCGACGATGTATTCGCCCTGCGGGCCGGTGTAGCCGAACTGCGCGCAGGCGGCCGTGCCGTCCTTCAGCAGAAGTTCGCGAAACGCCGGGTCGACCCACGCACGCGCGACGATGCGCGCGCCGTTGGCCGGATCCCAGGTCGTGGACATCAGCTCGGTCAGGTTTTCGATATAGCCGTCGGGAATCAGGTTCTTCTCTTTCATCACGCGAAACAGCGCCCAGGCGCGTTCGCCGGGCGTCGACGCTGTTTCCTCGGAAGCAATCGGGTTCATCGTGGGGGCTCCTTGTCGTGGTTCGGGTCGACCGCCGCCACGGCGTTGCGGCTGCCGTGGCGGGGGATGGCGCGTCGTGTCGGTCACGCTCGATGAGCAGGGTAAGAAGAGAAAAAGCGCGGTTCTTTGCCGGCACGGATCGGAAACTATGCCGAGACGGCCCCGTTGCGCGGCAGGGGCCGATGCGCACCGGATGCACGACGATGCGCGGCATCGACGGCGTGTCCGGCATGAAACGGCGGCCGCCCGCGCACGTTTCGCGACCGCTGCGGGGCGCTGGCCGAGGAGGCCCGCCACAGCCAATTTCTTGTTCCGCCGGAAAACAGAAATGCGGATTTTGCCTTTCTATTCTCATCCTCAAGCGACGGCCGTTCGATGTCGCGAATCGTCGGCACTCGCCCGAGTCCCGGCGGAATAACAGTCTGCCAGCACCCCGCGATTCCACCGTCCGGCAACGGTTTCCGTTCGTCGTACGTCGAGCGTGGCGGTGTCTGCGCATCCAGGTGAGGAGCATGATGGACAACGTCAACAGAATGAAGCTGAAGCGAATCGCGCGCTGGATCGGCCTGTCGCTGATGGTCGTCGCATCGCATTACGCGGGCGCGGTGGAGGTCGATCCCGGCGACTACGAGCAGTATCCGGTGGGCGCGACGATCGGCGTGCTGTACTACAACTATTCGGCGACCAACGCGTACTACGCGAATGGCCAGCGGACGTCGGATTTCGACCTGCAGTCCAATGTCGGCATCGCCCGCCTGCTGCATGTGTTCCAGCTCACCGACAGGCTCACGATCGATCCGCAGGTGCTGCTGCCGTTCGGTCACATCAGCAGCTTCGGCAACGCAGGCGCGCTTGGCAGTACGAACGGTGTCGGCGACGTGATCCTGACCGCGCCGTTGAAATTCCGCCTGAACGAAGCGAAGGACGTCGTCGCCGCGACGGTCTACGTCTACGCGCCGACCGGGAGTTACGACCAGAACCGGGGCCTCAATCTCGGCGCCAACCGCTGGTCGCTCGATTTCCAGGCCGCCTACGTCAAGCACTTTTCGCCGCAGTGGGCACTCGATCTCGTCGGCGACGCGATCTGGTACGGCAACAACACGTCGTACGGCGCGAACGGTGCGACGCTGCATCAGCGGATGAGCTACAGCGCCCAGGCGATGGTGCGTTACATGCCCGATCCGGGCACGTCGCTCGGCATCGGCATCACCCAGCTCTGGGGCGGTGAAACGAGCGTCGACGGCGCGGACAACAACGACGCGCTTCGCACCACGCGCCTGCGGATCACCGCGGCGAAGTTCGTGACGAAGGCCGACCAGGTGCAAATCCAGCTCGGCACCGATCTGAGCGTGCGCAACGGCCCGAAGAACAGCGTGCTCGCCGGTCTGCGTTACGCGCACATCTTCTGACGGCCCGCATGCGCCGGGATATGGCCGGTGCATGTCGCTCAGTGTCCCCAACGCAGATAGCACGACACCCAATTCACTTTCCACAGAGGTCACGCATGGAATCCGCCATCGACAAACACCTGATCTGCCCGCGGACGCTGTCACGCCGCGTCGCCGACGATTACCAGCCGCCGTTCCCGATGTACGTCGCGCGGGCCGCCGAAGACCTGAGCCAGGTCGTGATGGGCTATTTCGGCGTCCAGTATCGCGGCGCCGACCAGCGCGCCGCGGCGCTGGCCGCGTTGCGCCGGATCGTCGCCGATTTCGGTGCCGAGGACGGCCCGAACAACTTCGACCTGACGCAACACACCGACGACGAGGGCTACGAGAACCTGATTGCCGTCGGCTACTGGCGCGATCCGGCCGCGTATGCGCGCTGGATCGCGTCGCCGGCACTCGTCGAATGGTGGGCCTCCGACGCACGCCTCGCGGACGGGATCGGCTACTTCCGGGAAATCGTCGCGCCGCGCGCCGAGCAGTTCGAGACGCTTTACGCATTCACGAGCGATTTCCCCGGCGTCGGTGCGATCATGGACGGCGTCAGCGGCGAGATCGAGGAGCACGGCTACTGGGGATCGATGCGTGACCGGTTCCCGATCTCGCAGACGGACTGGATGGCCGCGGACGGCGAGTTGCGCATCGTCGACGGCGATCCGGCTCGCGGCGGCCGTGTGGTCGTGCTCGCACACGACAACATCGCGCTGATCCGGTCCGGTCAGGACTGGCGCGCGGCGGAGACTGACGAGCGCCGACTGTATCTGGAGGAGATCGAGCCGACGCTGCGCAGCGGAATGGACTTCCTGCGCGACAACGGCAAGGACGTCGGCTGCTACAGCAATCGCTACGTGCGCTCGATCGATCTCGACGGCAACGTGCTCGACGAGAGTTACAACATCGGCCACTGGCGCTCGCTCGACCGCCTCGAGCGATGGGCCGAGTCCCATCCGACGCACCTGCGGATCTTCGTCACGTTCTTCCGCGTCGTCACCGGGCTGTCGAAACTGCGGCTGTATCACGAGGTTTCCGTTTTCGACGCAACGCATCAGGTCTACGAATACGTGAACTGTCATCCGCGCACCGGGCTGATGCGCGACGCCGTCGCCCGCTGAATCCCGCCGGCGCCGCCAACGCCGGCGGCGCCGCTTACCGAACTGGAGAACGTCGATGGCCATCAAACGCCCGACCCGCGAACAACTGTCCGACATTGCAGCCGGCTTCGGCTTTCATGTCGATTCCCGTCAGCTCGCCGAATACGACGAGGCGCTGCAGGCGAACTTCGACGCGTACGACGTGATCGATGCGCTGCCCGACCATCTGCCCGTCGTCGCGTATCCGCGCACGCCCGGCTACCGCCCGGAAGGCGACGAGAACCGTTACGGCGCATGGGCGCAGAAGAGCACGATCCACGGCGCCGCCGACGGCAAGCTGCGCGGCAAGACGGTGGCCGTGAAAGACAACATCTGCGTCGCCGGTGTGCCGATGCGCAATGGCGCGAGCACGTTCGAGGGCTACGTGCCCGATGTCGATGCGACCGTCGTCACGCGGGTGCTCGACGCCGGCGCGACGATCGCCGGCAAGGCGACCTGCGAGTACTACTGCTTTTCCGGCGGCTCGCACACGAGCGCGTCGGGGCCGGTGCACAATCCGCGCAAGGCCGGGCACTCGTCCGGCGGCTCGTCGTCCGGCAGCGGCGCGCTGGTCGCGAGCGGCGAGGTCGACATGGCGCTCGGCGGCGACCAGGGCGGCTCGGTGCGAATCCCGTCCGCCTATTGCGGCATCTACGGGATGAAGCCGACGCACGGGCTGGTGCCATACACCGGCGCGATGCCGATCGAGGCGACCGTCGATCATCTCGGGCCGATGACGAGCACCGTGCTCGACAACGCGCTGCTGCTCGACGTCATCGCGGGCGACGACGGGCTCGATCCGCGCCAACGGATGCTGCCGCCGCGCGCCGATTATCTCGGCGCGATCCGCGACGGCATCGCGGGCCTGCGGATCGGCATTCTGCGCGAGGCGTTCGGGCTCGCGAATTCGGAGAAAGTGGTCGACGAGGCCGTGCGGGTCGCCGCGCTCCGGCTGCGCAAGCTGGGCGCGAGCGTCGACGAAGTGTCGGTGCCGCTGCATGCGGCCGGCACCGCGATCTGGCTGCCGATTGCGGCCGAGGGGGCGACGCAGCAGATGATGAAGGGCAACAGCCACGGTTTCAACTGGGGCGGCCTGTACGTGACCGGCATGATCGATCATCACGCGGGCTGGCGCGAGCGCGCCGATGAACTGCCGGACACCGTGAAGGTGACGATGCTGCTCGGCGAATATTTCACGAGCCGGTATCGCGGGCGCTATTACGCGAAGTGCCAGAACCTCGCGCGACGCTTGCGATCGGCTTACGACGCGGCGCTGCAGTCGTATGACGTATTGCTGATGCCGACCGTCCCGATCCGCGCGTCGGCACTGCCGGAGCCCGGCTGTGCGATGTCCGAGTCGCTGACGCGGGCGTTCGAGATGCTCGCGAATACCGCGCCGTTCGACGTGTCCGGGCATCCGGCCATGTCGCTGCCGTGCGGGGTGGCCGACGATCTGCCGATCGGGCTGCAACTGGTCGGGCGCCGCTTCGACGAGGCGACGCTCTACCGCTGCGCCTATGCGTATGAGCAGTCTTCCGACTGGCGTCAGACGACCTTCGCATGACAGGCCCGGCGCGGCAGCGCATCGCCGCCGCGCCGCCTGTCGGTCCGGCCGGCCACGCGGCTTTCGCGCTGGCCGATTGGACAATGCGCTTTTGAACGGGCACGCTACCGACTGCGTGTTGGCTAACCCATGTGGGGCACGACCATGACGATGCGTCCTTTCCCGCGCGCCGCAAGCGGCGACGCGCCCGGCCCGGCGGCCGACAGCCCGCCGGACGAATGGACGAATTCGGCCATCGAGGTGGCGACCGACGGCTCGGTCAGCCAGCGTATCGAGTTTTGGCGCGAGACGATTCTGCGTTTGTTCGCGGACGTGCAGATCGCGGCCGTGCAGAAAGCCGATTTCTTCGGCCAGGTGCGGCAGCGCAAATGCGACAAGATGCGGATCTCGGAAATCCACGCCAGCGAGCAGGCCGTGATCCGGCGCTATCGCCAGGCGCGCAGCGAGTACGAGGACAAGTACTTCGGCGTATTGATGCTCGAGGGCAGCCAGTCGGTCGAGCAGGACGGCAAGATCGTCACGCTGCACCCCGGGGATTTCGCGATCTACGACGCGACCCGGCCTCACCACCTGCAGTTCGGCCAGTCGTGGCGCGAGATCGTCGTCAGCATTCCCCGCGCGACCCTGAACCAGCTCGTCGTCGGGATGGAACACCGCACGGCCTGCCCGACGCACACCGGGGAGGGCGTCGGCAGCGTCATGCGTGCGTTTCTCGAGCAGATGTCGTCGCAGATCCGCAGCGTGACCGAGGACGAGATGCGGCAGTTGTCGGATACCGCGATCTCGCTGATCGCGATGACGCTCGGCGGCATGCAGCGCAACGACCTCGCGCAATCGAGGATGAAGGCGTTGACGCTGACGCGCGTGAAGCGGCATCTGCTCGAGCACCTGCACGACCCGGAGCTGAGCCCGATGATGATCGAGCGGTCGATCGGGATTTCGTCGCGGTACATCAACAAGCTGTTCGAGGCCGAAAACACGTCGCTGATGCGCTACGTATTGAACCTGCGGCTCGAACGGTGTGCGCAGGATCTCGCGAATCCGCAATGCGCGGTGCTGCGCGTATCCGACATCGCGTTGCGCTGGGGATTCAACGACATGTCGCATTTCAGTCGCGTGTTTCGCGAGCGGTTCGCGATGTCGCCGCGGGCGTGGCGCGAGCAGGGCGGCAAGCCGCGCGCGTAACGCGTCGTCATGGGCCGCGTTCGCGTTCGCGTCAGGCAAGCGCCGATCGCAAGCGGCTGGACGTCGACAGGCGCGACGCCATCAGTGCAACGCGCGCGGCACGTGCGCCGGGCGAGCGCCGCGCGGATCCGCCGGATCGGCCGGCTCGGCGGAACCGGCCGGGCCGGCGGCGTCGGCCGGACGCTGCGGCCCGCCGGACCACGGCTGCGTCGACACCGAGAAGCCGAACGTGTTGACGCCGCCCGAGCACGTGACGAACACACCGCCGCCGTGCATCTCGGCCACGGCCTTGACGATCGACAGCCCGAGCCCGTGGTTTTCGTTGCTGTTCGCGCGCGCTTCCTCGAGCCGGTAGAAGCGCTCGAACACGTGCGAGCGCTGCACCGCGTCGATCGGCTCGCCGGGGTTCGACACGGCCATCTCGACGAGCGTGTCGCGGCGCGTGATCGTCACGTTCAGCGTCGCGCCGGGCGTCGAATGCTGGATCGCGTTGATCAGCAGGTTCGTCATCGCGCGGCGGAACAGCGACGGATCGACGGCCGCGCGCGCATCGCCGTGCAGTTCGGCGCGCAACTGCGCCTCGTCGAGCGGAATTTCGAGGAAGTCGAGCATGCGCCGCACCTCGTCGGCGAGCGACACGTCCTTCAGGTCGGTCGCGCGTTCGCCGCGGTCGCTGCGCGACAGGAACAGCATGTCGTTGATGATCACGCGCAGCCGCTCGAATTCCTCGAGGTTCGACTGCAGCGTCTGCCGCATCCGGTCGACCGAGCGGTCGCGGCTCGTCAGCGCGACCTGGGTCTGCCCGATCAGGATGCTGATCGGCGTGCGCAGCTCGTGCGCGACGTCCGCGTTGAACGCTTCGAGCCGCGCGTAGGTTTGCTGGATGCGTTCGAGCGCGCCGTTGAACGACGTCGCGAGATCGCGCAGCTCGGTCGGCAGCGCGTCGGTGTGCAGCCGCTGGCGGCGGTTCGTCGCGCTCACGCTCGCGGCATCCTGCGACAGCCGGTCGAGCGGCGCGAGCCCGAAGCGCGCGACCGCGCGGCTCAGCAGCAGCGTGATGACGGTGGCCGTCGCGATCAAAGCGGCCAGCGTCCATGCGAAACGGCGCAGCATCCGCTGCGTGCGCTCGCACGACGACGCGACGATCAGCTTCACGTCCGGGCGCTCGCCGCTGCCCGCGATCGCGACGGTCTTCGTCATCACGTCGTAGCTGCTGTTGTTGAGCGCGTACTGCTGGAACGCACCGAACGGTTGGCCGACGGGCACGCCGTCGACCGAATGACCGAAGCGGAAATCGGCGTCGGGGCTGTCGATCTGATAGCGCGTCGACCCGTCCGGCGGTTCGAGGTCGGCGAGCTTTTCCTGCATCAGGCGGCCGCGCGCGGCCGTGGTCGCGTGCGACACGATCATCTGCGCGACCTTCGCGCGCGTGTCGATCGTCGCGCGCAGCTCGGCGAGCAACTGGCGCTCCATCATCACGAACAGCCCGCAGCCGACCAGCGTGAACACGAGCAGCGACACGATGCCGAACATCGCCGACAGGCGCAGGGTGATCGAGCGTTTCATGCGTGTCTCTCCGCGTCGCCGTCTTCGCGCGCCTCGAGCACGTAGCCCATCCCGCGGATCGTATGCAGCAGCTTGTCCGCGAACGGGCCGTCGAGTTTCGCGCGCAGGCGCTTGATCGCCGTCTCGACGACGTTCGCGTTGCTGTCGAAGTTCACGTCCCACACGAGCTCGGCGATCGTCGTTTTCGACAAGACCTCGCCGCTGCGCCGCGCGAGCACGCCGAGCAGCTGGAATTCCTGCGCGGTCAGGTCGAGCCGCGCGCCGTCGCGGCTCGCGCGGCGGCCGATCAGGTCGACGCGCAGGTCGCCGATCGAGATCAGCGTCGATTCCTGCACGCGGGCGCGGCGCGTCAGCGCACGCAGCCGTTCGATCAGTTCGAGGAACGAAAATGGCTTGGTCAGGTAGTCGTCGGCGCCGCCGCGCAAGCCTCGCACGCGGTCGTCGACCCGATCGCGGGCGGTCAGCATGATCACGGGCGTCTGCTTCTGCGCGCGCAACGCACGCAGCACGCCGAAGCCGTCGAGCTTCGGCAGCATCACGTCGAGCACGACCACGTCGTAGTCGAATTCGACGGCTTTCCACGCGCCGTCCTCGCCGTCGAGCGCGGTATCGACGACCCAGCCTTCCTCGGTCAGGCCGCTCTTCAGGTATTCGACGACTTTCGGTTCGTCTTCGACGATCAGCACTTTCATGTTCGTTGTCCGCTAACCGGGTTAAGGGCCGACGCCCGCGTCGCGCTGCGGGGCCGCCGACGCGACGTCGGACGGCGCGGGGCCGTTCGCCGCATCGCCGTCCCAGCCGCCGCCGAGCGCCTTCGCGAGAAACACGACGAGCGCCGCGCGCTGGCCCTGGATCTGCACGGCCTGGCGCTCGCTCGTCAGCAACTGCTGCTGGGCCGTCAGCACATCGATGAACGGCGTCAGGCCGCCCGCGTAGCGGTCCTGCGCGAGCGACACGAGCTTGCGCGCGTCGTCGACGGCCGCCGACGCCTGCTGCGCCGCCTGCGCGAGCACCGACAGGCCGGTCACCGCATTTTGCACCTCCTGGAACGCGGTGAGCACGGTCTGCCGGTAGCTGGCCTGCGCGGCGACGTAGCCGGCCTGCGCGAAATCGACGCCGGCCTTCAGCTTGCCGCCTTCGAACAGCGGCTGGCTGAGCGACCCGCCGACCGACCACAGCAGCGCCGGCACGGTGAACAGGCCCGCGAAGCGCGTCGCGTCCCAGCCGATGTCGGGCGACAGCGTGATGCGCGGGAAATACGCGGCGCGCGCGACGCCGATCTGCGCGTTCGCGGCGGCCATCGCGCGCTCGGCCGACGCGACGTCGGGCCGCCGCTGCAGTAGGTCGCTCGGCATGCCGGTCGGCAGCGCGGGCGCGTTGATCGGCACCACGCGCGGCGGCAGCGAGAACGCGGGGGCCGGCGTGCCGACCAGCGTCGCGATCGCGGTTTCGACCTGCGCGCGCTGCTGGATCAGCAACTGCGCCTGCGTGCGCGTCGCGTCGAGCTGCGCGCGCTGCTGCAACAGGTCGAGGCCCGACACCGCGCCGAGGTCGTGGCGCGCGCTCACGTAATCGAGCGCCTTTTGCTGCAGGTCGATCGAGCGCTTGACGACGTCGATCTCGGTATCGAGCTCGCGCAGCGTGAAATAGCTCGACGCGAGATCGGCGCTCAGCACGAGGCGCGCGTTCGCGAAATCGTCGCGCGACTGCTCGGTGCTGGCCTGCGCGGCTTCGACGTTGCGCCGCACGCGGCCGAACAGGTCGAGTTCGTAGCTGACCGCCGCGCCGACCTGGATGTCGTTCTGCACGGTCGACATGCTCTGCGTCGCGTAGTTGGTCTGCGGCCGGTCGGCGGAGATCTTGAAGCGCTGGCCGCTCGCGCTCAGCCCGACGGCCGGATACTGCGCGGATGCCACCGACGCGAGCGTCGCCTTCGCCTGGTCGTAGCGCGCGGCCACCGCCTTCAGGTTCTGGTTGTTGCGCAGCGCGTCGGCTTCGAGCGCGTCGAGCTGCGCGTCGCCGAACGCGGTCCACCACGCCGGATCGAGCGGCGCGCGGGCCGGCGCGGCCGGCTGCCAGTATGCGTCGGCCGGGTCGAGCCGCCACGCGGCCGGCGTGTCGACGGGCGGGCGCCGGTAATCCGGACCGACCGTGCAGCCGGCGAGCACCGCGGCCGCGACGATTGCGACGGCGCCGATCGCGGCCGGGTGCACGCAAGTGCGCATCGCACTCACGACTTCGCTCCCGCGACGGCCGAGGCCGGCTGCGCCGCCGGCGCCTGCACGACGACCGCGTCGCCGGTCGCGAGCGCGTCGCTCGGGTTCGCGACGAGGCGGTCGTTCGGTGTGATCGGCCCGTCGACTTCGAGCGTCTGGCCGATCGTGCGCACGACCGTCACCTGCTTCAGGCGGACCTTGCCGTTCGCATCGACGGTCGCGACCGTCGGGCCTTCGGCGCGGAACAGCAGCGTATTGGCCGGCACCTGCAGGCGGCCGACCGGCGTCATCGGCAGCGTCGCCTGCACGTACGCGCCGGGCAGCAGCCGCCCGTCCGGGTTCGGCAGCGTGATCTCGATCTGCAGCGAACGCGTCGCGACGTCGATCGCCTGCGACGTGCGCGTGATCGTGCCGTCGAAGGTCCGACCCGGCAGCTCGGCCTGCGCGACGCTCACGTGCTGGCCGACCTTCACCTGCTGCGCATACGCCTGCGGCACCTGCACGTACAGGCGCAGCCGGTCGGCCTGCACGACCGTGAACAGCGAGCGGCCCGCGTTGCCGGAATTGACGAGATCGCCGACGTCGACGTTGCGCTGCGTGACGATCCCGTCGATCGGCGCGGCGATCCGCTGGAAGCCCTTCAGCTCGGTGAGGCGGCGCATGTTCGCATCGGCCGCCGCGAGGTTCGCGGTGCCCTGGTTGAACGTGCCTTGCCGGTCGTCGAGTTCCTGCTGCGACACCGCATCGCGCTGGCGCAACTGCTGCGCGCGGTCGAACGACGTCTTCGCGAGCGCGAGCGCGGCTTGCGCCTGCTGACGCTGCGCGGTGGCCTGCGCGAGTTCCTGGTTCAGCTCCGGCGTGTCGAGTTCGGCGAGCGTTTGCCCCTGCTTCACGTGCGCGCCGATGTCGGCCTGCCAGCGCAGCACGTAGCCGCTGGCGCGCGCATAGATCGGCGCCTCGACGAAGCCGCGCAGCGTGCCGGGCAGCGTCAGCTTGCCGCCGGTGGCCGCGTCGACCGGATGCACGACGCTCACGTACTGGCGCGTGTTCTGCTCGGCGACCGCGTCGAGATGATGCCGGTTCAGCACGTTGACGACGATGGTGCGCGCGGCGCCCGCCACCAGCAGCACGCCGATCACGATCAGGACGATCCGTCCGCGCCGCGACACCGATGCGCGCGCCGGCAGGTGCATGCCGTGTTCGTCCACCTGGATGCCGACGGCGCTGTGATGTTTCTCTTCCATGAATTCAACCAATTCAACCGGGTAGTGGGGCGAAAGTCAGTGTCCGGCCTGGCGCGCGCGTCGCCGGGCCAGTCGCGCATGCACGCCGCCGAACACCAGCGGCACGAACAGCAAGGTCGACACGGTCGCGAGCAGCAGCCCGCCGATCACCGCGCGGCCGAGCGGCGCGTTCTGTTCGGCGCCTTCGCCGAGACCGAGCGCCATCGGCACCATCCCGATGATCATCGCGAGCGCCGTCATCAGCACCGGGCGGATCCGGGTCGCGCCGGCTTCGAGCGCGGCCGTCAGCGGCGGCGCGCCGGCCGCGAGGCGTTGCCGCGCGAACGACACGACCAGAATGCTGTTCGCGGTCGCGACGCCGACCGTCATGATCGCGCCCGTCAACGCGGGCACGCTCAGGTGCGTGCCGGTGATGAACAGCATCCACGCGATGCCGGCGAGCGCGGCCGGCATCGCGCTGATGATGATCAACGGGTCGAGCCACGACTGGAAATTGACGACGATCAGCAGGTAGACGAGCACGATCGCCATCGCGACGCCCGCGCCGAGGCCGACATACGACGTGCGCATCGTCTCGATCTGGCCGCGCATCGTGAGGTCGGTGCCGCGCGGCAGCGTCGCGCGCGCGTCGGCCACGATGCGGTCGATCTCGCCCGCGACCGCGCCGAGATCGCGGCCCTCGACGCTCACGTACACGTCGATCGCCGGGCGGATGTTGTAGTGCGTGATCACGGCCGGGTTCACGGTGCTGCGCACCTGCACCAGATTGCCGAGCAGCTGCAGCGGCATGCCCGTGCGGCCGCTGGCGGAGATCGGCGTGCCGAGCAGGTCGTCGACCGACGACAGGTTGTATTGCGGGGTCTGGATCTGCAGCGGGTATTGGACGCCGGTGCGCGGGTTGATCCAGAACGACGGCGTCGTCTGCGAGCTCCCCGACAGCGAGATCAGCATGTTCTGCGCGACGTTCTGCGCGGAGAGATTGAGCTGCTGCATGCGCGTACGGTCCATGTCGGCCAGCAGGGTCGGTTCGTCGTTACGTTGCAGCACGTGCACGTCGACGGCGCCGGGGATTTGCCTGATCTTTTTCATCAGGCTGCTCGCAATGGTCATGTTACTCGCGAGATCGTTGCCGAGCACCTGCACGTCGATCGCGGCCGGCTGCCCGAAGTTGAGGATCTGCGTGATGATGTCCGACGGCTGGAAGAAGAACTCGACGCCCGGGAAGCGCTGCGGCAGCAGCGTGCGCAGCGTCTGCACGTAGTGCCCGGTCGCGCGATGGCCGGGCTTGAGCGCGATCAGCAGCTCGCCGTCGAGCGTGCCGATCGTGCCGGCGTTGCTGTACGACAGGTTGATGCCGCTCACCGGCAGGCCGAGGTTGTCGACGATCGCGCCGAGTTCGTCGGGCGGCACGGTTTCGCGGATCACGCGTTCTACCTGGTCGGCGAGCCGCGCGGTTTCCTCGATCCGGTAGCCGGTCGGCGCGCGCACGTGCAGCCGGAGGTTGCCGGAATCGGCGTTCGGGAAGAAATCGCGGCCGAGCACGAACACGAGGCCCGTCGACAGCACGCAGAAGGCGAGGAAGCACAGCGCGTAGAAGCGGCGGCGCACGAGCAGGATGCTGAGCAGCACGATGTACCACGCGCGCAGCCGTTCGAACGCGTGGTTGAACGCGTGATGGATGCGCGCGAAGCGCGACGTCGAAGCGGCGGGGCCGGTGCTCGCCTGCTGCGGGCGGAACAGCAGCATCGCGAGCGTCGGCACCAGCGTGCGCGACAGCACGTACGACGCGAGCATCGCGAACACGACGGCTTCCGCGAGCGGCACGAACAGGAAGCGCGCGACGCCGGTCAGGAAGAACATCGGCACGAACACGATGCAGATGCACAGCGTCGACACGAGCGCGGGCACCGCGATCTCGCCGGCGCCTTCGAGGATCGCTTCGTGCAGGTCGGTACCGAGGTGCAGATGCCGCTCGATGTTCTCGATCGTGACGGTCGCATCGTCGACGAGAATGCCGACCGCGAGCGCGAGCCCGCCGAGCGTCATGATGTTGATGGTCTCGCCGAGCGCGGACAGCGCGATCAGCGACGTGAAGATCGACAGCGGGATCGAGATCGCGATGATCAGCGTGCTGCGCCAGTTGCCGAGGAACAGCAGGATCATCATCGCGGTCAGCACGGCGGCGATCAGCGCCTCGTGGATCACGCCCTGGACCGCCGCGTTCACGAACACCGACTGGTCGAACAGCGGCGTGATCGTGAGCCCCTCGGGCAGCGTCGGGATCACCTTCGGCAGCAGCGCCTTCAGGTCCGACACCACCTTGAGCGTCGACGCGTCGCCGCTTTTCAGGATCGAGATCAGCACGCCGCGCTGGCCGTTCTGGCGCACGACGTTGGTCTGCGGCGCGAAGCCGTCGCGCACCGCCGCGACCTCGCGCAGGTAGGTCGTCGCGCCGTTGATCGTCTGGACCGGCAGGCTGCTGATGTCGGCGACCGTATCGGCCGACGCGTTCGTGTCGATCCGGTATTCGGTCTGGCCCATCTTCGCGGTGCCGGTGGGCAGCACGAGGTTCTGCGCGTTGACCGCGTTGACGATGTCGGCCGGCGTGAGCCCCTTCGCCTGCAGCGCCTGCGGGTCGAGATCGATCGCGACCACGCGCGTGCGGCCGCCGTACGGGAATGGAATCTGCACGCCCGGCACCGTGATCAGTTGCGGGCGCAGGAAGTTGAGCGCGATGTCGGCGAGCGACTGTTCGCTGAGCGTCTTGCTCGACAGCCCGAGCTGGATCACCGGAATGCTCGACGCGGAATAGGTGATCACGAGCGGCGGCGTCGCGCCCTGCGGCATCTGCCGCACGATCGCCTGCGCGGACGACACCGTCTGCGCGATCGCCGTCTGCACGTTCGCGCCCGGTTGCAGGAACACCTTCACGACCGCGATGCCGGGCAGCGACGTCGATTCGACGTGCTGGATGTTGTTGACGGTCGTCGTCAGGATCCGTTCATGGACGGACGTGATGCGGTTCGTCATCTCCGTCGCGGAGAAGCCGCTGTAATTCCAGATCACGCTGATCACCGGGATGTTGATCGCGGGCAGCACGTCGACCGGTGTGCGCATCAGCGCAAGCGGGGTGGCCAGCACGATCATGATGGCCATGACGATGAACGTGTAGGGGCGCCTGAGCGCGAGATTGACGATCCACATGAAGGCAGCGGGGCAGGCGGTGATCGGGCGGCGGTGAAGGGAACCCGAATGATAGGCGTCGGCCCGGCACGGGTTACTGTCGCGAAACTGGCGGAATTGTCAGGTTGGGGCGTGGCGGCCGTCGGCCGATTCCGCAGACGGAATGCGCCGCCGCGATGGCGACGGTTTCGCGCATCCGGCGGCACTCACAGCTGCTCCATGCCGAAGCGCGCGAGCGCGTCGAGATCGACGACCTCGATCTGGTTGTACGCGAGCCGCAACGCGCCGAGCTTTTCGAGCTGCTGCAGCGCCTGGTTGATCCGCTGGCGCGACACGCCGACGAGCATCCCCAGTTCCTCCTGCGAGATCGACAGCGACGGGCCGGTGTCCGGGTACAGCGCGGGATTGAAGAGCTGCGCGAGCGCCTGCGCGACGCGCGCGTCGACGTCGAGCAGCCGGCTGTTCTGGATCGACGCGATGAATTCGCCCATCCGGTTGTTCAGCTGATGAATCACGAAGCGCGTGAACGGCAGGCTCGTGTCGAGCAGCGCATGGAACGTGTCGACCGGCACGAACAGCACGGTCGAGCGCTGGATCGCGACGACCTCGTACTTGCGCAGCTCGCGCTTGATCACGCTGCCTTCGCCGAACCAGCCGCCCGACGGCACGCCGGAGAACGTGCAGCCGCGTCCCGACACGTTGAAGATCGCGAGCTTCAGCAACCCCCGATGGACGCCGATCCAGTACTCGGACGGCGCGAGCCGGCGCGCGATCACGTCGCCGGCCTCGCACTGCTCGACGTGCGACTGGGCGAGCACGCGCGCCTGGTGTTCGGGCGCCAGCGTGCGGAACCATGCGCACTGGCCGAACAGCGTCGCGAGCGGCGGCAGCGGGCCCGGTTCGGGAAGCGTGTCGGCCGGGCGGGCGGCCGCGTCGAGGTGGTCGTGCATGGGTGCGGGTTTGCGAGGATAGGGATAACGCGCAGCGCTCGAGCGGCACTCTGTCGTTTCGATGACAGACGGCTCACAATAGCGCCCGTTAGGCTGTCGGCAATTGAACCACATCAAAACGATCCGGGGTGCATGCGCCCCGGTCGACAGAACACGGGAGACAGGATCATGACGCAGATGTTCGAGGCCGGGCTCGGCCGCCGCGATGCCAATTATGTGCCGCTCACGCCGATCGATTTCCTGATCCGCGCGGCCGAAGTCTACGGCGAGCGCCTCGCGATCGTGCACGGCGACGTGCGGCGCACGTGGGGCGAGACCTGCACCCGCGCGAAGCAGCTGGCGAGCACGCTCGCGCAGGCCGGGGTCGGGCGCGGCGACACGGTCGCGGCGCTGCTGCCGAACATCCCGGCGATGGTCGAGGCGCACTTCGGCGTACCGATGGCCGGCGCCGTGCTGAACACGATCAACACGCGGCTCGACGTGTCGTCGGTGCTGTTCATGCTGCGTCACGGCGAGGCGAAGGTGCTGATCGTCGACACCGAATACGCGGAGCTCGCGCATCGCGCGGCGCGCGAGCTGCCGGGCCTGAAGATCGTCAGCGTGGCCGACGCGATGCCGGCCGACCCCGACCGTTTCGCGGGCGCGACCGACTACGAGGCGTTCGTGGCCGGGGGCGACCCTGACTACGCATGGACGCCGCCCACCGACGAATGGGACGCGATCGCGCTGAACTACACGTCGGGCACGACGGGCGATCCGAAGGGTGTCGTCTACCACCATCGCGGCGCGTATCTCGCGGCGATCAGCAACATCCTCGAATGGGACATGCCGAAGCACGCGGTGTATCTGTGGACGCTGCCGATGTTCCACTGCAACGGCTGGTGTTTCCCGTGGGCCGTCGCGGCGCGTGCGGGCGTGAACGTGTGCCTGCGCAAGTTCGACGCGAAGACGGTGTTCGACCTGATTCGCCGCGAGCGCGTCACGCATTACTGCGGCGCGCCGATCGTGCAGAGCGCGATCGCGAACGCGCCGGCCGAGTTGCGCGCGGGGATCGACCATACGGTGCACGCGATGGTCGCGGGCGCGGCGCCCGCACCGGCCGTGATCGCGAAGATGAAGGAGATCGGCTTCGACCTGCTGCACGTGTACGGGCTGACCGAGGTGTACGGCCCGGCGACCGTCTGCGCGAAGCAGGCGCACTGGGACGCGCTGCCCGACGAGGAGCGCGCGCGATTGAATGCGCGCCAGGGCGTGCGCTACCACCTCGAAGCGGGCGCGACGGTGCTCGATCCCGACACGATGACGCCGGTGCCGGCCGACGGCGAGACGCTCGGCGAGATCATGTTCCGCGGCAACATCTGCATGAAGGGCTACCTGAAGAACCCGAAGGCGACCGACGAGGCGTTCCACGGCGGCTGGTTCCATACCGGCGATCTTGGCGTGCTGACGCCGGACGGCTACATCCGCATCAAGGATCGCCGCAAGGACATCATCATCTCGGGCGGCGAGAACATCTCGAGCATCGAGGTCGAGGATGCGCTGTACCGGCATCCGGCGGTAGCCGTCGCGGCCGTCGTCGCGATGCCCGACCCGAAGTGGGGCGAGGTGCCGTGCGCGTTCGTCGAGCTGCGCGAAGGCGCGAGCGCGACCGAGGAGGAGATCGTCGCGCACTGCCGGCAACTGCTCGCGGGCTTCAAGGTGCCGAAGGCCGTGCGCTTCGGCGAGCTGCCGAAGACGTCGACCGGCAAGATCCAGAAGTTCCAGTTGCGCAATGCCGTCGGCTCGGACAAGGCGATCGACCTGGCGGGCGACAAGAAGTAGGCGGCGCGCCCGGCCGTGGCCCATCGTCCGGCGTCCGTCACGCGTTGCGTTCGAGCCGGAACACGCTGACCGCGTCCGACAACTGCGCGGCCTGGTCGCGCAACGCGACGGCCGCGCGCTCGGCATCGGAGATCAGCGTCGCATTCTGCTGCGTCGCTTCGCCGATCTGCGTGACGGCCAGGTTCACTTGCTCGATCCCGGTCGATTGTTCGCGCGACGCCGCGCTGATCTCGCCGATCAGCGTGCGGACCTGGTCGACCCGCGCGACGATGTCGCGCATCGTGCCGCGCGCGGCGTCCGCGATGCGGTAACCCTGTTCGACGGTCGTCGACGATTCGGCGCTCAGCGCGTCGATCTCCTTGACCGCGGCCGCGCTGCGCTGCGCGAGCGCGCGCACCTCGGCCGCGACCACCGCGAAGCCCTTGCCGTGTTCGCCCGCGCGGGCGGCCTCGACGGCCGCGTTCAGCGCGAGGATGTTGGTCTGGAACGCGATGCCTTCGATCGCGCCGGTGATCTCGGCGATCCGGCGCGTCGCGCGGCCGATGTCGTCCATCGTCGCGACCACGCGCTGCACCGCGGCGTCGCCGTTCGTCGCGGCGGCCGATGCGTCCGCGACCAGGGCGTTGGCTTGCGCCGCGTGCTCGGCGCTCTGCTGCACGGCGGCGGTGATCTGCTCCATGCTCGCGGCCGTCTGTTCGACGCTGCTCGCCTGCGTCGCGATGCGCGCGGCGATGTCGCCGCTGCCGGCCGCGATGCCGACCGTGCCGTGCGCGATGTCGGCCGCGCTGTTGCGCACCTGCGCGACGATCCGCGCGAGGCCGTCGCCGATCCCGTCGACCGCCTGCACGAGCCGGCCGATCTCGTCGTTGCCCGCGTTGTCGGGCACGGCCGCGCCGTCGCGGATGCGTACGCTGAGATCGCCCGCCGCATAGCGTTCGGACGCGCGGGCGGCGGCTTCCAGCGGCCGGCTCACGACGCGGCGCACGACGATGACGAACAGCGTCGCGAACGCCGCGACGAGCACGGCGCCGATCATCAGGAAGCGGTTGCGGGTGGTGCGCATCGTGGCGAGCAGTTCGTCGTCGAGCGCGATGCCGCCGACGAGCCATTGCCACTGCGGAATCGTCGTGAACGACACGACTTTCGCGGTCGGCCCGCGGTCGTGCGCGGCCGGGTCGGTCGACGTGTACGCGAGCCGGCCTTGGGCCGTCGCGAGCATCTGCGCGTAGGGCGCGCGCGTGTCGTCGGCCGGTTGGCCCGCCGCATCGGGATGCACGATGAAGGCGCCGCGCGACGGGCCCTGCGACACATCGAGCACGAAGTAGTAGCCGTTGTCGCCGATCTTCAGCGCGCGGATGCCGTCTTCGACGAGCTTCAGTTCGGCGCCGATGTCGAGGCCGACGAACAGCGCGCCGATCACGCGGCCGGTCGCGTCGGTCACCGGCTTGTACTGCGTGATGTACGACCGGCCGAACAGCTTTGCGAGGCCCGTGTAACTGCGCCCGGCCACCAGCGGCGCGTACGCGGGGCCCGCGCGGTCGAGCTTCGTGCCGACCGCGCGGGCGCCGTCCTGCTTCTTCAGCGACGTCGTGATGCGCACGAAATCGTCGCCATCGCGCGCGAAGATCGTCGCGATCGCGCCGCTTTTCTTCAGGAACTGGTCGGGAATCGAGTAATCGAGGTCGAGCGGCTGGCCGCCCGCGAGGAGCGTCGGCGCGGCGACGCCGCCGATATCGACGGTGCGTGCCGCGTCGAGCGAGAAATCGGCCGGCAGGAAGCTCGCGAACAGCGACATCGAGCGATTGGCTTCGGCGGTCAGCGCCTTGTCGAACAGGTCGACCATCGCGCGGATCGACTGCTCCCTGTCGTCGATCCGCTTATGCGCTTCATCGGCGAGCTGCTGGCCGGCGAAATGGGCGAGCGTCCACGCGAACACGGTAAACAGCAGGGCGACCAGCGCGCACGCCAGCGCGGCCAGACGCGCGCCGACGCTCACCCGGCCCAATTGGGTCAGTCTCATGGAACATCCAGAGTGGAGTGAGAGGGGGCGGAACGCACGCGTCACCGCTCGTGGTCCCGTTAATACGGCAACTTTCGCGAAATCTTTAGCGGGCGTCGCGGATCACGGACCAGCAGGCGGGCGAAGGGAAAGCGGAAGTCAGTGGATGACGAGCCACGCGACGGCCAGGTAGCGGCCGACCTTCGCGATCGTCACGATGACGAGAAAGGTCGGCAGCGGCTCGCGCAGCACGCCGGCGATCATCGTCAGCGGATCGCCGATCACCGGCGCCCAGCTCAGCAGCAGCGACCAGCGGCCGTAGCGCGCGTACCAGCGCTCGGCGCGCGCGAGCGCGGACGGCTTGACCGGAAACCAGCGGCGCTCGCGGAAGTGCTCGATGCCGCGCCCGAGCGCCCAGTTGATCGCCGAGCCGGCGACGTTGCCGACGCTCGCGACGAGCACCAGCGCCCACACGGGTTCGCGCCCGGCGAGCAGCAGGCCGGCGAGCACGGCTTCGGACTGGAGCGGAAACAGGGTCGCGGCGACCATCGACACGGCGAACAGGCCGCCGTAAGTGAGCAATTCGGACATCGCGGGATTGTACTGGCGGCGTCGCCGCCAGTGCGGGGCGCGCGGTCGCGCGGAATGGAAAGCGTCGGCGATCCTCAGTTCCAGCCGACCATGATCGCGCCCATCCCGACGAGCAGCCCGCCGGTCACGCGGTTCATCGCGCGCATTCGCGCCGGCCGCTGCAACGCGCGGCCCAGCCGGTGCGAGAACAGCGCCATCGACGCGACGCCGCCCGCGAACAGCAGCGCGAACGTCGCGGCGAGCAGCAGGTATTGACCGTTCAGGCTCCAGTCGGCGGTCGGGCTGATGAACTGCGGGAAGAACGACGGAAAGAACAACAGCGTCTTCGGATTCAGCCCGGAAGTGGCGACGCCGCGCCAGAACAGCGCGCGTCCGGTGTCGGTGTCCGGCGCGGCGCTTGCCGTTCCGGTGCCGGTGGTGCCGGTATCGGCCGATGCCGCGGCAGCTGCGGCCGCCCCGGCCGGCGCGCGGCTCAGCCATTGCTTGCCGCCGAGCCACACGAGATACGCGGCGCCGGCCCAGCGCAGCACGGTCAGCGCGTGTTCATCGAGGTGGACCAGCGAATTCAGGCACAGCGCGGTCAGCGCGAGTTGCAGCAGCACGGCGAGCGTGCCGCCCCAGACGCACGGCAGCGCGCGGCGCCAGCCGGCGCGCAGCGCCTGGTTCATCGTGAGCAGGTTGACGGGGCCGGGCGCGTAGATGAGGACGACGGAAGCAGCGAGGAACGACAGATAAAGCTTGAACGACATGACGGACGGGCAGGAACGGGGACGCAGGCACCGGCCCCGCACGCGGTCGGATAGGCGTGCGGGCGGCGGGGAATCGCATGCCTGCCGCTCGGCACCGCAACTCGTGATTGCGGCCGTGCGTCCCGCTGCGAGGGGTTGTCGCGGGGAGCGTGCCGGGCAGCAGGCATGGAGAAAATGTATCAAGCGGCCCGGTTAAAAGGCTTCCTGTTTTCCAGCAAAACGGACCTGAAACCGGAATCCTGTTCAGATAGAATGCCGATTTTCAGTAGAAGATTCTTCACGCCATGGCTACTCGCGAACGCACGCCGAAAACGCTCGACAATCAGGATCGCAAGATCCTGGGGGCATTGCAGAAAAATGCGCGTCTGTCGAACGCCGAACTGGCCGAACAGATCGGCATGTCGACCACCGCCTGCTGGAACCGCACGCGGCAACTCGAACTCGACGGCTACATCGACGGCTATGTCGCACTGGTCAACCAGCGCAAGCTCGGCTACGCGGACATCGTGATCCTCGAAGTCACGCTCGATCGCCATGAAGACGACGCGCTGGCGCGCTTCGGCGCCGAACTGGCGGCGCTGCCGGAGGTGCTGGAGGCGTATCTGGTGTCGGGCGAGTACGACTACTGGATCAAGGTCGCGGTGGACGGCACGGCCGGCTACGAACGCTTCCTGCGCGAAAAGCTGTACCGGATTTCGAGCATCCGCCACAGCCGTTCGATGTTCGCGCTGCGGTGCATGAAGGACGTGCCTTCGATTCAGGTGTAACGGGGCGGGAATGGGGCGCGGCTGCCGCTGCTACGACGGGCGTAGGCGGCGACGCGCCGGCTCGGATGAAACCGGCGAACGGCTGGCAGGGAAGGCTCGCCGGGAAGACGGCCTGCGGACACACAAAAACGGATGAATCTTCCGTCCGCGATGGCCGGCCACAATCGCCCGGCGGCAGGGATGGCTTCTCGCCCAGGCAACCGGCTTGCAGCAAAGCCGTCTGCGCCGGGATGGACGATCGGCGCCGATATCGGCCTGAAATACGGCCTCGAGACGATCTTGAAACGCTCGCCACGCGGTGAGCGTAGCTGGCCGGGACGCGGCCGGCCTCTTGCTACATGACCGGCTCAACCATCGGGTGCCTGGTGCGACGGCCGCTGTCGGCGCGCGTCAGCGCACGCGGATCAGGCGACCGGCGCTCAGCTCAGCGCGGCAGGCGCGCGTGTGCTTCAGCGATGACTTCGCAGTTCTCGAGGTGCAGTGCCCAGGCTTCTGCCAGCAGCTCGCCAACACGTGCGAGCCAGCCAGTGGATTGGGTGTAACGATCGGAGACATTAGACGTTTGCATGACGAAGCCCCATATAGGTGGCGAGTTAGGGATAACCCTAATCATAGCGAAGCACCTCCGCCTTGTGAAATGCGATTTCGTTATATGAGAATTACTGGCAATTTATGTTGCTGCTACGCAACATGAATATTGGCCGCCCGGGCGTGTCGGCTAGGCGTGACGAGGCCGTGCCGGCACGGCCTCACGGGAAGAAAGGGATTCGAGCGTAGGTTCGGGAAAAGGGCGCGCTTACCGGCCGATCCACCCGAAGCGCCAGGACAGCCGCCGCGTCGCGGCCCGCAGCGTCTGCGCCAGCTCGCTGTCGGGCTCGCGCGGGAAGCCGCGCGACGAGCCGATGATCGCGATCACGAGCCGGATGCTGCCGGTGTGATCGAACACGGGCGCGGCAATCGTCCCGATGCCCGGCACCGGCGCGTCGAACGCGAAATCGAGTTCGTCCGCGCGGATCGCCGCGAGCCGCGCGCGGAAGGCCGCGACGTCCGGCGCGGCGGACGCGCCGGCGAGCCGCACGGGCTCGTTGGCGAGCAGGTCGGCCAGCACGTCGTCGGACATGCCGGACGCGAAAATCCGGCCGATCGCCGTATTGACGAGCGACATCACGGTGCCGACTTGCAGGCTCACGTGCTGCGGCCGCGCCGATTCCTCCAGCCGGATCACGGTCGGCCCGAGCGGGCCGAGCGTCGCGGCGGCCACGCTCATGTCGGTCGCGCCGGCGAGCGCGACGATCTCGGCTTCCGCGTCGCGTGTCGGCGACACGCGCTGCATCGCGATCAGGCCGAGCGCCTGCGCGAGCGGGCCGCCGTCGAAGCAGCCGGCGTCGTCGCGGCTCAGCAGGCCGATCTTCTGCAGGCTGACCAGATGCGGAAACGCCTTCGCGGCCGGCATGCCGGCCGCCGCCGCGAGATCGCGCAGCGGCAGCGCGCGGCCCGCCGACACCAGCGCGAGCAGCAGGTCGCCGGTGCTGTCGAGCGCATTGATCCCGCGCTGCGCTTTCGCGTCGTCGGCCAGCGCGGGCGGTACGCGTGCGACGCCCGACGCGGGCGCCGGCTCCGCCGGTTCCGCGCCGAGCGACGCGGTGGCCTGCCGCGCCGCGTCGCGCAACGCCGCCGCGATCGGGCCGTCCCAGTCGACATCGATCGAGCCCGTCGAACCGATCACCGTCAACGCGAGCTGCAGGCGCTCGTGCGCATCGAGGACGGGCACGCACATCCCGCTGACGCCCGGGCTCGGCCGGTCGATGCTGCGTTCGATGCCGCGCGCGCGGATCGCGTCGAGTTCGACGTGTTGCGCATCGGCGTCCGATGCGCGTGACGCGCCTTCGGCGCCGGCGAGCGTCTCGCCCGCGCCGGCCTGGCTGGCCGCCATCGCGGCGAGCTGCGCGGCGTCGCCGAACGCGCGGAACACGCGGCCGGTCGCCGTGGTGTCGAGCGACATCACCGAGCCGACGTGCAGGTTCATGTGCAGCGGATAGCCGCCGTGCTCGATACGCACGATCGTCGGGCCGAGCACGCCCGGCACCGACAGCGCGACGCTCAGGCCGACCGTTTCCGCGAGCCGCACCGCATGCGGCAGCGTCGCGCGGTAGGCCGGTTGGCGCTCGATCGACATCAGCCCGAGCCGCAGCGACAGCGGGCCCGGCTCGTAGTTGCCGGTGATCGCGTCGCGCTTCACGAGCGCGAGCCGCGTGAGGCTCACGAGATAGGTGTGCGCCTGCGCGGTGGAGAGTTCCGCCGCCGCGGCCAGTTCCGACAGCCCGAGCGGCTTGCGCCGGCGCGCGAGCGCGTCGAGCAGCCGGCCGCCGACCTCGACACTCTGGATGCCGCGCTGCGCCTTGGGCGGCGCATCGTCCGCGCTGACTTCGTGGTTCTGCACGCGATGATTCTTCCGTTGACGAAACCCCGCATGGTATCCGACGCCATTTTTAGCGCCAGCCCGCAGGTTTACCCTTATTGGACAATAGCAAGCACGTTTGCCATTGACAAATATTCGACGCAGGCAGATGATCCGCTCACTCCCCTCAACACATGGCTCGCAGCCACGGAACGCACAATGGCCAAAGCATTTGCCTCCCAAGCCGATCTGGAAGAGAAGAAAGTCACCTGGACGAAGCTGTCCGAGAACGCGTACGCGTACACCGCCGAAGGCGACCCGAACTCGGGCGTGATCATCGGCGACGACAGCGTGCTGATCGTCGACACGACCGCGACGCCCGCGATGGCGCAGGACCTGATCGCGAAGATCCGCAGCGTGACCGACAAGCCGATCAAACACGTGGTGCTGTCGCACTACCACGCGGTGCGCGTGCTCGGCGCATCGGCGTATTTCGACGAAGGCGCGCAGCACGTGATCGCGAGCCGCGGCACGTACGAGATGATCGTCGAGCGCGGCGAGGCCGACATGAAGTCGGAGATCGAGCGCTTCCCGCGCCTGTTCGCCGGCGTCGAGACGGTGCCGGGCCTCACCTGGCCGACGCTCGTGTTCGAGCGCGAGATCACGCTGTTCCTCGGCAAGCTCGAAGTGAAGATCATGCACGTCGGCTCGGGTCATACGAAGGGCGACACGATCGTGTGGCTGCCGTCGCAGAAGGTGCTGTTCTCGGGCGACCTCGTCGAATACGACGCCGCGTGCTATTGCGGCGACGCGCAGCTCGAACAGTGGCCGGCCACGCTCGAGGCGCTGCGCGCGTTCGGCGCCGAGAAGCTGGTGCCGGGCCGCGGCCCCGCGCTGCTGAATCCCGCTGAAGTGAACAAGGGCCTCGACTACACGAAGGATTTCGTCACGACGCTGCTCGCGCAGGGCCGCAAGGCCGTCGAGCGCAATCTCGACCTGAAGGCGGCGATGGCGCTCACGCGCGAAGCGATGGACCCGAAGTTCGGCCACGTGTTCATCTACGAGCACTGCTTGCCGTTCGACGTGTCGCGCGCGTTCGACGAGGCGAGCGGCATCGCGCATCCGCGCATCTGGACCGCGCAACGCGACAAGGACATGTGGGCCGCGCTGCAGGAGTGAATGGCGCACGGCGGCGGGGCGGCGTTCAGATGATCGCCTCGCCGTTTCACTGAAGGTTGCGGCAGCCGCGGCGGCATCGCGTCGCGGTGCCGGCAGCCGTATCCGGTCTCACAAGAAAGCAGGGCGCATGCACGCCCTCGGAGACTGCTGCGCGCTCGATATCGCGCGGCCCGTTTGGAGAGAGACATGCCCCAATCGCTTCCCGCCGAAGCGGCGCTCGCGCACGCGAGCGCTTCGGCGCCGACTTCCGCATCCGCATTCAGCGACGCGCTGCTGTTCCGCAAGATCGCGTGGCGGATCGTCCCGTTCCTGTTCCTCTGCTACGTCGTGTCGTTTCTCGACCGCATCAACATCGGCTTCGCGCAGTTGCAGATGAAGCACGATCTCGGCTTCAGCGATGCGATGTACGGCCTCGGCGCCGCGGTGTTCTACGTCGGCTACGTGTTTTGCGAAGTGCCGAGCAACATGCTGCTCGCGCGGTTCGGCGCGCGCCGCACGTTCACGCGGATCATGCTGCTGTGGGGCCTCGCGTCGACCGGGATGATGTTCGTGTCGCAGCCGTCGCATTTCTACGTGCTGCGCTTCCTGCTCGGCGTGTTCGAGGCCGGCTTCTTCCCAGGCATCGTGCTGTATCTGACCTACTGGTTCCCCGCGAACCGGCGGGCGGCGGCGATCTCGGTGTTTTTCGCGGGCGTCGCGGTGGCCGGCGTGCTCGGCGGGCTGATGTCCGGCTGGATCATGCGCGACATGAGCGGCGTGCTCGGGCTGCACGGCTGGCAGTGGATGTTCGCGATCGAAGGCGCGCCGGCGATCCTGCTCGCGTTCGCGGCGTTCACGTTGCTCGTCGACCGGCCGCAGGACGCGGCGTGGCTCACGGCCGACGAAAAGGCGCGCGTCGCCGCGCTGTGCGCCGAGGGGCGTGCACACGGCAATGCGCACGACGGACGCAGCCTGCTGGCCGCGCTCGCGAACCCGCGCGTGTACCTGTTCGCGTTCATCTATTTCTCGCTGACCTGCGCGTCGCTGACGCTCAACTTCTGGATGCCGCTGATGATCCGCGACTTCGGCGTGACCGACGTCGTCGCCGTGAGCCTCTACACGGTCGTGCCGAATGCGGTGGGCGCGGTGGGGCTGGTGCTGATCGCGCGCCGCTCGGACCGCACCGGCGAGCGCCGCAAGCACTTCGCGTGCTGCACGATCGGCGGCGGCCTCGCGCTCGCGGCGCTGACGCTGCACCTGCACAGCTTCGCGGCGATGCTCGCGTGCCTGTCGATCGCGGCCACGCTGATCTTCGCCGCGCTGCCGATCTTCTGGGCCGTGCCGACCCGCTACCTGTCCGGCAACGCGGCCGCGGCCGGGATCGCGTTGATCAGCAGCATCGGGATCACGAGCGGCATCGTCAGCCCGTGGGTGATCGGGATGATCCGCACGCGCACGGGCAGCATGGATCTCGCCGTGTATCTGCTCGCCGCGCTGCTGGTCGCGAGCGGCGTGGCGCTGATGGTCGGCGTGAAGGGCGAAGGCGCGCGGCGCGGCGCGGCCTCCGCCGGCAACTAGCGCGCCGTGGCGTAGCGCGGCGCGGGCGTATCGGCCGACAAATGCGGCGCCATCGTGCGGCGCGCGGCCTCGTACGCGTCCCATTCGTCGCCCGCGTGCAGCGACGGAATCGTCACGAGCTCGCCGCGATCGAACCCGACCAGCGCCGCATCGACCATGTCCGTCGCCGTCATCACGATTTCCTTCGGCAGGTGCTCGAGCGGCAGGCCGCCCGTCTGCCAGAAATCGGTGGCCGTCGCGCCGGGCAGCACGGCCTGCACCCGCACGCCCTTGTCGGCGAGCTCGTGATGCAGCGACTGGCTGAACGCGAGCACGAACGCCTTGCTGCCGCCGTACACGCCGTTCAGCGTTTCCGGCGAGATCGCGACGATCGACGAAATGTTGATCACCGCGCCGCGGCCGCGTGCGACGAAGCCCGGCACGGCCGCATAGGTCAACCGCGTGAGCGCGGTCACGTTCAGGTCGATCATCCGCGTCATCGCGTCGACGTCGCTGTCGAGCAGCGGCGCATGCGTGCCGATGCCCGCGTTGTTCACGAGCAGCGTGATGCTCGCGTCCTGTTTCAGCTTCGCTTCGACGGCGGCGAGCGCCGCGCGGTCGTTGAGGTCCGCGTCGACGATCTCGACGCTGCGCTGCGTGTCGTTCGTGATGCGCTCGGCGAGGGCGTTCAGCCGGTCGCGGTTGCGCGCGACCAGGATCAGGTCGTAGCCGCGGCGCGCGAGGCGGTCCGCGTAGACGGCGCCGATGCCCGACGATGCGCCGGTAATGAGGGCGGTACCGCGATGTGCTTGCGTCATGATGTGCTCCGTTTCGATGAGACGAGGATGGCCGGATGGCGTGAAGGCATTCTGGCCTCGAAGCGCCGCGACACAAATGACGTAGATGGGTATGATTCCGGACATCGGCCCAATCGGCCCAATCGGCACGGAAGCGGAGGACGCACATGCACCGCATCGGTTTTCTGATCAGCGACGGCTTCCAGATCATGGCGCTCGCCGCGCAGTCGGTGTTCGAGTACGCGAACATGGGGATGGACGCGCCGTTCTACGCGATGGACAGCTATTCGGTCGACGGCGGCGACGTGCGCTCGTCGCTCGGGTTGCCGGTCGCCACGCGCGCGCTGCGCGGGCGGATCGGCGTCGATACGTGGATCGTCGCGGGCGTCAACGATCCGCTCGCCGCGCCGGCGCCGGCCGGCGTCGTCGCCTACCTGCGCCGCGCGAACGGGCAGGCGCGGCGGATCGCCGGCATCTGCACGGGTGCGTTCGTGCTGGCCGAGGCCGGGCTGCTCGCGCAGCGTCGCGCGACCACGCACTGGGCGTTTGGCCGGGACATGCAGCGGCATTACCCGGAGATTCGCGTCGAGGACGACCGGATCTTCATCGTCGACGGCCCGATCTGGACGTCGGCCGGGATGACGGCCGGCCTCGATCTCGCGCTCGCGATGGTGGAAAAGGATCTCGGCGCCGACGCCGCGCGGTCGGTCGCGCACAAGCTGGTGATGCATCAGCGCCGGGCCGGCGGCCAGTCGCAGCATTCGGAAATGCTCGAGCTCGCGCCGAAATCCGACCGGATCCAGAACGCGCTGAACTACGCGCGGCGGAATCTCGGCCGCGCGCTGACCGTCGAGGATCTGGCCGAGGCCGTGCACCTGAGCCCGCGCCAGTTCAGCCGCGTGTTTACGCTCGAAACCGGACAGTCGCCCGCGAAGGCGATCGAGCGGCTGCGGCTCGAATCGGCGCGGCTGATGATTGAGCAGAGCCGCCATCCGCTCGACGTGATCGCGAAGGAGAACGGTTTTCGCGACCGCCGGCACATGCGCGATGCGTTCGTGCGCGGGTTCGGTGTGCCGCCGCAGGCGCTGCGGCGCGATGCACGGGCGGATGAGCGGGAGATGGGCTGACGCGCGCGGCCTCAGGGGATGGCCGACGCGGCGGCCCGCCGCCAGCGCGGGTCGACAAAATCGCGCAGAATCTCGTCGATATGTTTCGCGAGGAGACACGATGCGCGCCGAACCGTTCGACATTGCGATACCCGATCACGCGCTCGACGACTTGCGCCGGCGCGTTCGCGACACCCGCCCGCCGAACCTGACGCCCGCCGAGCCGTGGCAGCAGGGCGTCGACGGCGCGTGGCTGCGCGAACTGGCCGCGTACTGGGCCGACGGCTTCGATTGGCGTGCGGCCGAACGCGCGCTGAACCGGCTGCCGCAATTCGTCGCGGACGTCGGCGGCCGGCGTGTGCATTTCGTGCATCGGCGCGGCACAGGCCCGAAACCCTATCCGCTCGTCGTCACGCACGGCTGGCCGGGTTCCGCCTTCGAATTCCATGCGCTGATCGACCGCCTGTGCGACCCGGCCGCGTTCGGCGGCGATCCGGACGACGCATTCGACATCGTCGCGCCGTCGCTGCCCGGCTTCCTGTTTTCTCCCGCACCGGCGGCGCCCGGCACGTCGGCGCTCCAGGTGGCCGACTGCTGGGCGGAATTGATGGCCGGCCTCGGATACCCGCGGTTCGGCGCGCAGGGCGGCGATCTGGGCGCGGGCGTGTCGGTCGCGCTCGGCGCGCGGCATGAGCGCGTGGTCGACGGCATCCATCTGAACTACCTGCCCGGCAGCTACGAACCGCCGATCGACGCCGCGCGGCCGCTGACCGACGACGAGCAGGCGTTCCTGAAGCAGCGCGGCGACTGGGCGGCGCTGGAAGGCGGGTACGCGTACGTCCACATGACGAAGCCGCAGACGCTGGCCGTCGCGCTCAACGATTCGCCGCTCGGGCTGGCCGCGTGGATCGCCGAGAAATTCCGTGCGTGGAGCGATTGCGACGGCGACGTCGCGCGCCGTTTTTCGCACGATACGCTGCTGACGGGCATATCGCTCTACTGGTTCACCGGCTGCATCGGCTCGTCGATGCAGATGTATTGGGAGAACCGGCTGCAGCCGATGCGCTTCGCGGCCGGGCAACGCTTGGCGGTGCCCGTCGCGTTCGCGCGCTTTCCGAAGGAGATCAGCCGTCCGCCGCGCAGTTGGCTCGAACGCGTATTCGACGTGGTGCAGTGGACCGACATGCCGAGCGGCGGCCATTTCGCTGCGATGGAAGAGCCGGATCTGCTGGCCGACGATATTCGGCGGTTTTTCAGGCGTTTTCGATAACGAGCGGCGCGGCCCGCGAAGCGGGGGAAGTCCGCCGGCGGCCATCCGGGCGACCGGGCCGCGGCCGCACCACGCGGATCGCGCCGCGCCGACACCTGTCTTACGTCTTACCGCGTGACGAACGCCGTGGCCGCATCCGGCGCCGTACGCGCATGCTTGCGCTGGCGCAGCAGCGCGACGCGGCAGTTCTCGCGCGCCGTTTCGCGGCCGTCGTCGTCGAGCAGCACGAGGTCGCCGCGCATCACGTTCAGCGTGATCACGTCCTCGCCCGGCGCGCCGAGCGTTTCCGGCGTATGCACCGAGCCGGCCGGTTCGAGCACCGTCGAACCGGCGTGCGCGACCCAGTTGTATTCGCGGTAGCGCCACGCACCCTGCAGCGTATGGACGAACACCTCGCCGTCGTGACGGTGGCGCGGCAGCGTGCCGCCGGCCGGCATCTTCAGCAGCGCGGTCAGCGTGTCCTCGGCCGCATTGATGTGCAGGTACTTGATCGCGAGCCCCGGCAGGTCGGCGCTCATCGGCAGCCACGGCAGCGCGTCGCCGGGCAGGCACGAGATCGGCGGCAGGCCGGTGGAGAGCGGGGCGGACGGCTGCGTCATGGCGGAAGGCGGAGCGGGAACGGGAAGCCGGCATTATCGCAGAGGCGCCGCGAGCGGCCGAACGGGGTGCGGCGTCGCCACGAAAGCGTGCTCGACGGCCCGATCCTTACGCGATGAAATATACAGTAAAACTGTACAGTTTGGCTGTCGATGTGCTATCGTGAGTTCATGAACTCACGATCGTCTCCCCCCGACACGCTCCCGCTCGCCGGTCTCGCCGGCGAACTCCGCATCTCGGTCGGCAAGCTGATGCGGCGCATGCGCGAGCAGACCCATCCGAACGACCTCACGTCCTCGCAGAAATCGGTGTTGCTGCGGCTCGATCGCGACGGCCCGGCGACCGTGTCGGCGCTTGCACGTGCCGAAAGCGTGCGCCCGCAGTCGATGCGCGTGACGGTCGCGACGCTGGAGGCGCTCGGCGCGGTCGCCGGCGCGCCCGATCCGACCGACGGCCGGCAGACGCTGATCGCGCTCACGCCCGGCTTTCGCAAGGTGCTGCAAGCGAACCGCGCGGCCAAGGACGACTGGCTGTTCCGCGCGCTGCACGCGCAACTGTCGGCGGCGGAGCAGGCCGAGCTCGCGGCGGCCGTGAAGCTGCTGCAGCGTCTCGCCGAATTCGAGGACCCCGCACGTTCGTGAAACGCTCCGCCCCGCTCGCCAAAAGGACAATCCGCACATGAACCTCCTGCATCTCGTGTCGTACTTCTTCGGCGGCGCGTTTCTCGCGAACGCCGTGCCGCATCTCGTCAGCGGATTGCGCGGCGAGCCATTCCAGACGCCGTTCGCGAATCCGCCCGGCCGCGGGCTGTCGTCGTCCACCGTGAACGTGCTGTGGGGCGTCGTGAACCTCGTCATCGCTTATGCGCTCATGCGCCGGGCCGGCGATTTCGACCTGAAGGTCACGGCCGACGCGGCGGCGTTCGGCCTCGGCATCCTCGTGCTCGGCCTGTTCCTTGCGCGGCATTTCGGCGAACTGCACGGCGGCAACGCGCCCGCCCGGGAACGGCCGTGAGCGTGCCGGCTGCGGGCGTGTTCCGCTCGCTTCGCAGCTTCAACTATCGCGTGTGGGCGATCGGCTCGCTGGTGTCGAACATCGGCACGTGGATCCAGCGCACCGCGCAGGACTGGCTCGTCCTTACGCAGCTCACGCATCACGACGCATCGGCGGTCGGCACGGTGATGGCGCTGCAGTTCGGCCCGCAATTGCTGCTGTTGCCGTGGACCGGCTACGCGGCCGACCGCTTCGACCAGCGCAAGCTGCTGATGGCGACGCAGGCGCTGATGGGTGCGCTGGCGCTCGTGCTCGGCATGCTGACGGTCACGGGCGCCGTGCGGCTCGAACACGTGTACGTGTTCGCGTTCCTGTTCGGCTGCGCGTCGGCGTTCGACGCGCCGGTGCGGCAGACCTTCGTCGCCGAGCTGGTCGGCGACCGTGAACTCGCGAACGCGGTCGCGCTCAACTCGACGTCGTTCAATGCCGCGCGGATGGTCGGCCCGGCGGCGGCCGGCTTCCTGATCGCATCGGTCGGCACCGGCTGGGCGTTTCTCGCGAACGGGCTCAGCTTCTTCGCGGTGCTGGCGTCGCTGTCGCAGCTTCGGGAAGACGAACTGCGCGCGAACGTGCGGGCAGGCCGCTCGCGCGGCAGCCTGCTCGACGGGTTCCGCTACGTGTGGCGCCGGCCGGACCTCACGGCGATCCTCGTGATGCTGTTCCTGATCGGCACGTTCGGGCTGAACTTCCAGTTGTTCATTTCGACGATGGCCGCCAGCGTGTTTCATGTCGATGCGCGCGGGTTCGGCTTCCTGTCGTCGATGATGGCGGTCGGCACGATCTCGGGCGCGCTGCTCGCCGCGCGCCGCGAGCAACCGAGGTTTCGCCATCTGTGGATCGGTGCGGCGCTGTTCGGGCTCGGCTGCACGTTCGCCGCGCTGGCGCCCGGCTACTGGTCGTTCGCTGCCGCGCTGGTGTTGACCGGCGTCGCGGCGATCACCTTCATGAACTCGACCAACAGCCTGATGCAGCTCTCCACCGAGCCGGCGATGCGCGGCCGCGTGATGGCGCTGCGCCTCGCGGTCGCGCTGGGCGGCACGCCGATCGGCGCGCCGGTGGCCGGCTGGGTCGCGAACCATCTCGGCCCGCGCTGGGCGCTTGGCCTCGGTGCGGCGTCCGGCTTTGCCGCGGCGCTCGTCGCGACCCATTTCGTCACGCACAAGCGCACGCAGTCGCGCTCGGCCGACGACGGGGCCTGAACGAACCTGAAGCCGAAGCCGCCGCTACGCGGGCGGCAGCGCCGCCGCATGCGCGGCGTCGAGGCACGACTGGAACAGCAGCGCGGCCCGCGACGGCCGCGGCGAGCGCCGCAGCAGGCTCACGAACCGGCACCGGTAATTGAACCGGTGCGGCGCGATCGGCTGCATCAGCCCCTTGTTTTCGAAACTCTCCGCGTAGTGATCGGGCAGGAAGCCGAGATAGCGGCCGGACAGGATCAGCGTCGCGATCGACTCCTGGTCCGACGCGGTCGCGCTGCGCGTGAGCTTCGCGCGATGGCTCAGCTCCATGTTCGGCGAATGGAAGCCGAGCCCCGCGAACGCGTGGTTGCGGATCGTCGTCCACGTGAGCTTGCCGTGCGGCGCGTCGAAGAGCGGATGCTGGCGGCCGCAGTAGAGCAGCATCCGCTCGTCGAACAGCGCCGAATACACGAGGCTGCCCGAGTTGCGGTGCACGGGGATGATCCCGACGTGGTAGCTGCCGTCGATGACCCCGCGCTCGACCTCGTTGATCGACGCGACGTGCAGGTTCAGCGCGACGTCGGGCGCCTCGTCCGCGAACTGGCGGATCGCGTCGCCCAGGCGCGCATTCGGGTTGGTGGCCGTCTTGTCGAACACCGCGATGTGCAGTTCTCCGCCCATCTTGTCGTGAATGCCGTCGATCCTGCTGCGAAATGCCTCCATCGACGCAAGCAGTCGCAACGTTTCCTCGTACACCGTCTGCCCCTCGGGCGTCAGCGTGAAGCCCGCGCGGCCGCGCCGGCACAGCACGAGGCCGAGCCGCGTTTCCAGATCCTTCACGTGCCGGCTGATCGTCGAGATGCCGATATTCAGTTCCAGTTCGGCGGCCGCCATTCCGCCGCACTGCACGACGCCCTTGAAGACCCGCAGCAGGCGCAGATCCATGTCGCTGAGCTGCCCGAGCAGTGCGCGGCTCTTCGGTTTCTTTGCTTGCATGAATGAGCAAGTGAACATTGATATTGCGATATTCAAAAGACTAATTGGCCTCCCGACAATGCGCAATATCAACCCGAGGAAGAGGGGCGCGCCGCGCCGACCGACATGACCGACATCACCACCGCCCAGCACGACGACACGAACCTCCGCACCGACGCCGCATGGCTCGACGCGCACTGGATGCCGTTCACGGCCAACCGCCAGTTCAAGGCCGATCCGCGCCTGATCGTGTCCGGCAAGGGCGCGTACTACACCGACGGCGAAGGCCGCAAGATCTTCGACGGCCTGTCGGGCCTCTGGTGCACGGGCCTCGGTCACGGCCGCACGGAGATCGTCGAAGCCGTGAGCCGCCAGGTCGCGCAGCTCGACTACGCGCCGGCCTTCCAGTTCGGCCACCCGAAATCGTTCGAGCTCGCCAACAAGATCAAGGAACTGACGCCGGCCGGCCTCGATTACGTGTTCTTCACGGGCTCGGGCTCGGAAGCGGCCGACACGTCGCTGAAGCTGGCCCGCGCATACTGGCGTGCGAAGGGCAAGGGCACGAAAACGCGCCTGATCGGCCGCGAGAAGGGTTACCACGGCGTGAATTTCGGCGGCATCTCGGTGGGCGGGATCGGGCCGAACCGCAAGCTGTTTGGCCAGGGCCTCGACGCCGATTTCCTGCCGCATACGCAACTGGCCGAGAACAAGTTCTCGCGTGGCATGCCCGAACACGGCGCCGAGCTGGCTGACCGCCTGCTCGAGCTGATCGCGCTGCACGACGCGTCGAACATCGCGGCCGTGATCGTCGAGCCGTTCTCCGGTTCGGCGGGCGTCGTCGTGCCGCCGAAGGGCTATCTGAAGCGCCTGCGCGACATCTGTACCGCGCACGACATCCTGCTGATCTTCGACGAGGTCATCACGGGCTTCGGCCGGGCCGGCGCGATGACGGGCGCCGACGCGTTCGGCGTGGTGCCGGACATCATGAATTTCGCGAAGCAGGTGACGAACGGCGTGCAGCCGCTCGGCGGCGTGATCGCGACGAAGGAAATCTACGACACGTTCATGGCCGCGGGCGGCCCGGAGTACATGCTCGAGTTCCCGCACGGCTACACGTATTCGGCGCATCCGGTCGCATGCGCGGCCGGCGTTGCGGCGCTCGACCTGCTGGTGAAGGAAGACGCGGTGGGCCGCGTGCGCGATCTCGCGCCGCATTTCGAAACGGCCGTGCACGGGCTGAAGGGCCAGCGCCATATCGCGGACATCCGCAACTACGGGCTGGCCGCCGGCCTGACGATCGCCGCGCTGCCGGGCGAGCCGGCACGGCGCCCGTACGAGATCGCGATGCGCTGCTGGGCGAAGGGCTTCTACGTGCGCTACGGCGGCGACACGATCCAGCTCGCGCCGCCGTTCATCGCCGAGAAGCGCGAGATCGACAATCTCGTGAACGCGCTGTCCGACGCGCTGAACGAAGTGGACTGAGCCGACGGCCTGCCCGCAGCGACAACCGAATTCACGAAAGAGCCAGAACCATGAAACACGACAGCAATGTGACGTCCACCGTCGGCCACCTGATCGACGGCAAGCGCGTCGACGGCGGCAGCCGCGTCCAGCCGGTGTTCGACCCGGCCACCGGCGAATCGCACAAGAGCGTCGCGCTCGCCGACAAGCTGACCGTCGAGGCCGCGATCGCGTCCGCGCAGGCCGCGTTCCCCGCGTGGCGCAACACGCCGCCGCTGAAGCGCGCCCGCGTGATGAGCCGCTTCAAGACGCTGCTCGAGGAGCATGCGGAAGAACTGTGCGCGCTGATCACCGCCGAGCACGGCAAGGTGCTCGCCGACGCGATGGGCGAACTGCAGCGCGGGATCGAGAACGTCGAATACGCGACCTACGTGCCCGAACTGCTGAAGGGCGAGCACAGCAAGAACGTCGGCCCCGCGATCGATTCGTGGAGCGAATTCCAGGCGCTCGGCGTGGCCGCCGGCATCACGCCGTTCAACTTCCCGGTGATGGTGCCGCTGTGGATGTGGCCGATGGCCGTCGCGTGCGGCAACACGTTCGTGCTGAAGCCGTCCGAGCGTACGCCGTCGTCGACGCTGCGCATGGCCGAGCTCGCGCTCGAAGCCGGCCTGCCGCCGGGCGTGCTGAACGTCGTGAACGGCGACAAGGAAGCGGTCGATACCCTGCTGACCGACCCGCGCGTGAAGGCGGTGAGCTTCGTTGGCTCGACGCCGATCGCCGAATATATCTACTCGACCGGCTGCGCGCACGGCAAGCGCGTGCAGGCGCTCGGCGGCGCGAAGAACTTCGCGGTCGTGATGCCGGATGCCGACATCCCCAACGCGGTGAACGCGCTGATGGGCGCCGCGTATGGCTCGTGCGGCGAGCGCTGCATGGCGATTCCGCTGGTCGTCGCGATCGGCGACGAAACGGGCGACCAGGTGGTCGCGGGGCTGAAGGCCGAGATCGAGAAGATGAAGGTCGGCCCGGGCAACGGCGCGGGCGTCGACATGGGCCCGCTCGTCACGCAGCAGCATTTCGAGAAGGTCACGGGTTTCGTCGACGCGGGCGTGGCGGCGGGCGCGACGCTCGTGGTCGACGGCCGCGGCGTGAAGGTCGCCGGCCACGACGGCGGCTACTACCTCGGCCCGTGCCTGTTCGACGACGTGAAACCCGGCATGCCGATCTATCAGCACGAGATCTTCGGGCCGGTGCTCGGCGTGATCCGCCTGAAGTCGCTCGACGACGCGATGGCGCTGATCGACGCGCACGAGTACGGCAACGGCACGTGCCTGTTCACGCGCGACGGCGAGGCCGCGCGCTACTTCAGCGACAACATCCAGATCGGCATGGTCGGCATCAACGTGCCGCTGCCGGTGCCGGTCGCGTACCACTCGTTCGGCGGCTGGAAGCGTTCGCTGTTCGGCGATCTGCATGCATACGGCCCGGATGCCGTGCGCTTCTACACGAAGCGCAAGACGATCACGCAGCGCTGGCCGTCGGCCGGCGTGCGCGAAGGGACGGTGTTCAGCTTCCCGTCGAACCGCTGAGTCGACGCGCGAGCCGGCTGCATGCAGCCGGTGCGACGTGCGGCACTGCCGAGGCCCGCCCCGATCGACGATCGGCGGCGGGCTTTTTTACGTCCCGGCGAAAGGCGCGGAACGCGGCGAAAGCAGGCTCAGGGCGCGACCACGTGCCACACGTTCTTGAAGTTGTCGCCGTTGCGTTCGCCCTGTTTCATGTCCTTCGAGTAGAAGTACAGCGGCTTGCCCTTGTACGCCCATTGCGGGCTGCCGTCGTCGCGCTTGACGATCGTGTAGGGGCCGACCGGTACGTCGGTCGCGCTGGCCTTGTACGGCGGCCAGAGCGTTTCGCATGGGCCTGAACAGGCGCTGGTGCCGGCGTTGGGCTTGTCCTTGTCGAACGAGTAGACGGTCATCCCGTTCGCGGCGACGAGCGCGCCGTTTTCTTCCTTCGTGATCGAGCCCTGGGCCGAGGCCGACGCGGACGCGATGGCGAGCAGGGCGGAGCTGACGAGCAGCGCGGCTTTCATGGGTACCTCCTTGTCATCCGGTGGGCGGCGCCGTCGCGTGCATGGCCGGGCGTGCACGCAATGGCGGGAATGGTGCCGGAACGCTGCGCCGTGGCCGCCGGTGCGAGCGACGCGGAGTCGGATGGCGGCAAAACGGGCGCGCTTCTTTCACCATAGGCGGTTTTTGGCGGGGCTGCGAGAAGAACCGGGGGCATATGGGGCCAGGCGGATCGGGCGATCCATGGCCGCCGCAGCGGACGAATGCGGGCCGGCAAGCTGGCCGGCACCATGTCCGCGCGCAGGGAAGCGGGCAGCCGCGGCATGGGACGACCGTCGCGACGGTCGCAGCGCGATGCGTGCGGGTTTTCGCGAATGGCCGCGCGCCGAACGTGCGCGCATATCTGCGAACGCGGGATCGGTTGCGCTCGTTCATGCCGCCCGCATTCGTTTCATCGATGCGTCGAGCGTGCGCGTGCCGTTGCGTGTACCCCGACCCCTCGCGGAGATAACGACGATGCCCGACGACCCCGGTGAAGTTGCGCGCGCCAGCTATCGCGCGTATGTCGACAAGAACCGCGACGCGATCGAAGCGCTGATCGCGCCGGATTTCCATTTCACGAGCCCGCTCGACAACCGGCTCGACCGCGACGCGTATCTCGCGCGCTGCTGGCCGAACAGCGCGATGCTTGCCGGTTTCGAGTTCGTCGACGTCGCCGTGCACGGCGAATACGTATTCGTCGTGTACGAAGCCGTCACGACCGCCGGCAGGCGGTTTCGCAACGCGGAACGGTTGCGCGTGCGCGATGGCCGGATCGTCGAGGCCGAGGTGTATTTCGGCTGGTACGTCCCGCATCCGGCGCCCGATGGCGGGTTCATCGAATCGGGCAGGTGAACGCAGTCGCGTCGCGCGAAGCTGACGTTTCGCTGTCGCGAGCCGCCCGAGAAAGCCCGCCCGCCGGGGCGTGTCAACCGAGGCGATCCCGTTGCCGTTGTCGTGCCATCCGACCATGCGGGAGCCGCCGATGCGCAAGTTGCTGACGTCGATGTTGCTGGGTTGTGTCTCCGCGATCGCCGCTGCGCAGACCGTCGTCCATTTCCCGTCGACCGACGGCCCGGCGACGCTGCTCGACGGCTATCTGTTCCCCGCGCCCGGCGCCGGCCGCCATCCGGCGCTCGTATTTCTGCACGGCTGCGGGGGGATGTTCGCCAAGTCCGGCAAGATCTACTCGCGCGACCGGGAGTGGGCCGAACGCTTCAACGCGGCCGGCATCACCGTGCTCGAAGTCGACAGCTTCACGCCGCGTCAGCACGGCGAGATGTGCGCGCCCGCGCATTTCGTCGGCGACATCTATCGGGCGCGGCCGTTCGACGCGTATGGCGCGCTGCGGTATCTGCAGACGCTCGATACCGTGCAGCCCGACCGGATCGGCGTACTCGGCTGGTCGCAGGGCGGCGGCACGGTGCTGAACGCGATCCGCGCATCCAGCCCCGCGCGGCCGGCATCGCTGCCGGAAGGCGATTTCCGCGCGGCCGTCGCGTTCTATCCGGCCAGTTGCAACACGAACGCGCAGGGGCCGGCCTGGCAGAGCCCCGTGCCGCTGCTCGTGCTGATCGGCGAGGGCGACGTGTGGACGCCGTACGCCGCGTGCAAGACGCTGTTCGATTCGGTCGCGCCCGGCACGGACGCGACCTTCCATGCGTATCCGGGCGCGTATCACGATTTCGACTGGCCGAACATGCCGGTGCATACCGTCGCGTCGTTCACGACGCGCGCCGGCGTCGTGCCGATCGAGGGCACGGAGCCGGCCGCACGCGCGGACGCACAGCAGCGCGTGGCCGATTTCGTCGGTGCGAAGCTGCTCGGCAACTAGGCCGTCGCCGGCGGTGTGCGCGCCGCTCAACCGGCTGCGTCGTCTTCCCCCAGCGCCTGAATGAACCGCGAAAACAGTTCCGGCTGCGACGAGATCCCGAGCTTCGCGTACAAATGCCGCCGATGCACCTTCACCGTTTCGGGTGATATCGCCAGCCGCTCGGCGATCGCCTTCGACGAATTGCCGCGCAGCACCATGCGCGCGATCGACATCTCGCGATCGGTCAGCACGCCTGCGCCGAAGCGCGCGAGCGCCTGCTCGACGCGTGCGCCGAGATCGGCGTCGGGCGTGGCGCGTGCGGCATCGCCCACCAGCCGCCAGTGCTGCCGGATCGTCGCGAGCACCCACGGCATCGCGGCCGTCAGCTTGCCGAGCGGCTCGACGTCGAAGCGCGTCGATGCACCGAGCGACAGCGACAGCAGCGTGTCGGCATTCGGCCGCACGAGAATCTGGATCTCGTCGTCGCCGACCGCATCGCGGAAATAACTCAGGAAATATTCACTCTGCCGGAACAGGTCCGGCGCGACTTCCTCGAGCCGGTAGCAGCCGTCGGCGAGCCCGTCGTGCGCGGCCTGCAGGAACGGATCGAGCAGATATAACCCGTTCAGGTAAAGCGGCACCGGCGACGCGGCGTCGGTGCCGCCCGTGTCGTATTCGTCGAGCACGACCGGCACGCCGTCGCCGCCGATCGCGGTCGCGAGCGCGTTGTCGAACGGCGTCATTTCATTGAGCAGCAGCACGAGGAACCGCCAGAAGCGCGGCTGGCCGAGATGATCGATTGCGCGGCCGAGCGCCTGGTGCATCGCGATTTCGGAAAAGAGACGATCCATACCACCACCGGAAGGGCGTAACACGAAGGGGGAATAGCGGTCCTGAAATTGGCTTCCTAGACTGCCACGCAATCAGTCGGGCCCGAGTATGGGTGTTCAAAAACAGGTGGCATAGGAGCACAGGAGAACGAAATGGCGATGATGTCGGAATCCACGGGCACGCTGCAAGCGGCCTCTGCAACGGAAGACGCACCGCGCGCGCTGTCGCAGACGCTCAGCGTGCGCGACGCGGTGATGATCACCGTATCGGGCGTGACGCCGGCCAGCTCGATCTTCGTGATCGCGCCGTTCGCGATCCAGCAGGCCGGCAGCGGCGCGGTGCTGTCGTTCGTGCTAGGCGGCGTGCTCGCGCTGGCGTTCGCGCTCTGCTATGCGGAACTGAGCGCCGCGCACCGCAGCGCCGGCGGCGAATACGTGATGGCCAAGCGTGTGTTCGGCACGCTGCCCGGCTACCTGACCTTCATCACGGTGCTGTCCGTCAGCGTGTTCATTCCGGCCGTGCTCGCGAGCGGCGCCGCGCCGTACCTGAACAACGCGCTCGGCACGCATTTCAGCAACCAGTCGGTCGCGCTGACGATCGTGCTGCTCAGCTATCTGCTCGGCATGCTGAACATCAAGACGAATGCGTGGATCACCGGCGCGTTCCTGGTCGTCGAAATCGGCGTGCTGATGCTGATTGCAGGGCTTGGCTTCGGCTCGCCGCATCGCGGCGCCGAAGTGCTGATCGCACCGGTCGTCGCCAGCGGCAACGCGCTCGTGCCGGCGACCCTCGCGGCCATCGTGCCCGCGATCGGCACCGCGATCTTCTGCTACAACGGCTTCGGCTCGGCCGCGTATCTCGCGGAAGACCTGCGCGGCGGCAACCGCAACGTCGCGAAGGCGGTGATCTATTCGCTGCTCGTGATCCTCGTCGTCGAACTGGTGCCGCTCACCGCGATCGTGCTCGGCGCGCCGTCGCTGACCGAACTGACGAAGAGCGCCGATCCGATCGGCTATGTCGTGCGCTCGCTGAGCAATCCGGTCGTGTCGCGCGTGGTCAGCGGCGGGATCTTCCTGTCGGTGTTCAACGCGATCATCGCGATCGTGATCGCGATGGGCCGCCTGCTGTACAGCAGCGGCCGGCATGCGCTGTGGTCGCGTACCTGCAACCGCGCGTTCTCGACGATCCATCCGCGCCTCGAGTCGCCGTGGCTGGCGACGATCGCGCTCGCGATACCGTCGGCCGGGCTCGTGTTCGTGTCGAGCCTCGACGAGCTGACCGCGTTCACGGTCGACCTGTTGCTGCTGATCTACCTCGTCGTCGGGCTGGCCGCGCTCGCGAGCCGGTTCGTGCGCCGCGACGTCGAGCATCATTACCGGATGCCGCTGTGGCCCGTGACGCCGCTCGTCGCGGTGGCGGGCGCCGCGTACACGCTCTGTACGACGCTGGCGACGGCGACGAAACCGACCGACCTGATCATCATCGCGGGGCTGCTGGTCGCGGCGCTCGTGATGTACGTGGTGTGGGCGCGCCACAGCGCAGCATTCCGCGCGCTTTGAGCGACGGATCGCGACCTTGCATCACCGACACACCGAACCATTGAAAGACGGGAGGAATTGCATCATGCGCACGAGGGATCTCGGCATCCGCATCGGACTCGGCACGCCGGGCCGCTTCAACGCGATCACGGACGTGCGGGGCGTGCGGGTCGGGCATTGCACGCTGAACGTCGAGAACGGCGACGCGTCGATCCGCACCGGCGTCACCGTCATCGAGCCGCGCGCGGGCGCCGCGCACGATTCGCCGTGCTTCGCGGGCGTGCACGTGCTGAACGGCAACGGCGACGCGACCGGGCTCGAATGGATCCGCGAAGCCGGCCTGCTGACGACGCCGATCGCCTATACCAACACGCACAGCGTCGGCGCGGTGCGCGACGCACTCGTCGCGAACGAACGCGAAGCGGCGGCCGGCCGCGTGTACTGGTGCATGCCGGTCGTGATGGAAACCTACGACGGGCTGCTGAACGACATCTGGGGGCAGCACGTGAACGCCGCGCACGTGCAGCGCGCGCTGGCCGCCGCGCAGTCGGGGCCGGTCGCCGAAGGCGGCGTGGGCGGCGGCACGGGCATGATCTGCCACGAGTTCAAGGGCGGCATCGGCACCGCGTCGCGCGTGCTGGCGAGCAATGCGGGCGGCTGGACGGTCGGCGCGCTCGTGCAGGCGAACTACGGCGTGCGCGAGATGCTGCGCGTGGCCGGCTACCCGGTCGGCGAAGTGCTGCGGCACGTGCATTCGCCGTTCCGCGAAGCCGAAGCGAAAGGCGAGGCCGGCATGGGCTCGATCGTCGTCACGCTCGCGACCGACGCACCGTTGCTGCCGCATCAATGCACGCGTCTCGCGCAGCGCGCGAGCGTCGGGCTCGCCCGCGTCGGCGGCGGCACCGAGGATTCGAGCGGCGACATCTTTCTCGCGTTCGCGACCGGCAACGCCGGCCTGCCGGCGGCGAACTACGGCAGCAAGGGCACGCCGACTACCGACGTACAGATGGTCAACAACGACCATATTTCCGCGCTGTTCGTCGCGGCGGCGGAAGCGGTGGAGGAGGCGATCGTGAATGCGCTGGTCGCGGGCGGCGACGTCGAATCGCGCGGGGCGCGGGTCGAAGGGCTCGGGCAGGCGCGCTTGCTGGATGCGTTGCGCGAAGTGGGCTGGCGGCCGGGGCGCGGCGCCTGAAACGGCGAGCGCCGCTTCAATCGAAGCGGCGTGGGGTGGGGCGGCGATGCGGCGATCGGCCGGACCGCCGTCCGCCCGCGCACGTCTTGCATGCGGTGCGGGCGCTGCGGGCCTGGCCGTGACGACGCGGCGTCATGCTCAGCTGCCGAAGTAGATGTTGCAGAAGCTGACGGGACCGACGCAGGCGTTCGGGTCTTCCTGCTTCGATTGCGCACGATCGACGCGGCCGGCGGCCTGGATCGCCTCGGTGCGGTTCGCCTGTTGCGGTGCGGCGTCTGCCGGCGCCGGCTGCGCGTGAGCGACAGCAGCGGTGAGCGACAGGGCAACGAGGGCGAGGTGCAGCGGCTTCATTTTGTTTCTCCTGGGTGAGTGCCAGTCTCGCTGGCAGTGAGGAAACTATAGGCTCGCACTGCTTAAAGATTAATCACCGCGGCTGAAGAGCTTATTTCCATCCGGAACAACGATCCCGTTGCGCGTACACCCATTCTTCAATGGCGGTGCCGGTTGAACGGCGCGTCCTTGTCGAGCAGCGCGCTGCGCATGAAGTGCAGGCAGCCGACGATCCGCTGCATGGTGCGGCGCGCGTCGGGCACCGCGTACCACGCCTGCAGCGTGTGCTGCGCCGCGCGAATCGCGAGATTCACGGATTTCAGCGTGCGCGCATGGCGGGCGGGCGTCGGATCGTCGAAGAAGCGCGGCAGTTCGCGCAGCACCGCGTCGATCGAACCGGTCCAGCGCAGCGTCTGCGGCGGTTTCGCGGCGCTGAACGCGTGCAGTTCGTCGCGCAGGTCGATGACCGCGTGGCCGACCTCGAGCGTCGCCAGCATCCAGCGCAGCGCATCGCGATGCTGCCGCGTGCGGCGCACCAGCAGCGTACGCAGTTGCGCCATCAGGTCGTGCGTGCTCGACTGGAAGCGCTGCGCGAGGCCGTCCGGCGCGCCTTCGCATGCCAGCGTCACCTGGCGGCGCAAGTCGTGCGCGATGCGGCCGGTGAGCCAGGGCATGTGCGTCGGGAACACGACGGCGAACACGAGCGCGCACGCGAGCATCGCGACGACGATCGCCAGCCCGTTGTTGATCAGCACTTCAGGCGTATACGCGATCGCGTTGTCGGGGCCCGCGAGCAGGCAGAAGAACACTGCGAAGCCGATTCCGTAGCCGGACAGGCCCGGCCGCATCGCGAGAAACGCGCCAACGCCGAGCACGGGCGCGAGCGCCGCGCACAGCAGCGGGAAGCCGTCGATGTTCGGATAGACGTAGCACAGGAACAGGTAGCCCACGGCCGTCGCGAACGCCGCGCCGACGCCCATCTGCGCGACGAACTTCGGCGCCCGCGGCGACGTCGAACTGAGCGCGCACGCGATCGCGGTGGCGATCACCGCGAGCGAGCCGCTCGGCCATTCGGACGCGATCCAGAACGCACTCATCGCACCGACGGCGACCACCGTGCGCAGGAACGCGAAGCCGACGAAGAACCCATTGGTTTTCACCGCGTAATGCGTGACCGAGCGCTCGAACGCGTGATCGTCCTGGTCGAGCGACGCGTAGGTGTCGACGTAGCCGAGATATTCGCCGATGAACCGGTACAGCAGTTCGATCGCGGTATCGAAGTCGAGCAGGCCGCCGGCCGCATGATCCTCGATGATCCGCCGCGACGCGCGCGCGGCCTTCGGCAACGCACTGTGAAAGCGGCGCAGTTCAAGCAGCGCGCCGGTGGCCGGCGCAATGCCGCGCGGGCGTTCGTCGCGCAACGCGGCAAAGCGCAGCGCGAGCGCGTCGACGTGCGGCGCCAGCGCGTCGAGCACCGCGTCCGCGTGATTCGCACGCAGCCGTTTGACGAGCTGGTGCAGCGCATGCAGCCGCGTGCATGCGTTCATGAACTCGCTGTTCAGCCGCGCGAGCCGGCGGCTGCGCGCGCGAATGTGCGGATCCTCGAACGACGCGAACGCGCGGTTCGCTTCGAAGCCGACGATGTCGTCGACGAAATCGGCGAAGCGCCGCTCGAAATCGCCGCGCGCGACGTCGCCCGAGAGCGCGCCGGCCGTGAACGCCGCGAACGTCGCGTGGCGCGCGCTCAGCGAGCGCATCAGCGCCTTCGCGGAACTCAACGGCAGGATCAGCGCGCTGACCGCGCCCGAGCACGCGATGCCGAGCGCGACTTCCGCGGCGCGCGTGAGCGCGGACTGGAACAGCGTCTGCGGCGTCATCACGGCCGGCAGGCCGATCAACGCGGCCGTGTAGCCCGCCAGCACGAAGCCGTACCAGCGGAAGTGGCGGTTACGCACCGCGAGTGCGATGCAGCCGCCGATCCACAGCGTGATGCCGGCCATGTACAGCTCGGGCTGCTGCGCGAACAGCCCGCCGAGCGCGAGCGCGCCGACGAGGCCGGCCGCCGTGCCGAGCACGCGGTAGAAACTCTTCGCGAACACCATGCCCGACAGCGGCTGCATCAGCACGAACACGGTCGTCATCGCGGTGCGCGGCTGCGACATTTCCAGCCGCATCGCGATGCCCATCGCCAGCAGCGCCGCGAGCACGGTTTTCGCGAGGTGCAGCCAGATCAACCCGTCGGTCGTGGCCCAGTCGCGCGCCGCGTTGCCGAGCGGATCGAGCCATCGCCTCCATCGGGCCGGTTCGATGGAAGGTCGCTCGATCGCAGGTTGTGGCTTCATGACAAGGGGCCCAAGGCCGACCGGGCGGGGTGCCGCGGCGCGTCCGAACGGGTCCGTTCGACTGGTGAGGCGCCGATTGTAGGAGTCCGGCGCCCGCGCATTAACGCAGTTGCGGGGAAACGATAGTTGCAGCCGGAGTAACAATCTGTCGCATCCCGTGGAGGAAAATGACGGCTCCGCTACAGGTCGCTCACAGGAATGGATACGCTACAAAACATGCGGGTGTTTTCGCGCGTCGTCGAGACGGGCAGCTTCACCGCCGCCGCGCAATCGCTGAATTCGACGACGGGCGCGATGTCGCGCGCGGTGTCGGAGCTCGAGGCGCGCCTGCGCACCCGTCTGATGAATCGCTCGACGCGCCGTCTCGCGCTCACGTCGGCCGGCGAAAGCTATCTGCGGCGCTGCCGCCAGATCCTCGCCGACGTCGACCGCGCGGAAGAAGAGGCGAGCTGCGCGCACGAGCGCCCGGCCGGCGTGCTGCGCATGCACAGCTTCGCGAGCGTCGGTCACCACTACGTATTGCCCGCGCTGACGCGCTATCACGCGCAGTTCCCGGACGTATCGATCGAGTTGTCGCTGTCGCAACGCATGCCCGACCTGTTCGACGGCACGAGCGACATGGCCGTCGTCACCGCGTCGTCGCTGCCCGATTCGGAGCTCGTGTCGCACCTGCTCGGTTCGACGTTCAACATTCTGTGCGCATCGCCCGACTACGTGAAACGGCACGGCGTGCCGGCCCGCCCGCAGGATCTCGCCGCGCACGCGTGCCTGACGCTGTGTACGCCGGCGTTCCCGACACACGAATGGGTGCTCGAAGGGCCCGAAGGCGTCGAGCAGATCCACGTTGCCGGGCCGATGCAGACCAATACCGCCGAATCGCTCGCGCTCGCGATCCGCGACGGCATCGGGATCGGCATGCTGCCGCTGTATTCGGCGATCGACGCACTGCGCGACGGCTCGCTCGTCCGCGTGCTGCCCGCGCATATCCTGCAGAAGATGAACGTGTATGCGCTGTACCCGTCGCGCCGCTTCGTCGATGCGAAGGTGCGGACCTGGGTCGAGATGCTGCGCGCGCAGGTGCCGGCGATGATCGCGCGCGACGTCGAGATGCTGAACGCGATCGACCGCGAACCGCAGGCTGCGTGAACCCCGCGGGCGCATCGGCGCGCAGCGGTTTGCTTCATGCAGACACTGAAACCGCGTCGCTCGCCATGCATGGTGGATGCGAACGACGCGCGCCGTCACAGCGCGGGCTTGGCCGCCGTGCCCGATTCGGTTGCCGGCTCGCCGGTCGGGCCGTACGCGGCCTGCGCTGCTTTCCGTTCGGCGAGACGTTTCGCCTGCAGTCGTTCCTGCGCCGCCAGGATGTCCTCCGGATAGTTGCCGACTTCCCCACGCGCCGGGTTGTAGCCGACCGATTCGAGATCGATCAGCTCCTGCAGCACCTGCGCGCGCGTGACGGGCGACTTCGCCTGCTGGGCGAACGACAGGGCCGGTGCGGCGAGCAGGACGGCAGCAGCGGCGGTAACGACGAGCGATTTCACGAGGTTCTCCTGAATAAGGGGTGGGTGGCCGGAGCGATACGCGACACATGACACGTGACGCGCGGCTTCGACCTTCGACGTCAGTCTACGCAGCGCTTTCACGCGAAAACACCCCGATTCCAGGAGGGCTGCGTTCCAGAGGGAACAACATTGGCGACGTCGCCCGCGGCCACCAAGTCCGTGTGCGAACACGGGCGCCGTGCATACGGGCGCCGTGCACACGGGTGACGTCGCGCGCTGCCGGTCAGAACCGCGTGCGCATGCCGATCGTGCCGACCACTTGGTTCGCCGTGCTCGATGCGCCGCCCGACGTGTTGATGAACGCCTGGTAGCCGCGGCCCGACGCGTGCTGGAACATCGCTTCCGCGTACAGGTCGGTGCGGCGCGACAGCTTGTACACGGCCTGCAGGTTGGCCTGATGCCACTTCGGATCGTTGCCGTGCTTGCTGTCGGGATTCGACACGCTGGCGTCCGTATAGACATAGGCCGCGCCGACGCTGACGGCCGGCGTGACCGCATAGCGCACGTTCACGTCGTAGTTGTCGAACGCGATCTGGCCGCTGGAACCGAACGCGCCCGTGCCGTCGTACTGCGAGCGCGTGTAGACGAAGCCGACCGTCGCCGGGCCGAACACGTAGCTGACGCCGCCGCCGTACGTGCGCATGCGGTCCGAGCCGATCGACCAGCCGCCCTGGTTCAGGCTCTTCGCTTCGGCTGAATCGGTCGCGCCGGGGCTCGCGCTCGTCGAGCCCTTCGTGCCGTTCATCTGCAGGTACGCGCCGGCCAGCTTCAGCGGGCCGTTCGTGTAGCTCGCGGCCACGCTGTACGCGCGGTTCGCGCTGAAATTCGCCGAGTTGGAGAACGCGTACAGCGCGCCGACCTTGAAGCCCGCGATCGTGTCGCTCGTGTACTTGACCGCGTTGTTGATGCGCAGCGAGTGGTTCAGGTTGTCGTTGTCGAACGGATGCGCGAAGCCCGTATCGCCGAAATCGCCGGACGTCGCCGACAACGGCGCGACGAAGTCGACCATCGTGTCGTACTGGCGGCCGAGCGTCAGCGTGCCGTAGCCGGCCTGGCTCAGGCCGACATACGCGTGCCGGCCGAACAGCTTGCCGTCCTGGCCGAGCCCGCCGTTGTTCGCGTTGAAGCCGTTCTCGAGCACGAACAGCGCCTTCAGGCCGCCGCCGAGATCCTCGGTGCCGCGCAGGCCGAAGCGGCTGCCGTTGATCGTGCCGGTCGCCATGCGCCACTGCGACGCGCCGTTCACGTTGTTGGTATAGGCGATGCCGGCGTCGATCAGGCCGTACAGCGTGACCGAGCTTTGCGCGTGGGCGAGCGGCGCGAACAGCGCGGCGGCGCACGCGCCGGCGATCAGGGTTTTTTTCATCGTGAAGCTCCTGCGTGTGGGACGGGAAACCAAAGTTCGGCGCAAGTATAGAAATGCGCGGCGCGCGCAAGGGCCGGGCGGCCGCGAGCGCACTGTTCCGGATCCCGCAAGAGTCGTTCACAAAACCGACACGACACGATGCGCCCGCGCCGGCCGGCGGTTCCTGCGCGACGGCCGGCCCGCGGCTTCGGTCCGGCGCGGCCCGGCTGTCGTGTCGATGCAACATGCGCGGTACGTGCGCGCATCGCTGCTTTTCCTCCATACTGGTTGCCCGGACCGCACGGCCGCCGACGTAGATCGCGCGGCCGTGTCAACGCATACGACAAGAGGCCTCCATGAACCTGTTCAACGTACGTCTGCGCGGCCGCGACGGCCTGTTCACGATCGGCATCGATGCGGGCAAGATCGCGCGGATCGATGCGCAAACCGCACCGATCGCGTCGACGAATCCCGACCATATCGATGGCGGCGGCCGGCTCGCGATTGCGCCGCTCGTCGAACCGCATATCCACCTCGACGCCGTGCTGACGGCCGGCGAGCCCGCGTGGAACATGAGCGGCACGCTGTTCGAGGGCATCGAGCGCTGGGCCGAGCGCAAGGCGACGATCACGCACGAGGACACGAAAGCACGCGCGCATACGGCGATCGGCATGCTGCGCGACCACGGGATCCAGCACGTGCGCACGCACGTCGACGTGACCGATCCGACGCTCGCCGCGCTGAAGGCGATGCTGGAAGTGAAGGACGAGGCGCGCGGGCTGATCGATTTGCAGATCGTCGCGTTCCCGCAGGAGGGCATCGAATCGTTCGACGGCGGCCGCGCGCTGATGGAGCAGGCGATCGACCTCGGCGCGGACGTCGTCGGCGGGATTCCGCATTTCGAGAACACGCGCGAGCAGGGCGTCAGCTCGATCCGCTTCCTGATGGATCTCGCGGAACGCACGGGCTGCCTCGTCGACGTGCACTGCGACGAGACCGACGATCCGCATTCGCGCTTTCTCGAAGTGCTCGCGGAAGAAGCGCGTGTGCGCGGCATGGGGGCGCGCGTCACCGCGAGCCATACGACCGCGATGGGTTCGTACGACAACGCGTACTGCTCGAAGCTGTTCCGGCTGCTGACGCGGGCGGGACTGAACTTCATCTCGTGCCCGACCGAGAGCATCCATCTGCAAGGGCGCTTCGACACGTTTCCGAAGCGGCGCGGCGTCACGCGCGTCGCGGAACTCGACCGGGCCGGGATCAACGTGTGCTTCGGGCAGGATTCGATCAGGGACCCGTGGTACCCGCTCGGCAACGGCAACATCCTGCGCGTGCTCGACGCCGGCCTCCATATCTGCCACATGATGGGATACCAGGACTTGCAGCGCTGCCTCGACTTCGTGACCGATCACAGCGCGACGGCGATGCATCTCGGCGACGGCTACGGCATCGCGGTCGGGCGTCCGGCCAATCTCGTCGTGCTCGACGCGGACAGCGACTACGAAGCCGTGCGGCGGCAGGCGAAGGCCACGCTGTCGGTGCGCCACGGAGAGGTCATCATGCGGCGCGAACCGGAGCGCATCACGTATCCCGATTGACGCGGAAGGCGGAACATCGCGGCCCGCCGGCCTTCATGTATTCACAAAATACATTAGTCGATTCGAAAAATACGTTTGTCTCATGATTGCGGCGGGCCTACGATGCGGTCCTGATGGCGGCGCGCAGGGTGTGCGCCGTCCCTTCGATCCCCGTTCGCCGACCCCATGCGCCTCGATCTTCCGTCCGCTCCCGCTTCTTCGCCGCCTGCCAGCCCGTTCGCGCGCATGGCGGTCGTCACGGTCCTGACCGGTATCGGCGCGGGGCTCGGCGGCATGCTGCTTGCGTTGCTGCTGCATGCGATCCAGCACGTCGCGTACGGCTACAGCATCGCGCACGTGATCGGGTCCGAGAGCTTCCTCACTGGCGTGACCGCGGCCGAGCCGCTGCGCCGGCTCGCGGTGCTGGTCGGCTGCGGGATCATCGCCGGCGGCGGCTGGTGGGCGCTTTACCGGTATGGCCGGCCGCTCGTCAGCATCCGTCGCGCGGTGCGCGCGGCCGATCCGCGAATGCCGTTCGTCAGCACGACGGTTCACGCGCTGCTGCAGATCGTCACCGTCGCGCTCGGCTCGCCGCTCGGCCGCGAAGTCGCGCCGCGCGAGATCGGTTCGCTGCTCGCCGGGCGGTTCGCGCATGCGGCGCGACTCACGCCCGACGACTGCCGGCTGATGGTCGCGTGCGGCGCCGGCGCGGGGCTCGCGGCCGTCTACAACGTGCCGCTCGGCGGCGCGATCTTCGTGCTCGAGGTGCTGCTCGGCACGTTCGAGCGGCGTGCGCTGATCGTGGCGGTCGTGACGTCCGCGATCGCGGCGATCGTCGCGTGGGTCGGCCTCGGCAACGAGCATCAGTACACGGTGCCGACGTTCGTGCTGAGCACGCCGCTCGTCGCATGGTCGATCGTCTGCGGGCCGCTGTTCGGCTTCGCCGCGTACGGTTTCGTGCGGCTCACGACCCGCGCGCGGGCGGACGCGCCGAAGGACTGGCGGCTGCCGGCGTTCGCGCTGCTGAACTTCGCGATGATCGGCGTGCTCGCGATGTGGTTTCCGCAACTGCTCGGCAACGGCAAGGGGCCGGCGTCGCTGGGTTTCGACGGCACGCTGACGATCGGCGTCGCCGCGACGCTGCTCGTGCTGAAGGTGCTGATCGAAGCCGGCAGCCTGCGGGCCGGCGCGGAAGGCGGGCTGCTGACCCCGGGCCTCGCGAACGGCGCGCTGCTCGGGGTCGTGCTCGGCGGGCTGTGGAGCGCGGTGTGGCCGGGCGCATCGCTCGGCGGATGCGCGCTGATCGGTGCGACCGCGTTTCTCGCCGCGTCGATGCAGATGCCGATCACGGCCGTCGTGCTGCTGCTCGAATTCACGCGCGCGAATCACGACAGCCTCGTGCCGATGTTGCTGGCCGTGGCGGGTTCGCTCCTTGCGTACCGATTCGCGCAGCGGGTGGCGGAGCGGCGGTCGAGCAAGGTGGCGACCGCGAGCACGCCGGCGACGGTGGTCCGTTGATTCGCCGATCCGTCGAGATTCGCGACCCGCGTGGCGACACGCATATCGGTTCGCCAAGCGCCCGCCCGATCGTCGCGAGGACGTGTCTGTTTTGATCTAATGTAGCGAGATGCGGACCGGGTGAGGCCCGCATCCTTGCAGCTCGAATCACATCCGCCTTTCAACCGCGCGACCGCCCGTCGGCCCGCTCGTGCCCGTGACGCAACGCGAGGCTCGCGAACGCCGCGACGACCAGCGCGGCCGCCAGCAGCGTCAGCCCGTTCTTCGCATTGCCGGTCGCCTGTTCGATCGCGCCGACGACGGTCGGCCCGACGAAGCCGCCGAGTAACCCACAGGTGTTCACGAGCCCGAGCCCGCCGGCCAGCGCGCTGCCCGCGAGCCGCGACGCCGGAAACGTGAACACGATCGACTGCACGACGAAGAACATCGACGCGGCCACGCACACGCAGAGCAGCCCCGCCAATGGCGACGCATGCGCGGCGCCGATCATCCCGGCCGCCATCACGACGAGCCCCGCACACAGCATCCGGCGCGAATGACGCGACTCGCGTGCGAAGCGCGGCAGCGTCCCGGCCCCGAGCGCGGCGGCGAGCCAGGGCAGCGACGTCAGCAACCCGACCGCGACCGGCGAAAGACGTCCCGACGCGCCGATGATGCCCGGCAGGAAGAAGATCACCGTGTAGATGGTCAACTGGTGGCAGAAGTACACGAAGATCGCGAGCCAGATCTGCGGGTCGCGCAGCGCGGCGCCGAACGCGTGGCCGCCGTGCGCGGCGACGCCCGCGTCTTGTTCGGCGGCCAGCTTGCGCTCGAGCGCGCGGCCGGTTTCCGGGGCGAGCCACGGCGCGGCGCTCGGCCGATCCGGCAATCGTGTCCACACGACGAACGCGAGCAGGATCGCCGGAATGCCTTCGACGACGAACAGCCATTGCCAGCCGTGGAAACCGAGCGTGCCGTCGAGTTCGATCAGCGCGCCGGCCAGCGGCCCGCCGACGATGTTCGCGATGCACACGCCGAGCAGGAAATAGCCGGTGGCGCGCGCACGCTCCTCGCGGCCGAACCAGTACGTCAGATACAGCATCACGCCGGGAAACAGGCCGGCTTCGGCCACGCCGAGCAGCAGGCGCATCACGTAGAACGACGTCTCGCCGCGGACGAACGCCATCGCGACCGACAGCGCGCCCCACGTGATCATGATCCGCGTGATCCAGAAGCGCGCGCCGACGCGATGCATGATCAGGTTGCTTGGAATCTCGAAGAGCGCGTAGGTGAGAAAGAACAGCCCCGCGCCGAGCCCGTACGCGGCCGATGAAATGCCGAGATCGACGCCCATCGAATGTTTGGCGAACGCGATGTTGGTGCGGTCGAGAAAACTGATCACATACGCGGCGATCAGCAGCGGCATGAGTTTGCGGAACAGCAGCCGGTTCAGCGACGCGTTCGCGTCGCCGGCGGCGGACGACAAGGCCTGAGCGTGATGAGTGGACATGCGGACGACTCCGGTAAGGGCGAACCGGCGCGCACGGCAAGCACGGCGCGCCGCGTTCGGCAAATGCCGCTGCGGTGCACGCAGCGGATGGGCAGACGACGGAGCCGCGCCGGCGGCGCTCGAACGGAGCGGGGCGATCAAGGGCGTCCTGGCGCCGGCCGGCTCGGGCCGGCGCCTTGTCACTGCGCTTGCGGGTTCTCGTGTTGAGGGCGCGACCCGGCGATCAGAAATTCACCGCGTCGCCACCCTTGAGTGCGAGCATCGCGCGCGCCTCGGCCGGCGTCGCGATCTCGAGCGACAGGCCTTCGAGCACCTGACGCATTTTCAGGACTTGCGCGGCGCTCGATTCCGCGAGCTTGCCGGGCGCGATCCACAGCGAATCCTCGAGCCCGACGCGCACGTTCGCGCCCTGCGCGGCGCCGATCGTCGCGAGCGGAATCTGGTTGCGGCCCGCGCCGAGGATCGACCACACGTAATCGCTGCCGAACAGGCGGTCGGCCGTCCGGCGCATGTGCATCAGGTCCTCCGGATGCGCGCCGATTCCGCCGAGCAGGCCGAACACGCTTTGCACGAAGAACGGCGGCTTCGCGAGCCCGCGATCGACGAAGTGCGCGAGGTTGTACAGGTGCGAGATGTCGTAGCACTCGAATTCGAACCGCGTGCCGTTCGCGCCGCAGCGCGTGAGGATCGTCTCGATGTCCGCGAACGTGTTCTTGAACACGAGATCGCGGCTTTTCTCGAGATGTTCGCGCTCCCACGGATGCTTCAGCTCGCGGAAGCGCTCGAGCATCGGATACAGCCCGAAGTTCATCGAGCCCATGTTCAGCGACGCGACCTCGGGCTGGAAATGCAGCGCGGGCTGCAGCCGTTCGTCGACCGTCATGTGCGGGCTGCCGCCCGACGTGAGGTTGATCACCGCGTCGGTCTGCGCCTTGATGCGCGGCAGGAATTCGGCGAACACGGCCGGATCCTGCGTCGGTTTGCCGTCGGACGGGTTGCGTGCGTGCAGGTGCAGGATCGCCGCGCCGGCCTGCGCGGCTGCCACCGCGGCCGTTTCGATTTCGTGCGGTGTGACAGGCAGGTACGGCGACATCGACGGCGTATGGATCGCGCCGGTCGGCGCACAGGTGATGATGACTTTGCGAGCGTTTGCCACGGATGGATTCCTTTCGATGAACGATGCAGGACGCGTCAGAGCACTTCGACGTTGCCGCAGACGGAGATCGCCTGCCCGGTGATTCCGTGCCCGCCCGGCGAGCACAGGAACAGCGCGGTCGCGGCGATCTCGGCCGGATCGGTCATGCGCCGCAGCGAGATCTTCTCGAGATAGCGCTGCTCCATGTCGTCGTAGCCGATGCCGAGTTGCTGCGCGCGCGCCTCGATCACGCGGCGCATCCGCGGGCCGCGCACGATGCCGGGCTGGATCGCGTTCACGCGGATGCCGAGCGGCCCGAGTTCGATCGCGAGGCTCTTCACGAGGCCGACCACCGCCCATTTGGTGGCCGCATACGGCGTGCGGAACGCGTAGCCGAGCCGGCCGGCGACCGACGACAGCGCGATGATCGCACCGCCGTGTTTCGACTCGCGCAGCAACGGCACCGCGCGGCGCGCGAACTGGAATTGCGCGTTCAGGTTGATCGCGACGGTTTGTTCCCACTGCACGGGGTCGATTTCGTCGATGCCGCCGGTCGGGCCGGCGATGCCCGCGTTGTTGACCAGCACGTCGAGGCCGCCGAGCCGCGTCGACAGGTCGGCGAACACGCGCTCGACGGCGGCCGGATCGGATACGTCGGCCAGCGTCGCGCTGATCGCGCCGGCTGAGCCACGCGGCGGCCGGTCGGCGAGCGCCGCGATCGCGGCTTGCGACGCGTCGCACACGTGCACACGCCCGCCGCATTCGGCGAACGCGTCGGCGATTTCGAGGCCGATGCCCGACGCGCCGCCCGTCACGAGGACGCGCAGGCCGTCATAGGGTTTCAGCAGGTCGGAAGCTGTCATGCCGGGTTGTCTCCATCGTTGGTGTAGTGGGATGGCGGCCGCCGTCGATTCGGCTGGCCGTGGCAAGCGGCCGCTACGGTTTCGCGTTCACGGTCCGCGGGTCTGTTCGGCCCGCAGCGTCTCGGCGAGATCGTGCGCGGCGCCGCCGATGTCGAGCGCGATGCCGGCCCGCACGCCCGCGCCGTCGCGCCGTTCGAGCGCATCGACGATCGCGCGATGCGCATCCATCGAGCGCCGCATGTGCGGGATGTCGAGCGCGACCATGTTGAGGAACGGGCCGACGCGCATCCACAGGTTCTCGACGATCGCGAGCGTGTTTTCGCTCGCGCCGTGCGCGTAGATCGCGCTGTGGAACGCGAAATTGCTTTGCAGGTACGCGCGCGAGCGGCCGCCCTCGACGTGTGCCTGCATCGTTTCGCAGGTCTTGCGCACGGCCGCGATGTGCGCGTCGGTCATCCGCTCGCACGCGCGCTCGGCGATGCAGCCTTCGAGCGCGATCCGCACGTCGCGCAGTTCGTCGAGCATGTCGAGCGTCATCGGCGGGACGACGAGTGCGCGATTCGGGCCGTCAACCAATGCGCGTTCGGCGCGCAGCCGCGTGAGCGCGGCACGCACGGGCATCGTCGACGAGCCGACCGCCTCGGCGACGCTGCGCAGGCTCAGCGCCTGGCCCGGCGCGAAACGGCCGCTCATCAGCGCTTCGCGCAGTTGCTGGTAGACCTTGTCGGCCATCGTTTCCTGTTCGATGGCTTTCAGTGCGGGCGGGACGATACGAGGCGGCAAGGCGGGCTCTCCTGGGTTTGATCTGCGATCTGTGATCACACTGACGATGTGCGAAGTTTTGTCGATCGCGGCGGCGGAGTCAAGGCGAACGGGATCGGGGAAAACGAGGGGGGCGGTGAAGAGGCTGGCGGCGACAGTCGGCAATACTTTTCCCCGTCAGGGGTTTGATCCGATCGTCGAGGTATGGCTGGGGATGGCGATGGAGGTGAGCATCCAGGGTCGTGGCCATGATTACTTCAACGAACCGGGCGCGCGGTATCGTTCTGATCGCGCAAATTTTTGGAGCCTGTCATGAGGGGAGTCCGGATCGCTGCCGCGTTCGCGTGCATCGCGTTTCAACCGACGAGGGTCGTGGCGAAGGACGTCGCACAAACCTCGCCCGAGGCCGGCTTACGTACTTACCGCCAGAACTTCAAGGACATGGTGCTCGCGGAGTGCCTGGCTACCGCATACAAGCAGGCGCCCGGCGCGAGCAAGGACATCGGCAGCAGCATCAGCGCGTTGCGCGACTGGACCTACTACGACATGGAACGTGCGCCGGACGTCATTCACGCGCTGGTCGCGAAGTATCTGGCTCGCGACTATCGGAATCCGGTTGTCGAATCGGAAGTCGCGGATGTGAAGTTCGACTTCCTGAAGTGCCTCGATCTGTATCACGGCAAGGCACTGGACGCTGCGGCGAAGCAACTCGTATCGCGCCCGAACCGTACCTACCGGGCCGAGCATTCCCCGAAGCCGCAGTAGCGATCGAACGCCGTTGCGCGATGCAATGGCGCGCCGCATGCCATTTCGCCGACGCTATTCAAGCGTCCGGATCGAATTGCTGATCCCGCGCGCGCAGTCGATCACCGCCGGCGCGAGCTTGCGGCGCGCGTCGTCGAACGTCCAGCGGCTCGTCGGCGCGACCACGTGCACGGCCGCCACCGGCTGCCCCTGGCTGCCGAGCACGGGCGCCGCGATCGACATGTCGCCGATGAACAGTTCTTCCTGGTTGGTCGCGTAGCCTTCGCGCCGCGCGCTGTCGAGCAGCGCGACGAGATCGCCGAGCGCCGTGACCGTGCGCGGCGTATGCGGCGTGCGCACCATGCCGTCGAGCCGCGCGCGCGCATCGTCCGGCGGCAACGCGCTCAGGAACGCGCGGCCGGAGCCGGTGCAGTACATCGGGATGCGGCTGCCGATCGGCATGTGGATCGGCACGAACTTGGTCGACACGAAACGCGCGACGTACACCATTTCATCCTCGTCCGGCTCGGTGAGGTTGGTGGTTTCGCCGGTCAGGTTCGTGAGCTCGGACAGGAACGGATTCGCGACGTCGATCAGCGTATCGGCGGCGAGATAGTTGAAGCCGATCCGCATCACGTGCGGCGTGAGCTGGTAACGCCGCGTGACCGGATGCTTGCGGATGTAGCCGAGCTTCTCGAGCGTATAGACCATTCGCTGCGCGGAGCTTTTCGTCATCCCCGCCGCGTCGGCTACTTCCGCCAGCGTCATCGTGCGCCGCTTCGCGCTGAACGCGCGCAGCACGTTCAGCCCTTTTTCCAGCGACTGGTTGAACAGCAGGTCGTTTGCTTGGTCGGGCGACGTGTCCATGGCGAAGGGCGGAATCGATTCGATATCGCATCATATCGTATCGAATATCGATACGCAAAAATCTATTTGCGATATTTTTGATTCGTTTTAAGATCAAGTCATCGTCGCAGTGTCGATCAGTGACCGGCCGGCGCCCCGGATTATTCGAGAAGGAGTCACCATGGTTCCGTTCATCAAGCGGTTCGGCGCACTGGCCGCCGGTTTCGCCACCTGTATCGCACTCTCCACGGCGTCGGCGAGCGCCGTCGCGGCCGAGCCGACGCTGAAGGTCGGCGCGACGGCCACCGGCGTGCCGTTCACGTTTCTCGACGTCAAGAGCAATTCGATCCAGGGGATGATGGTCGATGCGATCACGGCGGCCGGGAAGTCGGCCGGGTTTCGCGTCGACGTGCAGCAGACGGTGTTCTCGGCGCTGATCCCGTCGCTCACCACGCAGAAGATCGACATCATCTCGGCCGCGATGCTGAAGACGCCGGCGCGCCAGCAGGTCGTCGATTTCTCCGACACCGTCTACTCGTTCGGCGAAGGCCTGATCGTGAAGGCCGACGATCCGGGCCGCTATACGTCGATGGACGATTTCAAGGACCAGGTGGTCGGCGCGCAGGTCGGCACCGCATTCGTCGATGCGCTCAACAAGAAGGGCATCTTCAAGGAAGTGCGGACCTACGATTCGATCGCCGACATCATGCGCGACGTCGCGCTCGGGCGCATCAAGGCCGGCTTCGCCGACCAGCCGATCGTCGCGTACCAGATCGAGCACGGCGTCAATCGCCAGGTGCGGCTCGTGCCCGAATACCAGAGCGTCGTGAAGGGGCAGGTGTGCTTCATCGTGCGCAAGGGCGACAACGCGACACTCGAACAGCTCAACGGCGCGATCCGCAAGATGAAGAGCGACGGCACGCTGCAGCAGATCCTGCAGAAGTGGCACATGAGCTGAGCGTTCGCGCCCGATTCCTGGCCGGTATCGCCCGCGCGTCGCGGGCATCCCCAGCGGCCGGCCGTCCGGCCGTCGCATAGGAGACCTCATGTTTTTTCAGAATGCGATCGATTTCCTGCCGATCCTGCTGAAGGGCGCGGTGGTCACGATCGAGATCACCGCATGCGCGTTCGTGCTCAGCTCGGTGCTCGGGCTGATCCTCGCGTTGATGAAGGTGTCGCGCAATCGTGCCGTCTCGACGGCCGGCAGCACGATCGTCAACGTGATCCGCGGGCTGCCGATCATCGTGCAGTTGTTCTACATGTACTTCGTGCTGCCCGATCTCGGCGTGCAATTGTCGGCGTTCCAGGCCGGCGTGCTCGGCCTCGGCATCGCGTATTCGGCGTATCAGGCCGAGAACTTCCGCGCGGGCATCGAGGCGATCGACCACGGCCAGATCGAAGCCGCGCACGCGATCGGCATGCGCGGCCCGATGATCATGCGGCGCGTGGTGCTGCCGCAGGCGTTCCGCATCGCGCTGCCGCCGTACGGCAACACGCTCGTGATGCTGCTGAAGGATTCGTCGGTCGCATCGACGATCACGGTCGCCGAGATCACGCGCGCCGGCCAGTTGATCGCGTCGTCGACGTTCCAGAACATGAGCGTCTACACGCTCGTCGCGTTGCTGTATCTCGCGCTCGGCCTGCCGCTGATGTTCGCCGTGAACCGGCTCGGCAAGCGGCTCGCACTGAAGAGGGGCGCATGATCCGGATCGATTCCATCCATAAGCGGTTTCACCAGCACGCGGTGCTGAAGGGCGTGAGCCTCGACGTGCAGCAGGGTGAAGTCGTGTGCCTGATCGGGCCGTCCGGTTCCGGCAAGTCGACCGTGCTGCGCTGTATCAACGGCTTCGAGACCTACGACGAAGGGTCGATCACGATCGACGGCGTGAAGGTCGATGCGCATTCGAAGCGGATCCACGAACTGCGGATGCGGGTCGGCATGGTGTTCCAGCGCTTCAACCTGTTCGCGCACCGCACGGCGCTCGAGAACGTGATGGAAGGGCCCGTGCACGTGCGGCGCATGCCGGCCGCGCAGGCGCGCGAGCAGGCCCGCGCGCTGCTCGACAAGGTCGGGCTGTCGCACCGGATGAACGCGTATCCGTCCGAGCTGTCGGGTGGCCAGCAGCAGCGCGTCGCGATCGCACGCGCGCTTGCCATGGAGCCGCAGGCGATCCTGTTCGACGAGCCGACGTCGGCGCTCGACCCCGAACTCGTCGGCGAAGTGCTCGGCGTGATGCGCGGGCTCGCCCGCGACGGGATGACCATGGTGGTCGTCACGCACGAAATGGCATTTGCGCGCGAGGTGGCCGATCGCGTGTGCTTCCTGCACGACGGCACGATCTGCGAAAGCGGACCGGCGCGCGACGTGCTCACGCAGCCGACGCACCCTCGCACGCAGGAATTCCTGCGCCGCCTGCTGGCGTCGGACGGCGCCGACCACCCGGATCGAACATGAGCGCAACGAACGCGGCACCCGGATGGCCGGATTCGCTGTGGGCGGCGACCGCCGCGCCGGCGCCCGATACGCCCGCGCTCGACGCGTCCGCGTCGTGCGACGTGGCGATCGTCGGCGCGGGCTTCACCGGCCTGTCGACCGCACTTCATCTGGCCGAACGCGGCGTGAACGTCCGCGTGATCGACGGCGCGCAGCCGGGCTGGGGCGCATCCGGCCGCAACGGCGGGCAAGTGATTCCCGGGCTGAAATACGACCCCGACGAACTGGTCCGCCGGTTCGGCGACGAGGCTGGCGAGCAGCTTGCCGGCATCGTCGGCGGCGCGGCCGACACGGTGTTCGACCTGATCGCGCGGCACGGCATCGACTGCGATGCGCGTCGCGCCGGCTGGATCCAGCCGGCGCCGACCGCCGCGATGCTCGACACGGTCGCACGCCGCGCGCAGCAATGGGCCGCGCGCGGCGCGCCGGTCGACGTGCTGAGCCGCGACGACGTCGCGCGGCGGCTCGGCACGCAAGCGTATGCGGGCGGCTGGATCGATCGCCGCGCGGGCAGCGTGCAGCCGCTCAGCTATACGCGCGGCCTCGTTCGCGCCGCGCAGGCGAGCGGGGCGGTCGTGCACGGGTCGACCCGCGCCGTCGGGCTGACGCGCGCCAACGGCCGCTGGCGGATCGCGACGTCAGGCGGTGCGACGCTGTCGGCCGAGCGCGTCGTGATCGCGACCAACGGCTACACGGACGGGCTGTGGCCCGGCTTGCGCCAGTCGGTGATCGCCGCGAACAGTTTCATCGTCGCGACGGAACCGCTCGCGCCAGCGCTGGGCCGCGACATCCTCGCCGGCGGCGAGGTCGCATCGGATGCGCGGCGCCTGCTGCTGTACTTCCGCCGCGACGTGGCCGGGCGCCTGTTGATGGGCGGCCGCGGCCCGTTCGCCGACCCGCGCGCGGCGAGCGACTGGCGCCATCTCGAACGTGCGACGACGCTGCTGTATCCGCAACTGAAGGGCGTCCGGTTCGAATACCGCTGGGCGGGGCGCGTCGCGATCACCGCGGATTTCCTGCCGCACGTGCACGAGCCCGCGCCGGGCGTGACGATCGCGCTCGGCTACAACGGCCGCGGCATCGCGATGGCGACGACGCTCGGCAAGCATCTGGCCGCGCATCTGTCGGGCGATGCGCAACTGCCGCTGCCGTTCCGGGTTTCGCCGATCCGACCCATTCCGTTGCACGGGCTGCAGCGCTTCTACATCGCGGCCGGGGTCGCGTGGTATCGGTTGCTCGACAGTCTGTCCTGACGCAGGCGTAACCGCAGTCGCCATCCGTCATCCGATCGGGCAGAATCGGCCTGCCCAGTTTCGACCGACGGATACCCGATGACCGAACCGAACGACCCGAACGAATCGCCCGGCCGCCGCGCTTACGCGAGCTTCGCGCAACGCTATGCGGACCTCGCGCCGACGAAGGCGCACAACGCGCTCTACGAGCGGCCGGCTACGATGGCGCTGCTCGGCGACGTCGCGGGCCTGACGGTGCTCGACGCCGGCTGCGGGCCCGGCATCTGCAGCGCGCATCTCGCCGGTCACGGCGCGACCGTGCAGGCGTTCGACGTGACGCCGGAGATGGTTGCGCTCGCAAGGACGCGCTGCGCGGGCCTGCCGGTCGACGTCACGGAAGGCGACCTGGAGGCGCCGCTCGCGTGGCTGCCCGACGCGTCGGTCGACAAGGTGCTGTGCTCGCTCGCGCTCGACTACGTGCGCGATCTCGCGCCGACGTTGCGCGAATTCCGGCGCGTCGCGCGCCCGGGAGGAACGCTGGTGTTCTCGATGGCGCATCCGATGCGCGACTGGATGGACGAACGCACGCGCGGCGACGGCACGTACTTCGACACGTCGCGCTTCGGTTTCCACTGGTCGGGGTTCGGCGAGCCGAGGCCGTACGTCGAGGCGTGGCGGCGGCCGCTCGCCGACATCCTGAACGCGGTCGCCGACGGCGGCTGGCGGCTCGACCGCTTCGTCGAACCGATGCCGCTGCCGGAGATGAAATCCGTATCCGAACGGCTCCATGCGGAGCTGTCGCTGGCGCCGGCCTTCCTGTGCATCCGCGCGCGCTGCTGACCCGGCGCGGCGCTCGACCGGCGCTCAGTGCTCAGTGCTGCGCCGGGGCGTCCGTCAGCGTGCCGAGAAACGCTTCGATATCCTTGATGTCCTGCGCCGTCATCGCGGGCTTGTCGCCGGGCTTGCGATCGAACGGCGCGTCGGTCACGTCGACGTTCGCGCGATATTTCGGCGGGATGTCGTCGTATTCGTCGACCTTGCCGTCCGCGCCGCGCGAATAGAACTTCTGCGGCGAGATGCTGCGCTCGTTGTAGAACGCCATCACCTGGTCGAGCGTATGGAATACGCCGTTGTGGAAGAACACGTGGCGCGTCGCCGAATTGCGCAGCGTCGGCGTCAGGAACATCCCGCAATACTGCGTCTGGTCCTTCAGGTCGTCGCGGAACGGCCCGCACACGCCGAGATCGTAGAACGCCGGGTTGCGGTTCTGCGCGAGCGCCCGGTTGCGCGGCGCGCCGAGCGCCTCGTACTGGTAATCGGTAAACATCGGCGGCAGCCCGTCCTTGCCCGGCTTCGACAGGTGGCAGCCCGCGCAATTCGCCTTGTCCGGATCGTTGAACAGGCGCAGCCCGCGCAACTCGGCCTGCGTGAGGCGCGCGCGGCCTTCGAGCCAACGGTCGTACTTGCTGTCGTACGGATGGAACGACGGATCCTCGACCTGATAGCGCGCGATCGCGAACATCGCCTCCGACACCGCGAGCTGCGGCGTGGAGAACACGCGCGCACCGAACAGCTGCTCGAACTGCGCGCGATGCGACGACTGCGCGAGCTTGCGCGCAACGTCGTCGATGCTCGCGTTCGCCATTTCGACCGGATTCAGCAGCGGCCCGAACGCCTGCTGCTGCAACGTATCGGCGCGGCCGTCCCAGAACATCCCGCCTTGCGGCACGAGCTGCGGCGCGGCCGATGTCCCGGCCACCTTCTGCGCCTTGACGACGCCGGCCGCCGCCGTGGCCTGCTGCGCGACGCTCGGCGCCGCGTCGTTTTCGCCGGCATCGGGGCCGATGCTGAAATTCGGCTGGCGGTACAGGTACATCAGCGACGGCGGCGGGCGATAGCCCTGCTGCGTCATCGCGAGGCCGCCCGGCTGCACGTCGAGCGCATTCGGCGGGCCGTACGCGTGATCGGGGCTGTGACACGACGCGCACGACTGCTTGCCGGATGCGGACAGCGACGGATCGTTGAACAGCGCACGCCCGAGCTGCGCGACCGCCGACAGCGGCTGCGCGGCGGGCCGCTGCAACACGACCGGATGCGGGTTCGCGCCCGTCCAGTCGGCGACCACGGTGCCGATCGCCGCCGGCACCTGCGCGGGAAACGCGATCGCGAACGCGCCATAGCCGAGCACGGCGGCGCCGAGCACGAACGCCGCGCGGCGCAGCAGGCGGAAAGGGGCGCGCGGCGCGGGCGTGCCGGCGGCATCGGGAGACGGAAACGCGGGGCGAGCTGTCATGCTGTCGGTCGAAAATCGGGCGCCGCACGAAGCGGCGCGTTAAATGGAAACGGCCGGCGCGTGCTGCGCCGGCCATGCGGTCAGGCCGTGACGGTCAGATCGACGGTGCGGCGCTCAATGCGGTGCCGAGCGTCGGGTCGAGATACAGCGGCGTCGTGTTCGGCTTCGACGTGAAGTCGAACAGGTTGCGCAGGTCGCCCGCCGTCGCGTCGAACGAACCGCCGCCGATACGCTGGCCGCCGAGCCAGTTGTCCTCGATGAAGCGCACGACGGACGACTGGTCGAGCATCGTGTGATCGACGTAGTTCTGCTTCGCGTACGGCGAGATCACGACGAGCGGAATGCGCACGCCCGGGCCGCAGCGGCCGTTCACGGTCGCGCCGTTCACGCCGGTGGTGCCGCCCGTGCCGCACTTGCCGGCGCCGTTGAGCTGGTCGACCGGGTCCGACGATGCGTGCGTCGGCGCCGTGTACACGTGGTCGTACCAGCCGTCCGAGTCGTCATAGGTGACGATCACGGCGGTGTTCTGCCAGTCCGGCTGCTGCTGCAGGAAGTTGACCACCTTCGTCACGAACGCCTGCTCGTCGAGCGGATCCGAGTAGCCCGCGTGCCCGTCCTGCGCGGCCGGCGCCTTCAGGTAGCTGACCGACGGGAAGTTGCCGGCCTTCACGGCGGCGAAGAAGTCGTCCGTGTCGTACTGGTGGTTCGCCGGTTCGGCCGTCTTGCCGTCCGTCTCGACGCTCGAACCGATCGCCGCGACCGCGCTCGGACGCGTGTGCTGCGGGTTCGCCGTCGACGCGTAGTACTGGAACCAGTTGTGGTGCGGGATGTAGTCGGCCGTCGCGGCGTTCACGGCGGTCGCGACCGTGCTGCGCGCGCAGCCCGTCGTGCCGTTGCCGTTCGTCGTCGACAGGTTGAAGCCGCCCATGAAGCCGCCCCACGTGATCTTCGCGGCGTTCAGCAGGTCACCGATGTTCTTGCCGGTCATCATCGCCTGGTCGGTCGTGCTCGAACACACGTCGAAGCCCGGGTCGACGTCGTTGATCATCGTGAGGCCGCCCTGGCCGTCGTTGATGTAGTACGAGCTGGCGGCGAGCGTCGACGGCTGCTTCGACGTCTTGACGATCTGCATCCCGTTGGTCTGCCCCGCGACGACGTTCAGCGCGCCCGGCGTCGACGGCCCGTAGCCCGTCGTGAACGTGTTGTCGCTCATCGCGAAGCGCTGCGCGTAGTTCCACAGCGCGGTCACCGTGTTGCCGTCGAAGTAGCCCATCACCTGGCCCTTCGTGCCGAACGCGCCGGCGCCGCCGGACGAGCCCTTGCCCGTGTATTTCGGGAACAGGTCGGCGAGGCCGTTGTCCTCGGCCTGTTGCTCGGCCGTGTACGCGTGGTTCTGGTCGGCGGTCGCGGCCTGCGTGCGGTCGAGGCGGAACGGGTTCGCCGCGTCGGTGCCGTTGGCCGTGTTCGTGAAGTTCGGGTTCGCGGTGAGCAGCGTGCCCGTCAGGCCGTTCGGCGTCGGCGTGCCGGATTTCGCGGTGAACGCCGGTTCGCCCGACGGGTTCGTCGCGTTCGGATAGGTGCCGAAGTAGTGGTCGAACGAGATGTTTTCGCCGTAGATCACGACGACGTGCTTGATCGGCGTGGCGGTCTGCAGCGCATCCTGCGACGACACGGCGGCCGTCGGCGTGGAATCGTCGCTGCCGCCGCAGGCGAACAGCGCCAGCGCCGCGGCTGCGCAGGCGGTGACGAGCAAGGCTTGACGGAACATCGGGAAACTCCAAAAGGGTCTTCGGTGGTGGAGAGCGGCCCCGTCGCCGTGTCGGTTCGGCGCAGAGCTCGCAAGGGAGCACGCGCATTGGAACAGCCGCGTATGAAGATATGGGGACGGAGTGTTTTCGCGACGGTTGCGTTGCGGTATCGGTTTCATTACGGCGCGGCGCAATGCGAAAGAGAACGGAAAGGGGCGGATCGTCGGCAACCTACGCGTCACATATCGCGGCGTGCGGGGCGTTTGCGGCGCAAGCGGCGCCGGGCGGGCGGATAGGGGCAGCCGGACCGATCTTTTACGGAACGTCGCGCGACGCTTTTTTGACAATTCGGTGACGCATTCATAGGATGAACGCCTGCCGTGCACCGTGCGGCTTCCGACCGTCAGGAGTAGCCAGCGTGCCGATCCCCGTTCTGTTTGCCGTTCTGTGCGCGGCGTTCCTGCACGCGTCATGGAATGCGCTGGTGCGCAGCAGCGGCGATCGGCTGCGCTCGGCCACGGTGCTGCAGATCGCGATCGGGCTGTTCGCGCTGCTGTTCCTGCCGGCCGCCGCGCCGATCACGCCGGCGAGCTGGCTCTGCGTCGTCGCATCGGCCGTGATCCACGTCGTCTATACGCTGCTGCTCGTCCGCGCGTACGAACACGGTGATCTCACCGTCGCGTACCCGGTCGCGCGCGGCACCGCGCCGCTGCTCGTCACGCTCGGCGCGGCGGCGTTCGCGGGCGAGCACCTGAACATCGGCGCGCAATGCGGGCTCGTGCTGATCTGCGCGGGCATCCTGGCGATCGGGCTGGAACGCGGACGCGGCGCGAAACACCGGATGACGCAGGTGCTGCCGACGGCGTTCGCGACCGGCGTGTCGATCGCGGCGTACAGCGTGGTCGACGGGATCGGTGTGCGGGAGAGCGGCAGCACGGTCGGCTATACCGCGTGGATGTTCGTGTTGACGGGCGCGATGATGGCCGCGTACTACCGGCTGCGGGCGGGGCCGCTGCGGCTGACGCAAAATGCCGGCGAGACGGCGAAGGCCGCTTGCGGCGGCGTGTTCGCGGCGCTCGCGTACGGCATCGTGATCTGGGCGATGGACCGCGCGCCGATGGGCCCGGTGTCGGCGCTGCGGGAGACGAGTGTGGTGTTCGCGGCGCTGATTGCGCGCGTGTATCTCGGTGAGCGGCTGACGCCGCGTCGGGCGGGCGGTTGCGTGGTGATCGCGGCGGGGGCGTTGTTGATCAGTGCGTTCGAGGCGGTGCGGTAAACGCATCCGCCCGGTGCGCCGGGCGCGTCAGCTTTCCACCGGCATCGCACTCGTACACTTGATCTCGTCGAGACACACGCTCGAATGCACGCCGCTCACGCCGGGGATGCGCATCAGCGTCTCGAGCAGGAATCGCGACAATCCCTTCAGGTCGTGCGCGACGACTTTCAGCACATAGTCGATGTCGCCCGTCACCGAGAAACATTCCTGGATCTGCGCGAGATCCGACACGAGTTTCTGGAATTTCGACAAATCGCGGATATGCCCGCGCTCCATCGTCACGTGCACGAACGCGGTGACGCCGAAGCCGAGCGTGTCGGCGCACAGCCGGGTTTCGTAACGGCGGATCGCACCGATTTCCTCCAGCCGGCGATGGCGCCGCAACGTCTGCGCGGGCGACAGGCCGACGGCCTTCGCCAGGTCGAGATTCGATGCGCGGCCGTTCTCCTGCAGCACCGACAGCAAGTGGCGATCGATGCGATCGAGAACCGGTTCAGGCATTTTTGTTTCCTCATCTGTCTCCTCGATGCAATCTTATCTCATAATGTAGGGTTTGCATGAGCGGGTTACGCAACCCGATTTCGCGGTCGCGACGCTAAACTGACCGCCGGATTTTCGTGTGCGTTCGCAGCCATGCGGCGTGGGCGGACGAGTCGGCGGCCAATCAGGCCGGCACGCCGACGCGAATCGGATGCCGCCACCACGCGAAGATTGCAGTCCCCAACCCGGCGCCCCCACGAACGGCCGCCGGCACAGTAAAACAGCGCCCGGCACACCGAGGCGCGCCGCACCGCTTCCGGCGGAGGCGGGCAGAATGGAGAAGACATGGTTTCTGGAAACGAGAAGGACGGCCTGAAGCGCGGGCTGAAGAACAGGCACATCCAGCTGATTGCGCTCGGCGGCGCGCTCGGCACGGGGCTGTTCCTCGGCATCGCGCAGACGATCAAGATGGCCGGCCCGTCCGTGCTGCTCGGCTATGCGGTGGCCGGCATCGTGGCGTTCTTCATCATGCGCCAGCTCGGCGAGATGGTCGTCGACGAGCCCGTCGCCGGCTCGTTCAGCTACTTCGCGAACAAATACGTCGGCCACTTCACCGGCTTCCTGTCCGGCTGGAATTACTGGGTGCTGTACATCCTCGTCAGCATGGCCGAACTGTCGGCCGTCGGGATCTACGTGCAGTACTGGTGGCCCGGCGTGCCGACCTGGGTGTCGGCGCTGGTGTTCTTCGTCGCGATCAACCTGCTGAACCTGGCCAGCGTGAAGTCGTACGGCGAGACGGAATTCTGGTTCTCGATCATCAAGGTCGCCGCGATCGTCGGGATGATCGGCTTCGGCGGCTGGCTGCTCGCGAGCGGCCATGCGGGGCCGGAAGCGAGCATCGCGAACCTGTGGCAGCACGGCGGTTTCTTCCCGAACGGCGTGTCGGGGCTCGTGATGTCGATGGCCGCGATCATGTTCTCGTTCGGCGGGCTGGAGCTGATCGGCATCACCGCGGCCGAGGCCGACGATCCGAAGCGCAGCATTCCGCGTGCGACCAACCAGGTCATCTACCGCATCCTGATTTTCTACATCGGCGCGCTGGCCGTGCTGCTGTCGCTGTATCCGTGGCAGAAGGTCGTCACCGGCGGCAGCCCGTTCGTGCTGATCTTCCACGCGCTGAGCAGCAACCTGGTCGCGAACGTGCTGAACGTCGTCGTGCTGACGGCCGCGCTGTCGGTCTACAACAGCGGCGTGTACAGCAACAGCCGGATGCTGTTCGGCCTCGCGCAGCAGGGCAACGCGCCGAAGGTGCTGTGCTCGGTCAACAAGCGCGGCATCCCGCTCGCCGCGCTCGGCGCGTCGGCGCTCGCGACCGGCGTGTGCGTGCTGGTCAACTACTTCATGCCGGGCAAGGCGTTCGAGGTGCTGATGGGCCTCGTCGTGTCGGCGCTGATCATCAACTGGGCGATGATCACGGTGATCCACCTGAAGTTCCGCCAGGCCAAGCGTGCTGCCGGGGAGCAGACTTCCTTCCGCAGTCTGGGCTATCCTTTCACGAATTACCTGTGCCTGGCATTCATGGCCGGCATTCTCGTCGTGATGTACCTGACGCCGGATCTCCGCCTGTCGGTGTACCTGATCCCGGTATGGCTCGCGGTGCTCGCGATCGGGTATCGCTTCCGTCAGAAGAATGCGGGCTTTGCGGTGCACGACGGCGCCTCCGCACGCTGACGCAGGCCACGACCGACCATTCTTCCAAACGAGACCGACTCAAGCCATGTTCGAACACATCGACGCGTACCCGGGCGACCCGATCCTGACGCTCAACGAGAACTTCCAGAAAGATCCGCGCGACCAGAAGGTCAACCTGAGCATCGGGATCTATTTCGACGCCGAAGGCCGGATTCCGGTGCTGGGCGCCGTGCGCGAAGCCGAAACCGCGCTGCAGCGCGACAGCGGCCCGAAGCCGTACCTGCCGATGGTCGGCCTGGCCGCGTATCGCGACGCCGTGCAATCGCTCGTGTTCGGCGCCGATCACCCGGCCCGCGCGGCCGGCCGCATCGCGACGCTGCAGACGCTCGGCGGCTCGGGCGCGCTGAAGGTCGGGGCGGATTTCCTGAAGCGCTATTTCCCGGATGCGCAGGTGTGGCTCAGCGATCCGAGCTGGGAAAACCATCGCTTCATCTTCGAGCGCGCCGGCTTCACGGTGAATACGTATCCGTACTACGACGAGGCGACGGGCGGCCTGAAGTTCGACGCGATGCTCGCGGCGATCGACGCGCTGCCGGCGCGCAGCATCGTGCTGCTGCATGCGTGCTGCCATAACCCGACCGGCGTCGACCTCGACGAAGGCCAGTGGGAGAAGCTGATCGACGTGATCGAGGCGCGCGGGCTGCTGCCGTTCGTCGACATGGCGTATCAGGGCTTCGGCGCGGGCCTCGACGCGGACGCGTTCGCGGTGCGCGAGCTGGCCCGCCGCGGCGTGCCGACGCTCGTCGCGAACTCGTTCTCGAAGAACTTCTCGCTGTACGGCGAGCGCGTGGGCGGCCTGAGCGTCGTCTGCGAAGACGCCGCCGCGGCCGACCGCGTGCTCGGCCAGCTGGCCGGCGCCGTGCGCTCGAACTACAGCAACCCGCAGACTTACGGCGCGAAGGTCGTCGCGGCCGTGCTCGGCACGCCGGCGCTGCGCAAGCAGTGGGAAGAGGAACTGTCGGCGATGTGCCGCCGCATCGCGCGGATGCGCCAGTCGATCCACGACGGCCTGCGCGACCACGTGAGCGGCGAAGCGCTGACGCGCTACGTGAAGCAGCGCGGGATGTTCACGTACACGGGCCTGACCGAAACGCAGGTCGACGCGCTGCGCGAAGTGCACGGCGTGTACATCCTGCGTTCGGGCCGGATGTGCGTGGCGGGTCTGAACGACTCGAACGTCGGCATCGTCGCGGACGCGATCGGCAAGGTGCTGAAGAGCGGCGTCTGAGCGCGGCGCGCTTCGGCGCGCAACGATGACGAACCGGCTGTTTCCCGTCGCGGGAGCAGCCGGTTTTTTGTTGGGCGGCCGTCATGTGGGCTGCCCGGCTGACGCCGGGGCGGGCGCGGCGGTACGATCACGGGATCGCACGCAACGCAGACGAATGAAGGAGCGACATGGGCATCCGGATCATCCAGCTCGGCACGCCGCGCGCGGCCGGCGAAGGCCTGCGGATCGGCACGGTGCGGCGGCCGCCGCGCGGTGTACCGAAGGCGGAATTCGCGTCGCGCAACTACTATGATGTATGGTTGCCGACGCTGTCGCCGAGCCCCGAACTCGTCGCGCAGGCGCAGGCCGCCGCAACCGACGCGGAATGGAAGGCGTTCAGGCGCCACTTCCGCGCGGAGATGGCCCAGGGCGATCCGGCCAAGGTACTGGATCTGCTGGCCGCGCTGTCGGCGACCACCGCGTTCTCGATCGGCTGCTACTGCGACGACGAAAGCCATTGCCACCGCAGCGTGCTGCGCGAGCTGCTCGCGGAGCGCGGCGCGGCGATCGAGCCCGACGCGGGCTGAAGCGCGCAAAAGCGGCGTCGCGCGGCCGCGCCGCGATCGTGCGGTGCGGCGAACCGGTTGACGTGGGTCAAGCGCGCGGCCGCGCGCGCCACTATGCTCTCGTCATGGAGCCATCACGACGATGACAGGCCGACAGATGCACATCGTTTTCCCGTCCGAGCCGCCGGAATACTGCGCGCGCGACCTGGTCGTCGCGTTTTCCGCGCTGGTCGACGGGCGTTGCGTCCAGTGCGCGGTCACGGCCGAGGCACTGGAAGACCATTTCGGCGCGCGATCGCTGCTCGAACGCGATCTGCTGAGCGCATTCGACGCGCACCGGCCGGCCATCGAGGCGATGGCACGGCGAATGCTCGAGGAAATCGGCGGCCGGCCGGTGCTGCTGCACAGCGGGCACTTCCGGCTCGAAGACTGATACCGCAGGAGGGCGCATGACACTGCAGGGCAACATTCACGAACGCGACTGGTCGGTCGAAGTGGAGACGCGCCCGTGCGAATCGGGCGAGTTCCGCTGCCGCGTGTCGGTCGAGCACGGTGCAGGCACCGCGCGGTTTCATCATACGTTCGAGCACAGCCACGCGTATCCGACGGAGCGCGAGGCGATGATCGAAGGGCTGCGCGCCGGCATGACGTGGATCGAAATGAAGGCGTCGCAGACCTTTAACGTATGAACGGTCCCGCGCCCGCCGGGCGCGGGCAGACTATCGGCCGGCAGCGCGCGAAAACGCGCGCCGCGCCACGGGAAACACGTGCCGCCGCATCCTGAAGCGGCCGGCACATGCAAGGCGGTCGACGAGCGGGCGGCCCCGTCAGGAGACACGACATGGGCGTGGGCATGCAGATCGCCTGCCTCGGATTCACCGGTTCGGCAGCGGTCGAGGCCGAAGCCGGCGCGCAACTGGTGCGACTCGAACGGTTTCGCGCGTTGATCGACGGCTGCCATCTCGCGATCGAATCGCGCATGGCGGCCGATGGCGCGCGCTGGTACGACGTGCGGCTGGACCTGGTGATGCACGACGCGACGCGCCGGCCGCTGCCGCCGTGCGTCGGCGCCGACGTGGACGATGCGTTACGCCGCGCGTTCGCGCAGGCCGAGCAGGCGCTGATCGCGTGGCACGCAGGCGCCGCAACGGTCGCGCTGCGCGACGCAGCGGCGACCGGCAACGCGATGCGGTGACGCGGCGCCGTCAGTCCGGCGCCGCGTGTCAGACCCGTGCGAGCGCTTGCGCGTCGATGATGCGCACGCGCTTGCCGCGCGTTTCGACGAGCGCTTCGCGATGGAACCGCGAGAACATCCGGCTGACGGTTTCGAGCTTCATCCCGAGATAGCAGCCGATTTCCTCGCGCGTCATCCGCAGGTTGAATTCGGTCGCCGAATAGCCGCGCGCCTCGAATCGCGACGACAGGTTCAGCAGGAAATGCGCGACGCGCTGCTCGGCCGACATCGTGCCGAGCAGCAGCATCTGGCTCGATTCGCGGACGATCTCGCTGCTCAGCATCTGGTAGAGGAAGTGCTGCATCGGCTTCAGCTCGCGGCACGCGGCTTCGAGCGCGCCGAACGGGATGATGCACACCACGCTGTCCTCCAGCGCGATCGCGTCGCAGCAGTGGTGGCCGCCGCCGATGCCGTCCATCCCGAGCGTTTCGCCGGCGATCTGGAAGCCCGTCACGTGCTCGCGGCCGTCGCGATGCATCATCACCGTCTTGAACGACCCCGCGCGCACCGCGTAGATGCTCTGGAACGGATCGTCGGTGCGGAACAGCGCGTCGCCCTGGCGAACCTGGCGCGTCGTGCAGATGATCGCGTCGAGGCGGCCGTATTCGGCGGCCGTCAGGTCCGGCGGCAGGCACATCGAGCGCATCGCGCAGGCCGAGCAGCGGGCGGCCGGATGCTTGGCGGCGTCGGCGCGCGCGGCGGGGCGCAGCGGAATCACTGGCCGCGGGACGACGGACGCGTCGGCGAAGGCGGTGGCGGTGGACATGAGTCGCTCCGGCTCGTCAGGGGCGGCGCACGCGAGCGTGCGCCAGGGATTCGATGACACGGCATGCGGCGTCGAATTCGACGGTCTTGTCGAAGAAGTAGTCGGCTCCCGCCGTCGCGCATGCCTCTCTGAATGCCGGCGCCGAGTGGTTCGTCAGCACGATCGTGACGATGCGCGGCGCGGCCTTCGACAGCATCCCGATCAGGTCGAGACCGCTGCCGTCCGCGAGCCGCACGTCGACGATCACCACGTCCGCGCGACTGCTGCGGATATGCGTCCACGCGTCCTGGCCGTCTTCCGCTTCGCCCACGACGGCCACCCCGCGGATCGCGCCGACGAGCAGCGCGATCCGCTGGCGGACGGCCACCGCATGGTCGACGAGAAACACCCTGAGCGCGGCGGGTGACAGGCTGGCATTCATGCCGGCAGTATCGTGTTGCGCCGCCGAAATTGAAATCGGCCGAATTGGAACTTCGTGTAGGCCGCTTCGACGCGGTGTAGGGCGTTTCCTACATCACGTACGGGAAACCGCCGGTGTGAATCCGACGATGCGATGCCGCGCGAACGGCGTGAACGATTGCGCGAACGGTTGCGCGGCCGGGTCAGCCGGGGCGGCGCGCGGCCAGCGCGTCGCGCGCGGTGCGGCACGCGGCCAGGTCCCATGCGGCGCAGCCGACGCTCTTGAACAGCAGCGGGCCGCCGCGGGCGAAGGTGCCGTTCAGCACGTCGGCGAGCGACGCGACGTGCTGCCAGTCGACCTGCGCGACGATCAGGTCGCCGGCTTCGTGGCGCGCGCCGGCCGGATCGTCGACGACGAGCCGGCTGCCATGCACCGTGTTCGCGTCGATCTCCGCGGCATCCGCGGTGAACGCGCCGACGCCGACCACGAGCCGGCCTTCGCGCGCGGCTTCGCGGTAGACGGGCGTACGGCTCGTCGTCAGCGTGACGACCACGTCGATCGCGTCGGGGATCGCGTCGCCGTCGAGCGGCGCGAGCTGCGGCGCATGCGCGTGGTGGGCGGCGCAGAAGGCGGCCGTGCTGGCCGCGTTCGTGCCGCGCACGTGAAGGCGCGCGTCCGGAAAGATCGCCGCGAGCGCTTCCGCGTGATTGGCCGCCTGCTTGCCGGTGCCGATCAGCAGGATGTCGTGCGGCGCTGTGCCATGCAGCGCCTGGATGCCGAGCGCGGTGACCGCCGCCGTGCGGCGGCCGGTGACGGTCGGGCCGTCGAGCGCGAAGCGCATTTCGCCGGTCGTCGCGTCGTACGCGGTCACCTGGCCGAGGATCGTCGGCAGCCCGCGCGCGCCGTTGCCGGGGCACACGTTCACGAGCTTGTGGCTCGCGAGGTCGTGGGCGCTCGACGGCATCGACAGCATCACGCCGCCGCCTTGCAGCGGCACGACCAGGCGTTCAGGGCTGACGATGTCGCCTGCCGCATAGTCGACGACCGCTTGCCTGAGCGTGGCGAGCAGCGCCGGGTAGTCGAGCAGTGCGGCCGTGTCGGCCGCGTCGAAAACGGGAATCGGGGAAAAGGCGGTCATCGTGTCCGTCGTGGGCGTCGGTGAGCGTGGACGGCGGACGCATGCCGCGCCCGCCGCAGGTCTGCCGGATACCGTGACACAGGGCAGTGTGGATCGAATCTATACCACTTGCTGGCGCATCTGCAACCCAGAAAATAAAGCGCTTCGTGGATTTTGGTTCTAATATCTGGCCAGAAGGCTCGCCGCAGCCGCGTTGACCGCGCCGCTCCGGTATAGTGCGAACCCATTCCAGATCCACGCCCGCGAACGGGCAGGAGCCATACGATGATGTCCGCGCGTCCCGATACACTCGAAGGCGGTTTCAGGCCGCTGCAGATCTACGAGCAGGTAGCCGAGAAGATCCGCGACGAGATTCGCGCGGGGCGCTACGCGGCCGAGTCGCGGCTGCCGTCCGAGCGCGAGCTCGCGGCGCTGTTCCAGGTCGGCCGGCCGGCCGTGCGCGAAGCGCTCGGCGCGCTGCAGAACGAAGGGCTCGTGTTCACGAAGCGCAATTCGGGCACCTACGTCGTCGCGTCGCCGCTCGACGTGCTCGCGCAGCGCGGCGACGCGCACGCGGCGTCCGAGGCCGACTTCAGCCCGACGTCGACGCTCGACGTGCGGCTGATCCTGGAGCCCGCGATCGCGCGCCTCGCGGCCGCCCATGGTCGCGCCGACCCGGGCGCCGAGCGCTATCTCGCGCAGATGGAAACCATCACCGACGTCGACGATCCGCACCAGCGCGCGCTGTGGAACGAGAGCGACCGGCTGTTTCACCGGCAACTCGCGCTGATGACCGGCGACGCGCTGATCGTGAAGATCGCGGACGAGGTCGCGAAGACGATGGATCAGCCGTTGTGGAAGCGGCTGAAGGACGACGGCATCTACGACGCGGGCCGGATCCGGCTCTACGTGTCCGAGCACCGGCTGATCTACGAGGCGATCGTGTCCGGGGATGCCGATGCGGCTGCGTTCTATGTCGAACAGCACATCCGCCGCGTGCGGCGCGACATTGCGCCGAAATAACGTGCGTGCGCCCGACTTCGTTCTGGTCTTCAATATGACCAAAAAACCGATAATTATTTTGAAATTGCTTGCGATGTGACCACGCGTGTCCTACATTGGTTTCACACAAAACCAATCAGGAGACATCATGCGACACCTTTTGACCGCGCTCTCGGTGGCCGTTGCCGCCGGCGCGCTGACTTCCGCGCATGCGCAGGAAGTCGTGACGATCGGCCATTCGGCGCCGCTGACGGGCCCGCAGGCCGCGAACGGCAAGGACAACGAAAACGGCGCGCGGCTCGCGGTCGACGAGCTCAACAAGGCCGGGTTGAAGGTCGCCGGGAAGACGGTTACGTTCAAACTGGTTTCCGAAGACGACCAGGCCGACCCGAAGGCCGGCGTACAGGTCGCGCAGAACCTCGTCGACAAAGGCGTCGTCGCGGTGCTCGGGCCATACAACTCGGGCGTCGCGATTCCCGCATCGCGCGTGTATTCGACGGCCGGCGTGCCGATCCTGCCCGTCGCGTCGAACCCGGCGCTGACGAAGCAGGGCTTCAAGAACATCTTCCGGATCGGCGCGAGCGACGAGCAGCTCGGCGGCACGATGGCCACGTTCGCCGCGAAGACGCTGAACGCGAAAACCGCCGCCGTGATCGACGATCGCACCGCGTACGGGCAGGGCGTCGCCGAACAGTTCATGAACGTCGCGAAGGCGAACGGAATCAGGATCGTCGACCAGGAATACACGAATTCGTCGGCCAGCGACTTCCTCGGCATTCTCACCAAGATCAAGGCCGCCAACCCCGACGTGATCTTCCTCGGCGGCTATGCGGCGCAGGGCGCGCCGATGGCCAAGCAGATGAAGCAGCGCGGCCTGCGCGCGAAGCTGCTCGGCGGCGACGGCATCTGCTCGGCCGACATGGGCAAGGTCGCGGGCGAGGCCGCGTCGATCGTCTACTGCGCGCAGGGCGGCGTCGCGCTCGAGAAGACGCCGGCCGGACGCGAATTCCTGAAGAAGTACCACGACGCCTATCACACCGATACGCAGGTCTACGGCGTCAATTACTACGACGGCGTGAAGCTGCTCGCCGACGCGATGGTCAAGGCCGGCACGACCACCGACAAGGCGAAGCTGATCGCGCAGCTCGCGAAGTCGAACTACGCGGGCGTCGCGGGCACCTATTCGTTCGACGCGAACGGCGACCTGAAAGGCGCGCCGACCACCGTCTACGTGATCCGCAACGGGCTGCCGGAGCCGTACGCGAAGTAATTGCCGCGCGGCCTTCATCGGACGGCGGCCGTGCCGCCGTCCTTCGTTTCAACGTATCCGATCGACCATGAAAATTTCCCGATCCCTGTCCACCGTCGAAGTGCACACCGGCGGCGAGGCGTTCCGCATCGTCACGAGCGGGTTGCCGCGGCTGCCCGGCGACACGATCGTCCAGCGCCGCGCGTGGCTCAAGGAGAACGCCGACGAGATCCGCCGCGCGCTGATGTTCGAACCGCGCGGCCACGCCGACATGTACGGCGGCTATCTGACCGAGCCCGTGTCGCCGAACGCCGATTTCGGCGTGATCTTCGTGCACAACGAAGGCTACAGCGACCATTGCGGACACGGCGTGATCGCGCTGTCGACGGCGGCCGTCGAACTCGGCTGGGTGCAGCGCACGGTGCCGGAAACGCGGGTCGGCATCGACGCGCCGTGCGGCTTCATCGAGGCGTTCGTCCGGTGGGACGGCGAGCATGCGGGGCCTGTGCGCTTCGTCAACGTGCCGTCGTTCATCTGGCGGCGCGACGTGTCGGTCGAGACGCCGTCGTTCGGCACCGTGACCGGCGACATCGCGTATGGCGGCGCGTTCTATTTCTACGTCGACGGCGCGCCGTTCGACCTGCCGGTGCGCGAATCCGCGGTCGAAAAGCTGATTCGTTTCGGCGCGGAAGTGAAGGCGGCCGCGAACGCGACGTATCCGGTCGTGCATCCGGAGATCCCGGAAATCAACCATATCTACGGCACGATCATCGCGAACGCGCCGCGCCACGCGGGTTCGACGCAGGCGAACTGCTGCGTGTTCGCGGATCGCGAGGTCGACCGTTCACCGACCGGGTCCGGCACCGGCGGGCGGGTCGCGCAGCTCTACCAGCGCGGGCTGCTCGCGGCGGGCGACACGCTCGTCAACGAATCGATCGTCGGTACGGTCTTCAAGGGGCGCGTGCTGCGCGAAACGACGGTCGGCGACATCCCGGCCGTGATCCCGGAAGTGGAAGGCAGCGCGCATATCTGCGGGTTCGCGAACTGGATCGTCGACGAGCGCGATCCGCTCACGTACGGATTTCTCGTGCGCTGAGCCGCGGCGCCGGTCACGCCGCTGTCGCGTTCCCGTCGCGCCCTCGTCGCGCGGCGTTCAGGTTGTCGTACCAGGTTTGGCGCGTCGTTCCGGTTGCCGGGCACGCGCCTTTTTTGCGTGAGCGCCGTCGCGAAACCGCACCGCGTGTGCCGGCGCCATGCCGGCGCGGGTCGGCCGGCCGCGCGAGTTTGGTACGATGCAGCCTTTTCAGCCGAGCTCCACCCGCGTGAATCGCCGAAACGTGTCGTCAGTGCGTGCCTTCTGTGCCAGATGGGTCGCCCGCGCCCAGCCCGTCGCGGCTGCCGCCGTCGCGCGGCTCAAGCCTCTCGCCGCCACCGCGTGGCACCACGTCCGCCACCCGACGCGCCGTGGCGTGCTGCTCGCGGCCGCCGCCGTGCCGGTGCTGTTCGCGGCGTACGTGGTCGTGCTCGTCCCGTTCACGCCGGGCATCGGCGACATCCGCAAGGCGCGCGTGGACCAGCCCGCGCAGGTGCTGTCCGCCGACGGCAAGCTGCTGGCCGAATTCAAGCCGTCGAACCGCGAATGGGTGGCGCTCAAGCAGATCTCGCCGCACATGGTCGACGCGCTGATCGCGACCGAGGATCACCGCTTCTACGAACACCACGGCCTGGACTGGAAGCGCACGGCGTCGGCCGCGCTCCATACGTTCTCGGGCAGCCGCCAGGGCGGCTCGACGATCACGCAGCAGCTCGCGCGCAACCTGTATCCGGACGACATCGGCCGCGCACCGACGCTCACGCGCAAGGTGAAGGAGGCGATCACCGCGCTGAAGATCGAGGCCGTCTACAGCAAGGACCAGATCCTCGAGACCTACCTGAACACGGTGCCGTTCCTGTACAACGCGTACGGCGTCGAGATGGCCGCGCGCACCTATTTCGACAAGTCGGCCGACGAACTCGACGTGCTCGACAGCGCCACGCTCGTCGGGATGCTGAAGGGCAACAGCTACTACAACCCGGTGCTGAACCCCGAGCGCGCGCTGCAGCGGCGCAACACGGTGCTCGGCCAGATGGTGAAGTACGGCAAGCTGTCGCCGGCGCAGTTCGCGCAGTTGCAGCGCCGGCCGCTGCGCATCGATTTCGAGCGCCAGAAGGAGCCGCCCGGGCCGGCGCCGCATTTCGCGCAGCAGTTGCGCAAATGGCTGATCGCGTGGGCCGACCGCAACGACTACAACATCTACTCGGACGGGCTGATCGTGCGCACGACGATCGACTCGCGGCTCCAGCAGATGGCGACGCAGGCGCTCACGCTGCAGGGCAATCAGTTGCAGGGCATCGCGAACAACGCGTGGAGCGGCCGCGACGGCTGCGGCACCGACAACGAGGTGTTCCGCACCTTCATGCGCGAATCGCCCGAGTACAAGGCCGCGCAGGACGCCGGCAAGGACGACGCGGCGGCGATGAAGATGCTCGCGGCCGACCGCGGCTTCCTGCACGCGCTGTGCAAGGCGAAGACCGACGTGCAGGCCGGCTTCCTCGCGATCGATCCGCGTGACGGGCAGATCCGCGCGTGGGTCGGCAGCCGCGACTTCACCCGCGAGCCGTTCGATCACGTCGCGCAGGCGCGGCGCCAGCCGGGTTCGACGTTCAAGCCGTTCGTCTATGGCGCCGCGTTCGCGAGCGGGATGAAGCCGGAGGATACGTTCATCGACCAACCGGTCGAGATCGCGCTGAAGGGCGGCGAGATCTGGCGGCCGAACGACGACGTGCCGCCGACCGGCAAACCGATGACGCTGCGCGACGCCGTCGCGCTGTCGCGCAACCGGATTACCGCGCAGGTGATGGAGAAGGTCGGGCCGGGCGCCGTCGCGCGGCTGGCGCGCGACATGGGCGTGCGCGAAAGCCCGCTCGAACGCGTGCCGTCGCTCGCGCTCGGCACGAGCCCGGTCACGCTGAAGGAAATGGTCGCGTCGTACGCGACGATCGCGAACGGCGGGCTGTACGTCGAGCCGCAGATGGTCACGCGCATCGAGAACCGCCAGGGCGAGGTGCTCGCCGAATACGCGCCGGCGCCGCCCGAACGCGCGCTCGATGCCGAAACCGACAAGACGCTGCTCGACGTGATGCGCGACGTCGTGACGCGCGGCACGGGCGGCAGCATCCGCACGCGCTTCGGCATCCGCGGCGACGTGGCCGGCAAGACCGGCACGACGCAGGACAACGCGGACGGCTGGTTCATCCTGATGCAGCCGGGCCTCGTCGCCGGCGCGTGGGTCGGATTCGACGACGGCCGCGTGACGCTGCGCAGCGATTACTGGGGGCAGGGCGCGCACAGCGCGCTGCCGATCGTCGGCGATTTCTTCCAGCGCGCGCAACGCGCCCGGATCGTCGATACGAAGGCCAAATTCGATACCGAGCCGTCGCCGGGCTGGTTCGGCTCGCTGCGCGAGCGCGTGACCGACCTGTTCGACACGTGGTTCCCGCCCGAGCCAAAGAAAGCGTCCGCGCCGGTCAGGACGCAGCGTATCGAGCGCCCGGCCGAAGCCGACGAGGGCGCGGCGTCGGAGGCTTCGGCCGCGTCGGCGCCGGATGCCGCATCCGGCGGCATCGTCGAGGAATGGGTGCCGGCGTCCGAAGTGGCCGCGTCGGCCGCGGCGCTGTCGGCGGGCGCATCGCAGCAGCCGCAGCCTGCGCAGCCGCCGGCAGGCGCCAGTACGACGGGCGGAAGCAGCGCCGGTGCCGGCGCGGCGCCGTCGGCCGTGCCGGCTCCACCGCCGGTGCCGGTGCCGGCCGCGCCCGACGCAACGGGCGCTTCGCAGTAACGAAGCCGTTCAGATTCCACGCGATGCTGCCGCCGCGCGTGCCGGGCACCGGATCGCGGCATTCAGTGCACGATCGCCGACAATCGTCTGATGAATCGTGTTATTCCCGCGCGATTGTATGGTTTCGGTCAACAGTGAATTTGCGATTTAAGTATTTACCCTGATAGCCGTGCCTCCTAGACTTCTACTCATGCGCAACGACCCCGAGTCCGAAGCGCCTGACAAAACAATCCTGGAGGTAACGCATCATGAAATCGCTGATCAAGGCAGTTGCACTGGCCGCCCTGGTGGCCGCACCGGTCGTCTCGTTCGCCCAATCGAACCAGCAGCCGCTGACGCGCGCGCAAGTGCGCGCCGAACTGGTCCAGCTCGAAAAGGCCGGCTACAACCCGAACGACTGGATCAACTATCCGGAAAACATCCAGGCCGCCCAGGCCAAGATCGCCGCCGCGCAGAACACCGGCGCGCAAGCCGACGCCACCGGCTACGGTTCGAACCCGGTCGCGACGTCGCAGTCGGGCCAGCGCGCGGTCGTGCCGGCCGTCAGCGACCGCTCGTCGGTGTACTTCGGTCACTAAGCAGGCCGTTGTCTCGCGGCCCCTCGGGGGCGCGGCTGAAGGCTTACCGGCAAAGCCCGCACTCGTTTCAGTGACGAGTGCGGGCTTTTTCAATGATGCGTGACGATGCGATGCTTTCGCCATCGGGCAGACACGACAACCGGCGAAATCGCCCGTCTCGGGCGTCAGCCGGGCACCCCGCTGACAATCCGCCGCGCGTGCGCTAGCATCGCGGTCGATGTCGCCGCGGTAGCGCGGCCCATGCACACGGGGCGCAGCACGGCACCGGGTTCCCCACTTCAACGAACAACAAGGAGCATCCATGCGTGTCTTGACCGGTCTGCTGGGCTCGCTGGCGCTGGTGGCGGGCGTCGCCCATGCGCAGGCGAATTGTGCGGACGCGACGGATCAGGCGACGATGACGGCGTGTGCCGACCGCGCGTACAAGAAATCCGACGGGGAGCTGAACCGGACCTATCAGGCCGTCACCGCGCGCCTGCGCGACGCGCGGCCGCTTGCCGACAAGCTCGTGGATGCGCAGCGCGCATGGATCGCATATCGCGATGCCGAATGCCATTTCTCGAGCGCGAATGCCGAGGGCGGCAGTGCGTACCCAATGGTCGTCTCGACCTGTCTCGACGATCTGACGAAAGCGCGCACCGAAACGCTGAAGGGTTATCTGTCCTGCGAGGAGGGCGACCTCGCGTGCCCGGTGCCCGCGAAGTAACCGTTCGCGCGCGGGCCCGGTGAGCGAGGCCCGCACCACGCCGGCTAGACGTCGTCCGTTACACGTCGTCTGTTACACGTCGTCCGTTTCGTCGAGCAGCTTGTGCCGCATCGCGTAACGCACGAGCGCTGCTTCATGCGGCATCTGCATCTTTTCGAGGATCCGGGTCTTGTAGGTGCTGACCGTCTTCGCGCTCACGCATAGCGCATTGGCGATCTCGGTCAGCGTCTGGCCGGCGGCGATTCGCCGGAACACGTCGAATTCGCGGTCGGACAGCCGCTGGTGCGGCAGCGTTTCGGCCGGCTCGTTCAGGCTCTGCGCGAACTGCTCGGCCATCGCGAGGCTCACGTAGACACCGCCCGACGCCACTTTCGTGACCGCGCCGACCAGCTCCGCGCTCGCGCTTTCCTTCGTCAGATAGCCGGACGCGCCCGCGCGGAACGCCCGCACCGCGTATTGCTGCTCCGCGTGCATCGTCAGCACGAGCACGCGCAGCGCGGGCTTCTCGTCCTTGATCTGCTTGATCAGTTCGACGCCGTTGCGGCCCGGCATCGACAGGTCGAGCACGAGTACCTGCGCGGGCGTCGCCCGCACCAGCGCGATCGTCGACGGGCCGTCGAAGGCTTCGCCGGCCACCTCGAATCCGGTGGCGTTCTGGAGGATGTGCCGCAGACCGTCGCGTACGAGCGTATGGTCGTCGGCGATGAGCACCTTGATCATGTGATGAGCGTGTCCTGTTGAACGGTGGCGAGCGGAAACGCGACGGTGATCGAGAAACCGCGCGCGAGCGCGGTGTCGATCGTCACGGTGCCGCCCAGCATGTGTGCGCGTTCGCGAATGCCGATCAGGCCGAACGACTTGTCCTCGTGGGCCGGACCGCCGGGCGCCGCGCCGCGGCCGTTGTCCGCGACGCGCAGCACGCAAGCGCCTTCCTCGATGTCGAGCCGCAACGTCACGCGTGTCGCGTCCGCATGGCGCGCGACGTTCGTCAGCGCCTCCTGGACGATCCGGAACAGCGTGGTCGCGCCCGTGCTGGTGAACGTGAGGCCGCCCGTTTCGATGTGGCGCTCGACCTCGATCCCGTAGCGGTTCGTGAAATCGTTCGCGAGCCATTCGATCGCGGGCACGAGACCGAGATCGTCGAGCATCACCGGCCGCAGGTCGGCCGCGATGCGGCGCACCGACGCGACCGTCGCGTCGATCAGCCGCCGCATGCCTTGCAGATGCGTCTGCACGCCTTCGTCGGGCTGCGCGCGGCCCGGCATGCGCAGTTGCTGCTCGACGACCGACAGGTCCATCTTCAGCGCGGTGAGCTGCTGACCGAGGTCGTCGTGCAGCTCGCGCGCGATGCGGGTCTTTTCCTCTTCGCGCACGTTCTGCAGGTTCGCGGACAGTTCGCGCAATTCCTCGCGCGATTGCTTCAGCGCGTTCTCGGCGCGCAGCCGCTCGGTGATGTCGCGCAGCATCACCGTATAAAGCTTGCCCGACGCGTCGCGGATCTGCGAGATCGACGCTTCGATCGGGAATTCCTCGCCGTTGGCCCGCAGCCCGAACAGCACGCGCTGGCGGCCCATCTGCCGCTCGGACACGCCCGTCACGCCGAACTGGTCGACGTGTTTCGCGTGCGCCGCGCGGAACCGCTCGGGGATGAAGCGCGACAGCGGCGCGCCGATCGCCTCCATCGCGGACACGCCGAACACCTGCTCGGCCATCGGGTTGAAGATCACGACCGTCTGCTTCTCATCGATCGTGATGATCGCTTCCATCGACGAACGGACGATGCCCATCATCCGCGCCTCGTTGAGGCTGCCGCGGCTGCTCGCGCCGGCATCGGCGCGGCCGCGCAGCAGCGCATGGACGAGCGCCGCGAACCCGAACGACGCGATCAGCCCGGCCGCGAGCACGGTGCCGGCCGCCCGCTGCGCGCCGGTCGCGCTCGGTCGGCCGTCCGCGGAATAGGCGAGCGTCAGCGCGGTGCCGCCGAAATTCAGCACGTCGGTGCGACGCATCAGGTCGGGTGACGCCGACGCTTCGTCGGTCGTCGTCTCGACGCTGGCGATCGCGCGCGGATCGCCGCCGGCGGTCATCCACAGGTCGATCCCGCGTTCCGCGTCGAGCGCGCGCTCGACCAGGCGCCGCGGGCTCAGCGCCGCGAACAGCATCCCGTCGGCGCCGGCTTCGCGCGTGCCGGACGGCGTGGCGGCGGCCAGCCGCGAGGTCGTCACGGGCAGGAACAGCGTCAGGGTGCGGGCGTCGCGGGACGCGTCGTCGTCGGCAAGGTGGACGCCGAGCGCGATATCGCCGGTCCGCAGCGCGCGCATGAGCGGCGCCGCGTCGGACGCGCCGAAGCGCACGACCGGCGAGTTCGAGACGGGGGCGCTGAGCGTCGCTGCCGCGAGCGGATCGGCCGGCAGCGGCTTCGCGCCGGCCAGCGCGCCGCGCGCCGCGGGCGTCAGCGGCGCATAGCCGATCTGCCGGACCGGCGAGCGGCCGCTGTCGAGATCGAGCGTTTCCGCATACCGGCGCCATTGGCCGGGCGTCATGTCCGGCACGAGGCCGAACGCGCCGCGCGCGCCTTCGAGCACGGCGACACCGGCCTGCAGCTCGTGGCGCAGCATCGCGGTCACGTGTGTCGTGCGGCGCTCGAAACGCGTGTGAACGGCGCCTTGCCACTGTTCGCGCACGAGCAGCGCGACGCCGAGCGACAGCACGGCGCCCGCGCACAGCGTAACGACGCCGGCCGCGAACGGCTGGCGTAACATGATCTGGAGGCGCATGGGCCCTCGGGCGTCCCGCGTCGGGGTTCCACTGGCGGTCATTCGATGGCCATTCTGTTGTTCGGGCTGCCCGGGGCACTCGGGCAGCGCGGCAAAACCGGGGGAAACTCGCACCGGCTGCGTGCAACGACTATTTTGAGAATGAAATTGTGCGCGCTTTACACATTTTTTGTAATGGGGTCGGTTGAAATTGCGGCAAACGGCGGGAAGCAACGGGCGCGCCGGCCGCGCTTGACGCGCGTCAACCTGCGCGTCGGCGCGTGGGGCAGACTGTTCGGCAGGCAAGCCGGCACCGGGCCGGCTTGCGGTAACGGGCCGTGGTTGCGCAGTGCGCGACGCGCGCCCGGTCGGAGGAACGGACCATGTACAAGCGGATTTTCGTCGGGCTCGACAACAGCCCGAGCGCGCGTCTCGCGCTGAACGAGGCGATCCGGATCGCCTCGGCGTCCGGCGGCGAAGTGACCTGTGCGTACGTCGTCGAACATCGGCCGCAGCTCGTCGACGTCGACGCCGGCTTCGCGGCCGAGCGCGACGGCGATGTGGCCGCGACCGATGCCGCGACGCCGGTGCTCGACGACGCGAAAGCGGCGCTCGCGCAGCAGCACGTGCGCGGCACGGTGCGCGCGCTCGACGCGTACGGCGAGGACATCGCGACGGTGCTGATGCGCACGGCGGCCGAAGCCGACGCCGACCTGATCGTGATGGGCACGAGCGGGCGGCACGGCCTGCGCAGGCTGTTGCTCGGCAGCGTGGCGGAATCGCTGCTGCGCGCGGCCGACCGGCCCGTGCTGCTGGTGCGGCACGACGAGGCGGGGGCGTCGTCGGCGGCGTAAGCGACGGCGTACGGCGGCTGCCGCTGCGGCACGAGCGCCCGCGCCTGCAGTCGGCAGGATGCCGCGCGGCATCCCGGATGCCTGCGTAAGCGGGCGCGCTACGGCGTCGCGTCGTCCAACACGGCGCGGCGGGCGTCGACGATACGGCTCGCCTGCATGCGGTTGCGCACCGGCGGTTGCATCCCGGCACGCAGTTCTGGCAGCATCGGCCGGTGTCCGCTTGTTCGCCGTGCGCATGGCCGCGGCGATCGACGCAGGGACATCCGGCGGCACCCGGTCGCATGAATCAATCGCGATCGGGCAGCCCGCCGGATGCCGGTTTTCACCCTTACCGACGTCATCTGCCATGCCGATTTCCGCGACCGACCTGATTCGCCAGTTCGACCTGCAACCGCATCCCGAAGGCGGCTATTTCCGTGAAACCTACCGCGCGACCGAGCCGGTCGTGCGTCCGGCCGACGGCGCGCCACGTGCCGCGTCGACCGCGATCTACTACCTGCTCTGCGACGGCGCGTATTCGTCGTGGCATCGCATCCGCTCCGACGAGGTCTGGCATTTCTACGCAGGCGACCCGATCGAAGTATGGGTGCTCGACGCGCGCGACGGGCTGACGATCCACCGGCTCGGCAACCCGCTCACGCATCCGGGCACCGTATTCCAGGCGGTCGTGCCGGCCGGAAGCTGGTTCGGTGCGCGCTGCGCGTCGCCGGAGCACGTCGCGCTCGTCGGCTGCACCGTTGCGCCCGGGTTCGAGTTCGCGGAATTCGAGCTGGCGGATGCGGCCGCGCTGGCGGCCGAGTTTCCCGACTACGCGGAACACGTCGCGCAGCTTGCGCAGCGCTCCGACGTGTGACCGTCGCGGTCGCGTCACGCGGGGCGCAAAGCCCGTGCCGACGGCCCGTGTTCCGCGCGGTCGAGGCCAAACCCGTTTAGAATGCCCCTGATGCACCGGTCGGTCGCGGACATGCCGCGGCGGCCGTTGCGCCGCCGTACCGACGGCCCTGTCGCGCGGCCCGCATGTCTTCCAGGAGCGCCGCCGTGTGGCACTTTCCCATTGCTATTCCATCGTCGCTCGGCCCGTGGGCCGTGTTCGCGAGCGTGTTGATCACGCAGCTCGGCGTGCCGGTGCCGGCCGTGCCGATGCTGATTCTCGGCGGCACGATGGCGGCGATGGGGCAGGCGTCCTGGGTCAGCATGTTCGCGGCGGCGATCGGCGCGACGATGCTGGCCGATTCGCTGTGGTTCTTCATGGGCCGCACGCGCGGCCGGCGCCTGCTGAACGGCCTCGTGCGCTTCTCGCTGTCGCTCGACACGACGCTGCGCTTCGCGCGTAATGTATTCGAAAGGTACGGCGCGCCGCTGCTCGTGCTGTCGAAATTCCTGCCGGGCCTCGGCCTCGTGTCGGCGCCGCTGCTCGGCACGACCGCGATCGGCACCGGCGTGTTCCTGTTCTGGGATCTGGCCGGCGCGTCGCTGTGGGCGGCGTTCTGGCTGATCGGCGGCGCGGCCATTCACGACCAGATCGTCCAGTTCGTGCTGTGGGTGCGCGCGAGCGGCGGCACGATCCTCGACGCGTTCCTCGCGATCTTCATCACGTTCCTGCTGTACCGGTGGGTGCGCCGCGTGCAGTTCCGTCGCTATCTCGCGCAGGTGCGCATCTCGCCGCCGCAGCTCGTCGAGATGATGACGTCCGACGAACCGCCGCTGATCTTCGACGCGCGGCCGAAAGCGATTCGCGAACGCGAGTCGTACCGGATTGCCGGCGCGGTGCCGGTCGATCTCGATTCGCCGGACCTGCTCGACCCGGAAATGCTGAAACGGCCGATCGTCGTCTATTGCGTGTGCCCGAATGAGGCGACCGCGAAGCGGCTCATCGCGAAGATGCAGCGCAAGAAGATGATCCACAACATCCGCGCGCTGAAGGGCGGGCTCGATGCGTGGGAAAAGCACGGTTATCCGGTCGAGCCGCTGCCGGCGGATCTGGATTCGTCGCGGTATTTCGTGCGGCCTGAGCATGGTGGGTTGGAAGGCGAGTATACGGTGCGGGCGACGTTGTCGAAGTGATGCAACCAGCGTTGCAAGTTTCGGCGCTCGATAGCGCATATTTTTCCCCATCTTGATTGATATATTTTCGATACAAGCGAGTTTCGCGGCACTGTCGCCGCTTATCTTGCAATCGTTCGGCTAACAATATCATGAGCACCTGGCCGCGATCGATCGATTGGCGCAGTGCCTAAAACCACGTCGAATTTATCCCAATAAAATCTCATCCCACCTCAGAATTAACAATCTGAAAACATTATAAAAATATAATTCTTCGGAATTTTTTAACCTCTCCGGCTCCGGAGCAGGGAAGGCCGATGCTCCTCGTATCGCATTAATCATTTCTGACAGTGCGCGGTGATTGCTTCTGCTAGCATCGCGCAGTGGATAAGAGGAGACCAATTGCGAGCGCCGTCTCGCAATCGCGACATGCATGAGAGGCGTTGTCGCTCTGACTATCCGTTGCAAGCGCGTTCAAGACCACACAGCGAATTACGTTCGGTCCTATCGACGCTGAATTCAAATAAGACTGCAAGCGGGGCGCAGTGCGCGTCAACGAAGAATGAACGAGAAATGCTATCGGGTGGTGTTCAATCGCGCGCGCGGCGCGATGATGGTCGTTCAGGAAAACGGTAGTTCACCGCATGCAGTCGGGAATTCCAAAGGCGCGAGCGCGCCATCGCGCTTGCGTATCGTTTGGCAGCCGATCGCGATGGCGGCTGCATTGCTGTTTGGCGTGCCGTTATTCAGCTTCGCTCAAATCGCGCCGACTCCGGGCACGAGCACCCGTGTGATCCAGACGCAGAACGGCATCCCGCAGGTGAATATTGCCACCCCGTCAGGCGCGGGCGTGTCGGTGAACACGTACAACCAGTTCGACGTACAAAAACCAGGCGCGATCCTCAACAACTCGCCGACGATCGTGAACACGCAGCAGGCGGGGATGATCAACGGCAACCCGAACTTCGGTGCAGGCCAGTCCGCACGGATCATCGTCAATCAAGTCAACAGCAATGCGCCGTCGCAACTGCGAGGTTACGTCGAGGTCGCCGGCAATCGCGCCGAAGTGATCTTGTCGAACAGTGCCGGTATTCAGGTTGACGGCGGCGGGTTCATCAATACGTCGAGAGCCACACTGACGACGGGCACACCGTACTATGGTGCGGATGGCTCACTTTCCGGGTTCAACGTATCGCGTGGCCTGATTTCCGTCAACGGCGCGGGTTTGAATGCATCGAATGTCGATCAGGTCGATCTGATTGCCCGCGCTGTGCAGGCGAATGCAGCTATTTATGCAAAGAATCTGAACGTCGTCGCGGGTGCGAACCAAGTCAACCACGACACGCTAGCGGCAACGCCGATTGCGGGTGATGGTCCAGCGCCTGCCGTTGCGATCGACGTGAGCCAACTTGGCGGCATGTATAGTAACCGCATCCTGCTGGTGTCGAACGAATTCGGCGTCGGTGTCGCGAACGCCGGGACGATCGCTGCACAAGCAGGCGACCTGACGCTGCAATCGAACGGCCAGCTCGTACTCACGGGCAAGACGACTGCGAGCGGAAATCTCACCGCAACCGCAAACACTGTTCAAAACAGCGGCACGACGTATGCGCAACAGAGCGCAAACGTTTCAGCAGCCGGTACGTTGTCGAACAGCGGCACGCTCGCCGCACAGCAAAATACGACGGTCAGCGCAGGCAGCATCAATTCGACCGGGACGCTCGGCGCGGGGGTAAATAACGATGGTTCCGCCGGGAAAAGTGGCGATCTGAATCTGTCGAGCACTGGCCAATTGACGGCGACCGGGCAGAACGTTGCGGGTGGGAGCGCGTCGATTTCAGGTGCTGCCGTGAGCCTCGCGGGTAGCCAGACGGCCGCGAACGGTAACGTGTCGCTGAACGCAAGCGCCGGGGACTTGAACCTCTCGAATGCGACAACAAGTGCGCAGGGCGCTCTCGATGCGAACGCAGCGGGTGCGTTGATCAACGATCACGGCACGCTGTCGAGCCAAGGCAACGCAACGTTGACCGCAGGCAGCATCTCGAATCAAAGCGGCAAGATCTCGGCGCAAGGTCCGCTGAACCTGCAGTCGAACGGCGCAATCGCGAATCAGGGCGGCACACTGGTTTCCAACAATGCGATGCAGGTGCGCGGCGGTGCAATCGCGAACAACCAGGGCACGATCCAGAGCACAGCCGGAATGAATATTTCGGCAAGCTCGTTGGACAACAGCGCAGGTCGCGTGACGTCGCTGAATTCGGACGGTTTGTCCATTGCCACGACGGGGCAACTGACGAATGCGGCCGGTACGACCGCACTCGGCGCCCAAGGCGGTGTCATCGGCGGCAACGGCGGCGTGGCGATTCAATCGGGCAGCGTCGTGAACCATGGCACGGTCAGCGCGCAAACAAATCTGAATGTCGGTACGCAATCACTCGACAACGGCAGCGGTACGTTGTCGGCTGCGCAAAACGCAGTGATCAATGCGGGTACGCAGTTGACGAACGGTTCGGGCAGCATCACGGCCGGACAATCCGCGACCGTGAATGCCGCGACACTGAGTAATGATGCGGGTTCGATACAGGCCGCACAGTTGTCGCTCGGGGCGACGAATTTATCGAACCACGGCGGCACCATTACACAAACCGGGACCGGCGCAATGAATGTCGCCGTCTCGAACACACTCGATAATTCGAGCAACGGCCTTATTCAGACCAACAGCACCGACCTGAACCTGACGCCCGCGACGCTGATCAACGACCACGGGAAAATTACTCACGCCGGAAGTGGTGCGCTGTCGATTTCGACCGGCGCCTTGTCGAACCAAGGCGGCACGATCGCGACCAACGGTGCATTGAGCCTGAAAGCTGCAGCCGTCTCGAATAGCGCAGGTACGCTGGCCGCGCAGCGACAGGCTGCGCTCGACGTGCAGTCGCTCGATAACCATGCGGGCGGCTACGTCGGTGCGGACAGCATTACGCTGAAGGCTCAAGGCGCTGTCGATAACCGTGCGGGCACGCTCGAAGCGAACAACGGCGTTTCAGTGACAGCCGACAGCCTCGCCAATGATGGAGGTTCGCTTACAAACGTAGGCACGAGCGCGCTGTCGGTTACGACGACAAATGCACTGACGAATACGGCGGGCGGCACCATTGGCGGCAACGGGAACGTCTCGGTGTCGGCAGGCAGCGTCGATAATTCCGGTGGCTCGGTGCTGGCTGGACAGGCGCTTTCGGCGCAGTCGAACGGTGCGATCGCGAATGCAGCCGGTCTTGTTCAGGCGAACGGGAATCTGTCGCTGCGAGCACAGGGCGCGATCAATAACAACGCAGGGCAAATCGAAGCGAACGGCACGAATTCGACGCTCGCGCTGTCGGGGAGCAACGTCGACAACAGCGACGGGCGTATCGCGAATATCGGCAGCGGTGCAACGACGATCGACGGCGGCGCGTCGATCACGAACACGAACGCGTCCGGCAAAGCGGGGGCGGGCACGATCGGCGGGAATGGCGATGTTACGCTGACTGCGCAAACGTTGACGAATGCTCAAGGCGGTCAGACGGTTTCCGGCCACGATCTGACGTTGAACGTTGCAAATAACGTAAGTAATGCGAGTGGTGTACTGTCGGCCGCGAACAACCTCAAGCTGAGCGCGGCAAACGCTGCGCTGTCGAATCAGGCCGGATCGATCCGTGCAAACGGTGCACTGTCATTGAACACGGCATCGATCGACAACACGTCCGGCAAAATCGGCAACGACGCAGGCAGCGGCGGCAGTATTTCGATCCAGACCGGCACGTTTGCCAACCAGAACGGCGTTATCGGCAGCGATCAGGACCTGACATTGACCGCGAATGCGTTGAGCGGTAACGGATCGATCGTAGCAGGCCGAAACGGTGCGGTGACACTCGGGAGCGACTACACGCAGACCGCGGCAAGCAAGTTGCACGCAAACGGTGACCTCACGTTTTCCACGTCGGGAAAGCTGACGAACCAAGGCGTGCTGGACGCCAACGGCGCGCTGACGGTGAATGCCGCGAACGTTGAAAACCAGGCGGGCGCCGATCTGAATTCCAGCACGACGACAATCAACGCCAACGGCGGCACGATCGATAACGCAGGTCGCATCGAAGGCGATACGGTCGCGACCAACAGCGCGACGCTGAACAACACCGCGACGATCATCGGCCGCGAAGTGACCGCCAATGCGAGCACGATTACCAATACCGGTGCAGCGGCGGTGATCGCCGCAGCCGAACGGGTGAATTTGTACGCGTCCAACCAGTTGTCGAACACGGGCGGCGCGAATGTCTTCAGCGTTGGCGACATCAATATCGCCGCGAACGGTCAGCGAGACGCGAACGGGTTTCTCGCGAACCGTACACAAAATGTCTTGAACGATCAGTCCACGATCGAAGCGCAAGGCAGTATCGAACTCGCGGCTGGCACGTTCACGAACACGCGTCCGGCTCCAGTGGTGACCACTGAAACCACGAGCACGACGGGTAAACACGAAACCAAGCGTCAGAAGTACATCGTGTGCGCGACGATGAACGCGGACCCGAACGGCGGGTGCTCGCAGGCAATGTGGGTGAACGGCTATAAGACGCCGCTCACCTCGACCTATAGCCCTTCGCAGGTTGTATCGGAAACGTCCGGACCGAACGCGACTGACAAGGTGTTGGTCGTGAACGTGAACGGCAAGCAGCAGACGATTTACTACAACACGCTGACGACCAACGCTGACGGTACGGTTACGGTCAACTACTGGGATGCGTACGATCCGCACGTCAACTACGTTCCGGATACGGAATACACGACGCGCAGCGACGGCCACAACGGTTATCAGCGTGTCGAAATCTGGCGCGACACGACGACCACCGTTCAGCAGGACAAGATTGCAAGCCAGGCGCAGCAAGCGCAACTCGTGGCTGGCAACAACATCGTGATGAAGAACGTTGGCACGATCAATAACGAATACAGCTCGATTGCGGCGGGCAGGTCGATCAAGATCGGCGATTCGGATGTGTCCGGCAGTGCAGGTTCAGGCAGCTACGGTGGCACGGTCGTGAACAACGTCGGGCGGACGCTGTATCAGTATCAGACCGACAACATCGTATCGATGTACGCGTGGAACGAGGATACGACGCAGGATCGCGGCACGATCGTTCAACCTTCGAAGGTGTATACGCCGGTTGCCATCGGCGGCACGGGCGGCACGATCATCGCCAACCAGTCGGTGATCATCGACGCGAAGGACGTCAACAACCAGAACGTTGCCGCGCAGAATTCTTCGACGGGAGCAACTGGCGGCACGCTTGGAAATAATTCGGCGAATGAGGGCGTATCCGGTGGCAAGTTGACGCCGGTCGGAGCCGCAGGCGGCTCGTCGACACCGGTTGGCGCGCAGCAATCGGTCGCGAATGCGTCGGGCGCGCTGCCGATCACGGTGCCGACGAGCGGTCTTTATTCGATTCACGACGCCCCGGGTCAGCCGTATCTGATCGTGACCGATCCGCGCCTGACGAGCTATACGAAGTTCATTTCGAGCGACTACATGCTCGGCCAGTTGAACCTCAACCCGGCGAGCATCGAAAAACGCCTGGGTGACGGGATGTACGAGCAGCAGATGGTGCGCAATCAGATCACGCAACTGACGGGACGCACGTTCTTGCCGGGCTACGCGAGTGCCGAGGATGAATATCGTGCGCTGATGACGAACGGGGCGAACTACGCAAAAGAGTTCGGCCTGGTGCCGGGAATGGCGCTGACGGCCGCGCAAATGGATGCGCTGACGAGCGATATCGTATGGCTGGTCGATCAGACGGTAACGTTGCCGAACGGCAGCACGACGCACGTGCTGGCTCCCGTCGTCTACATGGCGCAGACGCATGCGAACGATCTGCAACCGACTGGCGCGTTGATCGCGGCGGACGATGTGGAAATTCATGCGACGGGTAGCGCAACGAATTCCGGCGTGATCAAGGGCGGAACGAAAACCGTGCTGACGGCGACGGACATTTTGAATCGTGGCGGTACGATTGCGAGTAGCGGCAAGAACGGCACGACGGTCGTGTCGGCGAGCAACGATGTCGTGAATGCGTCGGGGATGATTACCGGCAATCGGGTCGCAGTGTCGGCCGGTCGCGATATCGTCAATACAACGTTGGTCGATGCGGTGGGCGCAACGGGTGCATCGGGCGCAAGCAAGGTCAGCACGAGTCTGATCGGCCAGCAAGGCACGATCGCGGCAACGGGTGATCTGTCCGTTCAGGCCGCACGCGATCTGAGCATTCACGGCGCGAATTTGTCGGCCGGTGGCGACGCACTCGTGACGGCAGGCCGGGATATCAGCGTCGATGTGGTTCAGTCCACGACAAACCAATCGATGTATCTGAATGATCAGCATCATTGGGAAGAATCCACGACGAAGAACGTGACGAGCGGCATCACTGCAGGCGGTAGCTTGGGGATGCAAAGCGGCAACGACATGACGCTGAAGGGCGCGACTGTATCGGCCGGGAAAGACTTGTCTGCGCTTGCAGGCGGGAATTTGACGGCAACGACGGTCACGGATACCGCGAAGCTCGACAATGTGGCGGCGGACAGCAAGACGCGTAAGGAAGTCGATCACAACTATGACGAGCACGCTGTTGGCACGCAATTCACGGCAGGCGGCAATGCGACGCTCGGGGCGGCGAGCACCGATGTATCGAAAGGCAACGTCACACTGACAGGTTCGTCGCTCACCGCGGGCATGACGAACGGCGTTGAGAACGGCACCGGTGCGGCGAACATCGTTGCAACTGGCAACGTCACGGTGAACGTGGCCCGCGAGGAACACGACAAGTACCAGTCAGTGCAGGTCCAACGCGGCAGCTTCGTCAGCAGCACGAAAACCGATTCGATGCAGAATACGCAGGCGAATGTCGGTGTCGGCAGTACCGTGTCGGGTAATACGGTCAACATTCAGTCAGGCCGTGACCTGACCGTTCAAGGTAGCACGGTCGTAGGGACGAACGATGTCAATCTCTCGGCGGCTAACAACGTCAATATCACCACGTCCAAGGATACGGTCACGCAGGACAGCTACTATCACGAAACGCATTCGGGTATTGGAACCAGCGGCTTGAGCGTGAGTATTGGCACGCAGAAGAAGACCGATACGGATCATGCATCGTCGGTTACGAACAACGCGAGCACGGTGGGTTCGCTCAATGGCGATCTGACTATCAAGGCTGGCGATACGTTGCACGTGACAGGTAGCGACTTGATCGCCCGGAAGAATTTGACCGGCGTAGCGTCGAATGTTGTGATCGATTCGGCAACCGATACCAGCAACAGGACCCATAGTGAGACAACCAGTAGCAGTGGCGTCACGCTCGGCTTGTCGGGCAGCATCGGCGACGCGATCAACGGTGCGTATCAACAGGCTCAGGCGGCAAAGAGCGGTGCCGGTGACAGTCGTGCGACGGCCCTGCACGCGATTGCAGCGGCAGGTAATGCAGCGATGGGTGTAGCTGGTTTGACGGGCGGTGCGCTTGCTGGCGGCGGCACGCCTAGCATCGGCGTTCAAGTCAGTGTCGGATCGAGTCATAGCAGACTCGATACGTCGGAAAATCAGACGACGCAGCGCGGATCGAGCGTCAGCGCTGGCGGTACCACATCGCTGATTGCGACGGGTAACGGCACGCCGGGCAGCGGCAATATTACTGTGGCCGGTTCGAATGTCTCGGGCAACGACGTGTTGCTGGTCGCGAAGAATCAGATTGACTTGAAGAACACGACGAACACCGATTCGACGCGTAGTTCGAATTCGTCATCGAGCGCCAGCGTCGGCATGTCGATTGGCACGAACGGTATCGGAGTGTCGGCCGCCATGTCGCGCGCACACGGCGACGGCAACAGTGATGCCGCAATGCAGAACAATTCGCACGTGACCGGTGCGAACAGCGTGACGCTTCTCAGCGGCGGCAATACGAACGTGATCGGGTCCAATGTGAACGGCGGCAAGGTCACGGCGGACGTGGGCGGAAACCTGAACGTGCAGAGTGTACAAGACACGACGTATAGCACGGCACATCAAAGCAGCGCGGGCGGCGGGTTCAGCGTCAGCACGATGGGCGGCGGGAGTGCAAGCTTTAGCGCGCAGAACGGCCATGCGGATGGCAATTATGCCGGCGTGAACGAACAGGCCGGGATTCAGGCGGGTGACGGCGGTTTCAATATCAACGTCAAGGGCAATACCGACCTGAAGGGTGCATATATCGGCAGCACGGCCGATGCGTCGAAGAACACGTTGACGACCGGTACGTTGACGACCAGCGATATCGAAAATCACTCGCACTACGCGGCGGATAGCAACGGATTTAGTGCGGGCGTAGGCGTGGGCAACACTGGCAAGGCGATCGGACCGGGGTCGGTCAGTGGATCGGGTGGCGTAACGCCGATGATTTCGCAGTCGGACAGCGGCGATGAGCAATCGACTACGCGTAGCGGCGTAAGTGCCGGCACAATCAATATCACGAATCCGGCAAATCAGACGCAGGACGTGGCGAACCTGAACCGCGACACGTCGAATCTGAACGGAACGGTATCGAAGACCCCAGACATGCAGAATCTGCTGGATAAGCAAGCCGACACGATGAATGCAGCGCAAGCGGCCGGCCAGGTGGTGGCGCAAGGCATCGGGGCGTATGCCGACATGAAGCGCTCGGACGCCCTGAAGGCCGCACAGGCGGCATCGGATAGCGGCGATATCGAAGGCATGGTGTCGGCGCTGAAGGACTACAACAATTGGCGCGAAGGTGGAGATTCGCGTGCGGCGCTCCAAATGGGAGGCGGCGCTCTCATTGGTGGCCTTGGCGGCGGTGGATTCGGCGCAATCGGCGGCGCGGCGGGAGCAGGGTTGTCATCAAAGCTTGCTGAACAGACCAAAGCATTCAGCGACAGCGTTGGAAACGCGACGGGTTCGTCTCTGATTGGCAACATTAGCGCGAACATTCTTTCAGGGCTGGCCAGCGCTTTGGTTGGCGGTAGCGCAGGCGCTGCGACCGCATCGAACGTTAATCTCTACAATGCGGGAAATGATGCTGGCGAAGCGAAGGACAATGACAAGGCGCGCAAGCTGATTGAAAACACTGTTGGCAAGGCAGTAGCGGATCAGTTAGCGGCGATGGACAATTACTCGGTCAGCAAGCTGATCGATCAATTCATTGGGCTGATGCAGGCAGGTGCTAAAGCAAAGATGTCGGAATCGCCGACGGCCTTGATCAGTCAGAGTATTGCAACGGGAGCGGGTGCGGTCGTCGGCGTGGGCGGCGGTAAGCCCCCTACGAGTCCGGGAGCGGTACTGGTGAATTCGTCGGCAGGCCAAGCCGCTGATGCTGCACTTACCGCAACGGGTCGGACACCGCCGAACGCAATTTTGAACAGTGGAAGTGACGACAATGCACAGGTCACAGGAAGTGGTGCTCGCGATGTCAAAGTAAGCGACTATCAGAAGGCAGCGGATCAACCCTATAACGAGTCCGGCTTATCTGCGGCAGCTAGAGCGTGGGATAAGCATGCCGGCCGTCCAGGAGGAACATTTGAACCGCTCACAGGCTCTATTGCTGATAAAAATGCTGCGGCTAGCGATTTCGTGAGTAGCGTTCTGAACAATCCCAATAGAACTCGGACCGAACTTTCTCGCGGAGGCGTCGAATTCCGCTTGCCTAGCGGACAAGGAATACGATTTAATGCAGACGGCTCTTTTTCTGGAATTTTGGACCCCAAAAAATAAGGTGAATAGCGTGTCGAAATTTGATATTGATTTTGTTAGTGACATGGATCACGAGCACCTTATGGCGGAGATCAGCTTTGAGGGGCAAAGACTGTGCATTATCGACAAGGAATACGGAAATGATGATATGCGGATTGAATTTTTGGTTGATTTGTACGTTCTGCCAGAAAGCGTAAAAATGAAATTCAATCTTGATGATTTTATTGAGGCGATTAATTCTGCGAGGAATGAGTTGCGGAAGTGCGCCTAGTTTTTTACGAGGTTGGCTGAGCTTTTAATCCGAGATCTGCGACGTTGGATCAAGAAGAGGTGGCGATCTCCATGATCGTGGGTTTGCCGTTAGCTGTGCCGCACAAACATAATTTGAGGGGATCGGAAATTTTAGGCGAAATATAACGAATATATGTAGTATGGCACCCCGTTTAAGTTGAATCACAAGAAATGCGAGAGACCAGAAAATTTCCACTCGTGGTTGATCTTGACGGCACGTTGACAACTTCGGATACCTTGATGGAATCCGTGATACGTGTCGTCAAGCGAAAGCCTGCAAACCTCCTGCGCCTGCCTTTCTGGCTCGCGGGCGGTCGCGCCGCCTTCAAGGCCAAGGTCGCAGAGCATGCCGATTTTCGAGCGGAAACAATTCCATACCGGAAGTCGCTCATCGACTACCTCACCCGTGAACGCGAGAACGGTCGGAAAATCGTGCTTGCAACTGCCGCACATTGTTCGATCGCTGAGCGTGTCAGCACGCATCTTGGCCTGTTCGATCGCGTCATCGCTACCAGTGACGACACGAATCTCAAGGGAGAGGCGAAACTGGCCTGCATTCGCGAGCAGATCGGCGACGACTTCGTGTATGCGGGTGACAGCAAAGCCGATTTGCCCGTTTGGACTGGCGCGAGAGGTGCCGTACTTGCCGGCGTTTCATCGGATGTCGGCGCGGACGTTCGCAGCCACGTTCCCATCGAACACGAGTTCACGAATGTCCGTGCAACGTTCTCCACATGGTGCAAGGCCCTGCGTGTTCACCAGTGGCTAAAGAACCTGCTGCTGTTCGTCCCACTGCTGACGGCCTTTGCGTTCCTTGATGTCGACAAAGTCAGCGTGCTCGCACTGGCGTTCTTGTCAATGTCGCTTGGCGCGTCGGCAACCTACATCGGCAACGATCTTTGGGATCTGGACAGTGATCGCAGACATCCAAGAAAGCGCAATCGTCCGTTTGCGAGCGGGGTGTTGTCGATCAGTCAAGGCATCACGTGCGCAGCGGTACTGCTGACATTGGCGTTTGCATTGGCGTTGGCGGTGTCAGCCGAATTTACCGGCATGTTCGCGCTCTATCTGTTCCTGACGACCGCGTACAGCTGGCGTTTGAAGTCAGTCGTGCTACTCGATGTGGTCGTTCTGTCATTGCTGTACACGTACCGAATCGTCGCAGGGGCAGTTGCAGCGGAGATTATGGTGAGTCGATGGCTCCTTGCATTCTCAGTGTTTGCGTTTCTCAGCCTCGCGCTCGTGAAACGTTGCTCAGAGTTGGTGTTCTTACGCCAGAGCGACAAAAACGCGACGGCCGGTCGGGATTATCGAGTGAGCGACCTCGAAGTCCTTTGGCCGTTTGGCATCGGCGCCTCCCTCGCTGCGGTGGTCGTGTTTGGTCTGTTCATCAATGCCCCGGAAACGGTAGCTCGTTACACGGTTCCGCATCTTCTCTGGTTCGTGCAGATCGGGTTGATCTACCTGTTCGGTCGTCTATGGATCGCAACAGTGCGTGGCGTCATGCACGACGATCCGATAGTCCATATTCTCGAGAATCGCGGTAGCTTCAGCATGCTTTGCATCATGGTGGCGATCGTGCTGGCCGCTCACTTCTTGCCAGCTCCGTGAGCGGCACAATTGCTATGACAGAAAAAAACCGAAACCGCGTGCTGGCGTTCTGCCGCTTCGCCATCGTCTATGTGCTGCTGTTTGTATGCGCGGGAAACATCACGAACAGCATGTTGCTGAAGTGGGGTTTTCGTGACGACCAGAAAGGGGATTTTGCAACCAGCTACAGCCTCGTCGGCATGATGAACGGCGAGGCACCGAAGCCGTATGTCTATCGCTCGTCGTTCCCGCGAGCCGAAAAATGGGTAGCCGAGCGGCTTGGGCAGGAAAAGCAGGAAAAGCTTTTCAAATCGATCAAACGACATGATTCGCTGCACAACACCTATTTCGCAAGTGTGCCGGACGAATACTGGACACCGATCGTGGCGCTCGTCTATCACCTGACGTACATCGCGATCGTGTTGTCGACGCTGTTCGCGCTGTTGCTGGTCTACAGGCTGGCCAGACTACACGGCCTGAACTTCGGGCAATCCGTTGGCTTTCTGGCGGCGTTCGGCTTCGTCTATCCGCTCACCTTTCAGCAGGGCGGTTACTACTATGACTTTTTCGAACTGCTCGGCGTACTCGGTGCCTGCTATTTCCTGTTGAAGAAGCGGATGCTGGCATGCACGTTGATGGTTTCCATCTTCTCCCTGAACAAGGAAACGTTCTTCCTTGTTCCACTCGCGCTATTTTTCCTGCACGAGCGCGACGTTCCGGTATTGAAGCGAGTCGGTTGGCTGGTGCTGCAGCTTGTGATCTGCGTGGGCACGCGCCATTTCATCATGAGCGGCTACGACGCGAATGCGGGTGGTTTCGTCGAATTTCACGTTTGGGATAACCTGAGGTTCTGGCTTAATCCCTTGTCTTACCTGTCGTTCTACAACCTGATCGGCAAGGGCATCTTTACGCCAAGTCTCGAAAATCCGCTGATGCTTGTCCCGCTAGCGGTGTTCTTCGGCTCGGCGTGGCGCGCGACGCCACATCGATACCGGATCTATTTTTTTGCGGCATTCCTGCCGGTGCTGGTGTTGTTCTTCTTTTTCGGCTACCGCGATGAGGCGCGAAACTTTTCGGTCGTCTTTCCCGCCATCGTGCTGATCGCGCTCCATGGCGCGAATCGGTTCAATATGATTTTTGATGGGAACACGGGCGCATCCGATGACATCCGCACAAACACCAGGCCGCGGCCGGATGTGGCAGTCGTGACGGAGGCCGCGCGGTGAACTGGCTGATCGTCGTCGCAAGTGGTTTTTTCGGTGGTCTCGCGAGCATATTGCTCCGAGTTGCGGCTCTCAAGGGAATCGCACTTGGTGAATCGAGCATGTTGCCATGGATCGCCCGCGGGGCAGCCATAGGTGCCTATGGTGTCGGCTTCCTCCTTTACGCAATCGCGCTGCGCAGAACAACGCTAGGCGTTGCGTATCCGGCGATGGTGGCGATTTCCATGCTTGTGGTGCTGTCGTTTACTGCGCTACACGAACACCTGTTGCGGCCGATGCAGGTCGTCGGTGCTGTCGTCATCCTGATTGGGGTCTGGATGGTCACGCGGTACGCGTAATCGAGAGAATCAAATACATGAAGAAGAAAATCCGAGGGGGGAGCCTTGTCGCCGGGTCGTTGCTTATCGCATCGACCTGTGCGATGGCACAATCGGTACAGCCGCTTGGTAACGAACAACAGGCACGTCAGCAGGAGGAAGCGCGCGAGCGTGAACGAATCGTTTCCGCGCCGGGAGTTCGTTCGAGTGTCGCGGCGAGTGCAGGCTATCCACAGCTTCCGGCCGAAACACCATGCTTCCGCATTGATCGTTTCACGGTCGACGTTCCCGATTCGCTGCCGGACGGCGTGAAAGCGCAGGGCGCGTCCGTACTGCCCATGGATCGCTTCGCGTTCGCGCGCGAATGGCTTGAACACTACACGGGGCAGTGCGTTGGCAAGCAAGGGCTTGATGTGCTCATCAAGGCGCTGTCGCAAGACATTTTGTCGCGCGGCTACATCACGACGCGCGTGCTGCTCCCCGAACAGGATTTGTCGTCCGGTACGTTGAAAGTCTCGCTGATTCCCGGCGTGATCCGACACGTGCGTTTCGCTGACGAAAAACTGCGCGGCACATGGAAAACCGCATTCCCGACACGCGACGGCGAACTGTTGAACCTGCGCGACCTTGAGCAAGGTTTGGAGCAGATGAAGCGCGTACAGAGTCAAGACGTATCGATGCAGATCGTTCCGGGCGACGTACCTGGCGAAAGCGATGTCGTGCTCGATGTGAAGCGTGGCAAACCGTGGACTGTGGTGGCGTCGATCGACAACTCGGGCACGCGCGCGACCGGCAAGCTGCAAGGCAACCTGTCGATCGGCATCGACAATCCGCTCGGGCTAAACGACATCTTCAACGTCGGCGTGAGCCAGGACCTTGAACTTGGCGACAAGCGCCTTGGTTCGCACGGCTGGAACGGTTTCTACTCGATCCCTTGGAGCTACTGGACCGCGACGTTATCGGCCTACACGAACACGTACTACCAGCAAATCGCTGGCGTGAATCAAACATTCGTTGCAAGCGGCAATTCAAAGACGGTCGATTTCAAGCTCGCCCGTGTACTTGCCCGTAGCCAGAACGACGTATTCGGCGGCTATGTCCGATTGTCCCGTCGCTTCGGTCAAAGCTTCATCGAAGATACGGAAATCTCGCAACAACGGCGCAACAACACGTTCGTTGAGTTCGGCCTGACCGACCGTCACTACTTCGACGGGGCGCAGTTCGACGGTACGCTGGCGTACCGGCAGGGCGTCGGTGGCTTGGGCGCGCAGGACGACATTCTTGCCGCCGGTGGCGGTCCGACTTACCGCTTCAAGATGGCTGTACTCGACGCGAACCTGTCGGTGCCGTTTGCGATCGCGAAGCAGCCGTTCCGATACGTGACGAGCATCCACGGCCAATATACCGGGAACTCGTTGTACTACATCGATGACTTGACGATCGGCAGTCGCTACACAGTTCGCGGGTTCGACGGCGAAACGATGCTGGCGGCGGCGCGCGGCTTCTACTGGCGCAACGAGCTGCAAATGCCGGTCGGACAGACCGGACAGGCGATTTATGCAGGATTGGATTACGGCCGCGTTTGGGGGCCGCAGCCGGTTGCGTTGGTCGGTACGCAGTTGGCCGGTGCCGTAATTGGCATCAAGGGCAGCGTCGCGACGCGTTTCGGTGGCTACGGTTACGACCTGTTCGCCGGTACGCCGGTCTACAAGCCGTCTGGATTTCCGACCGCACGCGTGACGGTCGGATTTCAGGTGACGGCCCAATTTTGAGCGGGATCGTGACGCTCGCCGCGATCTCGCGTTGTATTCCGCATAGTGGGCAATGGCGAAGTCCCGACAGCAATCGAAGCAGGAAAATAGGGAACTGACCGGTTTCTGCGGCTAAGCAAGTCATTCGACACGGTCGCATGCGATGGCCCGTGTCATTCAGCCACCGGACCAAACGGCCGACAGTCGGCAACCAGCGACGACCTCTGTCGGTGCGCATGTCCCACGCCACCAAAGCTGGTGGCGTCGCAGTCGCTCTCGTCTATCCAGGTCTGAAGATCAGAACGCGCGCGCCATCCCGTGCATTCAAATCCGCCCACCGCTTTCACCCATTGCGATTTTCCCAAAATCGCCTGGCATAAAGCCAGCCATCCTCCTTATAATCCCGCCTGCATATTGCGTGGGCTTGATTGCGCACATTCGACGCACGTTCGTTCGCGCCGAAAGCGATGGATCCCGTTGCCGGTCGTCACGCGCACAGCCGCGTCGCGTGGAGCGCCCGGGCGTATTCCGTGAAAGACCCGATCCATTTTCCGGCTTGTTCAGGGAAATACGGATAATCCGTGGCGATTCCAATCGGATTAACACGGCACCCACGTCGTTTCTCATTCAGAAATCGACAACGGGGATTATTTCGTTTTCGGTTGCCAAAAAATCGGCATGAACGGTCGCGCATTGTCATCGACACAATGACGGCGGCCTGCGCGGCTGCCAGGAGACGGATTTGACGGATTTGAAACAACCAGAAGACCAGCTGCACCGCGGGCTGGAAGAGCGGCACATCAACCTGATGGCGCTCGGCGCGACGATCGGCGTCGGACTGTTCCTCGGCTCGGCCACCGCGATCCGCACGGCCGGCCCGGCCATCCTGCTGACCTACCTGCTGGGCGGCCTCGCGATCTTCCTGATCATGCGCGCGCTCGGCGAGATGGCGATCACCAACCCGGTCGCCGGCGCATTCAGCCGCTATGCGCGCGACTACCTCGGCCCGCTCGCCGGTTACCTGACCGGCTGGACCTACTGGTTCGTGTGGATCGTCACCTGCATGGCGGAAATCACGGCGGTCGGCGTCTACATGCACATGTGGTTCCCCGGCGTGCCGAACTGGATCTGGGCGCTCGCGGCGCTCTTGGCGATGGGCTCGGTGAACTTCATCGCGGTCAAACTGTATGGCGAATTCGAGTTCTGGTTCGCGCTGATCAAGATCGTCACGATCGTGCTGATGATCATCGGCGGCGGCCTGATGATCGCGTTCGGCATCGGCAACGGCGGCATCGCGACCGGCATCTCGAACCTGTGGTCGCACGGCGGCTTCATGCCCAACGGCATCAACGGCGTGATCGCCGCGCTGCCGATCGTGATGTTCGCGTATCTCGGCGTCGAGATGCTCGGCCTCACGGCCGGCGAGGCGCGCAACCCGGAGAAGTCGCTGACGAAGGCCGTGAATTCGGTGTTCTGGCGCGTGCTGATTTTCTACATCGGCGCGCTGTTCGTGATCATGTCGCTCTATCCGTGGGACCAGATCGGCACGCAGGGTAGCCCGTTCGTGATGACGTTCTCGCGGCTCGGCATTCCGGCCGCCGCCGGCATCATCAACTTCGTCGTGCTGACCGCGGCGCTGTCGTCCTGCAACAGCGGTCTGTTCAGCACCGCGCGGATGCTCTACAACCTCGCGCAGCAGGGCCAGGCGCCGGCCGCGCTCGGCCGCGTGAACCGCAGCGGCGTGCCCGTGTACGGCGTGGCCGTGTCGGTCGCGCTGCTGCTGATCGGCGTGCTGCTCAACTATCTCGCGCCGCAGCACGTGTTCACGTGGCTCACGTCGGTGTCGACGTTCGGCGCGATCTGGACGTGGTGCGTGATCCTGATCGCGCAGATGCGTTTTCGCCGCACGCTGTCGGCCGACAAGATCGCGCGCCTGCCGATCCGCGTGCCGTTCTATCCGCTCGGTTCGTTCATCGCGCTCGGCTTTCTCGTGCTGGTCGTCGTGCTGATGGCGTTCACGCCCGATACGCGTGTCGCGCTCGTGATCGGGCCGGTGTGGATCGTGCTGCTTGGCATCGCGTACGCGCTGTTCTACGCGAACCGTCCGGCCGCGTCGATGCCGACGAAGTCGTAAGCCGCGCGGGCGGGGCGCCGCGACCGTTCGCGATCGTTGATCGCGATCATGCACGCGCACGCCGGACCGCCTATGCTGAACGAACGCATCGCTTGTCCGCGCTTCGCGTGGCATCCCGCCGATCCCGGCGAGCCCGGCGGCTGTGTTCGGTCGCCGCCGCGCCGCTACCGCGCGCAGCGCCCCGTCGTCGCCCGGCGACGACGGGCACGCACGGAGACCTTCGCCATGCAGCCTGCCCAGCCCATCCCGACGCTCGCGCGGCTCGCGCTGGCCGTCGATCCGACGCCCGAATCGCTGACCGCCGCACGCTACGTGCGCACGCTGGTGCGTCCCGGCATGCGATTGCGCATCATTTGCGCGATCGACAATCCGCGCCTCGTGTTGCCCGACATTCCGCGCATCGACGCGCTGCTGACGTCCGCACGCGAGGACATGATGCGCGAAGCGCAAGCCACCTGCGCGCGGATCGCGGCGCTGTTCGCCGACAGCGGCATCGAAGTCGAACAGGTGGTCGTCGATACGTCGATCACGGGCGGCTCGGTCGCCGACGCACTGGTGAACGATACGTCGACGTGGCACGCGGACGTGCTGGCGATCGGCGCGAATCCGCATCACGGGCTGTTGCGGCTCGTCGAAGGCGCGATGTCGGACACGCTGACGAAACGCGCGCGCTGCGCGCTGCTGATCGTGCCGTCCGCCTATGCACGAACGTCGGACGGCACGCTGCAGCGGCTGATGTTCGCGGTCGACGGCAGCGAGCCGTCGCTGCACGCGGTGCGCGTCGGGCTCGGCTTCGCAGCGCCGACGACGTTGCTGTATGCGGCGTACGTGATCGATCGCGCGGTTCGTCTGACCGATATGGTGCCAGTGCGTGCGCTCGAGGACGCGTACCGTGCGGAGGGCGAGGATGCCCTCGCGAAGATCGGCCCGCTGTTCCATGCGACCGGCAATCCGACCAAGCGCGGCATCGTCGAAACGCGTCCGACCAGCGACGACGTGGCCCATGCGCTGATGCGCGACGCCGTGCACTGGCGGGCAGAGCTGCTGGTGGTCGGCACGCACGGCCGTCGCGGCATCGCCGCCTGGCTGATCGGCAGCGTCGCGCGGCGGGTCGCGCATCTCGCGGAGGTGCCGGTGCTGCTGGTGCGGGGTGCGGAATGAATCGCGCATCGTCGCGATCGAAGCGGGTTTGGATTGACCTGCATCAAAACGCCACGCACATCGCATGAGACAGTGATGCACATCCGGTGACGCGGGTGGTCTGTCGTGCACGCGCAAAGCCACCGCATGCATGCGAGTGACGATCTCGCCGCACGCGTCGCCGTCACATCATTTTCAGGAACCGCGCCACGCATTTATTCGGCGCGTCATCCGACCGGGAACTCTCTGGCACGAGGGTAGGCAACCGACGGTTGCCTTGGAGGACGGGCGGGGTGGAAGTCACCCCGTCCGCTTTCCGCCTGGCCCCGCCGAATCGATTTCCTCGCAGGAATGGTTTTGAATGCAGCCGCGTCGAGCGGCGCGTCATCGCGCGCGGTCGTTTCGATACGGACCGTGGCGAGCGCGGACGCCTGCACGGCAGCGCGCCGGCATGGCGGAAGGGGCGTGGCACCCGTAATCGCGGTACGGCCTCGTGCCGCGCGTCGGCGCGTCGATTACGTGCGCAGATCAGAGGGTACGAAGAATCGATCGCAGGTCGTGTCGGCGGCCGGCGCCGTGCCGTACCCGCGCATGCGGACGCACGATGTGCAGTGGCGCGCATGCGCTGCACGTGCGGCTGCGCAAACGATTCGCATGCGGCCAGCCGGGGCGGGCCTTGCGGCGCGGCTCCGTGCCGGCCGGCGCGTCGGCTGCGTTTCGCGCGCTGAGCGCCGCGGCGAACCGCTGCAACGCGAGAACCGACCCCGCGACGCTCTGATACTTTTCGCGGCCGATCTGCCCGTCGAGCGTGACGAGCAAGCCGGCCTCGCGGGCGAGCGCCAGCAAGGTGTCGAGGTCGTCGGACGGACGGTTGCTGGCCGACGCGGCCCGGGCGGGCAGGGCGCGCGCGTTGCCGGACGCGCGCCGCTGGCCGTCCCGGCCCGGTAAGTTGCGATGTGCCATGGTTGGTCTCCTGCGCCGGACCCCGCGTGCCGGCTCGATGGCCGACTGAGCGATGTTCCGGTATGAACGCCTGGTTCATGTCATCAGTATCGTGTGGCGACGGCGCGCTGCCAAGCGGCGCGCGCTGAAGTCGCTGTCAGGAAATTGCGCGACGCCTATCGGAATCCGCTGACACGCGCGGCGGGGCGACCGGCCGGTCCGGCGCGTTCGTCCGACGAATGCATGACGGAGGCGCGCTTGACGCATGATTTCGGACGGTCTAAGTTTCCCCACTGCATCGGCGTCGCGCGGCGCTCCATCCGCCGCCCGTCGCCAGTGTCGCGCCCGGGGTGGCGTGGCAGGGCTTCCAGTCTCGTTCGCGGGCCATGTGCACCGCGAACTGCGCGACCGGTTCGGAAACGGATCGACGCGACGGCACGCAACGTGCCGTTGATCACGCGCAAACACGCGCCGGCGCATCGTACGCCGCACGTCTGTCCAGTCTTTAAGCTTCCGGTACCGTCATCTTTTCGTTCCTCGACCGTCAGGAGTCTGTCGATGTCCAAGGACAATTTGCTCGATTCACTCAAGGAAGCCGCCGAACGGCGCGCGATCGGCGCGGATCAGCTGCGCGCGATGCTCGACGACGAAGTGCGCGCGCTGTCGTCCGGTGCGCGCGTGCACGACTACATCCACGTATTCGCGATCCGGAACCTGCGCGAGCGGATGCGGCAGAAGGACGATTTCGACCGCGACACGCGGGCCGATGCGGCGCCCGCGGACGCCGATCCGCGTCCGAGCCATCGGCTGTAGCGGGTGGCGGCCGGGCGCGGAGACCGGCGCGCAGCCCATGCGTCGAACCCGGCCATCCCGACGATCCGCTGACAGTCGCGGATACCAGTCGTCATACGTTTCATTGAATTGTCACAACGACCTCAAGTAAGCGGTGCGATTTGCCGTTTACCCGGTGAATTCGTCCACCGGGCGTTCCCGCTCCCTTACCGAGTCGTTACCATGCTCTCGTCCATTCGCGCCCGCATTCTCGCCGCGTGCGTCGCCATCGTCGTATCCGCGCTCGTCGCCACGACCCTGATCAACTATTTCATCGCGCGCTCGTACAACGACGACGCGATCGACCGCAACCTGACCTCCGTCGCGAGCGGCCACGTGGTCGGGATCGCCGACTGGGTCGCGACCCGCAGCCGGATGATCGCGTCGCTGCAGGATGCCGCGCTGACGCCCGATCCGTTGCCTGTGTTCAAGCAGATGGCCGCGGCCGGCGGCTTCACGAACGTCTATGCCGGCTACGCCGACAAGGCGTTCCACTTCTCCGATCCGACCGGCATCCCGCCCGACTACGACCCGACCGGCCGACCGTGGTACAAGCAGGCCGCGCAGGCCGGCAAGCCGGTCGTCACGCCGCCGTACGTCGATGCCGGCACGGGCAACCTCGTCGTCACGTTCGCGGTGCCGATCCTGCGCGACGGCGCGCTGAAGGGCGTGGTTGCCGCGGACCTGTCGATGGACAGCGTGATCGCCAACGTCAAGTCGATCCGCCCGACGCCGGCGAGCTTCGGGATGCTGGTCGACAGCAGCGGCCACGTGGTCGCGCACCCGGACGCGAAGCTTACGCTGAAGCCGGTCGCCGACGTGTCGCCCGAACTCGGCTCGACGGGCGTGGCCTCGATCGCGACGGCGAGCGCGCCGGTCGAGGTCAGCGTCGGCGGCGACGCGAAGCTGGTGCGCGCGAAGCCGGTGCCGGGCACCGACTGGTACGCGCTGGTGCTGCTCGACAAGACCGAAGCGACGGCCGGGATGCGTTCGCTGCTGACCGCGTCGCTGATCACGCTGATCGTGATCGTCGGGGTGGCATCGCTGATCATCGGCGCGATCACCGCGACCGCGTTCCGCCGCCTGTCGCAGGTGCGCCAGGCGATGGCCGCGATCGGCTCGGGCGCCGGCGACCTGACGAAGCGCCTGCCGGCCGACGGCCGCGACGAAGTCGCCGACATCGCGCGCTCGTTCAACAGCTTCGTCGACAAGCTGAACGACGTGATGCGTCAGATCCGCGACGCGAGCGAATCGGTGCGCACGGCCGCGAACGAGATCGCGGCGGGCAACCAGGACCTGTCGTCGCGTACCGAATCGGCGGCGGCGAGCCTCGAGGAAACCGCGGCGTCGATGGAAGAGATCACCGCGACCGTCGGTCAGTCGGCGGCGGCCGCCGGCCAGGCCGACGAACGCGCGGCGGCCGCGTCGCGGATCGCGTCGCACGGCGGCGTGGTCGTATCGGACGTCGTCGCGACGATGGGGAAGATCGAGGAAGCATCGGGCCGGATCGGCGACATCATCGGCGTGATCGACGGGATCGCGTTCCAGACCAACATCCTCGCGCTGAACGCGGCCGTCGAAGCGGCACGTGCGGGCGAGCAGGGCCGCGGCTTCGCGGTCGTCGCGCAGGAAGTGCGCAGCCTCGCACAACGCAGCGCGCAGGCCGCGCGCGAGGTGAAGGTGCTGGTCGAATCGACGGTCGCGAGCGTGTCGGCCGGGTCCGGGCAGGTGCGCCAGGCCGGCGACACGATGCGCGAGATCGTGTCCAACGTGGCGAACGTGACGACCATCATCTCCGAGATCACGCACGCGGCGAACGAGCAGACGCGCGGGATTCAGGAAGTGAACCGCGCGGTCAGCCAGCTCGACGAAATGGTGCAGCAGAACGCGGCGCTCGTCGAACAGTCGACCGCGGCGGCCACCGCGCTGCAATCGCAGGCGAATGCGCTGGCGACGACGGTCGGGCAGTTCAAGGTCGCCTGACGCGGCCGGCGGGTCGCGGCCCGCGCCATGCAGGCCGCGCCGCTTACGAACCTTCCTGGTCGCGCATCAGCGCGAGCCGGTTGTAGAGCGTCTTCAGGCTGATGCCGAGCGCCTTGGCCGCGCGCGGCTTGTCGCCGTCGAAGTGACGCAGCGTCGCCGCGATGAAGCGCTGCTGCACATGGTGCAGCGTCGCGCCGACCGGCAGCGACATCGTGCCTTCCGACGAGATGTCGGCCGCCGGCAGCGGCTGCTTCGGCAGCGCGACGTCGATGCCTTCGTCCGCCAGGATGTACGCACGCTCGATCGTGTTGTGCAGTTCGCGCACGTTGCCGGGCCACGAATACGCACGCAACGCGGCGATCGCCGCGTCGGTCAGCCGCTTGTGCGCGCGATGCCGCGCGTTCAGCGTATCGACGAATTCCTGCGCGATCGTCTCGACGTCGCCGTCGCGCTGGCGCAGCGGCGGCACGTAGATCGCGAACGCGGCGAGCCGGTAGAACAGGTCCTCGCGCAGCCGGCCGTCGCGCACGGCGTCGGCCGGATTGTGGCGGGTGGCCGACACGAATCGCACGTCGAGCGGAATCGATTCGGTGCCGCCCACGCGCACGATCGCGTTCGACTCGATCGCCCGCAGCAGTTTCACCTGCAGCGCCGCGGGCATTTCCGCGATCTCGTCGAGCAGCAGCGTGCCGCCGCGCGCGGCTTCGAAGAAGCCTTCGCGCTGCGCGATCGCGCCGGTAAAGCTGCCTTTCTCGTGCCCGAACAGTTGCGCCTCGGCAAGGTCGGCCGGAATCGCGCCGCAGTTCATCGGCACGAACGGGCCGTCGCGCTGCGCGCTCAGATCGTGCAGCCGGCGCGCGACGATATCCTTGCCGACCCCGCTTTCGCCGGCAATCATCACGCTCGCGCGGGTCGGCGCGATTTTCTCGATACGGCCGAGCAGCGTGCGCATCGCGGCGGACCGGCCGGACAGCCGGCGACCGTCTGCGCGCTGCTTCGTCCGGTTGGCGGATTCTCCCATAGGCGTTCGCGGGCCGTTTTTGAAAAACGGCATCACACGTCCTGTTGATTGCAATATTTATCATCGACAGCGAAACGACCGCGAAGGTGCCGCTGAATAGAAAATTCCAATGTGCGCGACGTGAGTGAAAGAAACCGGCCATCGGGTTTTTCGCTCATGTTGGCATGACGCCACGTTCGGGTGAGCACCAGCGCTTTTTTACAGGAACCCGATGAAAAAAGCGGCCGGCGAGCCATTGTGGCGGTGCCCGTGGAGAGACTGGCAGCCACCCGCCCCGCCCGCAGTCGGCGCGGGCGCAGGGTCCGGCCGTCCATTGCCGCGAACGCCGCGCCCGGTCGCCGCCGGGTACGGTGTTTGCTGACGCATTCACGCTCGCCCGGCGCGCTCGACGGTATGCCGGATGGCCGTAAGGCGGCATCCCCCCGCACGACGGGAGCCGGCGATGCAAGGATGCAATGAGGACTCTGACCCGTGAGCTATTCCGGCAGGGTGCATGGGTCGTACTGGCCGTCGGGCTCGCGTCGGCGCTGCAGGCGCTGGCGATCCGGGCTGTCGGAGAGCACGCGCCATTTGCGCCGCTGCCTTTTTACGCAGGCGTGGCGGCAGCCGCGTGGCTGACGTCGTTCGGCGGCGGCCTCGTCGCGACCGTCGCGAGCGTCGGCGTGATCGGCGCGTTGTGGTGGCGCGACGCGCCCATGGCCACGCTGCTGACGCAAGCCGGCGCGTTCGTCGCGATCAGTTTCGTCGAATGCGTGCTCGTGACGGCCGTGAAGCCGCTGTTCGCGAACGATCGTCCGCGCGCGACCGGTGACGACGACCGCGATCCGGACCCGCCGCACCGCGAGCCGTCGTCCGGCGCGCGCGTGTCCGACGACGGGCTGCTGCGCCGCGTGGTCGATGCGTCGCCCGACGCGATCGTCGGGACCGACACCGAGCGCCGGATCACCAGTTGGAATCCGGCCGCGGCACGCATCTTCGGCATCGATACGGCACAGGCGAACGGACGCGACATCGTCACGATGATCGCGCCGCGCTGGTTGCGCCGGCATGCGGTGCCCGCGTCGTTCGCGAACCTGCGCGCGCCGGTGGGGCCGCTCGACGTGCTGTGCGTGCGGCCCGACGGCGGCCGTTTCCGCGCCACCTTCGCCGCGTCGCCGATCGTCGACGCGCAGGGCAACTGCGCGGGCCTGTCGCTGACGCTGCGCGAAGCGGGCGAACGCCGCCGCGACGAACGCCACCACCTCCGTTCGCTGCGCGGCGCCCGCGACGCGCGCGTGCAGGCCGACGCGTCGAACCGGCTGAAGGACGAGCTGCTGGCGACGGTGTCGCACGAACTGCGCACACCGCTGAACGTGATCTACGGCTGGGTCGAGGTGCTGCGCAACGCCGACGGGCAGGGCTTCGCGCAGCAGGCGGTCGATGCGATCGATCGCAGCGCGCGGTCGCTGTCGCACATGGTCGCCGACCTGCTCGACGCATCGTCGCTCGCGACCGGCCGGCTGCGCCTCGAACGCGTGCCGGTCGATCTCGTGCGGGTCGTGCGCGACGCCGCACATGAACTCGATGCGACGGCGCAGGCGAACGGGCTCGTGCTGTCGACGGAGTATGCGATGCCCGCCTGCGTGGTTCCGGCGGACGGCGAACGCCTGCGCCAGGTCCTGTCGAACCTGCTGTCGAACGCGATCAAGTTCACGCCGCCGGGCGGACGCATCAACGTGTCGCTGACGCGCGCCGGCGAGCGCGTGCGGCTGTCGGTCTCCGACACCGGCCAAGGCATTGCGCCGGAACGCCTGCCGCACCTGTTCGACACGTTCAGCCGGCCCGAAGGGGCCTTCACGTCGCCGAAGCGCGGCCTCGGGCTCGGCCTGTCGATCGTGCGCCACATCGCGCAGCTGCACGGCGGCGAGGTCGTCGCGACGAGCGCGGGCGCCGGGCGCGGCATGACCGTCACGGTGACGCTGCCGGCCGGCTGGGACGCCGACGATCCGGTCGAGCAGCGGTCGCGCGGGAAGGGCGCGTCCGATACGGTCGCGCTCGACGGCCAGCGCGTGCTGGTGGTCGACGACGACGCGACGTCGCGGACCAGCCTCGCGGCGGCGCTCGAAACGATGGGCGCGCAGGTATCGACCGCGCGGTCGGGGCACGATGCGCTCGACGCGATGGAGCGGCAGCAGCCGAGCGTCGTGCTGTCGGATCTCGCGATGCCGGACGGCGACGGTTACTGGCTGCTGGACCGGATCCGGCGCCGGCCGAACGGCGGCGGGCACGTGCCGGTGGTCGCGGTGACCGCGCACGCCGGCAACGCCGACCGGCGCCGCGTGATGGCCGCCGGGTTCGATGCGTACCTGTGCAAGCCGGTCGACATGCCGACGCTCGCGAGCGTGATCGTCGACGTCGTACCGGACGACACGGGTGACGCGGGTGACGGAAAGCCGCGCGGGCGGTAGCGGCGCGCACAGAGCGCGCGCAAACTGGCCGCCCGCCCGCATACGAAAAGGAGACGCGATGGACGCAACGGAAAGCACGCGGCGCGACGGCACGGGCAGCAAGCCGGCACGCACCCGACGCAGGACGCCGGTCGTGCCGATCGCGAGCATACTGGTGCTGTCGTGTGCATGGATCGCGACACCCCGCTACGCATCGGCCGAGGAGGGCACCCGTGCGAAGCTGGCGAGCCAGACGTCGGCCGTCGGGGGCCAGATCCGCGATGCGACGCTCGCGTCCCGCGTCCGGGCCGCGCTCGTCGCCGAACGCGGGCTGGCCTCCGGCGACATCGACGTGCAGGTTCGCGACCGCGTGGTCGAACTGACGGGCAACGTGCCCGACGAGCGGCAACGCGCGACCGCGATCCGCGTCGCGCACGACGTCAGCGGCGTGAGCGGTGTGCGCGACAAGCTGCAGATCCGCCGGAAGTAACGTGATGCGCGGGCCAGCGCCGGGCCGATCGGGCGTCGCGCGCCCGCGGCCCTGCGCGTCACCGGGCAGGAGGGTTCGACATGGACACCATCATCGCGGGCCGGTTCTCGCGGCTCGAGCAGGCGGAACGCTGCGCGGCGCAATTGCGCGGCCACGCCATGCATCGGGACGACGTGAAAGTCTTCTTTCTCAATCCGCCCGGACAGCACGCGCTGTTCTGGCTCGGCGGCGACGTCTATGCGGACTCGGCCGCGCGGCCGGGCGGCATCGGCGCGCTGGAGGGCGTGGCCATCGGCGCGATCGTCGGGCTCGTCGGGGCCGCGCTGCTGTATCTGGGCGGGCTTCACTCGTCCCTCGCATGGATCGGCGTGCCGCTCGTCGGCGGCTATGTCGGCGCGTTGTGCGGCGCGCTCAGCCGGATGCGCGGCGATGCGCCGGAGGGGCATGGCGCGCTGAAGCAATGCGAAAACGGTGTCGTGCTGGCTGCGCATGTGACACGGCGCACGATCACGTTCGCGGAGCGGACGATGCTCGCCGCCGGCGCGCTGTCGGTGGAGCGCACCGAGGGCGCTTGGGACAACGGCGCGTGGCCCGATTTCTTCACGTCGCCCCATCGTCCCGCGTGACGGCAAGCCGCGCGGCCGGCCCGCTCCGTCGCACGACACGGAGGTCCGGATGAGCACAAACCGAACAATCCGGAGGATGAAGCGGGGCGGGCGTCGGCCAGCGGCAGTCGTCATGCTGACTGCCGCCGCCGGCGTCCTGACGTTCGCGCTCTCGCACGCGCAAGCGCCGCCCGCTTCGTCCGCGCAGGTCGCGCCGGGCGTGATCCGTCCCGGCCCGACCGCCGACGAGCCCGGCCTGACGCAGCGGCCGATCGGCATCGACGCCGAGTTCGTCGACAAGGCCGGCATGATCGGCAAGGTGGAGCGACAGGCCAGCCAACTCGCGCTCGACCGCTCGTCGAACGCGGACGTGAAGGCCTTCGCGCGCCGGATGCTCGACGATCACGCGCGTATCGCGGACGAATTGCGCCACATCGGTGCGCAGAAAGGCGTGCCGGTCCAGACGCGGATGCTCGTCGATCCGGCGGTCACGGCGTTGCGCGCGAAGGACGGGCGCGCGTTCGATACGGCGTACGTGGCGCTGGCCGGGCCGCCCGCGCACGAAGCGGCGATCCGGCTTTACGAAACCGAGGCGAAAGACGGCCGCGACCCGCAGCTTCGCGCGTTCGCGGCCCGCACGCTGCCGGTGTTGAACGCACACCTGAACGCCGCGCGGCAACTCGCGAAGACGGTGGCCGCCGCGCAGTGACCGGCCTTCCGGCCGGCAGGCTTCAGTGGTGCCGCGTGCCGTTTTCGGGGCCGCCCGGCGACGCCTCGTACGGCGGCGAGTCCAGCGCCGTTTCGCCTTCCTCGATCAGCCAGTACGGCGAACGGCCATAGTACGCATGCAGGGCTTCGGCCCATTCGGGGTCGGCCATCGCGGGCCAGCGGCTCTTGTCGAAGCCGGGCGCTTCGCGCACACGGGCGGTGTCGACGGGCAGCACGAAGCATTGGCGCTCGGCATCGAGCACGAGCGCATTCCACGGCACCGCGAGCAGCTTGTCGCCGATCCCGAGCAGGCCGCCGGACGACACGACCGCATACGCGATCCGCCCGGCGCGCACGTCGAGCATGATGTTGGCGATCTTGCCGATATCGTCGCCGTCGATCGTCAGTACGCGATCGCCTTCGAACGTGCTGGCGGCCATCACGTCGGGCCCCGGCCCGCCTCCGGCCGTGCGCGAATTCGCGCCGACGATGCGTGCGGCGTCGCGCGACGGTTTGTCCGTTGTCATCGAAAACCTCCTGGTCGAAGCGGCAACCCGATCCGCGCGCAAATTCATTGCGCGGGTATTTCGTCGGGGCAACAAGGCCGCGCGGGATGATGGGGGACGCCGGTCGGTCAGCGGCGGCGCGGCAACGACACGTCCTCGAGCGTATTGGCGAGCTCGTCGCGCGCCGGGCCGCCCGCGCGCGTCGCGATGTCGCCGAGCGACACCATGCCGACGAGCTTCAGACTGCGGTCGAGCACCGGCAAGCGGTGCAACTGCACGTCGGCCATCCGCTGCTGGACGTCGCCGACGCCGTCGTCCTCGACGCACCACTGCACGGGTCGGGACGCGACCGCCTGCACGGGCGTATCGGGTGAATGACCGTGCGACAGCGCCCGCACCGCGAGGTCGCGGTCGGTCACGATCGCGACGAGTTCGGTGCCGTCGCAAACCGGCAGGACGCCGATATCGAAGCGCTGCATCAATTCGGCCGCATGGCGAATCGTGTCGGTCGGCGCGACGCACACTACGTCGCGCGACATGATCTCGTTGACGCGATACATGAACGCCTCCTTCGTGATCGGAACGATACGGGGTAGCGCGTGTGCCGCGCACGATGCGCGCACGTCGGGCCCAGGGCCAGTTCACGCTGATAAACGGTTGCGCTCGGCTGCCGCGCGACGGAGAAATTTGCCAGCCCGCTTGTACATCTTCCACGGCGGCAGCCGCGGCGTCGACCCGGGACGTCAGTGGCCGATGCCCGTCATCGTGACGATCGCCAGGACCACCGCGCTTTCGATCGCGGCCAGCGCCGCGACGCCGGCCGCGCCGCTGATTTCATGCCATCTGCGTTCAAGGACTTTCATCGGATTGCCTCCTGATCTGGCCGGCGCGCGAACTCCGATGCATCGCGCGCCGGGTGCCGCCGTCAGCCGTGATCGCGGGGCGGGGAAGGGACGTGCGGCGCGCGTCGTTCGCGCTCGCCGGACGGCTTGGCGGGGGCGATACGCGTCGCACCGCCGACGGCGGGCGGATCGCTGGCCGGAAACGTCTCCTCGAGCCCTTCGTCGATGCGCTCCTCCGTCTTGTCTTCGGACGGCGGACGCGACGTGGCGAACTGGAGCAATCCGGCAGCCAGTGACACGGCGTCGCGGCGGCCGGGGGCGTGAACGGTCATGGTCGAACCTCCTTGTCGATGAGAAGGCGCAAGCGCCGTACCCGCGGCATCCGTGGCACGACGCTTGCAAGCCGGCGAGAACCGGCCGGGCATGCGGGACGACGCGCACGCGTCCGGTACGGACGGAGGGCATCGTGATGAATGCAGCCAGGGAAAGGATACGTTACGACGCGAACGTATGCGGCGGGGATTTCGGCCACGTGCGCGAGCGTTTCGATACGTGGAAGCGCGAGTCGCGGGTCTATCGGCCGGAGCGGCGCATGTTCGACGGCAAGGACGAGGTACGCGAACTGAACGACACCGTGTACGACGGCCCGGAGCGCGCGCAGCAGGCGCTCGTCGCGCAATGCGAACCGTCCGATCCATTCGCGCTCGCCGTGCAGTTGATCGCCGAAGGGCGCGCGATGTGGCTCGTCATGGCGGCCTACGACGACTGAGCCGATCGGCGAATGCTCACGGCACGGCAGCGGGCACGGCGCTTGCGAGGGCTGGCCTCGCCATCGACATGCGCGCGCCGTCGCGCAGGAGTGACATGAACACGCCATCCATGCTGCACCGCCCCGAACCGACGACACCCGACGTCGACCCGGATCCGCCGCCGCCCGGGCACGACGACCCGGTCGATCCGCCCGTGCCCGACGGGCTGCCGCAAGGCGACCCGCCGTCGAACCCGCCGCCGATGCGGATGCCGGGCGGGAGCAGTGCGCCACCACCGGCCGCGCGAACACTGAAAAGGAGGACCGTCATGGACATTCACGTGCAATCGCCCGACAAGCGCGCGATCGCTCAGGTACTGGGCCGCTATTTCGAATCGCGTTCGCTGCGCTATCACATCGAGGAATTGCCGGGCGGCGTGCTGCAGATCGGCTTTCGCGCCAGCGGCCGCCCGGTCGCCGTCACCGTTTCGTTCGACGACGTCGCGTACGACACCTACACGCACTGGGACGCGAGCCAGAAGCAGCTCGCGCTCGGCCGGCTCGCCGACGGCTTCTCGCGAATGATGTCGACGCGCAGCCCCGCCGCGCTCGCCGGCGACTATCACGTCGAGCGTTTCTGATTCCGCAATCATCCACCCGCTCATGCCGGGTTTCGGCAAAGTGCCCGCACACGACGGGCGCTTTGCGTCTGCGCGCGTGTCGCGTAGGATGTCCGTTAATTCAGCGTACGCTACGTTCGTGCGGCAGGCTGCCTGCTGCCGCAGCCGACGAAGCGCAACGCGCTTTTCCTCAGGTTCGTTTCGCGCAACCGACGGAGATCACCTTGACCACTGTTGCTCGCCCGTTGTCGTCATCCGGCGCACGCCGGTTCGTATTCAGCCTTTCGGCCTTCGCGGCGCTCGCCGCCGCCGGCGCCCGCGACGCGTCGGCCCAGACGCCTTCGCCGCTCGGCGAATGGCAATACACCGCGGGCGTACCGCTGCAGAAACTCTTCGATCCGAACATCCCCACGTGGCAGGTCAGTGTCGGCGCCGCGATGACGCTGCAGCCGCGCTATGCGGGCTCCGACCGCTATCGCGTGATGGGCGGCCCGAATTTCGACATCCGCTATCGCGACCTGTTCTTCCTGTCGACGGGCGAGGGGCTCGGCGCGAACGTGCTGCGCGGGCCGAACTGGCGCGTGAGTTTGTCGGTCGGCTATGACCTCGGGCGCCGTTCGGCCGACGATCTCGGCCATCTGAACGGTCTCGACAACATCAACGCGGCGCCCGTGATGAAGCTCGCGGCCGACTATGTGGTCTCGAAGGATTTCCCGCTCGTGCTGCGCGCGGACGTCCGGCGCAGCATCGGCGGATCGAACGGCTGGACCGGCGATTTCTCCGCGTACATGCCGATGCCGGGAAGCAACGAGCACTTCTTCTGGTTCGCCGGGCCGACCGTGACGTTCGCCGACTCCCGCTACATGAACAGCTGGTTCGGCGTGACCCCGGGGGCCGCCGCGCGTTCGGGGCTGCCGGCCTATTCGTCGGGGGCCGGGATCAAGTCGGCCGGCGTGGGCATGACGATGGTGTGGTTCGTGAACAAGCACTGGTTCGTCACGGTGGACGGCGCGCTCGAGCAGCTCGTCGGCCGCGCGGCGCGCAGCCCGATCACGCAGCAGTCGACCAACGGCGTGTTCGACATGTCGGTGAATTACCAGTTCTGACCGGGGCCGGGCAGCGAAAGGGCGATGCCGCGTGCGGCATTGCCCGTCACATTTGATATGATTCCGACCTGTACAAATGTACAGTGATCGATCCCCGTGACGCCTGCCTCGCCGACGCCTCCGGCGTTTTACTACCTGACCAATTTCGAACGCGCGCTGGCCTGGCTCGGCGAGCGTTACGACGACCTGTTCGACGCGCACGAGCACGCGTTCGTCCGGCAGTTCGCGGCGCTGCCGCAGGCGTCGCGCGCGCTGCTCGTGCGGATGCTGATGCGCAACGGATCCGATTTCCGCGCGAGCAAGCTCGTGTACGACGAGATCGGCTGCACGCTCGCCGCCGCCGCGCCGCTCGTCGCGCTCGGCTGGGTCGATCCCGCGCCGGCGCTCACGCTCGACGAGCTGTTCGCGCTGTCGACCAAGGCCGATCTGCTGCGCATCTTTCCGTCGCTCGCCGCCCATGCGGGCGAGCGCAAGGCCGACTGGCTCGACCGGCTGCGGCCCGCGCACGACCTCGCGCAACCGCTCGACGCGTGGTGCGCGCAGCCCGGCGACCAGGTGCTGCGCGTGACGGTCGGCGCGCTGTGCGACCGGCTGCGGCTGATGTTCTTCGGCAATCTGCATCAGGACTGGAGCGAATTCGTGCTCGCCGATCTCGGCGTGTTCCAGTACGAAAGCGTGCCGATCGCGACGTCGTCGCGTGCGTTCCAGCAGCGCGGCGACGTCGACGCGTATCTCGCGCTGCAGATGTGTCGCGACGCGCTCGACGCATGGCCCGACGATCTGCCGTTCGACGACCTGATCCGCGCGCTGGATGCAGTCGACTGCGCGCAGCCGTGGCTCGCGACGCGCCGCGCGAAGCTGCTGTTCGCGCTCGGCCAGGCGGGCGAGCGCCGCGCCGACTGGTGCGCCGCGCTCGACGCGTACGCGCGCAGCGCGTGGCCCGGCAGCCGCCACCGGCGCATCCGCGTGCTCGAACGCTGCGGGCGCGACGACGACGCGCTCGCGCTGGCGCTCGACGCACGCGGTGGCTTCGAGAGCGACGAGGAGCGTCAGCGCGTCGAGCGCATGCTGCCGCGCCTGCAGCGCCGCGCGGGCCAGCGGGTCGAACGCGCGGCCGCTGCCGCGGACGTGCCGCGCGAGACGCTCGTGCTCGCGCGCCCCGACGCGTCCGTCAGCGTCGAATTCGCGGTGCGCGACCATCTCGCGCAGCCGGCTTCGCCGGTCCACTATGTCGAAAACACGCTGATCAATTCGCTGTTCGGGCTGCTGTGCTGGGAGCCCGTGTTCGCGGCCGTGCCCGGCGCGTTCTTCCACCCGTTCCAGCGCGGGCCGGCCGACCTGCATGCCCCCGATTTCGCGCTGCGCCGCGCGGCCGCCTTCGACGCCTGCTTCGCGCAGCTCGATTCGGGCGCGTATCGCGACACGATTCGCCGGCATTTCGCGACGAAGGCCGGGCTGCAGTCGCCGTTCGTGTTCTGGGGCGTGCTGACCGACGCGCTGCTCGACGAAGCGCTCGCGTGCCTGCCGCCCGAGCACCTGCGGCTGTGGTTCACGCGCCTGCTCGCGGATATCCGCAGCAATCGTTCCGGCTTGCCCGATCTCGTGCGCTTCTGGCCCGACGAGCAGCGCTACGAGCTGATCGAGGTGAAGGGCCCCGGCGACCGGCTGCAGGACAACCAGACGCGCTGGCTCGCGTACTGCCTCGCGCACCGGATGCCGGTGCGCGTCGTTGATGTCGAGTGGGCCGGCGAAGGTGTCGCGCACGCCGAGGCGGCGGGGTTGTCCGCATGAGCTACGTCGTCGCGGTGCGGGCGATGTGCGAGTTCACCGCGCGGCGCGGCGATCTCGACCTGCGTTTCACGCCCGCGCCGACCGCGCTCGAAGGCATCGCCGGCCACGGCGCGGTCACGTCGAAGCGCGGCGCGCGCTACGAAACCGAGATCGCGTTGACGGGCACGTGGGGCATGCTGACCGTGCGCGGCCGCGCCGACGGCTACGATCCCGTGGCGAACCGGCTCGAGGAAATCAAGACCTATCGCGGCAGTCTCGACGCGATGCCGGCCAACCATCGCGCGCTGCACTGGGCGCAGGCGAAGGTCTATGCGCACCTGATGTGCGACGCGCGCGACCTCAAGGAAATCGACGTCGCGCTCGTGTATTTCGACATCGTGTCCGAACGCGAGACCGTGCTGACGGAAACGCTCGACGCCGGCACGCTCGCGGCGTTCTTTGCCGAGCAGTGCGCGTGCTTCGTCGGCTGGGCCGAACGCGAAACGGCCCATCGCGCCGCGCGCGACGCGGCGCTGCGTGCGCTCGCGTTTCCGCACGGGCAGTTCCGCAGCGGCCAGCGCGAGCTGGCGGTCGCCGTCTATCGCGCGGCGCGCGACGAACAGTGCCTGATGGCGCAGGCGCCGACCGGCATCGGCAAGACGCTCGGCACCGTGTTCCCGCTGCTGAAGGCATGCGGCGAGGGCGAGCTCGACCATGTGTTCTTCCTGACCGCGAAAACGCCCGGCCGCGCGCTCGCGCTCGAAGCGGCGACGACGCTCGGCGCCGGCACGCCCGCGCTGCCGCTGCGCGTGCTGGAACTCGTCGCGCGCGACAAGGCCTGCGAGCATCCGGACAAAGCGTGCCACGGCGAATCGTGCCCGCTCGCGAAAGGCTTCTACGACCGGCTGCCGGCCGCGCGCGATGCGGCGATCGAGGCCGGGCTGCTCGATCGCGACACCGTGCGCACCGCGGCGCTCGCGCACGACGTCTGTCCGTACTATCTGGCGCAGGAACTCGCGCGCTGGTCGGACATGATGATCGGCGACTACAACTACTACTACGACGGCAGCGCGATGCTGCATACGCTCGCGCAGCAGAACCAGTGGCGCGTCGGCGTGCTCGTCGACGAAGCGCACAACCTGCTCGACCGCGCCCGCAAGATGTACAGCGCGTCGCTCGATCCGTTCGCGTTCGCGGCCGCGCGCGAAGCCGCGCCCGCGGCGCTGCGCAAGGCATTCGACCGGCTCGCCCGCGCATGGGGCACGCTCAATCGCGCGCAGGCCGAGCGCTATGCAGCCTATCCCGAGGTGCCGGGCCCGATCGTGTCGGCCGTGCAAAACCTCGTCGCGGCGATCGGCGAACACCTGACCGACGCGCCGCGCGCGAACGGCGACGCGCTGCTGCGCTTTCATTTCGAGGCGATCCAGTTCGGCGTGCTGGCCGAAGCGTTCGACAGCGCGTCGATCTTCGACGCGATGCTGCAAGGCGAACCGATGCCGCGCCAGCCCGCGCTCGACGGCGTCGCGACGGCCGGCCGCCGGCGCCGCGTCCAGTCGACGCTGTGCGTGCGCAACGTGATCCCGGCCGGTTTCCTCGCGCCGCGCTACGAAGCCGCACGCGCGACCGTGCTGTTCTCCGGCACGCTGAGCCCGTTCCATTTCTATCGAGACACGCTCGGGCTGCCCGGCGATACGGGCTGGCTCGACGTCGACGGGCCGTTCCGCGCCGAGCAACTGACGGTGCGCGTCGCGAGCCACGTGTCGACACGCTGGCGCGACCGCGATCGTTCGCTCGAGCCGATCGCCGACCTGATCGCCGCGCAATACGCGGCGCGCCCCGGCAACTATCTCGGCTTCCTGAGCAGCTTCGACTACCTCGGGCGCGTGGTCGCGCTGATGCAGACGCGCCATCCGGACGTCCCCGTGTGGGCACAGGCGCCCGGCATGGCCGAAAGCGAGCGCGACGCGTTTCTCGCGCGCTTCGACGCGAGCGGACGCGGGGTCGGCTTCGCGGTACTCGGTGGGGCGTTCTCGGAAGGCGTCGACCTGGTCGGCGAGCGGCTGATCGGCGCGTTCATCGCGACGCTGGGGCTGCCCCAGGTCAACGACATCAACGAGCAGATGCGGCGCGCGATGGAAGCCCGCTTCGGCAACGGTTACGACTACATGTACCTGTATCCGGGGCTGCAGAAGGTCGTGCAGGCGGCCGGGCGCGTGATTCGCACCGAGCAGGACGAAGGCGTCGTGCATCTGATCGACGATCGTTACCGACGGCGCGAAGTGCGCAATCTGCTGCCGCGGTGGTGGCGGATCGGGTGACGGCGGCGTCGGTCGCTACAGCACGTTGAGCATCGCGAGCGCCGCTTCCTGCAGATGCGGCAGCACGCGCCGCACGGCCGCGTCGGTCGTCTCCGCGCCGATCGGCATGTTCGTGCTCAGCGCGGCGACGACTTCGCCGTGACGGTTCTTCAGCGGCACCGCGATCCCGCGTACGCCGACCTGCAGTTGCTGCTCGATCGCCGCGTAGCCGGCGTCGCGCGCCTGGTCGACCTGTTCGAGCAGCCGCGCCTTGTTGGTGATCGTGTGCGGCGTGAACGGCGGCAGTTCGGTCTCGTCGAGCCACGCGCGCACGGCTTCGCGATCGGGATGATGGGCGAGCAGCACGACACCCGGCGACGTCAGCGGCGCCGGCACACGTGCACCGAGCACGAAGCCCGTGGTCATCACGCGTGACACGCCGTTGCGGGCGATGAACACGAGCTCCCAGCCGTCGAGCACGCTGACGTACGCCGATTCGTTCAGCGACGCGCTCAGTTGCTGCAGATAAGGCTGGACCGTGCGCGGCAGCCGCGCCGAATCGAAGTACGACCAGCCGACCCGCAGCACGCGCGGCGTGAGGCCGTACAGCTTGCCGTCGGTGTACACGTAGCCGAGAGACTCCAGCGTCAGCAGGTAGCGCCGCGCGGCCGTACGCGTGAGGCCGGTGCGTGCGGCGGCCTGGGTGGGCGTCATGCGCGCGTGCTGGCTATCGAATGCCTCCAGGATCATCAGGCCTTTTTCGAGACCGGCAATCCAGTCGCGTCGGTCGAGTTCGGGCTTTTTCGTCATCACGGATGGGCGGTGGCGCGCGGTGTTCGCGCAGGAGTGGGCGATTATCGCGCGAGTGGTGGGGGAACGGGAGATCGATTGATCCGCCACCCTTGCCCGCGGGATAGGGGCAGATATAGAGTCGGCGACATCTGTTCAAGGAGGTCGTATGCGCGTTGCAAAGTGGGGGAATAGCCTGGCCGTGCGCCTTCCGGCCGGCCTGGTCGATGCGTTGGGGCTGCGGGAAGGCGATGAAGTCGAAATCGCCGTTGACCGTGCCGGTACCTTGGCCGAGAGCCGCAATGCGAGCCCCGAAGCGCTTCTGGTGCCGTTGAGGCGTTTCAGAGGCAAGCTGCCAGGCGATTTCAGGTTCCGGCGGAACGACGCAAACGAGTCGGATTGAGTCGCCCCATTCAAGCGCCGGAACGTAGCCGCGGCGCGGTCCAGCCTACTTGTGTTCGTAGCGGAGCGCGGCAATACGCCACCGCGCGTCGATCACGCACCACCGCTCGACGAAATCGAAGCGGGAATCGATGGCCGGGTTGATCCGTACCGACCCGACACCCGTTATCGTCGCCCGTTGTCCGCACGTAACGATTTGCATGGTTTCGTCCCGATATGCGATGCCCTGCCTGTCCGATACGCGTTCGGCCGCTACGACGCGCATTCGCGCAAGAAATTGCGCCTTCGTGCGAATGTGGGCTTCGTGCTGGACAAAGAAGTGCGGGCTTGCGACGAAATCGAGTTGTTCGACGTCGGCGTGACGATACGCGTCGATCCAGACGTCGCGGATCTGCGCCAGGGTGAATCGGGGTTCCATAGGCTGTGCATTGTCCTGCTGGAGCGTGGGTGCGCGGTTTTGGCGCTATCCGCCGGGTCAGGAAGGCAGCCTATGGCCTGGCTCACGTTTCGGCAATTGGACAGGTCTGAATCTGGTTTTCCGCGAGCGGGGAAAAACGCATCGTCAGGCTGGTGCTGACTGCGGGAGAGAGGCGTGAAGCAGCACGCAGTGTGCTGACGTGACCAGATGGCAGCCGATGGCGGAACGCTGCGCGGCCGCGCATGGGAAGCAGCCGATACGGCATGAAAAGCAGAGGAACCGGATGCGACGCGACCATTCCGCGCGCCGCATCCGTCATGACCTTACTCGCTGCTCGTCCACTCGACGTTCGCGCCGACCGAACGCAGGTTCTCGACGAAATGCGGATGCGCGCGACGGATCGGCAGCGCGTTCATGATTTCCGAGCGGCCTTCGATGCTCGCGGCCACCATCAGCAGCGCGATCGCGACGCGGATGATGTACGGGCTCTCGACGCGCGCCGGCGTCAGTTGCAGCCCGCCGAACGTGATCAGCCGGTGCGGATCGGACAGCAGCACGTGCGCGCCGAACTTCGACAGCTCGCCGGACCAGCCGAGCGCACCGTCGTAGACCTTGTTCCAGAACATCGCGCTGCCTTCCGCGCGCACGCCGAGCGCGATGAAGATCGGCAGCAGGTCGACCGGCAGGTACGGCCACGGCGCGGCCTCGACCTTGGTCAGGATGTTCTGCGTGAACGGCCGGCGCACGCGCAGCGGGCCGTCGCGTTCCGCACGCGACCAGCCGTCGCGGTGCGTGACGGTGACGCCGAACTTCGCGAACGTGCGGTCGATCAGCGGGAAATGCTCGGGCGACGAATTGCGCACCGTGATGTCGCCGCCGGTGATCGCGCCGAGCGCGAGGAACGTCGCGATTTCGTGGAAATCCTCGGCGAAGCGGAATTCGCCGCCGCCGAGCTTGCCGCCGCCCGTCACGCACAGCCGCGACGTGCCGATGCCCTCGATCGCGACGCCGATCATCGCGAGGAACTGGCAGAACTCCTGCACGTGCGGCTCGGAAGCCGCATTCATCAGCGTCGACGTGCCGTTCGCGGCCGTCGCGCACAGCGCGAAGTTCTCGGTGGTCGTCACCGACGCGTAGTCGAGCCAGTGATCGTTGGCCGTCAGCGGGCCGTCGGTGCGGACGATCAGCGAATCGGGCGTTCGTTCGATGTGCGCGCCGAAGCGTTCGAACACCTCGACGTGCGGATCGATCTCGCGCACGCCGAGCGTGCAGCCTTTCACGTCGTTCTCGAGGCGCGCGACGCCGAAGCGCGCGAGCAGCGGCGGAATCAGCATGATCGACGAACGCATCGCCTCGGGCAGCCGATGGACAGCCGGATCGAACGTCGTGTTGCGATGGTGAAGCTCGAGCAGACCCGTCGTGAAATCGACCGACACGTCGCTGCCGAGCGTGCGGAAGATGTCGAGGATCTTGCGCACGTCGGTGATGTCCGGCACGCCGACGAGGCGCAGCGGCTGATCGGTCAACAGGGTGGCGCACAGAATCGGCAGGACGGCGTTCTTGTTCGCGGACGGCTTGATGTCCCCGCGCAGCGGAGTGCCGCCGTGGACGATGAGATTCGACATGATATGGGGGCGTATCGGTGACTGACGTAGGCCCATATGATGCCATTGGTCGGCACGCGGCGTGGAATGTTCGGAGGGGGAAAAGGGGAATCGGGGCGCATAACTGACAGTGTTTGACGTCGCGCCCGCGATGCAGCAGGTCGAATGCCGGCCGGCATGGCGAAATGGCCGGCCGCGTATCGGGCCGGCCACGCGCTCATTACGTCATCGCGCCGCCCGCATCCGCGCGGCGACCACCAGCGAGATCAGGCAGCCGACCGCCAGATAGCCGGCGACGAGGTGCCACGAACCGCCGGCCACGCTGACGAGGCCGACCGCGATGAACGGCGTGAACCCGCCGCCGACGACGCTCGCGAACTGGTAGCCGACGCCCGCGCCGCTGTAGCGGTATTCGGCGCCGAACAGTTCGGTGAACAACGGCTGCTGGACGCTCACGACCATGTCGTGCGCGGCGTTCGCCAGCAGGATCGAGAAGATCACGATCCACGCGATCGAGCGCGACTCCAGCGCGACGAAGAACGGCACCGCGGACGCGAGGCCGATCAGCGCGCCGATCAGGTAGATGCGGCGCAGGCCGTAGCGGTCGGCCAGCCACGCGAAGCAGGGGATCGTCACGCAGCTCACCGCGCCGACCAGCAGGCCGATGTTCAGGAACAGGTCGCGCGACATGCCGAGGTTCGTCGTCGAATAGCTGAGCGCGAACGCGGTGACGATGTACATCGTGAACAGTTCGGCGAGCCGCAGCGCGACGATCAGCAGGAACGCCTTCGGGTGGCGCGTCAGCGCTTCCAGCACCGGCAGGCGCAGCTTGCGGTTGCCGTGCTCGACCTTCTCGACGAACTCCTGCGATTCGTCCATGTTCTTGCGCACCCACAGCCCGATCAGCACCAGCACGATGCTGAACACGAAGGGCAGGCGCCAGCCCCACGACTTGAACGCGGCCTCGCCGAGCGTATGGCTCAGGATCGAGACGATGCCGGTGGCCAGCACGAGCCCGACGCCGTAGCCGACCTGCACGCCGCTGCTGTAGAACGCCTTCTTCTGCTTCGGCGCGCTCTCGACGGCCATCAGCGCCGCGCCGCCCCATTCGCCGCCGACCGCGAAGCCCTGGATCGCGCGCATCAGCACCAGCAGCACGGGCGCCCACCAGCCGATCGTCGCGAACGTCGGCAGCAGGCCGATCGCGACCGTCGACAGCCCCATCAGCATCACGGTCAGCACGAGCATCCGCTTGCGGCCGAGCCGGTCGCCGTAGTGGCCGAACACGATGCCGCCGAGCGGCCGGAACAGGAAGCCGACGCCGAAGGTGGCGAACGCCGCGAGCGTGCCCATCGTCGGGCTGACTTTCGGGAAAAACTCGGAATTGAACACCAGCGCGGCGACGATCCCGTACAGCAGGAAGTCGTACCAGTCGACGACGGCGCCGACGAAGCTGCCGATCGCGGCTTTACGGGCCTGGCTGCGCGCACGGGCACCGGCGGCGGCGTCGAGGGTGTCGAAGGTGGGGGTCATGGCGATGTCTCCTGGCACGGCGCATCGTGGAATCGTGGCGGCGCCGCGTCCGATGCTGCATTGAAGTCGATGGGTGAACGGAGAATAGGGCCCGCGCCGCAAGGCGGCAATTGGCCAATCGGATAATGTGCGCGATTATCGTTCAGTTCCGTGCGATTATCGAACGCTTTTCGGGTTTGCACTAGGCGGCGCGGCGATATCCCGTTCGGCCGGGGTGTGCCGCCGTGAACGATCTGGTTAAAATCTGCAGCATCGACAACTCGCCCGTTCGGGGCGCATGCGAGGCCGCCACATCGACCGCGCATGCCGCACGCGACAGGCACCCTCCCCATCGACCGCATGTCCCCGGAGACTGGAATGCCCGGCAATTCCCACCCCTTGTCCAGCGATACGCCGCCCGTAGCCGATCCGGCCGCCAATCCGCTCGGGATGGCCGGCCTCGAATTCGTCGAATTCGCGGCGCCCGTGCCGGACGCGCTCGCGCAACGCTTCGAGCAGTTCGGGTTCAAGGCGATCGCCCGGCACGTCAGCAAGAACGTCACGCTGTACCGGCAGGGGCAGATGCATTTCCTGATCAACGCCGAGCCCGATTCGTTCGCTGCGCGCTATGCGGAGGAATACGGGATGGGCGTGTGCGCGATCGGGTTGCGCGTGGCGAACGCGCGGCGCGCGTTCGAGCGGGCGATCCAGCTCGGTGCGTGGGCGTTCGAAGGCGAAAAGGTCGGCGTCGGCGAGCTGAAGATTCCGGCGATCCAGGGCATCGGCGATTCGCATCTGTATTTCGTCGACCGCTGGCGCGGGCGGGACGGCCAGCGCGGCGGCGTCGGCGACATCTCGATCTTCGACATCGATTTCCGGCCGATCGACATCGCGACCGCGCATACCGATCTCGATTGCGCGGGCGTCGGCCTGCAGCAGGTCGACCACTTCACGCAAACCGTCGGCGCGGGCCGCATGCAGGAGTGGCTGGATTTCTACCATGACCTGCTGCATTTTCGCGAGATCCACCAAATCGACGCGCACTGGCATGTGTCGGAGGAATCGCGCGTGATGGTGTCGCCGTGCGGCGCGGTGCGGATTCCGGTCTACGAGGAGGGCACGCGGCGCACCGAGCTGATGCATGCGTACCTGCCCGACCATCCGGGCGAGGGCGTGCAGCACGTCGCGCTGGCCACCGACGACATCCTCGCGTGCGTCGATGCGCTGCGTGCGAACGGTGTCGAGTTCATCGAGCCGCCCGCACGCTATTACGACGACGTCGATGCGCGACTGCCGGCGCATGGCGTCGATCTCGACGCACTGCGCCGCCGCGCGGTGCTGGTCGACGGCGAGATCGGCAGCGACGGCGTGCCGAGGCTGTTCTTCCAGACCTTCGTCAAACGCCGCCCCGGCGAGATCTTCTTCGAGATCGTGCAGCGCAAGGGGCACCACGGGTTCGGGGAGGGCAACCTCGCGGCACTCGCCCGCGCGCGCGACGCCGGTTGAACGAGCTGGCGCCGGCGGCCGGCAAGCGGTTCGGCGCGGGGGCGTTCGATATCCGTATCTGCGGCGGCGTAACTGCTTCGGTCCTGTCAGGACTGCCCGTCGACCGAGGGCCGATGTATTGCAGCGAACACCGACAACCCGGCGCGGCCGATCGATTCGTCACGCCGGATCGGCCGCCGCGAGTTTGCGGCTTTGCCGACGCATGCCCGCGAAGATCGCGTCTGCCACGTCCGCCGGAAAATCCGCCGGGATCTGCGCGGCGGCTTCGGCAATCGCGGGCTCCGTCCGTGCTGCGACGGCCGCCATCGCGGCCCGCACGTCGTCTTCGGTCAGGCCGACACGCCGGCCCTGTGCGATCCAGTGGCGCGGCTGGATTTCGCCGATCACGTAGTGCCGGTTCTTCCCGCAGACGGCCATCGCCAGGCGCGCGCGGCGCGGCGGGATCTGGTTGCGGCGCGTACCGATGATCGGATGCGCGGACAGCACGTCGTACAGCGGCGTGCTGCGATACGCATTACCGGGCAAATGCGCGATGCTGAAGTTCTTCGCGTGGCCGTCGATCGCCGCCAACACCCAGAACACGAGCTGTGCGACGAAGAAGTTCGTCCGGTCGCGGGAAGCATCGGCCGAATTCGCGAGGATGCCCATGATCGTCTCGATGCCGGGGCCGCCGTCCGTTTCGTATTTCGCCCCCGACGGCGTGCCGGTCGCCTGGCACATGTCCTCCTGCGGCAGCCGCAGGATCCACGAGCCGTCGCGCGACGGGCGCCGGTCGAAGCGCTCGACGATCAGTGCCTTCTGGTCGTCGAACCGGCCGATCTCGCACGGCGCGACCGACAGGCCGTACGCGGCGACGAGCTTCGAGCACAGCCATTCGTTTTCGACGGACGTGCGCATGTCGGCCTGCATGTTGCCGACGCGCCCGAGCGGCAGCTTGAAGATGTGGGTCGTCGGCGTGCTGCCCGACGGCCGCAGCCAGCGGTTGCGCTGACGCAGCAGCGCGGTCTTTTCCTGCGCGCCGGCAATCGACAGGCGCAGGTCGCCGTCCGGTTCCCCGCGGCCGGGCAGCGGCGTGGCGGTCGCGTGGCGGAGCACATCGGCAACGGCTGCGTCGTCGAGCGGCGCGCCTTCGATTGCCTTGAGATCGACCGGTGTCTCGTCGGGCGGCAGCATCTGGATCGCGCCGACGCAATCGCGGCCGATCGACGCGAGCAATTCGAACGGCGCTGTCGATCGGAGCCGGTAACGCTGCGCGATGCGGCGGCGGATCGGCTCGCTGTCCGGCAGCAGGTTGTCGAAGTAGTCGGCCACGATCGCGCCCTGGTGCGGCTGGTTGCCGGGCGTGAAGGGCAGCGACAATGACAGGGGCCGGCCCTGGGGATCGTCGAGCCAGTCCGGCAGGTAGACGAGACGCTCGACCCCGCGCCGGATTTCCCAGTAGCCGACAGGAATGCCGTTCATCCACAGGTCGAGCCGGTCGCTGCGGGCGCGTGCGACCATCGTCACCAGTCCTCCCGCTTCGAGACGCGTGGCGTGGCCCGAGTCGTCGCGGTCGGGCGCCTGCGCGCAGCGCCGACGGCGGCCCCGGTCGGGGTTTTGGCGGCCGTGGTGCCGCGCTTGCTCGCGACCGGCTTGCGGCGCGCCACCGGTTCGGCGGCGGAAGCCGAGTCGGCCGCTTCCGCCGGTGCATCCCGCTCGTCGAGGCTGAGCATCATGCGAACGCCGAGCACGTTCATCACCTTGAAAAGCCGTTCGATGCTGACCGCCGACGGGTTGGCTTCGAGCTGAGCATAAGATTGCTGGGTGATGCCGAGGCGGGCGGCCAGTTGCGCCTGCGTGAGCCCCGCGGATTTGCGGAAGCCGACGAGGATCGGGCGCAACTGGGTCAGGGTCTGGACAGGAAAGGCCATCGGGCGCTCCGCGAGATGACAGGTGATCGTTTGTAATCGGAAAATACAGTCTATGGCATGTATCGTCAAAATACAAACCATAGGCTGTATCAACAAAAAACAAACAATAGCCTGTTATGTGGAACCCGATCGATCATCCCGCCTGCGGCTGTCGCGCACAACGCCCGCGCATCGACCCATCACGCCGTCCGCGAAGCATACGTGTGCGTCGTGGCACGCCATGCAAGACGTCCCGATACTCGATCGCGCGAAACCGTCCCATGCATGTATGCCATGGCCATTGCTCGGCGGCGCTCGTGTGGATTCTGCTCGGGAGTGTCGCGTCGTTCGGGCAGGCGGCAACATCGGTGCGTCACGAACCACACGGCGATGGCGACATCACGCAAAAGAGACTCGCGGGGTACGGGCCTCTTCTTCATTCGGTGCCGTCGATCGGGCGTATCGGAGCGTCAACGAGCGGCGCGGCTGCCCGCGTTCACGATCCGTGCGTCGAGCGATTCGTCCAATCGGCCAATGCCGGCCACTGCGCACAGCCGCGCCGGATGAACCCGATACCCGTGCGAATCACGAGCGCGCCGATCGCGAGCGCGGCCAGATCGTCCAGACGGCCGAAGCCGACCAGCGCCGCACTCATCGCGAACGCCGCGAGCAACGACGACAGCGCATCGGTCCGCACGTGCCAGCCGCTCGCCTCGAGCAGCGCGGAGCCGGTTTCGCTCGCCTTGCGCAACATCCAGTGCGACAGCACGGCCTTGCCGGCGAGCGTGACGGCAGCCAGCGCGAGCGCCGTCGCGCCCGGCTGCACGACGGGCGGCGTATCGAAGCGGGTCAGCGCATGCCAGATCATCTGCGCGCCGGTTACGACCAGCAACGCGCCGAGACCCGCGAGCGCGAGCGGCTCGTAGGTCGGCCGGCGCTCCGGCGGCAGGCGCGCGTCGAACCGGCACGCGACGAGGATCAGCGCATCGGCCGCAAGGTCGATCGCCGCGTGCGCGACGTCCGCGAGCAGCCCCGACGAATGCGCGGACCATGCCGCCGCCGTCTCGACGGCGAGCAGCAGCAGGTTGATCGCGAGGCTGACGGCGAGGGCGCGGAACGTGGCTGCGTAAACGTGGGGCGTGGCGCGCGACGGGCGCTGCATGGCGGATCGCTTGTCGGAATCGGGGACGACTTCGGACCTTACCGGCCTACGGTGGCACGCGAATGACAGACGAAACGAAGGTGCTGAGCGAGGATTTGGCGCACGGCGATCCGCTGACCGATAACCGCGGTGCTCACCGTTTTCGATCCGCTGAAAAAATTACAGCGCACGTTCATTCGGAAGCGAATTCGACGGCATCGCATGATGCCGCCGCGCCATCGACGTAGGCCGCATCAGCGAGCGCCGAAGCGCGACAAGCGACGTTGCCGGCGTGCGGGCAGGACCGTGGTTTGCTTTCGCGACAGCCCGGCAGGTTCGCTCAGCGGCGTATCGAGGGGTTCCTCGGCCGCCATCGGGGGCCACCACGCAACGAAATGCATCGCCCACTCGCTTCAGCAGCCAGATGCACGACAGCCAACACCTTTCCCCGCCCGACACGATGCGCGAATCAAGCACGATCGTGGTCAGTCGCGTCGTTCATCCGGGGCGGGAAAGGCAATTCGATCGATGGGCGCGCGAAATCGACGCGACGGCGCGACGTTGGCCGGGGCACCTCGGAAACGTTCGTCTGAGCGATACAAGCGGCATCAACTACCTGATTTATCGCTTCGACTCGCCGGAGCATCTGCATGCGTGGGAGTCCTCCGGGGAACGGCGGCGACTGATTGCGGAGGGCGACGCGATATCGGACGAGCATCGCGATGCCGCCGTCGGCATGGATGCGTGGTTCGCGATAGCCGGCAAGCCCGCCACACCGAAATGGAAGACGTTTCTCGTGACGTGGCTGGCCGTCTACCCGGTCCTGCTGGCGATCACCTACCTTCTGAATGCGCTCCTGCCAGCGCTGGAGCGTCCTGTCCAACTCGCGCTCAGCTCTGCGCTGCTGACGTCGTCGCTGACCTGGATCATCATGCCGCTCCTCACGAGGCAACTTCGGCCATGGCTGCTCCGCGGCGTGAAGCAGGTCGACCGGCTGAGCGACCGGCAAAGCAACGGATGACGACCCATGCAGAACGAACACTCGATTTCAGGGATGCCGGCGGCAGGCCTGCCGGCCGGTTTCGATCGACGATTCAGCCGGCGCTACGTGCACGTCAACGACGTTCGCCTCCATTACGTGACCGGCGGCCCGGACGATGGAGAACTGGTGATCCTGCTGCACGGCTGGCCGCAAACCTGGTACACGTGGCGTCACGTGATGCCGGCGCTGGCGGAAGAGGGGTATCGCGTCGTCGCGGTCGATTACCGCGGCGCGGGCGAATCCGACAAGCCGCTCGGCGGCTACGACAAAGCGTCGATGGCGGGCGACATCCGCGCACTCGCTCAGCAACTCGGCGCGACGCGCATCAAGCTCGTCGGCCGCGACATCGGCGTGATGGTGGCCTACGCGTACGCCGCGCAATGGCCCGCCGAGGTCCTGAAGCTTGCGATGCTCGACGTTCCGGTGCCGGGCACGCGCATCTGGGACGAAGCGAAGGCTCGTTCCGATCCGCAGATCTGGCATTTCGGATTGCATCAGCAGCGCGATATCGCCGAGATGCTGATCGCGGGCAAGGAGCACGCGTACATTCTCGATTTCTACAAGAAGCGAATCCACGTCCCGCTGTCCGACGACGATATCGCCGTCTATGCGGACGCTTATGCAGCGCCGGGCGCGCTACGCGCCGGATTCGAACTCTATCGTGCGTTCCCGCAGGACGAGACGCAGTTCAAGGCGTTCATGAAGCACCAGCTCCCGATGCCGGTGCTGGCGCTCGCCGGCGACAAGAGCAACGGCACCAGGGAACTCGACATGGCGAGGGAACTGGCGGTGGATGTTCGCGGAGCCGTTGCGCCGAACACCGGTCATTGGCTGCCCGACGAGAATCCGGCCTTCCTGACGCGACAGTTGATCGCCTTCTTCCGGGAAGCGGTGCCCGGCCGCTGAAGGCCGCCGCGTTTCGTGCCGCCATCGCACGCACGCTCGCTCGTGCTTTGTTGCGGGGCGGGCGGTGCGTCGCGAGATCGCGCGTGTCCGGCTGCCGTGCAAAGGGCGGCTGTCCTGATCCGGTGGATTACCCGAGACAGTCGGTGAATCTGCGAGCCATGACCCGATAGGGTATTTCAGCGTTTTGCTGCCACACCGCGCCACGCCGCAACCACGCCGCAACAAGCGGGGCCAGATTTGCACGTCTGCCGCCGAGAAATTCTGGACATTATAGAAATAATGTCAAACTCATCACATCGAATGATTGGATATTTAACGGTTTACGTTATATTATTCATCAAATTCCCTACAAATCCACCATGTCCGACCTCGCCGCCGACGAACCCCGCCTGACCGCCGAAATCGAGCGTCTCAAGGCCGACTTCCCGAAAACCCGCGAGCTGTACCGCGAAGCGTGCGCACTGCTGTTCTTCCGCTTCGGCATCACGCCGACGGCCAACCGCCTGTACCAGCTCGTTCGCAAGGGCAGCATGAGCACACCGACGGCTGTTCTCGGCGAGTTCTGGGCCGAGCTGCGGGAAAAGAGCCGCGTGCGCATCGAGCATCCGGACCTGCCCGCCGATCTGCAGGCAGCGGCGGGCGAACTGGTCGCGGCGCTGTGGAACCGGTCGAGCACCGACGCGGCGGCCGCCCTCGATGCGCTGCGCGCGGAAGTCGAAGCCCAGCGGGCGGCGGCGCAGTCGGAAGTCGCGACGTTGCGGGCCGAACTGGCCCGCACCGAAACCGCGCTGGAGCAACGCACGGCCGCGCTGCTGGCCGCGCAGGTCCGCATTCAGGAACTGGAGCAGGCGAGGGCGGCGGACGATGCGTCGCGGCAAGCGCTGCAAGCGGACATCGAGCGCCTGAAGGCTGACAACGCGGAGGGCGACCGCGCACTCGCGCAGGCCCGTGCGGATTTCACGACCCAGCTCGACCGGTTGCGCGACGACGCCAACCGCGCCGAAGAGCGGCTGCGCGCATCGGAGAAGCGGGCGCTTCAGGAAATCGATCGCGAGCGGCTCGCGGCCGCGCGATTGCAAAAGGAACTCGACGCAGCGACATCGCGTGCAGAACAGCGCGATGCGCAACAGCGGAAAGACACGGCCGCGCTACAGGCCCAACTCGGCGACGCACTGCACCGCTGCGGCGTGCTTCAGGGGCAACTCGACGGCGCGCTGGCGACCGGCGCGGCGCGCAGCAACGAACTCGATGCGCTGAGGCGCGAGATCGCGGCGCTGGTGCGCCGGCCGCCGTTGCGCGGCGTCAAGACCGCTCCGGCCGCCGAACGGAGCGAGCGGCGGGCGCGCACGAGAAAGCGCGCCGACGAGGCGCCGCGCTGACGGCGAAGCCGCGTGCGCGCGCCGACCGTCGGCGACACACGCACGCACGAAGCAACGCAGGCCGGATGCCCGCCGCCCGCGAACGCGCGCCTGTCCGTTCGACTCAACTCAGCACATACCGCGACGGCAGCGCCGGGGCGTTCGCCGGGATCGTCACGAGCGACGTATTCAACCAGCCTTGCGGCGTGCCGTTCGACTGCGCATACGCGCCGACGTACGGCATCATCCGCGTCGTCTGATAGACCTGCGGCGTCCAGCCCGCCGGCGCGAGAAAAATCGACGTCGCGCGCTTCTCGCTGTACGCGGATGCGCCGTACGTCGAGATGTTCCACAGCGTCTGCTGATAGGTCGCGTAGTCGGCGTTGTGGCGCGAGCCGCCGGCCTGCCAGCCTTCGAGCTGGATGAACGTGTTGTACGTGCCGGCGCCCGCGAGCAGGTCGTTTACCGTACGCCCGTACAGGAACGACAGGATCAGCCCGCAGTTCGCCGGCGCGAAATCGTTGCCGACGCTCAGGTAATAGCGGCCCGTCGTGTTCACGACCGACGCGTAGTGCGAATTGCCGATATCCGTCGACGTCGACAGCCCGCTCGCGCCCATGAAACTGTCGAACGCCTGCATCGTCACGCCCGCCGGCAGGTCGCTGCTCGCGCTGATCGCGACGAGGTGCGAACCGGCTGCCAGCAGCGTCAGGAACGCGGACAGCGTGGCCGCAACCCAGTTGCCCTGCGCATCGACGAACGGAAACGCGCGATAGCCGGTCAGCGAGAAAACCGCCGGATCGGAGCCGGCCTGCCACGCGATCTGCGGCACCCACATCGTCAGCGGGCCGGCGTTCGACGCGCTCGACACGTACTGCTTCAGCGCATCGATCAGTTGCGCATCGGCGCCCGGCAGCACGGTGTACGACGCGCCGTTCCGCCAGCGCTGCACCCATTGCGCGACGAAGCCCGCCAGTTGGCCGCCGGTGAAATCGGCGGGCGGCACATAGCCGAGCGCGCCGGTGCCCTGATACGCGGACCGGATCGCCGCGGCCGTGCGCACGTTGCTGCCGAACATGCTGTTCGCGAAGTCCTGGCAGTTGTTGGCCGGCGGCGTCGCGAGCTGCGCGAGCGGGACGACCCATGCGCCGTTCGCGGTCGCGACACCGCGATACAGGTTGAGATTCGCGACCGAATCGTGGCCGGGAAACGTCGCGGCGTCGGCGCCCGACACGTAGCCGGCCGACGGCGTGACGCTGACGGTGGTTGGCTGCGAGCCGAACGGATGCGTGTACGCGATCGCAAACGATGCATCGCCGCCGGCAAGGCTGAACGATCCGGTGCAGTCGCCCCAGCTATTCGACGCGCTGACGGCGGTCGATTGCCCGGTCGCGACCAGCGCGCGCGACGCCTGAGGTGTCGAGCCGCTCTGGCTCGCCGCATTGCCGAACGCGAGCGTCGTCGATGGAATCGCATTGACGACGTTGATCGTGATCGAGCGATCGGCAATGCCGTAGCTGCGTGCGGACGTATTCGCGGCGCCGGTGGCGGCGAACGACGATGCGGCGGCCGGGCTGCCGTCGCCGCCGCAGGCGGCCAGCGTGCCGACGAGCGGCGACAGGGTCAGCGCGGCGCCGCGCTGGATGAAGCGGCGGCGATTCGACGCAGTCGGGCGGGCGGGTTTCGAAGCGGTCATGGAGCGTTCCTGGTCACGGGTTCGAGAGGAGGCAACGACGGTCCGGCGCATTGCACACGTGTGCAATGCCAGCCGCGCCCTCACGGGTCGCCGGCACATGCGCCGCGCGTATTTATGCGGGAGATCGATGAAATGCCTGCGACGAAACCGAGTCGCCGATGTGACGCGCCGCGCGCAGACGGCACACGTCGGCAACGCGCGCGCCGGCAAGGCATTGGGCAGGAGACAGGGATCGGGTAAAGTGCCGCTCAACATGCCGGCTCGACGTTACTAGACGACCGGTCTAATCGTTGCTACCATACGCCATCATGAATGCATCTTCAGGCGCCGAAGTCCGCCAGCACATCCTGAACATCGCGAAGCCGATCATGCTCCACAAGGGGTTTTCGGCGGTCGGTCTGAACGAGATTCTCGCCGCGGCGGGCATCCCGAAGGGCTCGTTCTACCATTACTTCGGCTCGAAAGAGGCATTCGGCGAAGCGCTGCTCGACTCGTATTTCGAAGGCTATCTCGCGCATCTCGACAAGCTGCTCAAGCAGCAGGCGGGCACGGGTGCCGAGCGTCTGATGACGTACTGGGGCAACTGGCTCTACACGCAATGCGCGGACGATCCGGAAGGCAAGTGCCTTGCGGTGAAGCTCGGCGCGGAAGTGTCGGATCTGTCTGAAGCGATGCGCGCGGTACTGCGGCGCGGCACCAGCCAGATCATCGAGCGGCTCGCGGGCGGCATCGAGGCCGGCCTCGCCGACGGTTCGCTGCGCGGCGTCGACGATCCGTCGCACACGGCCGCGATCCTGTACGAGCTGTGGCTGGGCGCGACGTTGCTGGAAAAGATTCACCGCAACCGCCAACCGCTCGAAAGGGCGATGGCCGAAACGCGGCGCATGCTGAACCTGCCGCCGGCCGCGCCTGATGGAGCGCAGTCGTAATCCGGGCGCGCGTGACGCGCCTTGTTTTTGCCCTGATTCTAGACGACTGGTCTACTAAATCCCTCATGACGAACGCTTCACACCGCGTTACGCTGTCCCGATCGTTCCAACCGCCTGCCTGCGACCGTACCGGCCCGCCCGCCGATGCCGCCGCAGGCGCGCACTTCCCGCTGGTCCATCCCTGATCCGATCGTGCCCACGAAGCACGTTCATTCCCGTTGACGGAGGCTCACATGCCGCAAAGCAAAACCGCAAACCGCCAGATCGTCCTGAATTCGCGCCCGGTCGGCGCGCCGACACCGGACAACTTCCGCGCCGAAACCGCTGACGTGCCGGTGCCCGGCGCCGGTCAGGTGCTGCTGCGCACCGTCTGGTTGTCGCTCGACCCGTACATGCGCGGCCGGATGAGCGACGCGCCGTCCTATGCGCCGCCAGCCGAACTGGGGCAGCCGATGGTCGGCGGCACGGTCAGCCGCGTGGTGTCGTCGAACCTGCCGGCGTTTCGCGAAGGCGATCTCGTGGTCGCAGGCGCCGGCTGGCAAGACTATGCGCTGTCCGACGGGCGCGACCTGATCCCGCTCGGCCGCGACTTCGCGCACCCGTCGTACGCGCTCGGCGTGCTCGGCATGCCGGGCTTCACCGCGTACACGGGGCTGCTGAAGATCGGCGAACCGAAGGCCGGCGAAACCGTGGTCGTCGCGGCCGCGAGCGGCGCGGTCGGCGCGGTGGTCGGCCAGATCGCGAAGCTGAAGGGGTGCCGCGTGGTCGGCATCGCGGGCGGCGCCGACAAGTGCGCATACGTGACCGGCACGCTCGGCTTCGACGCGTGCGTCGACCATCGCGATCCGGCGTTCGCCGCGAAGCTGAAGGACGCGTGCCCGAACGGCATCGACGTCTATTTCGAGAACGTCGGCGGCGCCGTGTTCGACGCGGTGTGGCCGCTGCTGAACGACCATGCGCGCGTGCCCGTCTGCGGGATCATTGCGCATTACAACGACGCGGCCTACGACGACAACGCTGTGTCGGGCGGCCACGACCGCGTGCCGGCGCTGATGGGCGCGATCCTGCGCAAGCGCATCCGCGTGCAGGGTTTCATCATCCTCGATCACTATGCAACCGGCTATGCGCCGTTCCTGAAGGACATGAGCGAGTGGGTCGCGCAGGGCAAGGTGAAGACGCTCGAGGACGTCGTTCCCGATCTTGCCGACGCGCCGCAAGCGCTGATCGGCTTGCTCGCCGGCAAGAATTTCGGCAAGGTCGTCGTGCGTGTCGGCCCGGACGAACTGGCCTGATCCCGCCGCTCGGCAACATGTTGCACGCTGGCGCCGCGAGACGCCGGCTTGTGGCATGCTCGTTTCCGTTTTGACAGGAGTGAAAAAATGGCGCTTCACGTGATTGCTTCGCTGTTCCTGAAACCCGAGCACGCGCAGGCCGCCGAGGCCGAACTGCGCAGCATGGTCGCCAAGACGCGCACCGAACCGGGCAACCGGCGCTACGACCTGTTCCGCGAGCAGGACGGTTCGCCGAACCTGCATCTGTACGAGATCTACGACGACCGGGCGGCATTCGACGCCCATCTCGCGAGTCCGTATTTCGGTGAATTCCGCACGAAATCGGCCGACTGGTTCACCGCACCGCCGGTCATCAAGGTACTGTCGGCCATCGACGTGGCCGAGTAACGACGCACGCCCGCAACACCGCCGCCGCGGCTCGCCCGCACCCGGGCCGCGCGGCAGCCGTTGCGCACGACGCAACGGCGATGACGACCCCATGACGCAGCGCGCATCGTTCGCGCCGCTCCCCCAATACAACGGCCCCGGAGGCTGAATGATCACCCTCAACATCAACGGCGAAACCCGCTCGGTCGACGCCCCCGACGACATGCCCTTGCTCTGGGTGCTGCGCGACGTCGTCGGCCTGACCGGCACCAAGTTCGGCTGCGGGATCGCGCAATGCGGCGCGTGCACCGTGCATCTCGACGGCGTGGCCGCGCGTTCGTGCGTGCTGCCGGTCGCCGCCGTCGCGGGCCGCAAGATCGCGACGATCGAGGCCGTCGGCGCGACGCCGGCCGGCCACAAGGTCCAGCAGGCGTGGCGCGAGCTCGACGTCGTCCAGTGCGGCTACTGCCAGTCGGGGCAGGTGATGGCCGCCACCGCGCTGATCGCGTCGAACCCGAACCCGAGCGACGCCGACATCGATGCGGCCATGGCCGGCAACATCTGCCGCTGCGGCACCTACCACCGGATTCGCGCGGCCGTCAAACAAGCCGCGAAGGAGGCCTGAGATGAAACAGCCCCCACGTTCACTTTGTTCTCTGCCCCCCAAGGGGGCGGTCAGCCTCCTTGAGGCGGCTCTGCGGAGGCTGACATGTCGCGAGGACTGATCGAAGCAGGCCGGGCCGGCGCGGGCGTGTCGCGCCGTTCGTTTCTGAAACTCGGCATGTCGCTCGGCGCGGCCGCCGGCGGCGGCTTGCTGCTTGGCTTCAGCCTGCCGGCGGCGGGCGACGATGCGCGCCGCTCGGTGATCGGCGGCGATGCGGCCGAACCCGCGCAGCCCGGCGTGTTCGCACCGAACGCATTCGTGCAGATCGACCGCGCCGGCAAGGTCACGCTCGTGATGCCGAAGGTCGAGATGGGGCAGGGCGTCTATACGGCGCTGCCGATGCTGATCGCGGAAGAACTCGAAGTGCCGCTGTCGAGCGTGACGCTCGATCATGCGCCGCCGAACGAGAAGCTGTTCCTCGATCCACTGCTCGGCGGCCAGCTCACCGGCGGCTCGACGTCGGTGCGCTACGCGTGGGACCCGCTGCGCCGGGCGGGCGCCACCGCGCGCACGCTGCTGGTTTCGGCGGCCGCGAAGCAATGGAACGTCGATCCGGCCAGTTGCCGCGCGGCGAACGGCGAGGTGCAGCATCCGCCGAGCGGCCGGCGCGCATCGTACGGCCAGTTGGCCGACGCCGCGGCGAAGCTGCCGGTGCCGAAGGACGTCGTGCTGAAGAAGCCGGCGGATTTCAAGCTGATCGGCACGCCCGCGAAGCGCCTCGATTCGCCGGAGAAGGTCGACGGCACCGCGCAGTTCGGGCTCGACGTGCGCCTGCCCGGCATGCTGTACGCGGTGATCGTGAACAGCCCGGTGTTCGGCGGCACGGTCGCGAGCGTCGACGATACGGCCGCGAGAAAGATCCCCGGCGTGCGCCAGGTCGTGCGCGCCGACAACGCGGTCGCGGTGGTCGGCGATCACACGTGGGCCGCGAAGCGCGGCGCGTCGGCGCTCGTCGTGAAGTGGAACGAAGGCGCGGGCGCGAAGGTATCGACGAAGGATCTGTTCGCGGATCTCGCGCAGGCGGCGGCGAACGGCAAGGGCGCGGTCGCGCGCAAGGAAGGCGACGTCGGCAAGGCGTTCGCGAACGCGAAGACGCGCGTCGACGCCGTCTACGAACAGCCGTTGCTCGCCCACGCGACGATGGAGCCCGTGAACTGCACGGTGCACGTGCGTGGCGACGGCTGCGAGATCTGGGTCGGCACGCAGGTGCCGACGCGGGCGCGCGATACCGTGCAGCAGCTCACCGGCCTGTCGCCGGACAAGATCGTCGTGCACAACCACCTGCTCGGCGGCGGGTTCGGCCGGCGGCTCGAAACCGACATGATCGGCCAGGCCGTGAAGGTCGGCAAACAGGTCAATGCACCGGTGAAGGTGATCTGGACGCGCGAGGAAGACGTCCAGCACGACATGTACCGGCCGTGCTACTACGACACGATCTCGGCCGGGCTCGATGCGAACGGCAAGCCGGTCGCGTGGCAGCACCGGATCGTCGGCTCGTCGATTCTCGCGCGCTTCGCGCCGCCCGCGGTCAAGGACGGCGTCGATCCCGACGCGGTCGAAGTCGCGGCCGAGCTGCCGTACGACCTGCCGAACCAGCTCGTCGACTACGTGCGCCAGGAGCCGCGCCACGTGCCGACCGCGTTCTGGCGCGGCGTCGGGCCGACGCGCAGCACGTTCGTCGTCGAGAGCTTCATCGACGAACTGGCCGCGCAGACCAAGACCGACCCGGTGCAGTACCGCCGCGCGCTGCTCGACAAGACGCCGCGCGCCCGCAACGTGCTCGACGTCGCGACGAAGGCGGCCGGCTGGGGCGGCGCGTCGCTGCCGAAGGGGCAAGGGCGCGGCGTATCGGTGATGCACGCGTTCGGCAGCTTCTTCTCGATCGTCATCGACGTCGCGGTGGATGGCGGCGAAGTGCAGGTCAAGCGCGTCGTGTGCGCGGTCGATTGCGGGATGGTTGTGAATCCGAACACGATCGAGGCGCAGGTGCAGGGCGGCATCATCTTCGGGATCACGGGCGCGCTGTACGGCGAGATCACGATCGAGGACGGCCGCGTCGTGCAGACCAACTTCACCGACTACCGGATGATGCGGATCAACGAGGTGCCGCCGATCGAAGTCCATCTGGTGAAGAGCGGCGAAGCGCCGGGCGGGATCGGCGAGCCGGGCACGGCCGCGACCGCGGCGGCGCTGGCGAACGCGATCTTCGCGGCGACCGGCACGCGGCTGCGCAAGCTGCCGGTCGGCAACCAGCTGAAAACGGCCTGAGGGGAGGGGACGACCATGCGACATTTCACCCTTAACCTGAACACGCTCCGCGCGTCGCTGCTCGCGCTGTCCGCGCTGATGGCCGGCACGGCTGCGCATGCTGCGCAGACAACGCCCGCCGACAGCGCGCTCGTCGCCCGCGGCGCGTATCTGGCGAAAGCCGGCGACTGCGTCGCGTGCCATACCGCGCCGCGCGGCACGCCGTTCGCGGGCGGCCTGAAGATGGTCACGCCGATGGGCGCGATCTACACGACCAACATCACGCCCGACCCGGAGACGGGCATCGGCGGCTATACCGAAGCCGAGTTCGCCGGCGCGTTGCGCAAGGGCGTCGCGAAGGACGGCCACAACCTGTATCCGGCGATGCCGTATCCGTCGTACGCGAAGCTGAAGGACGACGACGTGAAGGCGCTGTATGCGTACTTCATGCACGGCGTCGAACCGGTGAAGCAGGCGAACCGGCCGTCCGACATCCCGTGGCCGCTCAACATGCGCTGGCCGCTCGCGTTGTGGAACATGGTGTTCCTCGACACGACGCCTTACGCGGACAAGCCGGCGAAGGATGCGATGTGGAACCGCGGCGCGTATCTCGTGCAGGGGCTCGGGCACTGCGGGTCGTGCCATACGCCGCGCGGGGTCGGCTTCCAGGAGAAGGCGCTCGACGAAAGCGGGGCGGCGTTCCTGTCGGGCGCCGCGATCGACAACTGGTTCGCGTCGAACCTGACCGGCGAGCACAACACCGGGCTCGGCCGCTGGAACGAGGCCGACGTCGCGCAGTTCCTGAAGACCGGCGCGAACCAGCACGCGACCGCGTTCGGCTCGATGGTGAGTGTGATCAACCACAGCACGCAGGAGCTGACCGACGACGATCTGGCCGCGATCTCGCGCTACCTGAAATCGTTGCCGGCGGCAGGCGGCACGGGCGCGCCGCCGTACCGCTATGATCCGAAGCCGACGCAGGTCGTGCTGGGCCGGCCGGCAACGGATCCGGGCGCGAAGGTGTATAACGCTTACTGCCTGCATTGCCACGGGGTGGACGGGCGCGGCTACGCGCCGCTGCTTGCGCCGCTCGCCGGCAATCCGAACGTGCTCGAGGCCGATGCGTCGTCGCTGATCAACGTGACGCTGAACGGCAGCGACACGCTCGTGATCGGCGGCGTGCCGTCCGCGTATCCGATGCCGGCGTTCTCGAACCAGTTGAACGACCAGCAGGTCGCCGACGTGCTGACGTTCATGCGCGCCGGCTGGAACAACGGCGCGCCGGCCGTGCAGGCGGCGGACGTCGCGAAACTCCGCAAGGCGACGGCGGCCGCGCACTGAGCGCGGCACGCCGCGCAACGATGGCGGGCCGCCGTGCCTGCCGTCGACGCCGCCGGGTGCGTGCCTGCCCCGGCGGCGTGGCTTTTCTGTTTCTGTCAACCCGCGTGCGGCCGTTTGCGGCAGCGCGCGTTTTATCGACGCAATGTAGGGGTGTCTGGATGGCTAACGTGACTTATACGGATACGCAACTGCTGATCGACGGCGAGTGGGTCGACGCCGCGAGCGGCAAGACGATCGACGTCGTGAACCCGGCGACCGGCAAGCCGATCGGCAAGGTGGCCCACGCGGGCATCGCCGATCTCGACCGTGCGCTCGCCGCCGCGCAGCGCGGCTTCGAAGCATGGCGCAAGGTGCCCGCGCACGAACGCGCGGCGACGATGCGCAAGGCGGCCGCGCTGGTGCGCGAACGCGCCGACGCGATCGCGCAGCTGATGACGCAGGAGCAGGGCAAGCCGCTCACCGAAGCGCGCGTCGAAGTGCTGTCGGCGGCCGACATCATCGAATGGTTCGCGGACGAAGGGCGCCGCGTGTACGGCCGGATCGTGCCGCCGCGCAACCTCAATGCGCAGCAGACGGTCGTGAAGGAGCCGGTCGGCCCGGTCGCCGCGTTCACGCCGTGGAATTTCCCGGTCAACCAGGTCGTGCGCAAGCTGAGCGCGGCGCTTGCCACGGGTTGTTCGTTCCTCGTGAAGGCGCCGGAAGAAACCCCGGCATCGCCGGCCGCGCTGCTGCGCGCGTTCGTCGACGCCGGCGTGCCGGCCGGCGTGATCGGCCTCGTGTTCGGCGATCCGGCTGAAATTTCGTCGTACCTGATTCCGCACCCGGTGATCCGCAAGGTCACGTTCACGGGTTCGACGCCGGTCGGCAAGCAGCTGGCCGCGCTCGCGGGCCAGCACATGAAGCGCGCGACGATGGAACTGGGCGGCCACGCGCCGGTGATCGTCGCCGAGGACGCGGACGTCGCGCTCGCGGTGAAGGCCGCCGGCGGGGCGAAGTTCCGTAACGCGGGGCAGGTCTGCATTTCGCCGACCCGCTTTCTCGTGCACAACAGCATCCGCGACGAATTCACGCGCGCGCTGGTCAAGCATGCGGAAGGGCTGAAGGTCGGCAACGGCCTCGAGGAAGGCACGACGCTCGGCGCGCTCGCGAACCCGCGACGCCTGACCGCGATGGCGTCGGTCGTCGACAACGCGCGCAAGGTCGGCGCGAGCATCGAAACCGGCGGCGAGCGGATCGGCGCGGAAGGCAACTTCTTCGCACCGACCGTGATCGCGAACGTGCCGCTCGAAGCGGACGTGTTCAACAACGAGCCGTTCGGCCCGGTTGCTGCGATTCGCGGGTTCGACAAGCTCGAGGATGCGATCGCCGAGGCGAATCGTCTGCCGTTCGGGCTGGCCGGCTACGCGTTCACGCGTTCGTTCGCGAACGTGCATCTGCTGACGCAACGCCTCGAAGTCGGGATGCTGTGGATCAACCAGCCGGCGACGCCGTGGCCGGAAATGCCGTTCGGCGGCGTGAAGGATTCGGGCTACGGGTCGGAAGGCGGGCCGGAAGCGCTGGAGCCGTATCTCGTCACGAAGTCGGTGACGGTGATGGCGGTTTGATGGTCGGTTGAGGGTGGGCGCGCTGTTGTTGGGGTGGCGCGCCCGATTGGCGGATTTTTCAGCGTCCTGCCGGGAAAGAGGCTGGGGGTTTTTGATGCTGGCTGCTATCGGCGCCACGACGCATTCGAGATTGATGAGCCCGCGCCATGGAGAGCGATCATGTCGATTTCATATTTGACATAACGTGAATTATCGATAATTTACGCTGGTACATTTTGAAGTGTTGCGGCCCGCGCCGTAGACCAGCCGCTTCAGCGCAACACTGAGCTCAGTAGATGGTACTTATCGGCGTTGCGCTAAGGTTCTATCGACATACGGCAGTCTCGTTAGAGTCATGAAGTCCAGCCGCACCGTCTTCACTCCGCCCAGAGTCTTGACGCAGTCTGAGTTACCGATTGCCCCAACGATTGGAAGCCATGCGCGACAGCGCTGCATTGGCAGCACGCAAATCAAACAATTCCGCGTCGAAGCCGGACCCGATCCAGTTTCGGTAACGTTCTGCCTTTTCACTGTCGGGCTCGCTGGATAGCGTATTCAGGAATGTCTGATAGCCCGATGGACCGCCAACGTCCTCCGGCGGACAAGCACGAGCGCCACCGATGACTTGGGCTTCTCCCCACGGTTGGCTCTCGATCGTTTCCATCTTCTCGACGACGACGGTGTGATTCCAGCCGTCCCCGAAGTCGTATCGGTAAACGAAGCGGGAACCCAGGCTCACGACCGACTGCAGACGAATCTTCCGATCGTCCGCTGTCGTACCGGGATCAGCGAAGTCCACAACGTCATCGACTTCGAACATGGCGTAGGTCATGCCATCAATCAGAAAGTCGTGGAGATGGGTGTCTTCCCATCCGAAAGCTGCTTGCAGAATGTGGTGCAGCTTGCGTAGGGATTCGGTTCCTTCGACTTCGATTTGACGCCAGATGGGTGGATCGATGTTCTGAAGCTCCACGTTGAGAGTGAAGCGCTGGAACGATTTTGGCATTGGATCTCCGGAGAACGGAATCCGCACTATTATCGCCCCTGGATGATTCAGGGCGCTTGGCGTTACCCTATCCGTGGCGAACACCAAGCAAGCTTAAGCCCTGCCGACCATCCCTACCCGGCCCATCTCCGTATCAACACGGCACCCGACCACCCACACCATTGCCCATCATCGTGCACCAGCGCTGCGTGTCTTGTTGCGGTGCCGGATACGGCAACCCCGTCCGCGGATCGATCGAATCCAGCGGATTCGGCCCCGGAGGATGGTTTGCCGCGTGCATCGCGGCGTTCTCCGCCATCTGCCTCGCGGTCGCCGCGTTCTGTCGAGCGAGGTCCGCCTTCTGCGCGTCGTCCACCTTCTTCGTCATGGTCACCAGCCGCGCGAACTGCGGATCGCGAACATCCTGCAGCGGCGGCAAAGGCGGTGCGAACGGCATGAAAAGCAACGGCCCGTCATATCGCGGCACCGCCAGTTTTGACGGCTTGCCGAAATCCGCGGCCATGCTGATCTCCCACATGCCGGCGTTCATGCCGAGCGCGTGTTCGTAGTGTCGGTTCACGTCCGCCAGGCTGAGCGGCCCGGACGGTGCAGGCAACGGTTGCAGCGACGGCGGCAGCGTCTGCCGGGCGGCAGGATAGATCGTGCGAACCCAGCTCACCGCGGCGAGCGAGTATTGATAGAGAACCGCATCGTACTTTTCCAGCACCTGCGCTCGACTATAGTTGCCGGGATTCTGGAAAACGGGCTTGTACGCCGCGAGGGTGTCGAGGTACCGCATGTTCGCATTTCGCTGCTCCGCAACGAACTGCTGCTGAGGGTCGACCGGCGCAGATGAAGACAGCGCAGCGCAGCCGGACAGCATGCTGACGACGAATGCAACGCCGGCCGTCGTTCGAGAGGCGGATCGGATTGGACGCAAGATAGGGAACATCGGCAACGCCATGGAGACTCGACAGGTTTTCATGAATCGGCGCGCTGCCGACAGCGGCCAGCATGCGCCACGCGCGCCCTATTCTGCCCTGCTCCATGTCGTTCCGGGTGGAATCGCGTCCGATCCTGGTGGATTCCGGTCTCGGGATCTCGTCCCGTACGGCCGCCGGATGCCTGATAGGATCGAACCGCACCACCCACCGGAGGGCACCATGGCGATTCACGAAGTCTTTCCTTATCTGCGCGCGAAGAGCGCGGAAGACGCCATCGCGTTCTATGCGAAGGCATTCGGCGCACAGGAGAAATTCCGGCTCGTCGAGCCGTCGGGGCGCATCGGTCACGCGGAATTGCAGCTCGGGCCGTGCACGCTGATGATCTCGGACGAGTTCCCGGAATACGATCTCTTCGCCGTCGACCCGGACGGCAACGCGCCGATGGCGCTCCATCTTCATGTCGACGACGCCGACGCGACGATCGCGGCCGGCGCGCGCGTGACACGTGCGGCCCAGGATCAGTTCTACGGCGAGCGTTCGGGCAGGATCCGCGATCCGTTCGGGTACGATTGGCTGATCGGGCATGCGATCGAAGCGGTCGCCCCCGACGAGATGCAGCGGCGTTACACGGCGCTGATGCGCGGCGATCAATAAGCAATCAGGACGGCGTACCATCGCGCGCCGCCCCGCCCCCTCTTCCGGCCCCCCTCCCCTCAATCGCCCCCCCGCGATTCCGAGCGATTCCGCAGAGGACCTTTCCTGTGCAACGCCTTAATCGACCGCCGCACGATCTCCAATAATGGCCGCTCGATCCATCGGCCGCCAGGCCGCTCCAACAACAACAAACGCCTATGCATTCCTGCCAAACGAACCAGCATGCCGGCGCACGCGTCGCGGGGACCGTCATTGCCGTCTGCCTGAGCGGCTTCGTGCCGGAGGTCGCGCTTGCCCAGAGCAGCGTGACGCTGTACGGCCTGATCGACACGTCGATCACCTACTCGACCAACCAGCGCACCCGCGGCGCCGGCTCGCCCGGCAGCAGCGGCGTCGCGATGACGAGCGGCGCACTGAACGCGTCGCGCTGGGGGCTGCGCGGCCGCGAGGATCTCGGCGGCGGATTGGCCGCGGTCTTCGCGCTCGAAAACGGCTTCTCGGGCACCACCGGCAAGCTGTCGCAGAAAGGCGTCGACCTGTTTGGTCGCCAGGCGTGGCTCGGCGTGGAATCCAGGACGGCCGGCACGCTGTCCTTCGGTCGCCAGTACGACCTGATCCTCGACTTCGTGACGCCGCTCGGCGCGTCCGGCCCCGGCTGGGGCGGCAACCTCGCGGTCCACCCGTACGACAACGACGACTCGAACCGCAACCTGCGCATCAACAACGCGCTGAAGTACACGAGCCCGACGGTTCGCGGGCTGACGTTCGGCGCGATGGTCGGGTTCTCGAACACGGCCGGCCAGTTCTCCAACAATGCGGTGTGGAGCACGGGCGTGTCGTATGCGAACGGGCCGCTGAAGCTCGGCGCCGGCTACCTGAAGATCAGCCGCGACCGCAACGCGCCGAACCCGGACGGCGCGCTGAGCACGGTCGACGGCTCGGCGACGATCACGGGCGGCAACCAGCAGATCTGGGCGATGGCCGGCCGTTATGCGTTCGGGGCGCACTCGGTCGGCGCCGCGTGGTCGCATTCGGCCACCGACGGCGTGACCGGCATACTCCAGGGCGGCAACATCGCGCCGCTGAAGGGCGAATCGCTGGTGTTCGACAACTTCTCGATCGACGGACGCTACTTCGTCACGCGGGCGCTGAGCGTCGCCGCCGCGTACACGTACACGATGGGCCGCTTCGACACGCGCACGGGCCAGACGCGCCCGAAATGGAACCAGATCGTTGCGCAGGCCGGCTATGCGCTGTCGAAGCGCACCGATGCGTATCTCGAAGGCACGTACCAGAGCGTGAGCGGCGGCAACGGCAATCCGGCGTTCAACGCGACCGTCTGGACCATGACGCCTTCCGCGAACGGCAACCAGGCCGTCGTCGCGCTGGGGCTGCGGCACAAGTTCTGACGATGCGGCGTGTCGGCGGCGCCGTCACGCGGCCGACCGACTGCATTCGGCGAGCGCTCCCCCCGTCACCCAATCGCGGTGACCGGCATTGACGAGGCCGCGTCTCCTGCGCGGCCTTTTTCGCTGTGGCAAGCAGCGCATACCGCACACCGCTGGCGGAAGCAAGAATGCCTCCCGGCTGTCGCGTTTGCGCAAAAAATCCGGAGAAACTGGGCACGTTGTGACATTTTTCCTAATCTGTTTGCAGCGACGCCGCGATCCGGCGTTCCGGTCGCAACATTCTTTCATTTGGCGCACCACCGGCTTACGAGCCTGCATCGCGGCAACGGAGCCGGACCTTTCGCGCCATGGCGGCCGGACGGCTGCGTGCGAATGGCACGCGCCCCGCTTTCAACGCAGTCAACCGCTGGAGAAGAACGATGAGCAAAATGAACCGAATTGCGGTCCTGGCAACTTTCGTCCTGCTGGCCGGTTGCCACAATGCGGCGAAAACGCCCGAGAATGCCGCCGCGGCGCCTGAGCCCTCGAGCGAAACCGTCGCGACGGTGACGGCCGACGACCTGAACAATCCGAACAGCCCGCTGGCCAAGCGCAGCATCTACTTCGATTTCGACCAGTACTCGGTGAAACCCGAATTCCAGTCGCTGCTGCAAGCGCACGCCGACTACCTGCGCAGCCATCCCGCGCGGCGCGTGCTGATCCAGGGCAACACCGACGAGCGCGGCACGTCCGAATACAACCTCGCGCTCGGCCAGCGCCGCTCGCAGGCCGTGGCGAGCGCGCTCGAAACGCTCGGCGTGCCGGCGACGCAACTCGAGGCCGTCAGCCTCGGCAAGGAAAAGCCTGTCGCGCCCGGCCACGACGAGGAAGCGTGGGCGCAGAACCGCCGCGCCGATCTCGTCTATCGTTGATCCCGGCGCCGCCGCGGCGATAGGCAAAAAGCATGGAATAAGCAGCTCGCCGAAACGTCTTGTCATCGCGCAGACGCGCGGTTCACGCGAACCGCCTTTCCTGTGGCCTGCGCGCGGCAAGGAGATCGCCATGAAATCGGCAACGTTGGCTGCGGCGTTGATCGCGGCGCTGGTGCTCGTGCTGTCGGCGGGCTGTACGTCGTCGGGTAGCGGTACGTCGCAAGGACCGGGCATGAGCCGGTACGGCGGCGCGGGAGGCAGTGGAGGCGGAGGGGGCGGCGGCTACTGAAGCGCCGCCGCAACGAAAATGAGGTGGCGAAATCGCGCGCGAGCACCGGAAGCCGGCTGCTCGCACGCGACGCGCTACCCCACGGCACGACTCAACGCATCGCCTTCACGTCCGCCGGCGTGACGCTCGCGGGCTGGCCGCCCCACGTCGCGCGCAGGTAGTTCGCGAGCTGCGCGAGTTCGTCGTCGCTCAGCGTGTGCGCGAAGCCCGGCATCGGCTGCAGGTTTTCGAAGCCGGCGAACTTCTGCTCGTCGATGCCGTCGAGCATCGCGACCAGCAGGTTGCGCGGGTCGCCCTGGCGCAGCGTCGAGTTGCCGTTCATCGGCACGGCCACGTGCGGCTTGCCTTCGCCGTTGAAGCCGTGACAGCCCGCACATACCGCGAGATACACCGAGCGGCCGGCGGCCAGTTGCGCGGCATCGGCCGACACCGGCTTCACCGGTTGGGGCGCGGGCGGCGTATCGCCGAGCAGGTACGTCGACAGGCCGCGCAGGTCGTCCTTCGTCAGGTACTGCGTGCTCAGGTGCACGACCGGATACATCTCGCCGAACGCCGAGCCTTGCGGCGCGATGCCGACACCGAAGAACGTCTGCAGGTCGGTGCCCGTCCAGCCGCGCGCGGCCAGGCCGGCCGGCGTGATGTCGGGCGCGGCCACGCGGCCGAGCGCGGCCCCCGCGAACGGCTTCGCGCCGTCGAGCTGGCCCGTGAACGCGCGCGGCGTGTGGCATTCCGCGCAGTGGCCGAGCGCCCCCGCGAGATAACGGCCGCGCTGCCAGTCGGCGGATTGGCCGGCCGACGCATCCGGCAGGCTGTCCTTCAGGAACACCATGTCCCAGAAGACCATGCCGAAGCGCAGGTTGTACGGGAACTTCAGGTCGTGCGCGCGGCTTTCCTGAGCGACCGGCTTCACCGTCATCAGGTACGCATACATCGCGTCGGCGTCGGCGCGCGTGAGCTGACGGTACGACGTGTACGGCATCGACGGATACAGCCGCTTGCCCGGCGCCTTGCCGTCGTGCAGCGCGGCGTAGAAGTCGTCCGCGCTCCAGCCGCCGATCCCGTGATCCTTGTCGGGCGTGATGTTCGAGCCGTAGAACGTGCCGAACGGCGATTCGAGCGCCGCGCCGCCGGCGAACGGCGCGCCGTCCTTCGCGGTGTGGCACGCCGCGCAGTCGGCGGCCTTCACGAGATAGCGGCCACGCGCGACCGCGTCGGCGCCGGGCGCGCCGGACGCCGCGCTCGATGCCGGCGCGTCGTGGCCGCCGCAGGCGGCGAGCAGCAGCGCGCACGCCGCTGCGAGCGCGGGCCAGCCCGCGGCCTGCGCGACACGATGAGCGAGTGTGTGTTTCATGCGGCTTCCTTCACGAGTCCCGGCGTCGTCAGCACCACGTCCTTGACGGCTTCGTAGTAGCGGACATAGCCCGTGCAGCGGCAGAGATGCGCGTCGAGCGCGTCGGTGATCGTGCGCTCCACGTCGGCTTTCGCGATCGGCTCGCGCTTCAGGCGTTCGATCAGCACGGTCGCGGCATTGACGAAGCCCGGCGTGCAGTAGCCGCACTGGAAGCTGAAGTGCTCGAGGAACTTCTGCTGGATCGTCGACAGCTCGACTACTTCGCCGGCTTCGTTGCGCTTCGCGTGGCCTTCGATCGTGCGGATCGAACGGCCGTGGAAGAAGTGCGCGCCGGTGATGCAGGTGCGCATTTCCTCGCTCGTGCCGTCCGGCTTGTCGACGATCACGACGCACGCGTGGCAGATGCCCTGCCCGCAGCCGAGCCGCGAACCGGTGAGGCCCAGGTACTCGTGCAGGAACTCGATCATCATCAGCCCTTCCGGCACCTGCATCGGGCCGACCGACTTGCCGTTGATATTGACCGACAGCGGCTTCTGCCGGAACCGGACGAGCGGACGCTCGACGGGTGCCGAAGCCGCAGCGGGCCCAGCGGATGCCGCGGGTGCAACGGATGCGGACGCCGGAGCGGCCGAAGCCGAAGCCGGCACGGAAGCGCCGGTCGCAGCCGCGCTGGCGCTCGCGGCCGAAGCCGCGGTTTGGGCGGTCGTCATGCGAGCACCTCCTGAATCTTTTGCGGGGTCACCGGCAGGTCGGTGAAACGATGGCCAATCGCGTGCGCGATGCCGTTCACGATCGCGCCGACGACGGGAATCATCACCACTTCGGCGACGCCCTTCGGCGGATCGGTCTCGGACAGCGGCGGCAGCACGTCGCCTGTTTGCGTCCATACGGCGACGTCGGACGCGCGCGGCAACGGGTAACGGTTGAAGTTCCACGTGCCGTTGCCGGGGCCGTCTTCATAGAGCGGCAGGTACTCGTGCAGCGCATGGCCGATGCCCATCGCGAGACCGCCCTGCAACTGGCCCGATACGAGCTGCGGCGAAATCTGGTTGCCGCATTCCATGATCGAGTGGTGCGTGAGCAGCTCGACCTTGCCGGTCGCTTCGTGCACGGCCAGCTCGACGAGCGTGCCGACCGCCGTGTAGTACGTGACGGCCGCGTTGTTGCGGCTCGTCGGCGGAATGAACACACGCTTGCGGTCCAGCACGCGATAGCCGTTCGCGGTCGGCGGCAGCGTGCCGTGCAGCGCGGTCGCGCCGGCCGGTGCGGCGGTGCCGGGCAGCGGGCCGTCGTCGGCGCCCGTCTTCGGCGCGCCGACGCGCAGCGACAGCCCGTCGATCGGCAGACGCTCGATCATGCCGCCTACTTCGAATTCGGCGTCGGTCCACTGCCAGCGGTTGAACACGTGCACGACGGCGCCGGTCGGCAGGCCGAGCGCATGCGCCTGCTTCGCGAGCTGCTCGAACGTCAGCGGCTCGAGGCCGTCGGCGGTCAGCTTGCCGTCGACCCAGCGCGCGTCCTCGATGCGGATCGTGTACGGCGCGGCCTGGCCGCCGCCGAGGCCGCGCGTCCAGATCGACATCGCGGCCGGCCACAGCCCGTAGCGGAACACCGCACGTGCGGCTTCACGCGTGCTGTGCGTGAAGTAGTACGCGGAGTTCGTCGCGCTCGACGGCGACGCATAGCCGGGCGACCAGCGCGGGTTCGCGCTCAGCCGATCCTGGTCGGCCTGCGACATCAGGTACGGGTCGCCGCTCGTCTCGACCGGCAGGTCCGGCCATTCGGTCAGGGCCACGCGTACTTCGGTCGCCGGGCGGCCGAGCCATTTCGCGACCGCGACGGCCTGCGACGTCGACATCCCGGTGCCGATCTCGGCCGCCGTGTGTTGCAGCGACACCTTGCCGTGCGCGTCGAATTCGACCTTCGCGAACGACGCTTCCGCGCCGGTGCCGAAATCCTTCTGCACGCACGCGAAGCCGACGCCGTAGCGCCTGCCCGGATGCGCGGCCTCGAATTCGGCCTTGCGCGCGGCGCGGCGCGTCCACAGCGGATGCTGCTTCGCGCGCTCCAGCACTTCGTCGACGCGCAGCGCGCCGGCGGGAATCGCCCCCTGCGTGTTCTTCATCCCCGAACGCAGCGCGTTGCGCAGGCGGAAGTCGATCGGGTCGATGTTCAGTTGCGCGGCGATCTCGTCGACCGCCATCTCGGTCGCGGCCATGCTCTGCAGCGTGCCGTAGCCGCGCGCGGAACCGGCGTCGATCGCGCGCGACGCGATCGCGACCGCCGCCAGGTCGCTCTTCGGGAAGTAGTAGATCGATTGCGCGGCCGTCGCGCCGACCATCGCCACCGACGGCGAGAAGTTCGAGCGTCCGCCGCCGTTCGCCTCGAAGTCGCCCTTGAACGACTGCAGCAGGCCCGTGTTGCGGTCGACCGCGATCCGGTAATGCATCTTGAACGCGTGACGCTTCAGCGACGTCTGGAACTGCTCGTAGCGGTCGTTCGCGAAACGCACCGGGCGGCCGTCCGCGTACAGCGCGCAGACGAGGCCGTAGAACGGCACGTTGAAGTGATCCTTGGAACCGTAGCCGACCGTGTAGCACGGATGCACGAACAGCTTCTTCACCGGGAAGCGGCATTTTGCGACCATCGCGGCCGCGTTCTCCGACACTTCGAGCGGCGACTGGGTCGGCACGACGAGGTGCAGCGATTGCGTCGCGGCGTCGTACCAGCAGTTCGCGTTGTCGGGTTCGAGCGCGGCCGTATCGACCGACTGCGTGTTGTATTCGCGGTCGAACACGAGCCAGTCGGCCGACGGATGATCGAGCTCGCTGGCGATCTGCCCGGCGAGGAACATCCCCTGTTCGTCGAGCTTGCCGTGTTCCTTGCCGTCCGGCCAGACCGGCAGGTGCTTGCGCATCATGCTCGGGAAGATCGGCGCGTCCTTCAGGCTCGAATAGACGTCGTCGTCATAGGCCGTCTTGCCACCCACGCGCACGTAACGGAACGTGCCCCACGGATCGCGTTCGAGCGGGCCCGTGACCGCGCCGTAGCGGATCACGTCGTCGCGGAACTTCAGCGCGTTCTTCGCGAAGCGGAAGCGCGCGAAGTCGTGATAGATCAGGATCGCGACCGCGTGGCCGAGATACGCGGGCGTCTTGCCGGCCGGCAAGAGCATGTCGTCGCCGTAGAACGCCGGGAACGCGACGCCGTCGCGCGCGAGATCGTCGGCCGTGACCACGCGGTCCGGTTTCAGCTCGTCGCCGAGCAGCGACAGGTCGAAGCCCTCGTACGTGCGGTCGGCCTGCGTGACGCGCAGGATCAGCGCGTGCGACTGCTGCTGCGGCCAGTGCGGCATGTCGGCCGCGCGCACGTCGCGCGCGAACACTTTCGAGCCGGTGACCTTCGCGATGCCGTCGATGCGGAACTGGGGGATGCCGGTGACGCTATCCCACTTGACCGGGGTGAGGAGTTTTTCTTCGAAGAGCGCCGCGAACGCGCGGCTGCCGATGGGCGCGACATACACCGCGACGCCCGCCAGCACGCTGGCTTTCAGAAAACCCCGCCGTGACAGGCCGTGGTTTTTCATTGGGGGGAACCTCCTGAGGCGGCTCGGACGGCGATCGGATGTCGCGGCGTTCGGAGCGGCGCGCATTCTGGCATTGTTTTTGATATATCGCCTATAGTATTTCCCGCATGAAATACTTATTGGATTTCTTATAACGGGTTTCAGCCGGGCTGCGGCAGGTGATCGCGGGGGCGATTCGTTTGCCGTTTGCGTGCGGCCGGACGCCGCCGCGCCGGCTTCGGCGGCCGCCGATCGACAACTGGTCGACCACCGCACATCGTTCCGTTCGCAACGACCCGGCCTTCGCGCCGCCGAATCCGCAAGCCGCTTGGAGCCGGGGACAACGACCGCGCACGACGCGATGCGCGGTGCCGCCGGCCGGCCCGCGCCGCCGGTTTTTCATGGTAATGTCGTGCGCATCCGGCTCGGCCGGGCTTCCGCCACGTGCCGTGCGGGCGCCGCCAGCCATCGAGACATCGTGTCGAGGTCGACAATCATGGCAGTCAGGGCATCTCTCCTGCACTCCGTTCTCGCCACTCCCCCTTCCGGCAACCACCGCGTCACGGCCGCGCTGCGTCCGTCGATGCTCGTGACGCTCTTCGAGGACGTTCGCCCGATGGCGCTGTCCGGGCTCGCGAGCGGCTTCGTCGCGGCCGTTGCGCTGATCCGGCTGCAGCAGCTGTGGTGCCTCGCGTGGCTCGTCGCCGACGTCGGCCTGCTCATTGCGCGCCTGGCGATCGCACGGGCGTACACGGTGCGACGCAACGCCGGCGACGATCGCGCCGAATACTGGGCGATGCGCTATGCGCCGGTGTCGCTCGTCGCGTGCTTCGTGCTCGGCCTCGGCGTGATGGGCTGCGTGCAGGCCGTCGACGTCGAGCTCGGCACGCTGTCCGTGATGGTCGCGGGCGGCGTGTTCGGCGGGATCGCGTCGCGCAACTCGGCGCTGCCGCGGCTCGCGATGACGCAGGTCGCGCTCGGCGTGCTGCCGATCGGCGTCGGCGCGCTGCTGGCCCCGCGGCCGGGCGCGTGGCTGCTGGTGCCGCCGCTCGCGATCTATCTCGCGGCGATGCGCACGGTCGTGCAGCGCCACTACCGCGTGCTCGTCGCGCTGATCGCCGCGCGCCAGCGCAACGCCGAACTCGTCGCCCGCTTCGACGCCGCCCTCACCTACATGCCGCACGGCCTGTGCATGATCGACGGCGACAGCCGCGTGATCGTCGCGAACCGGCGCACCGCGCAACTGTTCGGCTCGCCGCGCGAGATCATGCTCGATACGCCGCTGCCGGCCGTCGTCGCCGCGCTCGGCGGCCATGCCGTGACCGATCCCGGCGGCGCCGGCCTCGCCGCGCAGTGCGACAGCTGGCTGAGCCGCACCGAGCCCGGGCCGCTCGACATCGCGCTCGCCGACGGCCGCCAGCTCGAACTGACGCGCCACCGCGTGCCGGACGGCAACGCGGTGATCATCGTCGAGGACGTCACCGCGCGCCGCCAGACCGAACAGCATATCCGGCACCTCGCGCGGCACGACGCGCTGACGGGTTTGCCGAACCGCCACGAATTGCATGCGGAGCTCAAGCGGATGCTCGCGCGCCGGCCGCGGCTGCCGAGCCCCGCGTTCGCGGTCATGTATCTCGACCTCGACGGCTTCAAGTCGATCAACGACCGCTTCGGCCACCAGGCCGGCGACGAAGTGCTCACGCAGGTCGCCGAGCGGCTCGGCAAGACGCTGCCGCCGGGCGAGCTCGCCGCACGCGTCGGCGGCGACGAATTCATCGTCGCGATCGACGACACGACGATGCACGCGTGCTCGATCCTCGCCGCGCGGATCATCCGGCAGATTTCGGCGCCGTACGCGCTGTCGATCGGCGAGACCGTCTGCATCGGCATCAGTATCGGCATCGCGCTCGACGACGGGCACGGCTCGCCCGACGAGCTGATCCGCCAGGCCGACAGCGCGCTGTACGACGCGAAGTCGGCCGGCAAGGGCATCTACTGCTTCTACTCGAGCGGCAGCCGCCGCATGGCGCCGGCCGCCGCCAGCTGAGCCGGCCACGCGCGCACCGCGCATCCTTCCTTTCCGCGCCGGCCTCCCCCTTCCGACGATTCAATTCCGAAACGCTTTGCGGGTTCGCACGTGGCGTTGCGCGTTCGCGTGTCACGTGACGTGTTCCGTAACATCGCCGTCCGGCACGCAGCACGATGGCTGCAGAAGCCCGCATGATCGAGGCCGAGCGCGGCATTTCGCGGCTGGCACTCTTATTGCTCCTTGATAGGGAAAGAACGTTTCAGGGGAGCCCAACATGAATACCGTCGACGTCCTCGCACGAACCGAAATCATCGACGAACAGGCGGTGATCGACGGCGCATCGCTGATCCGCCGGCTCGTGTCCGACCGCCGGATGCCGGCCGCGTACGAAGCCGCATGCATCGACAATCCGCCGCTGACGCTGTACGGCGCGTTTCGCCAGGGCATCGCCGATCACGCCGCGCGGCGTGCGAATCCGTATCGCGCCGGCAGCCGTTTCTGGGCACTGTGGGAAGAAGGACGTCTCGAAGCTGAAACATCCGGCCGGTAAGCCGGTTGCACGCGCCGGCCCTGTCGCGACAAGGGATCGGCGCGAAACCGGACGCGTGAATGCAGCCGGCCGACGCGCCGGCATGCGTTCATCGCTGCAACATCGCTTACGCTCGCGCGTATCGGCCCGGCAACGCATGGCAACGCGCCCGTCCGCCGTCGCGCGTATCCCGATCGATCGCGCCCTGCGCGCCGCGCGCTGCCGGTTTCCCCTATAAGATGGCAGATTCCGTTCATCGAACGATACCGCCATGATCGCCTCTTCTTCTCCCCGAAATCCCATTCACTGCGAAATCGATCTCGACGCGCAAGGCAAGCACGCGGGCTACCTGCGGCTGCCGCACTCCGTACACCGTTCCGCCTACGGCTGGCTGCCGATCCCGATCGCGTCGATCCGCAACGGCGACGGCCCGGTCGCGCTCGTGATGGCCGGCAACCACGGCGACGAGTACGAAGGCCAGATCATCGTGTCGCAACTGATGCGCGAGATCGAACCCGACATGGTCAGCGGGCAGTTGATCCTGCTGCCGATGGCGAATTTCCCGGCGGCGGATGCAGGCCAGCGCGTGTCGCCGCTCGACGAAGGCAACCTGAACCGCAGCTTCCCCGGCGACCCGACCGGCACGCCGACGCAGATGATCGCCCACTACATCGAGCACGCGCTGCTGTCGCGCACGCAGTACCTGGTCGATCTGCATTCGGGCGGCAGCTCGCTGCTGTACCAGGGCGGCAACATGCTCGCGATCGATCCGCTCGATGCCGACGAAGCCGAGAAACTCAACGGGCTGCTGGTCGCGTTCGGGTTGCAGAACGCGCTGCTGCACGCGCCGAATCCCGTGCATTCGGCCTCGGCCGCGCGCCGGCAAGGCGCGATCTCGATCGTCACCGAACTCGGCGGCGCCGGCATGGCCGATCCGTCGCTGATCCGGCTCGGGCGCCAAGGGCTGCTGCATTACCTCGGCTATATCGGGCTGCTGCACGGCGCGCTCGTACCCGACGCGCCGCCGACCGTCACGCGCTTCATGCGCGTCGACGGCGATCGTCATTTCGTTTATGCGTACGAGCGCGGGCTGTATGAACCGCTCGTCGAACTCGGCGACCAGGTGAAGGCCGGACAGCCGGCCGCGTGGGTGCATTTCCCCGATACGCCGTTGCGCGAACCGGTGCTGCACCGGTTCAACGGCGATGGCGAAGTGGTGTGCAAGCGTGTGCCCGCGCAGGTGCGGCGCGGGGATTGCCTGTTCCAGTTGGCGGAGCTGTCGACGCCGCCGCGTGTCGTCGGGTGATGGCCCCGACTGACGCGTTCATGACCGTCGTATGCCGCCAGTGCGTACACGCTGACCGTCAGTCGGACGACACCGGCGATTCATTGCCCTGCGCAGCGCCGCATTGATGGCAGTGCGGAAAGAAGAAGAAATTCCGGCCGCCGCACTCGCATACGTTGAAGAGCCTCAATCCGCAATGCACGCAGAACGTGGAGTCGTCGCCGCCGAGATTCCATTGTTTGTCGCATGACGGGCAGCGCTTTTTCTCGAGCGACCGAACGGCTTTTTCGTATCCGATCGTGCGTGCGCGCTCGCCCTGATCCTGCTGCAATTCGAGCCGTTTGCGTTCGGCATAGCGCTGAAATGCCTTCATCATGTAGAGGCCGGCGAACACCGTCAGCACGATGCCGACCAGGACCCGGACATAGCCGCCGAAATTCGGCAGGTACGGCACCAGTTCAATGAAAAACGCGCTCAATGCAAACAGGCCGAAACCGTACACGAACGGCCAGTAGCGCGCCTTGCGATAGCGGATGAACAGCCAGGTCGCAACCAGCAGTATCGGCAACGTCAGCGCAAGCCGCAGCCCGAACACCTGCATCTCGTAGTGCCGGGTTGCCTCGTCCAAGCGCCGTTCGGCGGCTGCGTCCGCTTCGGCGATTTGTGTGTCGACTTGAGTTTGCTGCGATGCCAGCGCCCGTTGCTGGTCGCCGATCGCATCGATCTGATGCTGCCAGTTGACCACCACTGCCTGGAGCGCATCCAGCTTGCGCGTTCTCGCGAGAATGTCCGGGTCCCTCGCACCATCTCCTGTCACCGCGCGAGTCGCCAGCCAGTTGCGGAAACTTTCTTTCTCGGCCGCATACTCCTTCGCGGCACGGCCGCGCGCCACTTCCATCGTGTCGACCTTCTCGGCAAGCGCGTCGCGCTGTGTCTGCAGTTGGCGCCGCGCCGCGTCCAGCCGTGCTTTTGCGGGAGCGTCGGCGAATTGCTCGATGACGGGCGGACCGCCCCTCGGGGCGAACGCCATGTCGCGGATCACGAGACTGCCGAGCATGTTCAGAAAGACAGCGAAGATGATCGCTATCACCCATGACGCGAGTCGCAGGAGCCGCGCCGGGCTGGTCAGGCCGTCGCCGGAAGTCATCATTGTTTTTGCCCCGTTGTTGGAATGGGTTCCATTGTCATCAATCTTGAGGCAACCGTCGATTGTCTCGTTCTCGATGGCGAACAGTCACCTCGGCATTTGCGGGGGAACGTGTGGGTTTAGCGCTATGAGTTTCGCGTTTATGGCGCAATCAAAATCCCCGTCACGGCGGCCGTGTCGTCGACTTTCATGCCGGTGCGCCTGTCACGGGTTGCGCGTGATGCCTGCGATAGCGGCATCGCGGGCCGCTTCGAGCGTGATGCACGCTTTTTCGCGGCGGCGCCGTGCGAGACGCTCAACGCCCGCGCCGCGTTCGGACTCGCCCGCCAGCAGCGCATGAATGACGGGCAGCGTCCAGATCGCGCCGCGCGTGCCCCAGGCGCCATCCGGGATCTCGGTCGGGAAGACCCAGACGCGCGGCGCGACGTCGTCGAACGGCCGGTTCTCCGCACGTGCCACCGCCTCCGTGACCTGTCTGACGAGCCAGCGACGCGATTCGTCCGTGTATTGCCCTTCGGGTACGGACGGAATGATCCGGTAGCGGATCGTGTCCGTGCGTTCACCGCCGATGTAAATCGCGGCAGGTCGATGAAGATGCAGCACGGTGACGCGCTGTGCGATCGGACTGGCGGGGTCATAGCCTTCCGCCTCGATGAGAATGTCGGTCAGTTCCTTGACGAGGCGTGCCTCGGCCTCGGGCGTCAATGCGTTTTCGGGCCACAGTGCGTCGATCATCGGCATGGTGCTGCTCCTGTTTTCGGTTCGTCGGAGGTGCCCATCATCGAGGTTTACCGGCGCGGCCATAAGTGGCAGGATCGCCATTATTCAGGGAATTTCAGACACGCACATGGCGATCGTCCGCATCTGGGTCTATGACGGCATCCTCGCGTCCGGCGTCGCGGGCCCGGTTGACGTTTTCAGCGCAGCCAACCAGTTCCATATGCGCAAGGCCACGCCGGCCGGCACCCCATCGGCCCCGCTGCTCGCATGGCGGGTGGAATCGCTCGACGGTCGCCCCGTCACTGCTGCGTCGGGCCAGACCATTCAGGTCGACGGAAAGATCGATCCGCGCAAGCGGGCGGACGCCGTTCTGCTGACCGCACCGTTCTTCTCGAACATCGACGAGTTCATCGGGCGGCGCGAGCAGTTGAACGCGCTGACTTCCGCGTTGAGGCGCCAACGCAAGGCCGGCGCCGTGCTGGCAGCCTATTGCACCGCCAACTACCTGCTCGCCGAGGCTGGCCTGCTGGATGGCCGCGCCGCGACTACGCACTGGGCGAAAGCCGCGGACTTCGCACGCCGCTATCCGCGCGTCGAAGTTCGCGCGCAGGAACTGATGATCGCGCAAGACGGCATCATCTCGGGCGGTTCCGTGACGTCGTATCTGAATCTCGCGGTGCAGCTCGTTGAAACACTCGCCGGCGAGGCGCTCGCGACGATGACCGCGAAGGCGCTGTTGATCGACATGAATCGAACGTCGCAGGCTTCCTTTGCCACGCTCGTCGACGAACATGGACATACCGACACGCTCGTCGCCCGTGCGCAGCGGCAGATGGAGGCGACGTTGCAGCAGGGATTCCGGCTGAGCGAGCTGGCCGCGTCGCTTGCCGTGAGCGAACGCACGCTCAATCGCCGCTTCAAGGAAGCCGTCGGGCTCGCGCCGCTCACGTATCTGCAGAATCTGCGTATCGAAGTCGCGAAACGCTTGCTGGAAACCCGGCCAATCGGGCTGGAGGCGCTGAGCCAGCGTGTCGGTTATGGCGATATCAGCACGTTCCGGCAATTGTTCAAGCGCAAAACCGGACTATCCCCGAGTGAATATCAAGTGCGGTTTTCGCGTGCGGCGGCAAAGAATCGGGACGACGAACCACGCAGCAAGGGCTGAGACCTTGCGACGTCACGCGAACGCCCTGCTGGCGAAAGCGCCCACGTGATCGAGCGGTATCGTTCGGGGAAGCGGCGCGCGTTTTCAGCCTACGCGCGGCGGATTGCGGTGCGGAGCCGACGCCCGAACGTCCCGATGACGGTCCCAATGAGTGACGCTTCGTGGCCGTGAGCGCTCCCCGTCATATAGAATGACGCGCTTTGCCCGTACGCCTATGTGGTTCAAGAACCTTCAGCTTCATCGTCTTCCGGCACCTTGGGCCGTCACCCCCGACCAGATGGAAAAATGGCTGGCGCCTCACGCGTTCCAGCCGGGCAGCAGCGTCGAGATGCAGCGCGCCGGATGGGCGTCGCCGCGTGACGACGGCGCGCTCGTGTATTCGAACAACCGGCAGATGCTGCTGCTGTTTCGTGCCGAAAAGAAGCTGCTCCCGGCATCGGTCGTCAATCAGGTGACCAAAGCGCGTGCGCTCGAAGTCGAGGAGCAGCAGGGCTTCAAGGTCGGCCGCAAACAACTGCGCGAACTCAAGGAGCAGGTGACCGACGAACTGCTGCCGCGCGCGTTCAGCATTCGCCGCGATACCCGCGTGTGGATCGACACGGCGAACGGCTGGCTCGTCATCGATGCGGCCGCCCAGGCGCTGGCCGACGACGTTCGCAGCCTGCTCGTCAAATCGATCGACCAGTTGCCGCTCGCCGGCGTTCAGGTGGCGCGTTCGCCGGTCGCCGCGATGACGGACTGGCTGCTGTCCGGCGACGCGCCGGGCGGATTCACCGTGGACCAGGACGCCGAGTTGCGTTCGACCGGCGAAGGCGGCGCCACGGTGCGATACGTCGGCCACGCGCTGGAAACGAACGACATGCGCCGGCACATCGAAGCCGGCAAGCAATGCATGCGCCTCGCGATGACCTGGAATGACCGGATCTCGTTCGTGCTGACGCCGTCGCTGACGATCAAGCGCGTCACCCCGCTCGACGTGATCAAGGAAGCGGCGGATCCGACCGCGCAGAATGACGATGAACGCTTCGACTCGGATTTCACGCTGATGACGGGTGAATTGGCGCGGATGCTGACCAGTCTCGTCGATATCCTGGGTGGCGAACAGCGCGACGCGATTCCTCAGGCGGCAGCGGCCTGAACGCTGCCATCGTCGAGGATCGTCGCCCCGCGACAGCCAAAGGTTTCGCGCCCGCTCGACCATTCGATGAGGACCGTCGCCACCCTGGCGGCGGGTCCCGGCCGGGCGCGCGCCCCCCTGCCAATCCGCGGCGTTCATATGCGTCATCCATACTCCGGACGGGCACAGCGCCCACCACGCCCGTTCGCCCCACCCCACTCCCCCTGCAAGCCTTCTTCCACTTCCCGCGAAATCCTTATCGAAATTGCTTCGTTCGTCTTTGCCGGCCACGCCGCTAACGTGTTCAAAACGGCGGCGGCGCGCCGGACGCATCGCATGAAGCACGACAGCCGCCGCCATCACGACAACTGCGTCGCGATAACGGAACAGACCGGACGGGCCGCGTGCCCGCACCCCGCCAGGAACGTCCGCATCGCGCGCCCTTCGCGATGCCCATGGCCACGAACGACCGCATCATCGACACGACGCCGCTCGACGTCCGCGCGCAGCCGCTGATCGACGCGCTGATCGACGAGTATTCGACCCGTTACAACGCGTACCGCCCCGACAGCCGTGCGTCGGCCCGCGACGAACTCGCGCGCTACCCGGCCGAGCTGTTCGCGCCGCCCGAAGGCGCGTTCGTGCTGCTGTTGCGCGACGGCGAGACGATCGGCGGCGGCGCGTTCAAGCGCTACGACGCGCAGACCGCCGAACTGAAACGCATCTGGACGCGCACCGACCTGCGCCGCCAGGGCCTCGCGCGGCGCATCGTCGAAGCGCTCGAACTGCGTGCCGCGCAACAGGGCTATCGCCGCCTCTATCTGACGACCGGCTTTCGCCAGCCCGAAGCGTGGGCGCTGTACGACCGCACCGGCTACACGCGGCTGTTCGATTCGTCGATCGACCCGGAAGCGTATTTCCACCTGCGTTTCGGCAAGGATCTCGTCGATCCGTCGCGCACGTCGACGCTGGCCGACCTGTGGGCGCCCCTGCCCGAAGCGGTGCTGCCGCGCTGAGCGACCGCTCGGCGTCGCGCATTCCACGCCGCACATTCCGCTTTCAACCATTCCACGCTTCCACGACAGGACGTTTCATGCATCGAGCCGTACCGCTTTCATCCCGTGCCGTGCGCACGCTGGCCGCCGCGCTGATCGGCCTGAGCGCCTTCGCCGCCGCGACGGCCGCGGTCGCCGCGACGTTCGACCTGAGCCCCGAGCAGCGCGGCCGCCCGCGTGGCGCGGCCGATGCGGCGGTCGAGCGCGCGGTGCCCGCGTCGTTCAAGTTCGCCGAGCCCGGCACGCTGACGATCGGCATCGCACCGAGCCTGCCGCCGATCAGCTCGTATGCGACCGACGCGCGCACGGTGATCGGCTTCGACGCCGACGTCGGCCAGCTCGTGTCCGACAGCCTCGGCCGCAAGCTGAAGATCGTCGCGCTCGCGTGGGCCGACTGGCCGCTGGCACTCGAATCGGGGAAAGTCGACGCGGTGATCTCGAACGTGACCGTCACCGAGGAGCGCAAGCAGAAGTTCGATTTCTCGACCTACCGCAAGGACCAGGTCGGCTTCTACGTGCGCAACGACAGCAAGATCCAGTCGATTCGCGAGCCGAAGGACGTCGCGGGGCTGCGCATCGTGACCGACGCCGGCACCAACCAGGAAAAGATCCTGCTCGCGTGGGACCGCGACAACGTCGCGCACGGGCTGAAACCGGTGCAGATCCAGTATTACGACGACCAGGCGATGCGCATCGTCGCCGTGCAGTCGGGCCGGGCGGACGCGGTGTTCAGCGTGAACTCGGTGCTCGCGTATCAAAGCGCGCAGCAAGGCAAGACGCGGCTCGTCGGCGCGATCAGCGGCGGCTGGCCGCGCACGGCCGACATCGCGATCGCGACGCGCCGCGGCAGCGGCCTCGCCGAGCCGCTGACCGTCGCGCTGAACGCGTTGATCAAGACCGGCCGCTACCAGCAGGTGCTCGACCGCTGGAACCTCGCGTCCGAAGCGATCGACCAGTCGCGCACGAATCCGCCCGGGCTGCCGAAGAGCTGAGCGCCGCGCGCGCCCAACCGCCCATCCACGCTCACGCAGGAACGCCGCTCACCATGTCTTATTCGCTTTCGTTGCTGGACAAGAGTCCGATCGCCGACGGCGCGAACGCCGCCGACGCACTGCGCTTCACCACCACGCTCGCGCAACGCGCCGACCAGCTCGGCTACGCGCGCTTCTGGGTCGCCGAGCATCACGGCACGCCGGGCTTCGCGAGTTCGGCGCCCGAGGTCGTCGTCGCGCACCTGCTCGCGCACACGTCGCGCATCCGCATCGGCTCGGGCGGCGTGATGCTGCAGCACTACAGCCCGTTCAAGGTGGCCGAGACGTTCAAGCTGCTGGCCGCGCTCGCGCCGGGCCGCGTCGATCTCGGCACCGGCAAGGCGCCCGGCGGGCTGCCGCTGACCACGCGCGCGCTGCAGTGGTTCCACGACAAGGCGCGCAAGCCCGATTTCGCGGGGCAGCTCGCGGAGCTCGACGCGTTTCTCGGCTGGGGCGTGGCCGAAGATCATCCGCTCGCCGGCGCGGTCGCGATGCCGGTGCCGCCGCAGTTGCCCGAACGCATCCTGCTCGGTGGCTCGCCGGACAGCGGCGCGCTCGCCGCGCGCAACGGCTGGCGCTTCTGCTACGCAGGCCATTTCAACGGCGACGACGCGAATCTCGAACGCTCGCTCGACGCTTACCGCAGTGCGGGCGGCGAGAAGCCGCTCGTCGCGCTGTACGCGGTCGCCGCGCCGACGCGCGACGAGGCCGAGCAACTGATCGGGCCGCTGAAGATCTTCAAGCTGCAGTTGGCGGGCGGCCAGAGCTTCAATCTCGGCAGCGCGCAGGCGGCCGCGGAATTCGCGCGGCAAAGCGGCGCGTCCGACTACCGGATCGACGAGCTGCGCCCGACGGTGCTGGCCGATACGCCCGAGGGCGTGCACCGCGCGCTCGACGCGCTGAGCCGGCGGCTCGACGTCGATGCGTTCGTGATCGATTCGCCGGTATCCGACTACGCGGCGCGGCTCGCGTCGGCCGAATGGCTCGGCGGCGCGCTGTCCACCACGCCGTTGCAGACGGCCCTCGCGGCCGACCGCTCCCTCTCCCCTGACCAGAACGCGTGACATTCCCATCATGACGACCCGACGATCGATTCCCTTCGGCCTGATGCTGCAAGGCGCAGGCAGCCACATGAACGCGTGGCGGCATCCGAGCAACCCGCCCGACGCGAGCATCAACCTCGACTTCGCGATCGGCATCGCGCGCAAAGCGGAAGCCGCCGGCATCACGTTCGCGTTCGTCGCGGACGGCCTCTACATCAACGAGAAGTCGATCCCGCACTTCCTGAACCGCTTCGAGCCGCTGACCGTGCTGTCGGCGCTCGCGGTCGCCACGAAGAAGATCGGGCTCGCGGGCACGATCTCGACGTCGTACAGCGAACCGTTCACGGTCGCGCGCCAGCTCGCGTCGCTCGACGCGATCAGCGGCGGGCGTGCGGGCTGGAACGTCGTGACGACGCCGCTCGAAGGCACCGCGAAGAATTACGGCAAGACGCACCCCGATCACGAACTGCGCTACGAGATCGCCGACGAATACCTCGAGGTCGTGCAGGGACTGTGGGACAGCTGGGACGACGATGCATTCGTACGCGACCGCGCGAGCGGCCGCTTCTTCGATCGCGACAAGCTGCATACGCTCGATCACCACGGCCGCTTCTTCCAGGTCGCGGGCCCGCTGAACATCCAGCGCTCGCCGCAGGGGCAGCCGGTGATCTTCCAGGCCGGCTCGTCCGACACCGGGATCGGCCTCGCAGGCAAATACGCGGATGCCGTGTTCACACATTCGCCGTCGATCGAGGAAACGGCCGCGTTCACGCAGCGCGTGAAACAGAGCGCGATCGAGCACGGGCGGCAGGCCGGCGACGTGAAGATCTTCCCCGGCGTCGGGCCGATCGTCGGCCGCACGGCCGCCGAAGCGGAGGACAAATACCAGGCGATCCGCGACCTGCTGACGATCGACGAGGCGCTCGCGTACCTCGGCCGCTATTTCGATCACCACGATTTCACGCAGTACGCGCTCGACGCGCCGTTCCCGGAACTCGGCGAGCTCGGCCGCAACAGCTTCCGCTCGACCACCGACCGCATCAAGGCCGATGCGAAGCGCAAGGGCCTGTCGCTGCGCGAGACCGCGCTCGCGGTCGCGACGCCGCGGCCGAACTTCATCGGCACCGCCGAGCACGTCGCGGACGAGCTGATCCGCTGGCACGACGCGGGCGCCGGCGACGGCTTCATCCTCGGTTTTCCGGTGCAGGCGCAGGGCGTCGACGATTTCATCGAACTCGTGATTCCGGTGCTCGAGGCGCGCGGCCGCTACAGCCGCGACCTGCCCGGCGCCACGCTGCGCGACCACCTCGGTCTGCCGCGCAAGGCGAGCCGCTACGCGACGCCCGACGCCGCTCGGGAAGCGGCTGCCGAAGCGCACGCCTGACGCCGCCGCGCCGCCGCCCATGCACGGCGGCGCTCCCGCCGATCGATCGATTCGAGGATTCCAACGACATGAGCGACACGACCCATCTCGGCGGCGCGCTGCCGCCGCTCTCTTCCCCCGGCACACGCGAGCCCGGCACGCATGTGCGGATCGTGCCCGCGCGCCACCGGTCGCGCACGGCCGGCACCGTGCTCGCGCTCGTACTGATCGCGCTCACGCTGTATTCGCTCCTCGGCAACCCGCAATGGGGCTGGCCGGTGTTCGCCGAATGGTTCCTGTCGCCGCCGGTGCTGTCGGGGCTCGCGCGCACGCTGGTGCTGACGCTGCTCGGCGCGGTGTTCGGCTTCGTGCTCGGCGCGTTCGTCGCGCTGGCCCGGCTGTCGCGTTCGCGCCTGCTGTCCGCCAGCGCGTGGGTCTTCGTGTGGCTGTTCCGCTCGATTCCGCTGATCGTGCTGCTGCTGATCCTGAACAACCTCGGCTACCTGTACGAGCACGTGCGGCTCGGCGTGCCATTCACCGACATCGTGTGGTTCGACACGCCGACCACCGATCTCATCAGCCCGTTCCTCGCGGCCGTGCTCGGCCTCACGCTGAACCACGCGGCGTTTTCCGCGGAAGTGATTCGCGGCGGCATTCTCGCGGTCGATCAGGGGCAGCTCGAAGCCGCCGCCGCGCTCGGGCTGCCGCGCGGCCGCCAGACGTCGCGGATCGTGCTGCCGCAGGCGATGCGCGCGATCCTGCCGACCGCGTTCAACGACCTGATCTCGCTCGCGAAAGGCACGTCGATGGTCTACGTGCTCGCGATGCCCGAACTGTTCTACACGGTACAGGTGATCTATCGCCGCAACCTCGAAGTGATCCCGCTGCTGATGGTCGCGACCGTCTGGTACCTGATCATCCTGACCGTGCTGTCCGCGATCCAGGTGCAGGTCGAGCGGCACTATGCGCGCGGCGCGCTGCGCAATCCGCCGCCGTCCGTGCTCACGTTCGCGCTTGCCCGCATCGGCGGGCTGTGGCGGCGTGTCGCGTCGCGCCGTGCGGCGTCGATCGCGCAGGCACGCGGCGATGCCGGCACGCAGGCCGATCCCGGGGCCAACGTGTCGCGCACCGGCGGCGAAGTGGCCGTGCATGGCGTGTCGAAGCAGTTCGGCATGCAGCGCGTGCTCGACAACGTGTCGTTCGTCGCGCCGCGCGGCAGCGTGACGGTGATCGTCGGGCCATCGGGCTCCGGCAAGTCGACGCTGCTGCGCACGATCAACCATCTCGAACGCGTCGACGACGGCTTCATCGACATCGACGGCGAACTGATCGGCTATCGCCGCGACGGCGACGTGCTGCACGAACTGAGCGAACGCGACGTGCTGAAGCGGCGCACGGCCGTCGGCATGGTGTTCCAGAACTTCAACCTGTTCCCGCACCTGACGGTGCTCGAGAACCTGATCGAAGCGCCGATCGCCGTCGCCGGCGTGACGCGCGATGCCGCCGAGCACACCGCGCGCACGCTGCTCGCGCGGGTCGGCCTGGCCGACAAGGCCGATGCGTATCCGCGCCAGTTGTCCGGCGGCCAGCAGCAACGCGTCGCGATCGCGCGGGCGCTCGCGTTGCGTCCGAAGGTGCTGCTGTTCGACGAGCCGACGTCGGCGCTCGATCCCGAACTCGTCAACGAAGTGCTCGACGTGATCAAGGAACTCGCGCGCTCGGGCACGACGCTCGTGATCGTCACGCACGAAATCGGCTTCGCACGCGAAGTGGCGGACAACGTGCTGTTCATGGAACGCGGGCGGATCGTCGAGGCCGGGCCGCCGGCGGCCGTGCTCGACGCGCCGTCGCATTCGCGCACCCGCGCGTTCCTGTCGCGGGTGCTGTGATGCGCGCCGCTTCCCACCTGCGAGGTGCCGCACGATGACCGATCGACGCCAGTTCATCACGGCCGCGCTGGTCGCGGCCTCGGGCCTGCCGTGGCATGCGGCGCGCGCGGCCGCCGCCACCGCCGACCTCGATCCGCGCCAGGCCGGCCGCCCGCGCGCCGGCCCCGACGACGCGGCCATCCGCGCAGCAAGCGGCTACCACTGGGTGCGCGACGGCGCGTTCACGGTCGCGATCTCGCCGCACGCGCCGCCCGTGTCGACCTATGCGACCGACGCGCGCACCGTGGTCGGCGCCGATCCCGACTATGCGCAGCTCGTTGCCGACGCACTCGGCCGCACGCTCGTGCTGCTGCCGATCGCATGGGCCGACTGGCCGCTCGGGCTGACGTCCGGCAAGTACGACGCGGTGATCTCGAATGTCGGCGTGACCGAGAAGCGCAAGGAGAAATACGATTTCACGACCTATCGGCTCGGGCTGCACGGCTTCTACGTGCGCACCGCCAGCCCTATCGTGAAGATCGCGGAGCCGAAGGACGTCGCGGGCCTGCGGATCATCACCGGCGCCGGCACGAGCCAGGAGCGCATCCTGCTCGAATGGAGCAAGCGCAACGTCGCGCAGGGGCTGAAGCCGGCCGAGCTGCTCTACTTCGACGACGATGCGACGGCGCGCATCGCGCTGCTGTCGGGCCGGGCCGATGCGGAGCTGAACCCGAACGCGTCGCTCGCGTACGAGGCCGCGCGCAGCGGCAAGATCCGCCGTGTCGGCACCGTCAATGCGGGCTGGCCGGCGAATGCGGACGTCGCGATCGCGACGCGTCGCGGCAGCGGGCTCGCGCCCGCGCTGACGCTCGCGACCAATGCGCTGATCGGCAACGGCCGCTACGGGCAGGCGCTGGCGCGCTGGGGCTTGCAGAGCGAGGCGATCGCGCGGGCGGAGACCAATCCGCCGGGATTGCCGTCGTTTTGACTTGTTCCGTTCAGAACAATCGCCCCGGCATGCCGTGATGGCGATGCCGGGGCGATTCGGCTGACTGGTCGTTCCCCTAGGCCGGCACTGCCGCCTGATGGCGATCGAGTTCCGCGACATGCGCATGAATTGCCGGTATCAGCTCGCGCCCGTAGGCCAGCGCATCGTCGAGCGGATCGAAACCGCGAATCAGGAACGTCGATACGCCGAGCCGGTAATACGCGCCCAGCGCCCGCGCGACCTGCTCGGGCGTGCCGACCAGCGCGGTCGAATTCCAGCGCGCGCCGGTCAGGTTCGCGACGCCCATCCACAGCCGCTCGTCGAGCACGTCGCCTTGCGCAGCCGCCGCCATCAGCCGCTGCGAGCCCGCATTCTGCGGTGCGTGACCGGCGATCGGCTGGCCATTCGCGAGCCGCGCCGCGCGCACGCGCTCGCGGATCGCCTCGGCCCTCTCCCACGCGGCCGCCTCGGTATCGGCGACGATCGGCCGGAACGACACGCTGATGCGCGGCGCGCGCCCGAACGGCGCGGCAGCGGCCCGCACGCGCGCGATCTGCTCGCGCACCGCGTCGAGCGGCTCGCCCCACGTCATGTAGACATCCGCATGCTCGCCCGCAACCGCGAGCGCGGCCGGCGACGAACCGCCGAAATAGATCGGCACGTGCGGCCGCTGCGCGCCCTTCACGACCGGCGATGCGCCGCGCAGCCGGTAGAACGCGCCGTCGTGATCGACCGGCGCATCGGCCAGCCAGATCCGTTTCAGCACGTCGAGATATTCGCTGGTGCGGCGGTAACGCGCATCGTGCGGCACGAAATCGCCGTCGCGCTGCAAGTCCGCATCTTCGCCGCCAGACACCACGTTCAGCGCGAGCCTGCCGCCGCTGAACACGTCGAGCGTCGCTATCTGCCGCGCGGCGGCCGACGGCACGATCACGCCCGGCCGGTGCGCGAGCAGCAGGCGGATGCGTTCGGTCGCGGCGGCCGCGAACGACGCGACGATGAAGCCGTCCGCCGCGTTGCTGAAATGGCCGATCAGGATCTGGTCGAAGCCGGCGGCCTCGTGCGCCTGCGCGAAGCGGCGCACGTAGTCGGGCTGGACGGCCGCGCCGCCCGGTACGTCGACCTCCGCGCCGGGTGTCGCGGTGATCATGCCGATGATGTCGACTGGCATGTCGGGATGTCCTTGGGAGTGTCGATCGGGAAAACGCGAAAATCGTAAAGCGGGCCGCGCGCTTACTGCGCGGCGGCCGTCTTTTGCGCGGGCGCCGCGAATGCACCCGCATACGAGCGGTCGAGCAGTTTCGACGTGTCGTACGCGGCCGGAATCACGCCGGACTTGTGCAGGAAGTCGGCCGTATTCTGCGCATCCTTCGCAGCCGTCTCGTCGACCGGGCCGACGCGCTGCTTGGCATTGTTGAGCCAGCGATACGCGACGTCGGGTTCGAGATTCGCGCGTTTCGCCCACAGGTCCGCGTACTCGCGCGGATGGGTGTCGACCCACTGGCGCGCCACCACCACGCGCCGCAGGAAATCGGTGATCTCGGCGCGCTTGCCCGACGCGGCCTGCTCGTTCGCGGCGACGAAGCTCAGCGCGGGCATCAGCCCCTGTGCGGTCGTCACGGGCCGCGCGCCTTGCCGCAGCGCGAGCGTGCTGACGAACGGCTCCCACAGCGATACCGCATCGACCGAGCCGTTCGCGAGCGCGTTGGTCGCGTCGATCGGCATCAGGTATGCGTACTTGACCGAATCGGCGCGCAGGCCCGCATGTTCGAGCGCGCGCAGCACGAGCTGCTGGCTCCATGCACCGCGCCATACCGCGATGGTCTTGCCCTGCAGGTCGGCCACGGTGCGCACCGGCGAGTTCTTCGGCACGAGGATCGCGACGCCGTCGAGGCTCTGCCGCGACACGGCGACGACCTTGACCGGCGCGCCGCGCGCGGCCAGCGTGAGCAGCGCGGAATCGCCGAGGAAGCCGATGTCGATCGCGTTGCCGTTCAGGCTTTCGGCCACCGGCGCGGCGGCCTGGAAGTGCTTCCACTCGATCGTGTAAGGCAGGTCCTTCAGTGCGCCGGATGCTTCCATCGACGCCTGGATGTTGAAGTAGTTCTGTTCACCGACGCGCAGCGTGACGGTGTCTTTGGCGATGCCCGGCTGCGCGGCGAGCGCCAGCAAGAGCGCCGTGACGATTCGGCTCAGCAACATGATCTCCCGGAAGGTTGGTCCGCCGTGCGAAACCGCCGGCGCAACGGATGGAACCGGTGAAGATACGTCGATCCACTTCATGACACAAACGCAATATTCTTCTATGTAAAGATGCAAATATTTTATTAATCCAGCACGCAGCCCCCTGCTCGCCACCGGCCGCCGCCCCGCGAAGTTCGAACGATTCCTCGACAGATATTTCGCGCACGAAATAAATTCCGGACTATATTTCGCATACAAAATAACTGCCCGAGCGAGGACGGCCATGACCTCCCAACCCATCGAGTTTTCCGCCGCCGACGGCTATGTGCTGTACGGCACGCTGTGGTCGCCGGACGCGACGCCGCGCGCGCTGGTGCTGATCCATCCGGCGACGGCCGTGCCCGAGCGGCTGTATGCGGGCTTCGCGCGCTTCCTGACCGAACGCGGTTTCGCGGCGCTGACCTACGACTATCGCGGCATCGGCGCATCGCGGCCGGCGCGCCTGCGCGCGCTGCGGGCCCGCATGCGCGACTGGATGGAGCTCGACGTGGGCGCCGCGACCGCATGGGCCCGGCACGCGCATGAAGGGCTGCCGCTGCTGGCGGTCGGCCATAGCGTCGGCGGGCACGCGATCGGGCTGTCCGGCGCGACGACGCATCTGCGCGCGGCCGTGCTGGTCGCCGCGCATGCGGGCAGCACGCGGCTCATCGCGCAGGCGGCCGAACGCGTGAAGGTGCGGCTGATCCTGCGCGTGCTCGGCCCGCTGACGTCCGCGCTGCTCGGCTACGTGCCCGGCAAGCGGCTCGGGCTCGGCGAGGATCTGCCGGCCGGCGTGTTCCGCGAATGGAGCCGCTGGACGACGCTGCCGCATTACTTCTTCGACGATCCGACGCTCGGCGCGGCCGAGCGCTTCTCGAAGCAGCAGTTGCCGATCCTCGCGCTCGGCTTCGACGACGATCCTTGGGCGAACCCGGCCGCGATCGGCCTGCTGGTAAGCTATCTGACCCGCGCGAAGGTCGAACGCCGTCAGATCGATCCGCGCGCGGCAGGCAGCGGCCCGGTCGGGCACATGGGCTTCTTTCGCAGCCGGCCCGGCGCCGTGCTGTGGCCCGCCGTCGCCGACTGGCTCGCGCAGGCGCTCGATACGCCGCCCACCGCGGGCCGCCCCTCCCTTTCCATTGCAGCCGGGAACCCAGCTTGAGCGAAGACCGACGACTGTTTTTCATGTTGAACATCGGCCAGCGGCGCGTGCAGCGCTGGATCGACCGCAAGGCCGAAACCGACACGCGCGCGAGCGCCGCGCAGGCCGGCGTGCTGTTCTGTCTCGCGAAACAGGACGGCGCGCTGATCGGCGAAGTCGGCGCCGCATTGCAGCTCGCGCCATCCGCGATGACGGGGCTCGCCGACCGGATGGCGAAAGCCGGCCTCGTTACGCGTCATGCCGATTCCGACGACGGCCGCGCGACGCGGCTCTACCTGACCGACGCCGGCCACGCGGCGCTCAAGCGTGCGCGCGTGCTGCTGCGCGAACTCAACGGCAAGCTGTGCGACGGGTTTTCCGACGACGAACTCGACGTCGTCGCGCGCTGGCTGCACGCGTTGCAGGAGCGGTTTCCGGCGGAGCGCTGAGCAGCGCATCACGCGCTCGCGACCGGCGCGCGCCGACGTCAATCGCAAGCGATTGCGATTCGCGTTTTCGATTCGATTTTCATGCCGCCGCAACGGCAAATCTTGCATGCCGGCCACCGGCTTCCGGCAACGCTTTCCGGCTACGTCCTGTTACAAAAAACCGCCTGTCGCGCCGCATTCGAATCGCCTACATTGCAATCCACTTCGACGCATTCGTCGCATGCCCTGACTGGCTTCCCCGTCGGGTCGACATCGCAGACACACCCGACAAGCATTGAAAACGAAGAGGAGTCTTAACCGAAGCGCTGGCGGCATCCAGCGCACGCGGATCGCGATGACTGAAGCGGCATGCTGAACGGCACGTCACGACCTGCGCGGCACGATTGCCCGCGCTTCGGTTCGCGTGGCCTCGTCGTGCCCCGCCATCGCATTCGCACCTCACCGAGGAGTCGTCCATGCGACGCATGATCGTGTCCCATCCGCTTGTCACCCGCCTGTCCGCCGCGATGGCGCTGGCCGCCGCTGCCGCCGCGCACGCCGAGCCCGTCGTCGTGTCCGGCCCGAGCCCGTTCGCCGCGTGCACCATCGGCGGCCCGGGCACCAACTACGTGAATGCAGAAGTCGAACCGTGGCTCGCGGTCAATCCGGCGAACCCGAACAACATGATCGGCGTGTGGCAGCAGGACCGCTGGTCGAACGGCGGCGCCCACGGGCTCGTCGCCGGCTACACGTTCGATGCGGGCGCAACCTGGGCACGCACGCCGCAGCCGTTCAGCGCGTGCGCGCCGGGCGGGCTCAAGTACGAGCGCGCATCCGATCCGTGGGTATCGTTCGGGCCGGACGGCACCGCGTACTCGGTATCGATCTCGTTCAACCAGTCGAACAACAGCAACGCGGTCGGCGCATCGGTGTCGACCGACGGCGGACAGACGTGGAGCAGCCCGGCCGTGCTGATCGCGAACGACGAACCGACGACGCAGTTCTTCAACGACAAGGAATCGGTGACCGCCAACCCGGTGAAGGCCGGCACCGCGTATGCGGTATGGGACCGCCTCGAACTGCCGAACGGCAACCCGTACGCGAACCTGCACACGAAGGCGTACCGCGGGCCGACGCTGTTCTCGAAGACAACCGACGGCGGCAAGACCTGGAGCGCCGCGAAGGTCATCGTCGACGTGCCGTCGCGTCAGCAGACGATCGGCAACCAGATCGTCGTCGATCCGAAGAGCGGCACGCTCTACGATTTCTTCGACCTGATCCAGCCGCCGTTCAGCAAGGCGGCCGGCAAGGTCGCGTTCATCAAGTCGACCGACGACGGCGCGACGTGGACCAAGCCGCAGATCATCGCGGGGCTGCAGACGGTCGGCGTCACGGATCCGAACACCGGCGAACCCGTGCGCACCGGCGACATCATTCCGGAGCCGGCGATCGACCCGGCATCGGGGCAGCTCTACGTCGCGTGGCAGGACAGCCGCTTCAACGGCGGCACGTACGACGAAATCGCGCTATCGACGTCGACGGATGGCGGCGCGACCTGGAGCGCGCCGCAACAGGTGAACACGCCGACCGGGCGCCCCGCGTTCAATCCGTCGGTGCGCGTCGACAACACGGGCGCGGTGATGGTCACGTACTACGACTTCCGCGACCTGCAGGCCGGCAACACGACGACGCTGCCGACCGGCTTCTGGCGCAAGATCTCGCACGACGGCGGCGCCACGTTCGCCGACGAGCGGCGCGTCGGCGGCCCGTTCGACATGAAGCTCGCGCCCAACGCCGAAGGGTTCTTCATCGGCGACTATCAGGGGCTCGACGTTCGCCCGTCGTCGTCGTTCCATCCGTTCTTTGTCCAGACCAACGCGGGCAACCTGACGAACCGCACCGACGTGTTCTTCGCGCCGTGACGCGAGGATGACCGTCACGCCGCCGCACGACGCACTGCGTCGCGCGGCGGCGCGCGCACGTTCACGGCATCAATGCATGTCGGTCAGCACGATGCGGCCGTCGACCTTCCCTTCCCGCAGCTTCGCGAAGATGTCGTTGATGTTGCCGAGCCGGTCGCGATGGATGTGCGCGCGCACCAGGCCATCCGCCGCGAAATCGAGCGACTCCTGCAGATCGCGCCGCGTGCCGACGATCGACCCGCGCACGGTGATGCCGTTCAGCACGGTCGAGAAGATCGGCAACGGGAAATCGCCCGGCGGCAAACCGTTGAGCGCCACCGTGCCGCCGCGCCGGACCATCCCGAGCGCCTGCGCGAACGCGCTGCGCGACACGGCCGTGACGAGCACGCCGTGCGCGCCGCCGATCTCCTTCTGGATCACTTTTGCGGGGTCGTCGATCGACGCGTCGATCGTCAGGTGTGCGCCCAGTTGCCGCGCCAGCGCGAGCTTGTCGGGCGAGATGTCGATGGCCGCGACGTGCAGGCCCATCGCACGCGCATATTGCACGGCCACGTGCCCGAGGCCGCCGATGCCGGAGATCGCGAGCCACTGGCCCGGCCGCGTGTCGGTGACGCGGATGCCCTTGTAGACCGTGACGCCCGCGCACAGGATCGGCGCGATCTCGTCGAACGCGACCTGCGCGGGCAACTGGCCGACGTAATCGGGATCGGCCAGCACGTATTCCGCGTAGCTGCCGTTCACCGAATAGCCGGTGTTCTGCTGCCCATGGCACAGCGTTTCCCAGCCCGTGCAGCAGTACTCGCAATGGCCGCAGGCCGTGTAGAGCCACGGCACGCCGACGCGGTCGCCCTCGCGCACGTGCGTGACGCCCGCGCCGACCGCCGCGACGATTCCCACGCCTTCGTGGCCCGGGATGAACGGCAGCGAAGGCTTGACGGGCCAGTCGCCGTCGGCCGCGTGCAGATCGGTATGGCAGACGCCCGACGCCTTGATGTTGACGAGAATCTGGCCGGGCCCCGGTGCGGGGATCGGCACTTCGTCGATGCGCAACGGCTCGCCGAACGCGTGTACCACGGCCGCTTTCATGGTCTGGGTCATGCGTTGCTCCTGTCTGGTCGATGAGCAACCCAGTATCCGGTTTCGGCATCGGCGCACGTTGATACGCGTCAACGCATCGGATCGGATGCAACGGTCAACGCGGCTTCGCGATGATCCGCGTCGTGCGACGCGACAGTTCGAGCCGACGGCTGCACGCCGCCCCGCCATTCCCGCGACCATTGCGCCGATCCGACAGAAACCCGACGGGATCCTGCCATTCGGCTTGGAATTTGACATGATATAACATATCATTTCGCGTGCTCGTCCGCCTGACGCCGTTCCAACCCAGGTGGCCGAGCCTCGCCGAGCCATGTTCCAACGGGTCATTGCGCGTCATTGACGCAACAATATATCGTATCAAACGGTAGCCCGCCTCGCTCGTTATCCGATCCGATTCCAACCGATTCACCGACCATGCGCGACCTCCCTCGCTTACCGCTTCGCCCGCTCTCGTCCCTGTCGCTGATGCTGTTCGCCGCCGTTGCGCACGCGCAGACCGATGCGCCTGCCGCATCCGGCACACCGGCCGCCACCGCATCGCTCGCCCCGATCTTCGTGACCGCGAACCCGCTCGGCGACACCGAACTGATCGCACCGACCGTCCAGCTTTCCGGCGATGCGCTGACGCGCCGCCAGACCGATTCGCTCGGCGAAACGCTCAACGGGCTGCCCGGCGTGTCGACCACCACCTACGGGCCGATGGTCGGCCGTCCGATCATCCGCGGGATGGACGGCGACCGGATCCGGCTGCTGCAGAACGGCGTCGCGGCGTACGACGCGTCGTCGCTGTCGTACGACCATGCGGTGCCGCAGGATCCGCTGTCGATCGAGCGCGTCGAGATCGTGCGCGGGCCGGCCGCGCTGCTGTACGGCGGCAACGCGGTAGGCGGCGTGGTCAACACGATCGACAACCGGATTCCGCGCGAAGCGATCGAAGGCGTGACCGGCGCACTCGACGCGCGTTACGGCGGCGCGAATTCCGCACGCTCGAGCGCCGCGCAGGTCGAAGGCGGCAACGGCCGCTTCGCGTTCCACGTCGATGCATTCGATCGCGAAACGAGCAAGCTGCGGATTCCCGGCTACGCGCGCAGCAGCCAGCAACGCGCGATCGACGGCCCCGACACGCCGCAGCCGGAAGGCAACGTGCCGAACAGCGACGGCCGCGTGCACGGCGGTGCGGTCGGCGCGTCGTACACGTGGGCGGACGGCTTCGCCGGTCTCTCGTACAGCGGCTACGAATCGAACTACGGCTCCGTCGCGGAGAGCGACGTGCGGTTGCGGATGCGCCAGGAACGCCTCGCGCTCGCGTCCGAGGTACGCAACCTGAGCGGGCCGTTCACGAAGCTGAAATTCGACTTCGCGTACACCGACTACCGCCACAAGGAGGTCGACAACGGCGAGACCGCGACCACCTTCCGCAACCGCGGCTACGAGGCGCGCATCGAGGCGCAGCATCGCAAGATCGGCCCGTTCGAAGGCGCGATCGGCGTGCAGTTCGGCCAGAACACCTTCTCCGCGCTCGGCGACGAAATGCTCGTGCCGTCCACGCGCACCAACAGCGTCGCACTGTTCGGCCTCGAGGAATGGCAGGTCGTCCCCGCGCTGAAGCTGAGTGTCGGCGGCCGCCTCGAGCACGTGAAGGTCGATCCCGATCCGGCCGGCGTCGAGAAATTCGCGGGCGCGCAGCCGCGCGACTTCAACGCGGGCAGCCTGTCGGCCGGCGCGCTGTTCTCGCTGACACCGGTCTGGTCGGTCGCGGCGAACGTCGCGTACACCGAACGCGCGCCGACCTTCTACGAGCTGTATTCGAACGGCCCGCACGATGCGACCGGCCAGTTCCTGATCGGCAACCCGAACGCGTCGAAGGAAAAGGCCGTGTCGACCGACCTGTCGCTGCGCTATGCGAGCGGGCCGAACCGCGGCAGCGTCGGCGTGTTCTACAACCGCTTCTCGAACTACCTGACCGAGTACAACACCGGCCGCGTCGTGGACGACGACGGCGAACCGGTCGCGCCCGGCACCGACGGCTCGCTGAACGAAGCGATCTATCGCGGCGTGCGCGCCGAGTTCTACGGCATCGAACTGGACGGCAAGTGGCGCGCGTTCGCGCGACGCGGCCACACGGTCGATCTCGAACTGACGGCCGACTACACGCACGCGCGCAACGTCGACACCGGCCAGCCGCTGCCGCGCATCGCGCCGCTGCGCGCGACGCTCGCCGCCGACTACGGCTACGGCCCGTTCGGCGCGCGTGCGCAGGTCACGCACGCGTGGTCGCAGCATCGCGTGCCCGACAACGACTTCTCGACCGACGGCTACACGTCGCTCGGCGTGATGCTGACGGTCAAGTTCCGCGTCGGCCCGACGCACTGGCTCGCGTACCTGCGCGGCGACAACCTGACGAACCAGGAGATCCGCTACTCGACGTCGGTCGTGCGCGGCTTCGCACCGCAAGGCGGCCGCAGCGTGATGGCCGGATTGCGCACCACGTTCTGACCGTCGTCCGGCTCGCGGCGCCCGCCGCGAGCTTTTTCCCGGCGCGAACGCGGGCGGAGTGCACGTGCACGAAGTCGAAGAAAGCGACGATGCGCATGCCGTCATGCACGCATACGCGTCGTCAGCACATCGCGCGCGACTCGCCCCACTCGCGGCCTGGCCTTGCGCACACTGCGTCGCAGCGCGCAGCAAATTTCGGTCCCGCTCCCGCATCGCCCGTGACCGCACCGCTGTCTTGAATATCGCGCGGCATGCTCGCCCGCGCCGTTCGTCGACCCGGACTTTTAAAACGCACGAATGACGAGTATCCTAAAAAAAGCACTTTTCGACCGGACGGCGAATCGCGTGCCCTGACTCCCGTCCGATCGCCATGCGGCCCCGTCGTATCGCGCACCGCGCACCGATGGCGGCGTATGCCTCTCGCGCCCTGGCCGCACGACCCTTCCCCAACAATCGTCAGGAGAGCTGGTGAGCCGACTCGTCGTCGTATCCAATCGCATCGCAGATCCCCGTAAAGCCGCGGCCGGCGGGCTCGCCGTCGCCGTGAAGGACAGCCTGCAGGAAACCGGCGGCGTCTGGTTCGGCTGGAGCGGCAGGCTACGCGGCGGCGACGATCACCCCACGCATGGCGACGACGTGCAGATCCAGAACGTCGGCGGCATTCAGCTCGCGACGGTCGATCTCGATCCGCAGGATTACGACGCTTACTATCTCGGCTATTCGAACAACGTGCTGTGGCCGGTGTTTCACTACCGGCTCGATCTCGCGCAGTTCGACCGGCGCTTCGCCGACGGCTACCGGCGCGTGAACCAGTTGTTCGCGCGCAAGCTGCGCACGCTGCTGCGGCCCGACGACGTCATCTGGGTCCACGACTATCAGCTGATTCCGCTCGCGGCCGAGCTGCGCGCGATGGGCTGCACGAACCCGATCGGCTTCTTCCTGCACATCCCGATGCCGCCGCCGCCGATCATGGCCGCGATCCCGGAACACGAATGGCTGATGCGCTCGCTGTTCGCGTACGACCTCGTCGGCTTCCAGACCGAATCGGATCTGCTCCACTTCGAGCATTACGTCGAAGCGGAAGCCGGCGCGGCGCGGCTGCCCGACGGCCGGCTGCGTGCATTCGGCCGCACGCTGTCGGCCGGCGCGTTCCCGATCGGCATCAACGTCGACGAGTTCGAGTCGCTCGCGCGCGATCGCGACGGCCTCGACATGTTCGAACGCATGCGCGACGAATATTCGCGCCGCCAGTTGCTGGTCGGCGTCGACCGGCTCGATTACACGAAAGGGCTGCCGCAGCGCGTGCATGCGTTCCGCGAGCTGCTCGAACAGTATCCGGAGAACCGCGACCGCGCGACGCTGATCCAGATCGCCGCGCCGAGCCGCGAGGATCTCGGCGCGTACGACGATCTGCGGCGCGAAATGGACAGCCTGTGCGGCGCGATCAACGGCGACTACGGCGAGCTCGAATGGATGCCGATGCGCTACATTCACCGCACCGTCGCGCGCAAGCGCCTGCCGGGCCTCTATCGCGCGAGCCGGGTCGCCCTCGTCACGCCGCTGCGCGACGGGATGAACCTCGTCGCGAAAGAGTTCCTCGCCGCGCAGGACGCGGCCGACCCGGGCGTGCTCGTGCTGTCGCGTTTCGCGGGCGCGGCCGAGCAACTGAAGTCGGCGCTGCTCGTCAATCCGTACGACACGCAAGGCACCGCGCAGGCGATCCAGCGCGCGCTCACGATGCCGCTCGAAGAGCGCCGCCAGCGTCACGCGGCGCTGATGGCGATCATGCGCAAGACCGACGTGCACTGGTGGCGCACACGCTTTCTCGAAGCGCTCACCGAAGCGGCCGAAGTTGCGGCCGCAACCGAATCCTGACGCGCCGACGCGCGTTCACGCCCCCGTCTTCAATGATCAGGCTCGTGCGGCCGTCGGTACGCTATGAAATCGCGCTCGACCGTGGACGCCTGCTCCGTTTCGATCGCGCCGCCGCGCGCACTCGTTTCGTCGCCGGGTAACGCCGACGTCGCCGACGACGGTTCGCTGCGCCCGTCGATCAGCACCTGCAGCGCGTCGCGTTCGAGCACCTCGCATTGCAGCAGCCGTCGCGCGATGCGTTCGAGCGCATCGCGACGTTCGCCGAGCGTCGCCGCGACCCGCGCATGCGCATCGGTCAGCAGCGTGCGCACCTCGTCGTCGATCATCCGCGCGGTGTGCTCGCTGCAGCGGCCGTCGCCCGCATGCCATGCGCCGGGCATCCCCTGGCGCGCGTCGCCGTCGTCGAACGTCGCGAGCCCGATCTTCTCGCTCATCCCGTACTGCATGACCATGTGGCGCGCCATCGCGGTCGCGCGCTCGAGGTCGTTCTGCGCGCCGGTCGACACATCGCCGAACACGAGTTCTTCCGCCACGCGCCCGCCGAGCAGCGCGTCGATCCGGTCGAGCAGCTCGCTGCGGCGCAGGACGTAGCGATCCTCGGTCGGCACCTGCTGCGTGTAGCCGAGTGCGGCGACGCCGCGCGGAATGATCGACACCTTCTTCACCGGGTCGCAATGCGCGCGGCTTTCCGCAACGAGCGCATGGCCGGCTTCGTGATACGCGATCGTCAGCTTCTCCTGCTCGTTCATCACGCGGCTCTTGCGCTCGAGGCCCGTGAGCGCGCGGTCGATCGCCTCGTCGAAGTCGGCCATGCCGATCGCCGGCTTGCCGAGTTCGGCCGCATGCAGCGCGGCCTCGTTGACGACGTTCGCGAGGTCGGCGCCGACGAAGCCCGGCGTGCGCGACGCGAGCTCGCCGAGATCGACTTCGGCCGCGAGCTTCACGCGCTTCACGTGCACGCCGAGAATCTGGCGACGGCCGTTCACGTCGGGCCGGTCGATCGCGATGTGACGATCGAAACGGCCCGGCCGCAGCAGCGCGGGATCGAGGATCTCGGGCCGGTTCGTCGCGGCCATGATGATCACGCCGGAGCCGGCCTGGAAGCCGTCCATCTCGACCAGCAACTGGTTGAGCGTCTGTTCGCGTTCGTCGTTGCCCGACATCGGGCCGACGCCGCGCACCTTGCCGAGCGCATCGAGCTCGTCGACGAACACGATGCACGGCGCCTTCTGCTGCGCCTGTTCGAACAGGTCGCGCACGCGCGCGGCGCCGACGCCGACGAACATCTCGACGAACGCCGAGCCGCTGATCGAGAAGAACGGCACGGCCGCCTCGCCGGCCACCGCGCGCGCGAGCAGCGTCTTGCCCGTGCCCGGCGCGCCGACGACGAGCACGCCTTTCGGAATCTTGCCGCCGAGCCGCTGGTAGCGATCGGGGTTGCGCAGGAACGCGACGAGCTGCTGCAGTTCGGCCTTCGCTTCGTCGATGCCGGCGATGTCGTCGAACGTGATGCCGGTTTCCTGCTGCACGTACACGCGCGCGCGGCTCTTGCCCATGCCGGTGAAGTCCTGCAGCCCGCCGCGCTTGCGCAGCATCATGTTCCATACGAACACGAGCAGCATCAGCGGCAGCAGCCACGACGCGAGCGACGCGATCCAGCCGGTGTCGGGCGTGCCGTGATAGCGGATGCCGGCGGCGGTCAGCGTGTCGATCAGGTGTTCGTCGGTCACGCGGCTGGTCGTGAAGCGCCACGGCGCGCCCGTCTGCTGCACGACCGCGGCGTCGGACGCCGGCAGCATCGTGCCGGCCTGCGGCATCTTCAGCGCGCCCGAGATCGACGCCGGACCGATCTCGAGATCGTCGACGAGCCGCGCGGCGACGAGCCGGTGGAAATCGCTGTACGCGATCGGTGTCGACGTCGGGTGCAGCATCAGCAACTGCGCGGCGAACAGTACGAAGAAGCCCGCCGCGATCAGCAATCCCGGGTAGTCGAATTTCCTGTCCATGGCATCGGCCTGGCCGTATCTGCTGCGCAGCGTACGCTCACGCCGGCGCGCGCGCGCAACCGGTACGCGGCCGCCATGCGAAAGCGGCATGCATCCACGCCATCGTCGCCTCGCTGTCTCGCGTCGTTCGTCGCATCGATGCCGCCTCGGCAACACCATGGGCCGGCGTTGCCGGGCGAGCCTCGCCCGGGCGGCTCACTGCGACGCGCCGCCCTTGATTCCAGTCTAGTTCGCGCACGGGCGTCGCGCACCGCTCGCCCCGCGCGCGTCGAATCGTCCGACGAACGGCTTTCATCCGTCCCCTTGCCGCGTTATAGTCGCGTGCATGACATTTTTGTGACAGCCGCATCGCGCCGCCGCGCGCGAGGCCGGCCGTTGCATTCCGTCCCGCGCCGCGGCAGCCCGCGCGGTGCCGGCCGCATCGAACGACCACGCCCCACCCGCCCATTCGAGGAGCCCACGACGTGAACGACACCCCCGATCGCCCCGACGACCTTCCCGCCGATCCCGACCGCCGCCGTGTACTCGGCGGCCTCGCCGCACTCGGCGCCGGTGTCGCGCTCAGCGGCTGCGAAACCACCGCGGGCAACGCACCGCGCTCCGCCGCCGACCTGCGCCTCGACGAAGCGTTGCGCGAACGCGTGCGCCACATCGTCGTGATCTACGCGGAAAACCGCAGCTTCGCGAACCTGTACGGCGATTTCCCGGGCGTACGTCATCCGCTGAGCGAAGTACGTCCCGAACACGCGCAGCAGCTCGATCGCGACGGCAAGACGCCGCTGCCGGTGTTGCCGAAGATCTGGGGCGGGCTCGTGCCGCAGGCGCAGGAAGTGGACGGCAAGCGCTACGCGATCGCCGAGCGCGACATCGACAAGCTGCCCAACGCGCCGTTCCGGATCACCGACGCGCAAGGCAAGCCGCTACCGAACAGCGTGATCACGCGCGACCTGTGGCATCGCTTCTACCAGAACCAGATGCAGATCGCGGGCGGCCGCAACAACCAGTTCGCCGCGTGGGCCGATTCGGGCGGCCTCGTGATGGGCCATTACCGCAATTCGGCCGACACGCTGCGGCTGTGGAATCTCGCGCGGCAATACACGCTGTGCGACAACTTCTTCATGGCCGCCTTCGGCGGTTCGTGGATGAACCACATGTTCCTGATCTCCGCGCAGCCGCCGCTGTATCCGGACGCGCACAAGCATCCGCATGCGGCGAAACTGCTGTCGAAGGTCGAAGGCGACGATCCGACCGGCACGCGCCTGAAGCTCGCCGACGATTCGCCCGCGTCCGCACTCGACGGCCCGCCGAAGTTCGCGGTCGACGGCCCGCTGACACCGGACGGCTACGGCGTGAACACGATGGCGCCGCCGTACCAGCCGAGCTACGTGCCGCCGCCCGACCCGGGCAACGCCGCGTACGCGGATCCGGCCGACCATCGCGTGATGCCGCCGCAGGGCTACGCGACGATCGGCGATCGCCTGTCGGAAAAGAACGTCGACTGGGCGTGGTACAGCGGCGCATGGCAGTACGCGCTCGAGCATCGCGACACGGGCACGGTGCCGGATTTCCAGTACCACCACCAGCCGTTCAACTACTTCGTGAACTACGCGCCGGGCACCGAAGCGCGCCGCCGGCACCTGCGCGATGCGGGGCTCGGCGACGAGCCGTCGACCAACCACTTCATCGCCGACATCGACGCGGGCCGCCTGCCGGCCGTCACGTTCTACAAGCCGCAGGGCAACCTGAACATGCATGCGGGCTATGCGGACATCGAATCGGGCGACCGTCACATCGCGACCGTGATCGACCATATCCGGCGCGGGCCGCAATGGGAAAACACCGTGATCGTGATGACGCACGACGAGAACGGCGGCTGGTGGGATCACGTCGCGCCGCCGGTCGGCGATCGCTGGGGCCCCGGCTCGCGGATCCCGGCGCTCGTGATTTCGCCGTTCGCGAAAAAGGGTTTCGTCGATCACACGCTGTACGACACGAACTCGATCCTGCGCTTCATCAGCCGCGTGCACGGCCTCGCGCCGCTCGACGGCGTGGTCCTGCGCAACAACGCGTTCGCCGCGCGCGGCGCGACGCCGCCGGGCGATTTGACGAACGCGCTCGATCTCGGCTGACGAACAGCCGACCGCCGAATACGACGACGCCCCGGGCCATGCGATCGATGGCTCGGGGCGTCGTTCGTTTCAGGGCCGACGAGGCCATGCGGCGCTACGCAATGCGGCACGCATTGCAGTACTCAGTGAGCGAACAGCGGCACGCGCGGCGCCCAAATGAAAACGTCCCGCCGCCAGCAAGCAATGCCGACGACGGGACGTCAGCGCCGACGACGCTACGTACCGTCAGCCACCGATACGCTGCTCGATCTTCTTCATCGTGTCGGTCATTTCAGCCGGCAAGCGCAGCTTCAACGTATCGAACAGCGTCGCATGCAGCTTCAGCTCCTCGCGCCATTCGTCGACATTCATCGACGTCACCGCATCGAACTGATCGCGCGTGAAATCGAGGCCGTCCCAGTGCAGGTCTTCATACGCAGGCGACACGCCGAACGCATGCTCGCCGCCACCGCCGGTGCCTTCGAGACGATCGAGCATCCACTTCAGCACGCGCATGTTCTCGCCGAAGCCCGGCCACACGAACTTGCCGTTCGCATCCTTGCGGAACCAGTTCACGCAATAGATCTTCGGCAGCGTCGCGCCGGCGGCTTCGAGCTGCTTGCCGATTTGAAGCCAGTGCGCGAAATAATCGCTGACGTTGTAGCCGCAGAACGGCAGCATCGCGAACGGATCGCGGCGCACGATGCCCTGCTGGCCGACAGCTGCCGCGGTCGTCTCGGAGCCCATCGTCGCGGCCATGTACACGCCTTCGACCCAGTCGCGCGCTTCGGTCACGAGCGGCACCGTCGTCGAGCGGCGGCCGCCGAAGATGAACGCGTCGATCGGCACGCCGGCCGGGTTTTCCCAGTCGTCGTCGATCGACGGGCACTGCGCGGCCGGCGCGGTGAAGCGCGAGTTCGGATGCGCGGCCTTGCGGCCGGTTTCCTTGCCGATCTCCGGCGTCCACGGATTGCCCTGCCAGTCGGTCAGCTTCGCAGGCGGCGTGTCGGTCAGCCCTTCCCACCACACGTCGCCGTCTTCCGTCAGCGCGACGTTCGTGAAGATCACGTTTTCCTTCAGCGTCGCGATCGCGTTCGGGTTGGTCTTCACGCCCGTGCCCGGCGCCACGCCGAAGAAACCGGCTTCCGGATTGATCGCATACAGGCGGCCGTCGCGGCCGGGCTTCAGCCACGCGATGTCGTCGCCGATCGTCGTGACCTTCCAGCCGTCGAAGCCCTCCGGCGGGATCAGCATCGCGAAGTTGGTCTTGCCGCACGCGGACGGGAACGCGGCCGCGACGTGATACTTCCTGCCGGCCGGCGACGTCACGCCGAGGATCAGCATGTGTTCCGCGAGCCAGCCCTGATCGCGGCCCATCGTCGACGCGATGCGCAGTGCGAAGCACTTCTTGCCGAGCAGCGCGTTGCCGCCGTAGCCCGAGCCGAAGCTCCAGATCTCGCGCGTTTCCGGAAAGTGCACGATGTACTTGACCGGGTTGCACGGCCACGGCACGTCCTGCTGGCCGGCTTCGAGCGGATGGCCGACGCTGTGCACGCACGGCACGAAATCGCCGTCCTCGCCGAGCACGTCGTACACGTCGCGCCCCATGCGCGTCATGATCCGCATGTTCACCGCGACGTACGGGCTGTCGGACAACTCGACGCCGACGTGCGCGATCGGCGAGCCGAGCGGGCCCATCGAGAACGGCACGACGTACAGCGTGCGGCCGCGCATCGAGCCGCGGAACAGCCCGTTGAGCGTCTCGCGCATTTCGGCCGGCTCGATCCAGTTGTTGGTCGGGCCGACGTCGTCGCGCGACGCCGCGCAGATGAACGTGCGATCCTCGACGCGCGCGACGTCCGACGGATCGGATTGCGCGAGATACGAGTTCGGGCGCTTCGCCGGGTTCAGGCGCGTGAGCGTGCCCTGGTCGACCATCGCCTGGCACAGCGCGTCGTATTCTTCCTGCGACCCGTCACACCACACGACGCGCTCGGGCTCCGTGAGCGCCGCGATCCGCGACACCCAGTCGATCAGCTTGCGATGTTTGACGAAGGCCGGGGGAGCGATCAGCGGGCCGTGTGTCGCTTCGGCCAAAGTGTTTTGCAACATGGGGATGTCTCCAGATTATTGGGCGGGGATGGGGATGCGGGGCGAGCCCGCGAGACGGGGAATGCGTGCGGAGCGCAGGAAGATGCGGCGCGCAGGACGGGACGCGCGAGCGGAGCGCGCGTCGATGCCGCGATGCGGGCGAGAGAGGATGAAGTCTCGTTAGAAAGTGCGAACACGAGTTTCGCCATGCAAGCAACCTGCCATACAACTCCATGCCGGCCAGCATACCATCGCCGTTATTGGCCGGGCGTTGCGTTGCAACAAGAAACAACTGTGACGGGGCGCCGGCATGCACGTTGCGGGCACGCGCTTTTTACGGCGTCGGCGCGTGCGCTTTGGGGACGAAACGAGCGCGACGACCGCCCCGCAAGGGTTTCGCTGGAGCGGCAATTTCAACCGTCACTCGTCGGCACGAACCGCGCGAACACGCGCCGTGCGAGTTGGCGTTTTCGCTACTCAGGCAAACCCTGAATTAGGTTGCGTACACAAACATCCGATTTGAATACCGGATGCACGCCCCTACTTAAAACGGTGCGCGCGGCAATCCGGGGTAATACGCGCACACCCTGTTCGGCAGCGTCCGCAATGAGGAGAAATTCCGGCGCAACGTGGCCGAGACGATGAACCGCTGCGAGCGCTTCATCGATTTCGACAAGATCGACGTGGTGCCGACGAGGGCCAGTCCATCGTGAAGGCCGAGCGCACGTCGCATAAAAAAAAGCCAGCCCGTAAAGGGCTGGCTTTCTGCTGCGGATATGACGATTACGAGAACTGGTTCATCGTATTGTCCTTGCCCGCCGCCTTCAGCGCCGCTTCGCCGCTGAAGTATTCCTTGTGATCGTCGCCGATGTCCGAACCCGACATGTTCTGGTGCTTCACGCACGCGATGCCCTGACGGATTTCCTTGCGCTGCACGCCGGCCACGTAGCCGAGCATGCCCTGGTCGCCGAAGTATTCCTTGGCCAGGTTGTCGGTCGACAGCGCAGCCGTGTGGTACGTCGGCAGCGTGATCAGGTGGTGGAAGATGCCTGCTTCACGCGATGCATCGGCCTGGAACGTGCGGATCTTCTCGTCGGCGAGCTTGGCCAGTTCGGTATCGTCGTATTCGACGCTCATCAGCTGCGCGCGGTCGTAAGCCGACACGTCCTTGCCTTCGGCCTTCAGCGCGTCGTAGACCTGCTGGCGGAAGTTCAGCGTCCAGTTGAACGACGGGCTGTTGTTGTACACCAGCTTCGCGTTCGGGATCACCTTGCGGATCTCGCTGACCATGCCGCCGATCTGCGCGATATGCGGTTTTTCGGTTTCGATCCACAGCAGGTCAGCGCCGTTCTGCAGCGACGTGATGCAGTCGAGCACGCAGCGCGCTTCGCCCGTGCCGGCGCGGAACTGGAACAGGTTGCTCGGCAGGCGCTTCGGACGCAGCAGCTTCCCGTCGCGCTTGATGACGACGTCACCGTTGCCCAACTGGTCGGCCGACAATTCTTCGCAATCGAGGAACGCGTTGTATTGATCGCCCAGGTCGCCCGGCTGGTTCGTCACGGCGATCTGCTTGGTCAGGCCGGCGCCCAGCGAATCGGTACGCGCGACGATGATGCCGTCGTCCACGCCCAGTTCCAGGAACGCGTAGCGGATCGCGCGGATCTTCGCGAGGAAGTCCTCGTGCGGCACCGTGACCTTGCCGTCCTGGTGGCCGCACTGCTTCTCGTCCGACACCTGGTTTTCGATCTGGATGCAGCACGCGCCCGCTTCGATGAACTGCTTCGCCAGCAGGTAGGTCGCCTCCGCGTTGCCGAAGCCGGCGTCGATGTCGGCGATGATCGGCACGACGTGCGTGACGTGGTTGTCGATCTTTTGCTGGATCGCGGCCTTCGCGGTGGCGTCCTTCGCGGCATCCAGCTCGCGGAACAGGCCGCCCAGCTCACGGGCATCGGCCTGGCGCAGGAACGTGTACAGCTCGCGGATCAGCGCGCTGACCGAGGTCTTTTCGTGCATCGACTGGTCCGGCAGCGGACCGAACTCCGAGCGCAGCGCGGCGACCATCCAGCCCGACAGGTACAGGTAGCGGCGTTCGGTGCTGTTGAAGTGCTTCTTGATGGAGATCATCTTCTGCTGGCCGATGAAGCCGTGCCAGCAACCCAGCGACTGCGTGTACTTGGACGGATCGGCATCGTACGCGGCCATGTCGGCGCGCATGATCTTCGCGGTGTACTTCGCGATGTCCAGGCCGGTCTTGAACTTGTTCTGGGCACGCATGCGGGCCGCATACTCGGGGCTGATGGCGTTCCACGCGCTGCCGTGGTTTTCCTTCAAGCCAGCCACTGCCTTGATGTCGTCTTGATATTGGGACATGTCTATCTCCTGGGAACGAAGCGCATTTGAGTAAAGAGTTCAGCGTGCCCGCCGCGTGTGACGAAGCGAACTGCATGGACTCAATAGTAATCCTGTCCCATGCGGTTTCGGCCAAGTCTTATATAAGACATAAGATATAAATTTTCGTTATTTTTCAATGAGATAGCCGACCGTTTTTGCGATGCAAAACACGGTTTCAAGCGGCGGTAAAACGCGGCGGCGGGAATCCGGCGCGGATTCCGCAATATGAAATACCCTTTCGGCTGTTGAAGAACGGTCCCGCGTCGAGCCGCGCGGGCACTGACGCTGGCCGGCCCTTTGTCACGACCATGACAGAACATCTATACTTGGACGATTCTTTGATCTGCGTATATCGACGCGTTGGCCTGCCCTCCCGGAGCGACATGAACGACTTTCCCGTTTTCGACACGCTTTGCGAACTGCTGAATACATCCGGTGCGCGTTTCCGCGTGCTCGAGCATCCGGCGGAAGGCAAATCCGACGCGATCGCCGCGCTGCGCGGCACCCGCCCCGAACAGGGCGCGAAGGCGATGCTCTGCACGTTCAAGGACGGCGGCGACACCACCGCGCTCGCGGTGATTCCCGGCCACCTGAAGATCGATTTCCGCAAGGTCGCCGATGCGGTCGGCCGGCGCAAGGCGACGCTCGCGTCGCCCGACGTCGCGGCCGCCGTCACGCGCTGCGTGATGGGCGCCGTGCCGCCGTTCGCGTTCGATTCGAACGTGACGCTCGTCGTCGATCCCGCACTGGTCGAGCGCAACGCCGAGATCGCATTCAGCGCGGGCCGCCTCGACCGCTCGGTCGTGCTCGACGCGGCCGACTACGTCCGGATCGCGCGCCCGCTGCTGGCCGATATCACGCGGCCGGAAACGACGGACACACACGCCCCCCAGGACCACGCATGAGTACAAATCGCAAACCGCTGCTGTCTGAGCAGGCATCGCTGATCGAGCAGGTGCAGCGCATCGCCGAAGGGCTCGGCGAGATGTTCGCGCCGTTCACCGAGGTCGTCGTGCACGACCTGCGCACGCCGGAGCACGCGATCCTCGCGATCCACAACAACCTGTCCGGACGCACGGTCGGCGATCCCGCGACCGAACTCGGCCTCGCCCGCATCGCCGACGACGATTTCCCGCAGATACTCGCGAACTACCCGAACCGCTTCGCCGATGGCCGCACCGCGAAAAGCACGTCGATCGGCATCAAGGATTCGACCGGGCACTACGTGGCCGCGCTGTGCCTGAATGCCGACGTCACGCTGTTCCGCGGCTTCCAGGGCATGCTCAACCAGTTCTGCCGCACGGATGGCGAGACCGTCGTCGAAACGCTCGACCCGGCCGGCGCGGACGCGATCCGGCAGCGCATCGACGCCTTCGCGACGCGCCTCGCGACGACGCCGCGCGAGCTGAAGACCGACCAGCGCCGCGAGCTGATGCAGACGCTGAAGGCCGACGGCTTCCTCGAGGTGCGCCGCGCGATGGAAATCGTGTCGCAGCATCTCGGCGTGTCGCGCGCGACCGTCTACAACGATGCGAAGTGACGCGACGCATCCGGATTTGCCGTTTTGAGTTTCCCGTTGACTGATCTTTTCGACTCTCGAGCACCCATGAATTCTCCGACTCTCCCCACGTACGACGACGTCGTCGCCGCCGCCGCCCGGCTCGAAGGCCACGCGCACCGCACGCCGGTGATGACGTCGCGCACGATCGACGACGCGCTCGGCGCGCAGGTGTTCTTCAAGTGCGAGAACCTGCAGCGCATGGGCGCCTTCAAGTTCCGCGGCGCGTTCAACGCGCTGTCGCGCTTCAACGCGGAACAGCGGCGCCACGGCGTCGTCGCGTTCTCGTCGGGCAACCATGCGCAGGCGATCGCGCTGTCGGCGCGCATCCTCGGCATTCCCGCGACGATCGTGATGCCGCAGGACGCGCCGGCCGCGAAGATGGCCGCGACGCGCGGCTACGGCGGCAACGTCGTGACCTACGACCGCTACACCGAGGATCGCGAGCAGATCGGGCGCGAGCTCGCGGAAAAGCACGGGCTCACGCTGGTGCCGCCCTACGATCACCCGGACGTGATCGCCGGCCAGGGCACCGCAGCCAAGGAACTGTTCGACGAAGTCGGCCCGCTCGACGCGGTGTTCACGCCGCTCGGCGGCGGCGGCCTGCTGTCGGGCACCGCGCTCGCCACGCGCGCGCTGTCGCCGCATGCGAAGCTGTACGGCGTCGAGCCCGAGGCCGGCAACGACGCGCAGCAATCGTTCCGGTCCGGCACGATCGTGCACATCGACACGCCGCGCACGATCGCCGACGGCGCGCAGACGCAGCACCTCGGCAACCTCACGTTCCCGATCCTGCGCCGCGACGTCGACGACATCCTGACCGCGACGGACGCGGAACTCGTCGACTGCATGCGCTTCTTCGCCACGCGCATGAAGATCGTCGTCGAGCCGACCGGCTGCCTGTCGTTCGCCGCCGTGCGGCGGATGAAGGACGCGCTGCAGGGCAAGCGCGTCGGCGTGGTGATCAGCGGCGGCAACGTCGATCTCGAGAACTTCTGCGCGCTGGTGTCGGCACCGGCCTGACCGTCGCGGCGCGCATGACGATCCGGTCATGCGCGCACCGCCCGACCTTCACGTCGCGTTAAGTTTGGCGCCCTAGACTGATTACGTCGTCCTGAAGTCAGTCGTGAAGGAGTCGCCATGAATACGCACGCGATCGTCGCCGCCGCCCTGGCGGCCGCTTCCCTGTCGGCGTTCGCTCAACCGGGCGTGACGTCATCCGGTTTTCCCGCCGCCTCGCCGCACCCTGCAGCCGGGCAAGCGATGCACCGTTCGACCGCCGCGCTGCCGCCCACCGGCTTCGTGCTCGCGAAGATCGATCAGAACAATACGCCGCCCGACCGCGGCGGCGACCCGGGCGGCCGCACGCACGGCGGCTCGCATATGTAACGACACGCGCCGGCCGGCGGCAGTCGGAACGACGGCGGCGACGGAGCGCGGGCGGCGAGGATATCGTCAATGCGCCGCCGCAACGCGGCGTCGATCGTCTCCGGTTGCGGCATCGGCCGGTAGCGCCCTCGGCGCGAAGACACACGCTCGAACCCGCCGGTTTCATCAGACATAAACGCGGTAACGCCGCAGAAAGCGAGAGAATCCGGAAATCCGCCGCCGGGCAATGACGTTTTTTCGCATCCGCGCGCGACCAGACGATTGACGTGCGCGAGCGCACGCCATTACCCTTGCGCGCTGATGGTTCCCAGGGATGGGATCAAAAGGGAACGCAGCAGGGGCAACGCCCCGAATCTGCGGCTGCCCCCGCAACTGTGAGCGGCGAATCCGTGCCACCGCATGCCACTGGGAAACCGGGAAGGCCCGCACGGACGACGACCCGCGAGCCAGGAGACCTGCCATCGACCCGAGGTCCAGCAGCCGCACCGGGCGGGGTGTCCCGATGTGCAAGCACCGCCGTTGGCGGCCGCCTGTTGCATGGACGACCCGACCTCAGGATCCGTCAGATGTCCATCGTTCCCGAATCCGCTTCCCGCTCGGAAGCATCGCACCGACACGCCGTCGGCATGCGCCCCCTGTCCGCCCTGCACTCACGATCGGCGTACGCGCCCCACGCTTTGTCCCGCCGCCTCATGAACATTCGTCACCTGCTCGCCACGTCCGCCGCCACCGCGCTGCTTTCCCCGCTCGCCCATGCGGCCGGCGACACGGCGCTCGCGCAGCCCGCCGCGCCCGCGCCGGGCGCGGACCTGCCGACGATCAGCGTGACCGACACGCGGCACCTGCCCGAATCGTTCGACCGGCGCTATGCGTCGACGCAGGTGCTCACGCGCGAGGATCTCGACCGGCTGTCGCCCGCCGACCCGAGCATCACGCAGGCGCTCGCGACGCTGCCGGGCGTGACCGTCGCGCAGAACGGCGGGCCCGGCTCGTCCGCGTCGGTCAGCATCCGCGGCTCGTCGGCGAGCCAGGTCGCCGTGTTCATCGACGGAATCCGGATCGGCTCGCCGACCACCGGCATCGCGCCGTGGGCCGACCTGCCGACCGAAGCGTTCGAGCGCGTCGAAGTGATCTCCGGCCCGGCCGCCGCGTCGTTCGGCAACAACGCGATGGGCGGCGTCGTGCAACTCTTCACGCGCCGCGCCGCCAACCAGCCGAACCAGACCACCGTGTCGTTCGGCGGCGGCTCGAACAAGACCTTCGACACGCAGTTCCGCACGTCGGGCACGGTGCCGTCGACCGGGCCGCTGGCCGCGCTCGGCGGGCTCACCTACTCGCTCGGGCTGCACGACTACAACACGGCCGGCATCGATGCGACGCGGCCGTTCTTCTACGGCCACGAAGACGGCCGCAATCCGTATCACGCGCAGGATCTCGACGCGCGGCTCGGCTATGCGCGCGACAACTGGTCGATCTCGACGTTCGCGCTGTACCACCGCTCCGATCTGTCCTACGACAACAGCGGCTACGCCAATCGCGAACTCGATCACCAGTTGACGACCGGCGTTGCGTTCCATCTCGACATCACGCCCGATACGCAGTTCGACCAGTCGTTCGGCTATGCGAACGACCGCCAGTTCATCTATGCGGACAATCCGGCCCTCGCGACCGACCAGATCAATTCGCAGCGGATCAGCACGTCGACGTCGCTGACCCATCAGGAGCACGGGTTTCACCTGTTCGGCCTGCCGCTGTCGGGCGAATCGAAGCTCGCGTACGACTTCACGCGCGAGCAGGCGTTCCTGCCGGTCGACATCCCCGGCGGCGTGCCGACGCGCAACGATTCCGCGTTCTCGCTGCACCAGTCGGCGACGCTCGGCAGCGTGACGATGTTCGTCGCGGGCCGTCACGAGATCATCGCCGGGCAAGCGGTGAACACCGGCAACGCCGCGCTGTCGTGGGCGCTCACGCCGGTCTACACGGCGCGCATGTCGTACGGCAATGCGTTCCGCCTGCCGACGTTCAACGACCTGTACTACCCCGGCTACGGCAACCCAAACCTCAGCCCCGAACGCAGCACGTCGGTCGAGGGCGCGCTCGACGCGAACACCGCGTACGGCACGTTCACCGCGGCGATCTACGACACCCGCGTCAGCAACCTGATCGCGTACAACCCGGCGACGTTCTCGCCGATGAACATCGGCCGCTCGCACATTCGCGGCATCGACCTGTCGTACAAGGGGACGATCGGCCGCTCGACGCCGGTGAGCGTCGCGGTCGGCATCCTGAATCCGCAGGACGAGACCAACCAGACCTGGCTGAGCCGCCGGCCGCGCCAGACGGTCAGCCTGAACGTCGACCACACGTGGGACGAACTGAAGCTGCACGCGCTGAGCACGGGCGCGTCGCTGCTGTACGGCGGCTCGACGTTCGACGATCCGGCCAACCGGCAGTATCTGGCGTCGTACCTGACGGTGAGCCTGCGCGCGTCGTACCGGATCAATTCGCACCTGACGGTGTCGGCGTCGCTGTCGAACCTGTTTGACCGGCAGTACATGACCGCGTACGGCTACAACACGCTCGGGCGCACCGCATTCGGCAAGGTCAGCTATACGTTCTGACGGCTCGACGCATCAGCATCAGCCTCTGCCCACCGGCACGCGCGGGAAATTGACATCACGGCAAAAGCTAATAGAATTAGTTTTTTGACTAACCCGCATAGCATTCGTCATGGCGCGTGCCGGCCTTACCCTGGACAAGCTCGTCGAAGCCGGCGCGCAGCTCGCCGATGAAACCGGCTTCGAGCAACTCACCGGCGCAGCGCTCGCGCGGCATTTCGACGTGAAGCTGGCGAGCCTGTATTCCCATATCCCGAGCTTCGACGATCTCAAGAGCCGCATCGCGCTGTTCGCGCTGCAGGAGCTCGCCGCGCGCGCCGCCGACGCGCTGGCCGGCCGCACCGGCAGGGACGCGCTGGCCGCGCTCGCGAACGTCTATCGCGACTACGCACGTGCGCATCCGGGCCGCTTCGCGGCCGCGCGCCATCCGGTGAGCGCCGAGCGCGCCGCCGCGAGCGCGGGCGGGCAGCTCGTCAGGATGACGTCGGCGGTGCTGCGCAGCTACGACCTGCCGGATACCGAGCACACGCATGCGATCCGCCTGCTCGGCGGCTTCTTCATGGGCTACGTGACGCTCGAAAGCGCCGGCGGCTTCTCGCACAGCGCGCCGGATGCCGACGCGTCGTGGTCGCGCAGCCTCGATGCGCTCGACGTGATGCTGCGCCACTGGCCTTCGGCCGCATGACGCACCGAACGGAATTCAAGCGATGACAGACAAACCCGACGGCGTCGTGCTGCCGAGCCGTGTCGTTCCCTTCCCGACCTCGATCAGCGACGAAGCGCGCGCCGCGCTGCAACGCCTGACCGGCGACGACGGCGTGCCGCTGAACGCGTTGCACGTGATGCCGGCCCTTGACGATATCGACGCGTGGATGCGCGTGAAGGCCAGCGCCGATGCGTATTACGCGGCCGCGGTCGAGCAGCTCGCCGGCCATTTGCGTTCGCGCGTCGAGACGATCCGCGTCGGCGCTGCGGACGTGCACGTCGCGACACCCGAAGCGGCGGCTTCCGACTCATGCGCGATCATCGACCTGCACGGCGGTGCGCTGATCGTCGGCGGCGGCGCCGCGTGCCGTGCCGGCGCGCAGATGCAGGCCGACCGGCTCGGCATTCGCTGCTACGGCGTCGACTACCGGATGCCGCCCGAGCATCCGTATCCGGCCGCGCTCGACGACTGCGTCGCAACCTATGCCTATGTGCTCGAGCGTTACGCACCGGAAAATGTCGTCATCGGCGGCCGCTCGGCCGGCGGCAACCTCGCGGCCGCGATGGTGCTGCGCGCCCGCGACGAAGGCCTGCCGCTGCCGGCCGCGCTCGTGCTGCTGTCGCCGGAAGCCGACCTGACCGAATCCGGCGACAGTTTCGAGACCAACCGGCTCGTCGATGTCGTGTTGCCGGCGCCGCTGATGGCGAACAACCTGCTCTACGCGAACGGCGCCGATCTCGCGCATCCGTACCTGTCGCCGCTGTTCGGCGATTTCACCGCCGGATTTCCGCCGACCTTCATCCAGAGCGGCACGCGCGACCTGTTCCTGTCGAACGCCGTGCGCCTGCATCGCGCGTTGCGACGCGCGCAGGTGCCGACCGAACTGCACGTATTCGAAGGGATGCCGCACGGCGGGTTCATGGGGGCGCCGGAGGATATCGAGCTGAGCCAGGAAATCACGCGCTTCGTGCACGCGCATTTGCATGCGTCGAATTGAGCCGGCGATGAGCGGAAAAGCACACAAGAACGACATCGGCATCGGGCCGGATCGCTGGATCGAATGCGGCGATCTGGCGGACGGCCACGCGCATGCGATCGACATCGACCCGCATCTGGCGGCCGTCATGCCGTTGATCGACGTGCTGGAAATCCACTGTGTCGCAGGATGCTGCGGCATCGATGCATTCGGCCTCTGGCCGGATGAAATCGCCGTTGCGCTCGACACGTGGGCCCCCGATGCGTTGACACGGCTCGTCGACGATCTGCTGTCGGTCCGGCATGCAATCGATGCGTTGCCGGCCGACGACGTCGTCAGTATGCGAATCAACCAGTACTTCCGGAAAACGGTGATGCTCGAGCTGCTCGCCCATATCCGGACGACGGTCGACGCGATCCGCTCGACCCGCGCCGCGCCGCGCGCCTAGATCAACGCACGTACGCCCGCGACCAGCTGAATCGCGCCGAACACCGCGACGACGGCCGCCGACACGCGCGACAGCCCGTGCATGAACGCGAACGACAGCTTCGCGCGCAGCGCGGCGGTCGCGCTGCTCAGGCACAGCCACCACGTGGCCGAGCCGACGAACACGCCGGCGACCATCCACGCGACGGTTGCCCACATCGCGCCTTCCCGCGCCCCCGGCAGCGGGCCGAGCGCCGCGAAGATGCCGACGAACGACACGATCGTCATCGGGTTCGACAGCGTGAGCCCGAACGTCGTCAGGAAATCGCGCAGGACGGTCGTACGCGGCAACTCGCGTTGCCCGGCCGGTGCGGCCAGCGCCTGGCGTGCGATGGTCCACGCGAGCCACACGAGAAACGCGCCGCCGCCGATCTTCAGGCCGACGGTCAACATCGGGAACGCGGTGACGATGCCCGCGACGCCCAGTGCGCCGAGCAGGCCGTAAATCGCATCGGCGCACGCGGCGCCGATGCCCGTCGCGAATCCCGCCCGGAAGCCGCGGCTCAGGCTGCGCTGAATGCACAGCATGCCGATCGGGCCGACCGGCACCGCGATCGACAGCCCCATCACGACGGATTTGATGAACAACATCGCCTGCTCCTTGCAACATCCAATGGATCGAACAGGCATCGTAGGGAAAGTCCGCTCCCCGCTGAATGCGGTTTTTAAGGAAAAATAGCGGCTCCACCTTAAAAACTCCCACCGCGATGGACGATCTCGACTGGAAGGTGCTGGCGCTGTTGCAGGACAACGGACGCATCAGCTATACGGAACTCGCGCGCCAGGTTCACCTGTCGGTGCCGGCGGTGACGGAGCGCGTGAAGCGTCTCGAAGCAGCCGGCGTGATCGATGGCTACACCGCCCGGATCAATCCGTCCGCGGCCGGCTATCCGGTGAGCGCGCTGATCGGCATCACGGTGCAGCAACCGGCGAAAGCGAAGTTCCTCAAGCTGCTGGAGACGATTCCCGAAGTCGTCGAATGCCATCACGTGACGGGCGCGGATTCGTATGTGATGCGGCTCGTCGCCGTCAGCATGGCCCATCTCGAACAGTTGATCGAACGCATCAACCTGTACGGCGAAACGCGCACGTCGATCGTGATGTCGACGCCGCTGCCGGCGCGCGGGCTCGCGCGGCCCGCATCGAAGCCCGGCGACACGCGCGGGTAGCGGCCGCGGTTGCAGGATCGTCCGGCGTGACCGGCGACGGCCGTTGGCCGCCGTCGCCGGTCACACGGCCCGGTTCCCGCATGACGATCGGTGCGGGCCGGCTATTTGCCGAGCGCGCCGCCGAGCAGGCCGCCCACCAGCGACGTCACCGGCGCGAGCGGATTGGCAAGGCCGCCCAGCGGCGAACCGCCGCCGCTCGTACCGGTGGCGGAGCCATAGTGCACGGTCGCCGGGATGCCGCCGACCACGCTCGTCACCAGACCGGCAACCGGCACCGCGCCGTTCGGGCCGCTCGGGTTCACGAGGCCGCCCGCATTGGTCACCGTATTGCCGACCGCCCGAACGAGAGTGCCGACAGCGCCGACGATCGGCTGCGGCGACGTGGACGTCACCTTCCATCCGGCCGACGTGATCGCCCCGCCGACCTGCCCGAGCAGGCCCGCGACCGGCTGCCCGAGGCCGGTTGCGGTGCCGACCTGCTGCGTGAGTTGGCCCGCCGTCGTCACGAGCGGCGTGATCGCGGTGCTGATCGCCTGCGTCGCCTGCTGGACCGGGCCCGACGACAGCGCCGAGCCGAGCATGGCGCCGCCCGACTTCAGGCCGCCGGCCACCGTGTCGAGCAGGCCGCCGACGGGCGTCGTGATCGGCGCGAGCGGCGACAGCGGGCCGGCGCCGAGCGCCTTCACCGTTTCGCTGAGGCCGGTGACCGGGTTGCTGGTCGAGCCGACGAGGGTGCCGAGGCCGGTGACCGTCCTGCCGACGGGGTTCGGCGTGAAGCCGATCTGGCCGATACCGTTGCTCACCGCGTTCGTCGTATCGCGGATGATCGTGCCGGCACCGGTGACCGTGTCGGCCGGGCCGGCCGTCAGGGTCTTGCCGACGCCGGGCAGCGTGACGTCGCCGAGCGTCGAACCCGCGGCCAGCACGACCGTGCCGACGGAACTGATGATGCCGTTGGTGCCGGGTGTGCCGCTGGTTCCGCTCGTGCCGCCTGTGCCGGTGGTTCCGCTTGTGCCGCTTGTGCCGCTTGTGCCGCTTGTGCCGCTTGTGCCGCTTGTGCCGCTCGTGCCGCTCGTGCCGCTCGTGCCGCTCGTGCCGCTAGTCCCGCTTGTCCCGCTTGTCCCGCTTGTCCCGCTTGTCCCGCTTGTCCCGCTTGTCCCGCTTGTCCCGCTTGTGCCACTGGTTCCGCTTGTGCCACTGGTTCCGCTGGTTCCGCTGGTTCCGCTGGTTCCGCTAGTGCCGCTCGTTCCGCTGCTCCCACTTGTGCCACTAGTCCCGCTCGTACCGCTAGTCCCACTCGTGCTCGTCCCGATGGTATTACCCGCCGGCGTCGGCGCCGTAACGTCCCCGCCGCCGCACGCCGCGAGCGCGCACGCAGCGGCAATGGCGGCGAGTGCGACATTCGCCTTGATGAAGTGATCTTGCATGGAAGCCCCCGTTTGCTATTCAGCGCGATCACTCCAACAAGCATCTACCGTGCCATTTACATCGGCCTCCTTCACAGTTTCACAATCGCCTTGCGATGGCCATCCAGGCCGCACTGCGCGGCAGCGCGCATCGAATACGGATCGTGCCGCCCGCCTCGACCCGTGCAGGCATTCCGATAACGCTGACGTAACACCGGGCCTGCGTTACGTAGCACGAACCGGGAAAAACCGACGGCGCCCATCCGCGCGCACCGCCGCGTCGTCACGGCCGCTTCACCAGCTTCACGATCGTCAGTGTGCCGTTGACGTTTTCCACCCGAACCCGGACCTTGTCGCCCACGTGCAGCGACGGGATCATCGCCGCGTCGCCGGCCTTGAATGCCATCGTCATCGGCGGCATCCCGACGTTGTCGAGCGCGCCGTGCTTCAGCGTCACGAGCCTGCGCCCGGGGTCGATTTCCTTGACTTCGGCATCCGTCAGCTTCGCATCCGGCGCCGACAGGGTCGCGTCGCTCGAGTTCATGCCCGACATGTCGCCGCCCGCGAGCGCCGGCATTGCAACGACCGCCATCGCGCACGACACGGCGACAACGTGAAAACGGATCTTCATCGAGCGTCTCCCGTCGCGTCCGGCGCGTTTCTGCTGCCAGCCGGTGCCGCGCATCACACGCCTCACACGATCAACGTCACACCGGCCCAGACAATCAGCACGACACCGAGCACGCGGCCGACACGCTCGCCGCCGGGCAGGACCTTCTCCACGAACACGAACAGCGACAACGCGACGATCCACACGACATTCATCACGCCGCCGACGAACAGCAGCGCCATCAGCAACCAGCAGCAGCCCACGCAAACCACGCCGTGCCGCGCGCCCAGCAGGAAACTGCCGGCGACACCGGGACGCCAGTGCGCGACCAGGAACGCCGCCGGCGCGCGGCATTGCCGCAGACACGCGCGTTTCAGCGGCGAGAATTGATAGAGCCCCGCCAGCGCCAGCACGACGGCGGAAAGGAGCGCGCTCTTCGACCACAGCATCATCGCGGAGATCAGCCCGGCCGGCTGCAGCAGCGCCTGAAGCAACGCCGCGCCGATCGAGAACGCGAGCCATGTCGTCAGATAGCCGGCCAGCAGCGCCGCCGACGTGAACGCCGATCCCGCCGCCCCGCTGCCGTGCCGCCGCAGCACGCGCCGGTACAGCATCACGAGCGGCGCCGCGCCGGGCGTCATCATCGCGATCATCATCACCCACCACATCGCGATCACGGTCGGCAGAGACGGATCCATGCTGCCCATGCCGTCCGCGAGCCGATGCGGAAACAGCGCGACGGTCGTCATCTCCCGCGCCGACATGCCGGTCCCCGCGCCCGTCCACAGGTAGAACCAGCACAGGCCGACGAGCGCGGCCATGCCGATCAGCATGACGGCGCGCTCGCGCGCGAGCCAGGCGTCGAACGGAGTCATGCCGCGGCGCGATGCCGGATCAGCCCGTGGTTGTTCAGGTGCAGCCGCGCGAATTGCGCATAGGTTCCGTCGAGATTCAGCGCGATGTTGCCCTGCGAGCGCCCCGAGCCCGAACCGATCTCGGCCAGCTCGTATTCGAAGCCGTGCGGCAGGTCGATCCGTACACGGTGCTCGGCCCCCGTCACCGGGTTATGGATGGGTTCGCCCTCGGCGTCGAACACACCGTCCACGTGAATCCGTCCACGCCGCGCATCGACATCGACGTCGAAATCGATCGTCGTGAAGATCGGATCGAACGCGTGCTCGAGCGTCGACGCGTACACCGAGAACATCGTCGCGAACGGATCGGTATCCTGACCGGTCATGATCTTCAGCACGGCGTCGCGCTGCGCCGGGCTCGCGCGCTCGTCGACGATCGGCTGGCACTTGCCCTTGCCTTCGTGAACGGCGCCCGGCCACTGGAACACCACCGCGATCCGGACGCCGTCGAGCACCACGTCACCGTAGTGCCCGCTGTCGATCGAAATCGCCCCCATCGCTTCGCAGTTGCCGTTGGTCGGCAGTGCATTGAACTGACAAGGGCAACCGTATGAGCAATTGCAACTGATCATTTCGGTTCCCTGAATCTCCCACGGCGTCATGGCTCCACCTCGCGCGCTGAAAGGACGAACGCTTCGAATCTAGTGCACGCGATCAGGGAAAGCAAAGCAGTCGTGGCAGCGCGAAAACCGTGGTTTCCGGCCTCACGTAAGACGTTTCGGGATGCGTTCGCCGGGCTGTTCCGGAAACCGTCCCGTCACCCCGTTCTCACACGAACAGCGACGCGACGATCGCACACCACACCGCGCCGACACCCCACAGGAACACGCGCCGCGCGACGAACATCCGCGATTCGTCGTCGGGGGTTTTCATCGGCGACGTCGCGAGAAACGGCACGCTGGCGAGGCACGCGAAACCGGCCAGCGCGGGCACGATCACGACGTAGTCGCCGAACCGCCAGGGCAGCGCTTCGTGCCATCCCCAGTAGCCGAGAAACAGCATGCCCATCGAGAACATCGTCGCCGCGGCCGAGCTGAGCGCGACCACCGATCCTGTCGGAAATTGCACGGGAACCTCCACTCGCGCGGCAGGGGCGCTGCCGCTCATCTCGCCGGGGATCGCGATGATCGCGTCCGCCGGCGCAGACTCACGCGTTCATTTGCGGCTCGAACGATCCGCGTGTGCCGTCGCCGCCGATCAGCGAATGATCGGCGAATACGCGTTGTCACGGATTGACGGATTCGGCCCGACCGAGTGGTATTTCGTACGCATTTAACGAGGACGTGCGTTGCGCCGCTAACCTGGTTTCTTCGCGCCCTGCGCAACGGAAATCCACCCGACCACCGCCGCGGCGACCCAGCAACAGGTGATCATCAGGTCCAGATCCATCAGGCCCTGGAAATTCGTACTGTTTTCGAAACTGCAGCGCCGATGGCCCCTGACCCACATGCAGCCGCTGACCAACTGCTGGACGTGCATGTAGATGCTGTACACGGCAACGGCCGACGTGATGACGGCGACCCGCAGGCTTATGCTCTTTTTCATTGGCGCTGAAGGCATGGGATGATCTCCCGACCGATCTTAAGCCAATGGCGATGCGCGACGCAATCGACCCGGCATGGACCCGGTATCGACCCGATTGACCAGTACGCATAAAAGCCCATCGCGCTCGCACCGGCAACGCGGACCACCATGACGACACGGAACACGATTGCACTGATCGTCGATCCCGACAGCGGCGAGCGAATTCGCGACATCGCCGCGCACGCACGGCATACGTGGGCCGTGACGAGCGACGCGAACGATCCCGTGATCAGGCAGATCTGGAATACGCGTCGGGCGGAGTCGGATCGCGCCGCCGAAGGCGGCGTGACCCTGTTCGTGCGTCATGGCGACGACCGCGAAAGCTGGTGCGCCGGAATACTGGATGCGGTGGACGACCATCATGGCGACACGATGCATCGCGACGGCCATGCGATTCTGGTCGTTTACGGCACGCCGCTTTCCAGGCGCCTTCGGCATGCGTTGTCCGCCTTTGGGTTTTCGGACTTCGTGTCGACGGCGGAAGGATTTCGCGCGATCAAGCGCGACGCCGGATGAATCGCGGGAGGCTCAAAGCGCCACCCGCCCGTCACCGATGCTTCCCGCCATGCTTGCGCGCCCGATGCTCGGCGCGCTTCTGCTGCAGCGCCGGCATCAGTTCCTCGATGTACTGCCGCGCCTGCCCGCGCGTGACGATCTCGCTGAAGCGCTGGTGAGCCTCGGCCTGGCCGACCAGCGCCGCATGCGCTTTCCTCAGGATGTGCAGATAGGCGATCAGGCTCGTGCCGTCGCGCACGGGCAGCGCATCGCGCGGGTCCGGCGTCGGGGCGGTACTCATGTTCCAATCCTTTGCGGACAATCGATCCGGCACGTCGTCGTGACGAGCCCGAGCAGGTCGTGGGCGAGACGATCGCGGTCGGTCAGCGGCGCGAGGCCGAACAGCCGCTCGAGCGTCGCGGCCACCGACGCGTGGTCATACGGCGTGTGATCGACGTGCCCGGCCGCGACCCACGGCGAAATCACGATCGCCGGCACGCGCACGCCGTACACGTCGAAGCCGAAGCCGCTCGCGTTCAGCGTCGCGGGCGCGCCATCGTTCGGCGGCGGCGCGGCGCCCGGCCTGACCGAATCGTAGAAGCCGCCGTGCTCGTCGTAGACGATCACGAACAGGCTGCTGTTCCATACCGGCGAGTTGCGGATCGCGTTGTACACACGTGCGGCGAGCTGGTCGCCGCCGGCCAGCCCGTCCATCGGGTGCTGCGAGCTGCCGTTCCGGTAGGTGCCGTGCACGATGTCGCCATAGCTCGGCTCGATGAACGTGTAGCGCGCGGTGTAGCCGTCCGCGAGATCGGCTTCGAAATGCGCGAGATCGTCGACGTCGAAGAAGCTGATGCCCTTCAGCGACGCAACCTGCGGCACGTGGCCGAGCGGGTCGCCCGTCTGGTCCTGGTAGATGCGCCAGTTGTCGTCGCCGAGCGCACCGAAGATCGAACCCTTCGGATAGTGGAAGCCGTCGAACGTATTCCATCCGGCCATTTCTTCCTTGGTCGGCGAATGGTCGAGCCCGGCCGACGATGCGCCATGCAGGAAGAACCGGTTCGGCCAGGTCGGCCCCGGCACCGATGCATGCCACGCGTCGCACAGCACGAATGCGTTCGCGAGCGCGTACAGCGACGGCGCCTGCGTCGCGGCATCGACGCCCTGCATGATCTTGCCCGCATCGGCCGGTTGCGGCGGCGTGCCCTCGGAATGCGACGTCGCATAGTTCGACACGAACCCCGAATTGCCGACCGGCGGATACGGCTGCCCTTTCACGAACGGCACGCCCGCGCCGCAGAGCTGTTCGAGCACGTCGGTGAATTCGTGGCACGGATCGGTCGGCATCCGGTCGGGCGCGCCGCCGCCGAACGGATAGACGGTGCCGCCGTATGCATTGCTGTCGGCCGGCGACGCGGCCGTGATGCCGCCGATGCCCGACAGCGCGAACAGGTGATCGAAGGAACGGTTCTCGAACATCAGCACGAACACGTGCCGGATGCGATCCTGAACCGACGGTGCGGCGGGAGCGGAAGAAGATGCGGGGCCTGCGTCTGCACTCATGGCGCCTCCTGGCGTCGCGCGACGAATGTCCGGCCGGCACGGCCGTTGGCCCGCTGATCGCCCCGAAGGGATTGAAAGCCGCGCGCAGGCCGCACAGTGCCGACGAGTGTACGACCGCGCCGGCCCACGCGTAAAGCCACAGGCGAACGGCGTCGCAGCGCGTGCGTTCAGTCGTCGGCCAGGGCGGTTTTCAGCGATGCAGGCGACGTTTCTCGCATGGCATCCGAACGCGCGGCTCGTGACGATACCGAATTGCGGGCATTACCCGATGCAGGAATATCCGGCGTATTTCGCGATGGTGATCGAGGATTTCGTGCGGGACGCGGCTGCCTGAGCGTGGAACACGCACGGCACCGGCAAAGGCGGGACAAGCAGAAGAAGCCACCGCGGCGCGACGGCGCCGCCGGCGACCGACGAACGGCACGCTGTGCGCCGTCCATCCGGTTCGTCCGGCCATCAGGCCGGACAGGTGTCGATCGGTGCGCGCTGCCGCGGCGCACCGGTCGTGGCCGCTTAGCGGCGCGGCTGCCCGCTTCGCGGCGGACGCGGGGAATTCGCGTCCTTGTGCCGGAAGTTGATGCGGCCCTTGGTGAGGTCGTACACCGACAGTTCCAGCGTCACACGATCGCCCGCGAGAATGCGGATGTGGTTCTTGCGCATGCGGCCCGACGCGTACGCACCGACCACGACGCCGTTTTCCAGCGTGACACGGTATTTGCTGTCCGGCAGCACTTCGTCGACGATTCCGTCCAGTTCCAGCAGTTCTTCTTTTGCCAAACCAATTCCTCCAGACAAGGTGATTGACCGCGGCCGCGGCAACTGCCCGGCGCCGGCTCCCGCAAACGGGACGGCGGCCGGCCGGCGGCCGGGATCGGTTCGTTCAGACGGGCCACGGGCCAGTCTTGCGATCGGAGCCCGGCGCGTTGCGACGTTCGGGCGGTCGGTGGCTGCGGCGCCAGCAGCGCCGCGCAAGTCGGGACCGCGCCAGCTACGGCATGGCGGCGGTCTGCTCGGGTTGATGCGTTCAAGCGGTGATGCGCTCGCGAAACGGCGTGCACTTCGCAAGGGCGTTGCGTCGCATGCGGTTCAGGCATGCGATGAGGGAGGCGTCACGACCGATGCATCGTGAATGTCGCGATGCATCGGTCGTGCGCATCGGAACGCGCAGGCCGCCGTCAAGCAGCGCCCCGCGCGATACTCCATCCGGCAGCGGCCGCCGATCGGCGACCGATGCCGATGCGGCTTACTGCGGCGTGATGTTCGACGCTTGCAGACCCTTCGGGCCGCGCTTCACTTCGAAGCTGACCTTCTGGCCTTCGGCCAGGGTCTTGAAGCCCGTGCCGCGAATTTCCGAGAAATGGGCGAACAGATCGTCGCCGCCGTTGTCCGGGGAAATGAAACCAAAGCCCTTGGTTTCGTTGAACCACTTGACGGTACCGGTATCCACAAATACTTCCTTAATACAAATGAAATGAACATGCGCCCGTGACGGGCACAGAAAGAATCAAAGAGGGAGAGACCAACGACTGCCGCACGGTGTGCGGCCAATGATGAGCAATCGAACTTCTTGACGACTTCGGTCTCGGACACTACGCGGTAACGCGCACTTCGTCAAGTTATTTTGACGCGGCGCACAAGCGCGGACTCTCGGGCGGCCCTCAACGATGCCGACCGGTCACGGGGTTACATCGTCTGTCGGGACGGGAGGACCGGCGGTAAATCGCTGCGATTTCGGCGCGGACCGCGCGCCGGAAGGGGCCTTCGGCACCGAGCACGGATTGTAGCGGCCGTGTCGAGCCGGCCACGGGAACCAAGCGTCGCGCGCTAGCCAGCCTCCCGCCTCCCGATCTCGCGCGACCGCGGGCCGCCGCCGCGACGCTAGTCGAACGGATTCAGCAACCGGACGCCGGTGCGAGCGAAATCGTCGACGTTGCGCGTGACGACCGTCAGATCGTTGATCAGCGCGGTGGCCGCGATCAGCTTGTCGAGTTCGTGCGTCGGATCGGGCACGCGCAAATGCCCCCACATCTGGCCGGCCTCGATATCGACCGGCAGGATGTTCGACGCATAGCCGGACAGGATCATCGTCATCCAGGCCTCGAGCGCCGACGCCTGCTGGTGATCGCCGCGATGACGGATCAGGTCGACACCGCGCCGCAGCTCGGCCACCGTCACGATGGACAGATAAAGCGGGCTCGCGTCGGCTTCGGCCTGCCTGAAGAACGCCCGCACGCCGCGGTTGGTTCGCTTGCCCTTCCTGATTTCGCTGATGACGTTCGTATCAATCAAAAACACGCCTGACCTCGCCTGAATCCTGAACACGTTGGAAATCCGCGTCTTCGCCCACCTCCGGCATGCTCATCAGCACTTGCGCAAATGTCCGCCGCTTCGGCCGGCCGAGCGCTTCGGCCAGAATGGCTCGATGTTCGGCCTCGGCGCTCCTGCCGTTGGCCGCCGCCTGCTCGCGCAGGCTTTGAACGATAGTGTCATCCACGTTACGCACCAGAAGATTTGCCATGAGTACCTCCATCCAGATTTGCTATCAATGATAGCGCCATGAAGATAAATTGCAAGCATTGCTATCACCTTCACAACCGGATGGACCACGGGTCGGCATGGACCAGCGGCAGCGGACGCAGGAGTCCGTCCATCTTCCGCCGCTGGCCCGACGCATCGAACTGCTGTCGCTCAAGGTACGCCGGCGCGGGAAGATGGGGAAGCCGGCCGGATGGCCAATCGACTGCCATCGATAACGACACATGTCCGGCCAGCGAGGAACGGGATTTGCGAGACGACCGCCGTGGACGGCATGCGCGACGAATACAGGCGTCGCATCGGTTCATGCTGAAACATCGTGTTGCACAACCGGCCGCGGCCATCGCGATCGTTTGATACCATCGGATCACAAGACCGGCGATCGAACGCCGTGCGAAGCGCGCAGAAGACCTTGCATCGACGCGGACCATCCGACCATCCGTGCCTGAAATCCCGATCCAAGACACGAGACGCTCTTCAGTGGACTTTGTTACGCCCTCTCTGGAAACCCTGTTCTCCCCGACACCCGACAAACTCTACTTCCCGGCATGCGTGGCGGCCGTGGCGATCATCGCGTGGCTCGTCGCCCGACACGTGCCGTTCTACCGGTTGGCCGTCGACAAGTCGCTGTCGATGCGTTACCGCAATCTCGACGGTTTCCGCGGCCTGCTGGCCATCTCCGTGGTTTTCCATCACTTCGCGTGCAACCAGGCGTTGCTGTCGACCGGAACCTGGGGTGCCGACTCCGAGTTCCTGCGCAATCTCGGGACAATTCCCGTCGCGATGTTCTTCATGGTCACCGGGCTGCTGTTCTGGGAACGCGCATGCCGCGGCACGCTCGACGTGCGGACCTTCTTCGTCGGACGCGTGCGCCGCCTCGCGCCGCTCTATCTGTTCTACGCGGCCGTCATCGTCATCTGCACGCTTTACTGGTTTCCCCACAACGCCGTCGGCGCACCGACGCAGTTGCTGGCAGATCTGCTCAAGACCGTTTCGCTCGGCTGGTTCGGCGCGTTCCCGATCAACGGCGCGGAGCGAACGCCGTATCTGAGCGGCGTCTGGTGGACCCTCGCATACGAATGGCGGTTCTACGTCGCCGTTCCGTTTCTCGCGTGGTTCGTCGCCACGCGTGCATGGCGCAAGCTGCTCGCGCTCGCGATCGTCACGGCCTGCGCGGCGCTGTTCGGGCCGCCGGGCGGCATGGCGCTGCTGTTCGCGTGCGGCGCGGTGGCCTACGAGGTGTCGCGGCACCCCGCGATCCGCGCGCGGCTCGCCACGAAACCGGCGGCGGCCGTCGCGCTGCTGATCCTCGCGCTGTCTCCGTCGCCGGCCGAACGCTATTCGATCGAAGGCGCGCTGCCGCTGCTTCCGGTGTTCCTCTGCATCGCCAGCGGAAACTCGTTCTACGGTGTGCTCAAGACCCGGCCGCTCGCGCTGCTCGGCACCGCCAGTTTCAGCATCTACATGATCCACATGGTGATCGTGTACATGATCGTCCATGCGTTCAACAAGTTCGTGATCCCGATCAATTCCGCCGGCGATTCAGGCATCTGGGCGCTCGCCTTGGCATGCGCGCTGGTTGCCGTCCTCTGCGCGCTGCTGACGTACCGCTACGTCGAACATCCGTTCATCGGGAAGCGCCACGACGCACGCCCGGTACGCCATGCGGCCGAGCCCGCTCGCGAGCGTCAAACGGTCATGCAGTGACCCGTGCGTGTTCAGAAGCGGTACGAGATGCCGATCTGCAGGACCGGATACCACCGATAGCGCGACATCCTCTGCCGCAGCGCGTCGAGGCCGCTCGCGACCAGCACCTGGCTCTTCGCCGGTCCGGCCGCCGCGGCCAGTTCCGGTGACAGCGTGTACGAACATTTCGGTATCCCGTACGCGACGCCGAGATCGGCGACGAACCCGAGCCCTTTCGACGCCGGCCGATGCCCGTAGCCGATTCCGGCATACGGCATCACGGTCGGATAACGCGCTTCCGCGACCGCGTACATGCCCGGCAGCGCCGGATAACGCTTGCCGCCGAATACGTAGGTGCCGTTGGTCGGCACCGACACGCCGCGAAGCTCGTCGTCGTTGAAGCGCAACCCGAGCGTCGCGCGGAAGCCGCTGCCCCGCCACGGAAAGATGTCGGCATACAAGCCGCCCTGGCGCAGCTTCAGGTCGTCCTGATAGCGGTTGCCGGCCACGGTGAAGTCATGCGTCAGATTGATCGCGTTGAAATCCGCGTGCGCGCCCAGCATCGAGTTGAAGCTCACGGCCGCCCCGATGCCGACGCCCTGCGTGCCGCCCTGCAGATAGATTTCCTGCGCGTGCGCACTCGCGACGAACATCGCCGCGACCGCAGCCCATTGGTTCACTGTCGTTTTCACCGGCGCCTCCCCCGACATGTGCCGGGCGCGACGCGACGCACACGCGGCCTTCGTCGCGATGCGCGATGCGAACCCCGGCACGACACCTTGCAAGCACGCTTGCTGTTCGACGGACCGGGACGCGTTGCGCGGTGCGCATGACCGATACGACATGCGCTGCGCATGCGCCGTGGCACACGGCGCGCGCGACCCGATCCGATTCCCCGTTTGTTTCGATGTCGTTGCATGCCGCCGATGCGCGGATCGTTCTGGCGACATTCGTCTGCGCCGGCGGCATCGGGGGAACCGCAAAGGGCATGCCATGCGGCGCTGACCGAAGCGGAAAAAGCGCCATCCGTCGGTACACGTAGCGGCGCGAGTCGCAATCGGGAGGAAATGTTTCAGGAACGTATCCGTATTCGGCGAGCGACGCCGAAACGCGCGATAGACGGCATCTCGCGCCGAGCACGCAACGCAGGCACAACGAGGCTGGACGGTCATCGGCGCAGGGAGGTCGCCGTTGCGATCGATCTCAGGCGAAGGAATACATTGGAAAAGGGTTGCAAAACTGCGACCTCGCGCCGGCCGCCAGCGACGCCGATGCGCAATTCGGTGTGACGAGGCAGGGTGAATACCGATGCGTGCGCAAGCATCTTGTTCGTCTCACGGGTACGCGTGATCGCCGGATCGAGCTGCCCAGTTCGAGCAGTACCGGAAACATCCCGGCCTCGTTCGCAGCCTCCGATGCGATCGACAACCCGTCGCGATCGGGCCAGCGCAGACGGCCGGCCGAACCGAGCGTCACGAACGACCCGCCACCCGGCGCGCGCGAATGCCCGTGCGCCCCTTGCCGGTCCCGCCACTGCCGCCGAACACGAGTACCGCGCCCGCGGAAATCCGTTGTCGTTCATGCGTTCATGTATCGATTCGTCGCTCAGGCCACTGGTCGGCGCCGGGCACAAACCAAGGGTTTACCCCTACAATACATTTTATTTAATTCTAGATAATCTTTCTAGAAAGGGATGTCCCATGGGGCGAACGGGCCGCCAATGAGCGATCGGGTTTCCGATCAAAACGCTACGGAGTGCAAATCGGTTTGCCCTCTGGCGATGGGCTGCTCTGACGAATACTCACATTCGAAAACGTCGCCAATGTCGTGACTTCGATAGGAGACGCCGCATGCATTTTCAACAGCAACCCGGTTCAACAAGAGGCTCAAGCATATGAAACTTCAACTCAAACCCATCCACGCCGCGCTGACGCTCGCCTGCGTTGCCATGGTCTACGGTCAAGCTGCGCTCGCCGACGTGATCGTGAAGATCGGCAGCGCCGAACCGCTGACCGGCAACATTGCACACATGGGCCAGGATGCGGCCGATGGCGCCAAGCTCGCCGTCCAGCAGATCAACAAGGCCGGCAACCTGGTCATCGGTGGCCAGAAGGTCGTCCTGGAGATCGATTCGCTGGACGACCAGGCCGATCCCAGGATCGGTACCAATGTCGCGCAGAAGCTGGTCGACGACGGCGTCGTGGCCGTGATCGGCCACCTGAACTCCGGCGTGTCCATCCCCGCGTCCAAGATCTACCGCGACAACGGCGTCACCCAGATCACGCCGGGCTCCACCAATCCTCAGTACACGCTGCAAGGCTACAAGACCGCCTTCCGCGTGATCGGCACCGACGCCCAGCAGGGCCCCGCCCTCGCGAAGTACGCCAAAAACCAGAAGGTCAAGACGGTCGCCATCGTCGACGACGCCACGGCCTACGGCCAGGGGCTTGCGGACCAGTTCGAGAAGACCGCCAAGGCCGAAGGGATCCAGGTGCTATCGCGCGATGCGACCAACGACAAGGCGACCGACTTCAAGGCCATCCTGACCAAGATCAAAGCCGAACGCCCCGACGCCATCATGTATGGCGGCGAGGACGCCACCGGCGGCCCCTTCGCCAAGCAGGCCATGCAACTGGCACTCCGCGCCCGGATCCTGGCGGGCGACGGTGTCTGCACGACCGACCTGGCCCGGCTGGCCGGCGACGCCGCCGACAATCTGGTCTGCTCGGTCGCGGGCGGCGATCTGTCCGCGATGGCCGGCAGCGCCGCGTTCGCCAAGGAACTGAAGGCCGTGTACGGCCACGATCCGGTGGTCTACTCGCCGGTTGCGTACAGCGCCGTCTACGTGATCGTCGATGCGATGAAACGCGCGAACTCGGTCACGCGCGCCGGCATCCTGTCCGCCATGCCCGCGACCAATCTGAACACGCTGATCGGCAATATCCGGTTCGACGAGCACGGCGACCTGAAGGACAGTTCCATCTCGCTCTACAAGTACGTCAAAGGCAAGCGAACCCTGCTGGAAGTCGAGAAGATGTGAACGAAGCGGGACTGACGCGGGAGCCGCCAGGCCTCGCGTCAGTCCCGCACTAGGTCGATCTTTGCTGAGTTCGTTGAATAACCGCCGTCCGCCGATCAGCGCCCGGCCTTTCCGCTGCGATTTGCACGACCCAGCTCGGCTATGAGCCGAATCCGTGCCTTCGATGCGTTCAGGCCGTCATAACCTGCCGTGGTCAGGCCGAGGCTGTGGGCGCGGTCATAGGCATACTTGGAGACGGCTGGATTGACCCGGAAACCATGGGCACAGCGTGTCGATAGCACGACCGGGATATGCGCAGCGGCTTCGCCCAGCAATCTCTCCGACTGCGCCGAGAACCCCCCTGCCCCCTTGCCTGCCACGACGATACCGTCGAGTTCGGAGCTATCCGGGAAGCCGACGAGTGACCCGAAAGTCTCCATGACGATCGCCACGCGGGCGCCGAGATCGGCTACATCGAGTTCCGCGTAGCGCTCGTCAACGACGCACGAACCTGTGAGCGCGACGATGTCGGCCTCGATGGAGCCGCGGATCGCCGTTTCCGGTCCGAAGGGCTGAATGGCCTGCGGCCATACCTTGACGATCGAGACCGGATCGAAAATCCGTCCCGCGAAGGCCACGAGGATGCTCGCGCCCTTCGGCATGGCCCGTGCGAGACTGGCAGCATCGGCCAGATTGCGCGGACCATCGGCATTGGCATTGCCGCCGGGGATCGCCGCGCCGGTCAAAACGACCGGCCGGTCGCGATCAAAAAGCAGCGCGGCTGCATAGGCGACATCTTCCATTGCGTCGGTGCCGCAGCACATCACGAAAGCTTCGCTGTCGCGATCCTGCCGCATCACATCGCGCGCCCGGCAAAGTGACGCGAAAGTCAGATCGCAGCTATCGACGGGATCGATGTCATGTCCGATCCAGCCTGCCTGACCGCTCAAGACGATCAGATCGCGTGCCGATAGACGCTTGATCGTCCCATCACCCTGATAGTTTTCCGTGATGGTACCGCCGCAATTCAGGAGTCCGATTTTCATGAGGGATGGCCTTTAGACAAGCGTATCGGGAATTTCCGAGTACATCGCCGCGATGGCTTCCGCGTTCTTGATACCCGTGCCCGTCAGCAGGACAACCGTTTCCTCTCGCGCCTGAATCGCCCCAAGTTGCGTGAGCCGATCAAATCCTGCAACCGCAGTCGCCGAAGTCAACTCCGGCAGAAGGCCCAGTCGCGCAATGCGCCTGAGCGCTTCGACGATCGCGTCTTCTTCCACGGCCACAGTCGTGCCGCCCGTCTCTCTGACAGCGTTGACCACTTGCGCCAGCCGCAGGGGATGAGCGATGGCCGTCCCCTCGGAGACCGTCTTTCGAATCTCGCGCGGAACGGGCGTCGTGACGCCCGCGTGGAAACTGGCATCGATAGGCGAGCAGTTCAATGGCTGGCAAACGAAGAGCCTGGGCATTTTGTGAATCTGACCCGCGCGCATCAGCTCCGAGAACGCCACATAACAGCCGAGTACATTGCTGCCCGCGCCTGCCGGCATGACGATGTTGTCCGGCGCCTGGAAGTTGAGGTCCTCCCAGATCTCGTAGCCGATCGACTTGGTCCCTTCGAGGAAAAACGGCTGCCAATTGTGGCTGGCGTAGAAGATGCTCGCGGACTGCAGGACGGCCTCGTCCTCGCATGCCTGTCGAGGCCCGTCGACCAGTTGTACCTCCGCCCCATAGGCTCGCATCTGCGCGATCTTCGCGGGCGACGCGTAGGCGGGCGCCAGAATCTTCACGCGCATCGCGCCTGCAGCGGCATAAGCCGCCACCGACGCGCCGCCGTTGCCTGAGCTGTCCTCCAGAACGGACGCGATGCCTTGCTGCCGTAACATCGAGAGCATCACCGTGGTGCCGCGATCCTTGAAGCTGCTCGTGGGGCTGAACCACTCCAGCTTGAAATGCGGCCGATGGTCGCCCCACATCTTCTGGATCAACGGGGTGCAGCCTTCCCCCATGGAAATGGGAGAGACGATCTCGACGGGAAGCGATGCGCGATAGCGCCATTGGGAGCGAAGGCGCCGGTCGATGTCGTCGCGGGAAATTCCAGCCTGCGGCGAGATCAGGAGCGGTTTGCGGTCGTCCGAACACCACCGAGGCGTGTCGAGCGGATAGGTGGTGCCGCTGAGCGGCTCGACATAGTGCGGTTTCAAGTTTTCCGACTCCTCTTTGGCACAGACCGGATCGCTGCAAGAGCAAGACGATGATGGCTGTGGCGTTGGGGGTGAAACGCGCGGCCCGCGCGCGGTCCGTGCAGTTCGAAAGCCTCGCGCGGCGCGGCGGTCACGTCGTCTGTCATGAGCAATGGATCGACGACATGCTCGTCGACGAAAATTAGCGTGGCGTCATTTGACATCGCTGTACACCGTTGCGCGAGAGACGCCCAGGTAGACGGCAATGGTGTCCATCGCCCGACGGACCTCGAGCAGGCCGGCCGCCTTGAGTTCCTTCAGGAGCGAGCGGCGGTCCTCCGGCTTGAGCGAGCGCGGCGTCGACGCCATGCGTGCGGCGAACGCGTCGATGCGGGTGCGGATGAGATCGGCGCTGGCGGGGTCCAGCGATTCCCTGGCGGGCGTGGCGCCCTCGACCGCCATGAAGCTGCTCAGCATGTTCTGAAATCCGCGGAACAACGTGAGGTCGACGTTCAGGCACAACGCGGCGATGTAGTCGCCGTTGGAATCCTTGATACCGATGGACGTGCTCTTCACCTGGCGGCCATCCGAGAACTGATTCGGATAGTTGGCGATGATCTGCTCGTAGGCAGCATCCATGATCCGAGCAAGCCCCAGTTCGGTCGCCGGCTGTCCGACTTCCCGACCTGACAGATTGTTGTGGATCGCGAGCACCGCGTGCTCGGGGTCCAAGAGGTCATGGACCACGACCTCGGTAAATGGAGCGAAGGTCCGGGCCAGCCCTTCGGCGACCTGTTTGATCTGCCCCAGCAGCAGCTGCTGTTCGGGAGTCTTCTTCGGCATGTCGGGTCCAGTGGTTTTCTTCCGCATGCCGGGCAGTTTGGTCACATCTAGACACTTTGTCAAATTAATCACAATTCGTCTAGAATGAGGTCCCGAGCACCCCGGGTAATTGGCAGAGGCACCACGACGACTCGAGGCCAGCGCTTTCGGTATTGTTTTTCTTCAACACGTTTCCTGTACGTGTCGATGCTGACGCGCAGCGGATTTCGCCGAACCGCCCTCGATGTGCGTGCAAGAGAATGCTTTCCATCGTCTTACCTCGCCCTATCTGGGCCGCGTGTTCGTCAGTTTCGCTGTGTAGGTCTTGCAGCCCCCACTTTTAGCGACCACCAAAATGACCAAATAATAGGTCTATGGTTTTATCAAAACCCGGCCACTTTCCCGCACTTTATTAGGGCTTGGGTCGCAGATGCGCACGCTAAGTCGGCTGCCGCCCCGCTTCGGTGAAACTGCGGCAATTCGTGACGATCGCGGAACGTCTTGAGCCAGACGGGATTGAGCATTCCGGATTGTCATTTCCGATGACAGTGAATGTCTCGAGGCGGCTTCCCGATGACCGGCGGAATCGGTACCATCGAGCGCTCGAAGTCCGGCCGGTGCCGCGCGACCGCGCACCGGCGCCGTCCACACCGGACCGTCGCACCACCGATTTCGCCATGTCCCGGGAACCCACACATTCCGTGCTGCTCTGGATCGTCGCCGCTGCCTTCTTCATGCAGTCGCTCGATACGACGATCGTCAACACCGCGCTGCCCTCGATCGCCCAAAGCCTGCATGCGTCGCCGCTCGCGATGCAGCCCGTCGTGGTCGTCTACACGCTGACGATGGCGATGCTCACGCCGGCCTCCGGCTGGCTCGCCGACCGGTTCGGCACGCGCCGCGTGTTCTCGGTCGCGATCCTCGTGTTCGTGCTCGCGTCGATCGGCTGCGCGGCGTCGCACACGCTCGGCCAGCTCGTCGTCGCGCGCGCCGTGCAGGGCATCGGCGGCTCGATGCTGCTGCCGATCGGGCGGCTCGCCGTGCTGCGCCGCGTGCCGGGCGAGCAGTACGTCGGGGCGATCGCGTTCGTGTCGATCGCCGGCCAGCTCGGCCCGATCGTCGGGCCGACGCTCGGCGGCTGGCTCACGCAGGCGATTTCGTGGCACTGGGTGTTCATCGTCAACGTGCCGGTCGGCGTGGTCGGCTTCATCGCGGTGCAGCGCTACCTGCCGCACGACCAGGCGACGCAGCCGCCGCCGTTCGACTTCGTCGGCTGTGCGCTGCTGTCGGCCGCGATGATCGCGCTGTCGCTCGCAATCGACCCGCCGATGTCCGCGCACCGCGCCGCGTGGGCGGCCGGGCTCGCCGTGCTCGGCGTGGCGAGCGCGCTCGCGTACCTGCCGCACGCGCGGCGGCGCACGCAGCCGCTGTTCCGGCTCGGGTTGTTCCGCGAGCCGAACTTCGGGTCGGGGCTGCTCGGCAACCTGCTGTGCCGGATCGGCACGAGCTCGGTGCCGTTCATGCTGCCGCTGCTGATGCAGGTGCAGCTCGGCTATACGCCGCTGCAATCGGGGCTGATGATGCTGCCGGCCGCAATCGCGGGCGTCATCGCGAAACGGTGGATCGCACCGCTCGTGAAGCGCTTCGGCTATGCGGCGTTTCTGGTCGTGAATACGGGGATCGTCGGCTGCGCGATCGCGGGGTTCGCGCTGGTGTCGGCGCGGCCCGCGCCGGTGCTGGAAGGCGTGCTGCTGATCGTGTTCGGCGCGGCGAATTCGATGCAGTTCGCGGCGATGAACGGCGTGACGCTCAAGGGGCTGTCGCACGCCGACGCCGGCAGCGGCAACAGCCTGTTCACGATGATGCAGATGCTCGCGATGGGGCTCGGCGTGTCGATCGGCGGCGGGCTCGTCAACCTGTTCGCCGCCTATCAAGGGTCGATGGCGCACGGGTTCATGCTGTCGTTCGCGTGCATGGGCGCGGTGACGCTGCTGTCGTCCGTCGTGTTCCGGCGGATCGACACGGCCGCGCCGCCGGCCGGTGCGGCGGCGCGCCCTTCCGCGTGATCGCCGCCGTCAGTTCACCTGGCGGCGCTCGACGACACGCTTGAGCACCCAGCGGATCGACGAACCGTCGGCCGGCGGCTGCGCGACGCGGTATTCGTCGACTTCGAGCGTGTACAGGTAGCCGGGCTGGTACGGGAACCCTTCGATTCCCGCGTACCACAGGCTCCACGGCTCGCTCGGGCTGCTGCGCACCTGCAGGCACTCCATCGGTGCGACGCCCGTGCAGCGCGCGGACTGCGGTGCGACGTAGACGGTCTTGGTCACCGGCTTGCCGTCGGCCGCACGGGTGGCATTCGGCGCGGTGGCAGCGGCGTCGGTCTGGCATCCGGCGACGAGCATGCCGCCGGCAATGACGGCCGCGCCAAGCAGCGTTCGGGTCTTGTGAATCATCGGGTATGCCTCCGCGAGCGTTGGGGGCCAATTAGACGAGCCACCCGGCGAGAAGGTTCACAAACACCTTACAGGACGCGTTCGACCACCGCCGTTTATCGGGTGTCGCGTGCGAGACAATGCATCTCCGTGTTCCGGTTCGGCCGCGCGCTTCGTGATCGGCGGTCCGCACGTGCACGCCGTGCCGACCGCGACCCGGCGGCCGCAACGGGAGACAACTCGAATGACCACGGCGCCTCCGGCCTTGACGCCGCATTTTGCCAGCCGAAACTGACGGGCGCGCCGTTCGGCGCATGGCTCACGACGACCGACGAAGGCCCCGTTCGAGGACGTCCCTGTCGCTGGTATGCGGGGCACGGCGGGCTTGCGGCATTCGTCGTGAAAAGCTTGACGCCACGGTCATCGCTTCGACCCTCACCGAGTTGCATTACGATCTCGATTCCCATAACAACAGAACACTCGACAATGGCCGATCGACATTCCGGGATCGTAAAACGCAAGCACCGCTTTTCCACCACGATGGCGAACCTGCTCGTCTGTGCCGCGGCATTGACCGTAAGCTGGCACGCGCTGGCGGACGAGCGCGACGATTTCCTCAAATACCTGAACGGACCGGTGTATGACGGGCCGATCGCCGAACCGAAACTGCGCACTGCACAGGACCGCGAGTTCGCCAGGAATATCCGGGACGGCGCCGCCGTCAACGAAGTGACATTCGCGAGCCACTACATCCTGTGGACCTTTGATTGCGGACACAACGACAATTGCATGCGCGTGTTCGCGCTCGACGCTAAAACGGGCAACGTGTATTGGCTTCCGACCATCGTGCGCGAAGTAAAGATCACGGACGACAGTACGCCGACCGATTTCCGCTCCGACAGCCGGCTGCTCGTCGTGAACGGCAGGCCCGACGGGCAACCGCGCGGCCGATATCGCTATCTGTTCGAGAACGGCAAGTTCCGGTTGCTGGACAAGCAGGTCGACGGCTGACGCAACAGCCTGCGGTCGCCGCCGTGCCGCATCGGTGGCGACTCCCCACCGTCACATCCGCCTAGTCCGTTTCATTCGGAGCGCCGGCGCATGCCGTCTAACCTGTCCCTCCATCCAACGCCTCAGGAGACAGGAATGGAACGCTTCACAGAAAAGTGGCGTCGTGACCGGCGTCGGACGCCAGGCAGCACCGTGCTTCGCCGAAGCCAGCGCACAGGTCGTGCTGCCGAACACCGTCGTGTCGGCCGCGGAAGAGCTCGGCCGCCGCGCGCTTCATCACCGGCCAGGCGGTCGCCGTCGACGGCGGCTTCACCGTATGGCGATCGTGTACCATCGGCGCTTCCCGATACGCTTCGACGCACTGCCTTCGTTCGCCGGCCACGCCCGCGCGGTTCGCGCAGTGCGTTCCTTCGCATGATCTCACCCGCTCCGTCCGACACTGCACTCCGCCCGCTGCCGATCGATACGCTCGTCGTGCCGGCCGCGCTCGACGGACGCACGGGCACCAACCGCTCGGGCAGCGCGCATCCGCAGATCGCCGCGACCAACGACCTCGACGCGGTGCGCGCATGGCTCGCGCGCTTCGTCGATACGCCGACCACGTTCCAGAACTACCGCAAGGAAGCCGAGCGCCTGCTGCTGTGGGCCGTGATCGCGGGCGGCAAGCCGCTGTCGTCGCTCACGCACGAGGATCTGGTCGTCTACCGGCAATTCCTGCGCGCGCCCGCGCCGGCCGAGCTGTGGTGCGCGAACGGCGGCCGCAAGCATCCGCGCGACGATCCGCGCTGGCGGCCGTTTTACGGGCCGCTGTCGGCGGCCAGCCAGCGGCAGGCGCTGGTGATCCTGAACGTGATGTTCTCGTGGCTCGTCCAGGCCGGCTATCTGGCCGGCAACCCGCTCGCGTTGTCGCGGCAGCGGCAGCGCCGGCCCGCGCCGCGCGTCACGCGCCATCTCGGGCAGCCGCTGTGGCAATCGGTGAAGGACGCGATCGCCGCGATGCCGCGCGACGATGCGCGCGCGTGCTTTCATGCGGACCGCGCGCGGTGGCTCTTCACGCTGCTGTATCTCGGCGGGCTGCGCATCACCGAAGCGGCCGATACGACGATGGGGCAATTCTTCTGCCGGCGCGACGCGAACGGGCACGAACGCTGGTGGCTCGACGTGACGGGCAAAGGCGGCCGGCAGCGGCTCGTGCCGGCCACCGACGAGATGATGGCCGAGCTGTCGCGCTATCGACGTGCGCACGGCCTGCCCGCGCTGCCGTTCGACGGCGAGCCGACGCCGCTCGTGCTGCCGGTCGGCCAGACGCGCAAGCCGCTCACGCGCGCGGCGCTGCACCGGATCGTGAAGCAGGTGTTCCGGCACGCGGCCGACCGGCTGCGCGCGAACGGCGAGGCCGGCGAGCAGGCGGCGCACGTGCTCGAACAGGCGTCCGCGCACTGGCTGCGCCACAGCGCGGGCTCGCACATGGCCGACGGCCGCGTCGACCTGCGGCTCGTGCGCGACAACCTCGGCCATGTGTCGCTCACGACGACGAGCCAGTATCTTCATGCGGACGACGACTGGCGGCATCGCGAGACGGAGGAGAAACACCGGATCGGGTGGGACTAGGCTGCGTTGCGCCGCTCGGCGTGCGAGGTCGAGGCCGCCGCTGCTGCGGCATTTAGCACGGTCGCTTGCCACCGGCAGGTTGATCTAGCCGCACAGCAGCACGTCGATACGCTTGCCGTGTCAGTACACGCCCACCCAGTGCCCCGGCACCCATGCCCAGTGATTGCCGGCCCACCGGTAATGCCCCTTCGCCCAGCGATAGCCGGGCGCGGGCGGCGGCGGCATCACTTCGACGACGGGTGCCGGCTGCGGCGGCCGCACGGGCTCGACCACGCAGGCGGACATCAGCACGGCACTCGCACTCACCAGCACGGCCAGCGAAACGGATCGGATCTTCAATGTCGATTCTCCTGTTGTGTAATAGGTTGATCGGGCCGCGCGCGGCATGCGCCGCATCACGCGACCCCATGAATCAAGCCGCTCATCGGCCGCGTCGTGCCGCTTTCCGCGAACAACGCGGCCGCGGTGCGGCGCGGATCGAGCCGCAGGCTGTCGGCGGCCGCGCCCGCGATCAGCGCGTCGAGCGACGCGGTCGGCTTCAGGTCGCGCCCTTCGTACAGGTCGCCCGGCCGCAGCCCCGGCCAGTCGGCGATCACGCGCCCGCCCGCGACCGCGCCGCCCGCGAGCATCGCGACCGATGCCTGCCCGTGATCGGTGCCGCCCGTGCCGTTCACCGCGGCCGTGCGGCCGAACTCGGTCGCGACCAGCACCGTGGTCTGCTGCCACGCAGATCCAAGGCCGTCGCGCAATGCGGCGAGCATCGTGTCGAGCGCCTTCAACTGATTCGCGAGCCGCGCGTTCTGCGCGCTATGGGTATCCCAGCCGCCCGTCTCGATCATCGCGATCCGCGGGCCGTCGTCGCGCGCGAGAAACGTCGCGGCGAGCTTGCCGACGCCAGCCGGGTCCTGCCGTGCATGCGCGTCGCCGGCAAGACCGCGTGCTTCCATCGCCGATTGCCACAACGGGCCGAGCTGCGCGTCGGCTTCGTAAAGCGCCGACACGCGCGTGAGCAGATCGTCCGGCGCGGCCGGCAAGCCGGACGGCGCATACGACGCGGCCTGCACGGGGCCGCGCAGCGCAAGCGGCACGGTCGGCGCGAATGCGATCGCGCTGTCGCGCGTCGCCGGCAGCAGCGCGGCGAGCCGGTTCAGCCAGCCGTCCTTCACCTGGTACGGCGCACGGCCGCCCGTTTCGAGCACGTTCTGGCCGTCGAAATGCGAGCGGTCGCGATACGGCGACGCAATCGCATGGACGAACAGCGCCTGCCCGTCGCGGTACAACTGCGCGGTCTGCGCGAGCGACGGATGCAGCGCGAACGTGCCGTCGAGCCGCGTCGCGGCCGCGGTGTCGATCGCGAGCGGGCCGCGCAGCGACGCATACGCGGGCTCCGCATACGGGACGACGATGTTCAGGCCGTCGGCCGCGCCGCGCTGGATCACGAACACGAAGCGACGGTCGGTCTCGACGTTCGCGAATACGATCCGCGGGGCGACGAGGATCGCGCCCGCGCCGGCGGCGGCGACGCTGAGGAATTGTCGGCGGGACAGTGCCATGGTCATCTCCGTTGGAAATCGGGCGACACGAGCAGCAGCGCGAGCGACGTCGTCGCGCTTTCGGCGCGCGCGAGCGCGGTCGCGGTCGTCGCGCTCATCGAACCGGCGAGCAGCGTGTTGCCGAGCGTGCGCGGATCGAGCCGGTCGCCCGTGCGCGCGGCCAGACGCTGCGCGATCTCGACACGGCGCACGAGCGCGTCGGGCGCGGCCCAGCTCGCGGCAACGTCGTCGTAGCCGGCCGGCGAGCCCGGCCGCCACACCGGCTGGCCGAGCTGTGCGAGCAGCGGCGCGGCCTTGAGATCACCGGTGTCGCGCCAGCCGAGCCCGCGCAACGACGATACGGCCCACTCCCACGGCGTCTTGAACTTGCGGTTGACCGGCGCCCACGCGTCGGGCGCATCGACCAGCGCGCGATAGACGGTCGGCAAATCGCCGCCGCTCGCATCGAACGCACGCGCGAGCCGGTCGGTCAGCGCGGGCGGCGGATTGTCGGCGACGAAATGACGCGCGAGCTGGAACGCGATGTGCCGGCCCGTCGGCTCCGATCGCGCGAGGTCGTGCAGGATCGCGCGCGCCTGCGCTTCGCCCGGTTGATCGTAGGTGCGGCCCATCACCGTGCGTGTGCCCGGTTCGTGCAGATTCGCGCGGAACACGAATGCGCCGGGCGCCGCATCGCCCGGTTGCGGCCCGCGCCCGCCGGCGATGCTCCAGCCGGTCAATGCGCGCGCGAATTCCGTCACGTCGGCTTGCGTGTAGCCGGTGCGCACGCCGAGCGTATGCAGCTCCATGATCTCGCGGGCGAGGTTCTCGTTGAGCCCGCGCTTCGCCGACGGATTGCGTGCCTGCGCACGCAGCGCGGCCGGGCTGTCGGGGCCGACCGAGCGCGCCTGATCGAGGAACACCTGCATCGCGGGATGCTGTTCGACGGCGACGAGCATGTCCTCGAAACGGCCGAGCACGTGCGGGCGAATCGCGTCGCGCTCGAACGCACCCGCGTACGCGGCCACCTGCCCCTTGTCGACCGATACCGCGAAATGGTTCGCCCAGAAATGCACGAGACGCTCGACGAACGGCGCAGGCGTATTCAGTGCGCTGTTCATGCGCGCGGCGACGGCGCTGCGATACGCGTCGTAGCCGTCGCGGCGGATCGATTGCTCGGTCGCGCGCTTCGCAGCCGGGTCGTCGCTCTTCATCGCGTTGCGTGCATCGGCAAAGCGCGTGGCGAGTGTGATTGCGTCCGGTTCGCCGGCCCATGCGGCGGGTCGTGCGTCGTAGCGGTCGAATTGCGCGACGAGTGCCGCTTTCGGGTCGGCAGGCGGCGCTTCGTCGGCGCGTGCGCCGAGACCGAAGCGGTTCAGCGCGATCGCGGCCGGCGTGGAGTCGTTCGGGTGGTTCATGACGGGCTCTCTTGCGGTGCGTACTCACGTTCAACGCAAGCACACCGGGAAATCCGTCGCGGGAAGGGGAAATTTTTTTGTTATCGGAGAAACGCCGGGCGGAGGTCCCGCAGCGCGGCGGCATGCATCGTCAACGGACAACGGCCGCGCGACTCACCGGAACCGGCACACGCATGACGCGCGAGCAACACGCGGACCGCATGCCGCCCGCGCGCGGTTTATTCGGTTGACTCGCTCGCCGATGCGTCCGGCTTCTTCTGCAGTTTCGGCGGCAGACGCCAGTTGCCGCTGCGCTGCAACCCGTCGACGAACTTCGCGCGCTCGTCGGGCGTCAGCGTCGCCGCGAAGTCGACGACGCTGCGCTCGACCTGCGCGCGCATCGCGGTATCGGCCGCGCGCGTACGGTCGAGCGCCGCATCGATCGCCGCGCGATCGAGTTGCGGCGCGGCGAGCAGGTCGAGCACGGTGATTCGGCCATCGCGCCCTTCCCGCGCGAAATCGCGGCCGCTCTTGCGCGCTGCCTTCAGCGCGGCGGCGAACTCGCGCTGCCGCGCATCGGGCAATTCATCGGCCGCGAAACGCAACGCGGTGCGCGATGCAGGCGCGCCCGCCGCATGCAGGTCGCGATGCGTGGCGAACCACTGATACGCGCCGCCGCCGATCGCGCCGAGCATGAACACATTCAGCACGACCGAACCGACGAGAATGAATTTCCGGCTGCGTTCGGTCATTCGTCGGCTCCGTCGATGCTCGGGCCGCCGAACGTCGTCGTCAGGTAGCCCGGTTCGTGTTGCGCGATCGGCGCGCTGCCGAGCATCAGCATCGACACGGCGACCGCACCGGCAAGCGCGCCGGCCAGCCCGACGCCCGCGAACGCGGCGCCCGACCACCACACTCTGCCGCGGCTTCGCGCGCGTTGCGGCGTCGGCGCCGTCGCGACGATACGTTCGACCAGCGCCGGCGCGGGCGGCGCGACCGTGTCCTGCATCAGCCACGCATCGAGCTCGGCCGCCTCGTCGAGCGCTTCCAATGCGTCGCGCGGATGCGTGTGCGCCCACGCTTCGGCCGCCGCGCGTTCGGCTTGCGGCCAGCGCCGCGCATCCGAGCCGTACGCGGCGACGATGGTACGAAATCGTTCGGGTGTCATCGCTTGTCCTCGCTAGGTGGGTCGCCGGCCAGTTGCGCGCGCAGGTTGCGCCGCGCACGGGCGAGCAGGCTTTCCAGCGCATCGACGGTGATGCCCATCAGGTTGGCCGCTTCCACATTCGACATTTCCTGATAGTACTGGAGCACCAGCGCTTCGCGCTGCCGCGGCGGCAACGCAGCCAGCGCCTGCCGCACGCGCGCGTCGCGCGAACGCAGTTCCGCATGCACGGCCGGCTCCGGTTGCGTGTCGGGCACGTCGGGCAGCGTGTCGACGGGCTCCTCGCGCCGGCCGCGCAACCGGTCGTAGCACAGGTTCAGCACGACGCGATGCAGCCACGTGTCGAAGCGGGCTTCGCCTTCGCGCCAGCGCGGCGCGTGGTTCCAGATTCGCAAGAACGTCTCCTGCGCGACGTCCTCGGCTTCGTTCCGGTCGCCGAGCATGCGCGTCGCCAATGCGAGCAGCCGCGGCAGCTTGCGCGCGACGAGCACGCGCACCGCCGATGCATCGCGCGCGCCGACGCGCGCGACGAGTTCCGCGTCCGGATCGCGGTCGCCGCGATCGTTCAACGCCGCCTGCTCCGTCGCGCGGCGCGCGGGCGTCGCCCTGTCACGGCAGGTATTCCCGCCGCCCGGATGAAGCTCATCGTCGTGCTCTCCTTGCATGCGTCGGGCCATCGCCGGACGGCGCCATGCCGATGGTTCCGACGGTTCGGCATCGCCGCGTGCGTCGCGCCCGGCGTCGCACACGATATCGGCCGTGCCGGTTTCATCGACATCCGGTTCGCGCCGCATGTCGATCCTGTTGGCCGGCCGCGCGACCGTCGGCCGGCGCGCTCAATATACGACGACCGGCGCGGGCCGGTAATACACCGGCCGGGCCGGCACCACGACGCAGCCGGCCAGCACGATGGCCGCGGCCGCCAGTATCACGATGGTTCGAAAAGGCATCGCTTCGACTCATGATGTTGCGTGAAAAATCCGCCGCGCGGGCATCGCTTCGACGCGCGGCGGCGTGCACGTCAGGGCCGTCAGGCCCAGTGGCCCGGCACCCAGCGCCAGGCCGGCCCGCGCGCGGACCAGTGTCCGGGCACCCAGTGGTAACCGACCCGCACGATCTGCCAGTGGCCCGGAATCCATACGTAACGGCCCTGCCGCCAGTGCCAGTGACCCTGATCCCAGACGTAGCCCGCGCGGGGCGCCGGCAGCACTTCGACACGCGGCGGCGGCGGCGCGTAAGGCGCGACGATCACGGCCTGCGCGAATACGGCGGACGCCGCGAGCGCAGCCATGCAGCCGGCAGCCAATCGCAATGGAACAGAAAGTTTCATGAAAGACTCCGAAATAACGGCATCGACCGGAAGCAGTCGTTCATGCGTTTAAACGGAGCAGGCCGGAGAAATCCGTCGCGACATCGGCGAATAAATTTCGGGGGCCGCCACGAGCGTCGATGCCGATTGATGGCGTGCGACGCGCGACCGTACGTATCGGCCAGCGCGCACGCAGGGTTGCGGAACTGTCACAACGCGGCAAAACTGCCCTTCGACAATGCAGGCGACCGGGATCCCGCTCGTTTCCGGCCCACGCCCCGGCCGTGCTCGCGCATGGCCGTGCGGTTCCCCACCTCGCGTCCCATCAACGAAAACACCGACCATGTCGAACCAGGACACTTCCCCCGATCAGCCGAACGAGCCGGCCGCTTCCGTGTCGCGTCGCGGCTTCCTGAAACTCGCCGGCGTTTCCGGCCTCGCCACCGCCGCCGGCGGGCTCGCGGCCGCCCGCGCCGCCGCGTCGAATCCGGACGGCACGCCCGAGCAGGTTCACCTGACGTGGGGCAACGACCCGACGTCCGAAGTCGTGATCTCGTGGGCGTCGCTCGCCGCGGCCGTCAATCCGCGTGCGCGCATCGTCGCCGACGGCGAGCCGGCGCGCACCGTGCACGGCGTCCAGCGCGTATACACCGACGGCCTGAACGGCGAGACCGTGTTCGCGTACCACGCGCGCGTGCACGGGCTGAAGCCGGATACGCGCTACCGCTACGAGATCACGGCCGACAACGACAGCAACGCCGCGCAGCCGTTCTCCGCGAATTTTTCGACCGCGCCGCGCGGCCGTGCGCCGTTCCGTTTCACGAGCTACGGCGATCTCGCGACGCCGAACGGCGCGTGGGTGCTGTCGTCGCCGCAGAGCCGCTTCGCGGTGCAGGCCGTCGAGCAGTTCCAGCCGCTGTTCCACCTGCTGAACGGCGATCTCTGCTATGCGAACCTGAACCCCGCGCACCAGCCCGAGGTGTGGCGCGATTTCGGCAACAACAACCAGACGTCGGCCGCGAATCGCCCGTGGATGCCGTGCCCCGGCAATCACGAGATCGAGTTCAACAACGGTCCGCAGGGGCTCGACTCGTACCTCGCACGCTATACGCTGCCGGAGAACGGCACGCACTTCCCGGGCCGCTGGTACAGCTTCCGCGTGAGCTCCGTGCTGTTCGTGTCGCTCGACGCGGACGACGTCGTGTACCAGGATGCCGCCGCGTTCGTCGGCGGCCCTGCGCCGCTCGTGCCGGCCGCGAGCACCGGCCGCCCGCCGATCGAGCCCGGCACGTCGTTCTACGTCCGCGGCTACAGCAACGGCGAGCAGACGCGCTGGCTCGAACGCACGCTGCGTCATGCCGCGCATGACGACGACATCGACTGGATCGTCGTGCAGATGCACCAGGACGCGCTCAGTTCATCGAAGACGGGCAACGGGTCAGACAAGGGCATTCGCGAAGCGTGGCTGCCGCTGTTCGACCGTTACGGCGTCGACCTCGTGCTGTGCGGCCACGATCACGACTACGAGCGCAGCTACCCGGTGCGCGGCTGCAATCACCGCGCGGGGGTCGATGCGAAAACCGGCGAAGTGGTCGAGACGCTGCAGCCGCGCCCGGTCGGCTCGAACGATCCGGACCGCACGAAGTTCGACACGAGCCACGGCACGATCCACCTGATCCTCGGCGGCGGCGGCACCAGCGCGCCGCTCGACGTGTACGGCGAGAACCCGTCGACCGGCTTTGCGCAGGCGAAGGTGTTCACGAAGCCGAACCGGCCGGTGCCGGGCACCGCGCCGAACACGTTCGTGCGCCAGCCGGCCGATGCGCTCGAGGATGCGGTCTGGTCCGCGCGCCGCGACACGGGCACCGGCTACGGGATCGCGGTGTTCGACCACGACCCGGGCAAGCCGGGCGGCCACACGACGATCACGATGCGCTACTACCACGCGCCGGGCGCCGATCAGCACCCGACCGCGCAGTACGAGCTGTTCGAGACGATCGAGTTGAGCAAGAAGCGGCGCGAGCGGTGATCGACGCATCGGGCGCCCGCTGCGGGGGGGCGCCCGATGCGTTACCGTGGACGGACGGAACGCACGGCGCGGGTGAGACTGCCCGCCTCGTACGCCGGTCCATGCAGATGAGTTTCGAATACCGCATTCACACGTCCCCTTCAGCCGACGCATTCGACGCCATCGCCAACGTGCTGCGGCAAGCGCATCGCGACATCGACATCGATCCACACGAACGGCGGCGTGAAATTCGCGATGCGGCCAGCGACTGGGCGCTGATCGATCTGTCGATCGAAGCAGCCGGTTTCCTCCTTGTCACCACGCTCGGCCCGACGCGGAACGCGATGCTCGACGCGATCGGACGTGCGCTGTCGGGAATCGGCGCATCGTGGCGTATCGACGACGCGTGATCGGCTCGCGCGACCGAATCGATCGTACATGCCAGTCCGGCTGCATCGCGGCAACGGCCGCGCCCCCGTAAAATGCGCGTTTCCGGCGCAATCCTCTCTTTGTATCGCCGCTCGCGATGAAGGCACGCGCGAGCCGATCTGAATCACCCGAAATCGAACCAGCATGTTGAAACAGGCAGCAAGCATCAAACGCAAGAACAAGGCAACGCTCATCGGGCTCGGCGCGGTGCTGTTATGGGCGTCGGTGGTCGCGCTCGTGCGCGGGGTCAGCGAAAGTCTCGGCGCGACCGGCGGCGCGGCGATGATCTATACGGTGGCGTCCGTGCTCCTGCTGTTTTCGATCGGCTTCCCTGACCTGAGCCGATTCCCGAAAAACTATCTGCTGTGGGGCGGATTGCTGTTCGTGTCGTACGAGCTGTGCCTGGCGCTGTCGATCGGCTATGCGAACAACGCTCGACAAGCGATCGAAGTCGCGATGGTCAACTATCTGTGGCCGAGCCTCACGCTGGTCGCCGCCATCGTGTTCAACAAGCAGCGCACGAACCTGTTGGTCGTGCCCGGCGTGCTGCTGTCGATGCTCGGCATCTGCTGGGTGCTCGGCGGCGACCAGGGGCTCGATCCGGCCCGCATGCTGCGCAACGTCGCGGACAATCCGCTCAGCTACGGCCTGGCGTTCTTCGGCGCGCTGATCTGGGCCGCCTATTGCACGGTGACCGCGCGCATCGCCGACGGGAAGAACGGCGTCACGCCGTTCTTCATGCTGGTCTCCGCGGTGCTCTGGATCAAGTTCGCGATCGAAGGCGGCGGCGGCATGACGTTCAGCCTGCATGCGGTCGTGTATCTCGTGCTGGCGGCGTCGGCGCTCGGCTTCGGCTATGCGGCCTGGAACACCGGCATCATGCACGGCAACGTGACGGTCATCGTCGGCGCATCGTACTTCACGCCGGTGCTCGCCGCCGCCCTCGCCGCGACGCTGCTGCACGCGCCGCTGTCGGCCGAATTCTGGCAAGGCGCATCGATGGTGTGCGGCGGCTCGATCCTGTGCTGGCTGGCGACCCGCGGCCGGCGTCGTGACGAGGCCGAGCCCGTGCCGATCGGCAAGGAGGCCGAAGGCAATTGCCACGGGTGACGATGCCCGGTGCCGTCGACGGAAGGCCCGATCGCAGCGGTCGGCTATGCGCCGAACCGCGGCCGACGCGCGCTAACCTTGCGATTCCAGCGCGATCCGCACGGCCAGCCCGGCCAGCACCGTGCCCATCAACCAGCGCTGAACCGCCGCCCAGAGCGGCCGCCCCGCGAGAAAACCGGCGATCGAACCGGCCGCGCACGCGATCAGCGCGTTGACGGTGACGCTCACCGCGATCTGCACGCAGCCGAGCGCCAGCGATTGCGCGAGCACGCTGCCGTGCCCGGGCACGATGAACTGCGGCAGCAACGACAGATACATCACCGCGATCTTCGGGTTCGCGAGGTTCGTGACGAAGCCCATCATGAACAGCCTGACGCGGCTGTCGTGCGGCAACTGCCGGACCTGGAACGCGGAGCGCCCGCCCGGCTTCAGCGCCTGCCACGCAAGGTACGCCAGATACAGCGCGCCGGCCAGGCGCAGCGCATCGTACGCATACGGCACGGTCATCACCAGCGCGGTGATGCCCACTGCCGCGCACACCATGTAGAACACGAATCCCAGCGCGACACCGCCAAGCGATATCAGCCCGGCGCGGCGGCCCTGGCAGATCGAGCGCGACACCAGATAGATCATGTTCGGCCCGGGCGTCAGCACCATGCCGAGCGACACGAGTCCGAACGCAAACAGGGTGGGCAACGCGGGCACGGCGCACTCCTTTGGGTCAACGATGACGAGATCAAAACAATATATTGCATCTCGACCATTATCGACATGAATAAACTGCAAGTGGCCCATGCGCGCCGTTCATCGTGCCCGCCGCTCGTTAGCGGCCCTTTTTCGCGCGCGTCCGGATCGTCTTTTCCGCCTTTGCACGTTGCGCGTCGACGAGCCGCACGAACTCATCGGCGACCGCATTGCCGGCGGTATTCCACGCCAATCGCACGGAGCGATGCAGCCGCGGCGACAGGGCCAGCACGCGGCCGCCGAACGGCGTGTACGTGAGCGTGATGCGCGGCACGATCGACACGCCCATGCCGGCCTCCGCCATCGACAGGATCGTGCGCATCTCGACCACATTGAATGCGGCCCGAAGCGGCGTGCCGCCGCGCGCGAAGTAATCCGCGATCACCGGCCCGCACCCCGCCTTCGAGAAAATGAACGGCGCCGCGGCCAACTGCCTGGCCGACACGCTCTTGCGGCCCGCGAACATGTCGTCGGCCGCCACCGCGACGAAATCCTCGTCGAGCAGCGGCAGGTTGTGCGCGAACGTCTTCGTGCCGGCCACCACGCCGACGTCGGCCGTCCCGTCGTCGATCCACTGTTCGACTTCGCTGTCCGTGCCTTCGAGCAGCACCGCCGATACGCCCGGGTGCATATCCTTCAACGCCTCGAGCGCGGGAACGACGAACGCCAGCGACACGCTCGGCAGCGACGCGACCACCAGTTTCCCTTCGAGCTTGCCGCGCGACAGGCTGAACTGCTGGCGCAGCATCTGCGCTTCCCGCACCACGCTCTGGACATACGGCCACAGGCGCTCGCCGGCCGCCGTCAGCACGACCGGCTGCCGGTCGCGCCAGAGCAGCTTGACCTGCGTGAGGTCCTCCAGCTCCGTCAGCGCGTGGCTGATCGCGGATTGACTGCGGCTGAGCCGGTCTGCCACGGCCGTCAGCGAGCCGAGTTCGACCACGGCAGCCAGGGCCTGCAACTGGGCAAGCGTCATCAGGTTTCCTTGTTCGGAGATATGTATGGCGCGCATGAGACGGCCGATTCCCTTGAATTATATTGAACTGGTGCAGCGATCACGCACCGGGCGCGAGCGGGATCGCGCATGCGTTCTGAAAGCTGCGACGCGTAGTATTCGCACACCCGGCGTATCGCCCAGCCGACAGCGCGGACGATACGCGACCGGCTTTGCTGCGCATACGCCGATGTCGACGCCAGCGTTGTCATGTTTTCAGAGGCACGAAATGGAAACCTATGTGTTGCTGGGCTGTGGATTGGGCCTCGGCCTGTTGATCGCGATCTGGGGTATCTGGTCGCTCCGATGACACGCGGCGGCCCGTCCGCGCGCAAGGAATCCGTATGGAGAAGGACGGGAAACTGTAGTGTCAGTGAACGATTCGGGTTCACTTGATTCGCAGTCCGATTCAGCCTGCCATTGCCGGCACCCCAATCCGGTGGCTGCCTCAACCGCCCGGCGCGTAATACGTCCAGCATCACGCCCTGCTCCATTCCCGAAGACGCGTTAGACTATTCGGATGGAACAATGCCGTTATTGCCAGAGAATCCGCGATGAATGGGATTGCCACGGAGACGAATGCCGCCGGGCAATCGCCAAGGCGCTGCGCCGGCAGCGCGCGGGCCTGCCGATGGTCCCCGATCGCATCCGCAACGAACTGCCGTCCGGCGCGCCGACCCAGCAGGTGATTGCCGTCCTGTCGCGCCAGCGGCTGCGCGCGCGTCGCGGCAACGAGGAACGCCGCGAGCGCAAGGAAATCGACGACGACGGGGTCTGATCCGGCAGCCTGTAGTCCCGCGCCCCAGCCGCGAAATGCTTCGCCGGTCCTTTGCCGCCGGGCGCACACCCGTGCGCGGCATCCGCCCCTCACTCTCCCGCCGTTTCCCGCAATACAGCATGGGGACGGAACACGTTTTTCTCGAAATTATTACTCCCGGCGCAACGATCTTTCACTCAAATTCACGTTTACCCTAGGTGAACCGGCTCCTACGATGTAATCAACCGCTGACGACATGGTGTCGAACGCGGAAAGCCAATAAACATCGGAGGTCATCATGAAATCGCTCGTTTCCGCAGTCGTTGCCGCCGTCGCCCTGTCCGCCTCGTTCGGCGCATTCGCCCAAAGCACCGTGACCCGCGCCGAGGTGCGCAACGAACTGGTCCAGCTCGAACATGCCGGCTACAAGCCGAGCCAGTCGAGCCCGTACTACCCGGCCGACATCCAGGCCGCGCAAGCCCGCGTGCACGGCGTCGACAACAGCGGCTTCGGTTCACAACCGGCTGCGACCGTCGAGGGCGGCGCACCGGTCGTCCGGGCACAAAGCCCGCGCGACTCGGTCTACTTCGGCCACTAAGCGCGCCGCTGCACGCCCCACGCGTGCAGCCCCGCGCAGACGACGAGCCCGTCCCGCGACGGGCTCGTCGCGTTTTGACCCGCCGTCAGTGGCCGCCGCCCGACGCGACGCGGCCGGTCTCGTCAGGCACGCCGCCGCGGACCAGATCCTGATAGCGCACGCACACGCATTGCGCGGACGCCTTCGCCGCGTACATCGCCGCGTCGGCCTTGACGAGTAACTCCTCGGCCGACGCGCCGTCTGCCGGAAATTCGCTGACGCCGATGCTCGCGCCGACGGCCATGCGCCCTTCGTCGAACTCGAGTTCCTCGGCCATCACGATCTGGATGCGCGTCGCGACATCGCCGATCACGGCCGGTGAACGCACGTCCGAAATCAGCACGACGAATTCGTCGCCGCCGAGCCGTGCGACCATGTCGCCGCCGCGCAGCACGTGGCTCAACCGCTTCGCGACCGCGACGAGCGTGCGGTCGCCGGCCGAGTGCCCGTGCTGGTCGTTGATCTGCTTGAAGCGGTCGAGATCGACGAACATCACCGCCAGCCCCTCGCCCACCGCGGCCGCATGCCGGATCGCGGCATCGAGATGCTCCATGAACAACAGGCGGTTCGGCAGGCCGGTCAGCGGGTCGTGACCGGCGAGGTGCGTCAGCTCCAGCTGCTTCGCGCGCAACATCGCCATCTGCGTGCGGATCTCGACGCGCATGCTGTCGAAGCAGCGCGCGAGCACGCCGATCTCGTCGGCCCGCGCAACGGGCAGCCGTTCGGTGGCCGGATCGTCGAACACGTGCGTCGCGGCGCGCGCGAGCGTCTGCAGCGGCCGCGTGATCGCCCGCGCGAACAGGATCGCGAGGATCACCGCCAGCACGCTCGATACGAGCACCATCCTGACGATCCGTTCGCCCAGCATGCCGGCCGGCGCGAGCACGTCCGCGAGCGGGCGCGCCATCCCGAGCACGACGAAGCGGTTGCCCTCGTCGTGCCCGAACGGCGTGCGCACGAACGCGAACATCTGGCCCGGCGCCTCGTCGGGCTGCGCGAGCCCATTGAGCGTCACGCTGGTGCGCCCGCTGTCGAACAGCGCGCGCGTGACGGCAAAGCGGTCCTGCATCAGCACGCGCCGGCCGCGATCGAAACCGAACGTCTGCGCCGGATCGGGATGCACGAGGAAATCGCCCCACTCGTTCGCGAGATAGACCGCATAGTCGTCGGGCAGATCGCGTTCGAGCCGGTCGAACACCCGCGAGAGTTCAACGTCGACGACGAGCGCGCCGACCGTCTGGCCCGACGCGTCGACCACCGGCGTGCCCACGCGCAGGATCGGCAGCCCTTCCGCCGCATGCGATCCCGTCTCGTGATTGATCACGATCGGCGACAGGTAGATATGGCCGGGGGCCGTCGCGAGCGTATCGAATACGTAGGAGAACTGCCCTTTCTCCTGGAACGCGCTTTCGGGCAGCACGACGATGCCGCGCGCATCGCGATCGAGGCGAATCCGTTCGATCCCGAAATGCCCGCTCGCGATCAGGCGGATCTGCAGGTATTCCGCGTGATTTCTCATGAAGCTGTAATACACCTGCTCGAGCCGAGTGCGTCGCGTATTGTCCGGATTGTCGCCGCCCGCGACGGCGGCGGACGACGGCAACTGCGCGAGCACGAGCGCATCGTCGGCCACGTCGGAGAGCGCGGTCGTGAAGCGCTGCCCGAGCAGTTGCGTCGACATCAGCAGACTGTGCTGCGCTTCCTGCACGAGCATCGCGCGGTTGGCGCGATACGCGTAGTAGCCGGTCGTGCCGGACGCGATCACGCCGATGCACGCGAACAGCACCGACAGCTTCGACGTGAGCCCGAGCCGGATCATTTTTCGAATCGCTCCGGCCGATCGCCCGACACGATGCGGCTCCACAGCGACTCGCGGCGCGCGATGTCTTCCACGGGATGAAGCCACACGAGATGCTGGTGCCCGGTATCCAGGCCGCGCGGCGGCTCGAGCGTGTTCGCGAGCCCCTGCCGCTCGGTCAGCAGCGCGCCGATCGCCGGTTCGAGCATGTAGTTGATCCATGCGGATGCAAGCTCGGGACGCAGCGCGCCGCGCGTGACAGCCCAGCAATCGAGCCACGCGAGCGCGCCTTCGTCCGGGATCACGTAGCCGACGTCCGCGCCGGCGCGACGCAACTGCTCGACCTGCTGCGTGCCGTAGTTGCCGAACATCAGCGCCGCGCGATGCTGGACGAACAGCGCGGTCGCTTCTTCAGGCAGCGTGTAGTACGTCAGCAGGTTGCGGCGCAGGTCGATCAGCTTGCGGGCCACGGCAAGCGTCTGCGCGGGCGACAGGCGGAACGGATCGGGATAGCCGAGCGCCAGCGCCGTGAACGAGAAATTGTGCTGCGCGCTGTTGAAGTCGAGCACCTTGCCGCGATAGCGCGGATTCCACAGCTCGCGCATCGAGCGCGGCGCGGCCGGCACCTGCTTGCGGTCGTAGATCAGCCCCATCGACGAATACGTGAACGGGATCGCATAGGACGCGCCGTCTTGCACGAGGCCGCCGATCGTCGCGAGCTGCTGGAAATTCGGCAACTGCCGCCGTCGGTTCGGGATGCGCGACAGGTCGATCGGCGCGAGCAGGTGTTCATGCGCATAGCGCTGGATTTCGGCCGTGTTCGCGGCCAGCACGTCGTACGGCGGCGGCGAAGCGCTGTGCATGCGCGTCCACAGCGCTTCGTCGGAATCGACCAGCGTCACCTCGACGCGCACATGAAACTGCGCCTCGAAGGCGCTGACGATATCGCTGTCCGCATAACCGGGCCAGGCCAGCACGCGCAGCACGTTGTCGTTGACGGTTTCGGGAGAGGCGGCGAAGGCCGGCGGAGCGGATGCAAGCAAGCCGAGCGTCAATATGACAAGCAGCGTGCGCACGGCGCCGCAGGCGCGCGTGCGTGCACCGATTCCCCTGATCAATCGGACCCCGCGTGAATCGCCCGGCTGCATTCGACTGTCCTTTTTCGAGTCGATGCGATATCTCGCAACGAGACCATAAAACGGTCGGTCACGCAATCGGAACAAGCCGCACATCGCGCATATTCATCGGACTCACGGCTGAATGCGACCCATTCCGTGGGCCCGCGTCGGGATCGCGCCGACGCCCGCGCACGTCGCATCGCTCGGCGGCATCCAGAACTTCGCGGGCAATCTCGGGGGAGCTTCATCACGGCCTTCGCCGGCGTGATGCTGTCGATCACGAAAAGCGCGTTCGTCGTGCCGCTCGCGGCGGCGGACGCGCTGTCGTACCTGTTTGTCGTCGGCCAGGTCGCGCCGTTGCCGCTGCCGCCGCGCGGCAGCAGCGGGCCGAATGTCGAGCCGAACCCGGCCTGACGCAGCGGGACGGCGCGGCCGAAACACCCGCGCTTTCCTTTTCGGGCCGTGCATCGGACAATGAGCCGCGCCCGCCGGCGCGGTGTCGCTCCAGCCCGCGTAAGGCGACGACGCGCCCCGTCCACGCCGATGAAACGCTACGAAACCCTCGCCCATACGATCGCCGACGACATCCGCAACGGCAACCTCGCCGTCGGCACGCGCCTGCCGTCGCTGCGGCAGATCATCGCGCAACACGGCGTGAGCCAGTCGACGGTGTTTCGCGCGTATTACCTGCTCGAACAGTGGGGGTTGATCCGCGCACGCGAACGCTCGGGCTACTACGTCGCGCCGGGCGCCCAGCCGGCCGCGAGCCCGGCGACGCAACGCCGAGCGAGCCGCGCCGGCGCCTCGCGCAAGGTCGACATCAGCAGCCTCGTGTTCTCCGTGCTCGATGCGGCGACGCAGCCCGGCATCGTGCCGCTCGGTTCCGCTTTCCCCGCGCCGCAGCTGTTTCCGCTGCCGCGCCTGGCGAAGTCGCTCGCGCAGGCCACGCGGCTCGTGAGCCCGTGGAGCACCGTTGTCGACCTGCCGCCCGGCAACGAGGCGTTGCGCCAGCAGATCGCGCGGCGCTATCTCGCCACCGGCATCGCGCAGCCGATCGACGAAATCGTCGTCACGAACGGCGCGCTCGAGGCGCTGAACCTGTGCCTGATGGCCGTCACGCGGCCGGGCGACGTCGTCGCCGTCGAAGCGCCGGGCTTCTACGCGGCGCTGCAGGCGATCGAGCGGCTCGACCTGCGCGCGGTCGAGATTCCCGTCGATCCGCGCACCGGCCTCGATCTCGCCGCGCTCGCGAACGCGCTCGACCGGCACGACATCCGCGCGTGCTGGTTCATGACCAATTTCCAGAATCCGACCGGCGTCACGCTGACCGCCGAAAAAAAACGCGCGCTCGTCGAATTGCTCGCGGCGCGCAACGTGCCGCTGATCGAGGACGACGTGTACGGCGAACTGCATTTCGGCCCCGACTATCCGCTGCCCGCGCGCGCGTTCGACCGGCACGACCTCGTGATGCACTGCAGTTCGTTCTCGAAGACGCTCGCGCCCGGCTACCGGATCGGCTGGGCCGCCGCCGGCCGGTTCGCGGAGAAGGTGCAGCGGCTCAAGCTGATGACGACGCTGTCGGCCAGCATTCCCGCGCAGGCCGGCATCGCGAACTATCTGGAGCACGGCGGCTACGACCGGCACCTGCGCAAGCTGCGCGGCGCGCTGCACGCGCAGCTCGACCGGATGGACGACGCGCTGCGGCGCTGGCTGCCGGCCGGCGTCGAATGGGTGCGGCCCGACGGCGGGTATTTCCTGTGGCTCGCGTTTCCCGATGCGATCGACGCGATGGAGCTGCATCGCCAGGCGATCGAACGCGGCATCAGCTTCGCGCCGGGCCCGCTGTTTTCGGCCGCGCACGGCTTCGAGCGCTGCGTGCGCGTGAACTTCGGCCATCCGTGGAGCCGCGACATCGAGCGCGCGATCCGCGTGCTCGGCGAACTGGTCGCGCAGCCGTCGGTTCGCAAGGCGGGCTGATCGCGTACCGCGCGTGCCGCCTTCGTCATGGCCATGCAGCCGATCCGCACGCGGGTTACATTGCGGGTCCTGCCGCCCCTTCACGATTGCCCATGAGCCAACTGCCTTACCTCGATCACGACGCGCTGCTGAAACTGACGGCCGAAGCGGCGCACGTCACGCAGCCGTGCACGTGCACGAAGACCTCGCTCGCCGGCTGGACGACCCTGCCGCTGTCGCTGCCGGACACGCAACTGATCGAAGTGGCCACGCTCGCACCGCCCGGCGAGGAAGAGCCGACCTACGCGGAATATCATCCGGCCGGCACGCGCTACGCGTCGGACGACGCGCCGATCGCGCCGCGGCATTTCCCGTACAACCGCTGCACCGTCAGCCAATGCCGCGCGTGCGGCCGCCTGTTCCTGCGCTACCAGGAAGGCGGCGGTTACTTCATCGACCAGCGCATCCGCGCGCTCGATCCGGCGCGCGTCGTCGACGCATGATCGCGTCCCCGGGCATGCTCGCGTGCCCGTACGTCTGCCGGCCATCTGCTTGCTGCGCCTGTTTCGTCCCGGTCTGCCGCGTGTCCCGCCGCAGCGCATTCCGCTGCGCAAGCGCGACGGCTTCGTCGGCAACCGGCGACGTCCTGGTCGACCCGTTGCTGCTGATGGAACGCACCGCGTTATCGAGCGCGGTGCCCGACAACGACACCGATCTCGCGGCCGCACGGCCGCAACTCGACCGGTTCCCGGGCTTCTATCCGCGCAATGCGGAAACGACCCTGCCGCCGCGGGACGCGGCACCGCCAGCCGGAAAATGAAACGGGCGGCTCGCTGGCCGCCCGTACGATGAACCGGAAGCAAACCGGCCGACGCCCGCCATCACGCGGGCGCCGCCGGCATTCAGCGCGCCGCCACCGGCTTGCCGAACCCGCCGAGGATCTTCTTCTCGAGCGCGATGTAATCGCGGCCGAAGTGGTGATCGCCCTGCGTCTTGATCACGTCGGTGCCCGTGTTCGCGAGCGCCGGGCACATCGTGTCCTTCTCTTCCGCGCCATAGAAGCACTGCACGAGCGACGGCGGCACCTTCGCGATTTCCGGCGCGACCTTCAGCGCCTTGTCGCTCGCGGGCATGCCGAGCCAGCCCGTCACGCGGATCTGGAAATCGGCCGACGGCGCGAAGCCGAGCAGCGACATCACCGCGACCTTGTCGCGCAGGTCGGCCGGCAGCCGGTTGTACGCGAACGGCATCACGTCGGCGCCGAACGAGTAGCCGACCAGCGCCACGCGGCTCGCATGCCAGCGCGCCGTGTAGGTGCGCATCACGCGGGCCAGATCGCGGCTCACCTGTGCGGGCGGCTTCTCGCTCCAGAAATAACGCAGGCTGTCGATGCCGACCACCGACACGCCGTCGCGCTGAAGCGCCTCGGCGATCGTCTTGTCGAGGTCGCGCCAGCCGCCGTCGCCCGAGATCACGATCGCGAGCCGGTCGCTGCCGCCCTTGGCCGGCAGCTCGACGAGCGGCAGGTCGGACACGTCGAGCTCGTCGCTGCTGCTGGTGTCGCGCAGGTGCGACGTGACGAGCGACACGAGCTTCGCGGTGTCGCCCGCGGCCGCCGTTTCGACGAAGCCCGGCATCGCGCGGCGCACGATCGTCGGATCGGGCGGGCACGGCTTGAAGCGCGGATCGAGCTTCGCGGCCGGGCCGACCGCGACGACGCCGGCGATCGTGTTCTCCGGCGCCATCGCGAGGATCTGCTTCGCGATCGCGCCGCCCTGGCCCACGCCCGCGACGATCGGCGTGAAATAGCGCGACGATTGCGCGAGACGTTCGAGCTGATGGCTGACCGCCTCGGCGTCGCCGTCGAGGTGGTGACAGGTCTCCTGCTTCGCGGCGAGATTCGCCGCGTAACGTTCGGCATCGACGCCGACCGTCATCGCACCGGCTTTCGCGAGCGCGTCGGCCGCCTGCTGATCGGTGGCGCTCCAGCCGGCCTCACGCGAGAACAGCACGACGAAACCGCGCAGCGTCCCGCTCGGCCTGGTCACGGTCACGGGCCCGTAGCGGCCGCCGGATACGGTTTCGGCTTTCACGGCGGCCGGCTGCGCGGCGCACGCGGCGCCGGCCAACATCATTCCCGCGCAGGCGGCTGCCGCCCGCGCGATACCCTTCTTCAACATCATGAACGCCGACCTCCAGCCAGCAATGACAGATCCGCGAGCGTGACGAACACGCCGACCGAGCCCGAGGCCGCGAGATAACGCGGCTCCCAGTGCGGTTCGAACTTGCTCTTGAAAGCGCGCAAGCCGCGGAAGTTGTAGAAGCGGCCGCCGAAGCGCCAGACCATCAGGCCGAGCCGGTGGAACGGCGACGGCATCTTCGCCGCCCCCATCCCCGAGAACGGCGCGATGCCCAGGCTGAGCTTGCGGAACCCCGCTTCCTTCAGATGCAGCGCGAGCTGCGTAAACAGATACTCCATCGCGTAGGGCGAAGCGTCCGGCAGATGGCGCATCACGCCGACCGTCGCCTCGGTGTTGAGGTCGGTCGTCATGAACGTGACGAACGCGATCGGCTTGTCGGCCTGCCGCACCAGCATCACCGACTGCGTCGACAGATAGCCGTCGTGAAACGCGGCAACCGAGAAGCTCTTCTCGCGCGCATCGCGGCTGTCGAGCCAGCCGTCGGAGATGTCGCGCAGCGCCGGCAGCGCGGCCGGCACGTCGCCCGGCGCGATCACCTCGACCGTCAGCGCATCCTTGTCGCCGCGGCGCAGCGCGTAGCGCAGGTGCGAACGGTTCGATCCCTTCAGGTCGAACTGGTCGAGCGCGATATGCGCTTCCTCGCCGAGCTTCATCAGCGTGAGCCCTGCGTCGAGATACAGCGGCAACGCGTTCGCGCGCACCTGGTAGAACGCCGCGCGGCCGCTGTGCGCATGCGCGAGCGCGATGAACTTGCTGATCAGCGCGGGCCACTCTTCGCGCGGCCCGACCGGGTCGTGCAGCGCGGCCCACGTACGGCCGTTCTTCGCGTACATCAGGAACGCGCGGCGCGATTCGGAAAACAGGAACGACTTGTCGCCCATCAGCGCGAGGCCCGCGTCGCTGCATTCCTGCGCGCGGATGATCTGCTCCGCGTCGATCAGGTCCTGCTCCGCGGGCTTCACGAAACGCCCGGGGGCCGGGCGCAGCAATTGCCACAGCGCGAACAGCGCGACGAACACGCCGGACGCGAGCGTCGCGCGCAGCGCCCGCGGCGCACGCGCATCGAACGAAAAATGCGACCACAGATCGCGCGTGTAAGGCACGTCGCGGAACGCGAAGAACAGCACCCACACGGCCAGCATCAGCACCATCGCCACCGACACGAACCAGCTCACGGTGAAGCGCTCGGCGAGCAGCGACGAATGACGGTTGAACCGGCGGCGGCTGACGAGCAGCAGCACGAGCAGCGTGCCGAGCACGCCGGCCTCGACGAACGCGAGGCCCTTGGCCAGCGACAGCGCGAGGCTCGCGAGCGTCAATGCGAAGGTCATCCACCACGCGCCGTCGAGCCGGCGCAGCAGCCCGCGCGCGACGAACAGCAGCGCGACGCCGAGCACGCTGCAGATCACCTGCGAGCCTTCGAGCACCCACAGCGGCACGATGTGGCGCAGGATCGCGATCCGGTGCCAGAACGCGGGCGTCGCGCTCGAGATCACCAGCATCCCGCCGACCGCGAACGTCACGAGGCTCAGGAACACCGGCGCGAGCTGCGACACGCGCACGGCCTGCCGCGTCACGAGCCGGCGCCGCAGCGCGCGGCCCTCGAAACCGGCCAGCAGGCCGGCCGACAGCACGAGCGGCACGCCGAAGTAGATCGCGCGATACGCGATCAGCGCGGCGACCATCGCGTGCGCAGGCACCTCGCGACCGAGCGTGAAGACCATCGCGGCCTCGAACACGCCGATCCCGCCCGGCGTATGGCCGATCATCCCGAGCAGCAACGCGGCCGCGTAAACGGTAATGAAGGTCGGGAAGCCGACGGGCGCCGCCGGCAGCAGCACCCACAGCGTCAGGCCCGCGGCAACGACGTCGAGCACCGCGTAGACGACCTGCGCGACGAGATCGCGCCGCGCCGGCACGTCGAACGACAGCCATTTGAAGCGCGTGACGACCGGGCGCGCGGTGTTGCCGCACAGCACGACCAGCGCGGCGAGCGCGACGAGCAACGCTGCGCCCGTCCACGTGAGCACGCCGGGCGCGACGTGCAGCATCGCGGCGAGCGCCTCCGGCACGCAGACCATGCCGACCGCCGTCATCAGCACCATCGCGAGCGCCAGCGTACCGCTCGTGAACACCGTCATCCGGCCGATCTGGGCGGGCGTGACACCCGACACGCCGTACACGCGGGCGCGCACCGCGCCGCCCGTCAGCGCGCCGAAGCCGGTCGCGTTGCCGAGCGCGGAACCGGCAATCGCGCCGATCCACAGCGCGACGCGCGGCACCTTGGCCGCGACATAGCGCAGGCCAACGGCGTCGCGGGCGACGAGCGCGAGATAGCTGAGGGCCGTCGCGGCCAGCGACGCGCCCCACTCGCCGACGGACATGTGACGCAACTGGCGGATCACCGAGCGGTAGTCGACGGATTCCGACAGATGCTGGAAAACCACGATCAGCAGCAGGCCGATGCCGAGCGCGAGCAGCGGCGACAGCACGCGCTCGTTGCGGATCAGCGCCCGGGCACGGGCGATCACCGCCTCGGCACGGCCGGGCGAACCAGAGTGGCGGGAAGACATAACGTGTTCAGTGGTGGTGCATAGCGTGTCGCGGCGCGGGTTGGCCCGGCGGCGACATATCTGTTGTTCTGCATGGGCGGCCGGCCGACGACGGGCTGGTGGCGCCTGGATCAGAACTTACGAGTATACGGAACTTATATTACAGAATCTTTCACGTGGCCTTTGTGCGGATTTGTGGTTTCTCGCGCATCAAAACGCATAAAGAAACCGTGCGTCCCACGAACGCAAGGTGCGCATCATACCGGGAACCGGCGTGGTTTTTTCATCAGATGAATGACTTGTGATGCATTTGGGAGGAATCTGCCGCGCCGCGCCCGGCGGCTGAGGACGAAAACGCGATGGCGCGGTGCGTTCCGGAACGGGAACGGGGTAATTCGGTGCGCCCACCCGGCGCACCACGGGTGCGGAAATACGCCACTGCGCGTCACTTCGCCCGCTCATGCTCCCCCAACCCGATCGCCTTGTAGTCGTAGGTCGGGTAGAACTCCGTCCGGTACGCGCCCCAGGCCGTATCCTCGAGCACACGATTGACCTCCCGCACCCGCGACGCCGGCAGCCGCAGCACGACGATCTGCCCGATTCCCATCGTCACCGTCCAGCTCACCACCTCGACGCCCGGCGGCGGAAACGCCTTGTAGAACCCCTGCTTCGCAAGCTGCGCATTCAGCTCGGCGAGCGGGCGCGACTGGTCGTGTTTCAGGAAGACGGTCAGCAGCACCGCGTTGTCGGGCGTCGCGACAGCCGTGCCGGCCGGCACCGTCGACGTCTGGCCGATGGCCGGTGCGCTGCAAACCGTGACGGCCGCCAGCGCAGCGGCAATCATGAACGTTCGAATCGGAACATGCGGGAATACGATCATCACGCGACTCCATGGCTTCGTGGGGGGAGCCGCCATCATGCGCCGCCGGACCCATTGCTGCAGCGAGCGGCCGACGCGCTTACGCCGCGTCCGCGCCTTCGCGCTCGCGCAGCACGTCGATGAACGCGCGCAGCTTGGCCGGCATGTGCTTGCGATTCGCGTAGTACAGCCACATCGGCGGCAGCGTGCGGCACGCGCCCGGCAGCACCTCGACGAGCGTGCCGTCGCGCAGGTCCTGCTCGATCCGCTCGCGCACGAACGCGAACGCGATGCCGATACCGGCGCGCGCCGCGTCGATCACCGCATCGTCGTCGTTCGTCACGAACACGCCGTCCGGATCGAGATCGACGTCGCGTCGCCCGTCGCGCAGCAGCCATTTATGCAGGCGTCCGCTTTCCGAGAACCGGAAACGGACGCACGCATGATGCTCGAGCTGCGCAATCGATTCCGGCACACCGTACCGCGCCAGATAGCCGGGCGACGCAACCAGTGCACACGTCAGCGCAGGCGCGATCCGCACGCCGATCATGCCCGGCTGCAATCGGTCGGCCAGCCGAATCCCCGCGTCGAAGCCGTCCTTCGCGATGTCGACGAGTTCGTTCTCGTAGCGAATTTCGAGCCGGACTTTCGGATAGCGCTCGCGGAACGTGGCGAGCACCGGCGCGATCACGAGCAAGCGCGCGAGCGGCAGCGCGGTCACGCGCAACAGCCCGTTCGGCTCGCTGCGCGCATCCTTCAGTTCGTCCCGCGCCTGCATGACCTGCCGGTATGCCGGCTCGGTCTGCCGCCGGTAGCGCTGGCCGGCTTCGGTGAGGCTCACGCCGCGCGTGCTGCGGTTGAACAGCTTCACGTTCAGCTCGCCCTCGAGCTGCCCGATCGCCAGGCTGACGGCCGCCGGCGTCAGGCCGAGCGCGGCGGCGGCCCGCGTGAAGTTGCCGGCCGTCGCGACGGTCATGAACACGTGCAGGCCGGCCATCGGATCGCGTCTGCTCATCGTCTGTCCATCATTAAAAAAACTTGAAACTGCTTCGAGCGGAATACGGATTCTCCCATATACCGCAACTGCCTACACTGGCGCTGTCGTCCCTCGGAGACTCGCATGAACCCGCTCACTGCCTCACTCCCGCTGCCGCTCGCCGTCGCCCGCCGTACGATCGATGCGGCGCTCGCGCATGCCGCATCGCTGCAGGTGGCCGGCGTCGCGATCGCCGTCGTCGATGCCGGTGCGAACCTGCTCGCGTTCGTGCGCACCGACGACTGTTTTCTCGGCGCGATCGATCTCGCGCAGCGCAAAGCGCTGACGGCGGTCCGCTTTCGCGCGTCGACCGGCGCGCTCGGCGCGATGTCGGGCGACGGTCCGCTGCGCGGCATCGAACACAGTCACGGCGGGCTGGTCACGTTCGGCGGCGGCGAGCCGCTCGTCGACGGCGCCGGGCGCTGCGTCGGCGCGATCGGCATCTCGGGCGGCAGCGTCGACGAAGACGCCGCGATCGCGCAGCACTGCCGCGACCTTTTTCAGGCAACCCTTCACTCCACAAGGTAAGCAGATGGCACAGAAACGCATTCTCATCACCGGCGCGGGTACGGGCTTCGGCCGCGAAGTCGCGCTGCGGCTCGCCAAGCGCGGCCACGACGTGACGGCCGGCGTGCGCACGGCCGTCGAGATCGACGCACTGACGGACGCCGCCGCACAGCGCGACACCGCGTTGCGCGCGGTGAAGCTCGACGTCACGTCGGCCTACGATCGCGCGCGCGCCGCCGAACTCGAGATCGACGTGCTCGTGAACAACGCGGGCGTCGGCGAAGCCGGCGCGCTCGTCGACCTGCCGATCGAGATCGTCCGCGAGCTGTTCGACGTGAACGTGTTCGGGCCGCTCGAACTCACGCAGCAGATCGCACGCGGGATGCTCGCGCGCAAACGCGGCAAGATCGTGTTCGTGTCGTCGATCGCGGGGTTGATCACGGGGCCGTTCACCGGCGCGTACTGCGCGTCGAAGCACGCGATCGAATCGGTGGCCGAGGCGATGCACGCGGAGCTGGCGCCGCACGGCATCCGCGTCGCGGTCGTGAACCCGGGCCCGTATCGCACCGGCTTCAACGACCGGATGATGGAAACGACCCAGCGCTGGCACGATCCGGCCGTGCATACCGTGACGCCCGAGCGGCTGACGTTCCCGCTCGAACAGCATGACCCGGAGGAAATGATCGCGAAGATGGTCGACGTGATCGACAGCGACGGCGGCGCGTTCCGCAACCTGCTGCCGGCCTCGTCGGAAGCGTTCGTGCGCGCCGAGCAGGCGCGTGCGTGGGAACGGCAGCAGTAACCCGCAACGAAGCGGCGGGCCAACGCAACGGCCCGCCGCTCACGCGATTCAGTACACGTCGCGCATGTACCGCCGGGCCTTCGAAAGCCGCGCGACGTAGTCGTTCGCGGCTTCGTCCGACATGCCGCCGTGCTTCGCGACGATCGCCTTCAGCGCCGTATCGACGTCCTTCGCCATCCGCGCGGCGTCGCCGCACACGTAGAAGTGCGCGCCTTCCTCCAGCCATGCGAACAGCTCGGCGCCCTGCTCGCGCATCCGGTCCTGCACGTAGACCTTGTCGGCCTGGTCGCGCGAGAACGCGAGATCGAGCCGCGTCAGGAAGCCGCTGTCGCGCATCGCGCTCAGTTCGTCGCCGTAGTAGAAGTCGGTCTGCGCGTGCTGCTCGCCGAAGAACAGCCAGTTGCGCCCGCGCGCGCCGCGCGCCTGCCGCTCGTGCAGGAAGCCGCGGAACGGCGCAACGCCGGTGCCCGGGCCGACCATCACGATCGGCACGTCGCCGTTCACCGGCGGCCGGAAATGCGCGGACTTCTGCACGAACACGGGCACGCGGCCGTCGTCCGCGCGATCGGCGAGGAACGTCGACGCGACGCCTTTGCGCGCGCGCCGGCCGTTGTGATAGCGCACGGCCGACACGGTCAGGTGAATCTCGCCCGCGTGCGCGCTCGGGCTCGACGCGATCGAATAGAGGCGCGGCTGCATGCGCTTGAGCATGCCGACCAGTTCCGCGCCCGACAGCTCGACCGGGTATTCGTGCAGCACGTCCGCAAGCTGTTGCCCCCACAACCATTGCTTGAGGTCGGCCTTGCGGTCGTCGCCGAGCAGCGATTTCAGCGCGCCGTTCGCGCTGTGCGACGCGATGAAGGCCAGCGTGTCCGGATGCGGGCGCGTGATGTCGAAGTGGCGCGCGAGCGCATCGCCGAGCCGGATATCGCCGACACCGGGCACCGACACGGGCGCGTCGGCCTTCAGCGCTGTGACGGACAGCAGTTCGTCGACCAGTTCCGGGCAGTTGGTCGGCCATACGCCGAGCGCGTCGCCGGTTTCGTATTCGAGGTTCGCGCCCTGGGTCGACAGCGATACATAGCGCGTGTCTTTTGCCGCGCCCGGCCGGTTCAGCCGCAGGTTCGCGACGAGCTTCGACGGCGCCGGGTGCGCTTTCGTCGGCAGCAGCCCCGACGCGCTCATCCCGCCGGACGGCACCGCGTGCAGCGCGGCATCGGCCTCCTTGATGCGCGCGACGACGCGCTCGAGCCACTGATCGGCATCGTGCTGGAATTCGACGTCGCAATCGACGCGTGCACACAGGCGCGCCGCGCCGAGTTCCGCGAGCCGTGCGTCGAGCCGGCGGCCGTGACCGCAGAACTGGTCGTAGTTGCGGTCGCCGAACGCGAGCACCGCGAAATGCACGCCGTCGAGGCGCGCGGCGCTGCCGGCCTGCAACGCGTCCCAGAACTCGCTGCCGTTGTCCGGCGCATCGCCGTCGCCGAACGTGCTCGTCATCAGCAGCACGTATTGCGCAGCGGCCAGCGACGCGACCGGATAGTCGGACATGCACGCGGTGCGGATCTCGAAGCCCGCGTTCATCAGCTTCGTCGCGTAATCCTCGGTCAACGATTCGATGTTGCCGGTCTGCGACGCCCACAACAACGTGACCTTCGGGCGCGGGCGCACGATGCGCACGCCGCCGGCGGCAGCGGCGTCGGCCGGCAGCGCGGGCGCCGCGGCGCTCTGCGCACCGGCCGGCAGCGAGCGGCTGAACAGCCCCGCGAGCATCCCGTCGAGCCAGAACCGCACGGGCGGCGTCAACGGCGCGCCGGCCGGCAGCACCGGCACGCCGCCTTCGCGACGGCCGGCGCTCGCCTTCAGCCCGCTGACGAGGCCGGCCACGTACAGCCGCTCGGTGTCGGTCAGTGGCGGCGGCGCGAGATCGGCGACGCCGAGCGCGGCCGCGAAAGTGTCGAGGTCTGCCATGTCGGATTCCTGTGAAGCCGCGATCGGCGAGATCGCAGGCGCGGGCGGTGCATCGTCCTCGCGCGCGGCGGCGCGCGCCGTGTCGTCGTCGGTCGACGCGAACGCGTCCGTATCGACCCGCGTCAGCGCGACCGCGCAGTATTTCAGTTCGGGTTGCTGCGATTCCGGGTCGATCGCGTCGTTCGTCACCGCGTTGATGCACAGATCGTCGCCGTACACGTCGTTCCAGTGCATCGGCGCGAAGCAGTTGCCGCGCCGCACGCGGTCCGTCACGACGGCGGGCAGCACCGCGCGGCCGCGCGCCGAACGGATCTCGACGCTGTCCTTCGCGGCGATGCCGAGCGCCCTTGCATCGTCCGGGTGCAGTTCGACGAACGGGCGCGGGTTGAGCTTGTTCAGCATCGCGACCTTGCCGGTCTTCGTCATCGTGTGCCACTGATGCTGCAGCCGCCCGGTGTTCAGCACGATCGGGAACGTGTCGTCGGGCAGCTCGGCCGGATCGACGTGCGGCCGCGCGAAAAAGCGCGCCTTGCCCGACGGCGTCGGGAACGCGATGCGCGGGGCGTCGCGGCCGTCGGCTGCTTCGCGCAGCGTCTGGCTCACGCCGTCGTTCAGGTAGCGGATCGGGTGCCGCTCGCGCGCGGCGCCCGGCGCGACCGGCCACTGCACGGGCCCGTCGCGCAGCGCCGCATGGCTCGCGCCGCGCAGGTCGTAGCCGGTCGCCGGATTCGAGAAACGGACGATCTCGTCGAACACGTCGGCCGCCGACGCATAGTCGAACGCATCGCCGAAACCCATTGCGCGCGCGACTTCCGCGACGATGCGCCAGTCGGGCAGCGCGTCGCCGGGCGGCGCGACCGCCGCGCGCATCAGCGTCATGTTGCGCTCGGAATTGATCATCACGCCGTCGCCCTCGGCCCACAGCGCGCCGGGCAGCAGGATGTCCGCGTAGCGATTGGTCTCGGTGTCGAGGAATGCGTCCTGCGCGATCACGAGTTCCGCCGCCTGCAGCCCGGCGATCACGTTGCGCCGGTTCGGCACGGTCGCGACCGGGTTCGTGCAGACGATCCAGCATGCCTTGATGTCGCCGGCCGCCATCCGCTCGAACAGGTCGACCGTGCCGTTGCCGGTGTCCTTGCGCAGCGTGCCGGCCGGCACGCGCCACAGGTTCTCGACGAAGCGGCGGTCGTCGTCGGACGCCACCGAGCGCTGACCCGGCAGCCCCGGCCCCATGTAGCCCATCTCGCGCCCGCCCATCGCGTTCGGCTGGCCGGTCAGCGAGAACGGCCCGCTGCCGGTGCGGCAGATCTTGCCGGTCGCGAGATGCAGGTTGCAGATCGCGTTGGTGTTCCACACGCCGTGCGTGCTCTGGTTGAGCCCCATCGTCCAGCAGCTCATCCATTCCTGCGCGTCGCCGATCCATTGCGCGGCGGTGCGGATGTCGGCTTCCGCGAGTCCCGTGATTTCAGCGACGCGCTCCGGCGTGTAGTCGGCGAGAAACGCGGGCATCGCGTCCCAGCCTTCGGTGTACGCATCGATGAACGCGGTATCGGTGCGCCCGTCCGCGTGCAGCAGGTGCAGCAGCCCGTTGGTCAGCGCGAGATCGGTGCCCGGCCGGATCTGCAGGAACAGGTCGGCCTTGTCGGCGGTGCCGGTGCGGCGCGGATCGACGACGATCAGCTTCGCGCCGGCCTTCACGCGATCCATCATCCGCAGGAACAGGATCGGGTGGCAGTCGGCCATGTTCGCGCCGATCACGAAGAACAGGTTCGCGCGATCGAAATCCTGGTACGACCCGGGCGGGCCATCCGCGCCGAGCGACTGCTTGTAGCCGGTGCCCGCGCTCGCCATGCACAGGCGCGAGTTCGACTCGATGTTGTTGGTGCCGACGAAGCCCTTCGCGAGCTTGTTGACGAGGTATTGCGCCTCGATCGACATCTGCCCCGACACGTAGAACGACAGCGCATCGGGCCCGTGCGTATCGAGCACCGCGCGCAGCCGCCGCGCGGTCTCGGCGATCGCGTCACGGGCCGGCAGCGGCACGAGGTCGTCCTCGCGCGCGCGCCGCACGAACGCGCGGTCGAGCCGCCCCGAGCGGCGCAGCGCGACGTGCGCGGACGAACCCTTCGTGCACAGCCGCCCGAAGTTGGTCGGATGGTCGGCGTCGCCGGACACCTTGACGACTTCGCCGTCCTCGACGTGCAGCACCATCCCGCAGCCGACGCCGCAGTACGGGCACACGCTCTTGACGGAAGTGGCGGTCATGCGTGCTCCGGGGCGCTCAGGCCGCGATCCATACGAAGCCGTCCTCGACCCGCGACGGATACGCGTTCACCGATTGCTCGGGCGCTTCGAGGCATTCGCCGGTGCGCAGGTCGAAATGCTGCTTGTACAGCGGCGACGCGACCACGACGCGTTCGCCGAGGCTGCCGATCAGCCCGCGCGACATCACGGCGGCCTGCGACACGGGATCGACGTTGTCGATCGCGAACACGCCGTCTTCTTCGGCGTGCGCGACGTGGAACACCGCGACCTGCTCGCCGTTGACGAGCGCGCACACGCCGGTGTTCGGCACGATGTCGTCGAGCGGGCACACGCGGGTCCAGGACAGCGGAAGACGATCGTTCATGATGGGCTCCTTGGAATTGATGCTGGCGTCGGTCACGGTCAAACGGTCGCGGGTTCGGCGACGACGGGAATCGCCACGGGCTTGCCGCGCACGCGCTCGTCGGGCGTCGCCGGCCGGATCTGGCCGCGCGTCTCGACGAATTCGATGGTCGTGTCCGGCGCGTCGCTGTTCACGAAGTGGCGGAAGCGCTTGCGTGTTTCCGGATCGGTGACGGCCCGCTTCCATTCGCATTCGTAGGTGTCGACCACGTGCTGCATGTCGGCTTCGAGTTCGGCCGCGATCGCGAGCTTGTCGTGCACGACGACGTCGATCAGGTAGTCGAGGCCGCCTTCGAGGTTGTCTCGCCACACGCTGGTGCGTTGCAGCCGGTCGGCCGTGCGCACGTAGAACATCAGGAAGCGGTCGATATAGCGGATCAGCGTGTCGCGATCGAGATCGGACGCGAGCAGTTCCGCGTGGCGCGGCTTCATCCCGCCGTTGCCGCACACGTACAGGTTCCAGCCCTTCTCGGTCGCGATGATGCCGACGTCCTTGCCCTGCGCTTCCGCGCACTCGCGCGTGCAGCCGGACACGCCGAACTTGATCTTGTGCGGCGCGCGCAGCCCCTTGTAGCGGTTCTCCAGGTCGATCGCGAGGCCGACCGAATCGTCGACGCCGTAGCGGCACCACGTCGACCCGACGCACGACTTCACGGTGCGCAGCGCCTTGCCGTACGCGTGCCCCGATTCGAAGCCGGCGGCGATCAGCTCTTCCCAGATCGACGGCAACTGCTCGACGCGCGCACCGAACAGGTCGACGCGCTGGCCGCCCGTAATCTTCGTGTACAGGCCGTATTTTTTCGCGACCTGGCCGACCGCGATCAGTCCTTCCGGCGTGACTTCGCCGCCCGGCATGCGCGGCACGACCGAATACGTGCCGTCGCGCTGGATGTTCGCGAGGTAGTAGTCGTTCGAATCCTGCAGCCCCGCATGCTCCTTCTTCAGTACGAACTCGTTGAAGCACGACGCGAGGATGCCCGCGACGGCCGGCTTGCATACGTCGCAGCCGAGCCCGCGGCCATGCTTGTGCAGCAGCGCGTCGAACGTCGTGATGCGCTCGACGCGGATCAGGTGGAACAGCTCCTGGCGCGAATACGCGAAGTGCTCGCACAGATGATTGTTGACCGCGAGGCCCTGCTTCTTCATCTCGGCCTTCATGATCTGCGTGACGAGCGGCACGCAGCCGCCGCACGACGTGCCGGCGCCCGTGCAGGTCTTCAGCGCGCCGAGGCTCGTCGCGCCGTCGGCCACCGCCGCGCAGATCTGCGACTTCGACACGTTGTTGCACGAGCAGATCTGCGCGCCTTCCGGCAGCGCGTCGACGCCGATCGCCGGCTTCGCCGCGCCGTCCGACGACGGCAGGATCAGGAATTCCGGTGACTCGGGCAGCTCGATGCGGTTCAGCATCATCTGCAGCAGCGTGCCGTACTCGGCCGCATCGCCGACCATCACCGCGCCGTGCAGAAACTTGCCGCAGTCGGACACCACGAGCTTCTTGTAGACCTGGCGGCGCTCGTCCGCGTACTGGTAGGTGCGGCTGCCGGCCGTCGTGCCGTGCGCGTCGCCGATGCTCGCGACGTCGACGCCCATCAGCTTCAGCTTGGTGCTCATGTCGGCGCCGGCGAACGCGATCGGCGCGGCGGCGTCGCCGCTGTCGCCGGCGAGCTGCTTCGCGACCACGCGCGCCATGTCGTAACCCGGCGCGACGAGGCCGTACACCATCCCGTTCCACGCCGCGCACTCGCCGATTGCGTAGATGTCGGCGTCGCTCGTGCGGCACCCGTCGTCGATCGCGACGCCGCCGCGCGGGCCGATGTCGAGCCCGCACGCGCGGGCCAGTTCGTCCCGCGGCCGGATGCCGGCCGAGAACACGATCATGTCGGTGTCGAGATGCGAGCCGTCGGCGAACGCCATCCGGTGCGCGCCTTCTTCCCCGTCGACGATTTCGAGCGTGTTCTTGCCGGTATGCACGGTCACGCCGAGCGCCTCGATCTTCGCGCGCAGCATCCGGCCGCCGCCGTCGTCGACCTGCACGGCCATCAGGCGCGGCGCGAATTCGACGACGTGCGTGTCGAGCCCCATGTCGCGCAGCGCCTTCGCGCATTCGAGGCCGAGCAGCCCGCCGCCGATCACGACGCCGCGCTTCGCGTGCGCGCCGCACGCCTGCATCGCCTCGAGATCCTCGATCGTCCGGTACACGAAGCAGCCCGCGCGATCGCGGCCCGGCACGGGCGGCACGAACGGGCGCGAGCCGGTGGCGAGCACCAGCTTGTCGTACGCGAGCGTTTCGCCCGAGGCGAGCGTGACCGTATGCGCGGCGCGGTCGATCGACGCGACCTGCGCGTTCAGGCGCAGGTCGAACTGCGGATGGCGCTCGAAGAAGCCGGGTTCGACCAGCGACAGGTCGTCCGCCGACTTGCCCGCGAAGAATTCCGACAGGTGCACGCGATCGTAGGCCGGGCGCGGTTCCTCGGCGAGCACCGTGACCTCCAGCGCGCCGGCCTCGCCGGCTTGCGCCGCGATGCATTCGAGGAGCTTGTGGCCGACCATGCCGTGGCCGATGACGATGAGTTTCATGATGACGGTTCCTTCGGTCGATCAGTTCGCGGCGCCGGCGGCGGCCAGCGCGCGATCGCGCAGCTCGGCTTCGCGCGCCTTGTGTTCTTCGCTGAAGCGCACGGCCATCGCGCACAATGCGGTCGCGGTCACCGCGAGGCCGAGCAGGCTCAGCGTGTGCTGCACGTCGCCGACGCCCTTCAGCAGGAAAGCCGCGGCGACCGCGCCGACGTTGCCGCCCGCGCCGACGATCCCCGCGACGCCGCCGAGCGCCTTGCGATCGATGAACGGCACGAGCGCGTAGGTCGCGCCGCACGCCATGTGCGTGAACAGGCCGAAGGTCAGCATCGCGACGAGCGCGACGCCGATGCCTTGCGCATGCGAGAACCAGATCAGCCCGAGCCCTTCGCCGATGATCAGCGCGCACAGCAGCGCCGCGCGCACGTCGAGGCTGCGGCGTGCGGCGATCTTGTCGGACAGCCAGCCGCCGAGCGCGCGGGCGAACAGCGCGAGCAGCCCGAACATCCCGACCGCGAACCCGGCGTCCTTCAGCGACAGCTTGAAGTGATCGACGTAGTACAGCGCGGCGATGTTGTGGATGAACACCTCGACGCCGAAGCACGCGCCGTACGTGACGAACAGCATCCACACGCGGTAGTTGCCGCAGGCCGCGAAGAAACTCGCCCAGCCGCCCTTCTTGCCGCTGTCGACCGTCACGCCCTGCTTGCGCAGCGCGACGAAATCGCCTTGCGGGCAGTCCTGCGTGAAGCGCCAGTACGCCCACGCCATCACGAGCATCGCCACGCCCGGCACGACCAGCGCGATGCGCCACGACGAATCCTCGCCGAAGCCGAGCATCAGGCCGGCGGCGACCAGCAGCGGCATCAGCGCCTGCGTCGCGCCCGCGCCGGCATTGCCCCAGCCGGCCGTCGTCGCGTTCGCGGTGCCGACCACGTTCGGCGCGAACATCACCGACGTGTGGTACTGCGTGATCACGAAGCCCGCGCCGATCGCGCCGATGCCGAGCCGGCAGATCAGGAACCACAGGTAGTCGTGCGTGAACGACACGGCGAACACGGGGATCGCGCCGAGCAGCAGCAGCCCGGCATACACGCGGCGCGGGCCGAAGCGGTCGCACATCGGGCCGACCAGCAGCCGCACGGCGATCGTCGCGGCCACCGCGGCGATGTTGATGTTCGCGACTTGCGCCGCCGTGAGATGGAATTCGCGCGCGATCAGCGGCATCAGCGGCGCGCACGCGAACCACGCGAAGAAGCAGATGAAGAACGCCATCCACGTCAGATGGAACGCGCGCATCGGCGCGGTGCGGAGGCTGAAGAGATCGATACGGGTAGCTTTGTCGGTCATGTCGTCCGCCCAAACGAAAAACGGCGTCCTGCGCACCCGGTCTCGTCGAGACCTGATGCGTAGGACGCCGTTGCCCATGAAGCCCGTTGCCGGGCACGTCGGTATTCGGTACTGCGGACGGATCGCCATTGACCCGCCCGAACGAGCTAACGCAAGCGACGTGCCATGTCGGCGTCAATCACGCCGCAAGCCCCATCGCACAAGGCGCGCCGGACATCGGGCGGGTCATCGCGATGCGCTGCGCGCTCTCCGTCGCGATGCACCGGGGCACAGATGTGGTGCGCTGCAGCACTGTCGTCGTGCGACATCGCGGTGCGCGCGGGAAGCGCGCGATGCACACCGATGCGGCATGACGGCGGCCCGTGCGCGGCAAGCGCATGCACGCGTGCGGCCATCGCGCGGTGCGGCGCGGCACGCGATCGCCGCACGTGGCATCGGGTGGCCCGGATATTGCTGAACGCTATGCATCACCGGCAACGGCGCCGGTGGGCAGTCCCTGCAAAACCCTGCCCGCCCTTCACGGCGGGCCCTTCAGGACAACGGCGTCCCCCCGTGCACGGCACGGCCGGATGCCGGTGCGTTTCGACCGCCCGCCGCCGCCGCGCAACAACGCGACATCAGACCGCCGCAGCAATGCGATGCGGCACAGGAATACGACAATGACGACAGGCAAAGTCACGCTGCTGGGCGCCGGCCCCGGCGACCCCGATCTCCTCACGCTGAAGGCGGCAAAGGCGCTGGCCGCCGCCGACGTGCTGCTGCTCGACGATCTCGTCGCGCCCGGCATCGTCGAACTCGCGCCGCAGGCGCGCGTGATCCGCGTCGGCAAGCGCGGCGGCTGTCGCTCCACGCCGCAGGCGTTCATCGAGAAGCTGATGCGCCGCTACGCGCTGCGCGGCGCGCACGTGGTGCGCGTGAAAGGCGGCGACGCGCTGCTGTTCGGGCGCGCCGGCGAAGAACTCGCGACGCTGCGCGCGGCCGCGATTCCGGTCGAGATCGTCAACGGCATCTCGTCGGGGTTCGCGGCCGCCGCGAGTCTCGGCATCTCGCTCACGCACCGCGAGCACTGCCAGGGCGTCACGTTCGTCACCGCGCACCGCCAGGACCACGGCGAACCCGACTGGGCCCGGCTCGCGGCGACCGGCACCACGCTCGCGATCTACATGGGGATGAGCCGCGTCGACCGCATCGCGGCGGGCCTGCTCGCCGCGCTCCCCGCGTCGACGCCGGCGGCGGCCGTGCAATGGGCCGGCACGCCCGACGAGCGCCACTGGACCGGCACGCTGGGCACGCTCGCGCGCGGCATCGAAGCCGCGCGGCTCGGCAGCCCGGCCGTGATCCTCGTCGGCGGCGCGATCGGCGAAGCAGCCGCACAATGCACGGACGCGGCGACCGATGCGACGCTTGCGCGGGCCGCCTGACATGCGCGGCATCGCACGGCTTCGGCCGCTCCCCGCTTCCTTCACCCCGGGCCGCGCATGCGGCCTGCCTGCATCGTTCGCCCGTCGCACCGACGCGTCATTGCCCCTGTTGCCCGCCTCATGAGTTCGTCCGCCCTGCCCGCCCGCCTGCGCGTGCTGCTCGTCACCGACACCGACAAGCCGATCGGCGAACTCGGCGACGCGCTCGCGCGCCTCGGCTACGAGATGCTGAACGACGTCGCGACGCCCGCGCGCCTGCCGGCGGCCGTCGAGGAGCAACGCCCCGACGTCGTGATCATCGATACCGATTCGCCGTCGCGCGACACGCTCGAACAGCTCGCGGTCATGCATGCGACCGCGCCGCGCCCCGTGCTGATGTTCAGCCACGACGCCGACCAGGAACTGATCCGCGCGGCGGTCGGCGCGGGCGTCAGCGCGTATCTCGTCGAAGGCTTGTCGGCCGAGCGTCTCGCGCCGATTCTCGAAGTCGCGCTCGCGCGCTTCTCGCACGACGATGCGCTGCGCCGCCGGCTGGCCGACGTCGAGCGCGAACTTGAAGAACGCAAGCTGATCGATCGCGCGAAACGCGTGCTGATGGACCAGCGCAAGCTGTCCGAACACGATGCGTATGCGGCGCTGCGCAAGCGCGCGATGGATCAGGGCCTGCGCATCGTCGACGTCGCGCGACAATTGCTCGACGCGTCACACCAGTGAGTGCCATGAATACCTCTCCCCCCGCCGCGCCGGAACGCGCGCATCTTCGCCTCGGGTTCGTCGCGCTCAGCGACGCGGCCCCGCTGATCGTCGCGCAGCGCCTGAACCTCGGCGCGCGTCATGGCCTCACGCTCGAATTGAGCCGCCAGCCGTCGTGGGCGGCCGTGCGCGACAAGCTGCTCAGCGGCGAGCTCGACGCCGCGCACGCGCTGTACGGGCTCGTCTGCGGGCTGCAGCTCGGCCTCGGCGGCCCGCAGGCCGACATGGCCGCGTTGATGGTGCTGAACCGCAACGGCCAGGCGATCACGTTGTCGCGCGGCCTCGCCGACGCTTACCGCGAAACCGCCAACGTGCGTACCGCGTTCGCGACGCTCGGCCGCAAGCCGCTGCTCGCGCAGACCTTCCCGACCGGCACGCACGCGATGTGGCTGAACGCGTGGCTCGCGTCGCATGGCGTCGATCCGCTGCGCGACGTGCGCAGCGTCGTGATTCCGCCGCCCGAGATGGTCGCGGCGCTCGCGGGCGGCGAACTCGACGGCTTCTGCGCGGGCGAGCCGTGGCATGCGGTCGCCGAAGCGTGCGGCGCGGGCCGGACCGTCGCCGTCACGAGCGAGATCTGGCCCGATCATCCGGAGAAGGTGCTCGCGACCCGGCGCGATTTCGTCGCGCTGTATCCGGCCACCGCACGCGCGCTGATCCGCACGCTCGTCGATGCATGCGCGTGGCTCGACAGCGCCGCGCACCGCCGCGAGGCGGCCGACTGGCTCGCGTCGCCCGACGCGCTCGGCGTGCCGGCCCGGCTGATCGCGCCGCGCCTGCTCGGCGACTACGGCGCGGGGCCGTTCGCGACGCCGCCGCTGCCGATCCGCTTTCACGACGGCGGCACGGTGAACCGGCCCGACCCGCGCGAGGGCCAGTGGTTCCTGTCGCAATACCGGCGCTGGGGCATGCTCGACGGCTCGCACGACGACGCGGGCATCGCCGCGGCGATCGCGCAGACCGCGTTGTATGATGCTGCGGTCGCCGAAGGTGGCGCAACGGGGCTGTCGCGGGCGTAGGGCGTAGGGCGTAGCCGCAGGCGCACCGCGCAGTGCAGCCGGTGCCTGCCGACGCCACGCCGAGCCGGCAGCCGTGCCGCTGCCCGCCTGTGCCGCCGATGCCGCTCATGCAACACCGCCTTGCCACTCCGCCCCCGCTCCGAATCGATGCCGAAACCAACGCGCACGCCGCTCGACGTGCTGCTCACCGAAATCCGCGCGTGCCGTGCATGCGAAGCCGATCTGCCGCTCGGCCCGCGCCCGGTCGTGCGCGCGCATCGCGACGCACGCATCCTGATCGTCGGGCAAGCGCCCGGCGCACGCGTCCATGCGAGCGGCATCCCGTGGGACGACGCGAGCGGCAAGCGGCTGCGCGGCTGGCTCGGCGTCGACGCCGACACCTTCTACGACGAGACGCGCTTCGCGATCGTGCCGATGGGTTTCTGCTACCCGGGCCGCGGCGCGAGCGGCGACAACCCGCCGCGCCCCGAATGCGCGCCGCTGTGGATCGACCGGCTGCTGGCCGAACTGCCGTCGATCCGGCTCACGCTGCTGATCGGCCAGTACGCGCAGCGGCATTTCCTGCGCGACACGCGCAAGGCGACGCTGACCGACACCGTGCAGGCCTGGTGCGACTACGGCCCCGCGATCCTGCCGCTGCCGCATCCGTCGCCGCGCAACCAGGCATGGTTCAAGCACCATCCGTGGTTCGACGCTGACGTCGTGCCCGAACTGCGGCGCCGGATCGCGCCGCTCGCGGCCGGCTGACGGGTGGGCGCGGGGCCGCGCCCGTCCCCGTTGCGCCCGGTTCGCTGTACCATCGCGGCTCAACCGCGTCACGAACAGCACAATCCTTCATGCCCTCCACCGCCCCGCCGCGCCTGTACGGGATGCCCGAACGCAGCGACCGGCTCGATTTCTACATCCGCGACCAGGCGTCGCGCCAGGCGATCACCGAGCCGCACCGCCACGCGTATTTCCAGATCCAGTTCAACCTCGGCGGCGACACCGAGCAGCGCATCGGCGGCGTCACGCGGCCGTTCCCGCGCGGCGCGCTCGCGTTCGTGCTGCCGCATCGCGAGCACCTGATCCCGCATCCGGAAGGCGCGCATTTCATCGTGATCAACTTCAGCCAGGCGTTCCTGCGCGCCGATCTCGACGTCGATCCGCTCGATCTCGAGGACGTGCCCGCGCACCGCTTCCCCGAGCTGACGCCGTTCCGTTTCCAGGAACACCTCGATTTCATCCTGACCGGCGATACGTACGACGAAGCGCGCCGCCTCGCGCTGTGCATGCTCGACGCCGATTGCGTGCGCACGTTCGGCTCGACCACGCTGTTGCGCGGCTACCTGCTGCAACTGATCGGGCTCGTCTGCACGCAGTACGCGGGCGCGCTCGACAAGCTCGCGCAGCGCGGCGCCCAGCGCGCCGGCCGGCGCGACGCGCTGGCCCGCGTGCTGCGCCACGTGCGCGCGAACCTGACCCGCGAGGACCTGACGCTCGCCGCGACCGCCGAAGCCGCGTTTCTGTCGCCGAACTACCTCGCGCACCTGGTGCGCAAGGAAACCGGCAGCACCTTCACCGATCTCGTGACCGAGCGCCGGATCGCGCTCGCGCAGTCGCTGCTGGCCCATACCAGCCGGCGCATCGCGGACATCGCCCGCTCGGTCGGCTTTCGCGACGAAGGCTATTTCGCGCGGCGCTTCCGCGCGCGGGTCGGCGTGTCGCCGAAGGCGTACCGCGACGCGAACGCCGCATTGCCCGCCGACGACGACACGGCGCCGGACGCCGACGCGTAGTTTTGTCCCGGTAAAACGCAGTTGCGTCGCATCCGCGCGCATGCGCGTCGGGTATCGTTGCACGCATGCCGGCCAGTGCGCCGGCCCTCCGTCTTCCTACCGAACGAGGCCCATCCGATGTCCGCCTATGTCATCGACGCCGCCGAGCGTCCTTCCGTCGAAGTCGAACAATCGTCCGCGCGCTTTCCGGTGCGCCGCGTCTTCTGCGTCGGCCGCAACTACGCCGACCACGCCCGCGAAATGGGCGCCGACCCCGACCGCGAACCGCCGTTCTTCTTCACGAAGCCGGCCGACGCGATCGTCCCGGCCAGCGGCACGGTCGCCTATCCGCCGCTGACGAACGACCTCCATCATGAAATCGAACTGGTCGTCGCGATCGGCAAGGACGGCCGGTCGATCGACCCGGCCGACGCGCTGTCGCACGTATGGGGCTACGGCGTCGGCGTCGACCTCACGCGCCGCGACCTGCAGGCCGAAGCGAAGAAGCTGAGCCGGCCGTGGGACTGGGCGAAGGGTTTCGACGCGTCGGGCCCCGTGACCGCGCTGCGCGCGGCGACGGCCACCGGCCACCCGGCGACCGGCCGCATCTGGCTCGCGGTCAACGGCGACACGCGCCAGCAAGGCGACCTCGCCGACATGATCTGGCCCGTACCCGACGTCATCGCGTACGTGTCGCGCTCGGTCGAGCTGAAGGCCGGCGACCTGATCTTCACCGGCACGCCGGCCGGTGTCGGCGCGCTGCAGCCGGGCGACCGCGTGACGGGCGGCGTCGACGGCGTCGCGACGTTCGAATTCGTGGTCGGCGCGAAGCCGTAACGCGCCGCGCAGGGCGGCCGCCCGCCCGGGCCGCCCATGCGATACCGCGTTGCCGGTCAGTCGAAGCGGCGCAGGAACGCGTCGGCGACGGCCGGCGGATTCAGCGCTTTCGCCGATGCGTTTTCCAGCGCCTCGGCCGCGTCGTCGTCGCTGATCGACACGAACAGCGTGATGGCCGCCCGGTCGTCGCCGGTGCCGAACACGCCGTCGCGATCGAGCAGCCGCAAGGCCTCGATCATGTCGGTGTGCAGTTGCCGGGAAAATTCCGTGAAACGCGACCGGACGAACTGCGGGCTCAGCACTTCGTCGGCGAGCCTGCCGCAGATCGCGTTGAACGGCGACGCCTCGGCCGCCGCGTACGCCCACTCGGCAACGCCCCACACGAACCACGGATCGTCGTCCGCAACCGCCTGTTGCGCGCGCATCCGGCGCAGCCCTTCGACCGAATTGGCGGCCGGCACCACCGTCATCGCGCCGCTGTCGGTGTACAACGCAAACGCATAGAAATGCTCGTCCGGGTGCAACGCCCGCAACGCCCTGAAAGTCGCCCTCGCGGCATCGGCAATGTCCCGCTGGAAATCAGAAAAGTCGCTCATCGCATCCTCGTCCAGTCGCCCTTCGCGCTCGTCGGGACACGCGGCGCGCGGATCGTGCGTCGTCTCCCGGCATGCGGCGGATTGTCCGCCATTCGGCCGCGCGCCGGTACCGGGGCGCACCCGCGCTCACCGCCCTGCGTCCTGCCCGTCGAACGCCCGCACGCACACGGCGGCCGCCAGCGCGATCGCCGCCGACAGCAGCATCATCGCGAGCGGCACGTAGCCCGCGTTGCCCGGGGTCAGCAGCGCGCCCGTCAGCGACGACAGCGCGGCGCCGCCGCCGATCGTCATCGCGCCGGCCAGCCCAGACGCGCTGCCCGCCAGTTCCGGGCGTACCGACACCGCGCCCGCATGGGCACCGGGATTGCTCAGCCCGTTGCCGATGCCGACCAGCACGCACGGCCCGAACCACGCGAGCGCATGGGTCGCGCCGCCGAACACGAGCACGAGGCCGATCAGCGGGCCCGCACACGCGACGACCCGCCCGCACAGGATCGCCGTGGCCAGCGCATGGCGGCGCGCGACCCGCGCGGCCAGGAAGCTGCCGCACACGAAACCGGCCGTGATCGTCCCCATGTAGAAGCCGATCTCGGCCGGTGCGATGCCGAACCGTGTTTTCGCGGCGAGCGGCGCGCCGGCGAGGAACGCGTAGAACGCGCCCGTCGAAAACGCCATGCACAGCGCGTAGGCCCAGAAACGGCGCGCACGCAGCAGCGCCGGATACGCGCGAAGCTGCTGCCCGAAGCTCGACGGCCGGCGCGTATGGGTTTCGACGAGATCGAGCGCACACCACGCGAACAGCGCGATGCCGACCGCGGCCAGCAGCCAGAAGCTCGCGCGCCAGCCGACCGTCTGGTCGAGCGCGCCGCCGAGCGTCGGGCCGAGCATCGGCGCGAACGCGGCGGCCATCGCCGCATAGCCGATCCGGCTCGCCGCGCGCGCGCCGCCGCCGGTGTCGCGGATCGCCGCCATCGACACCGGATAGACCGACGTGATCGCCGCCTGCATCAGCCGGCAGCCGAGAAACACGCGGATATCGGTCGCCATCGCGCAACCGAGCGAACCGAGCGCGAATATCGCGACGCTCGTCAGCACGATCGGCCGCCGCCCGAACCGGTCGGACAGCGGCCCCGTCACGCATTCGAGCGTCGCGGCCACCGCCGCATACCCGCCGAGCGACAGCGCGACGAGCGCATAGTCGGTGCGCAGGTCGCGCGCGATCGCCGGCAGCGACGGCAGGAACACGCTCAGCGGCAGCACCGACAACGCGCACAACAGGATCAACGTCGCGTGTCGCGGCGACGCCGGGGCGGAAGCGGTCGACAGGTTCGATTGCAAGCGGATGCCCTCCCGCGCACGGGCCGCGCGGCCGTGCGCAACACAAAAAAAGCCCCCGAACGAGTCGGGGGCGCATGGTGCCGGCGCGGTGCCGCTACCGGACCCTGCGCCTGTGGACGACTACGATGAAGCAAGCTGCTTTCATGCCGAATGGCTCCTGAATGCGTGGCGGACCGCCAGCGATACCGGACGATGTTAGGCGGGTCACGTCAGCCGCGTCAACACCCTACCGCGTGCGCACCGACACGAACTTTCGCGCGTTGTTGCGCTGGATCAGCACGGCGATCACGCTGCCGCCGTTCGCTTCGAGCGCCGGCACATCGTCCGGCGTCTCGAGCAGCGTGTCGTTGAGTTCCAGCACGACGTCGCCCGGCTGGATGCCCGCGCGCGCGGCCGGGCCGTGCACCGCGTCCACCATCATCCCGACCGCGAGCCCGGTCGAACGGCGCTCGGCGTCGCTCAGCGCGTGCATCGTCAACCCGAGGCGGTCGCCGCGGTCACCGCCACCTGGGTCGCCGGGCTCGCCGGCGGCCGGCCCCGGCCGTCCAGCGGCCTTCGGCGCGGCCATGCCGATCGTCGCGGGCGCGCTGCCGCCCGCGTCGTCGGCGCCGGTGATCGTCAGCTTCACCGGCGCACGGTTGCGGATCACGCGCAGCGGCGCCTTCGCGCCGGGCGGCAGCGCGGCGGCCAGGTCGTCCAGTTCGGCCGAGCGGCCGATCGCCTTGTCGCCCATCTTCACGATCACGTCGCCGGGCCTCAGGCCGGCCGCGGCGGCCGGCGAGCCGGGCGCGACGCCGTTGACGAGCGCGCCTGCCGGACGCGGCAGCCCGAACGCCGCGGCCAGGCCGACGCCGACGTCCTGCACGTCGACGCCGAACGCATTGCCCGACGGCGCGCCCGGCGCGGGCGCCTGAGCCTGCTGTTGCGCCTGCGTCTGCGCCTGCTGTTGCGCGCGCAACTGGGCGCGCATCTTCGCCGCGAATGCGATCGGGATCGCGAAGGTCATGCTCGCGTAGCGGTCGGCGCCCGTATAGACCTGCACCGCGATGCCGATCACGTCGCCCGCGCGATTGAACACGGGGCCGCCCGAGTTGTCCGGGTTCGGGGCAATGTCGGTCTCGAAGAACGGGAACGCGCTGCCGTCCGGCAACCGGCGCGACGTCGCGCTGACGATGCCGGCTGTGACCGTGTTGCCCGATCCGTCCGGCGCGCCGATCGTCATCACCGGTTCGCCCGCGCGGACTTTCGACGAATCGCCGACGCGCACGAACGGCAGCTTCGTCGCGTCGACGCGCAGCACGGCAACATCGCTTTGCGGATCGACGGCCAGCACCGTCGCCTTGAATTCGCGGCGGTCGGTGAGCCGCACCGTCACGTCGGTCGCCTCGTCGACCACATGAGCGGACGTGAGGATCAGGCCGTCGGCGCTGACGATGAAACCCGAGCCGCTGCCGGACACCGCGCGCGGCGCCGTATCGGGCGCCGCCGCCTGCGCCCCCTGCGCCCCCTGCGCGGGCGGCGGTGCGCCTGCACCGTGCCGGAAGAACGCGGCGAGCGGATCGTCGGGATCGAGTGCGGCAAAGGCCAGCCCGCCGGTTTGCGGATCGGGCGTGGCGGCGAGGATGGTCACGACCGCCGGGCCGTAGCGCTCGACGATCGCGGGGAAGTCGACCGGCATCGCGTAAGGCGCGGCGGGCGGCCGCACCTTCATCGCCGGCGGTGCGGCGTGCGGCGCGAGGGTGCCGGCAACGGCGGCGGGCGGCGGCAAACATCCGGCAAACACGCCCCCGATCAACGCGGTGCGAAGCACGGCGCGAGCAAGCGTCTGGCAAACCACGGTGCCACCTCCCCCGGCAGCCGCGACGCCACCCTGCGCGAGACGCGCAGGCGCCCGACAAGCACCGGTACACCCAACCATTTATAGCGCACGCGCCGGTTGGAACGTACGAATCGAAACCCGTATGCCGGAGGGTGCCGCGGCGGCGGAACCGCGATGGCGTTCGTGCCGAACAAAGCGCGCGGTTCGTCAATCCGAATATCCACCACGCATCGGCACGCGTGCCGGCGGAGAATCGTGGCCGGTCGCCGTTGGCGTCATCGTCGCGGTCTGCGGCAAACCGGTCGCCTGTCGCGCATCACGGACAACCGACGCACAAGCCGCGAACCGTCGTCATCGGCCGCCGTTCGTCCTCCGTCAACGAGCCGATACCGACCCGGTCACTGGCACGACAGCATCGCCGCCCTTGCGTGTTCGGCAACGCAGCCGTCTAACCGACGGTCATCAGCGACATGCATGCAACGGCAACGAACAGGAATGACGGTCGGCGCGCAATCACGATCGGGCAGCGGGCAACTGAAATCGCGCAACCATACCGTCACGCGTCGCCCGCGCCCACCCGCTCCGCGATCGCCGACACCATCCGCAGCATCGGCTCGAACGCATCGGCCGACGTATTGCCGAAACCGAGCACGAGCCCGTTGCCGGCCCGCGCCGCATCGATCGCGAAACCCGACAGCGGAAACGGCCCGATCCCATGCGCGCGCGCCGCTTCGACGATCGCGCGATCGCGATAGCGCGCCGGCAGCCGCAACGCGAGATGCAGCCCGCACGGGCCGCCCTCGACCTGGTGCGGCACGCTCAGGCTGCTATCGAGCGCGGCGAGCAGCAACCGCCGCCGGTCGCGATACAGCCGGCGCATCCGCCCGAGATGCCGGCCGTACTCGCCCGTCTCGATGAAGTCGGCCAGCGCGAGCTGCACATGGCGCGTCCCGCCGCGCAGCATCTCCGGCAGCGCCGGGCGCACGGCGGCCAGCAATGCGTCGGGCAGCACGAGAAAACCGATCCGCAGCGCCGGAAACATCGTCTTGCTGAACGAGCCGAGATAGACGACCGGCGAATCGGGCGCAAGCCCCTGCATCGCGCCGATCGGCTCGCCGGTGTGACGGAACTCGCTGTCGTAGTCGTCCTCGATGATCCACGCGCGATGGCGGCGCGCCGCATCGATCAGCGCGAGCCGGCGCGAGATCGACAGCACGGCGCCGGTCGGGAACTGGTTCGACGGCGTCGTGTAGACGAGGCGCGGCGTCCGCTCGCGCCAGTCGTCCGGTTGCGCGCGCAGCCCCTCCGCGTCGACCGGCATCGGCACGACGTCGAGGTCGGCCGCCTGCATCGCGGTGCGCGCGCCGCGATAGCCGGGCTCCTCGACCCACACCGTATCGCCCGGATTCGTCAGCAACTGCGCGCACAGTGCGATCGCACCCTGTGCGCCTTCGGTGATCACGATCTGCTCCGGATCGCAGCGCACGCCGCGCGTGACGGCCAGGTGGCGCGCGATCGATTCGCGCAACGCGGGCTCGCCGAGCGGATCGCCGTACGCCAGCAGGTCGCGGCCGGCGCGGCGCAGCGCGCGATCGATCGCATGCCGCCACGCATCCACCGGGAAATGCGACAGCGCGGGCACGCCCGGCCGGAAGCCCTCCGATTCGCCGGTGCCGACGAGGCTCGGGCGAATCCGGCCGAGCCGCTGCGCGACGGCCGGTGGCGCGGCACGCCGGCGCGGCGGCGCCGGCCGCGACAGCCCGACGACCCGCGTGCCGCGACGGTCCGACTGCAGGAAGCCTTCGGCGACGAGCTGCTCGTACACGGCGGCCGTCGTATTGCGCGACACGCCGAGCGTTTCGGCCAGCGCGCGGGTGCCGGGCAACCGCGTGCCGGCCGGCATCGCGCCGCCGAGAATCGCGTCGCGCACGCGGCGCAGCAACTGGCGCTGCAGCGACGGCGCGCCGGGCGTGCGCGCCAGCGGCGCATCGAGCGGCAGCAACGGCGCGTCGCCGGCAGGAAAGGCAGTCGTCATCGGAACGTCGCAGCGTGAAAAGGTGGAAACGTGACGCACGGGCGAGCGGCGCACGGTGACCGGCGTACGGCTGGTGACGCCACGGCTCGTGGCACCATAAATCTACCGCTCGCTGGCGCTTCTCATGGTACCTCGCCGGGACTACGATCGTCTGCATGCCGGCATGTCGCCGGCCGCCAACGCCAACCGACGCGAGATCGACCTTGCCCACGCTCACCAATGCTTTCCAGCAACCCATCGGCCATCCCGTTCCCGACTGGTCCGCGCGTCCGCGCCCCGAGCGCATCGCGCTCGAAGGCCGCTACTGCCGGCTCGAACCGCTCGACGCCGAACGCCATGCGGCCGACCTGCACGCAGCCTACGCGCAGGCGCCCGACAGCAGCGACTGGACCTATCTCGCGCACGGCCCGTACGCCGACGAGTCCAGCTACCGCGACTACGCGCGCGGCGCGCAGGCGAGCACCGATCCGCTGCACTACACGGTGATCGATCGCGCCACCGGCCGCGCGGTCGGCACGCTCGCGCTGATGCGCATCGATCCGGCCAACGGCGTGATCGAGGTCGGCTCCGTCACGTTCTCGCCGCTGCTCAAGCGCACGCCGGTGTCGACCGAAGCGCAGTTCCTGCTGATGAAATACGCATTCGACACGCTCGGCTACCGGCGCTACGAATGGAAGTGCGACGACCTGAACGCGCCGTCGCGCAAGGCCGCCGCACGCCTCGGCTTCCGCTACGAAGGCACGTTCCGGCAGGCGATCATCTACCGCGGCCGCAATCGCGACACCGCGTGGTTCTCGATCATCGACGGCGAATGGCCGGACGTGCGCGCCGCGTTCGAAACCTGGCTCGCACCGGAGAACTTCGACGCCGAAGGCAACCAACGCCAGTCGCTCACTGCGATCCGCCACGCGCAGGCCAGCGCGCGCGACGCCGCCAGCCGCGCGAACGACGCCACGCGCGTCACGGTGCGCCCGCTCGTCGCCGCCGACGAAGCCGCGTGGCGTCCGCTGTGGCAGGGTTACCAGAAGTTCTATGACACCGCGCTGAGCGATACGGTGTTCGCGACGACGTGGGCGCGCCTGCTGGATCCGGCCGAGCCGATGTTCGTGCTCGGCGCGTTCGACGCGTCGGGTGCGCTGGTCGGGATCGTGCATGCGATCTACCACCGCTCGTGCTGGACCGAAGGGCCGTACTGCTACCTGCAGGATCTGTACACCGCGCCCGACGCGCGCGGCCAAGGCGCGGGCGGCGCGCTGATCGAGGCCGTGTACGAACGGGCCCGCGAAGCCGGCGCGAGCCGCGTGTACTGGCTCACGCACGAGACCAACACGACCGCGCGCGCGCTGTACGACAAGCTGGCGAACAACGCCGGGTTCATCCAGTACCGGCACGACCTGAAGAAGTAACGTCGTCCTCCCGCCGGCCGACGTTCAGCCGTGAACCTCGGCCGGATGGCGTGCATCGCCGTCCTCCGGCGTCCCCTCGCACGCCGCGCCAGTCGCACCCGGCACCGATGCCGGGCGGATCATCTCGTCGCCATTGGCCGGCACGGGCCGCCGCACCGGCCGGAACACCGGCTCGCCCGGCTCGATCGCCTGCCCCGAGATCGCGCAGCGACCAGGCTGCAACGCGACGCGCAAGCGCCAGCGCTGCTCGCCGTAATGACACCGGCCGCTCTCGACCCAGCGCACCAGCAGTGCGTCGTCGCCCGCCTCCAGCACCGTGACGAACAGTTGCGGGCGCAACGGCGATGCCGCGGCCGTCGCGTGCTCCGGAATCGGCGCTCGGCCGATCGTCACGAGCGGATGCGCGGCCACGCCGCCGCGCGACGGCAGCGCATCGTCTTCGCCGAGCGCGCACACGTCGCACGACGGGTCTTCTTCGCAGATCGGGCTTTCCATGGTGTTGAGCATGCTTGACGGATTTCCGTGCAGGTTGAACGACGCCGGCGCAGCGCCGGCCTATCGGTTCGCGCAGCAGGGACAGGCCGCTCGCCGCGCCGGCGATGGCGATGGCGATGGCGATGGCGATGGCGATGGCGGCCGCGAGCATCGGCCCGATGCCGCCCGGCCAGCCGAACACACCGACGATCGCGCCGATCGGCAGCGGCCCGATCACCTGATCGAGAGAGTTGCCCTGCACGACCCAGGCGATGCTGAGCAGCGCCAGCGACGGTGCGGCACCGGGCGCGCACGCGAGAATCGTCGCGGCCAGCATCCCGGCCCTGGCCGAGAGCGCGAACCCGACCGCAATCGGACTGGCGCACATGATACAAATTGAAGTTAACTTCAAGTAAAGGGGCAGCGTGCGCAACGATCCGTTTCGGCGATGGCGACAATGGCCGGCGCGACACCCGGCGGCATCCTGGTCTAAGCTGTCGGCTTCCTCGACAACGCTGCGCACCTCCGCATGCCGACCGCCTCCCCCGCACCGGCCACGCTGTTCCCGCTCGACGAAGCGTGGTCCGCCTTCGCCCGCCGCAAGGCGGCCGTACGCACCTTCATCGCCGGGTACTGCGCCGCGCGCGACCGGCGCGATGCGCCGCTGCACGACGGCCCGGACGGCCACGTCGTCCAGTTCGACGGCGCGATGGGCCGGCCTTTCGAGCATTTCATGATCGAGGGCGCGCCCGCGGCCGGCGACGGCCCGTTTGCCGTCGGCGCGTGGATCACGCGCTACGGCGCGGCCCCGCTGCCGTCCGCACTGCACGGCAGGACGCGCCGGCTGACCGACGAGCATTTCATGGCCGCCGATATCGGCGCGCTGTCCGGCGACGGCGCGCTGGCGCAAGCGCTCGCCTGCGACACGCCGGACGCCATCGATGCATTCAACGCCAGCGGCGCTTTTCCGCCGTTCCAGCCGAATCCGGCCGCGTTCCTGTTCGCGCACCGGTTCGACGGGCAGATCGCGGCCACCGCGCGCTACGGCTTCGCGTCGTCGCGCGATATCGTCGTCGACCGCGTCGGAACGTCGGACGCATACCGGCGCCGCGGCCTTGCGACGCAACTGCTCGCCGCGATCGTCGCGCACGCACGGCACCGCGGTGCGCATCGCGTGTGGCTCATGTCGACCGAGGCCGGCCAGCCGCTGTACCGCGCCGCCGGATTCACGCCGCTCGCGACGGTTGCCGTGGACGAAGTGCTCGCCTGAACGCGGATCGCGCAACGCCACCCGTTGCGGTTCGTCTCGCGATTCGTCTCATTGCGCTGAGACGAACGTCCCGGCGTCTCACTCGACTCGCTCGATTCGTCGTTTCGCTATTGCAGCAAATTCGACGCCCCATTCCTTCCGAATCTTGTGCAGTCGGCACAACAGCAAAATGGTGCGACGCACCCCGCAAGCACTTCCGACCACGACGCACCGCCCCGATTCACGCTGGCCCCGTTCCTGCATACCGGTCGATCGCGCAATCGCGCGACGGGCGCACCGGCAGCGTTGCCGCACGCCCGACGACAACCTGACGGAGACAGCAACGTGAGTACACCGGTATCGATCCCCTCCTCCAGCATGAAGGCCGCCGTCTGGCATGGCCGCCACGACATCCGCGTCGAACAGGTTCCCGTTCCGGAGCGCCCGCCGGCAGGCTGGGTCACGATCCGCGTGCACTGGTGCGGCATCTGCGGCTCCGACCTGCACGAATACGTCGCGGGGCCGGTGTTCATCCCGGTCGACGCGCCGCATCCGCTGACCGGCCTGAAGGGCCAGTGCATCCTCGGCCACGAGTTCAGCGGCGAGATCGCCGAACTCGGCGCGGGCGTGTCGGGCTTCGCGGTCGGCGACCGCGTGACGGCCGACGCGTGCCAGCATTGCGGCACCTGCTGGTATTGCCGGCACGGGCTGTACAACATCTGCGAGAACCTCGCGTTCACCGGGCTGATGAACAACGGCGCGTTCGCCGAATACGTGAACGTGCCGGCCGAACTGCTGTACAAGCTGCCCGACAATTTCCCGACCGAGGCCGGCGCGCTGATCGAACCGCTCGCGGTCGGCCTGCATGCGGTGAAGAAGGTCGGCAACATCGTCGGGCAGACCGTCGTCGTGGTCGGCGCGGGCACGATCGGCCTGTGCACGATCATGTGCGCGAAGGCCGCCGGCGCCGGGCGTGTGATCGCGCTGGAGATGTCCGCCGCGCGCAAGCGGAAGGCGCTGGAAGTCGGCGCGAGCATCGTCATCGACCCGAAGACGTCCGATGCGATCGCCGAAGTCAGGGCGCTGACCGGCGGTTACGGCGCCGACGTGTCGTTCGAATGCATCGGGCACACGGCCACCGCGAAGCTCGCGATCGACGTGATCCGCAAGGCCGGCAAGTCGGTGATGGTCGGCATCTTCGAGGAACCGACGCCGTTCAACTTCTTCGACATCGTGTCGACCGAGAAGGAAGTGATCGGCTCGCTCGCGTACAACGGCGAATTCGCGGACGTGATCCGCTTCATCGCGGACGGCCGCATCGACGTGCAGCCGCTGATCACCGGGCGCATCGCGCTCGGCGACATCGTCGCGCATGGCTTCGAGGAACTGGTCAACCACAAGGACCGCAACGTGAAGATCATCGTCCAGCCGGCCGTCTCCTGACCGCACGGCACGCGCGGCCGCGGCATCGATTAATGCCGCGCCGCGCGGGCTCGTGCACCGAAAACGCATGCCGATCAACGACGTGACGCGACGCCGCGACGCGACGGCGCGCTCGCGCAGGACGACCCGGCCCGACTGCCGGGTGCGCCAATCAATCTGCCGAACGCTGCACTCGAGTCCGGCAGATCGCTGTCGCGGCAGGCGACACCGCAACGCCGCACGATTCTTCGATATACTGAATCGAACCCTTTTCGGGACAACCGGGGGCAACCACGCGTTGCGTACGTCCGCCCCGACCTGCGTGGAATGGCGCACCGTGAAACCGCGAGCCGGACTGATACTCGAACTCTTCGTCAACCTCGTGCTGCCCTGGGTGGCCTATCGGGTCGCGCATCCGCATTTCGGCGAAACCGGCGCGCTGTACGCGTCGGCGGTTCCGCCGATCATCTGGTCGATCGTCGAATTCATCCGCTCGCGCCGCGTCGACGCGGTGGCGGCCATCGTGCTGCTCGGCATCACGCTGTCGATCGTCGGGATGGCGTTCGGCGGCAGCCCGCGCACGCTGCTGATGCGCGAATCGATCGGGTCGGGCACGATCGGCGTCGTGTTCCTGCTGTCGCTGTTCCGCGAACGCCCGCTGATCTACTATCTGGCCCGCGCCACCGTGGCCCGCGAGATGGACGGCGGCGCCGCGCACTTCGAAGCCGTCTGGGACGCGCAGCCGGGCCTGCGGCAGATGCTGCGGCTGATGACGTTCGTGTGGGGCGCCATCATGACGCTCGAGATGCTGCTGCGCTGGTGGATGGTCGTCAACTGGCCGGTCGAACGCGTGCTGGTCGTGTCGCCGGTCATGGGTTATACGGTGTTTGCCTGCCTGCTGCTATGGACGTTCTGGTACCGGCGGCGGATGCGCGTGCGCAACAGCGTCGACATCCCGGGCCGCAGCGGCGTCACCGAAACCGCCGGCCGCTGACACGCGGCGCGCCGACTGCCCGGCCGCCGTCGCCCCGGCGGCGTGTGACGGCGCCTGCTGTATGATGCGCGGCGTCTCGTCCGCCCATCCGTTTCCCGTCATGTCCCTTTCGCTCCTTCCGTGCGCCACGATCTGGCTCGCCCTGTTCGCGGCCGCCGCATTCGCATGGCATCGCCCGCTGCACGGCCTGAGCATCGGCCTCGCCGTGCTCGGCTATGCGGGCGCGCTGGCGTTCGGCCAGATCGCGCCGATCACGCTGGCGCCGTTCGCGCTGCTGATCGCGGCCGGCTGGGGCGTGCTGCCCGAGCGCCCGCTCGCGGTGCGGATCGCCGCGCACCTCGTCTTTGCCGCACTCGCGATCGCGCTGAGCCTGCACCTGATTCCCGGCTTCCACAATCCGCGCGTGATCGGCCCAATCCGTTTCACGCCGGACGCCGCGCCGTTCACGATGTACCTGAATTTCGACAAGCCGCTGGTCGGCCTGTGGCTGCTGTGGGCGCTGCCGTGGGTTGCCCCGGACGTCGCGCCGTCGCGCGCGCTGCGCACCGGCGTCGTGGCGGCCGTCGCAACGGCGGCCGCTTGCCTGGCCGGCGCGCTCGCGTTCGGGATGATCGGCTGGGCGCCCAAATGGCCGCCGTCCGGCTGGCTGTGGCTCGCGAACAACCTGTTGCTGGTGACGCTCGCCGAGGAAGCGCTGTTCCGCGGCTACGTGCAAGGCGGGCTGACGCGCGTGCTGCGCGCGTACTCATGGGGCCCGTGGGTCGCGCTCGCGGCCGGCGCGGTGCTGTTCGGCGCCGCGCACGCGGCCGGCGGCTCGCAATGGATCGTGCTCGGCACGGTGGCCGGCGTCGGCTACGGGCTCGCGTGGCGGCGCGGCGGGCTGCTCGCCGCCGCGCTCGCGCATGCGGGGCTGAACGTCGTCCACTTCGGCCTGTTCACCTACCCGATGCTCGCCGCCGCGCGCTGAATGCCGAGCGCCGCGGGCGGCCGCGGCATCCCGCGGCATCCCGCCGTTTCGCCCGTCGAACTCAGTTGAACCCGGCCACCGCGTGCGGCACGTACGGGCGTTCGAGCGTCGCGATCTCGTCGTCGGTCAGCTTCAGCGCGAGCGCGCCGAGCGCATCGTCCAGTTGCTGCGGCTTCGAAATGCCGACGATCGGCGCGGTCACGCCGCGCTTTTGCGCGACCCACGCCAGCGCCACCTGCGCCCGCGGCACGTTGCGCGCGGCGGCGATCGCCGCGACGGCCTCGACGACCGCCTTGTCGGCGTCGGCCGTCGCGTCGTACAGCCGCTGGCCGACGTCGTCCTTCTGCTGCCGTTCCGACGATTCGTCCCAGTTGCGCGTCAGGCGCCCGCGCGCGAGCGGGCTCCACGGAATCACCGCGATGCGTTCGTCCTCGCACAGCGGCAGCATTTCGCGCTCTTCTTCGCGATACAGCAGGTTCAGGTGGTTCTGCATGCTGACGAAGCGGGTCCAGCCGTTCTGCTTCGACGTGTGCAGCGCCTTCGCGAACTGCCACGCGAACATCGACGACGCGCCGATATAGCGCGCCTTGCCGGCCTTCACGACGTCGTGCAGCGCCTCGAGCGTCTCCTCGATCGGCGTGCCGTAGTCCCAGCGGTGAATCTGGTAGAGATCGACGTAGTCGGTGCCGAGCCGCTTCAGGCTCTGGTCGATGTCGGTCATGATCGCCTTGCGCGACAGGCCGGCGCCGTTCGGCCCCGGCCTCATCCGGTAGAACACCTTGGTCGCGATCACGACGTCGTCGCGCTTCGTGAAATCGCGCAGCGCGCGGCCGACGATCTCCTCCGACGTGCCGTCCGAATACATGTTCGCGGTGTCGAAGAAGTTGATGCCGGCCTCGACCGCCCGCTGGATGATCGGACGGCTTTCCGCTTCCGGCAACGTCCATGGATGCGTGCCGCGCAGCGGCTCGCCGAACGTCATGCAGCCCAGCACCAGCTTCGACACGTCCAGCCCGGTCGACCCGAATTTCACGTATTCCATCGCACGCCTCGCCACTCAAGTTGGGGTTGCGGCCGGATGCGCGCCGCGCATCCGCCAGACGTCGCATGGTATCCCGCATGCCGCGAACGCGTATGACCGCGCGCCGCGTGCAGGCTGCGTGAAAGGTTGTACCTTGAAGGACGAACCGGAAGGCGCCGGTTACTTGGCCTGGTCGGCGATCGGCTGCAGGAACGCGGAGAAGCCGGTCAGCATGATCTGCACACCGATGCACAGCAGCAGGAACGCCGACACGCGCTTCGCGACCTTGGTCCCTTCGCTGCCGAGGTAGCGCGCGAGCAGCGCGGAGCGGCTGTAGACCTGCCAGATCACGAGCGCGACGAGCACGGACACGGCGATCGACACGATGCTCGACAGCATGAATTCCGACAGCTTGTGCGTACGGTTCGCGTTCAGCGCGATCGCGGTCGCGATCGAGCCGGGGCCAACCGTCAGCGGCACCGTCAACGGGAAGAACGCGCGCGTCATGATCGCGTTCGCGTCGATCGGCTTGACCGGCGTGTCGCCGCCGCCCGGGCCGTCCGGTTCGTTCAGCATCTGCCAGCCGGCCACGGCCACCGCGAAACCGCCGCCGATCCGCAGCGCTTCCATCGAGATCCCGAAGAAATGCAGCACCGGCGTGCCGGCGAAGAACGCGACCATCAGCACGACGAACGCATTGAACGCGACCTTCCTCGCCAGCAGATCGCGTTCGTGCGCGGTGAGCGCTTCGGTGCGTTCGAGAAACAGGAACGCGATACCGATCGGATTGATGATGCCGATCAGGCCGGTAAAGCCGAACAGGATCTCGGAGACAAGGCGGTTGACGATCATCGTGCGAAGCATCGGTCGGGACGGGCCGGCAGCGCGCCGGAGGTCACGCATTGTAGTGCAAGCGCTCCCGCGCGAGACGCAAAATGCGGCCGGCCCGGTTTCGCCGCCGATCGTCGTCGCGGTTCGTCGTGCAGCCTTACTCCGCGCCCGCCTCCCACGCCGGTGGCCGCTTCGCGAAGAAGGCCGCGAAGCCTTCCTTCGCTTCCGGCGTCGCACGCACGCGGGAGATCGTCTGCGCGGTGAACGCCGCGCGTTCGTCCGACGGCGGATACTCGCCGATCGCATCGAAAAAGCGCTTGATCTCCATCAGCGCGTGCGGGCCGTTGCGGCCGAGTTCGGCGAGCGTCCGCTCGAGCGTGTCGTCGAGCGCATCGAGCGGCACCGCCTGATGAATCAGGCCGATCGCGACGGCTTCGGCAGCCGCGAGCTGCGTCGCGGTCAGCGCGAGCCGGCGCGCCTGGCGCTGGCCGACCGCCTCGACCAGATACGGGCCGATCACGGCCGGCAGGATGCCGAAGCGCGCCTCGCTGACCGAAAAGCGCGCGTGGTCGCTCGCAATCACGATGTCGCACGCCGCGCACAGGCCCACGCCGCCGCCGAACGCGTGGCCCTGCACGCGTGCGACCGTCGGCTTCGGGCATTGCCGGATCGCGCGCATCATCGCGGCGAACCGCTCGGCGTCGCGCAGGTTCGCGGCCGCGTCGTTCGCGCTCGCGCGCTGCATCCACTGCAGGTCGGCGCCCGCGCAAAATGCGCGACCGTCCGAACGCAGCACGATCGCGCGTACGTCGTCGCGCCGGCCGAGCGTCGTGAACGCGTCGGTCAGCTCCGCGATCATCGTCTCGTCAAATGCGTTCAGCACGTCGCCGCGCTGCAGCGCGACGGTCGCGATGCCGCGCGCATCGACCGCGACGGTCAGGGTCTTCAATTCATCCATCGAACAGGTTTCCTCGGGTAGAACGGCACACATCGACATCACGCGGCCTGGCGGCGATCGATCACGCGCCGCGCCTTGCCGGTCGCGGTCGCGGGAATACCGCCGGCCGCCAGCACCGTCACGCCGGACGACACGCCGACCATCGTCTTGATCCGGTGCTGCAGCTCGCGCGCGAGTGCCGCGCGATCGCCGTCGGTGACCGACGCCTCCGCCTCGGAGCGCAATTCGACCGCGAGGTCGAGCCGGTCCATGTGACCGTCGCGCGACAGCGTGATCTGGAACTGGCCCGACAACTGCGGCAGCGCGACGACGATCTCCTCGATCTGGCTCGGGAACACGTTCACGCCGCGCACGATCAGCATGTCGTCGGAGCGGCCCGTGATCTTCGCGAGCCGGCGCATCGCGCGCGCGGTCGGCGGCAGCAGCGCGGTGAGGTCGCGCGTGCGATAGCGGATCACCGGCATCGCCTCCTTCGTCAGCGACGTGAACACCAGTTCGCCCTGGCTGCCGTCGGGCAGCACTTCGCCGGTGACGGGGTCGATGATCTCCGGGTAGAAATGGTCTTCCCAGATCACCGGGCCGTCCTTCGTCTCGACGCATTCGCACGCGACGCCCGGGCCCATCACTTCCGACAGCCCGTAGATGTCGAGCGCGTCGATGCCCACGCGCGTCTCGACTTCATTGCGCAGCGCCTGCGTCCACGGCTCGGCGCCGAAGATGCCGATCTTCAGCGACGATTCGGCCGGGTCCATTCCCTGCCGCACCATCTCGTCGATCAGGTTCAGCATGTACGACGGCGTGACGAGGATGATCTTCGGCTCGAAATCGCGAATCAGCTGCACCTGTTTCTCGGTCTGGCCGCCCGACATCGGCACGACCATGCAGCCGAGCCGCTCCGCGCCGTAGTGAATCCCGAGACCGCCCGTGAAGAGGCCGTAGCCGAACGCGTTGTGCAGCGTATCGCCCGGGCGGCCGCCGGCCGCGCGGATCGAGCGCGCGGTCACGTTCGCCCACGTATCGATGTCGCGCGCGGTGTAGCCGACCACGGTCGGCTTGCCCGTCGTGCCGCTCGACGCGTGCACGCGCACGACCTGCTCGCGCGGCACCGCGAAAAGGCCGAACGGATAGTTGTCGCGCAGGTCGCTCTTGGTCGAGAACGGGAATTTCGCGAGATCGGCGAGCGATTTCAGGTCGTCCGGATGCACGCCCGCCGCATCGAACGTGCGCCGATAGTGCGGGACGTTGTCGTACGCATGGCGCAGCGACCACTTGAGGCGGTCGAGCTGCAGCGCCTGCAGTTCGTCGCGGCTGGCGGTCTCGATCGGCTCGAGGGCGGCGGCGGGATGCGTCGGGTGAGTCATCGGGGTGCTCCTCCAATGGAGTGATGTCGTTGTCGTGTTCGAGGTGACGAGGCGGTCATGACCGGAACGTGCGGCCGGCCGCATGCAACGCGGCGATGCGCGGCGACACGCGATAGCGGTCCTCGCCGTAGCTCGCCGCCAGGTTCGACAGCACGCGATGCACGCGGCCGACGCCGATCGCATCGGCCCACGCGAGCGGGCCGCACGGGTAGTTCACGCCCTTCTCCATCGCGAGATCGAGATCGGCCGGCGAGCACACGCCCTGGTTGACCGTGTCGGCCGCTTCGTTCGCGAGCATCGCGACGGTGCGCATCGCGACCATGCCCGGCACGTCCGCGATGCCGACGACGCGAAAGCCCGCCTGCTGGAACAGGCCGACCGCATCCGCATACGCGGCGTCACTGCACTGGAGCGCGCGCGTCAGCGCGACGAGCCCCGCCTGCGCGTAATCGCGCGCCAGGTCGACGAGCACGAGATCCGCCACGCCCGTCTGGGCGGCACGCGCGGTGGCCGTGCGGCCGTCGGTCAGCGCGATCGACGCGCGGCCGGCCACGGCGAGCAGTTCGTCCGCATGCGCATCGTTGCGCCGCGCGTTCGCGATGCGTTCGGCGAAGCGCGCATGCAGCGCGGCGGTCGGGCCGTCCTGCGCGAACAGCACGACGTCGGTCGGCGCGGTGCGCGCAGGTTCGAGATCGGGCGCGGGCGGCGTCGCGCCGTCCGCATACGAATAGAAGCCGCGCCCCGACTTGCGCCCGAGGAAGCCCGCGTTCACGAGCTCCTGCTGAATCAGCGACGGCGTGTAGCGCGGATCGTTGAAGTACGCGCGGAACACCGACTCGGTCACCGCGAAATTCACGTCGTGGCCGATCAGGTCCATCAGCTCGAACGGTCCCATCCGGAACCCGCCGGCTTCGCGCATCACCGCGTCGATCGTGGCCGGCGCGCCGCCCTGCTCGTTCAGCACGCGCAGCGCCTCCGCGTAATACGGCCGCGCGACGCGGTTCACGATGAAGCCCGGCGTCGATTTCGCCATCACCGGCTGCTTGCCCCACGCGGCGGCGGTCGCATACAGCACCTGGGCGACCTCCGGCGCGGTCGCGAGCCCGCTGACCACCTCGACGAGCGCCATCAGCGGCGCCGGGTTGAAGAAATGCAGGCCGGCGACGCGCTGCGGCACGCGCAGCCCGGCCGCGATCGACGTGATCGAGATCGACGACGTGTTGGTCGCCAGCACGCACGCGTCGTCGACGTGACGTTCGAGCGTCGCGAAAATCTCGCGCTTCACGTCGAGCCGTTCGGCCGCCGCCTCGACGATCAGCGCGGCGCCCGCGAAATCGGCCAGCGCGCGCACCGCGCGGATCCGGTTGCCGGCCGCGTCGGCCTGCGCCGGTTCGAGCCGGCCCTTCTCCGCCAGCCGCGCGAACTGTGCGCGGATGCCGGCCAGCGCCTTGTCGCAGGCCGCTTCGTTCAGGTCGTACAGCAGCACCGGATGGCCGGCCGCCGCCGCGACCTGCGCGATGCCCGCGCCCATCGCGCCGGCGCCGATCACGCCGACGACGGCCGACGGCGCCAGCGCGCCCGAGTTCACCGAATGTGCAGAGGAAACAGCCATCGCTTGCAATCCGTCATCAAGTGGAAGTGCGAGCGATTATAAACCGACCGGTCGGTAGATTTATGTCAGGGCGAGCCCGAATATGTCGTGCAAGACACCGTTACGGAAGCTGCAACGACAAAAAATCGAAAGGCCGGGGCACTTTTTGTAAACCGAAAGGTCAACGTAAGGGTTCGAATATGAGATAGTGTCCCCCGAACGCCTGATAAAATTCGACAAATTGCCGGATTCCAGGGGGAAACGCGTGTTGCGCCGTCACCGCCGTCCATCGCTCCCTTTCGGGGTCGGATCGAGCCTCCGGCCCGCGCCTCGCCCCGTGCGCTTGTCTCGCCGTCCGCGGCAACCGTATCGAACCGTTTCATCCCGCGACGGGCTCCGGCCCGCCCGCGCCCCTCGCCGCCTCGCGGCAGCGAACCCAGGGCAGCGCCGTTGCGCGCTGCCACTCTTCGGTTTCATCGTTCTCGTTCGGCGGATAGCACGGCCGGGCTTCGTCAACCCGTGACGGCGCGTCGCGCGCCGCCACTCGCATAAGGAAACCCTCATGCCGCTCTCGTCCAACCAGCTCCCGCGCTGGACCCTCTGGGCCCCGCTTGCCGCGTGGCTGGTACTCGCGCTGTCGCGCGTCGTGCCGGCCGAAGGCCTCGTCATCGCGGTGTTCGCCGCCGCGCTCGCCGGCGCCGTGTTCGCCGCCGTCCACCATGCGGAAGTCGTCGCGCACCGCGTCGGCGAACCGTTCGGCACGCTCGTGCTCGCGGTCGCCGTGACCGTCATCGAAGTCGCGCTGATCGTGTCGGTGATGCTCGGCGCGGGCCCGGAGAAATCGGGCCTCGCCCGCGACACCGTGTTCGCCGCCGTGATGATCATCTGCAACGGCATCGTCGGCATCTGCCTGCTGGTCGGCGCATGGAAACACGGCGAACAGGACTTCCAGGGGCGCGGCGCGAGCAAGGCGCTCGCGGTGCTCGCGTCGCTGTCGGTGCTGTCGCTCGTGATGCCGAACTACCTGAGCGCCGCGCCGGGCCCGTTCTTCTCGAAATCGCAGCTCGCGTTCGCCGGCGTCGCATCGCTCGTGCTGTACGGCGCATTCGTGTTCGTGCAGACCGTGCGCCACCGCGACTACTTCCTCGCCGCGCACGACAGCGCGAACGAAGCGGTGCACGCGGCGGCGCCGAGCAACCGCACCGCGATCGTCAGCATGGTGCTGCTGTTCGCGAGCCTCGTTGCGGTCGTGCTGCTCGCGAAGCTGTTGTCGCCAGCCGTCGAGCATGCGGTGCTGAAGCTCGGCGCGCCCGAAGCCGCGGTCGGCATCGTGATCGCCGCGCTCGTGCTGCTGCCCGAAGGGCTCGCGGCCGTCACCGCCGCGCGTGCGAACCGGCTGCAGACCAGCATGAACCTCGCGCTCGGGTCGGCGCTCGCGAGCATCGGCCTCACGATCCCGACCGTCGCGGCCGTGTTCATTTGGGTCGGCCAGCCGCTCACGCTCGGGATCGGCGCGATGGAAACGGTGCTGCTGGCGCTCACGCTGCTGGTCAGCACGCTCACGCTGAGCCAGGGGCGCACGACGGTGCTGCACGGCGTCGTGCACGTCGCGCTGTTCGCTGCCTATCTGTTCCTGTCGTTCACCCACTGACGTCCCGCTGCGCGCGGCCCGGCGAATGCTCTCCGCCGGGCCGCGCGCACGTCTTCAAGTCTCCTCCCTCTGCCTCGCTTCACGCCACCGTTACCGGACGGGGGCGATGGCGTATGACGTGGCGGTTTCGCGCTGCGTGTCCGCGGGAAATCCATAAAGCGCAGCCGCGTTGTCGACCAGGATCGCGCGGGCAATCGCGTCGTCGGCCGCACAATCGTGCAGCCAGCCGAGCAGGCGCGCATCGTCGGGCGGCGGCGACGCGTTCGGATGCGGCCAGTTGCTGCCCCATACGCAGCGCGCCGAATGGCCACGCGCGAGCACGGCGGCAAGCCGCCCGACATCGTCGTAGCCCGGTGCGCCGGATCGCGACGTCTCGTACGGCGCGGACAGCTTCACCCATGCGTGGCCGCGATCGAGCAGGCGCCGCAGCGCAAGGAAGGACGGCGCATCCGGCGCGACGGGCGTCAGGAACTTGCCCGTGTGATCGATGACGATACGCGCCGGCAGCCGCGACAGCGTCGGTTCGATCTCGCCCAGCGTGCGGCCGTCGAACTGCAGGTCGATATGCCAGCCGAGCGGCGCGATCCGCGCGGACATCCGCTCCAGATCGCGCCATTGCGCGGTGCCGCCCGCCAGCATCATGAAGCGCACGCCGCGCATGCCGGCAGCATGCAGACGTTCCAGCTCGGCATCCGGCACGTCGACCGGCACCGTCGCGACGCCGCGGGCCTGCGGGCCCAGTGCGGCCAAGGCGTCGAGCGTGCATCGGTTGTCGAAGCCATAGCCGGTCGGCTGCACGACGACCACACGCGTGAGGCCGAGCGCCTGCTGCATGCGCCGATAGGCAGCCACCGGCGCATGGGGCGGTCGAAACGTCGCCGTCGGCGCGAGCGGATACGCATCGTCGTAGATGTGGATATGGCAATCGCACGCGTTGGCGAACCGCGTGCCGCCCGCCTCGTCGCGCGTCATCGCCCGCCCCGTGCGACGGACGCATGCGATGCGCGCCAGCGCGCGAGCCGCGTCGCCTGCGCGGCGTTGACCGCGCCGGTCGGCACGCGCCCGTCGAGCAACGCGGCGAGCTGGTCGACCGTCTCCAGCGCCTGATGCTCGATCGCCGGCAGCGTCAGGCCGCCGATGTGCGGGGTCGCGATGACGCGCGGATGCGCGGCCAGCGCGGGGGTGGGCATCTGGTCCGCCGCGCGGCCGACGTCGAGCGCGCAACCGGCCAGCCGCCCGCTGGCGAGTGCGTCGGCCAGCGCCTGTTCGTCGACGAGTTCGCCGCGCGACGCATTGATGAAGCACGCGCCCGGCTTCATCGCGGCGAATGCCGCCGCATCGATCAGGTTCGCGGTGGCCGGCGTGGCCGGCGCAAGGCAGACGACGAAATCCGCGTCGCGCAGCAACGTGGCGAAGTCGACCTGTTCGAGCGACGGCGTGTCGACTCGCACGTATGGATCGCTGACGAGCACGCGCATGCCGAGCGCCGTCGCGACCGGGGCGAGATGGCGCGCGATCTGCCCGTAGCCGATCAGGCCGAGCGTGCTGCCGCGCAATTCTCGCCCCATCCGGGGCACCGGCGCCGCGCCGCGGTGGTACGCGTTCGCGTAGCCGCCGATCCCGCGCGCGAGATCGATCATCGCGCCGACGACCCACTCGGCGACGGCCGGGCCGAAGCCGGGGCTCGCCTGCGTGACCAGCACGCCGAACGCGCTCGCCGCGGCGACGTCGACCGTCCGGATGTCGACCGCGCAACGCAGGAACGCGGCGAGGGCCGGCAGCCCCGCGAACAGCGCGCGAGGCGCCGGCGTCTGCCGATACGCGATGATCGCATCGCATCCCTGCGCGGCGGCAATCAGCTCGTCCGTGCCGAGTTCGCGATCGTGCGGGTTGCAGGTGACGTCCGCGATCGCGCGCAGCGCGCGCAACGCGCTGGCGCCGAAGTAGTGGTCGATCATCCCGGTCGGATGCGTGACGTAGACGCGCGTCATGCGTGCCCCCCGCTCATGCCGGCCGCCTGCGTCGGCGGCGGCGCCACCGACGCGCGCTCCACGAGCGTCACGTCCGCGAACACGCGTTGCCCGGATGCGGACGGCGCGTCGCCCTCCTGCCGCATCACGCGCCGCACCATCTCGGCGGCCATTTCGGTGACGGGCAGTTGCACCGTGGTGAGCGCCGGCCACGAGATCGCCGACAGGAAATGACCGTCCATCCCGATGACGGAGACATCGTCCGGCACCCGCAAGCCGCCGTCGCGCAGCCCGGCCATCAGGCCGAGCGCGAACAGGTCGTTGACCGCGACGATGCCGGTCGGCCGCGCCGGATCGGCCGCGAGCTCGACGCCGAGCGCACGCCCGACATCGACGATCACCGAGTCGCCGTATTCGTTCGCGGGGCCGCCGTCGAGCACGCGCGCCTGGGTGGCGCCGCCTGCCTCGCTCGCCACGGCGAGAAAGCCGCGGATCTTGTCGCTGCGACTCACGGTGATACCGGCCACCGTCGCGAACGCGAGCCGCGTATGGCCCGCTTCGACGAGCCGGCGCGTCGCGAGCCGCGCGGCCGCCTCGTTGTCGGCCGTCACGTGATCGACCTTCGACTGCTCGCCGGGTGTCGCGCGACGGTCGTAGCTGACGACCGTCATCCCGCGCTCGGCCGCGCGCTCGAGGTGGCTTTCATCGGCGAGCGACGAGATCACGATCACGCGCCGCACGCCGTGCGCGTACAGATCGTCGAAGAACGACGCCTCCTTGCGCGCATCGCGGTACGTGTTGCCGATCAGCACGCGATGGCCATACCGCTCCTGCGCGCAGGCCTCGATCTCGCGTGCGATGTAGCCGTACATCGGGTTCGCCATCGACGGCACCAGCAGCCCGACGAGCGGCGTCTGCCCCGTCTTGAGCTGGCGCGCGAGCGTGCTCGGCCGGTACTGCAGCGCGTCCATCGCCGCCTTCACGCGTTCGAGCGTTTCCGGCTTCATCTGATCGGTGCGTCCGTTGAGCACGTTCGAAACCGTGCTGACCGAAACGGCCGCATGACGGGCCACATCCTGAATCGTACTCATGTCGTCTTGCATGGAACGGGCTACAGGCCGAAATGGGCCGGCAGCCACAACGAAAACGCCGGTGCGAAGATCAGCGCCACGAGGGCAGCGAACAGCACCAGCAGATATTTCACCATCGGCCGGGCCACGCGCCCGACCTCGGTGCCCGTGATCGCGCAGGTCGTGAACAGCCCGAGCCCGACCGGCGGCGCGAACAACCCGAACCCCATCGCCACCACCACGACCGTGCCGAAATGCAGCGGGTTGATACCGAGCTGCAGCGCGATCGGCGCGAGCAGCGGCCCGAAGATGATCAGCGCGGGCGCGCCTTCGAGCACGGCGCCGAACACGATCATCAGCAGCGCCGACAGCAGCAGGAACATCGTCGCGCCGTATTGATGGGCAAACGCCGTCATTGTGCCCGAGACGAGGGCCGGAATCTGCTCGATCGACAGCGCGAACGACACGCTCGACGCCGCGGCCACGATGAACAGGATACCGCTCGCCATCGACGCGGCGCGCACGAACACGCGGCCGACCGAGCGCCACGTCAGTTCGCGAAACGCGAGCCAGCCCACGACGAGCGCGTAGACCACCGCGAACGCGGACACTTCGGTCGACGTCGCGATCCCAGACGTCACGCCCTTGCCGATCATCGCGACCATGACCAGCGCGACGAGCGCGCCGCCCGCGAGCAGCAGCCACGCGCGACGCTCGCCGAACACCCCGGCCACGTCGATCTTGCGCCCGGTGATCACCGTCACGACCGCGAGCGACGCGGCCAGCACGGCCGCCGGCACGATCCCCGCGACGAACAGCCCGGCGATCGAGATGTTCGCGACGAAGCCCATGATGATCATGTTCACGCACGGCGGAATCGTCTCGGCCATCACCGCGCTGCACGCGAGCAGCGCGGCGGTTTCGTTCGGGTCCTGCCGCGCGCGGCGCACCGCCGGCATCACGACGCCGCCCACCGCCGCGATATCGGCCAGTTTCGAGCCCGACACGCCGGAAAAGCACGCCGTCGCGAAGATCACGATCAGGCCGAGCCCGCCCCGCACGCGCCCGAAGATCCGCAGCAGCAGCTCGACGAGCCGCGCGGACATCCCGTTGGTCTCCATCAGCAGCCCCGCCAGCACGAAGAACGGCACCGCGAGCAGCACGAAGTGATCGGCCCCGGCCATCACCTGTTGCGAGTAGACGAGCAGCGGCAGCGTCGGATCGGCGAGGAAATACAGCAGCGCCGAAAACGCCAGCACGAATCCGATCGGCACGCCGAGCACCAGCCCGCCGACGAAACCCGCGACCAGCAGCGTGCCGGGCGCGACCGCATGCGCGGGCCACAGCGCGTTCCAGCCGTACACGGCGCCCGCGAGCGCCTCGCAGCACAGGAACGTGCCGATCACCCGGCCGCGCGGCGCGTTCAGCGCATTGGCGAGCGCGAATACCGTCATGAACAGCGCGCCGAACATCATCGGATACCCGTTGATCCAGCCCGGCAGGCCGCCCGTCGTCAACTGGTCGTACGAATCCGTGAGCAACTGGCACGACGACACCAGCAGGTTCAGCGCAACCGCCGCCACGATCCAGTGGCCGACCTGGATCAGCGCGCCCTGCCAGCGTGCCGGCAGCCGGCCGCGAAACACGTCGATGCCGACATGCTGGCTGCGCCCCAGCACCGTCGCCGCGCCGAAGAACACCAGCACGATCATCAGCGCGCTGGCCACTTCCTCGGCCCAGTCGACCGGGTCGTGGAGGAAATAGCGGAACACGACCGACACGAACACGACCAGCACGTCGACGGCGAGCACCACGGCCGACAGATACTCGAGCCAGCGCAGCGCCGCATCCAGCACGCGGGCGACGCGATGCGCCGGCTGGCCGGCAGCGGGAGCCGGCGCGGCGCCCGACACGGAGTGCATGTCCATCGCTCACCCCCGCGCGGCGGCAATCGCCGGAAAGAGCGGCGCGGTGGCCGGATATTGCTTCGCGAACGCCACATACAGGCGGTCTTGCATCGTCTGCCGCAGCGCCGCGCGCTCGCCATCGGCCAGCGGGTAAAACGCCATGCCGCGCTGCTTCAGCGCCTGCTCCGCCTGCGCGGCCTTCTGCGCGGCAATCGCGCGCTGCTGCACGGTCGCGTCGGCCACCGCGCGGTCGAAGGCCGGCCGCAGATTGGCCGGAATCCGGTCGAGCGCACGCCGCCCCATCACGACGGTCATCGCCGCGAACACGTGGCGCGATTGCCAGCACGACTTCACGATCTCGTCGAAGCGGCTCGCGAGCACCGTGGCGGGATCGTGTTCGAGACCGTCGACGACGCCCGTCTGCACGGCCATGTACAGCTCGCCGAACGGAATCGGCGTCGGCACCGCGCCCATCGCCTTGAAGGTGTCCATGAACGCGGGCGTCGGCAGCACGCGCAGCTTCGTCCCCTTCAGGCCGGACAGCGCCGTCACCGGCTGCTTCGTGAACACGCAGCGCCCGCCGAAATGCGAGCCCCAGGTCAGCACCGAGCATCCCGCGCGCTTTTGCAGCAGCGCGTTCAGGCTCGTGCCGACCGGGCCGTCGAGCGCCTTCGCGACGTGCGCGTAGCTGTCGAACAGGTAGCCGAGATCGAGCATCCCGAGCTCCGGCGCGACCGTGGCCCAGATCGACGAGCCCGCGATCATCATGTCGATCGCGCCGATCTTGACCTGCTGCACGACGTCGCTTTCCTTGCCGAGCTGGCTGTTCGGAAAGTAGTCGACCCGGATCGCGTCGCCCACGCTCGCCTTCAGGTTCGCGGCGAGACGCTCGTACCACACGTAGTGCGCGGCGTTCTGGTCGGCCGGCATCGACGACGAGCAGCGCAGCGTGACGACCGGCTGCTGCGCGCGCACGCTTTCCGGCAAGCCGCCCGCGGCCGCGAGCGTGGCGGCGGACACCGTTTGCAGAAAGCGCCGCCGGGTGTAGGTATTCATGAGTCGTCTCCTGTGCGAGTGCGTCTCGCGACGCGACTGTATCGATTTAGTGTATCGATACAGTATTACGACGACCGATGAGGAAAAATGGGGGTTTCCCCGTGTTCGAGATGAAAAATCCGCAGGGTACGCGCCGCGTTTCAGGTGAAATTCGTATGAAAATTCGCCGTTTTTCTATGTATTCCCGAGGCGCCGAAAAAATTCGGGATCGTGTTTGCAATCATCAGACGACCGACTTTGCGCGGTATGCGGCAGGTTGCTCGCGTAAGCAAGCACCGTCGCTAAACACCCGGATCGTCCGTGCTCTCGGTCAGAAACCGCTCGACCATTGCGTTGAATACCGGCAGCGCCGGATTGTCGTTGTCCGCGCGCCACGCGAGATACAACTCGGCCGCCACGTTGACGCCCGCCAGCGGCCGGAACACCACGCCGTCCACGTGTAGCTCGCGCGCCGACGCCGGCACCAGCGCCGCGCCGAGCCCCGCGCGCACGAGGCCGAGGATCGTATGCGTCTGGCCAACGTAGTGCAGGTAGTTCGGCAGCCGCCCGGCGCTCGCGAACATCCCCGAGATCATGTCGTGGAAATACTTGCCCTCGTTCGGCGAATACGCGATGAACGGCTGCCGGTCGAGCTCGTCCGGACCGATCTGCTCGTAGGCCGCGAGCGGCGCGCCTTGCGCGACCGCGACGAGCATCGGTTCGCGCTGCACGAGCCGGTATTCGAGCGGCTGGCGCGCGGCGCGCTGGCGCACGAAACCCGCGTCGAGCATCCGCGACGCGAGCGCATCGATCTGCACGGTCGACACCATTTCGCGCAATTCGACGTCGACGTCCGGCAACGCATGGGCCGCATGCGCGAGCAGTACCGGAATCATCCGGTACGCACTGACGGCCGTGAAACCGAGCGTGATGCGCCCGGCCCCGCCGTGCGCGACGCGCTGCGCGGCCTGCTCGGCCCGCGCGGAAAATTCGAGGATGTGCCGCGCGTCGCGCAGGAAGCGCTCGCCGGCCGCGGTCAGGCTGACCTGCCGGCTGCTGCGCTCGAGCAGCGCGATGCCGAGCGCATGCTCGAGCAACTGGATTTGCCGGCTGAGCGGCGGCTGGGTCATGAAGAGCCGCCTGGCCGCGCGGCCGAAATGCAGCTCTTCGGCAACCGCGACGAAGCAGCGAAGCTGGTGCAGTTCAATCATTCAATTCTTGAATCAATCGATAGTCTTTTGATGTTAGACCGATATCGATGCGATTTCTATACTCGGTTCCACCTGATGCGCAGCCCGCGCCGCGCACGACGACCGAGACCTTCATGACCATCGACATCCTGCTGACCCAGCCGCTCCCCGACACCATCGACGCCGAACTGTCCGCCCGTTACACCGTGCACCGGCTGTATGCGGCCGCGCAGCCGGACGCGCTGCTCGATCGCGTGGCCCCGCGCATTCGCGGCGTCGTGACCGGCGGCGCGAACGGCCTGTCCGCCGCGCTGATGGACCGGCTCGGCGCGCTCGAGATCATCGCGATCAGCGGCATCGGCACCGACGCGGTCGATCTCGATCGCGCGCGGGCGCGCGGCATCCACGTGACGACGACGCCCGACGTGCTGACCGACGACGTCGCCGACATGGCGCTCGGGCTGATCCTGATGACGCTGCGCGACCTCGGCGCCGGCGAGCGGATCGTGCGCGCCGGCCGCTGGGGCAAGACGGCCCAGCCGCTTGCGACGCAGGTCACGGGCAAGCGGCTCGGCATCGTCGGGCTCGGCCGCGTCGGGCGCGCGATCGCGCAGCGCGCGCAGGCGTTCCGGATGCCCGTCAGTTACTTCGGCCCGCGCGAGCATCGCGACGGCGGCTATCGCTTCGTGCCCGACCTCGCCGCGCTCGCGCGCGACAGCGACGTGCTCGTGATCGCGGCCTCGGCCGATCACGGCAACGTGCTCGTGACGGCCGACGTGCTCGCCGCGCTCGGCCCCAAAGGATTCCTGATCAATGTCGCGCGCGGCAAGCTGGTCGACGAAGCCGCGCTCGTCCGTGCGCTCGCCGACGGCACGATCGCCGGCGCCGGCCTCGACGTGTTCGCGAACGAACCGCACGTGCCGGCCGCGCTGCTCGAACTCGACCGCGTCGTCGTGCAGCCGCACCGCGCGAGCGCCACGCACGAAACGCGCGAGGAAATGGGCCGCATCGTGCTCGCGAACCTCGCCGCGTGCTTCGCAGGCCAGCGCCCGCCGACCAGCGTCACGCGCTGAGCGCGGCACGCCCCTTCCCGTTACAACACCAGATGCCTTCGCACGACGAAGGCCAGGAGACACGCATGCCCAATCGATCCAGCGGCGCTGCCGTCGCCGCATCGCCCGCCGCGTCGCGCACGACCGGCCGCGTCCGTTATGCGGTGCTCGCACTGATTTTCGCGGTCACCGTCGTCAACTATGCGGACCGCGCGACGATGTCGATCGCCGGCACCGGCGTCGCGCACGACCTCGGGCTCACGCCCGTGCAACTCGGCGTCGTCTTTTCGGCGTTCGCGTGGGCCTATGCGATCGGCCAGATTCCGGGCGGCTGGCTGCTCGACCGCTTCGGCGCGCGGCGCGTGTACGGCCTGAGCCTGTTGCTGTGGTCGGTCTTCACGATGCTGCAAGGCACGGTCGGCGAGTTCGCGGTGCAGGGCGCGGCCGCGACGCTCGCGCTGTTCGTGATGCGCTTCATGCTCGGCCTCGTCGAATCGCCGGCGTTCCCGGCCAATTCGCGGATCGTCGCCTGCTGGTTCCCGACGGCCGAACGCGGCACCGCGTCGGCGCTGTTCAATTCCGCGCAATACATGGCCGTCGTGCTGTTCACGCCGGCGATGGCGTGGCTCACGCATGCGCTCGGCTGGGAGCACGTGTTCCTGTGGATGGGATTGCTCGGCATCGCGCTCGCGGTACTGTGGTTCGCGTGGTATCGCGAGCCGCACGGCCACCCGCGCATAACCGACGCGGAGCGCGACTACCTGCGTGCGCACGGCGCGCTCGTCGATCTCGAGGCGAACCGCGTGCGCGAGCGGCCGCGCGTGTCGTGGCACGACGCGTCGCAACTGTTTCGTCACCGGAACCTGTGGGCAATCTACATCGGCCAGTACTGCATCACGGCGCTCACCTACTTCTTCATCACGTGGTTCCCGATCTACCTGATCAAGGGGCGCGGGATGACGATCATGGAAGCCGGCTGGGTCGCCGCGCTGCCGGCGATCTGCGGCTTCACGGGCGGCGTGCTCGGCGGCGTGCTGTCGGACTGGCTGATCCGGCGCGGCATGCATCCGTCGCGGGCGCGCAAGACGCCGTTCGTCGCGGGGATGGCGATGGCGACGCTGCTCGTGCTCGCGAACGGCGCATCGTCGAACGCGGTCGTGATCGCGCTGATGACGATCGCGTTCTTCGGCAAGGGGCTCGCGGCGGTCGGCTGGGCCGTGCTCGCCGACACGGCGCCGGCAGGCATGGTCGGGCTGAGCGGCGGCGTGTTCAACGGGCTCGGCAACGTCGCGGGGATCGTCACGCCGCTCGTGATCGGCTACTTCGTCGCCAGCACGGGTTCGTTCGCCGGCGCGTTGTGGTTCGTCGCCGCGCACGGGCTGATCGGCATTGCTGCGTACGTATGGCTCGCGGGCCGCTTCGAACGGATCCGCATCGCGCCGGCCGCATGAACGTCGCGGCGGCGCGCACGCGCATCGTTACGCGCGCTGGCGGCCGGCCGCTAAGCGCTCCGTCGTCAGCCGGTCGAGTTCGCGCAGATCGTTCTCCAGCGCGGGCGTGAGCGTCGTGCGCAGGTGATCGAGGAAGGTGCGGATCTTCGCATCGAGATACCGGCGCGTCGCGTAGACCGCATAGACGCTCACCGTCTGCAGCCGGTATTCGGGCAGCACGCGGATCAGGCGCCCTTCGCGGATATCGTCGAGCACCGTATACAGCGCCACGCACGCGATCCCGCGGCCGGCACGCACCGCGACGCACAGCGCGTCGGGCACGTTGACCTGGAACGGCGCCGGCTGCAGCGCGTACACAGTCTCCTCGCCGTCGCTGCGCTCGAGCCGCCATTCGCCGGCCGGCGACGCCGGCGTGTCGAGGCGCAGGCACACGTGGTTCGGCAGCTCGTCGGGCGTCTGCGGCGTGCCGTGCCGCGCCAGGTATTCGCGCGACGCGACGAGCACGCTGCAGCTCGTGCCGCAGGTCTGCGCGACATAACCCGAATCGGGCAACTGCGACGCGGTCACGATCGACACGTCATAACCCTCTTCGACGAGATTCGGCATCCGCTGCGCCAGCGTCAGCTCGACCGACACGTCGGGATTGTCCTCCTGGTAGCGGACGATCGACGATACGACATGGCTCTGCCCCAGCCCCGTCATCGCATGGATGCGCATCTTGCCGCTCGGCCGCAGCAGCGCGTTGCGCGCCTCCGCGTTCGCGTAGTCGAGTTCCGCGAGGATCGATTTCGCGCGCTCGAAATAGCGCTCGCCGCTTTCGGTCAGGCCGAGGTGGCGCGTCGTGCGATGCAGCAGGCGCGTCTGTACGTGCGCTTCGAGGTTCGAAACCGCGCGCGACACCTGCGCGGTGGTCGCGTCGATTTCCTTCGCGACCGCCGTAAAACTGCCGGCTTCGACGACGCGCACGAACAGGCGCATGTTTTCGAGCATGTCCATTGAATTGGCTTGGGGAGAGTCAGTGGGGAGGCGTCGGCGGCGCTCGCGTCAGAGGGGCAACGGAACGCGGCCGCGAACCACGTCGAATCGATCACCGTGCCGGGGAGAAGGCGGGAGAGCGGGCATCGCGGACGGGGTTCTGGCATGACGGGGGAATGGATTGCGCCGAATTGTACGCCGCTGCAGACAAATTTGCGCGGTTATGCGCGCGCAAGCGCTCATTCGATGAAAGGCTTTTGCAAGACTTGCGCGTCGCGCGCGTGCAACGGCGTGATGCGGCGCGGCAATTTGTATCACAACACGATATAATTCGATGCTTGTCGCCGCGCCCCTGCGCCGTCCTTTTACCGCTTCCCATCCATGTCGTCAGGCCCCTCCCCGTCGCGCCGCACGTTGCGGCAATGGCTGCACAGCTTCCTTCCCCATCCGATGACCCTCGGCTGGCGCGAGCGCCTGCGCTCGTGCACCGGCGCGCTCGTGGGCATTGCGACGGTCGGCGTCACGATGCGGCTGTTGCCCGGCGTGCCGGGCCTCGTGCCGCTGCTCGTCGCGCCGATGGGTGCGTCGGCCGTGCTGCTGTTCGCGGTGCCGGCGAGCCCGCTCGCGCAGCCCTGGTCGATCGTCGGCGGCAATCTCGTCGCGGCGACGGTCGGCGTCGCGTGCGCGCAATGGATCGCCGATCCGATCACGGCCGCCGCGGTCGCGATCGCGTGCGCGATCGGCGGCATGTTCGCGCTGCGCTGCGTACACCCGCCGTCGGGCGCCGTCGCGCTCACGGCCGTGGTCGGCGGCCCGGCGATCCATTCGCTCGGCTTCGGCTTCGTGCTGCAGCCGATCGCGCTGCAGTCGGCGATCCTGCTGTCGGCCGCGCTCGTCTATCACGCGCTGACCGGGCACCGCTACCCGCACGGCGGCGTGCGTCCCGAAGCGAAACCGCAGGCCGGCGCCGCGCCGGCGCGCGGCGGCTTCACGCGCGGCGACCTCGATGCGGTACTGAAGCGCCGCAGCGAATGGCTCGACGTCGATCCGGACGATCTCGAAACGCTGCTGCGCGAAACCGAGATGCAGGCTTATGCGCGCACGTTCGGCCAGCTCAAGTGCGCGGACCTGATGACGAAACATGCGATCGAAGTCGCGCCGTCGACGTCGGTCGCGGCCGCGCTCACGCTGCTCGACCGCCACCGCGTGAAGGCGCTGCCCGTGGTCGACGGCGAAGGCCGCCTGATCGGCATCGTCACGCGCGCCGACCTCACGCGCCCGCCGCGCCGCCCGACTCCACTGTGGCAGCGCCTGTCCGCGCGGCTGCCGCAATCGTTCGGCGGCCAGCCCGCGAGTGTCGCGTCCGTGATGACGCACGACGTCGCATCGGTGCCGGAAACGATGCCGATCACCGCGCTCGTGCCGCTGTTCACGCATTCGGGCCACCACCATATTCCGGTCGTCGATGCGTCGCACCGGCTCGTCGGCATCATGACGCAGACGGATCTCGTCACGGGCCTTTATCAGCAGACCCAAATGCTCGATGCCGCGTAGCGCGCATCACGCTACGTCACCGCCCGCGAAACACATCATGCAAGCATCCCGCCCGATTTCGGCCATTTATATCACGTTGTGATATATTAATCGTCACCGCAACCGACTGCCCGAATGACCTCGATGACCGATACCCGCCGCGCACTGACGAAAAGCGATTTCCAGCAACTGTCCGAGTTCCGCTACCAGATGCGTCGCTTCGAGCGCTTCTCCGAACGCGCCGCGCAAAGCGAAGGCGTGACGCCGCTGCAATACCTGCTGCTGCTGCACATCAAGGGCTATCCGCATCGCGAATGGGCGACCATCGGCGAACTCGCGGAACGCCTGCAGGCGCAGCACCACGGCGTCGTGGCGCTGGTGACGCGCTGCGAAGCGCTTGGGCTCGTGAAGCGCAAGCCGAGCGAAGCCGATCGCCGCCAGGTCGAAGTCCACCTCGAGCCGGCCGGCGAAACGCTGCTTGCCCGTCTCGCGGCCATGCATCGTGCCGAGCTGAAGTCGCTCAAGGGCACGTTCCAGGTTCCCCAGATCGATTACTGACCCTTGCTCTTGCCACTCCGATGAACGCCCCACACAAACGCGATTTCTCGACCAACGAACGCCTGCCCAGGATCGCATTGCTTGCCGCCGGGATCGGCCTCGTCAGCACGCTTGCCGCGTTCGTGCTGTTGAGCCTGATCCACCTGTTCACGAACCTGTTCTTCTTCCAGCAGTTCTCGTTCGCCGATCGTTCGCCTGCGAACAACACGCTCGGCGCATGGGTGATCGTGGTCCCGGTGATCGGCGCGCTGATCGTCGGCTTGATGGCGCGTTTCGGTTCGGAGAAGATCCGCGGCCACGGCATTCCCGAGGCGATCGAGGCGATCCTGTTCGGCAAGAGCCGCATGTCGCCGAAGGTCGCGATCCTCAAGCCGCTGTCGTCCGGCGTCGTGATCGGCAGCGGCGGCCCGTTCGGCGCCGAAGGCCCGATCATCATGACGGGCGGCGCGCTCGGCTCGCTGATCGCGCAATGCGTGCACGTGACCGCCGCCGAGCGCAAGACGCTGCTCGTCGCCGGTGCGGCCGCCGGCATGACGGCCGTGTTCGGCACGCCGGTGGCCGCCGTGCTGCTCGCGGTCGAACTGCTGCTGTTCGAATGGCGTCCGCGCAGTTTCCTGCCAGTCGCGCTCGCGTGCGCGGTGGCCGGTTTCGCACGCGCGGTGTTCTTCGGCGTCGATCCGCTGTTTCCGCTGACGACGGCCGCGCCGACGCCCGTCGCGCTGCTGTCGTGCATCGTCGCGGGCCTGCTGTCGGGCATGCTCGCGTGCGGCCTGTCGGCCGCGCTCTACCGCGTCGAAGACACCTTCGCGAAGCTCCCCGTGCACTGGATGTGGTGGCCGGCGCTCGGCGCGATCGTGATCGGCGTCGGCGGCTGGCTCGAGCCGCGCGCGCTCGGCGTCGGCTACGACGTGATCGGCGACCTGCTGCACCAGCACATCGCGCTGAAGATCGCGCTCGCGCTGTTGATCGTGAAGGCCGTGATGTGGGTGATCGCGCTCGGCTCCGGCACGTCGGGCGGCGTGCTCGCCCCGCTGCTGATGCTCGGCGCCGGCCTCGGCACCGTGCTGTCGCCGGTGTTGCCGGGCGGCGATCCGGCGCTGTGGCCGCTCGTGTGCATGGCCGCGACGCTCGGCGCGACACTCGGCGCCCCGCTCACCGCGATCGTGTTCGCGTTCGGCCTCACGCACGACGCCAATGCGCTGCTGCCGCTGCTCGCAGCGACGCTCGTCGCGCACGGCTTCGCGACCGTCGTGATGAAGCGCTCGATCATGACGGAAAAGATCGCGCGTCGCGGCTATCACATCTATCGCGAATACGGCGTCGATCCGCTCGAGCGGCATGACGTCGGCGAAGTGATGACGTCGGCCGATCTGCTCGTCGCGATCGACGGCGCGGCGACGCTCGACACCGTCGAAGCGCAATACTTCGGCGCGAAGCAGACGCACCGCGCGTATCCGGTCGTGCAGAACGGCCGCCTGCTCGGCCTCGTCGACCGCGCGACGCTCGATGCGCAGCGCGCGCAGGCCGGCGCCGACACGCCGATCTCGGCCGCGTTCGCCAGCCACGCACCGGCCGTCGCGCTCGCGCACGAAACGTGCCGCGTCGTCGCGTCGCGCCTCGCGATGCTCGGCCTCGAACGCTTGCCGGTCGTCGCCGACGAGCAATCGCTGCGCATCACCGGCATCGTGTCGCGCAGCGACCTGATCAAGCCCGCGCTCCAGCACTTCGACGACGAACAGAAACGCGAGCGCTTCCGTCCGGTCGTCCCGGTCAACCTGCGCGACGCCGGTTCGCGCAAAGCCGGCTGACACACCCCGCGTGCGCGGCGCCCGGCCGCGCACCGTTTCCCCGCCTCACGTCGTTGCACGATGCGGCGCGCCCGTCGCGCGCTGCATCGCCTGCCGCTTTCCTCCGTTTGAAGTTGGTTAACAATTCGGTAGACGAAAGTTTGTCATCATGGTGTTCATGCGACGGGGCCATCCATCAGCCATTCCACTTCGTCATCAGATAAAGAGTCGCGGCGCGGCATGCGCAGATGCCGCCCGCCGCGGCCGTCTCCTCACCACACCACGACCGGTCAGCGCGTCGACCGCGCCACGCATGACGTCGAGCCGTACACGACGCATGCCGCGCCGCAACAATGCGTGCAGCATCCGAGCCGCCATTTGGCAAGCGCGTTAACAACTTGTTTCGGAATGGTTGGAACCGTGCTTGTACGATCGAATCTCACTTGCACGCAGCCCTGCTGCGCATCCCACTCAATCAATCACGACTCGAGGGAGATAACGTGAACGTGAAATACTTACCGCTCATCGCATTGACCGTGGCAATTTCTGCTCATGCCGCCGAACCTGCCGTGCAGAACGTGGGACAAAGCCAGAAAGATGCGCCCGACGTCTCGGCGTGCATCGCCAAGACCTGGGCCGACAAGTCGCAACAACAGGTGATCTCGCAGAACGTGCTGGCCAACGGCCTCGCGACCGACGTGTACGCACCGGGCCAGCAGCCGCCGAACGGCGCCGCCGCGATGGTTCGTCCGTCGTTGAAGCCGGGTGCGAAAACGTGGGTCGGCGTGCGCGGCGACGCAGCGTCCGCCGGCGACATCAACGCCTGCCTGTAACGCAGTAACGAGAACAGGCGCTTCGGATGGCCTTGCGCCATCCGCTTGCGACCAGCCCCGCTTCGGCGGGGCTTTTTCTTTGCGGCGCGGGAAGCGCGTTACAGGTAGCTGCAGACGTAGTCGAGCGTCTCGATCACTTCGATGTCGAAGCGGCTCTTGCCCGGCACCGAGAACGATTCGCCGGCGCCGTAGGTCTGCCATTCGCTGCTGCCGTCGAGCTTCACGCGGCACTTGCCGGCCTGCACTTCCATCAATTCGGGCGCATCCGTGCCGAAGTTGAGCGCGCACGGCAGGATCACGCCGAGCGTCTTGCGCGTGCCGTCCGGGAAGAGCACGGTATGCGACACGCACTTGCCGTCGAAATAGACGTTCGCGCGCTTGACGACCGATACGTTGTCGAATTGGGTTGCACTGGTCATGTGATGCCTCTGATTGCTGGATGCCGGATGGCGATGGGGTTGAAAACCGGCCGGAGCGGCGGGCCGGCCGCTATGATACCGGCTCGCGCAAGGTGCGCCGGAATGGCGCGCGGCCGGCGCATGCCGGCGTCGTGATCGTCAGGATCACTACGTGATCCATACGGGGCGCATGCTCACCTCAATCCCTTGCGTCGCGCGGAATCGCGCAGGCAGTCGAGCAGCATCGCCGCGGCCGGCGTCAGCGGGCTGTCGCGGCGCGTGACGACCTGCACCGATACGCCCGGCAAGCGCTCGCGGATCGGCAGCACCGCGAGCTGATCGCGCGCCCACTCGCCTTGCAGCAATTGCTCGGGCATCGACGCGATCAGGTCGCAACCGGTCATCAGGCTGTGCGCGAGACCGAAGCTCGGGCATTCGACGACGCGCGCCGGCACCGGCAGCCCGTGCGCGACGAACGAGTTGAACAGCACCTGCGTGGAGCTTTCCGGCGACGGGTTCATCAGCCAGTCGGCCTCGACGAGATCGGCGAGCGACGTGGCCGACGCGAGCGGATGCCCTTTGCGCGCGACGATCAGCGAGCGGCTCGCGTAGAGCTCCGCATGATCGAACTCGGCCGCCAGCAGCTCCGGCACGACGACGGCCACCGCGAAATCGAGCGAACCGTCGTGCAGGCGCGGCAGCGCAACGCCCGGAAACCCTTCGACCAGATTGACGCGTGCGACCGGAAAGCGGCGCCGGAACGCGCGAAACGCGTCGGGCAGGATCGTCACCGCCGCCGCCGGCGTGATCGCCGCCGAGACCGAACCCGTCATCGCGCCCTGTGCCTGCTCGATGTCGTCGCGGGCGCGCTGCATTTCGGCGACGATCAGCCGCGCGCGCACCTGCAGTTGCTGGCCGAACGCGGTGAGTTGCACGCCGCGCGCGGTGCGCACGACGAGCGATACGCCGAGCGCGATCTCCAGCTCCTTGACCGCCTTCGTCAGCGCTGCCGGCGACACGTTCAGACGCCGCGCGGCCGCGCGAATGCTCCCTTCCTCCGCGGCGGTGACGAACGCTTTCAGCTGATGGTATTTCATGGCCGCAATGTGTGATCCGGGGAAACCCTGTGCGCCGCGCCGCGCAGTGGTTCAGGGTATTCCCCAGCGGCAACCGACGGTGTGCACCAAAGCAATTTAGCAGCTTCTGGTACCCAAAAGAAATTTATATGCTTGGTCGTCATATGCGCGTCAAACGCCCCACCAGCCGCACTGGAGAGACCATGCTGCAAGCCGTGAACCCCGTCATCCCCGGCATCGCCGCGATCGCCCCCGAGCTCGTCGAGGTGCGCCGCCGCATCCACGCCCATCCGGAACTTGCATTCGAAGAGACGCTCACGAGCGACCTCGTCGCCGAGCTACTTACCGGCTGGGGCTACGACGTGCATCGCGGTATCGGCAAGACGGGCGTGGTCGGCGTGCTGCGCGAAGGGCAAGGCACGCGCGCGGTCGGGCTGCGCGCCGACATGGACGCGCTGCCGCTCGCGGAAACCACGGGCCTGCCGTACGCAAGCCGCCATGCGAACAAGATGCATGCATGCGGCCACGACGGCCACACCGCGATGCTGCTGTGCGCGGCGCGCCACCTCGCGGCCACGCGCCGGTTCTCCGGCACGCTGAACCTGATCTTCCAGCCGGCCGAGGAAAACTTCGGCGGCGCGAAGGCAATGATGGACGACGGCCTGTTCGACCGCTTCCCGTGCGACGCGATCTTCGCGATCCACAACATGCCGGGCCGCGCGGCCGGCGACATGGCGTTCCGCACCGGCGCCGCGATGGCGTCGGCCGACCGCGTGACGATCACGCTGCGCGGCGTCGGCGGCCACGGCGCGATGCCGCATTTCGCACGCGATCCGATGTCGGCCGCGGGCAGCATCATGGTCGCGCTGCAGACGATCGTCGCGCGCGAGGTCGATGCGCAGCATGCGGCCGTGATCACTGTCGGCAGCGTGCAGGCCGGCGAGACCTTCAACATCATTCCCGAAACCGTCGTGATGAAACTGTCGGTGCGCGCGCTGAACGCCGACGTGCGCGCACTGCTCGCGCGCCGCATCGAAGCGCTCGTGAAAGGCCAGGCGGAAAGCTTCGGCGTCACCGCGGAAGTCGACTACGACTACGGCTACCCGGTGCTCGTCAATCACGCGGAACCGACCGCGTTCGCGGCCGACATCGCGCGCCAGATGCTCGGCGCGGAACGCGTCGAAACCGACGCCGCGCCGCTGATGGGCAGCGAGGATTTCGCGTTCATGCTCGAGGCGCGCCCCGGCTGCTATGCGTTCATCGGCAACGGGATCGGCAGCAAGGGCGGCTGCATGGTGCACAACCCCGGCTACGACTTCAACGACGACATCCTCGCGATCGGCGCGAGCTACTGGGTGCGCGTCGCCGAAGCCTGGCTCGCGGCCTGACGGTCCCACTCCACGCAGTTTCGCGCTTAACGGGAAGAACCCCATGGAAACGTCCGCCCTTCCGTACGCCGGCACGCCCGTCGATGCCCGCGCCGCCGCAAAGAAACGCCGGCTGATCGCGGCCGCCGCCGTCGGCAACGCGCTCGAGTTCTACGACTTCACGGTCTACAGCTTCTTCGCGATCCTGATCGGCAAGCTGTTCTTTCCCGTACATTCTTCATTCGGACAACTGATGCTCGCGGTCGCGAGCTTCGGTGTCGGCTTCGTCACGCGTCCGCTCGGCGGGCTCGTGATCGGCATGTATGCAGACCGCGCCGGCCGCAAGAAGGCGATGATCCTCACGCTGCTGCTGATGGCGCTCGGCACCGCGACGATCGCGGTCGCGCCGACCTTCGCGCAGATCGGCCTCGCCGCGCCGCTGCTGCTGGTGCTCGCGCGGCTGCTGCAGGGGTTCGCGTCGGGCGGCGAAGTCGGTGCATCGACGACATTGCTGCTCGAACAGGCGCCGCAGCATCGTCGCGGCTTCTATGCGTCGTTCCAGTTCTCGAGCCAGGGGCTCGCCGCGCTCGCCGGCGCGCTGACCGGCGTCGCGCTGACGTCGACGCTAAGCGCCGCGCAACTCGAAAGCTGGGGGTGGCGCGTGCCGTTCATCATCGGCACGCTGTTCGTGCCGCTCGGCTACTGGCTGCGCCGCACCGTCGAGGAAGTCCCGGCGGCGGTGCCCTCGCCCGCCGCCGCGCACGACGAACCGGTCGCGTCGCTGCCGCTCGCCGACGTGCTGCGCCATCACGGCAAGGCCGTGTTCGCAGGCCTCGGCGTGACGATCGGCGGCACGTCGATCCACTACATCATCGTGTTCTACATGGCGATCTACGGTGTGCAGGTGCTGCACCTGCCGACGTGGCTGTCGATGACGGCCGGCTGCGTCGCCGGTGCGATCCTGATGCTCGTGACGCCGATCGGTGGCCACCTGTCGGACGTGTACGGACGCAACCGGATCGTCTGGTGGACGCGCATCGTGCTGATGGCCGCGATCTACCCGGCGTTCATCGCGCTGAACCGCTGGCCGGGCGCCACGTCGCTGCTGTCGATCATCGCTGCGCTGTCGATCGTGCATGCGATCAACATCGGTGCGACAGGGGCAATGCTCGGCGAGCTGTTTCCGCGGGCCGTGCGTGCGACGGGCGGTGCGCTCGTGTATAGCGTCGGCGTCGCGATCTTCGGCGGCTTCGCGCAGTTCTTCGTCACGTGGCTGATCGCGGCGACCGGGAATCCGAATGCGCCGGCGTGGTACGCGATCGGGTGTGGCTTGTTCACACTGCTCGCGATTCGCTGCATGGACGAGAAGGCCGGGAAGGCGCTGGATTGAGCGGTGGCCGGTACGCGGTACGTGGAGCGTCATTGACGTTGCGCGCACACATCGGGCATCATCGGCCAATGCACAACGCCACGATCACCCTTTCGACGACCACGCGCACGACCGCCTTCGGCGGGCCCGTGCGGCGAGTGCGCGCAAGATCGTAGCGTCACCGATTCCCACAGGCCCCGCCGGTTCCGGACGGGGTCTTTTCGTTTCTCCGTCTGCATCGGCCACTCAGGAGAAACACCATGTCCGAAGCCCCTTCCCCGAAACGCGCGCTGCTCGTGATCGACATGCAGGTCGGGCTGTTTCATGGTCCCGATCGTCCGCATGACGGCGAACGCGTGCTGGCCAATATCAACCGGCTGATTCGTCGCGCGCATGAAGCCGGTGCGCCCGTGTTCGCGGTGCGTCACACCGGCCCGGCCGGCTCGCCGACCGCGCCCGACGCACCGCTGGCCGCGCTGCTCCCGGAGCTTGCGATCGATACCGCACGCGACATCGTGTTCGACAAGACTCGCCCGAGTTGCTTCGCAGGCACGCGACTCGCCGAGTGGTTGCATGCGGCCGGTATCGGCGAGATCGTGATTGCGGGGATGAAGACGCAGTACTGCGTCGATACGACGTGCCGCGCGGCCGGCGATCTCGGCTTTCGCGCGGTGCTCGTTGCGGATGCGCATACCTGCATGGATACGCCCGCGCTGGCAGCCGAGCGGATCGTCGCGCATCACAATGCGACGCTTGGCGGACCGTTTGCGACGCTGACGACGACCGAGGCGTGCGTGTTCTGATACACGGCATGCCGATCGGACTGCGGTACGCGAGTGCGCGCGTTGCAATAGCGTCAGTGCCGAGCACGCACATCATCGCGTGCCCCGACGAGTCGTGCGACGCATCACCGCCGTCTAGACCCTCGACGCCTTTCGCAAGATACCTCACTGGCCCCGCCGGTTCCGGACGGGGTCTTTCCGCGGCGGCTACCGTCCCGACTTTACCTCGACAAGCCGCCCCTCGAAGTTCACATTGCGAAACATATTCACGCCGAGATTGAGGAAACCTCGGCTGACGCAAAGATCCATCAATATCGGTTACTGAATATCAATTGCATGCGAACGTAAGCGGCTTTTTCCCGCCGTCGTGCAGTTGCCGTAATCTCATCAGACTCATATTTGGGCGTCGGACTATTGGGCTGCGGGAACTCGGAGAATGAAGATTCGACTACGATGACCGTTGGACAATACGACGCACGTCGTGACCTGCAGAGGCCTTACGACGTTGGATATGCACGACAAGCTGCGCGGCTACTATGAACAGGAACTGGCGAAGCTGGAAGATCAGTTCGCAACCTTCTCCAACGACTATCCACGAATTGCGGCCCGCCTGAGCTTTACAGGCGGACAGACGGACGACCCACACGTCCAGCGGATGATGCAGGCGTTCGCGTTGATTGCAGCCGAAATCCGGGCCAACCTGGACGACGGCGCACCGAAGTTCACGGAAGCGTTGCTTCATGTCTTGCATCCGCACTACTTGCGACTGTTCCCTTCATGTTCGATCGCTCGCTTCGATCCGATCAAAGAATTACCGAACAAGCCGACCGTCTTGCCGCGTGGCATGCAGCTCACGTCGCGCGGCGGGGAAGTTCGCTTTCGAACCGCTTATGACGTAACGCTTGCGCCGATCCGCATCGCAAACGCTCGATTCTCGCGCAGCACCGTCGCACCGGCACAAGTCGCATTGCCGCCGAACACAACCAGCTTCATTTCCATCACGATCGAATCGACGGGCGCCACCGCGCCGCTCGGAGCAGTTTTGCCCGACACGCTGCGCGTCCACTTCGCCGGAGAACGCCAGACAGTCGTCGCGCTGCTGGATACGGTCCTGCTGCGCGTCCGGGGCGCATACGTCGAAGGGGACGACAGCGGACGATGGATGCCAATTGCGAGGATACCGGTCACACCGGTCGGGTTCGGCCCGGCCGACATATTGCTGCCGCCGTCCCGAACCTCACCGCTCGTTCAACCGCTGCTCGAACACGTCGGATTTCCGGACAAGTTCGATTTCCTCGATATTCATTTACACCGATTTCTTCCGCCCGCCCAAATGGACCGCGCGAGGCGCGTCATCCTGCATCTCGCAATTGAGGGCGTACACTCCGATTCGCGCATCGCGCAGGCACTCGCCCCGTTATCGGCGGACAACCTCCGGTTGTTCTGTACGCCAATCGTGAATCTGTTTGCGCAAGCGGGCGTCAAGTCGTCACGCGGCGAAATCGTCGCGGACTATCCCCTCGTGCCGAAGCCGAATCGCCCGGCCATGCGCGGCATCTATTCGATTGACGCGGTTCGCGATCCGTCCGACGGGACCGATATTCCACCGCTGAACGCGTGGAAAGCGGGAACCGGCGAACGGTTCTGGCTCGCGCGTCACGATCCCTACGCGGCAACCCATTACCCCGGACGTGAAACGTCGCTTGTGCTGCTGCGCGCGGATGGGACGGCGGCGGCGAAGACGCCGATGCAATTGAGTGCCGACCTCACGTGCACAAATCGCCACTGGCCGTCGCGGATGCGGATCGGTTCGCCCAAGGGCGATTTAAAAAACGAAAACGATCAAGTGCCTTGCAGGATTACCCTGTTGAAACAGCCGACACCGACCTATAGCGCATCCCGTGAGACGGAAGCGCAGTGGCGCGTGATTGCGCTGACGACGGCGAACCTGACGCAGTTGACCCGTGAGGGGTGGCCGGACTTCGTGAAGCTCCTGCGCCAGCTTGCGCCGAGCGACCGACGCGCCGAACACGTCGGCGGGATTTCGTTCGTAAAGCGAAACGTCGTCGAACGATTACTGGCGATCAAGCCGCATTCAGCCCTTGTGAGAGGCTTCGAAATCGTGATGGCGGCAGACGAGAACGCGTTCATTGAAAACAGCATGGGCGCGCTGATCCTTCAGCTCGACCTCTACCTGTCGCGCTACGCGCCCGCCAACAGCTTTACGCAGCTTGTCGTGCTATCGAAGAACGACGGCTCCCTGATCGTGCGGTGCCCGATGCGGCCGGGCACCGCGCCGCTGTTGTAGCGTTACACGAGGCTCGAAATCAGGTGACAACCGCATGTAGCACGATGGCCGTGTCGCGCAATCGAAATGCCGTTGTCCTTCATCGAGTCGTCGCCTTCCTCTATGACATTCGGCGACACGTCGGGATGCTGCGGACACGACACCCGGTCGCCTTTGCGCGCGACGTAGCGGCCATCGAATTTCATAGTCGATGAACCCGTTTCGACTTTGCCGCCATGGTCGGTATCGTCGCCAACTCGAATAATATTGATCGACATATTTTTGCACTCAATCCAGACAAGATTGGCAACAACCCTAAAGTCACACTCTCTATTGCGACGCGGCATCAAGGGTTGTACACATTAACCACATATCCAGCGGCGCTTTTCCCGACGAGTAGTTGACCCGACACCACCCTGCAGAAACATCTTCAACAACAGCTCGATCCCCTTTTATTAGGTATTTGCGAGTTTTATTTTTTATGCTCAAATCGTCAAAAAGATAGCTTTTTTTATTGACGACAACCGGGATTTTCTCTCCATTACGCATCAATGAAGAAAATTGGGAATCAATCGCGCGCAAAACATCAATCTTTGACTGATATGGAAATTTATAAATTATATTTCGCCCATCCGACAACCAACTATAGTCTGCCCCAAACCATTCGGATGCCCGCTCGTCGCGGCGAAGTTTTTTGTCAACCAAATCAAAAACAGAAACCGAATAAAATTTTCCAGACGAATTCGGCTCAACAAGCGAGCTTCGAACATTCATTGAGTGGATTACAAAAATATTCTCTGTGTGGCCGCGATCGATGCTTGACGAAAACGCGTCTACGATTTTTCCGGGCGTATCATCGTAAAGAAGCCCTCGTCCTTCCGCTTTGACCGGGACACTCCCATTTGCAATATAGTACAAAGAAATTGCGTCAGCACCAATTGACTCTTTAGTCTTTGGGGCTAGCACAGGCTCCCGAATAAAGCAAACACTCCCGCTTCCTATATTCAGCGGCGGATAACTTTGCTGACCGTGAATATCCGCACATGTGCTCTCCGCACATGCCGAGCCACAAATAATAATAGTCGCCAGCGCAAAAATACTTTTAGTCATCAGTGCACCCGGATGAAAAATCTTTATTAAATTCAAGGGAAATCTCCCTATGATACTGCTGTCGCTCATCGAGTGCCTTATAGCCCGAATTAATTGGCTTGGTAACACTCCTGACTCCTTCGTCACCTCTAGTAGCTGGATCGTCCGCAATCGCACCGATCCCTGTACTATGCCAATACCATAGACTACTTTCTATAATAACGTGATTATTTGCCTCCACAAGCTCAGGCTGACTATCTACAGGATAGCAAATTGCCTTTGCACACCGTTGGTAGGTTTCATAGAAAGTCAACTGCAACAGACCCCGGCCGCGAAAATCTTTTCCCGGCTGATCATTCGTCCCAAAGCAATGCTCTGCATAGGCTGCATCATTTGCAACCAAGTGATCTTGAATCCATTTTATTTTTTCATCCTGAGACGAAAACTTTATATTCTTTCTCGCAAACCCCTTATCAATCGCCGTCGGAGCCATTCTATACAAACTCTTCCCAGTGTAGCTCTGATAATTAAGAGATTCGCGAAATGAGGTGAAGCGAGTCGTCTCCACCTTAGCTTGAGCCAATAAGTGCTTTATCTGCCTGCAACTATTGACCCCATAATTTTTAAACAAATCGGTTGATGCGAGAATCAATTCATCAACAAAATCACTCTTGGCCCCTGGCGCAATTTTTCTTAAAAAATCCTTGGTTAACGTGATAACTGCGCCACATTTCTTGCATACGAGATTTTTCCCTGCAAAATTCCCGATCAACCCAATCGGATGGAGGTGCCAAGGCGAAAGGTCCGTGGGGAAGCCATCGACACCCTTGATTTGCTCCCACCACTGAAGCTTCGCGAGCCGGTCAAGTTCCGTCTTCCACATCTCGGTCTGCTTCTGCATGAGCGGATTAAGTTCCTCCCACTTGCCGAGACCGCCTCCCCATTCGGTTTCATTGCGCACGACAAGGTGCGAAACCGCTTCGGCCATCCAACGCGTTTCCAGTGCGTCCTTCAGTTCCTGCGCTGTTACCTTCCCGTCTTGGTTCGTGTCGATCGCCTTTTCCAGTTTCGTGATGAGTTCACCAGCATTGACCTTCGCCGCCGTCCCCATGAACTCGGTACCTTCCTCGTCCGCCAGATATTGTTCGGTCGTATGGATATGGCGTTTGAACATGTCTGCAGGGCTGACACTACCATTGTCTACCAACTCGAAACCCGGCCATTCCCAAGGGCTACGAAACTGCACGCCGTGGTGGCCGGTGTCGCACACCCATCCCTGCCGCGCGGATCCATCCTTCGAACCAATCGTAATGTTCCACCAGTGATGTCCCTTGTCGTCGATCGCGACATTGTCCGCACCAAGTTTGTCGAGCTGCGTACGGAGAAGTACGTCCCGGAAGTCCGCGCCCGGCCCGCTCGCGTTGGAAACGTCCAGCGGAAAGTTTTGCCATCCAGCGACATTCGCCGTACTGATCGTGTTCGCAAGACTGCTTTCAACCCACATCGGTTTCCCAACGTCTGCGAAGTTTTGCTTGGCCTTCTGCTTGCCCTTCGCGGGCACGGTCGTCACGCTCTTCGGCTGTACCTTAATCCAGCGCGAGCCCTTTGCATCGCCTATCGGCACGAGCTTCAACCCGGATTGGGTCAGCTTCTGATCCGGCGCAGGCACTTCGCTGACCAGCTTGGCCCCTGGCTCGATTTCCAGAAGCGGTTTGTTTTTATCGTTCAGTTCTTTCGCACGCGCACGGCTTTGATCGATGAAGTCTTTCAGGTCCGGCCCCGCGAACACTTCGAGATGCAACATCGGGTAGTTCGGCTTCGGCGGTATCGGGCTCGCCTTCCTGGGCCATTGATACTGGCCGACATGCGCGACGACTTCGCCCGCCTTGACGCGCTGCGGCTCCTTCAGGATCACGACCGTATCGAGCGGCTGCGGATCGACAACGGCATCCAGTTCTCCTTTGAACACATAGCTCCACTGTGCTTGCGGAGACACCGGCTTACCAACTTCGGCAGACAAAACCGTGCCCGATTTAATGGACTTGATCTTGATCCAGTCCGGGTGTGCAGGGTCACCTTCGCCCGCAATGATTTCGGCCCCTGTCGGCAACACACCAATAATCTTGCTCTTTCCGTTCGGCAACTCTCGAATGTGCAAGCCTGTCCCCGGCGCCGGAGGGCTGGCATCTTGACCGCTATCTGCGGGCGACGGTTCGTTCTGGTTCGTGTTGTTGATAGGGAGATTGTCGGCCCCATCGTTCCGTGTCGTGGGCGGCTGCGCAGGCGCTTTCGGCTTCGGAACGGTTTGCTTGTCCTTCGCCTTGCTGCCCACCCGATAGTACCGGTCGCCTTCCCAATATGACATCGGTGACGGAAGTGGCTGGACCGGATGCCGATCCGTTTTCGCTTGCCCCATCCCCTTTTGATAGGTTTCCCAATCCATCGTGTGCATGTACAGGCTGAAGAACACGAGGGATTTGTCTTTGGTGTTGGACGACGGATTGTCGGCTGGTGCAGACGTCGGGGGCGCGGTGTTAGTCGATGCAGGCGCGGGAGCCGATGCGGGGGCCGATGCCGGAGCCGGTTTCGCGGGTTCTTTCGGGGCCGGTTTCGGCGGTAATTTCAGTTCATGGCGGACCAGTACAAAGCCGGTCGAGTAGTGCGCCAGACCAACGTTGTTCGGGTACGTCGTTTCCTCGTATTTCGTGTTCAGCCGGTACGCCACAATCTTGCCGTCCGCAATTGCGCGCACGCCGCTGTCCTGCTTCAGCATTTCCGCACTGCCGTCGGCGAAATGCACGCCACCGTGCCACATGCCGCTGACGCCGAGCGGATAAAAGCCGTTTTCGCACTTGGCCAGCGCCGTGAAATAGGTCATCGGGTCGGCCGCGTCGTCCTTGCCTACCGGTGTGAAGGGGTAGGCCCAGCTCAGCGACGTATCCGCCGGTTCGGCAGGTTTGGGGGCCGATTTTGGAGCGGCCGGTGGATGGTGTTTCTTTTTAGGCGTTGTCTTGCTCATGATTCCCGACTCGGATTCGGTTTCAGGATTTCTTGTATTGGAACGATCCCGCTGCGCGGTTTAACCGGAGAACACTGTGAAACGACCGCCGTCGACCGAGACCGGCGACGAATTCAGCGGATTTTTCAGCGAACCGCTTGCAGCTCCTGCTTTCTCCCAATCCGCGCACTTTTCCAAAATCTGCCCCGACGTTGCGTTCTCGATCATGTTTGCCGTCAGCTTGATATACGAGCCGTTCGCGCCAATCCAGATTTCATCAGCCGACAGATACATCTTCTTGCCCGCCGTAATCTTCACATCTTGCGAAGCGGCCAAACTCATCGAATCATTCTGCGCCTGAAGGTCTATCGGGCCGCTCGCCGCGTAGATCTTGACGCCGAGTTTTTCCGCAAACAGGCTGATTTGCTCCAACACACTGGCGAGTAACGCCCGTCCGGCTGCGAGGTTGATGTCCTCTCCGGCAACCACGTTGGTTTGCTTGTTTGCCGTGATATGCGCCGACCCTTGCGTCGATGCGGCAATGCCTTCCGGACTCGACAGCAGCATGATCGGCTTCGCGAAGCCGTTCGCGTTGCCCGTGCCGCCGCCTGCCGTGCGGCCGCCCTTGGTCGTGCCAGCCACCGGGTGCTGCGTCGCGTCCGTAAAAGTTTTCAGTGCATCGTGGCCGTCTTGCTGACTCTGCGCCCGATTCGTCTGGCTCGCCTTCGACGTCGTCGCGAGCATTGCTTCGGCGCGGGTAAGCTGTTCTGACGCTGCCGTCACACTCAGCGGTTGGGTCGCGGCGGGTTGCGTCGAAACGTAGAGCCCTTGTTCGGCCCGCAATGCACCGTAGCCCAATGACTTCAGGTCAAAGCCCTGCCCGATGAACGCACCGCGCGTGTTGCCCGAGTGCTGGATCAGATAGCCCAGGTGCAAATGTGAGCTATAACTCGTCGAGTACAAGTGCACGCGGTTCTGCCCGCTTGCGTCGTCCATCATCAGTTGGTTATAACCTTCACCGCCGTATTCGCGCGACAGCAAGCCCGAAGTCAGCCCGTGCGTGTGCCATTCGGGCATGCTTTCGCCGCCGTGCATTCTCGACAGGATCACGGGGCGATCGCAATCACCGTTGATGAAGCCGATCAAAACTTCGTCGTTCTTGCGCAGCGGAAACATGCCGCCGCGCTTGTGGCCCGCGTCGGGCATCGCTGCGCGTATCCACGCCGATACGTTTTGATCGCCGTCATTGAGTCGATTGGACGTCAGCCGGACCTTCGCTCGCAGCATCGCATCCGTATAAATTTCTTCGTCCTCCGGGCCGCCAACGATGCCCGTCTGAAGCTGCATGATCGGTTTCTTGTGTTCGAACGGGCTACGAAACGCGACGCGGCGCCGTTGCGCTTCGATTTCGACGTGGAAGAATCCAACGCCACCGTCGTCATGGCGCACGGACGAACCCGCACCACTCGCGCGCGCTTGCTCGACTTCAGCGCGTAGGCTCCTGCGAAAACGCATCAGGTTCTCGAGTCCCGGCACGTTATTCTGGATGAGCCAGTTCACGGAAAGAATCGCCATCTCGCGATCCTGTTCCGACTGTGCATCGTGCACAGGGTGCCCGGTCAGCAGGCCATAGCGACCAGGCCATGCGCAACGCAATGCGCCCACACCGTAGAAGCGTTGCGCCCGTGAGCGCCATTCTTCGGTGACAACGTTTGCCTGAGCCTCGCCCATGTCGCGATCCGACCACGTATGTGACCCCGTGTATTCATACTGCTCGCCCAGCCCCGGTACATCGTCAAGATCGAACGCGGGCATCGTGACGTGCTTGGAAAGGTCCGGACGTTTGTAGTCGAATGTGCCCGTGTCGAGTTCGGCCGACTGAATTTCTTGCGAGTCGATCCACTCGCTAAGACCATCGAATTCTTCGTTCTGCACCGAGCGGCTAAACAAAATGGTCTTGTGCTTCAACTCGGGAACCGAGAAAAGATCGTCCATGATGACAACCTTGTGAGACTTGCCGTCCTGCGCGATATCGAAACGCGGAAAAAGACCGAGTTCTTCAAATGTACGGTGGACGTAGTTCCAGTCGGATTCCCATTGCATCCGCTGAGAATACGAGCGCAACGATTGACGCAGTTGCCAAGTAAAGTTACCGGCCGCCTGCGGATACTTTCCAAACACATCGGACACGGTTTGTTGCGCGGGCGTCTCGATCCAGTCACGCCTGTCACTACCGAGCCTCAGCAGCGCGAGGAACGAATTGAAGCGGAGCTGGTAGTAGGTGTTGGCTCCGTCCCCGCCCAAGCGGCTGAACGCAGTCACATAACCGTGAATCGGCATTTCGCTGCCATCCGTTTGCCGAATCCACAGCGTCACCGATTGCCGGATCAGCGCCTTGGCCTGAATCGTTTCGAGTCGCGTCGACGTTGCGTCGATCGTGAATTCGAAGTCTCGCCCGAGGCACGCTCGCCCCCGGACATAAAGCGGGACCAACCAGTCTTCGCCAAGCGGCGTATCGAGTCGGACAATTCGTCCGTGTTGCACGTATTGCGCGCGCAGTGCCTTGTTCAGGACATCGAAAGCCATCAGCCTACCCCGTACCTTGTCGTAACAAAAACGGCCGCCGTGAAATGCCGGGCGGCAGATTGGTATCGCATCAAAAGGAGAAGGCCCAAAATTGCGGGCACTGCGGAGGCCTTCAGGTATCGAGGCGGTTCGAAGCGCTGAATCGCACCGAGCCGGAATTCACCCTATCGAATCGAGATCCATCCAGTCGTACGCTGATGATGTTTCACATTCAGTATCGCGGCGCGTCGAAACGACTCCCGCTCAACTTACATCATGCTTTCGAGCACGACAATGTCGCGGGCAGCCGGGCTCGCGACTCATCGAGCGGCTACATTCGGCGGCGTCGGCAAAATCGTAATGGCCCGAATGAAGACTCGGTGCCCCATCGGCACGGCATGCCGCACGAACGTTCGCCTCGGTTTTCGTGCGGTACTGGTCGCCGATGCGCGGTTTGCATGCACACGCCCGTGCTGTCGGCCGAACGGATCGAATAGCGGCTCACATCAGTCGGATAGCGACCGATCGCATACGCGTCATTCGCCTTGAACTTCGAGCCCGTAAACGTCAGAGAGTGTGAACACGTCGAGCGCGCTACCGGCAACGCAATGCTCATGCAAGCCATGCGCTCCTGGGTGAACCTATATGCTCGCCACAACGCTTCGCAAGCGCTGTAAACGCAAAAGGCTCGGGTTCGATCACCCGAGCCTTTTTCACCAACGCACAGCGCCCGCACTCAGAACGTATGCATCATCCCCACATACGCACCCGTCTGCGACTCACCCGTTATCGGGCTCGTCCCCGACGTCGCATCCCGCGGTGTCGCGAGCAGCGAGAAGTTCGAATTCCCGCCGTTGCGCGCATACGCGACCGTGCCATACAGGAACGTGCGTTTCGACAGGTTGTACGTGGTGCCGAGCACATACATGATCGCGTGACCCGACGGATCGTGCGACGCGTCACCGCCACCATCGCCGACCTTCACGTAGTAGCCACCACCCGTCACGGCCCACTGCGGCGTCGCCGCATACGTCGCCCCGAGCCAGTAATGATCCGCACGATCGGCGACACCGGCCGGGCTATCCGGCGCCTGGTAGTGCGTATACGCGCCCTGGATCTTGAACTTCGACACCTTCACGTTCGCGCCGACGAAGTACTCGCGCGACGCGGTGAAGATATTGCTGAACTTGCCGTTGTTATCGCGCAGCTCGTCATAGATGCCGCGCACATCAAGCACCGGCGAGTGATACGAGATCATGATCCCGTCCGAGCGGCCGAAATCGTCGGCAGCTCCATAGTTGAAGCCGCGCGACTGGTTGCCGAACGCGTATTGCGCCTGCACGTCGAAGCCGCCGATCACCGGGCTGTGATATTCGATGTTGTTGCTGCTCTGCTGCCAGTTGCGGCCCCGCACGAGCGACGCCGACGAAAACGCCTGCTGGACGAACGGATCGAATTCCCACACGCCGTCGCTGTCGATGAACAGGTTGCGGCCGGCCTGCAGCTGGCCCCACGTGTTGCTCTTCAACCCGACGTACGCGCGCCGCGACCACATGCGCCCGCCGCCCGTCTGGCCGTTCATCACCTGGAACGCAGTTTCCAGGTTGAAGACCGTCGACAGCCCGCCGCCGAGATCCTCGACGCCCTTCAGCCCGAACATGCTGGTGCCCCAGTCGCCGCTTTCCGCGCTCCAGCGCGTCCCGCTGCCGCCGTTCGGCTTCGCGATGTGGTTCAGGTATTCGATGCCGCCGTCGATCCGGCCGTACAGCGTGACGCTCGTCTGCGCAAACGCAGCCGCCGGCGTGGCGGCCGCAATCAGCCATGCGAAGTATTTGAGTCGCAAAATGATGCCCCCTCGAAATCTCGACCGTCCGACACGCGCCCCATGCACGCGCCTCGGGTCTGCTTATCCGCGATCGATCGAAAAACGCCCCGGCCCGGCCGCGCAGAGCGCGAGCAAGCCGCCCGAGATCGCGATGTTCTTGTAGAAATGAATCATGTTGTTGATCTGCTCGCCGCCCGTCATCGTCCAGTAGTGATGGCCGATGATGCCGGTGCCGATCGTATACAGCGCAAGCAGCAGCGCGAGCGGCCGCGTCTGGAAACCGACGAGGATCGCAATCCCGACGAACAGCTCCATCACGACGGAGATCGCCGCCGAGATGATTGGCGCCGGCGCGCCCTCGCTTCCCATGAACGCGATCGTACCGGAGAAGTCGACAATCTTCTTCCACCCGAACATCACGAACAGGATCACGAGCAGGATTCGGGACAGCAGCAGCAGCACATCGCGCTGGGACGCGAGAAACGGTTGATTCGGTGTCATGGTGTGATCAACGAAAACGATGCGCGCGCAACCGCACGCACCGGATTGCCTGTGAACCGGGGCGGGCGGCCAACCGCGCCGCCCGCACCGCTCTGCAACAACCGGCATCGGGGCCCGCCCGATGTGCTGTGCTCCTCCTCTTCTACGTTGTCGCCCTGCCTTGCTTCGTCGCGTGCCGCGTCAGCGCAGCTTCGCGACGTCCTGCTCGGTCACCTTCGCGGCCGGATTGCCGAACTGCCCGGTCAGGTAGTTGGTCAGCGCGGCGATCTGCGCATCCGACAGCTCGTGGCGGAACGCGGGCATCCCGACGTCCTCGCTGCCGGCCTTGCGCTGCACGCCGTTCAGGATCACCTGCACGAGGTTGGTCGGATTCGGCGCGCCGACCGTCGAGTTGTGGAACAGCGGCGGGTAGTAACCGTCCGGCGAGCCCTTGCCCTGCATCTGGTGGCAGGTCGCGCAGTTGCCGAGATACAGCCGCGCCGGATCGATGCCCGACGACGCGAGCGCGACGCCGCGCAGCGTCAGGCCATCCTCGGCCGGCTTGCCCCACGACGAGCGCGACTGCTTCGCGTCGCCGTTGGCCACCGCCGGCACCGTACGGATGTACGTCGAGATCGCGCCGATGTCGGCTTCGGTCATCTTCGAGAAGCTGTGCTCGATCGCCTCGGCCATCGGGCCGGCCGCCTGCGCGAGGCCCGGCACGCTGCCGGTGCGCAGGTACTGGACGAGCTGCTGCTGCGTCCAGCCGCCGATCCCCGCGTTCGGGTCGGACGTGATGTTGTAGCCGTCCCAGCCCGCGAGCACCGAGCCCGACAGGAAGCTGCCGCCCGTTTCGTCGAGCGACTTCTCCTGCATCGCGATGCCGCGCGGCGTGTGGCACGTGCTGCAGTGCGCGAGGCCCTGCACGAGATACGCGCCGCGGTTCCACTCGGCGCTCTGCGCCGGCTTCGGCTGGTAGACGCCGTCCTTCAGGAACAGCCAGTTCCAGATCTTCAGCGGCCAGCGCATGCTCAGCAGCGCGGGGATCTCGTTCTTCGGCGGCGCCTGCTTGACCGGTTCGACGCCGTGCATGAAGTACGCGTACAGCGCCTGCACGTCGTCGTCGTTGATCTTCGCGTACGACACGTACGGCATCGCCGGGTACAGGTTGTCGCCGTTCTTCGACACGCCGTGCCGCACCGCCCGCTCGAAGTCGTCGAACGTCCAGTTGCCGATGCCCGTATCGGGATCGGGCGTGATGTTGCTCGTATAGATCTTGCCGAGCATCGGTACCGGCATGCCGAGGCCGCCCGCGAACGGCTTGCCGCCCTTCGCGGTGTGGCAGGCCATGCAGTCGCCCGCGACCGCGAGGTATTCGCCGCGCTTGACCTGCGCCGGATCGGCCGAATCGGCCGCGCGTGCGAGGCCGGGCAGCGCGAGGCAGCCGGCCAGGAGGAAGGTGAGAGTAGATTTCCGCACGGTCAGACTTCCTTCTTCAGCGTGTCCGACATCCGCAGCGCGAGCGCCGCGATCGTCAGCGTCACGTTCACCGTACCGACGGTCGGCATCGTCGAGCTGCTCGAGATGAACAGGTTCGGATGGTCGAACGTGCGGCAGTCCTTGTCGACGACCGAGTCGCGCGCATCCGCGCCCATGATCGTCGCGCCCGTGATGTGGTTGTTCGGCGCGAACTCGTCGTTGAAGACGACGTCGGTGCCGCCGAGCACCTTCGCGGCCGTCGCGTAGACCTCGCGCGTGTGCACGGCGCCGCGCTTCACGTAATCGTCGATCGCATACGTGATCTCGGGGCGCGGGATGCCGATCGCGTCGGTGGCCGTCTTGCTCGGCACGATGCGGTTCTCGGGCTGCGGCAGGATTTCGTGGAAGCAGTCGAACTGCACGTAGCGCGCGGAACGATCGCGGATCTGCGCGTCGAGCTCGTCGTGCTTCATCAGCTTGCCGGCCTTGAAGATCTTCTGCGTCTCCTGGTTGATGCGCGACATGTTCGACAGGTGGATCTTCTTCGCGGCTTCGGTCGCGCGGAACGGGCCGTCGCGGAAACCGATCAGCGACGTCATCTCCTGCGGGCCGCGGCCCGGCCACAGCTTCTCGCTCGCATAGAACGACACGCCGGTGCCCGGATGGTCCATCAGGTTGCGCCCGACCATGTCGGAGCTGTTCGCGACGCCGTTCGGGAAATCGCGGTTCGCGGACATCAGCAGGATCTTCGGCGTCTCGATGCCGTTCGCGGCGAGCACGAAGTACTTGCCCTCGACGCGATGGTCGGCGCCCGTCTTGTCCTTGTAGATCGCGGCGACGATGCGCTTGTCCGGGCCCGTCTCGAGCTTGTAGACGACCGCGCTGTCGATCAGCTTCGCGCCGGCCTGCTCGGCCTTCTCCACATGGACGATGCCGTTGTACATCGCACCGATCGGGCAGATCGGCATGCAATTGTTGTTCCCGCAACAAGTCGGCCGGCCGTCGTACGGGCGGCTGTTGCGCGCGACCGGCTCGGTCACCACGTGGAACTTCGGGTCATAGCCGTTGAGCGCGCTCTTGATGGTCTGCTCGTTGAACGACAACGGCAGCGGCGGCATCGGATACGCCTGCTTGCGCGGCGAGTACAGGTCTTCCTCGGGGCCCGGGCCCCACACGCCGAGCTCTTCCTCGGCGCGCTGATAGTAATGCTCGAGGTCGTCGTACTGGATCGGCCAGTCGCGGCCGACGCCGTACACGGTCTTCATCTTGAAGTCGTTCGGGATGAAGCGCCACGCCGACGCGGCCCAGTGCCACGTCGTGCCGCCCACCGCGCGGATGTACTGCGAGTTGAACTTGTGCTCGCCCTTCAGGATCAGGTAGTCGTTCGGCGGGCCGTATTCCGGATGCGGAGCCCACGGGCTCGACGGGTACGGCGCCATGAAGTCGGTCTTGTCGGCCTGGTTGCGAAAGCGCTCGACGATTTCCCAGCGCGGCATGCGCGGGCCGGCTTCCAGCAGGATCACGGACTTGCCCGCCAGCGCGAGCTGGTGCGCGACGATCGCGCCGGCGACACCCGATCCGACGACGACGATGTCGGCTTTTTGCGTATCGGTATCGGCCATCAGGCTTGCCTCTCGATCGGTTTTTCGGCCCAGAAGCCGGGTTTGTTGGGGCAATACGAAGGGATCACGAGCGTATCGGACACCACGCTGAACATTAATGCTTCTTCGTAGGTAATCACGACGTTGTCGACGATGCCGAGATACCACGCGCCGAGAATCGTCAATGCGAGCGATTCCTGGTCGGGATTCAGCGAGCCGGATGCGAGCGCGCCGGCGAGTTGCGACAGGCTGTCGGCCGTCTTGAACGAGCCCTTCTGCAAGGCCTGCAGATAGCGCTGGCCGGTGATGCGGCTCAGCCCTTTCTTGCCGGTCAATGCTTCGGAAAGCGTCATGAACGTATCGAGCGGCGCGGTGGCCGGATCGTCGGCCAGGGCCCGCAACGCCAGCGAGCCCGTGAGGCCCGCCGCCGTCAGCGCCAGTGCGCCCTGCAGCCATTGACGCCGCGTGATGCCGGTTGCGGCTGCGTCGTTGTCACGACGCGATTGGGGGGTGTTGTCGTTATGCATGTTTCCTTCTCTCGAACACCGGATTCGGGAAAACCACGCTTGATATTTCTCAAACATTGGCGCGGACCTGCAATGTACGCGCACAAATCGGATCGAACAATCTTTTTATAGTCCATTAAATGTTCCGCAATCCGTGACAATCGATATTTCGCTGCATTTTTGTGTCGTCGACGCGACAAATCTGCGGCAGGCATACCCGTGTCGCGTGCCGACCACACACGGCATCTGCACGCCGTGCTGCGCGCGCGCGGCGGTCGGTTAGAATCCCGTGCAATCAAACAGAAAGCTTCCCTCCGAGGGCAATCGAGCGATGAAGCAGCGCGACAAGCACAACAAAGAAACGAACCACACCAACCACACCACCCGGCTGCTCTGGCGCATCGGCGCCGTCGCGGCGCTCGGCGGCGCCGCGGCGCTGTCGCTGCATGCGGGCGCGGCGCGCACGGTGAGCGTGTCGCCGCAAGGCACCGTCACCGAAGTCCGGCAGAGCGTCGTCAAGTTCGACGAACCGATGGTCGCGTTCGGCTCGGCGTCCGCGCCGAATCCGGCGCGCGTGACCTGCAGCGATTCGACCGCCGCGCGCGGCTCGGGCCACTGGCTCGACGACAAGACCTGGGTTTACGATTTCGAAAGCGACCTGCCGCCCGGCGTACGCTGCTCGGTCGCGCTCAACGACACGCTGCGCTCGGTCGCCGGCAATGCGGCCAGCGGCCCGCGCCGCTTCACGTTCCAGACGGGCGGCCCGTTCCCGGTGTCGGTGCGCCCCGGCTCCCGCGAGATCGAGGAGCGGCAGGTCTTCGTGATGAAGCTGAACGGGCCGGCCGAGCCGCGCTCGGCGCTCGCGAACATCTGGTGCGAAGCGGCCGGCATCGGCAACCGCATTCCCGTCACGGCGGCCGACGACGAGACGCGCAACGCGCTGCTCGATCATTTCGGGCTGAAGAAGGAAGCCGCGCGCGTGCTGACGCTGTCGTGCTCGCAAGCGCTGCCGGCGAGCGCGAAGATGCAGCTCGTATACGGCAAAGGCGTCGCGAGCCCGAGCGGCATCGCGAACGACACCGAACGGCGCTTCGATTTCACCGTGCGCTCACCGTTCGCCGCGAGCTTCTCGTGCGAACGCGAGAACGCGAAGGCGCCCTGCACGCCGCTGCGCCCGCTCACGCTGTCGTTCAATGCGCCGATCTCGCGCAAGAATGCCGAAGCGATCAAGCTGCGCGGCCCCGACGGCTCGCTGTCGCCGACCTTCGCCGCCGACGATCACAGCGAGGAAGTGACGACCGTCACGTTCAACCCGCCGCTGCCCGCGCAGGCCGACCTGACCGTCGAGCTGCCGTCGGGCCTGCACGACGTGACCGACCGGCCGCTGTCGAACGCCGACCTGTTCCCGCTCGCGACGCGCACCGCGCCGATGCCGCCGCTCGCCAAATTCTCGTCGGGCACCTTCGGGATCGTCGAGCGCTTCGCCGAACCCGGCACGCCCGCGCTGGTGCCCGTCACGCTGCGCAACGTCGAGGCCGACCTGCATATCGCGGGCCTCAATGCGGGCGGCGCGCAATTCGCGAACCTGAAGGTCGAGAACGACACCGCGATCCGCCAATGGATGCGCACCGTCGATCGCTTCGACAACTGGTCGATGACGGCCGGCTCGATCGACAGCCAGATTCCCGGCCTGCTGGAACGCAAGGGGCAACGCCCCGTCTACGTGCCGCTCGAGGCCGGCGAAAAGCAGCCCGCGCCGAAGAACCGCCGCATCGACGTGCGCTCGCTGTCGCTGCTCGTGGGCGAGCCCGGCGCGCAGGTGCTGACGCTGCCGAAGGCCGATCCGAAGACGCTGCGCCCGTTCGAGGTGGTCGGCGTGCCGATCGAGAAGCCCGGCTTCTACGTGCTCGAACTCGCGTCGCCCGCGCTCGGCCGCTCGCTGCTCGCGAAGCCGTCGAGCATGTACGTGCGCACGACCGTGCTCGTCACGAACCTCGGCGTGCACCTGAAACAGGGCCGCGAGAACAACCTCGTGTGGGTCACGACGCTCGACAAGGGCAAGCCGGTGCCGAACGCGCAGATCCGCGTATCGGACTGCAACGGCGACGAAATCGCGGCCGGCAAGACCGACGCGCAGGGCCTGCTGAAGATCGACGGGCCGTTCGAGCCGAAGCGCGAATGCAGCTCGTCGGAACAGCGCTTTAGCGACTACTTCGTGTCGGCGCGCGTCGACGATCCGAAGACGGGCCCCGACATGGCGTTCGTCAGCTCGGGCTGGAACCGCGGGATCGAATCGTGGCGCTTCAACGTGCCGACCGACACCGGCAGCGCGCCGACCGTGCGTGCGCATACGGTGTTCGACCGCACGCTGCTGCGCGCCGGCGAAACCGTGTCGATGAAGCATTTCATCCGCACCGAGACGCTGCCGAGCCTCGCGTTCCCGTCGCAATACCCGACGCGCGTGACGATCCGCCATCTCGGCACGGGCCAGACCTACAAGCTGCCGCTCACGTGGGCGGCCGACCACAGCGCGGACTCGCAGTTCACGCTGCCGGCCGCCGCGAAGCTCGGCGAATACAGCGTCGAGCTCGAAGGCGGCCCGGACGATGCGCCGAGCGCCAGCTACTACAGCGGCAGCTTCCGCGTCGAGGCGTTCCGCCTGCCGGTGCTGAAAGGCTCGATCGGCGCGCGCGACGCGCAGAAGAGCCCGCTCGTCGCCGTGAAGGAAGCGCCGCTCGCGGTGCAGATCGACTACGTGTCGGGCGGCGGCGCATCGAACCTGCCCGTGCAGGTGTCGGCGCTGATGAAGTGGGCGTCGCCGCCGTTCGCGGATCGTTTCGAGGATTTCAGCTTCACGCCGTATCGTCCCGACACGAGCGACGGCAACGCCGACGACGATGAGCAGGACGGCGACAACGCGTCGTCATCGGCGTCGAGCAACGATCCGGACGCGACGAAGCTGATCGCCGACAAGCTGCCGCTGACGCTCGACCGCAACGGCGCGGGCTCGGTCACGCTCAAGGGCCTGCCGGACGTCGACGCGCCGAAGCGCATCGCGCTGGAGGCGACGTTCGCGGACCCGAACGGCGAAGTGCAGACGATCCGCGGCGACACGATCCTGTGGCCGGCCGCGGTGGTGGCCGGCATCAAGGCCGGCCGCTGGGTGTCGGTCGGCCAGCGCGTGCCGGTGCAGGCGCTGGCGGTCGACCTGCAGGGCAAGCCGCGCGCGTCGGTGCCGATCGAGATCAAGGGCGTGGCCCGCATCACGACGTCGTCGCGCAAGCGGATGGTCGGCGGCTTCTATGCGTACGACAACAAGAGCGATACGCGCGACCTCGGCGTGCTGTGTTCGGGCAAGACCGACGACAAGGGCCGCATGGCCTGCGACGCGACGCTCGAACAGGCCGGCAACGTGCAGCTGATTGCGGTCGCGAAGGACGGCGACGGCCGCACGTCGAATGCGTCGACGTCGGTATGGGTCACCCGCGAGGACGAACTCTGGTTCGGCGGCGACAACACCGACCGGATCGACGTGATCCCCGAGAAAACGTCGTACGAACCGGGCGAAACGGCGCGCTTCCAGGTGCGCATGCCGTTCCGCTACGCGACCGCGCTCGTCGCGGTCGAGCGCGGCGGCGTGATGGAAACGCACATCGTCGAGCTGAACGGCAAGAACCCGACCGTCGACCTGAAGGTCGGCGAATCGTGGGGGCCGAACGTCTACGTGTCGGTGCTCGCGCTGCGCGGGCGGATTCGCGAGGTGCCGTGGTACTCGTTCTTCACGTGGGGGTGGAAGGCACCGGTCGAATGGGCGCGCGCGTTCTGGCGCGAAGGCCGCCACTATGAGGCGCCGACCGCGTTCGTCGACCTGTCGAAGCCCGCGTTCCGCTATGGGCTCGGCGAGATCAAGGTCGGCACGGGCGTACATCGTCTCGGCGTGACCGTGACGACCGACGCGACCCGCTACACGGTACGCAGCAAGGCGCAGGCGCACGTGAAGGTCACGCTGCCGAACGGCCAGCCGGCACCGGCCGGCACGCAGATCGCCGTCGCGGCCGTCGACGAAGCGCTGCTCGAACTGATGCCGAACAACAGCTGGGACCTGCTCGACGCGATGCTGCGCCGGCGCGCGTACGGCGTCGAGACGGCCACCGCGCAGATGGAAATCGTCGGCCGCCGCCACTTCGGCCGCAAGGCCGTGCCGGCCGGCGGCGGGGGCGGCAGCGCGCCGACCCGCGAGCTGTTCGACACGCTGCTGCTGTGGAACCCGCGCGTGGCGCTCGATGCGAACGGCAGCGCGACCGTCGAGGTGCCGCTGAACGACGCGCTCACGCGCTTCCGGATCGTCGCGATCGCGGCGGTCGGCCCCGACCGTTTCGGCACGGGCAGCACGTCGATCCGCAGCACGCAGGATCTGCAACTGATCTCCGGCCTGCCGCCGCTCGTGCGCGAAGGCGACGCGTTCCGCGCGCAGGTCACCCTGCGCAACACGACCGACCGTGCGATGCAGGTCGTCGTGACGCCGCGCGTGACGGGCCTCGACGTTGCGCCGCAAACCGTGTCGCTGGCGGCGAATGCGGCCACCGAAGTCGCATGGACGATCACCGTGCCCGAGCAGGCGCTCGATGCAGCCGGTGCGCTGAACTGGCGCATCGAGGCGGCCGAGCAAGGCGGCAAGCGCGCGTCCGACGCGCTGGCCGTCGCGCAGAAGGTCGTGCCCGCGCTGCCGGTCACGGTGCAGCAGGCGACGCTCGCACAGGTCGACGGCACGCTGACGGTGCCCGTCGCGGCCCCGGCCGGCGCGGTGAGCAACGCACAGGGCGCGCCGCGCGGCGGCATCGCCGTGTCGCTGCAGTCGAAGCTTGCCGACGGGCTGCCCGGCGTGAAACGCTGGTTCGGGCGCTATCCGTACCGCTGCCTCGAACAGCAGACGTCGCGCGCGATCGGCCTGCGCGACCCCGCGCAATGGCAGGCGCTGATCGCACGGATGCCCGTCTATCTCGACAGCGACGGCCTGGCGAGCTACTTCCCGCCGTCGTCCGACGATTCGCATCACGGCAGCCCGACGCTGTCGTCGTACCTGCTCGTGGTGTCCGACGAAGCCAGCCGTCTCGACCCGCGCTTCGCGCTGCCGGAAGACCTGCGCACGCAGCTCGAAGCCGGGCTCGCGCGCTTCGTCGACGGTCGCATCGAGCGCAACGCGTGGGCGCCGCGCCAGGATCGCGATCTGCGCAAGCTCGCCGCGATCGAGGCGCTGTCGCGCTACGGCGCCGCGCAGGGCCGCATGCTCGGTTCGATCGAGATCGCGCCGAACCAGTGGCCGACGTCGGCGGTGATCGACTATCACGCGATCCTGACGCGCGTGAAGGACATCCCGCAACGCGACGAGAAACGCGCGCAGGTCGACCAGATCCTGCGGGCGCGCCTGACCTACCAGGGCACGCAACTGGTGTTCTCGACCGCGCGCGACGACGACCTGTGGTGGCTGATGACCAGCAACGAGACCAACGCCGCGCGTCTCGCGCTGGAATTCGCGGGCGACCCGGCATGGAAGGACGAAATGCCGCGCGTGACGGCCGGCCTGCTCGCGCTGCAACGTCAGGGCGCATGGCAGACGACGACGTCGAACGCGCTCGGCCTGCTCGCGGTCGAGCGCTTCTCGCGCACCTACGAGAGCACACCCGTCGCCGGCGCGACGAAGGTTGCGCTGGGCGGCGACGAGCGCTCGATCTCGTGGTCGCAGGCGGCATCGGCCACGCCCGCCGAGTCGCCCGCGTCGGCCACGCCGGCGACCCGCGCGGCCGACGCGCGTAGCGTGCTGATGCCGTGGCCGCGTGCGTCGCAGGGGCCGGCCACGCTGTCGGTCACGCAGGACGGCACCGGCCGCCCGTGGGCGACCGTCGAGAGCCTCGCGGCCGTGCCGCTGCGTGCGCCGTTCGCGGCCGGCTACCGGATCACGAAGACGGTCACGCCGGTGTCGCCGGCCGTCAAGGGCGTGCTGACGCGCGGCGACGTCGTGCGCGTGCATCTCGACATCGATGCGCAGAGCGACATGACGTGGGTCGCCGTCAACGATCCGATTCCGGCCGGCGCGACGATCCTCGGGTCGGGCCTCGGCCGCGATTCCGAAGCCGCGACGCAGGGCGAGAAAACGCCCGACGGCGCGTGGCCGACGTTCATCGAGCGCGATTTCGATGGCTACCGCGCGTACTACGACTATTTGCCGAAGGGCAAATTCTCGGTCGAATACACGGTGCGGCTGAACAACGTCGGCACGTTCGGGCTGCCGCCGACGCGCGTCGAGGCGCTGTATGCGCCGTCCGTGTACGGCCTGTGGCCGAACCCGCCGATGACCGTGAAGCCGGCCGACGCGGGCAAGTGACGAGACCGCGATGATCGATCTGGCTTTGCCGCGGCCGGCGCGTTTCGCCGGCCGCGTATTCGTCGCCGTCGTGCTGGCCGCGCCGCTCGTCGCGCATGCGCTGCCCGGCTACGACGACGTGCGCCGCCACTGGCGCAGCTCCGACTGGGTGCTGCTCGCGCGCGACGGCACGCCGCTGCAGCGCACGCGCATCGACCTCACCGAACGGCGCGGCGACTGGGTGTCGCTCGCCGACGTATCGCCCGCGTTCCGCGAGGCGATCGTCGTGTCCGAGGACAAGCGCTTCTACGAACACAGCGGCGTCGACTGGCGCGGGATTGCCGGCGCCGCGTGGGGCAACCTGTGGAACGAGCGCACGCGCGGCGCGTCGACCGTCACGATGCAGCTCGCGGGCCTGCTCAGCGATTCGCCGCGGCGCTCGGGCCAGCGCTCGCTGCCGCAGAAGGCCACGCAGGCCGTAAACGCGCTGTGGCTCGAACGCGGCTGGCGCAAGGACCAGATCCTCGAGGCGTACCTGAACCTGGTGCCGTTCCGCGGCGAGACGATCGGGCTCGGCGCGCTGTCGCAGGTGTTGTTCGGCAAGGCGCCGTCGGGCCTCGACGCGCGCGAGGCCGCGATCGCCGCCGCACTCGTGCGTGCGCCCAATGCGGCCCCCGCGAAGATCGCCGAACGCGCGTGCCGGATCCTGCGCGACATGCAGGCCGCGCAGGCCTGCGCATCGCTCGACGGCTACGTGCAGCTCGTCACCGCACGCTCGGCCAACGCCGTGCGCGACGACGGCGCCGCCCTCGCCCCGCACTTCGCGCGGCGCATCGCGGCCGAGGTCAAGCCGGCGGCCGGCGCGCAGGTCCGCACGACGCTCGACGCGCCGCTGCAGCGCTTCGCGCGCGACACGCTGATGCGCGCACTGACCGAACTGAACGCACCCGCGCACCGGCGCAACGTGCAGGACGGCGCGGTCGTCGTGATCGACAACGCGACCGGCGAGATCCGCGCGTGGGTCGGCTCGTCGGGGGCGCTGTCGAGCGCGCGCGACGTCGATGCCGTGCTCGCGCCGCGCCAGGCCGGCTCGACGCTCAAGCCGTTCCTCTATGCGCAGGCGATCGACGAAAGGCGGCTGACCGCCGCGTCGCTGCTCGACGATGCGCCGATCAACCTCGCCGCCGGCGGCGGCCTCTATATTCCGCAGAACTACGACAAGGATTTCAAGGGCTGGGTGAGCGTGCGCAGCGCACTCGGCGGCTCGCTGAACGTGCCGGCCGTGCGCACGCTGGTGCTCATCACGCCGCACCGCTTCGCGCGCACGCTGACCGCGCTCGGCCTGCCGCTCGCGCAGGAAGGCGATTACTACGGCTTCAGCCTCGCGCTCGGCAGTGCGGACGTCACGCTGCTGTCGCTGACCAATGCATACCGCGCGCTCGCGAACGGCGGCGTCGCGCGCAAGGTCGTCGATCTGCCGGCCGCGGCATCGACGCCGGCCGCCGGCGCATCCGGCGCATCGGCATCCGCGCGGACGGACGCCGGCACGCGCGTGTTCAGCGAAGCGGCCAGCTTCGTCGTGACCGACATCCTGTCCGACAACAACGCGCGCGTGCGCACCTTCGGCTTCGACAACCCGCTCGCGACGCGCTTCTTCTCGGCGGTCAAGACCGGCACGAGCAAGGACATGCGCGACAACTGGACGATCGGTTTCACGTCGCGCTATACGGTCGGCGTGTGGGTCGGCAATGCGGACGGCTCGCCGATGTGGGACGTGTCGGGCGTCACGGGCGCGTCGCCTGTGTGGTCAGCCGTCGTCGGCTACCTGCACCGCGACCTGCCGAGCCGTGCGCCCCGCGCGCCGGCCGGCGTCGAGACGCGCCGGATCGCGTTCGAGCGCGACATCGAGCCGGCCCGCAGCGAGTGGTTCATCGCGGGCACGGCGGTCGACACGATCCGGCTCGCGGCGCCGGTCACGCCGGGCAAGGACGGCGCGCGCGCGCCGCTGACGATCGGCGCGCCGACCGACGGCACGATCTTCGCGATCGACCCGGACATTCCGCCGAAGAATCAGCGGATCTGGTTCGAACGCTCGGCCGGGCGCGCGACGAAGTTCGCATGGCGGCTCGACGACAAGGTGATCGGCCACGCCGACCGCGTCGCATGGCTGCCGTGGCCGGGCCGGCACCGGCTCGAACTCGTCGACGCGCGCGGCAACGTCGCCGATGCGATCGGCTTCGAGGTGCGCGGCGCATTCGCGAAGCCGGCCGCGCGCAAGCCCTGAGCCGGAGAGCCGGCCTGACTGGCCGGCCCCGTATTCGCTTTCACCCGGTTCGGGACATAGAATGACAGCAGCGCCGCATTCCCGACGCGTACCGGTTGCCTCATTCTCTCGATTGCCCGCGACCATGAACATTCGTCATGAACGCTTCACCCGCCCCGTGCTGGGCGCGTTGTGCGTCGCAACGCTCGCCGCTCTCCCGGCCTGCAACGGCGATGCCTGCTTCGGTGTCGACGCGTGCTTCAACGACAACACGCAGACCGTCGCGCTGTCGGGTACGGCCGCGACGGGCGGCGCGCTCGCCAGCGCGCAGGTCACGGTCAATTGCGCGGCCGGCTCGGCGACGACGCTGACGGACGGCGGCGGCAACTACCGCGTGACGCTCAACGCCGCGCTGCCATGCGTCATCACCGTGGCGTCGGGCGGCGCGAGCCTGCACTCGCTCGCCTATGCGGGCGGCACCTTCAATACGACGCCCGAGACCGAGCTGATGCTCGTCTATCTCGCCGCACAACTCGGGACGAACACGGCCGGGCTGATCGGCAACTTCCAGGGCACCCTGCGCTACCAGCGCGCGATGAACAGCCCGGACACCGTGCAGGCCGCGCAATCGGCCGTGGTGACGAACCTGCAGCAGCGCTATGCGGTCACGCTCGCGGCGCCGGCGTTCCTGACCACGTCGTTCGTGGTCGGGCAACCGGGCGTCGACAGCGATCTCGTTGCGCTGGGCAAGGCGGGGGCGATCGATTCGAACGGACTACCGGACCCGGTTGCCGTGTCGCTGTTGCAGCAGGCCGGGGCCGCGCACCCGCTGTAAGCGACGCGAAACGGAGACGGGAATCGACTGTCAGGCGCCGGCTTCGCGTGCGTCGTCGGCCAGCAACGCCCAACGCTCGTGGTCGCGCCATTCGCCGCCGATGCGCAGATAGCGCGGCGAAAATCCCTCTTGCCTGAAACCGAGCCGTCGAACCAGCGCGATCGACGCATGGTTACCGGGCTGGATGTTCGCTTCGAGCCGATGCAGCCCGAGTTCGCCGAACGCGACGTCGATCGCCGCGCGCAGCGCCTCCGTCATCAGCCCCTTGCGGCTGACGTCCGCCATCCCGTAGTACGCAAGATAAGCGCTCTGAAACACCCCGCCGACGATCTCGTTGAGGTTCACCACGCCGGCCACCGCGCCCGACGCCCGTTCGCGCGCGACGAATCCCACGTTCGGCCCCATCAGGCAGCGGGCAAACCATTGATCGAACCCGGCCTGGTCGATGAACGAATCGACCCATGGCAGATGATGATTCCGGCTCGCGCGGTTCGCGGCGATCAGGTCGTCGGCGTCGGACCGGGCGACGCGATTCAGCAGGATCCGGTTCACGAGTCGATCTCCACCCGGCACCTACGCCGCCTCCCCGCGCCCGCACACCACCGGCGCCGCCTGCTGCTGCGACAGATACCGCAGCAGCTTCGTCACCATCCACACGACGATGAACGACAACACGACGAAGAACACCGCCAGCGGCGTCAGCACGTGAATCGACACGAAGCCGGCGAGGCCCATCATCGCGGACGACACGAGCAGCAGCGCACAGCCGAGAATCGCGCTCGTCAGGCCGGCGATATGCGGAAACAGCGAATTGCCCTTGGCCATCAGCGTCGGATACATCGCGCCCGCACAGAAGCCCATCACGAGCACCGGCGTCGCGAGCGTCCACACGCGCAGGCCGACGGTCAGCGCCAGCACCAGCATCGCGATCGATGCGCCCGCCATCACGCGCGCGCCGATACGCAGCCGTTGCTCGGCGCTCGGCAGCCCGCGCCCGTGAATCCGGTTCGACAGGCCGCCAAGGAAATACATGAGGCCGATACCGAGCGCGAGATAACCGAAGAAGGTCGGCGGCTTGTGCAGTGTGGTCTGCACCATGAACGGCCCGACGATGTTGAACACCAGCAGGATGCTGTAGCACAGGCCCTGTGCGAGGAAGCAGCTCTGGAACACCGGGCTGGCCAGCACCTTGCCCGCGTTCGTCATCAGCGTGCGCGGCTCGAGATGCACGGGCTTCGGCAAGGTTTCGCGGTAGCGCCAAAGCAGCGCCCACATCGCCAGCGAATAAACCAGCAGGAACACGAGGCATGCACGCCAGCCGAACCATTCCTGCAGATGCGCGCCGATCACCGGCGCGATGATCGGCGCCAGGCCCCACGCGATCGACATGTACGTGAATGCGTGCAACAACGCCTGGCCGGAGAACGAATCGGTGATGATCGCCTTCGCCAGCAGGTTGGTGGTCGCGATCCCGAAGCCCTGCAGGCAGCGCGCCAGCACGAACGTCTCGAGGTTCGGCGCGCCGAGCGACAACACGCAGCCGATCGTGTAGATCACGAGCCCGAACGCGAGCACGCGCTTGCGGCCGTACGCGTCGGCGATCGGCCCGAAGATCAGCTGGCCGAGCGCGTAAGCCGCCATGTAGCCGGACACGCTCGACTGGATCGCCTGCGGCGTGGTCGCGAACGACCGGGCCATGTCGGGCAGCGCGGGCACGTAGATGTCGATCGCGAGCTGGCCGGCGGATGCGAACAGGCAGATCAGGAACAGCAGGAAGCGCGGCGAATTCGACTCGCGCGCGGGAGTGGGCGTGGCGTTCATGACGACTGGGAAGGAGATCGAGGCAGCAGCGCCGCACCGTCAATGTTCGAATGTCGAACGTGCGTGCGGTCGTGGCGAATTCCGTATTGTGCCTGTTGTTGCTCCGGGCGACCGGATTCCCCTGGCGCGGGCGAGGTTGAATGCCGATTGCGGTTCGTCCTGAGTTGGGCTAGCCGGGCTGAACTGAACAGCCGGTTTTTATGTGTCGCGCCCGACGTTTCGCCGAATGCGGCGTGCGCCGCCTCCCCGCTCCTCCGTACTTTCCTCCGATTGACACACCTCCCCGCCTTCCCCCTATACTCCCCGGAGCGTCAATTTATTGTTGAACAATTCAGCACGTGAATTGACGCCTGACCGGCCGCCACAAAGGGTTTCAGCCGGATCGCCGCATCTGCCAACCTTTGCCGAGAGTACCGCGTCATGTCGAACTATCCCGCCGCCTACCAGGTCACCAAGGGCTCCGTCCTGAACGTCGACAAGGCCTTTTATTCCGCGATCGCCCAGCGCCAGGACGCGCGCGAACGGATCGCATCGCACGTCGTGCCGATCCGCAGCGGCTTCGCGTGGACGGTGCCGGCCGGCCACGTGTTCCGGATCGTCACGCTCGACGGCCCGCAAGTCGCCGACTTCAACATCTGGAACCTGCACAATCCGCGCGAACGCATGTGGGCGTCGCGCACGCGTCAGTTGCAGGCCGCGCACGTGACGACGTTCGACCGGCTCTGGTCGACGCTGCCGTACCTGCGCCCGATGGTGACGATCACCGATGACACGCTCGCCGGCTACGGCGTCGACGGCGATGGCGGCCGCGTGCACGACCTGCTCGGCACGCGCTGCGACCCGTACGTGAACAAGCTGCTGACCGGCGAGGATTTTCATTTCCACTGCCACTCGAACCTCGTGCGCGCGGTCGCGCCGTACGGGCTGACCGAATTCGACGTGCACGACGTGCTCAACGTGTTCCAGTGCACGGGCCTGAACGACGATGACAAGTACTTCATGAAGGCGTGCCCCGCGAAGCCGGGAGACTACCTCGAATTCTTCGCCGAAATCGACGTGCTGTGCGCGATGTCGACCTGCCCCGGCGGCGATCTGTCGGTGCCGATGTGGGGGCCCGACGCGCGCGACCCGATCGACGTGTGCCGGCCGCTCGGCGTCGAGGTGTACCGGCTCGACCCGAGCCTGCTCGAAGGCTGGTCGTCGCCGTCCGTCGCGCCGTACCGCGGCCAGCACGGCATGCAGCCGCCGCACGCCGACTGGCAGCACGACAAGACGGCGTAACCGGGCCCACAGCCCGTAGAATGGCGAAACGCCGCCGGCCTGCCACGCCGGCGGCGCACGATCAGGAGAGGAGCGGACGAACGGAATGGCAAGCGAAAAAGCGAGAGGACAGTCGGTCGCCGACCGGATCAGCCATCAACTGCGCGAACACATCATCAGCGGCAAGCTGCCGCCCGGCACGCCGCTGATCGAGATGGACCTCGCCGCCGAGTACGACACGTCGCGCAACTCGCTTCGCGAAGTGCTGCATCAGCTCGGCCGCGAAGGGCTCGTCACGTTCGTGCGGCACAAGGGCGTCGTCGTGCGCACGCTCAATCGCCAGGACGTGCGCGATCTCTACGTCGCGCGCCGCACGCTCGAACTGCATGCGCTGAACACGGCCGAACTCGCGCAGCCGGCGCTGCTCGACAAGATGCAGACCGCCATTCGCGCGGCCGAGCGGGAACTCGACAAGGAAAACTGGCAGGCCGTCGGCACGCACAGTCTGCGGTTTCACCAGCACATCGTCGCGCTTCAGAAGTCGGCGCTGCTCGACGAATTCTTCCGGACCATCTCGGCGCAGCTGCGTCTCGTCTTCGCCGCCGATCTCGACGAAAAGCACGTGCAGACGCCTGACTGGATCCAGCGCGAATACCAGATCTACGAGCTGCTCACGCAGAACCGCCGCAGCGAAGCCGTCACCACGCTGGCCCGTTATCTCGACGATTCCGAACGGATGCTCATCGAGGCGATCAAGCGCAGCCGTCGCGAAGCGGCCTGAGTCCATGCACCGCCCGCCGCTGCGCGCCGCACGATGCGACGCGCAGCGGCCCAGCGGCACGCGCGGTCAGGCTTGCCGTTCGGTCGGCAGCGCGTAGCTGCCGTCTTCCCGATGCGTCTCGCGCCCCGTCAGCGGCGGATTGAACACGCACACGAGATGCAGGTCGCCGCGCGTCGCGCGCAGGATATGCGGATCGTTCAGGTTCAGCGCGTAGATCGTTCCGGGTGTGATCCGATGTACGGCGCCGGTCGCCGTGTCGACCACCTCGCCTTCTCCGGCCACGCAGTAGTTGGTCTCGAAGTGGTTCTTGTAATGCAGATGCAGTTCCGCGCCTTCCTGCACACGCGTTTCGTGGACGGAGTAGCCGACGCCGTCCTGCTTGACGATCATGCGCTTGCTGTCCCAGCCCGGACCGCGGGCGTGACGTTCGGTATTGGCGATATCGGCCGATCTTACGACGATCATGAGCACCTCTGAATAGTGACGATGAAGAATGGCAAGGCAGGCCCTGCCTCCGGAAAACGCGTCATGCGGAATCGGTCAGCACGCGTTCGACCATGGCCGCGACATCGAGCAGCCGCGCGTCCCCGCCGCGACACCCGGTGATCAGCAGGCCGACGGGCTGCCGGTTCCACAGGTCGCCGGGCACGCTGATGCTCGGCAGATCGAGCCGGTTCGCGAATTCGGTCAGCCGGAACGCTCGCGCGTTCTGTGTGAGATACACGGCTTCGTCGGCAAGATCGGCCACGCGCGGGGGCAGCATCGGCACCGTTGGCGTGAGTACCGCCTCCGCGTCGCCGAGTTCGGCGTGGTACGCATCCGCCAGCCCCGTCAGGCGCAGCTGTGCCGCCGCATAGTCATGCGCGCGCACCTGTTCGCCCGCCGCGATGCGCGGCCCGACGAGCGGATCGTAGCGATCGGCCGCCGTGGCCAGTCGCGCCCGATGCAGCATGAACGCTTCCGCTGCGATGATGCCGCCCGCGCGCGCCACCGCGCCGGCCTCGGCCACGCAATCGAGCCGCTTGCGCCGGATGCGCGCACCGTGCGCGGAGAGCCGGGACAACCATGCGTCGAATGCGCGGCCGACCACGGGATCGAGGTCATCGGTCGCGAATGGCTCGGGCACGATGAAAGTGAAGTCGCGAATGGTTGCCCGCGCTGCCCGTCGCACGTCGCGCCCGTACAGCGCGGCGTCCGCCCGCCGGCACAGGTCGACCGTCGCGGCCAGCAAGCCCGGTACGTCGAAGCTGGTCGACAGGAACTGCATGCCGTCGGTCGCGTAACGTCCGCGCGAGGGCTTGAAGCCGGTCACGCCGCAAAATGCCGCCGGAATGCGCGCGGAACCGCTCGTATCGGAGCCCACCGACAGGTCGGCCGCGCCGAGTGCCACCGACACCGCCGCCCCCGAACTCGAGCCGCCGGCGACCCGCTCGCGCCGTGCGTCGAGCGGCGTCGCCGGCGTCCCGTACGCGCGGTTCACGCCGAGCGCGCCATACGCGAACTCGGTCATCGCGGTCTGCGCAATCAGCACCGCACCGGCGCGGCGCAGCGCCGACACCAGTGCGGCATCGGTTCGTGCCGGAGGCGCCTCGGCCAGCACGCGCGACCCGGCATGCGTGACCCAGCCGTCGCAATCGAAACAGGCCTTCACCGTCAGCACGGCGCCGGCCAACGGCGCTGCGATCGCGCCGCCGCGCAACGACGCATCCCATTCCCGCGCTTCCGCGGCCGCCGCCTCGTCACGACGCGCGAGCCATGCCGTTTCGATGTCGCCGGGATGCGCGCCAGCGCGTTCGAGACAGGCGCGCAGCCGCTCGGCACACGCGGGTTCGTGCACGTCGGGTAGCCGGAAAGCCGTCGGGTCCATGCCTGCTCCGAGCCAGTGGTTCGTCATGCGAAATGAACGTGCTTCAGGAAATCCTTCACGCGCGCGTCCGCGCTGCCGCGAATCCGCTCGGGCGGCACGTTGTACAGGATGCGTCCGTTCTCCATGAACACGATCCGGTCGGACACCTTGAACGCGAAATTCATTTCGTGGGTGACGATGATCATCGTCATCCCTTCTGCGGCCAGCGTCTCGACGACCTTCAGCACTTCGCCGACGAGTTCGGGATCGAGCGCCGACGTCGGCTCGTCGAACAGCATGATCGACGGCCGTGTGGCGAGCGCACGCGCAATCGCGACACGCTGTTGCTGGCCACCCGACAACTGATGCGGATACTTGTTCGCATGCTCGAGCATCCCGACCTTCGACAGCAGCGACAGCGCTTGCAGCCTCACCGCCGCCGTATCGGCCTGCCGGTGATAACACGGCGCCATCATCACGTTCTGCAACGCGGTGCGATGCGGGAACAGGTTGAAGCTCTGGAACACCATGCCGATATCGAGGATGCGCTCGTGCGACACGCGCGGCGGCTGCGAACCGGACGCGCGGATGAACGACACGCCGTACAGGTCGATCTCGCCGGCGTTCACCGGCGCGAGGCCGTTGATGGTGCGGATCAGCGAGGTCTTGCCGGAGCCTGACGGGCCGATGATCGACACGACCTGCCCGGGCGCGACGTCGAGATGAATGTCCTTCAGCACCTCGTGGCGGCCGTAACGCTGCTGCACGCCTTTCACGCGCAGCGCGAATTCCGCGTTCGCCCGCGGCCTGGGCGCGATGGCGGGCACCGACAGCGGCAGTTCGAGATTCGCGTGGCCCGACTGCACGGGCGTGCGGCGGCTGACGTCGAGGTGCCGCTCGAGATAGCCGAGCAGCCGGCTGAACACCGTGACGATCAGCACGTAGTAGAACGCGACGGCCAGCATCGTTTCGAACACGAGGAAGTTCTGCGTGTAGAGCCGCTGTCCGACGAGCAGGATCTCGGCAAGCGAGATCACGGACACCAGCGACGTGAGCTTGACGATCGTGATGAACTCGTTCGCGAGCGCCGGCAGCGCGATGCGGATCGCCTGCGGCATCACGATCAGCCGCTGGATGCCGGTAAAACGGATGCCGAGCGCACGGCCGGCTTCCAGTTGGCCGCGCGGCACCGACAGGATCCCGCCGCGATGGATTTCCGCGAAATACGCGGTTTCGCTCAGCACCATCGCGATGAGGCCGGCCGTGAACGGATCGGACAGCACCGCACTGGTCGCGGGCACGACCTGCGGGAGGTTGTAGATGAAGACCAGCAGCACGAGCAGCGGCAGGCTGCGGAAAAACCAGATGTACCCGGCCGCCGCACGCTTGAGCAGCGGCCGGTGCGACTGCCTCGCGAGCGCCACCGGAAACCCGAGCAACACGCCGAGCACCCACGCGGCGACGCTGAGTTCGACGACCACGACGCACGCGCGCCAGAAATCCCTGTCCCACAACAGCTGCAACGCATAGTGCCAATCGAACTGCATCGAAGACTCCTGAACCCCGAAGGGCGATGCGGCCGCGCTGCGCGGCGCGCGATGGTCGGGTCGTGCGTGCTGCGTACCTGCCGCGTGCTTACTTCGCGGCGCCCAGCGCGCCGGCCACGTCGGCCGGCGTGGGCTCCTGCAACCCGTATTTCTTCACGAGGCTGCCGTATTCGCCGCTGCGCTTCGCCTCGTTCAGCGCGCCCTCGAGCGCGCCCTGCAGGCCGCTGTCGCCCTTCGTCACGCCCAGCCCGATCACGATCGGGTACAGCAGCGTCGTCGAACTGATTTCGATGCGCCCGTTCGTCTGCTTCGTCATCCCCTGCGCGACGGCCGCATCCTCGATCTGCACGTCGACCGCCTTCGCCATCAGCGCGGACGTCGCTTCCGGCGACGTCGGGAACTCGAGGATCGCGATCTCGCCGCGCCCGGCCGCCTTGCAGGCGTCCTGCGAGACCGCGCGCAGCTTCGGCGTCCACGACGCGCCCTTGATCGAGCCGACCCGCTTGCCGCACAGGTCCTGCGGCGTCTTCGGCAGGAATGCGCTGCCTCTCGCGACGATCAGCGACGCGCCCGTCTTCAGGTACGGCACGAAATCGACCTGCTTCACGCGATCGGGCGTCACATAGAGCGCGGACGCGACGACGTCGAAGCGGCGCGCCTTCATCCCGAGGATGAGGTCCGGAAAGCGTGTATCGAGGAACACCGGCTCCAGCTTCAGGTGCTGCGCCAGCATCCGCGAGAACTCGGCGTCGAAGCCGGCGGGCTTGCCGGCGTCCAGGTACGCGTAGGGCGGATACGTGAGATCCGAGCCCACCAGCAGCGTGCCGGGCCGCACCGTCTGCAGCGGCGCCGCCGCTGCGAGCGAGCACGCGAAGAGCAGCGGCGCGAGCGCGCCGCGCAGGAAACGTCGAAGCGAAAGACGAGCAGACATGGCGAGGCTCCTGGGTTATTCGACGCTCGCGCTGAAACGTCACAACGCCTCCCGCACGCCGCCCTGTGCGGCTTTCCGGGATTTTCGGTCGAAAATTGTTGAACAATTTCGGCCGATTCTGACCAGTTCAAATTGAAATCTGAATCCGGGTTTACGCGGCACACGGCGTCACCGCACGCGCCACCGGCGTGCACGCGCATTTCCGGCAGTCCGGCGCGCGGAACGGGTCAGAAAAATGGGGAAAAGGACTTGCGCAAACAAGGCGCGGCCCGCAGCCCGTCGAGATGCGGCGCTGCGGGCACGATGCGGCCCGCGGGGATCATGCGGCGGATTTCAGCCTCGGGCACGGACGGCGCCGAGCGGGTTCGCCGCCGCCGGCGCTGCTTCGCAGACCGGGCGGCCAGCGGGATTCGACCATCCAGGGCGGCAAAGCGAAACCGCCGGCATGTGCCGGCGGCTTTTTCATTGGCGGCGCGACACCACCTCGACGCGGCGCTCAGTACTGCGCCTGATCCGTCGGATTCCTGAACAGCTGCTTCATCTCCGCCGACAGCGGATAGTTGAGGCTCACGCCCTTCGGCGGAATCGGCTGCATGAACCACTGGTCGTACAGCTTCTCGGCCGCGCCCGAGGTCTGCAGCTTCGCGATCACGCCGTCGACGACGCGCTTGAACGCCGGATCGTCCCTGCGCATCATGCACGCGTAGTTTTCGTGAACGAGCGGCGTGCCCGCGACCGTATACGCGCCCGGGTTGCGGTCCTTCGCGATCTCGCCGTACAGCAGCGGCTCGTCCATCACGAACGCCACCGCGCGCCCGGTCGTGACGTTCATGAACGCTTCGGCGTGATCCTTCGCGCTGATGATCGTCATGTTCATCGCCTTCTCTTCGTTGAGCTTGCGCAGCAGGCGCTCGTCCGACGTGCCGGCCGTCGTCGCGACCGTCTTGCCGGCCAGGTCCGCGAAGTCCTTCACGCCCGAATCCTTGCGCGTGCTGAAGCGGATGCCATACAAAAAGATGCTGTTCGAGAACGCGGCCTGCCTCTGCCGTTCGAGCGTGTTCGTCGTCGACCCGCATTCGAAGTCGATCGTCCCGTTCTGCAGCAGCGGAATGCGGTTCTGCGACGTGATCGGGATTTCCTTCACCGCGAGGTTCGGCAGGTTCAGGTCCGTCTTCAACTGGTCGATGATGCGCGACGCGATGTCGCGCGAATAGCCGATGTTCTTCTGCTGGTTGTCCGAATACGAGAACGGCACCGACGACTCGCGAATGCCCAGCGACACGACGCCCGTGTCCTTGATCTTCTTCAGCGTACCGGTAAGGGCCTGCGCGTGGGCGGCGCCGGCCAGCGCACAGGCCAGCGCGACGGCGAGCCAACGGAAACGGCGATCCATGCGTGTCTCCTGATGAAACGTTGATCGAACCGCGATCGTACGCCCGACAATATTCGCGTCACATCAGGGCAAGCGTAAACATCCTTCCGCCGCGGCTCGGTCCTGAAAGATGTTTTCCGTGCCGCGCAAACCGTCCCGCGCCGCCCGTCTCGCCCGCCCGGGCCACGCACCGGCCCCGTGCCCGTCGTTCCAAACGCGCGTTCATGCTGCAACGCATCAACGTAATCGTTTGCGGCACCCCCTGTTTTTCTCGTGAAACGCACTCAAGAAGCGGCCGCGCGCGCCGTTACCCAGAGCATGGCGCGTCGCAGCAACCTGCTGCAACCGTCAGACAAAAACACAAGGTCCGGCTCGGCCGGACCGGCGCCACCGCCGGCACGACGGTTATCTACGAGGATCGAGTTTCACCATGAGAGCCAAACGTTTCAATTTCGCGCTGGCGCGCACCGCACATGCGCGCATGCTCGCCGGCATGCTGTCCGCCGCCGCCCTCCTGCCCCTCGCCGGTTGCGGCGGAGGCGGCGGCGACGGCAGCAACCCGTCTTCGTCCAACGCGTCACCCGCGCCGACGCCCGCGCCGACGCCTGCTCCCACGCCCGCCCCGACCACCCCGCCCGCGTCGTCCGGCAGCAATGCGTGCACGTCGCAGCAGGCCGCCGTGCAGATGGCTGCGCAGACCGAACCGGCCGAGCCGCCGGTCGATCACCTCATCGTCAAGCTGAAAACGCTGACGGCCACGCGCGCGATGGCGGCCATCGACGATGGCTCGCGACTCGATGCGGTGATCCAGCGCGCGGTGACGCGCTGGACCGCGCCGGTGACCGGCAGCGCACGCGCGTACGCGAGCACCGTCGCGCAAACGCCGGTGAACGTGCAGGTCGAGCGCACGATCTCGAGCGGCGCGGCCGTGCTGTCGCTCGGCCAGCGCATGGCCGCCGCCGATGCCGCCGCGCTCGCGCAGGCGTTCGCGGCCGACAGCGACGTCGACTACGCGGAGCCGGATCACCCGATGCAGATTCGCGACACGCCGAGCGACCCGCTCTACAACCAGCAGTGGTACCTGTCCGACCCGACCGCCGGCATCGACCTGCCGCCCGCGTGGAACGTGACCAAGGGCTCGCCGACCGTCGTCACGGCCGTGCTCGACACCGGCTACCGGCCGCACGGCGACCTCGTCGGCAATCTGATACAGCAAGGCTACAGCTTCATCAGCAACGTCAACACCAGCAACAACGGCCTGACGCGCGGCCCCGACGCAACCGACCCGGGCGACTGGGTCACGCAGCAGGAAATCGACAACGCCAACGGCCCGTACTATCACTGCGCGAGCCAGCCGAGCAACAGCAGCTGGCACGGCACGCGCGTGATGGGCGTGATCGGCGCGACCGCCAACAACGGCACCGGTATCGCCGGCGTATCGTGGCTCAGCCGCATCCTGCCGGTGCGCGTGCTCGGCAAGTGCGGCGGCGTGACGAGCGACATCGCCGACGGCATGCGCTGGGCAGCCGGTATTCCCGTCAATGGCGTGCCGAACAATCCGAACCCCGCGAAGATCATCAACCTGAGCCTCGGCGGCGTCGGCGCATGCAGCACGACGTTCCAGCAGGCGATCGACGACGTGACCGCGAAAGGCGTGACCGTGGTCGTCGCGGCCGGCAACGACGGCCTGTCGACCGGGCTCGACCAGCCCGCGAACTGCCGCGGCGTGATCACGGTCGGCGCGACCGACGCGACGGGCCGCCGCGCATCGTTCAGCAACTTCGGCGCCGATGTGTCGCTGAGCGCACCGGGCGTCAACATCGTGTCGACGTCCAACACCGGCACGACGACGCCGGGCTCGGACACCTACGGCCCCGCGAACGGCACCAGCCTCGCGACGCCGCAGGTGACGGGCGTCGCCGCGCTGTTGCTGTCGGTGAACGGCAACCTCACGCCCGCGCAGATCCTGCAGAAGCTGCAAGGCGGCACGCGCGCGGCGAAGCTGGCGGCCGGCACGTCGTGCACCGCGATGCCGGCAGGCTCGGGCATCCTCGATGCAGGGGCCGCCGTCGCGACCGCGAACCAGTAACCTGCACCCCCGCGCGCATGCCGACAAGGTGTGCGCGCGGCTGTTTCGTTACCGGCTATCGAGTTCGCCCGCGAACGCGCATCGACCCGACCGCGCATCTCGAAATAACGCCTGACAAAAGGGTTGACGCTTCGCACGGCGAGCCATTACCATCGCCCCCGTCTAGTTACATGGAGTGTTCTGTGAACACCGATGCGAGTTGTAGTTGGTATCTGACCAACTTGACTGCTGCCTGAGGAAAACGCGCAGAGCCTCGTCTTCTGCCGCATCCCGGGAAGCAGGATGCGGCGCCCTTCCGGCCTGATTAGCGGCCAGATCCCCCGCCGAATTTTCGATGTTGTCGAATGCATGCGACGCGCCGTCGCGCGCGTGCGTTCGTGTTGCGCGTGGCGCCAGCCGCGTGCGCTCTCCGTTCGCGTGCCGTCCGGCCGCGCGCCTCGTTGCGCGCGCCGCTGCCGATCGCCCGTGCCGACTATCCGCAACTGACAGGAGTGCAGATGAACTCAGACGACAGTAGTCGATTACCGCTCGCCGGTGCGACGCTGCGCATCGACATGCCGTGCGCATCCTGCGCGCCGGCGAGCGTTCCCGCCTTTACCGATCCACAGCCGATCGCGCCTGACGCGACGCGGCGGGGAGCGCTCGTGCGTCGATAACGTCACGGCCGCTCCCCGCCCGCCGCCTCGTGCGCAAGGAGCGACTCATGACGACACGACACAATACCTCGCACAAGAAACAGCGCGGCTTCATCAAGGCCGGCGCCGGCCAGCAGAACGACCCGCGCATCATGCGCGCCGCGCAGGAAGCGGCTCGCCCGCTCGAAGCCACGCTGAAGGCGCTGCGCACCAGCACGCGCGGCCTCACCTACGACCAGGCCGCCGACCGCCTGCAGCATGACGGCCCGAACGAAATCGCGCACGACAAGCCGCCGCACTGGACCCGCCAGTTGCTGCTGTCGTTCCACAACCCGTTCGTCTACGTGCTGCTGGTGCTGGCCGCCATCAGCTTCTGCACCGACGTCTATTTCGCGGCGCCCGACGATCGCGATTACGTCGGCATGACGATCCTGCTGACGATGGTCACGATCAGCGCACTGCTGCGCTTCGTGCAGGAATTCCGTTCGCTGCGTGCGGCCGAGAAGCTCAAGGCGATGGTCCGCACGACGGCGACCGTGCAGCGCGCCATGACCGACACGTCGGAACCGACGCGCCGCGAGGTGCCGATGCGCGAAGTCGTGACCGGCGACATCGTGCATCTTTCCGCCGGCGACATGATCCCCGCCGACGTACGCCTGCTCGCGTCGCGCGACCTGTTCATCAGCCAGGCCGTGCTGACCGGCGAGGCGCTGCCCGTCGAGAAGTACGACACGCTCGGCGCGGTGGCCGGCAAATCCGCTGGCACGCACGCGGCCGGCGCGGCCAACGACGCATCGGCGTCGCTGCTCGATCTCGAGAACGTCTGCTTCATGGGCACCAACGTCGTCAGCGGCACGGCGACGGCCGTCGTCGTCGCGACCGGCGAAGACACGTACTTCGGCTCGCTCGCGCGCAACGTCGTGAGCCACAAGCGCATCGAGACGAGCTTCGACCGCGGCGTCGCGAGCGTGAGCTGGCTGCTGATCAAGTTCATGTTCGTGATGGTGCCGATCGTGTTCATGATCAACGGCCTGACCAAGGGCGACTGGCTGAGCGCCCTCACGTTCGCCCTCGCGGTGGCCGTGGGCCTCACGCCCGAGATGCTGCCGATGATCGTCAGCGCGAACCTCGCGCGCGGCGCGGTCGCGATGGCGCGCCGCAAGGTCGTCGTCAAGCGGCTGAACTCGGTGCAGAACTTCGGCGCGATGGACGTGCTGTGCACCGACAAGACGGGCACGCTCACGCAGGACAAGATCATCCTCGAACACCACCTCGACCTGTCCGGCCACAAGAACGAGGACATCCTGCGGCTCGGCTGGCTGAACAGCTTCCACCAGAGCGGCCAGAAGAACCTGATCGACATCGCGGTCGTCGCGCGTGCCGACGAGATCGGCGACCGCGTGAAGCCGCAGGGCTACAAGAAGATCGACGAACTGCCGTTCGACTTCGTGCGGCGGCGCCTGTCGGTCGTCGTCGAGGATACGCATGGCACGCACCTGCTGATCTGCAAGGGTGCGGTCGAGGAAATGCTGGCGGTGTCCACGCACGTGCAGGATGAAGACGGCGTGCGCCCGCTCGACTTCGTGGCCCGCAAGCGGCTGCTCGAACAGGCCACCGCGTACAACGAGGACGGCTTCCGCGTGCTCGTGCTCGCGACGCGCACAATTGCGCGCGGCGACGAACGCGCGCAATACCGCACCGCCGACGAACACGATCTCGTCGTGCGCGGCTTCCTGACCTTCCTCGATCCGCCGAAGGAATCGGCCGCGCCGGCGCTCGCCGCGCTGCGCGAGAACGGCGTCGCGGTGAAGGTGCTGACGGGCGACAACCCGACCGTCACGATGAAGGTGTGCCGCCAGGTCGGCCTCGAACCCGGCAAACCGATGCTCGGCACGGAAATCGAAGCGCTCGACGATGCCACGCTCGCGCAGGTGGTCGAACGCACGACCGTGTTCGCGAAGCTCACGCCGCTGCAGAAGGCGCGCATCGTCAAGGCGCTGCAGGCGAACGGCCACACGGTCGGCTTCCTCGGCGACGGCATCAACGACGCGCCCGCGCTGCGCGACGCGGACGTCGGCATCTCCGTCGACAGCGGCGCCGACATCGCGAAGGAAACCGCCGACATCATCCTGCTCGAAAAGAGCCTGATGGTGCTCGAGGAAGGCGTGATCAAGGGCCGCGAGACGTTCGGCAACATCCTCAAGTACCTGAACATGACCGCCAGCTCGAACTTCGGCAACGTGTTCTCGGTGCTCGTCGCCAGCGCGTTCCTGCCGTGGGAGCCGATGCTCGCGACGCAGCTGCTGGTGCTGAACCTGATCTACGACACGTCGCAGATGCTGCTGCCGTGGGACAAGATGGACCCCGAGTTCCTGAAGAAGCCGCGCAAGTGGGAAGCCGGCAACATCAGCCGCTTCATGCTGTGGGTCGGGCCGACGTCGTCGGTATTCGACATCACGACGTATATCCTGATGTGGACCGTGTTCGGTGCGGGCGCGCTGTATCACCTGAACGGCGGCACGAGCGGCCAGATCGTGATGAATTCCGGCTGGTTCATCGAGAGTCTCGTGTCGCAGACGCTCGTCGTGCACCTGCTGCGCACGCAGAAGATCCCGTTCCTGCAGAGCACGGCGTCGCTGCCGGTGCTGCTGTCGACCTTCACCGCGATCGCGATCGGCTGCTGGCTGCCGTTCTCGCCGTTCGCGGACGCGATCGGCTTCATGCACCTGCCAGGCACCTACTGGCTGTGGCTCGCCGCGACGATGGTCGGCTACATCGTGCTCGCGCAGATCGTCAAGACGATCTACGTGCGTCGCTACAAGCAGTGGTTTTGATCGCGCGCGGATGACGACGTGCCGGCCCGTGCGTCACCCGCGCGGGCCGAACGATCCGATCCGCCGTCGTTCGGTGATGAACAGGCCGCATCCGCGGCCTGTTTTTCAATCATTGGGCGTCGTTCGCGCCGAACAGCTGCGCGCACACCGCGCGCCCTTCGTCGGTCAGCGCAGCGCTGCCGGTACCGTCCTCGTTCAGTGTCGTCGCGCTCAGGCCGGCGGCGTCGAGCTGCGTCAGCACGCGCCGCAGCGTGCTCATCGGCAGTTGCGTGCGCTTCGCGATCTTCGGCAGCGACCACGTCTTGCCGGCCGGATCGTTCGCGGCTTCGTTCAGCGTCGCGAGCGTGGCGACGAGTGCGGGATCGAGCGGGGATTCGTCGGTTTCTGAAGTCATCGGTTCGGGTTCGTCGGCCGGCGTCGGGCCGGCATGCAGGGAGACAACGATCGCGGACACTATACGCCGCGTCACGCGCCCTTGAGCGCGGCGCGCATGAACGACACGAAACGCGTGGTGACGGGATCGTCGCGTTCGGCCCGCCACGCGAGCCCCACGCGCCACTTCGCGTCCCGGCCGTCGAGCGGCAGCACCGTCGCGTCGCGCAGCAGATACTGCGCGCTCGACGGGATGAACGCGACGCCGACGCCGGCCGCGACCGACGTCAGCACCGACTGCACGTCCTCCGCCTGCTGCATCACGTGCGGCACGAAGCGGCGCTCGACGCACCACCGGTCGATCTGCGCGGCCAGCCCCGGGCCACGCGCACGCTGCAGCGCGATGAAGCCGATCTCGTTGAGCACGTCGAGGTTGGCCGGTACCCGCTTGAAGCCGAGATGCGGCGGCACCGCGAGCGCGAGCGCTTCGTCGGTCACCTTGAACGACGACAAGCCTGCGTCGGCAGGCAAACGCAGGAAACCGGCGTCGAGCTTGCCGGCGTGCAGCCGGCGCGTCTGTTCGGACGACGACAGGTCGCTCAGCGTCACCGCGATACCCGGATTGCGACGACGGAATTCCGCGATCAGTTTCGGTACGAGCGTCAGCACGGACAGGCAGATGCCGAGCCGCAAATGGCCGCGCTGGCCGCTGGTCGCTTCCCGCGCACGCGCCAGGATTTCGTCGGCATCGCGCACGAGCGCCTGCGCGTCGGGCAGAAAGCGTTCGCCGAACGGCGTCAGTTCCGCGCCATGGCGGCCGCGCTCGAACAGCTTGCCGCCGAGGCTCGCCTCGAGCGCGCCGATCTGCTTGCTGAGCGCCGGCTGGCTCATGTGCAGCGCATCGGCCGCACGGCTGAAATGGCACAGCTCGGTGACCGTCAGGAACGTGCGAAGCAGTTTCAGTTCCATTCTTTAACGGAATCATAACGATCGAAAGATTCATTTTACCGATCGAATGCAATGGCGTTCAATACGGACATGCCCCTTCCCGGAATTCACTTTCATGTCCTTCGATCCAGTGGCCGACTGCGTGGCCGAGCCATCCTCCGATGTCACGGACGCAAGCGAATGCGCCGTTGCCGTCGATGCCCGCGCACCGAAGCGTCGCGCCGAACGCACGGACGGGCGCAGCCGCCGCTTTCGCTTCGGCGATGCGCTGGAAGACGCGCCGCCACGCGCGGTAACCGGTTCGATCGCGCTCAGTTTCGCGGTCGTGTCGCGGCGGAACTGGCCGCGCTGAACCGCGTACCGGCCCGCCTTTCACCCCATGCGTACCGCTTGCGCGGCAGCCCGAAAACGATCGAAACTCCCCCGCATTAAGCGTCATTGCGCGTCATCCAATCGTCATCGCCCCGCGATCGACCGTATAATTTCCCGCACCCGCTGACCGCCCATGCATTCCGCGCAGCCGCATCGCGCGTGAAAAGGAGACTTTCGCTTGACCGGCCTCATCGCGCGCGTGCCTCGCGCCCGGACCACCCTGATCCTCGCCCTGTCGTTCCTGCTGCTCGCATTCGCCACCAACGCGTCCGCGCAACGCGTGCAGCCGCATCGCACCGCCCATGCGCAGCCGCATGCACACACGAAGGCCGTCAAGAAGAAGCCCCATCGCAAGAAAAAGGCCGTCAAGCATCGCCGCTCGCGCGTGACGCATCAGGCGGCCAAGCGCCACGCGGCACCCGCGCCGCAGCAGCGACGCGCGAAACGCACGACCGCCGTGCGGGCGCGCCCGCCCGCGAAACCGAAATTGCTCGCCCGTTGCGGCTATACGCCGCGCGCGGCCGGTTCGCTGCATTCACGCGCGGCCTACGTGCTCGACGTCGATTCCGGCACCCCGCTGCTGGCGCGCAACGCACGCACCGTGCGGCCGATCGCGTCGATTTCGAAACTGATGACGGCCGTCGTCGCGCGCGATGCCGATCGTCCGCTGAACGGCGTGCTGCGCGTGACCGCGCACGATCGCGACATGATCAAGTTCACCGGTTCGCGCCTGCAGGTCGGCTCGGAACTGTCGCGCCGCGACATGTTCCATATCGCGCTGATGTCGTCGGAGAACCGCGCGGCCGCCGCGCTGAGCCGCGACTATCCGGGCGGGCGCGCGGCGTTCGTGAAGGCGATGAACCGCGAAGCGCGCCGGCTCGGCATGCGGCATACGCACTTCCGCGAACCGACCGGCCTGTCGCCGCACAACGTGTCGACGGCCGAGGATCTCGCGCGGCTCGTCGGCGCGGCCGCGCAGGATCCGCTGATCCGCTATTTCTCGACCGATCTGTCGACCACCGTGCGCCCCGGCGACGGCGAACTCGTGTACGTGAATTCCGATCCGCTCGTGCGTTATCGCCGTCTGCCGATCCGGCTGCAGAAAACCGGCTTCATCAACGAATCGGGGCACGGCGTCGTGATGCGCATGCGCGTGAAAGGCCGCCGCGAAACGGTCGTGCTGCTCGGCGCGCCAACGCGTGCCGGCGTATCGAGCGACGCCATCCGAATCCATCGCTGGCTGTCCTGTTCGATCCAGTAAACGCACACGGGCAGCCGGCACGTTCACGCCACGGGAGCAACGCGATGCAGCACGAATACCGCTTCAACGCCTTCGGCCGGCTGCTCGCCGTGCTGCGCACGGAGGGCCGCTGGGCCGTGTTCGACCTCGGCGCCGAAGGCAAGCGGCGCCCGGCCAATCTGCACATTCCGCCCACGCTCGCGGCGGACGAACTCGGCCAGTACCTCGGCGATCTGCTGCACGAAAACGCAACCCCGCGCTACAACGAAGTCGTACCGGTCCCGCATCGACGTCCGTAATCGCGCGCCAGGCAGCACCGCCGGTCGGCGATCAATTCGACAGTTAAACTTGCAAGTTTAACTGTCGTGATCTATGATTTGCCGCATGAACCCGCCACGCAAACCCGGCGTTTCCGCCGAAACCGTCGCCGCCGACCTGACCCTCGCGGTCGGCCAGCTCATCCGCCGGCTGCGCTCCGAGATCGATTCCGGAGGGCTCGGCATGTCCCAGACGAGCGCGCTCGCGCGGCTCCAACGGCACGGGCCGATGACGACCGCCGATCTCGCGCGCGCCGAAGCGATGAAACCGCAGTCGATGAAGGCGATCCTCGCGAGCCTCGAGGAAGACGCGCTCGTCGAGCGCGAGCCGCATCCGACCGACGGCCGCCAGATCCTGTTCAAACTCACCGCCGCCGGCCTCGATGCACAACGCAAGCGCCACGCTGCGAAACACAAGTGGCTCGGCGCCGCGATCGAACAACTCGCTCCGCAAGACATCGACACGCTTGCCGCAGCCATCTCGCTGATTCGCCGCATCGGCGATCAATGAACCCGGCCCCGAGCGCCACGCGGCATGCGCGCGCACGGCTTTCTTCGCCCATTTCCCGGAGTCCCATCATGAGCGCAACCCGTCTCGACACGAATACGGCACTGGTCGTCATCGACCTGCAGAAAGGCATCGTCGCCCTCCCCACCGCGCACCCGGTCGCGCCGGTGATCGCCCACGCCCGCGAACTGCTCGACGCCTTCCGCAGCCGCGGCCTGCCGGTCGTGCTGGTCAACGTCGCCGGCGGCGCACCCGGCCGCACCGAGCAATCGCCGCCCGTGGCGCAGCTTCCCGCCGACTGGACCGAACTCGTGCCCGAACTGAACCGCCAGCCGAGCGATCACGTCGTGACGAAGCGGACCTGGGGCGCGTTCACCGGCACCGGTCTCGACGCGCACCTGAAAGCAGCCGGCGTCACCCAGATCGTGCTGACCGGCGTCGCGACGAGCATCGGCGTCGAATCGACCGCGCGGCAGGCGCACGAACTCGGCTACAACGTGACGCTCGCCGTCGACGCGATGACCGACCTGAACGCGGACGCACACGCGAACAGCATCGAGCGGCTGTTCCCGCGCCTCGGCGAAACGGGCACGACGCAGGACATCGTCGCACTGCTCGACCGGCGCGGCGCGTGAGGGACGAACGCATCCAGCCGGCGCCGGGCCACGCGGCCGGCCGGCTCGATCCGTCGATCTGGAAAGTCAGCGCGGTCGCGACGCTCGGCTCGCTGCTGTCGCAACTCGATGCGACGATCGTCAACGTATCGCTGTCGAGCCTCGCGACCGATCTGCATGCCAGCCTGTCGACGATCCAGTGGGTGACGAGCGGCTACCTGCTCGCGCTGACGCTGGTGCTGCCGCTGAGCGGCTGGCTCGTCGACCGCATCGGCGCGAAGGCGCTGTACCTGTGGTGCTTCTCGGCGTTCACGCTCACGTCGGCGCTGTGCGGGCTCGCATGGTCCGCGCCGTCGCTGATCGTGTTCCGCGTGCTGCAAGGCGTCAGCGGCGGCTTGCTCGCGCCGATGGCGCAGATGATGATCGCGCGCGTCGCCGGCCAGCAGATGGCACGTGTGATCGGCTACGCGGCTGTCCCCGCGCTGCTCGCACCGATCCTCGGCCCGGTCGTGGCCGGCGCGATCCTGCAGCACGCGTCGTGGCGCTGGCTGTTTCTGGTGAACCTGCCCGTCGGCGCGCTCGCACTCGCACTGGCCGTGCGGTTCCTGCCCGCCGACCGGGACGCTGCGCCGCGGCGCGCACTCGACTGGATCGGCCTCGCGTTGCTGTCGCCGGGCCTCGTGCTGTTCCTGTACGGCGTCGAGCGGATCGGCTCGGCGCCCGGCATCGCGGCGCTCGCGGGTTCGGCGCTGCTGCTCGTCGCGTTCCTGCGCTTCGAGCGCCGCCAGGGCGAACATGCGCTGATCGATCTCGCGCTGTTTCGCTCGCGCGTGTTCGGCGCGGCAGCCGGCACACAGTTCCTGTCGAACGGTGCGATATATGCCGGCCAGATGCTGATTCCCGTGTTCCTGATCCAGGCGTGCGGGCGCTCGCCGGGCGAGATGGGCTGGCTGCTCGCGCCGCTCGGGCTCGGCATGCTCGTCACCTATCCGTCGATGGGCGCGCTGACGAGCCGGTTCGGCGTGCGCCGGCTGGCCGCCGGCGGCGCCTTGCTCGCACTCGTCGCCACGCTGCCGTTCGTGTTGCTCGCGCTGACCGGCTACGATCCACTCGTGCTGGTACCGGCGCTGTTTCTGCGCGGCATGGGCCAGAGTGCGATCGGCGCGCCGTCGATCGCCGCCGCGTATGCATCGGTCGAGCGACACGACCTGCCGATGGCGACCACGTCGCTCAATATCGTGCAGCGGCTCGGCGGCCCGACGTTCACGACGATCTGCACACTGTTTCTCGCGTGGCGGCTGCAGGCCGAATCGGTCATGGCCGGCGGCACGCAGGCCGTCGCGTACGCGTGGGCGTTCGGCCTGCTGTGCGCGCTGCATGCGGCGAGCTTCGTGACGACGCTGCGGCTGCCGCTGCGCTCGGCCGGTGCCGGCGCCGGCGAGCGACGGGCCGGCAACGCCCCGGCCGGTTCGCGCTGAACACGGGCCGCACCGCACCGCGGCGCGACCTTCCGCTACGGCAGCCACATCGGCACGATCGACGCCGCGAGCAGCACGCCGAGCCCCGCATTCAGGCAACGCCACTGCCGCTCCGTGCGCAACACGCGGGCGAACAGCAACCCGGCGAAACACCACAGCGACAACGACGCCATCGCGGCCACGCCGAATGCAAAGCCGAGCAGCACGCCGAGCCGCGCCGGCCCCGACGCGAGCGCCGCGAACGACGCGGCCGCGCCGAGCGTCATCGCCCAGCCTTTCGGGTTGTGCCACAGCATCCACACGCCGCTGACGAACCCTTGCGGCCGGTGCACGTCGACATCGAGCCGCGGCTTGCCGCCACGTCCGATGCGCACGGCCAGCCACAACAGGTACGCCGAGCCGACCGCCTTCATCCCGAGCTGCAACGCGGGCAGCGCGAGCAGCACACTGCCGAGCCCGGCTGCGGCCGCCGCCGCCATCGACGCGAGGCCCGCCGCAATGCCCGCCATCAGCGGCAGCGAACGCCGATAGCCGAAATGCGCACCCGATGCGGTCGCGAGCGTCGTCGCGCCACCGGGCGTCACGGTGGACACGATCACGAACAGCACCAGCGGCAGATAGTCGTGAAGCGGCACGAGGGCTCCCGGTTGTCTTGTCGTCATTGAAGCCCCGTTTTTACCCGCGATTCCGTCATTACGACAGCGAAAGCTTTTTATGCCTGCCATTAGCATTCATAATGCGATGCATGGTACGCAATCTCGACCTCGCGCTGCTGCGCGCATTCGTCTCGGTCGCCGATCATCGCAGCATGACGGCGGCCGGCCGCGCGCTGCACCTGACGCAAGGCGCGATCAGCCAGCAGGTCGCGCGGCTCGAAATGCTGTCGGGTCCGCTGTTCGTCCGCGAGCATCGCAACCTGCTGCTGACGGCGGCCGGCGAACGGCTGCTCGAACAGGCGCGCCGGCTGCTCGCCGTTCACGATGCGCTGCTCGCCGATCTGAGCGCCGGGGCGGTGGAAGGCGCGGTGCGTCTCGGCGCGCCGCAGGATCTGGTCGGCACCTGTCTCGCGCCGATCCTGAAAAGCTATGCGCACGCGCATCCGCAAGTCGCGCTCACGCTCGTGTGCGCGGCATCGCCCGAGCTGCGGCGCGGCCTCACGCACGGCGACCTCGACGTCGCGCTGATCGAGGCGCCGGTCGGATCGCCGCGCGGCGAATGCATCGCCGTCGACCGGCTGGTGTGGGTCGGTGCGAAAGGCGGCACCGCGCATCGGCACTCGCCGCTGCCGGTATCGATGGTCGCGCAGACCTGCGCCTTCCGCCCGACGGTGCTCGACGCACTGCGCGGCTGCGATCGCCCGTGGCGCACCGTGTTCGAGAACGGCAGCTTCGATGCCACGGCCGCGACCGTGCGCGCCGATCTCGCCGTGACCGTCTGGCTCGCGTCCACCGTGCCGGCCGACCTCGACATCCTGCCGGCCGGCAGCGGCCTGCCCGCGCTGCCGAATTTCTCGATCAACCTGCATGTGCCGCGCGGCCAGCACACGCCGGCCGCGACGGAACTGGCCCGCTGCCTGCGTAACGGTTTCGCCCGCCTGCGCGCGGTCGCGTAGCGCCGCCGCGCCAAGGCCGGTTCACGCTAATGACAGGCTTGCGCTGGCCCTACACCGTGCCCGGCTCCTGCGGCGCGGGCGTCGTGCCGGCCGCCTCCAGTGCCTGATGCAGCGTGGCGAAGACGCACGACGCGCCGACCACCTCGGTGATCCCGTGACGATCCATGTCCGCGCGCAGGTAGCGGTTCACGCGCCCGAACAGCACGCCGATGCCGCGCGCATGCAGCGCCCGGACGAGATCGGCCAAGGTCCGCGCGGCCGAATAGTCGACGTCGGTGATCGCACCCGCATCGACGACGAACCAGCGCGGCGGCACCGGCGCCGCATCGACGAGTTCGGTCACTTCGGCGGCGAACAGGTGATCGTTCGCGAAAAACAGGTCGGAGCCGAACCGGTAGACGATCAATCCGGGCGCCGTCATCGCGCCGCGCCGGGTGGGCACCGGCTGCCACCGCCCGTTGCCGGCGACGGGTTCGAGCACCATCGTGTGCGGCTGGTAGCTGTGGCGCACGTGCCGCATCAACGACAGTGCGACGGCCAGCAGGATCCCCTGCTCGACGCCGATCGTCACGACGGCCGCGGCCGTGATCAACGCGAGCGTGAATTCGCCGGGGCTTTCCTGGCGGATCGCCGCGAGGCTGCGCACGTTGATCAGCCCGAGCGCGATCGTGAACACGATGCCGGCCAGCACCGCATGCGGCAGATACTGCAGATACGGGCTGAAGAACAGCAGCACGATGCCCACGACGGCGGCGAACGCGAGATGCCCGATCTGGCTGCGCACGCCCGCGCCGTCGGCCATCGCCGTCTGCGTCGGGCTGCCGTTGACGACGAACGCACCGCCGAGCGCCGCCGCCGCGTTCGCGGCCGCAAGGCCGAGGATGTCGGCATTGGTGTCGACGTCCTCGCCGTACTGCTGCGCGAACACGCGCGCGGCGGCCGCGCTCTGCGCGATGATCATCACGAAGCACGAAGCGGCGACCGGCACGAGATCGAGGAACTGCTGCCACGTGACCGACGGCCAGCGCAACGGCGGCAGCCCGCCCGCCACGGGCCCGAGCACCGCGATGCCGTGCGCGGCGAAGCCGAACGCACTGCTCGCGGCGATGCTGCCCGCGACCGCGATCATCGGCATCGGCACGCGCGGCAGGAACCGCTTGCACGCGAGAATCGCGACGACGACGAGCGCCGCGAGCGCGAGCGTCGGCCGGTGCGCGTGAACGAGATGCGTGACGACGTAGTCGAGTTGCGCGAGGCTGCGCGACGCCGGGTGCGGCACGGACAGGCCGAGCATGTCGCCGAGCATCGCGATCGACACCTGCACGCCGACGCCGGCGAGAAAGCCGACCAGCACCGTGCGCGACAGGAAATCGGCGAGAAAGCCGAGCTTGAAGATGCGCGCGAGCAGCAGCATCGCGGCGGTCAGCAACGCGACCATGCCGGCGAGCGCCGCATAGTCGGCGCTACCGGCCGGCGCCATCGACGACAGCCGGCTCGCGAAAATCGTCGCGGTCGCGGAATCGGCGGCGACCACGAGATGGCGCGACGCGCCGAAGCACGCGAACGCAACGAGCGGCAGGAACACCGTGTAGAGGCCCGTGACGGCCGGCATGCCGGCGATGCGTGCGTAGCCGAGCACCTGCGGGATGTCCATCGATGCGAGCGAGATGCCCGCGAACACGTCGCGGATGGCGCCCGCGCGGCGGATCGGCAGGATGCCTTTCAGCAGCCGCACACGTGACGGACGGCTTTCGTTGGAATCTTGCATGCGTGAAATGCGTGAGGTCGGCGTGAAATCGAAGTGACGGGGCCACGAACGGGTGCGCAACGGTGTCGCGTGTCGCTCACCGTCGCCGGACGGGCCGCACGCCAACGCGCGCGGCACACCGACGGCGCGTGCGACGTCCGCATGATTGCATGGATCGCGGATCGCGCGCATCGAAACGCGAAGGCCTGCCGTCATGGCTTCGGGCCGATCGCGTCCCGGTGTATGCCGCATCCGGTAAGCGGCTCGCACGCGGGCTTGCGGTGATGTGGATTCGCCGCCCACCCATCACCTCGATGCAGAGGATACCTGCACAAAGGTGAGCCGATTCGGGAGCCGGTCGACCCGTCTTTACAGCACGCATTCCGCGCGAACTGTACTGCTTCGCGGATACGACGACGTGGGGCGACTACGAGACGATTCAGGCCGACCTGTTCGACCATCTGATCGCGGTGCTGCCGGCATTCGGGCTGCGCGTGTACCCGCATCCGTCGGGCTTCGACATGCGGCCGCGCAAGCCGGGCTGCACGCGCCTGCCCCCCGCCTGCCCCCAGCACTCACCGCACCGCGCATTCCGACGCGAGCCGCCCCAGCACCTTCAGCGCGTCCTCGATCTGCCGCGACCACGGGTAGCTGTAATTGAGCCGGATGAAATGCCGGTAATCGGTGCCGGCCGAGAACATGTGCCCGGGCCCGACCGTGATCCGCTGCGCGAGCGCCAGCGTATACAGCTTCATCGCATCGACCTGCGGCGGCAGTTCGACCCACAGCACGTACCCGCCCTGCGGCTGCGACAGCCGCGTGCCTTCCGGGAAGAAACGCCGCACCATCGCGCTCATCAGGCTCGCCTGCTGCGCATACAGCTTGCGCATGCGCCGCAGGTGAAAATCGTAGCCGTCGTGTTTCAGGTATTCGGCGATCGCGAGTTGCTCGATCGCGGGCGTCGCGAGCGTGTTCAGGAATTTCAGCTTCTCGACCTGGTCGCGATAACGGCCCGGCATCGCCCAGCCGATCCGGTAGCGCGGCGACAGGCTCTTCGTGAACGACGCGCAATGCAGCACCAGCCCGTCGCGATCGAACGACTTCAGCGCGCTCGGCGCCGTGTCGCCGAAGTGCAGCTCGTGATAGACGTCGCTCTCGATCGCCGGCACGCCGTGCTTCGCGAGCAGTTCGACCAGCGCGCGCTTGCGCGCATCGGGCATCTGGAAGCCCAGCGGATTCTGGAAATTCGGCATCACCATGCATGCGGCGATGCGCTCGCGCGCGAGAACCCGTTCGAGCGCGTCGAGATCGATGCCGTCGCCCGGGTGCGTCGCGACTTCGAGTGCGCGCATGCCCATCCGCTCGATCGCGTGCAGCATCGCGTAGAAGGTGGGCGACTCCACCGCGATCGTGTCGCCCGGCTTCGCGACGGCCTGCAGGCACAGGTTGATCGCCTCGGTCGCGCCGATCGTCATCACGATCTCGCCCGGCTCGACCGCGACCCCGCGCTCCGCATAGCGCCGCGCGATCTGGCGGATCAGCTCCTGGTTGCCGGGCGGCAGGTCGTCGATCACGCCCCAGCGCGTGCGCCGCCGCCCGATCGCCTGCGCATAGCGCGCGAGGCGTTGCACCGGAAACTGCGACGCATCGGGATACGGCGAGCCGAGCGGCACCGCGTCGTCGCGCGCGATCGAGCGCAGCGTCGACAGCACGAGCCGGCTCACGTCCACGGCCGACGGCTCGGCGGCGGGCGCCGAGATATGCAGCTCGGCCTCGGCCGGCGCCGCCGCGCGCGCCCGCACGAAGTAGCCCGACTGCGGCCGGCTTTCGATCAGGCCGCGGCTTTCCAGCACGAGGTACGCGCGCAGCACGGTCGTGACGCTGAGCTGCTGCTGCCGGCTCGCGTGCCGTACCGACGGAATCCGCTCGCCGGGCCGGTACACGCCCCGCTCGATCTGCGCCTGCAGTTCGTCGGCCAGTTGTTCGTAACGCTTCACGCGCCTCCCTTTCAACTTCCCTTCAGCAACACAGTTGCGATCCGCACTGTCTGAATGGCCGCAACTGTACTCTTTTTTGAAGTGAACAGGTGTACACACAGCCGCACGGGTGCCGCGCGTACTGTGCACGCATCGCCCCCGACACCTGCATCATGAAAAAGAAATCCGCCACCGCGCGCATCGAACCGTACACCCACCCGGCCGCCGGCTGGGGCGCGCTGAAAGCCGTCACGATCAACCTGATCAAGGAAAAGGTCGCCGGCGGCAACTACCGGACGCTGTTGCGCCAGAACCAGCCGGACGGCTTCGACTGCCCGGGCTGTGCGTGGCCGGACCGCCAGCACGCGTCGACGTTCGAATTCTGCGAGAACGGCGTGAAGGCCGTGGCCGCGGAAGCGACGAGCAAGCGCGTGACGCCCGAATTCTTCGCCGCGCACACGGTGACCGAACTGCTCGAACAGTCGGATTTCGAACTCGAACAGCACGGCCGGCTCACCGACCCGATGGTGTACGACGCGCAGACCGACCGCTACGTGCCGATCGCGTGGGACGACGCGTTCGCGCTGATCGCGCGCCACCTGCGCGCGCTGCCCGACCCGAACCAGGCCGCGTTCTACACGTCCGGCCGCGCGAGCAACGAAGCGGCGTTCCTGTACCAGTTGTTCGTGCGGCTGTACGGCACCAACAACTTCCCCGACTGCTCGAACATGTGTCACGAAGCGACGAGCCGCGGGCTGCCGGCGTCGGTCGGCGTCGGCAAGGGCACGGTCACGCTCGACGATTTCGAGCATGCGGACACGCTGCTGATCTTCGGCCAGAACCCCGCGACCAACCACCCGCGGATGATGGGCGAGCTGCGCGAGTGCGCGAAGCGCGGCGCGACGATCGTGTCGATCAACCCGCTGAAGGAGCGCGGCCTCGAACGCTTCGCCGATCCGCAAAGCCCGCTCGAGATGCTGACGATGTCGGGCACGAAGATCGCATCGACGTTCATCCAGCCGACCATCGGCGGCGATTTCGCGCTGATCAAGGGAATGGCCAAGCGCGTGCTCGAACTCGACGACGCCGCCCGCGCCGCCGGTGCGCCGCGTGTGCTCGACACCGCGTTCATCGACGCGCACACGGCCGGCTTCGACGCGTTCGCCAACGATCTGCGCGCCGAAAGCTGGTCCGCGCTGATCGCCGAAAGCGGCGTGCCGTACGAGCAGATCGACGCGCTCGCGCAGCTCTATGCGCGCAGCGAACGCGTGATCGCGACGTGGGGAATGGGCATCACGCAGCACAAGCATTCGGTCGCCACGGTGCAGATGCTGACCAACCTGATGCTGATGCGCGGCAACATCGGCCGTCCCGGCGCGGGCCTCTGCCCGGTGCGCGGCCACTCGAACGTGCAGGGCAACCGCACGGTCGGTATCGAGGAAAAGCCGTCGCAGGCGTTCCTCGACCGGCTCGGCCACGTGTTCGAGTTCGAACCGCCGCGGCATCACGGCTACGACGTCGTCGAGACGATCGAAGGGATGCTCGAAGGCCACGTGAAGGTGCTGATCGGCCTCGGCGGCAACTTCGCGATGGCGACGCCCGACACGCCGCGCACGTGGGAAGGCATGCGCCGCTGCGAGCTGTCCGTGCACATCACGACGAAGCTGAACCGCAGCCACCTGATCCACGGCCGCGACGCGCTGATCCTGCCGACGCTCGGCCGCACCGAGATCGACCTGCAGGACAACGTCGCGCAGGGCGTGACGGTCGAGGATTCGATGAGCATGGTGCACGTGTCGTACGGGATGAACAAGCCGGCGTCGCCGAACCTGATGTCGGAGCCCGCGATCGTCGCGCATATGGCGCACGCGCTGTTCGGCAGCGGCAAGATCGACTGGCTCGCCTACAAGGACGACTACGCGAAGATCCGCGATGCGATCGAGGCGACGCTCGACGGCTTCTACGACTACAACACGCGCATCGCGCGGCCCGGCGGCTTTCACCTGCGCGTCGCGTCGCGCGACCGCGAATGGCTGACGCCGACGGGCAAGGCGAACTTCATCGCGCACGCGCTGCCGACCGACACGCCGATCCAGCGCGCCCGCGCGCTGCACGGCGAGCGGCTGATGACGCTGATGACGACGCGCTCGCACGACCAGTACAACACGACCGTGTACGGGCTCGACGACCGCTATCGCGGCGTGTTCGGCCAGCGCCGCGTGGTGTTCGTCAACCGCGACGATCTCGCGATGCTGGGCCTCGCGGCCGGCGACTGGGTCGACATGGAAACCGTGTGGCACGACGGCATCGAGCGGCGCGCGAACGGCTTCCTGCTCGTCGAATACGACATCCCGCGCGGCTGCATCGGCGCGTACTACCCGGAAACCAACCCGCTCGTGCCGCTCGACAGCGTCGGCGACGTGTGCAACACGCCGACGTCGAAGTCGGTGCCCGTGCTGCTGCATCGCGCGGCCGCGCCGGCGTCGATCGCCGCCTGACGGAGCACGACGATGATCGTTCGTCCGCGCGAGCACTGGCTGCGGATGCTGCTCGTCTGGAACGGCTCGGTGCTGCCGACCATCCTGCCGCAGCTCGTGCTGACGCTCGCGATCAGCCTCGTCGCCGTGTGGGGCGGCGGCCGCGTGCTCGGCGAGAAGGTGCCGCTGAACCCGACGCCGTTCACGCTGATCGGCCTGACGCTCGCGATCTTCGCGGGGTTTCGCAACAACGCGAGCTACGAACGCTATCGCGAGGGCCGGCAGCTGTGGGGCGGCGTGCTGACCGCCACGCGCACGCTGGTGTCGCAGGCGCTCTGCTACGGCGCGGTCGACCGTGACGACGCGTCGCGCCGCGCGTTCGTGCGCACGGTCGTCGCGTTCGTCTACGCGCTCAAGCATCAACTGCGCGGCACCGATCCGGCCGCGGACCTGCGCGGGCTGCTCGACGGCGTCACCTATGAGCGCGTCGCCGCTTCCCGGTTTCGCCCGGTCGTCATCGTGCACGCGCTGCGCGAAGCGTTCGCCGCGCGCGCCGATGCGGGCCAGCTCGCCGACACGCGGCTGTGGATGCTCGATGCGCGCCTCGACGAGCTCGTCGCGATGGTGAGCGGCTGCGAGCGCATCGCATCGACGCCGATTCCGTTCTCATACGACGTGCTGCTGCACCGGACCATCTACGCATATTGCGTGCTGCTGCCGTTCGGCCTCGTCGATTCGATCGGTGCGGCGACACCCTTCGTCACGGTTTTCGTCGCCTATACGCTGATCGCGCTCGACGCGATCGCGCATGCGATCGCCGAGCCGTTCGGCGACGGGCCGAACCATCTCGCGCTCGATGCGATGACACGACAGATCGAGCGCACGCTGCTCGAACTGAACCGCGAGCCGCTGCCGGCCGAAGTGACGCCCGGCCCGTCGTACCGCCTCACCTGACGCGCTTCACCCGGCTCGCGCCGCTCAATCGCGGCGGCCGCGCAGGAAGCCGTCGTGCTCGGCGGTTGCGTCCGCGATCCGCCGCAGCAGGACGATACCGTTCAGCAACGCCTGCGCGGCGTCGCCGTCGCGCGCGGCCATGCGAGCGCGCAACAGGCGGGCCGCCGCGGCGCAAGTCTGTTCGAGCCGCGTGAAATCCGCCCGTGCGACGCGGGCGCGCACCACGGCTGCCGCGCGGCGCGCGGCCGGCTCGCGCGTGGCCAGTTCGGCGAGCGACAGCAGGCTGTCGCCGATTCCCCAGATCGCGAGCAGGTCGCGCATGTCGCGCTCGATCAGCGTCTGCGGCAGGCTGCCCGCGAAACCGAGCTCGCGCGCGAGACGGTCGGCCGTGCGGCTCAGCCACGCGCTTGCGTGCCATGCCCCCGGATCGCGCGCGATCTCCGCCAGATCGCGACGCATCGCGCGGTGCAGACGCCGCCGGCTCGTGCCTGGATCGCCGGGAAACACCAGCGCGAAGATCAGCGCGCCGAACGCGATGCCGAGCAGCGTCGCGAGCACGCTGTTCAGGAATGCGGCGTCGCCGATACGCGTCGTATTGTCCGGCGACGTGAAATTCCAGAAGAAGATCGAGAACGCGCTGCCCATCGCGGCCGTGCGCGGATGACGCATCGCAAGCCCGGTGCCGATCAGGAACACACCGAGGATGTAGGCGAGCATCTCGAAGCCCGACACCGCCGGCAGCAGGATGAAGTTGCAGACGACACCCGCGACCGCCGCCCCGACCGTGCCTTTCAGGAAGCCGACGGCCGCGCGCACCGAGTTCGGTCGCGTCGAGAACAGCGAGCCGACCACGGCCGTGATCGCGACGAACCCGCCGCCCGCCGGCCATGCGGTGACGATCCAGATCGTCGACGCGGCCAGCACCGCGATGAACGCACGCAGGCCGTTGTGCCACGCGAGCACCGGATCGCGGTGGAACGCGTAGCGCACCCGCGAAGGCGGCAGCTCGGGCCGGTCGAGCAACGCCTGGCTCGCGAAGGCGCGCTCGAACCCGCCGAGCAGCGCCGCCAGCCGGTCGAGCGTGAGCAGGCGCGACGTGTCCGGCGCAGCCGGCGCGGCGGCCTCGGCACGCAGCGCATCGCCCACACGTGCGCGCAGTGCGGCCATCCGCGGCGCCGCGTCGCCCGATGCGGCAATACCGTCGAGCACGCGCGCGGCCTCGTCGACCAGCGGGTCCGGCGCATCGTGCGCGCGCGCCGCGTGCTCGCGGATCGCCTGCGCGGCCGCCTGCGCCGTCAGCACGCCGAGCGCCGCCGCGCGCAAATGGCCGATCGCGCCGCGCACCGGCGGTGCGCCGGCCGCCGCATATTCCGCCGCGGTGTCGAGTTCGAGCGCGTCCGCGAACAGCCGGTGCGCGGCCGCGCCGTTCGGCTCGCGGCGCAGCGCGCCCGCGCCGACCGCCACCGCGCGCTCGAGATAGCGCGCGAGCCGCGTCCGGACATCCTGCAGCGGCGCGCCCGGCGCGAACACCGTGTCGAACAGCGCAGCGCACAGGATGCCGACCACCACGTAAAGAAACCGCGCGACCGCGATATCGAATGCGTGCAGCGGCGCCGATACCGCGTCCATCGCGACGATCGCGGCCGTATAACCGGCGAGCACCGCCGCATATGCGCGGAAATTCCGCTGGAACGTCGCGATGCCCGCGCACAGGCCGATCCACGCGGCCAGCGCCGGCAGGAACAGCTCGGGCGTCTGCGCGAACGCGCCGGTCAGCGCGAGCGCGACGGCCGCGCCGATCGCGGTGCCGAGAATCCGGTACTGGCTCTTCGACAGCCCCATCCCGCGGCTGCCCTGCGCGACGATCCACACGGTCGACGCGGCCCATTTCGGATCGTCGAGATTCATCCGGAACGCGATATAGAGCGCGAGCAGCGACGCGGCCGTATTGCGGAGCGCGAAGGCAAGCGCGCCGGGCGGCAGCGTCGGGCGCGCGTCGCGCAGCGCGGCCCGGACGGCCGCGAGCGGCGGCATGCTGGGGAAGGCGAATTTCATGCGGCGAGCATACGGTCGCGCGCCGGCCGCCACTACGGGGCGGCGGCGGGATGCGTTATTGCGCCGGGCGGGATAATCGGCTCGACCTGCAGCGATCCGGCCCGCGACGGTAAGATGCGCGCAGGCCGAACACTGAAACGAATCGCATGGACCTCGAGAGCATCCGGATATTCCTGCGCGTGGTGGAGCGCGGCAGCTTCACCGCCGTCGCCACGCAACTCGACATGCCGCTCAGCCGCGTGAGCCGCAAGGTCAGGCAGCTCGAGGACGACCTCGGCGTCCAGCTGCTCTACCGCACGACGCGCCGCGTGTCCGTCACCGAAGCCGGGCGCGACTATTACGAACGCTGCCTGCGCGCGGAGGAGCTCCTGCTCGACGCCGACCGCCAGGTGCGCGCGCTGCGCACGGAGCCCGAAGGCACGCTGCGCGTGCTGGTGCCCTACGCGATCGGCCTGTTCGAACTGGAACCGGCGCTCGCCGAGTTTCGCCGGCGCTACCCGCTGGTCCAGCTCGTGCTGATCTACGACAACAGCGCGCTCGACCTCGTCGAACACGGCTTCGACGTCGCGCTGCGCACCGGGGTGCTGACCGATTCCGGCTATGTCGCGCGCTCGCTCGGCTGGTCGCACGCGAAGTTCGCGGCGAGCCCGCACTATCTCGACCGCGCGGGCCGCCCGCACACGCCGCAGGATCTCGCCGATCACGACATCCTGTTCGTCGGCCGCGACACGCCCGGCCTGACGCTGCGCCTCACCAACGCAGCCGGCGACGTCGCCGACGTGCCGGTGCGGCCCGTGCTGATCTCGAACGAATCGGTCACGGTGCTGCGCCAGGCCGCGAGCGGCGGCGGCATCGCGCTGATTTCGACCCACTTCACCACGCGGCGGATCGAAAACAACGAACTCGAAATCGTGCTGCCCGACTGGCATCGCACCGACGACGTCGAGCTGCACGCGCTCTACCCGAAGCGCGCGACGCTCGACAGCAAGGTGCGCGCGTTCGTCGAATTCCTGACGGAAGTCTTTACCGCGTGGCGGACTGCGCCGTAAGGCCCGTAATCGATGCACGTCCGCTGCATTATTGCAGTGCAGGAAAGGAATTAATGAGCATGCGAGCGTTGATCGCCGCTCGCCGCATCGTTAGCCTGTGGCGATGAAAAACCACCACACACGCTACGGCAGCCACCTGAGCGCTGCCCGCCGACGCATCACGCGCGTCGCGCCTTCCTGACCGGCCTGCCCGCGTCCCGAAGCCCGTCACGGCTTCGCCGATCCGATTGAACGCCTGAACCGCACGCGGCGCGCGAGCGGCGCTCCGCTTGGCCGGCCGCTCGCACGCCGTGCGTATCCGCCCGCATCGCGGCTCGTCCGCGCAGGCGTCGCACGCGCGGGCGCGGCGGCTGCCGGCGCGTACGCCCCGCGGCCCGCCTTTCATCACGCAGGAACACCATGTCATCTCCGTCACCCCAGGCGCCGCTGTCGGGCGGCAAGCTCGTCATCGGCACGATCGCGGTCTCGCTCGCCATGTTCATGAACGTGCTCGATTCGTCGATCGCGAACGTCGCGATCCCGACGATCTCGGGCGATCTCGGCGTGTCGGTCGACGAAGGCACGTGGGTGATCACGATCTTCGCGGCCGCGAACGCGGTGTCGATTCCGCTGACCGGCTGGCTCACCCAGCGCTTCGGCCAGGTACGCCTGTTCGTCACGTCGATCCCGCTGTTCGTGTTCGCGTCGTGGCTGTGCGGGATCGCGCCGAACCTGCCGACGCTGCTCGCCGCGCGGATCCTGCAAGGAGCGGTCGCGGGGCCGCTCGCGCCGCTGTCGCAGGCGCTGCTGCTCGGCGCGTGGCCGCGGCAGAAGTCGTCGACGGCGCTCGCGCTGTGGTCGATGACCGCGCTCGTCGGCCCGATCGCGGGGCCGTCGCTCGGCGGCTGGATCACATACGACTACAACTGGTCGTGGATCTTCTACATCAACATCCCAGTTGGCTTCTTCGCGGCGGCCGTCACGTGGTTCGTGTTCCGCGAGCGCGAATCGGCCACGCGCCGCCTGCCGATCGATACGGTCGGCCTGCTGCTGCTCGTGCTGTGGGTCGCGTCGCTGCAGATCATGCTCGACAAGGGCAAGGATCTCGACTGGTTCAACTCGCCCGTCGTCGTCGCGCTGGGCATCGTCGCGCTGATCGGCTTCGCATTCTTCCTCGTATGGGAGCTGAACGAGGCCAACCCGATCGTCGACCTGCGCCTCTTCACGCAGCGCAACTTCGCGGGCGGCACGATCGCGATCTCTGTCGCATACGGGATGTTCTTCGGCACGCTCGTGCTGCTGCCGCAATGGATGCAGGGCTATCTCGGCTACCGCGCGGTCGATTCGGGGCTCGCCACCGCACCGCTTGGCGTGTTCGCGATCCTGCTCACGCCGGTCATGGGGCGCCTGCTGCCGCGCACCGATCCGCGCTATCTCGCGACGACGGCGTTCGTCGGCTTCGCCGTCGTGTTCATGATGCGCACGACGTTCTACACCGACGTGTCGCGCTGGGATCTCGTGCTGCCAACGTTGCTGCAGGGCATTCCGATGGCGATGTTCTTCGTGCCGCTGACGTCGATCATCCTGTCCGGGCTGCCGCCGGACAAGATTCCGGCCGCGGCCGGCCTGTCGAATTTCGGCCGCACGTTCTGCGGCGCGGTGGGCACGTCGCTGATCAGCAATGCGTGGAACGACCGCACGATCCTGCATCACGTGCGGCTCACCGAACAGGCGAGCGTCACCAATCCGGTCTTCACGCAGCAGCTCGACACGTCCCGTTCGCTGCTGCACCTGAGCCCCGATTCGGCGCTCGCGTTCTTCAATGCATCGGTCGATTCGCAGGCGGCCGTGATGGGACTGAACGACATCTTCTACGTGTCGGCGATCATCTTCATCGCGATCATCCCGCTGATCTGGATCACGAAACCGGCGCGCTCGGGCGGCGGCGATGCCGATGCGGCGGCGGCCGGCGCGCATTGATCCGCAGGCGCGGCGGCGGCTGGCCCGCGCCGGCAGCACGACGACCGGGCGATCCGGCGGTCACGACGACAACCGAAGCAAGCGCTCGTCCGGCAGCGGGCGCTTGTTGTATCGAATCGTTTCAACGCGCCAACGGCGTCAAATGCTGCCGGTATACTCCGTCGTCAGCCGCCTGTTGCATCGCCGTCCGTCAAAAACGGCCCGATTCCGGGCGGTTTCGTCGCGAAGCTTCGCGTTTCGCCACCCCGCGCCCCAGCCTCGATACGAGACACCCGACGACCACCATGAAACGATTCCTGCTGCTTCTTCCCGCCGCCCTGCTCGCCGCCTGCGGTTCCGCGCCCTCGTCCGATTCGGCCGGCTCGGCCAGTTCGGGCGCCGCGCCGATGATCTACGTGTCGTCGCAACGTCCGGCCTACGCGGTCGCGAACTGCCTCGACAGCCGCCTGTCGGGCACCGAACAATCGCAGCACAACGGCGTGACCGATATCTCCGTCGGCTCGAATTCGTACTTCGTCACGCTGACGCCGTCGGGCAACGGCTCGGTGATCAAGGTCGTGCGCGGCTCGGGCAACGAACCGGCCGAGGAAGCGATGCGCTTCGCGGTCGCGCGCTGCGCGATCTGACGTCCTCCGGCGCCGGGCGCCCGCCCGGCCCGCCTGCCTGCCACTGCGCGCCACACGGCGCGCCTGCCGAATATTTTCATCCGGCTGCCCGTCGATGAGAGAATCGCACCACGATTCCCTTTCGATGGAGCCCGCATGAAGCACCTGCTGTCCCGGCTGTTCGTCAGCGCCGCGCTCGTCGCGCTTGTTCCGGCGCTGCCGGCGCAGGCCGCCACGCCGCCCGGCATCTTCGTCGTCGCCACGCAACTCGGCGAATTCACGACCCTCGACCCGAGCGGGATCTACGAGCTGGTGCCGTCCGAATACGTCGCGAACACCTACGAACGGCTGGTGCGCGTCGACCTGAAGGACCCGACGCGCTTCGACGGACAGATCGCGCAATCGTGGACGGTCGGCGCCGACGGCGTGACCTACACGTTCAAGCTGCGCCCGGGCCTCACGTTCCACTCCGGCAACCCGGTCACCGCCGACGACGTCGCGTGGTCGCTGCAGCGCACCATCCTGCTCGACAAGGGGCCGGCCGGCGTGCTCGCCGATCTCGGCCTCACGAAGGCGAACGTCACGCAGAAGGTGCGTGTGGTCGATCCGCAAACCGTCGTGCTCGAAACCGACCGCAAGTACGCACCGAGCTTCGTGCTCAACGTGCTGAGCGCGTGCCCGGCCTCGGTCTTCGACAAGAAGCTGCTGCTGTCGCACCAGCAGGGCAACGATTTCGGCAGCGGCTGGCTGCGCACCAACGACGCGGGCTCGGGCCCGTACCAGCTCGTCAAGTGGACGCCGAACGAGAGCATCGTGCTGCAGCGTTTCGACAAATACCGCACGCCGTACCCGATGAAGCGCGTGGTGCTGCGCCACGTGCCGGAAGCATCCGCGCAACGGCTGCTGCTGGAGAACGGCGACGCCGACGCCGCGCGCAACCTGAGCCCCGACAGCCTCGCCGCGCTGTCGAAGGCCGGCAAGATCAAGATCGCGTCGTGGCCGGTGTCGGCGCTGCTGTACCTGAGCCTGAACACGAAGAACCCGAACCTCGCGAAGCCCGAGGTGCAGCAGGCGATGAAGTGGCTCGTCGATTACGACGGCATCCAGCGCAACATCGTCAGCACGACCTACAAGGTGCATCAGACCTTCCTGCCCGAAGGCTTCCTCGGCACGTCGAACGCGCGGCCGTACAAGCAGGACGTCGCGAAGGCGAAGGCGCTGCTCGCGAAGGCCGGCTTGCCGAACGGTTTCGACGTGACGATGGACATGCCGAACGACTATCCGTACCTCGAGATCGCGCAGGCGCTGCAGGCGAACTTCGCGCAGGGCGGCATCCGCGTGAAGCTGATCCCGGGCGACGCGAAGCAGGCGATCGGCAAGTACCGCGCGCGCCAGCACGACATCTTCGTCGGCGAATGGTCGCCCGACTACATGGACCCGAACAGCAACGCGCGCGGTTTCGCGTGGAATCCGGATAACTCGGACCAGTCGCCGACGAAGATGCTCGCGTGGCGCAACAGCTGGGACATTCCGCAACTGACGAAGGACACCGAGGCCGCGCTCGTCGAGCCGTCGCCCGCGAAGCGCGCGCAGCGTTACGAAGCGCTGCAGAAGGCCGTGCTCGCGAACTCGCCGTTCATCATCATGTTCGAGAAGGTCGTGCAGGTCGCCACGCGCCCCGGCGCGACCGGGCCGGAAATCGGGCCGATCAACGACCTCGTGTCATACCGGACGCTCGCGAAATAATCGCGGCTGCCTGCCCGCGTGGCCACGCCGCCGCGCGGGTAATCGCCGCGGCCCGCCGTGCCGGCGCCGGGCTTGCGCCGGCCGTGCGGCCCGCGGCGATCTACAATGACCGGCACCGCGCGGCTACCGCGCCGGGCACACGTAACGGGACGAGAACATGCATTCGAGCGAGCACGCAGTGTGCGTGGCGATCAACGACAACAACCGCGCGTGGTACGAAATGCTCGTGCCGTTCCTGCTGTCGCTGCGCCACGCCGGCTACGACGGGCGGATCGCCGTGATCGGCTACGGGCTGTCCGAGCACAAGCGGCAGATTCTCGCGAGCGAGTCGGTCGACGTGATCGACGCATCGGGCGCCTACGCGCTGCCGGTCGGCCGCTTCATCGAGGCCGCCGGGTATTGCGCGCGCCACCCGCAGATCCGCAAGCTCGCGCTGTACGACGCCGACATCTGGTTCTGCGCGCCGCAGTTCGACCTGTTCTCGCAGATCGGCGACGACCGGCTCCACGTGTGCCCCGACCCGCTGTTCTGCACGTTCGTCGTCACGCCGCTGATCGGCGAGCGGCGCGACGAGCACTGGCGCCTCGTCGTCGACGAAGTCAACGCGCGCCACGGCGGTGCGCTGCAGGCGGGGCTCGTCGCAGGAACCGCCGATGCATGGGCGCGTTATGCCGACCACCTGCGCGACTGCATCGCCCACATCGGCACCGATTTCCAGGAATGCTTCGGCATCGACACGACGTTCCTGCACCTGTGGAGCGCGCAAGGCGAAACGGCGCTGCTCGACCCGGTCCAGAACTTCGTCAGCAAGTACGGCATTCACGAATCGTTCGACGCGGGCAGCGGCACGACGACGCTCCGGTATCACGGCGAGCCGATCCGCGCGCTGCACATGACCGGCGACATCCGCTTCCTCGACCGGTGGCGCTACTACGCGAATCACACCGACGCCGCGCTGCGCGACGGCAGGCCGTTCGCGCTGTCGGACGGCACGCCGGCGCCGTCCGCGGCAGTCGCCGCACGCATCGCGGCGACGGAGTACGTGCAATCGGCCGGGCTGACCGTTGCGTCCGCCGCGCTCGAGGCAAGCGCGGGCGCCTACCTGCAGGCGATCGACGAACCGGGCGGCACGATGCTCGTCGGCAGCGGGAATCACGAAATCGTGTTCACCGCGACCCGCGACATCGCCCGGCTGAACGTCTACGTCACGCATCCGTCGGGCTCGCCGTCGCCGCTGCTGTGCGAGGTGCTGGTCGACGGTCACGCGCAGCGCAAGGGCACCGAACTGATGGCGCATTTCTGGTACCAGGTGGTCGCCGGCGCCGTCATCACGCTGCGCGCGACGAGCCTCGGCGGCCAGCAGTGCAACGCGATCTGGCGGCTGCGCGAAGCGCCGGACATGCAGCAGTAGGCGCCGGACCGCATTCGTTCAACTGAACGCCGCCCATACCAGGTACGCATTCAGCCCGACGATCACGACCGTCGCCGCGCCGGCGACGATCCGCAGCGGCATCCGCATCGCGTAAGCGCCCATCACGTCCTCGCGCGCCGACAGCATCAGCAGCGCGATCATCGGCATCGGCAGCACGAAACTCAGCACGACCTGGCTGGCCACCATCGCCCGCGTGACGTCGCAGCCGAGCGCGACCACCACGAACGCGGGCGCGATCGTCGCCGCGCGCCGCACCCAGATCGACACGCGGCGGCGGATGAAGCCCTGCATCACGACCTGCCCCGCCATCGTGCCGACCACCGAGCTCGACACGCCGGAGGTCAGCAGCGCGACGAGAAACAGCGCGCCGGCCGCCGGCCCGAGCACCGGGATCAGCGTGTGATAGGCGTCGCCGATGTCGGTCATGCCCGGCGCGGCCGCATGAAACGCCGACGACGCCATCATCACCATCGCGAGATTCACGAACCCGGCGAGCCCCAGCGCGATCACGACCTCGCGGTTCGAGAAACGCACGAGCCGCCGCCGCTCTCCGTCGTCGCGCGGCGCGGTGCGAGCCTGCGTGAGGCCCGAATGCAGATACAGCGTGTGCGGCATGATCGTCGCGCCGATGATGCCGACCGCGATCGTCAGCGCCGTGTGATCCGGAATCTGCGGGACCACCAGATGGAACGCGGCTGCCTGCCAGTCCTGCGGCGCGATCAGCAGTTCGCCGAGATAGCACGCGCCGATCACGCCGACCAGCGCCGCGATCGCCGCTTCCAGCGGCCGGAAGCCGCGTTTTTCGAGCGCGAGGATCGCGCAGGTCGCGAACGCGGTCGCGATCATCCCCGCGAACAGCGGCAGGTGGCACAACAACCCGAACGCGAGCGCGCCGCCGAGGAATTCGGCGAGGTCGGTCGCCATCGCGGCAATCTCCGACGCAACCCACATGCCCCACACGACCGGCGCGGGGAAGCGGTCGCGACACAGCTCGGCGAGGTTGCGGCCGGTCACGATGCCGAGCTTCGCCGACATCGCCTGGAACAGCATCGCGATCGCGTTCGCGGCCAGCACGACCCACAGCAGCCGGTAACCGTACGCGGCGCCGGCCTGGATGTTGGTCGCGAAGTTGCCGGGGTCCATGTAGCCGATCGACGCGATCACGGCCGGGCCGACGAACGGCAGCAGCGCGGTAACGCCGGTGCGGCGCCCTTCCAGCGCGGCGCGCGCCGCGCCGTCGGTGGGTTCGGCGGGCAGGCCCGGCAGCGCGAGGCCGCCGGCGGGTTTGCTCGGGACGGGAATCATGGAGGGTATTCCGTTCGAATGAGAGGGCCGATTCGGGCGCATGTGCTGCGACCGGCCTGCCGGCCTGTCGCACGCCGCATGCCTGCCATGACAGGACGATGCCGACGTTACAGCGGCACGACGTCCGGACGATTGCGCGGAAACTGCGCGATCACGTCCGGCGCGACGTTCAGGTGCGCTTCGACGAGCTTCGGCGGCGTGTGCGCGAGCCAGTCGGACAGCGACACCTCCGCATAGCGGTCGGTCTTGAATATTTCGAGGAACACGAGATCGGTCTGCCCGGTGTTCTGCACGTAGTGCCCGAGGCTCTTCTTCACATAGCCGACGTCGCCCGCGCGAAAGTCGGCCGTCTGCGCCTTCGGCCCCGTGTCGAACACGGTCATCCGCGCCTCGCCTTGCAGGTAGTACTGCCATTCGTCGGCGTTCGGGTGCCAGTGCAGCTCGCGCATGCCGCCCGGATGCACGGTGACGAGCGCCGCCGCGACGGTCGTCGACACGTTGAAGTTGGTGCTGTCCGCGATCCGCACCTCGCCGCCGCGCGTCTTCCTGACCGGCTTCATGTCGCCGAGCGAAAAGATGAACGGATGCGGCGGCGCACCGGCCGATGCGGCCGACGCGCGCTGCGCGTCCGCGAGCGGGCCCGGTTCGTCGCCCTGGAAGATCCACAGGTTGTCGAGCGGCACGTTCCTGAACGCGTCGGCCGGCACGCCGAAGTTGAGCGCGAGCACGTCGGGCGGCGTATGCGCGATCCAGTCGGTCAGCAACAGCGTGTTGAATTCCGATGCGCGACCGTTATCGAACGCGAGCAGGAATTCTGCGCCGTCGCTGCCGAGGCCCTGCAGCGAATGCGGCAGGCCGGGCGGGAAATACCAGAGATCGCCGGTCTTGACGTCCTGCACCGACGGCCGCCCGAGTTCGTCGAGCACCGTGATCCGGCAGCGGCCGTCGAGCATGATCGCCCACTCGGCCTGCTGGTGCCAGTGCATCTCGCGAATGCCGCCGCGCGTCAGCCGCATGTTGACGCCGGAAATGGTTTCGGAAATCGCGAAATCGTCCTGCGTGACTTCGCGCGCCCACCCGCCATTCTGAATGCGTTTATGCGCATTATTGAAAGACGCCCAGAATAACGGCATCCCGTTGATATCGGTGGCCGGCGGATCCTGAAAAGACGGGAATTGATTCGCGATGGCCGGGTTTTTAGGCCCCGGGTCGGTCAGGCTCTGGCGGTTGCGCGCATTCACCGCGCCTTCCGGCGGGCTGTCCGGATTACCGAACGAAGCCGCCTTCGCCGTTACCGCAATGCCCGCGGCGGCAATGGCGCCGGCCGTACTCGTCAACATCTTGCGTCGAGAAAGATTCGTCATGATTTCCTCTTCATTCCATCAATAGAGAGAATTTCCATTACGGAATACTTGCCGTTTTTCGAATTACCGAAAATCGAACATCCCGTGACGCAAGTTAAATCCATATTCATCTAAAAATTAAATGAATTATTAACCTGAATTAATGACTTAATCCGATCGGCTTTAACTTTGTAATTATTGCGATGCAGCAGGGGCGGATGGTGACGAGATGACGTCGATATGCGCACCGCGCGATGGCGGCCCAATGCCATCGATTCGGGTTTCCTGATCGCGCGAACCGGAACGGGAAAAATGCGGATGCGCCGGCTTTCACCCGCCCGGCCCGGGACCGGAACCGCGTCACGTGCGGCGTCATTGCAATGAACCGTTCGTCACGACGCAGCGCACGATCGTAGCGCGCGACCGACGGCACCTTGTGCATACCGAAACGCGCGATTTCCGCATGGGCGACCGGCAGATCGAATGAATTATCTCTGTCAGGCATAAACGCAAAATATGCCTGACAGAGATAAAGACGCCTTTTTCACCTGCCGCAGGATCGCTCCTTCGGCCCTATCACCTCCCATCACTCCATAGTTTTTATCCGCTGGCGCGATTGATTTTGGTTTTGTTAGATGGATGACATTCGATCAACAAACGACAACGATCTAACAGCCGATGACCTGCGCGTTCGCCCGTACCGTCGAATCCCGCTATGCCGAGCTCACGCCGACGGCCAAGCGCATCGCGAGCTACATGCTCGCGAACCTCGACCGGCTCGGGCTCGAGACGGCCGACCAGATCGCGCAGCAGGCCGGCACCAGCGGCATCTCGGTCGGGCGCTTCCTGCGCAGCGTCGGCTACCGCAATCTCGACGACCTGAAGCGCGAACTGCGCGGCGGCGACGATCGCCCGTGGATGATCACCGACCGGCTCGACGAATACCGCCGCGTCGCCGGCGCGCCGCCCGCCGAACGCAACGGCAGCGACGGCACGCTCGCGTCGTCGCTCGAGCGCGAACTCGACGCGATCCGCCACGTGTACCGCCTCGCCGAAGGCCCCGCGTTCGCGCAGGTGGCCGACCGGATTGCGCATGCCGACGCCGTGTTCATCCTCGGCATCCAGTCGACCCGCGGCATCAGCAACGCATTCAGCAGCTACCTCGAATACCTGCGCCCGCGCGTGTTCTATTCCGACGGCCAGTCGGGCTCGTACGTCGATTCGCTGAACTCCGAATTCGAGCGGCCGTACTGCGTCGTCACCGATACGCGCGCGTATTCGCGCAGCGCGCGCCGCTATTGCCAGGCGGCGGCCGAGCGCGGGCAGCCGTTCGCGCTGGTCACCGATCTGTCCTGCCCGTGGGCGCGCGAATGGCCGGCCGACCTGCTGCAGGTGAAAACCGACGTCGGCCAGTTCTGGGATTCGCTCGCGCCGCTCACCTGCCTGTTCAACCTGCTGATCACGGCCGTGGTCGACCGCCTCGGCCCCGCGGTCGATCAGCGCGTCGCGCGCAACCGCGAACTGCAGCGCACGTTCGACCAATTCGAATCATGAGCGAGCCCGCCCTGCCGATGAACGATCACCGCCTCGTCGAAATCACGCCCGCCACGCATCGCGTCGACATCGATCTCGTCTACGCGACCGACCGCAACCTGACCGGCAAGCCGATCTACCGTAACGCGCACTGTCTGCTGCTGGCGCCGGCCGAAGCCGCGCTGCGCCGCGCGGTCGACGTCGCCGCGCAGGCCGGCTTCACGCTGCGCATCTACGACGCATACCGGCCGCCGCAGGCGCAACAGGTGCTGTGGGATTTCCTGCCCGACCCGAACTTCATCGCCGATCTCGGCCGCGGCTCGAATCACAGCCGCGGCACCGCGCTCGACCTGACGCTCGTCGGCGCGAACGGCGAGCCGCTCGACATGGGCACCGGCTTCGACGAGATGGTGGCCGCGTCCGGCCACTTCCACGCGGGGCTGCCCGAGCCCGTGCAACGCAACCGCCTGCTGCTGCTCGGCGTGATGCATGCGGCCGGCTTCGCGCACATCGACAGCGAATGGTGGCACTACGAACTGCCCGGCTCGCACGCGCTGCCGCAGATCGACAATGCGGCAAGCGGCCCGTGGCGGCTGATGTGACGACGCTGCACGCCTCCTTTTTCATGCACGTTCACGTTCAACGACTCAAACGACAGATGGAGAAGCGCCCATGAAACTCCCGACCTCCCGGCTCGTCGCGGCACTGGCCGCGGCGTCCGTTCTCGCCGTCGCCCCGCTTTCCGCCGCCCATGCGGAAACGCCGAAGGACATGTTCGTGATGGCGACGCTGCTCGACGAATTCACGACGCTCGACCCGGGCGAGATCTACGAGCTGGTGCCGGAAGAATACGTCGCGAACACGTACGACCGGCTCGTGCGCGTCGACCTGCGCGATCCGTCGAAATTCAACGGCGACGTCGCGCAATCGTGGACGGTGAGCGCCGACGGCCTGACCTATACGTTCAAGCTGCGCGCCGGCCTCAAGTTCCACTCGGGCAATCCGCTGACGGCCGACGACGTCGCATGGTCGATCCAGCGCGCGGTGCTGCTCGACAAGGGGCCGGCCGCGGTGCTGACCGGCATCGGCCTCACGAAGGCGAACGTCGCGGCGAACGTGAAGAAGCTCGACGACCAGACGGTGTCGGTCACGACCGACCGCAAGTACGCGCCGACCTTCGTGCTGAACGTGCTCGGCTCGTGGCCCGCGTCGGTGCTCGACAAGAAGCTGCTGCTGTCGCACCAGCAGGGCAACGACTTCGGCAACGCGTGGCTGAAGACCAACGAAGCCGGCTCCGGCGCCTACAAGCTGGTCAAGTGGGCGGCCGGCGACAGCATCGTGCTGCAACGCTTCGACGGCTACCGGCTGCCGCTCGCGATGAAGCGCATCGTGCTGCGCCACGTGCCCGAAGCGGCCAGCCAGCGCCTGCTGCTGGAAAACGGCGACGTCGACGCGGCGCGCGACCTGAGCCCCGACGATCTCGCGTCGGTCGTGAAATCGGGCAAGGCGAAGGTGTCGGCCTCGCCGCAAGCGACGCTGCTGTATCTCGGCCTGAACACGAAGAACCCGACGCTCGCGAAGCCCGACGTGCAGGAAGCGCTGAAGTGGCTCGTCGACTATGCGGGCATCCAGGCCAACGTGGTGAAGACGACCTACAAGGTGCACCAGACCTTCCTGCCCGAAGGCTTCCTCGGCACGCTGAATTCGAACCCGTACAAGCTCGACGTCGCGAAGGCGAAGGCGCTGCTCGCGAAGGCCGGCGTGTCGAACGGCTTCTCGGTGACGATGGACGTGCGCAACGACTATCCGTACACGGAGATCGCGCAGGCCGTGCAGGCGAACTTCGCGCAAGCCGGCATCAAGGTGCAGCTGATTCCGGGCGACAACAAGCAGACGCTCGCGAAATACCGCGCGCGCCAGCACGACATCTACATCGGCGAATGGTCGGCCGACTACATCGACCCGCACAGCAACGCGCAGGGTTTTACGTGGAATCCCGATAACGCCGACAAGTCGAGCTATAAAATGCTGGCCTGGCGCAATAGCTGGGACATCCCGCAACTGACCAAGGAAACCGACACCGCGCTCGCCGAACCGACCGCCGCGAAACGCGCGCAGCTGTATCAGGCGATGCAGAAGGAAGTGCTCGCGCGCTCGCCGTTCGTGATCATGTTCGAGAAAGTCGCGCAGGTCGCGACGCGGCCCGGCGTGAGCGGGCTCGACGTCGGGCCGATCAACGATCTCGTGTCGTACCGCAACCTGAAGAAGCAATAAGATTCGCCGCATGTCGACTCCCGCCTCCTCCCTCGAAGCACTGCGCACGCTGCCCGCGCGGCGCCCGGCCGTGCGCTGGGCGCTACGCGTGCTGCGCTGGGCGCTCACGCTCGCCGTCACGTTCGCGGGGCTGCTCGCGCTGACGTTCGTGATCGGCCGCAAGGTGCCGATCGATCCCGTGCTCGCGATCCTCGGCGATCGCGCGTCGGCCGAAGCGTATGCGGCCGAGCGCATCGCGCTCGGGCTCGACAAGCCGCTCGTCACGCAATTCCTGATCTACGTGCGCGACGTGCTGCACGGCAATCTCGGCGTGTCGCTGCTGACCGCGAACCCGGTGCTCGACGACATCAAGCGCGTGTTTCCGGCCACGCTCGAACTCGCGACGATCGCGACGCTGATCGGCATCGCGATCGGCGTGCCGCTCGGCGTCGCGGCCGCGGTGAAGCACAACCGGCCGATCGACCACATCGCGCGCTTCGTCGGGCTGATCGGCAATTCGGTGCCGGTGTTCTGGCTCGGGCTGATGGGGCTGCTGCTGTTCTATGCGCGGCTGCACTGGGTCGGCGGCCCGGGCCGGCTCGATCCCGTGTACGACGGCATGGTCGACCCGCGCACGGGAAGCCTGCTGCTCGACGCGGCGCTCGCGGGCGAGTGGGACGTGTTCCGCAACGCGGTGTCGCATATCGCGCTGCCGGCGGCGATCCTCGGCTACTACTCGGTCGCGTATCTCAGCCGCATGACGCGCTCGTTCATGCTCGACCAGCTGAGCCAGGAATACATCGTCACCGCGCGTGCGAAGGGCTTGTCCGAGCGGCGCGTGATCTGGCGGCACGCGTTCGGCAACATCGCGGTGCCGCTGCTCACCGTGATCGCGCTCACGTACAGCAACCTGCTCGAAGGCTCGGTGCTGACCGAGATCGTGTTCGCGTGGCCGGGGCTCGGCTCGTACCTGACCGGCGCGCTGCTGAACGCCGACATGAGCGCGGTGCTCGGCGCGACGCTCGTGATCGGCGTGATGTTCATCACCGTCAACCTGCTGACCGACGCGCTGTACCGCGTGTTCGATCCGCGTGCGCGCTGAGGGCCGCTTCGATATGACCGTTTCCATCCTGCTTCTTGCTCCACCCATGCCGAAGGCCACCCGATCATGAATGCCGAGCGTCTCACGCTGCGCGCGTGGCTGCTGTCCGATGCGCCCGCGTCGCGCTCGCAGGCCGCGTTCGGCCTCGCGTACCGACGCTGGCGCCGGTTCGCCACGAATCCGCTGAACCTGTTCGGGCTCGCGATCCTGCTCGCGCTGATCGCGGTCGCGATCGTCGGCCCGCTGATCATGCCGCACGATCCGCTGCGCCAGGTGCTGGCCGACCGGCTGCTGCCGCCCGGCTCGCCGTCGCACTGGTTCGGCACCGACCAGCTCGGCCGCGACATCCTCTCGCGGCTGATCGCCGGGTCGCGACTCACGCTCGGCATCGCGCTGCTCGTCGTCGTGATCGTCGTGCCGATCGGCCTGCTGATCGGCACGACGGCCGGCTATTGCGGCGGCTTCGTCGACAGCGTGCTGATGCGCATCACCGACATCGCGCTCGCGTTCCCGAAGATCGTGCTCGCACTCGCGTTCGCGGCCGCGCTCGGGCCCGGCGTGATCAACGCGGTGGTCGCGATCTCGATCACCGCGTGGCCCGCGTATGCACGGCTCGCGCGCGCCGAAACGATCCGCATCGCGCAGGCCGACTACATCCACGCGGCGCGGCTGCAAGGCGCGTCGGGCCCGCGCATCCTGCTGCGCTACATCATGCCGCTGTGCATGTCGTCGGTGATCGTGCGCGCGACGCTCGACATGGCCGGCATCATCCTGACCGTCGCGGGCCTCGGCTTTCTCGGCCTGGGTGCGCAGCCGCCGAGCCCGGAATGGGGCTTCATGGTCGCGTCGGGCCGCAACGTGCTGCTCGACGCGTGGTGGGTCGCGACGCTGCCCGGCATCGCGATCCTGCTCGTGAGCCTCGCGTTCAACCTGCTCGGCGACGGGCTGCGCGACGTCTTCGATCCGCGTCATGGAGCGTGACATGTCAATCAATTCCACCGCCGCGCCGGCAGCACCGCTCTGCGAGATCGACGGCCTGAAGATCGGCTTTCGCGGCCACGACGGCGTCGTCACCGACGCGGTGCGCGACCTGTCGCTGACGCTCGCGCCGGGCGAGCGGCTCGGCATCGTCGGCGAATCGGGCTCCGGCAAGTCGCTGACCGGCCGCGCGCTACTCGGCCTGCTGCCCGACGCCGCGCGCTGGTCGGCACGCACGATGCGCTTCGCCGGGCACGATCTGCTCGCGATGTCGCCGCGCGAGCGCCGGCGCCTGTGCGGCAGCCAGATGGGGATGATCCTGCAGGACCCGAAATATTCGCTGAACCCGGTGATGACGGTCGCGAAGCAGATGGGCGAAGCGTTCCGGCGGCACGAGCCGGGCTTGCGCGGCCGCGCGCTGCGCGAGCGGATCGTCGACGCGCTCGCGGCCGTGCAGATCCGCGATCCGGCGCGCGTCGCCGATGCGTATCCGCACGAGCTGTCGGGCGGCATGGGCCAGCGCGTGATGATCGCGATGATGGTGTCGACCGGCCCGCGCCTCCTGATCGCCGACGAGCCGACCTCCGCGCTCGACGTCGCGGTGTCGATGCAGGTGCTCGCGGTGCTCGACGCGATGATCGCGCGGCACGACACGGGCCTGATGTTCATCAGCCACGACCTGCCGCTCGTGATGTCGTTCTGCGACCGCGTCGCGGTGATGTATGCCGGCCGCGTGGTCGAAACCTGCGCCGCGCGCGACCTGCGCGACGCGTCTCATCCCTATACGCGCGGGCTGCTCGCGGCGAACCCGCCGCTCGCGAACCCGCCCGACGAACTGCCGGTGCTGCGGCGCGACCCGGCATGGCTCGACGCCGCGCCGCCGGCCGCCGCGCGCGCCGATCGACAGGAGACCGCACGATGATCGACGTCGATCACGCATCGATTCGTTTCCCGACCCGCACGGGTCACGTCGACGCCGTGCGCGACGCGAGCTTCGCGGTGCGCGACGGCGAAGTGTTCGGGCTCGTCGGCGAATCGGGCTCCGGCAAGTCGACGCTGCTGCGTGCGCTGACGGGCCTCGTGCCGCTCGCGTCCGGCAGCCTGTCGATCGACGGCCGCCCGGTGGGCGGCACGCCCGATCGCGCATTCCGCCGCCACGTGCAGATGGTGTTTCAGGATCCGTACGCGTCGCTGCATCCGCGCTTCACCGTCGACCAGACGCTGCGCGAGCCGTTGTCGATCCATGCGATCGGCGACGCCGACGCGCGGATCGCCCGCGCGCTCGCCGAGGTCGGCCTCGGCCCCGCGTTCCGTTTCCGCTATCCGCACCAGTTGTCGGGCGGCCAGCGGCAGCGCGTGGCGATCGCGCGCGCGCTGATCGTCGAGCCGCGCGTGCTGCTGCTCGACGAGCCGACGTCCGCGCTCGACGTGTCGGTGCAGGCCGAGATCCTGAACCTGCTGCGCCGCCTGCATCGCGAACGCAACCTGACGATGATCCTCGTCAGCCACAACCTCGCGGTGATCGGCTTCCTGTGCCAGCGCGTCGCGGTGATGCAGCACGGCGAGATCGTCGAACAGTTGCGGGTCGAGGACGTACGGGCCGGACAGGTCGCACGCGACTACACGCGCACGCTGCTGAATGCGACCGAAGGCTACCGCCGTCTCGACCCGGCAATCGACGCGCCTGCCACGTGACATCCGCCGGACGCGAACGCATGCGATACTTCGCACGCCACGCGCCGGCTTGCCGCCGCATGGAACCCTTGTACACCGCACGGGTCAACTTCCTTTCGTCAACAGCACAGCAATAGGGAGGCATTCATGCTGCAATTCATCGAAACCCTGGTGGTCGGGCTCATCGTCGGCCTCCTCGCCCGCGCACTCAAGCCGGGCGACGACAAGATGGGCATCCTGATGACCATCGTGCTCGGCGTGGTCGGCTCGCTGGTCGCCGGCTACATCGGCCGCGCGGCCGGCTGGTATGCGCCGGGCCAGGGCGCGGGCTGGATCGCGTCGATCATCGGCGCGATCGTGCTGCTCGTCGTCGTGGGCGCGATCCGCAAGCGCGCGAGCTGAACACCGCACCCCGCGCTCCAGCGCAAAACGGCCGCTCGTCATACACGAGCGGCCGTTTTCTTTTCGCGCATCGTCATGCTCAGCATCGCCGATTCGTTGAGTCCTCAACGATTTACCGACGAATCCCGCATCCATCGGCGCGCGCTCCCCGAGTTTACGTGACCGGCAATACCCTGACTTGCGGCCGCACAAATTTGAGATAAATTGATTGAAGGAATACGGCGTCGTTTGCTCATCGCCGATATTTCCGGTTTCTCACTCAAGAGGTTCGATGAACTTGCCGTTTACGCATACAGCACCGCAGCGTTGACGGACTGCCATTCGAGCGGCCTCGCTGCGACGCGCTTCCTCTCTGGAGCCTGTCATGAAGCATCGTTCGTTTGCCGCCTCGTTTGCCCTGGCTGCCTCGCTTCTGGCCTCATCCTCGTCCTTTGCCGCCGGCGCGTCCGGCATCATCCACTTCACCGGCATGATCGTCGAACCGCCCTGCTCGTTCGCGCTCGACACGGCCGACGCCGCGCATGCGCACGTGCGCCCCGACTGCCCGCGCCCGGCGAGCGGGCAAGTCGCGTTCGTCGATGCGGCCAGCCTGCACACGATCAAGACCACGACCTTTACGCAGGCCTCCCGCGCAATCGTTTTACCCGACCGTCCGGGCAACGCGCACGCGCCGATGATCGCCGTCGTCACCTACCAGTAGCAACCCGCTGCCGCAGCCGCCGCGCGTCGGTCGCGTCAGTCGCGATGGCGCGCGATCCAGTCGCTGAACGCGCGGATCTTCTGCTGGCTGCCGAGGTTCTCGGGATAGACGAAGAAGTAGCGTGCGCCCGTTTCGAGCACGATGTCGAACGGCCGTTCGAGCCGGCGCGCGCTGACGTCGTCGTCGACGAGCGTCACGTCACCGATCGCGACGCCGAAGCCCTGCATCGCCGCGTTCGTCGCGAGATCGAGCGTGTCGAACGTCGGCCCGCGCGCGGGATCGACGCCGCGCTCGCCCGCATGGTCGAGCCATGCGCGCCAGTCGCGATGGTCGCGCGTCGGATGCAGCAGCGTGTGGCGCGCGAGATCGCCGACCGCGCCGAGCGGCGACGCCTGCCGCAACTCGGGCGCGCACACGGGTGTGAGCCGCTCGTCGAACAACGGCAGCGCGACGACGCCGGGGCCCGGCGACGTCCCGTAGACGATCGCCGCATCGAACGGTTCGCTCGAGAAATCGACGACGTGCTGCCACGCGGTCGTGATCTGCACGTGGAGATCGGGATGTTCGCCCTGGAAGCGCATGATGCGCGGCAGCATCCAGCGCATCACGCAGGTCGGCACCTTCAGCGCGAGATCGGTGCGCTGCCGCGTGAGCTTCATCGAGATGTCCTCGATCCGCGCGAAGCTCTCGTCGACCACCGGCAACAATTGCTCGCCCTCGGCCGTCAGCGTGAGGCCCTTCGCATGCCGCCTGAACAGCGGAAAACCGTAGTGCGCCTCGAGCGTCTGGATCTGCCGGCTCACCGCGCCCTGCGTGATGCACAGCTGCTCGGCGGCACGCGTGAAGCTGCGGTGGCGAGCCACCGTCGAGAAGATCTGCAGCGCGTGCAGGGGCGGAAGTCGGCGCATGGCGAACGGGAAACCGAAACAGGAAACGGCGCGGAAGGACCGCGCGCCGACGCCGGCGCGCGCTGACCGACACGATAAGCCAAACGCCGGCTTTGTGCGAGGCGCCGAAAATTCAGGCCGTCGCGGTGAGCGCGCCCGCCGCGATGCGCGCCGCCGATGCGACGACGTCCGCGCGCGCCGCGGCAGCGGCGTCCGGCTGCGTGAACGACACCGCCATCACGATCGGCGCGCGCGACGGCGGCCACAGCACCGCGAGGTCGGTCGTCGTGCCGTAGCCGCCGGTGCCGGCCTTGTCCGCGACGCGCCAGCCGGGCGGCACGCCCGCCGCGATGCCGGTCGCGCCGCGTGCGCCGCCGACCATCCATTCCGTCAGTTGCGCGCGCTGCGGCTCGCGCAGCGTATCGCCGAGCAGCAGCCGCTGCAGCGTATCGACCATCGCGACCGGCGTCGACGTGTCGCGCTCGTCGCCGGGCGCGGCGTTGTTCAGCTCGGGTTCCCAGTGATCGAGGCGGAAGCTGGTGTCGCCGCTTTCGCGCGCGAACGCCGTGACGGCCTGCGGGCCGCCGAGCACGCCCATCAGCAGGTTGCCCGCACCCTTGTCGCCCGACTGCAGCATCGCCGCGCACAGCTGCGCGATCGTCATGCCGGTGTCGACGTGGCTTTCCGTCACCGGCGAGCCGGACACGATTTCATAGCGGCGATACAGGATGCGGCGCGGCAGTAGCGACGCGTCGAGCGAGCCGCGCGCGAGCATCGCGGCGGCCGCCATGACCGCATACGTGCCGCACAGCGGGAAGCGCTCGCGCGCATGGTGCGCGATGCGCACGCCGTTCGACGTATCGAGCGCGGCGACGCCGAGCCGCCCGTTCGACGCTTTTTCGAGCGCGGCGAGTTCGGCTTGTGCGGTGTGGGCGCGCCCCTGGTCGGCGACCGGCGCGGACGTGCACGCGGCAACGAATGGCGCGGCAACGGCGGCAAGCAACAGCGAGCGGCGTGTCGGAGAGTGTTCCATGAATGAGATCTGTTCTGTCGGAAACGGTGGCGCGAAGCGACGCGGCCGCGCATCGTCGACGCGCGACCGTTCACGCCGACGGCCGGCCCGCGACGGCATTCGCCGCGCTTCCCCGAAAGACGCCCGTCGGCCCCGCGCGGTGGCGGGATTCGCATGAACAGACCCTAGCGTAGCAGCGACCGCCGTCGCGTTCCAGCGAAACGGCCGCGCTTCACCCTTGCGACGAAGGCAGGTACGGCATCGGATTCACCGGCTTGCCGTCGCGTCGCACCTCGAACAGCAGCGCGACGCGCGAGTTGTCGAGGTCGCCCATCTCGGCGATCGCATCGCCCTGATGCACGATGTCGCCCGTCTTCACGAGCAGCTTGCGGTTGTGCGCATAGGCGGTCAGGAAATCCGCGTTGTGCTGGACGATGATCAGGCTGCCGTAATCGTTCAGGCCGGTGCCCGCATACATCACGCGGCCGTCGGCCGCGGCGCGGACCGGGTCGCCCGGCCGGCCGGCGATCTGGATGCCGCGGGTCTGCCCGGGCCGGAACCCGTCGACGATCTTGCCGGTCGCCGGCCACTTGAGCGCGACGCCGCCCGCCCGGCGCTTCGTTTCCTTGACGACCTGGCGATCGCTCGCGCTCGATGCGCCGGCCTGCGAAGTTGTCTGCGCAGTGGCCTGCGCGGTTGCCTGATTCCCCGCCGCACCATTGCTCGCGACGGCCTGCGTGCCGGCCGCGCCCGCGGGCGGCAGCGGCTGCTGCTTGACGATGCGCAGCACCTGCCCCCGGCGCAACCTGCCGTTCGCTGCCAGCTTGTTCCAGGTGCGCAAGTCGGCCACGCTGCAATCGTTCGCGGATGCGATGCCCGTCAGCGTGTCGCCGCGTTTCACGACGTACTTGCGCGCGACGAGAATCGGCGCGGCCGGCATCGGCGCGGCCGGCATCGCGGCAGGCTGGCTTGCAGCGGAAGGCTGCGCCGCCAGCGTGTCGCTCGGCGGAACGGACTGCGTATTTGCACAACCGGCCATGACGAGCACGGCGGCCAGGCTCGACAACAGCCCCGCCGCCTTGCGGTGAATCTCGCGCGTTTTCATGGACGATCCGACTCCGGTTTGACAATCTTTCAAGCATCTCAAAAACGGAACGGCCGACGTGTAACCGGATGCAAACAATGATGACAAACGATCACGGACCGGATGCCGGCCGGCATTCGCTACCGGTAATACGGTCCGATCCGGAAAAACTTGATGGTCTTTGCGCAGAAAAACGGAAGAATTTTCGTCGTAAAAAACTATGGCGGACTTGTTTCAATAGGCACGATCGACAGCGTTCACCGCAACCATGCGACGAGTTCGGCTCCGGCCCACGCGACGCCGATGCACAGGAACAACAGATGCAGCGCGATCTTGAACGACACGCCCCACGACGAATCGATCTGCATGACGAGCTCCCCCGGTTGATGTGCGTCCATCATCGTCCGCCGATCACGCCCCGAAAATGCGGAAGCGGCGAACCGCGTCTCAGGCTGCCCCTGAGACCGGCGCGGCGGTTCCTGCTAACTTATCGGCCATTCCCCCACCCATCGTTCCGCCCATCATGCGCTTCGACCTGACCGACCTGCGGCTCTTCCTGAACATCTGCGAGGCCGGCACGATCACGAACGGCGCCGAACGCACGCACATCACGCTGCAGGCGGCGAGCGAACGCATTCGCGGGATGGAAGACGAACTCGGCGTGCCGCTGCTGCACCGGACCAAGACGGGCGCGCAGCCGACCGACGCGGGCCGCGCGCTCGAACACCACGCGCGCACCGTGCTGCAGCAGATCGATCACATGCGCGGCGAACTGCAGCAATTCGGCCAGGGGCTGCGCGGCCATATCCGGCTGCTGTGCAACACCGCGTCGCTGAGCGAGTACCTGCCCGACGCACTGGCCGATTACCTGCCGCACCATCCGAAGCTGTCGATCAGCGTCGAGGAACGCTCGAGCCAGGAGATCGTGCATGCGATCCGCAACAAGACGGCCGAGGTCGGCATCGTCGCCGATTCGGTCGGGCTCGGCGGGCTCGAACAGAAGCCGTTCCGCGAAGACTGGCTGATCGTCGTCGTGCCGGCCGCGCATCCGCTCGCGTCGCACGACAAGGTCGCGTTCGACGACATCGCCGGCGAAGACTTCATCGGCCTCACCGACGGCAGCGCGCTGCAGGTGCATCTTGCCGACCAGGCGCGCGCGCTCGGCAAGCGGATCCGGTATCGCGTGCAGTTGAAGAGCTTCGACGCGATCTGCCGCGTGATCGCGAGCGGCGTGGGCATCGGCATCGTGTCGCGGCATGCGGCCGAGCGCGCGATGCAGACGATGGACGTGCGGCTCGTCGAGTTGTCCGATCCGTGGAGCCATCGGAAACTGACGCTCTGCGCGCGGTCGTTCGACGCGCTGCCGAAGTACACGCGCGAGTTCGTCGCGTTCCTGTCGGGCGACGCGCCGCCGCCGTAACGCGCGCCGCACCCGACTCGCCCCATCGACATACGGAGACATCGCCATGACCGATACCGATCTCGCCACCCGCTATCGCGCGTATATCGACTGCCTGAACCGGCAGGACTGGACGGCGCTCGGCGAATACGTGTCCGACGACGTGATCCACAACGACCGGCCGCTCGGCCTCGCCGGTTACCGCGCGATGCTGGAACAGGACTTCCGCGACATTCCCGATCTGCGCTTCGACATCCGGCTGCTCGTGTGCGAGCCGCCGCGTGTCGCGTGCCGCCTTCGCTTCGCGTGTTCGCCGAAGGGGACGTTCATGGGGCTCGCCGTCGACGGCCGCAAGGTCACGTTCGCCGAAAACGTGTTCTACGAGTTTCACGAAGGCAAGATCCGGCAGGTGTGGTCGGTGATCGACAAGGCGGCGATCGAGAAACAGCTTTGAACGTCGTCGAAATAGCTTGGCGCCGCGCGCGGCGGCCGGTAGTCACGAGTGGATGAATGCGCTTCGATTCTTATGGATAACGTTTTCTCTCATTGCGTATCGAGAACCCGTTTCCATGCCATGCTCCGGCCTGCCGCTTCAAAGCGCGATCGCTCTCGTGCAATGAGCGCTCAATCATCGGGAAAAATACCGGCGATTTTCGCGTAATTCCAATTCCCTTTCCCGCACCCTCTGCTCGCCGCCATTCGGGTTTCTACCGGCGAATCCGATGTGAAAGTTCATTGACATCACGCCGTTCGATGCCTAAATTTGGAAAACGTTTTCCAATGCTCGCGCGCGACGCCGGTCATGGCCCGTGCAGGGAGAACGCTTGCCCGCTCGACTGTGATTCAGCGCGTCCGTCTTCAGGGAATCAGGGTTGCAGACGGAAGCCGGGTACGGGCATCGAGCGCGGCATCGGCCACACGTGCCGTGCTTCATCACTATTCAAAACTGGAGACACCATGCATCCGCGCAGCAGATTCGCGCTCGGCGCCGCGCTCAGCGCCCTTTCCGTCCTGTTCGTCAGCGCATGCGGCGGCAACGACGTGACCGACACGCCGTCGTCGCCCCCTTCGTCCACCACGCCCACCCCGCCCGCGCTCGCCGCGAATTCGCTGCAGGCGCTCGTGTATGGCGCGCCCGACACCAGCGTGCCGGCCGGCACGAACGTTCCGGTCACGATGATGGGCCAGATGCGCGCGCTGTTCGACCTGATCCGGAAATCGCCCGACTTCACGCAGGTCGTGATGGACCTCGGCGACGGCACGCCCGTCCACGTGCTCGACACGAATACCGGCGACAAATTCCTGCCCGGCAAGCTCGCGCTCGGCCTGTCGTACATCCTGATCGACATGAAGTCGAAGAACGACCCGCAATACGCGAGCTACCTCGCGACGTACCAGACGATCACGACCGCGATGATGGCGCAGTCGGGCAGCAACTACGCGTATGCGAACACGTCGTGGGGCGAGTACTACTACCTCGTCGCGCTGAACAACCTGAAGGCGCACGGGATGCTCAACGAAGTCTTCAGCGACGCGATGCTCGCGACGCTGCAGCAGCGGCTCACCTTCTGCGACATGTTCGGCCCCGATTCGAGCGGCAAGACCACGACGTGCCCGGCCGCCGGCACGCCGATCGACATCGCGTCGCTCAACACCGCGCAGAACTACTATGCGGTGTCCTACGGCATTGCCGGACTGCGCCAGAAGCTCGGCTGGAGCAGCCCGTCGTTCGCATCGAAGACCGATCCGTCCGTCGCGGCGATGAGCGCGCGCGACGCGTTGCTGTACACGCTGACGAACCACATCCGCAACGACTCGTCGGGCGGGTTCTCCGACGAAGCATCGAACACGCACACGACCTACTACGACCAGGCGCGCTTCGACCGCTACAGCACGCTGCTGATCGGCGAAGTGGTCGAGCGCACGTTCGAGATGGGCAACGAAGCGAATCTCACGCCGGAGCTGAAGGGCTATCTGCGCAAGTCGGTCGACCTGATCCTGCCGCAGCTGAACGCCGACGGCCAGGGCTTCAACTACGGCCGCTCGATCGGCCCGTACGGCGATTCCGCGTTCATGGAAGTGCTGACGGCCGCGGCCAATGCCGGCGTGCTGACCGATCGCGAGAAACAGGTTGCGTATGCATTCATCTACCAGGCCGCGCGTCGTTTCGACACGTACTGGTACGACCCGTCGCTGCCGACGCCGTCGGTGAACATGTGGGTCAAGGGCCGCGGCACCGACACGTATCGCGGCAAGCCGCGCGTGATGGGCGAGAACTTCAGCCTGCTGCACCAGTACCTGTACGTGAACGCGTGGTGGAACAAGCTCGGCTTCGGCGGCCAGGCGCCGATGGCCGATGCGGACTACCGCGCGTGGCTCGACGCGCTGCCGCGCTACACGCTCACCTGGTACAACCAGCCGGGCGACGCCGCGCATCCGTACAGCGCCGCGCTGCTCACCGTGCGCGACGGCCGGCGCGTGATCAACCTGAACCTCAGCCAGGCGCCCGACTACAACTCGTACACGCCGTATTACCCGGTGCCGTTCTCCGACAAGCTGATCTACGGCACGACCGACCTCGGCTATGCGCTGCTGCTCCCGCAGGTGACGTACAACGCGAAGACCTACATTCCCGTCACGTACTACAGGAACCTGAACGTGCAGCAAAGCAACGGCCAGGTAGTCGTGTCGTTCGATACGACGAAGTTCCGGCTCGCGTCGAAGAACGCCGCGTACACGACGGATCTCGATCTGCAGGTGCACACGGTGCTGACGTTCGCGCACGGCACGGTCTCGCGCAGCGATACGCTGAGTTCGGGCACGCTCGCCGGCAACCTCGCGGTCGAGACGGACTTCACGTCGTTCGCGGATTTCGCGTCGACGCAGGCGAATGGCGACGGCGTGTCGGTGACGTACGCGAACAGCGCCGCGACCGGCTATGCGGCATCCGGATTCGACAACTGCGCGCTGTCCGCCTTCGACACGGCGAACGGCGCGACGAATCCGCTGTCGACGACGCCGATCGGGCAGCTGCATTCGAACTTCGCGTGCACGACGAAGCCGTTCGCGCTCGGCGCGGGCGCGACCCGCACGGTCGGGTGGACGCTGAAGTACGCCGATCCGGCGTAAGCAGCGCGACCGTAGCCCCGTGACCGTTCCCGAAGCCGGTTGCCGAAACCGGCTTCGGGATCATTCAGCGGCCGGGCGCGTGCTCACCACCACCCCGCCCCCGCCATATACGCGCCGAGCGCAATCAGCCCGACGAAGAAGCAACGCTTGAACATCTTCTCGCTCATCACGCGCCGCGCATATTGACCGCCGGCCATCCCCGCCAGCGCAGGCACGAGCGCGAGCGCCGACACGCCGAGATCGACCGTCTGCAATGCGCCCGTCACGCGCAACTGCAAGCCGAGCACGATCGTCGACGCGGTAAACGACAGCCCGAGCGCCTGGATCAGATCGTCCTTCGACAGCCGCAGCGCCTGCAGGTACGGCACGGCCGGTACGACGAACACACCGGTCGCGGCCGTCACGACGCCCGTCAGGTAGCCGACCACGGCAGACAGCCATTTCTCATGGCGCCCCGGCGCGGGCAGCCGCGCGGCCGCCAGCCCCCACAGCCCGTAAAGCACCAGCACGACACCGAGCGCCGCGTGCGTCCACGTGCTGCCGGCCGCGAGCGCCGGCAACCCGCCCGTCAGCGTGCCGACCGTCACGCCGGCGAGCAGCGGCCACAGCCGGCGCAGCAGCGCGCCGAACGACGGGCCGAGCCACAACTGCCACACATTGGTGATGAACGACGGCACGAGCAGCAGGCTCGCCGCGGCCGACGGCGGCATCGCGAGCGTCAGCAGCCCCATCGCGATCGTCGGCAGCCCGAGCCCGATCATCCCCTTCACCGCGCCGGCCAGCAGGAAAACCAGCACGATGATCGTCAGCGTATGAATTTGCATGGCAGGCATTCCGTCCGTTGAGTACGGCGCCGATGGTGCCTGCCCGCGATGCCGCCCGCCATCTGGCTTTGCCTGAGGCTGGCTCGGGGCCGCCGGCCGGGGCGGTCGGGCCCGGCGATCCGGCCCCATGAATCACCCGTGACCCTGCTCGCTGTCGAGGTGCACCATCTGCGCGGCCGGATAGCGCTCGCCGGCAGCCGCCCCGGCGGGAACCGCCGCTTCGATGCGGGCGAGATCTTCGACCGTTAGTTGCAATTCAGTCGCACGCAAGCCGTCCTGCAGTTGTGTGCGCTTGCGCGCGCCGACCAGCGGCACGATGTCGGCGCCGCGCGACAGCACCCACGCGATCGCGACCTGTGCCGGATTGCTGCCCTTCTCCTCCGCGATCGCGCGCAGCGCATCGACCAGCGCGAGGTTGTGCTCGAGGTTCTCGCCCTGGAAGCGCGGGCTCGCCGCGCGGAAATCGCGCTCGCCCTGCCGCGCCGCGCTCCAGCCGCCGCCGAGCAACCCGCGCGACAGCACGCCGTACGCCGTCACCCCGATCCCGAGTTCGCGGCACGCGGGCAGGATTTCGGCCTCGATCCCGCGCGACAGCAGCGAGTATTCGATCTGCAGATCGGCGATCGGCGCCACGGCTGCCGCGCGGCGGATCGTGTCCGCGCCGACTTCCGACAGCCCGATATGGCGCACGTAACCGGCCTTCACGAGATCGGCGATCGCGCCGACCGTCTCCTCGATCGGCACCGCCGGATCGACGCGCGCCGGGCGGTAGATATCGAGGTAGTCGGTGCCGAGCCGCTTCAGCGAATACGCGACGAAGTTGCGGATCGCCGCGGGCCGCGCGTCGTAGCCGACGAACCCGCCGGCCGGATCGCGCAGCGCGCCGAACTTCACGCTGATCAGCACCTGGTCGCGCGTGCGGCCGCGCAGCGCGTCGCGAATCAGCATCTCGTTGTCGCCCATTCCGTAGAAGTCGCCCGTATCGAGCAGCGTGATGCCGTGGTCGAGCGCCGCGTGCAGCGTCGCGATGCTTTCGTCGCGATCCGCCGGCCCGTAAAAATCCGACATCCCCATGCAGCCGAGCCCGATCGCCGAAACCTGCGGGCCCGTGCGGCCCAGTTGACGCTTGTCCATGTCCATGTCCTTGCGGTGGTGACTGAATCAACCGGATTCTGAGCGCATCGCCGCGCACGATAAACGCGAAACCCCCAACCAGTTCATTCCACGATGATTAACAATGGAGCCTGTTCCCATCCGCCACGCTCCCGCCCCCGCATGGACCATCTGCAAGCAATGCGCGTCTTCGCGCGCGTCGCCCATCTCGGCAGCTTCACGAAAGCGGCCGAGCAACTCCAGCTGCCGCGCCCGACGGTCAGCAACGCCGTCCAGTATCTGGAAAAGCACCTGAAGATCCGCCTGCTGCAACGCACGACGCGGCGCGTCGCGCTGACCGCCGAGGGCGCGACCTATTACGAGCGCTGCGTGCAGTTGCTCGCCGATCTCGACGATGCGGAGACGCTGTTCGAGGACGCCGGCGCGTCGCCGCGCGGCCTGATCCGCGTCGACCTGCCCGAACGTTTCGCGCTGACCCAGGTGATTCCGGCGCTGCCGGATTTCCACGCGCGCTACCCCGACCTGCGCGTCGTGATCAGCATGACCGACCGCTTCGTCGACCTCGTGGCCGACGGCATCGACTGCGCGGTGCGGGTCGGCGTGCTGTCCGACACGTCGCTCGTCGCGCGGCGCGTCGGCGAGATGGCCCAGATCAACTGCGCGTCGCCCGCCTATCTCGCGCGCCACGGCACGCCGCGCTCGCCGGACGAACTGCCGGACCACGTCGCGGTCGGCTATTTCTCGAGCCGCACGGGCCGCGAGCTGGACTGGGAATATGCGGACATGGATTCGGACGAGGTGCACACGGTGAAGATGCGCAGCGTCGTGTCGGTCAACAGTTCGCAGGCGTATCTCGCGTGCTGTCTCGCGGGCCTCGGGCTGGTCCAGGCGCCGCGCGACGGGCTCGCGCCGCTGCTCGCCGACGGCTCGCTGGTCGAGGTGCTGCCGGAATGGCAGGCGCCGCCGCTGCCGGTATCGGTCGTGTTTCCGCACAGCCGGCATCTGGCCCCGCGCGTGCGGATCTTCGTCGACTGGCTCGCGCAAACGCTCGGCGGCACCCCGCACCGAGCGGCCTGACGGCGGCCGGCGGCCGGCTGCCGGCGCCGGGCGATTCACCGCGCGGCGCCGGGCGGTCAGGACATCAGAACTTGTGGCGGATCGCGGCGCGCACCGCGAACTGGTTCGACGACGCCGACGGGCCGTCCGTCCCGACGACATAGCCACCGTCGGCCGCCGTGCCCGTCTTGTCGCCGCCCACCTTCTGCCACGCGCCCTGCAGGTACACGTCGGTGCGCTTCGACAGGCTGTAGTCGGCCATCAGGCCGACCGTGTGGTACTTCGGCTTGAACGAGCCGGCCGCGGCATCGTACTTGCCGTCCGTGTACACGTACTGCGCGCCGAGATAGAAATCGGGTGTGAGCTGGTACTTGCCGTTGATTTCGAAGTTCTGGAACTTCGTCGCGGTGAGCCCGAGGCCGGCGAACGTCGATGCCGGCAGGTAGACCGTCGACACCGGGTTCTTCACGTCGGTCTTCGTATAGACGACGCCGACCGTGGCCGGGCCGAACGTGTAGTTGACGCCGCCGCCGAAGATGCGCAGCCGGTCGGCGACGAAATTCGCGTCGTCGGCCGCGATCGCGCCCGCGCTGCCGATGCCCGGGTTGTTCGCCTGCAGGTACGCGGCCGCGACCTGCAGCCCCGCCAGCGAATACTGCGCGCCGATGCTGTACTGGCGGTTGTTCGAGAAGCCCGTGCTGTTGCTGAAGCTGTACGTACCGCCGAACGTCAGGCCGTTCCAGTCGGCGCTCGCGTACTTGACCGTGTTGTTGACGCGGAACGAGTTGTCCGTGTTGTCGTTGTCGAACGGGTGCGAGAACAGCGTGCCGCCCCAGTTGCCGTTCGCGGTCAGCGGCGCGAGATAGTCGACGACGGCGTCGTACTGGCGGCCGAGGGTCAGCGTGCCGAAGCGCGACTCGGACAGCCCGACGAACGCCTGGCGGCCGAACATGCGGCCGCCCTGGCCGAGCCGGCCGTTGTTCACGTCGAAACCGTTTTCCAGCGTGAAGACCGCCTTCAGCCCGCCGCCGAGATCCTCGCTGCCCTTCAGGCCCCAGCGGCTGCCCTGCGCATAGCCGCTCGCAAGCTGGTAATTGGTCTTTCCGACCCCATTGACGTTGACGTTGTTCGTGTAATTGAAGCCTTCGTCGATCACGCCGTACAGCGTCACGCTGGTCTCGGCAAAGGCCGGCGCGGCGAAGGCGGCGAGCGCGGCGGCAAAAATGGCGTGCTTCCTCATGACGAATCTCCGGAGCCGAGGGCCGGGCAGGCCTTGCGCCCGGCGAATTGTTCGATCTGTTGTATGGGTGGCCCGCAGGGCGGACGACGCGGTGTGCGGCCGCGTGAGGACAAAATGGTGTCACGACGCAAACCGTCCGTCCATCGGGTGCGGGTCGTCGCGCGCAAAGCGTTGCGCTCGTCCAACTGCCCCGTTGCGCGGACCGCCTGACCGGGCTTATCGGCAGCGGGGGGACGGCCCGCCATCCGCGTAAACCCGGAAGGCGTCGCATCGGTGGCACAATGCGCATCCGTTCGCCATTTCTTCACGAAGTCATGCTTCACCCCGATTCATGCGCGGCGCGTGCCGGCCGTGCCCGCGGCCCGCGCCGGAAGGCGCTCCGATGACCGCGCCGGCCCGGGCCGGCCGCTACGCCGAGCTCGATTTCTTCCGCGGCCTCGTGCTGCTCGTCATCGTCGTCGACCACATCGGCGGCAGCATCCTGTCGCGCGTCACGCTGCACGCGTACGCGCTGTGCGACGCGGCCGAGGTGTTCGTGTTCCTCGGCGGCTTCGCGACCGCCATCGCGTACAACTCGCTCGCCGAGCGGCACGACGAGGCCGCCGCGCGCCAGCGCTTCATCCGGCGGGCGTTCGAGATCTACCGCGCGTTCCTCGTGACGGCCGGCCTGATGCTGCTGATCACCGCCGCGCTGAACGCACTCGCGATCGACGGCCCGAACATGCCGACCAACGATCTCGACGGGCTGCTGCACAAGCCGCTCGCCGCGCTGCGCGACATCCTGCTGTTCCGCCGTCAGCCGTACCTCGCGTCGGTGCTGCCGATGTACGCGTTCTTCGCGCTGCTCGTCCCGCTCGCGCTGCCGCTCGCGCGCACGCAGCCGTGGCTGATGCTCGCGTTCAGCGGATCGCTGTGGTACGCGGCGCCGCACGTCGCGCGCTTTTTGCCGACCGTCGAAGGCGCGCCGTGGGATTTCAACCCGTTCGCGTGGCAGTTCCTGTTCGTGCTCGGCGTGATCGCGCGCTGCCAGCCCGTCTACCAGACGCTCGCGCCCCGGCCGCAGGGCTGGCTGCTGACGGCCGCGTCGCTCGCGATCGTCGCGGCCGGCGCGTACTACCGGCTGCGCATCGAGCCGTTCCCGACCGATCCGTCGATCAAGCAGAACCTCGGCGCGCTGCGTCTCGTGAACTTCCTCGCGATCGCTTGGCTCGCCGCGAAGCTCGTGCACCTCGGCTGGATGAAGAAGGTCGCGCACGCGATGCCGTGGATCGGCACGATCGGCCGGCAAGGGTTGCTGTGCTTCGTCGCCGGCACCGGCATTTCGCTCGCGGTCGATTCGCTGCTCTACCAGGCGACCGAAGGCTATCTCGACGTGCCGCTCGGCCTGACCGCCGACGCCGTCGCGATCGGGCTGCTGTATCTCGTGGCCAAACTCTACGGGCCGCTCGTCGCGCGGCTGCCGTTCCGTTCGCGGCCATGACGCGCCGCGCCGTCACGCGCCGCTGCTACGATAGCCGGCGCCACTCCTGAAACGATTCGCCATGCGCCGACTCGCCCTTCCGCTCGCCCTCGCCCTGATCGCCGGCGCCATCGCCACCGCCCACGCCACGCCGCCGGCGGCCGCGCCCGCGCCCGCGCCGGCGGTATCGCCCGCCCCGCCGGCCGTCCAGACCGCGACGACGCCGTCCACCGCGCAGGAGCCGTCCGTCAATCCGGGCAGCAGCGTCGTGCTGCGCACGTTCCGGTCGGCGTCGCTGAAGCGCGACTGGTCGTACACGGTCTACCTGCCGCCCGGCTACAACCCGGAAGGCGCGCGCTACCCGGTGATGTACCTGCTGCACGGCAACGCGGGCAACGCGAACGACTGGGTCACGCTGGGCCGGCTGCAGGCCACCGCCGACACGCTGATCGAGCGCCGCGACATCCCGCCCGTCGTGATCGTGATGCCGCAGGGCGGCACCGACTGGTACGTCGACCGCAAAGAGAAGATGCAGAGCGCGTTCCTCAACGACCTGCTGCCCGAAGTCGAGGCGCACTTCGCGGTGTCGAACCAGCGCGCGGGCCGCGCGATCGGCGGCGTGTCGATGGGCGGCTTCGGCGCGCTGCGCTTCTCGCTGCTCGAACCCGGGCTGTTCTGCGGCGCGATGCTGCTGAGCCCCGCGATCTATGCGAACGAGCCGCCGCTCAATTCCGCCGCGCGCTACGTCGGCGTGTTCGGCGATCGGCAGTTCGATTCGCGCGTGTGGCACGAGCTGAACTACCCGGCGCTGCTGCGCGGCTATTTCGCGCGTAGCTGGCGCGTGCCGATGTTCATCGCGGCCGGCGACGACGACCTGACGATCCAGGCCGAATCGAGCGTGCTGTATACGCACCTGCGCCGCGCGCAGAACCCGGCCGAACTGCGCATCGTCGACGGCGGGCATACGTGGGATGTGTGGCGCGGATTGCTCGGGCAGGGGTTGAAGTACGCGCTGGAGTGCGTGAAGTGACGGCCGGCGGGCGTGGCGCCGACCGCTTCGGGCTGACGGGTCGGTAACCGGCTGGCCGCGGTCGATGGCCGCCCTAGCCTGTGCGCCGCCCTTCGGCGCGCCACCCACCGCTCAAAGCCACGTCCCGCCCTGCCGCTCGCTCGGCTCCTCGTTGAGCGCATCGAAATCGTGAATCCAGTCCAGGTGATGCAGCACGCCGTCGCGCTCGGCCAGACGCGCGTTGCGCGCCTGCGCGGCCGGCCCGTCGGGAAGATGCAGCACGTCGGCCGCCAAGATCGACGCGTACTGCACCTTGCGCGTCCGGCCGCGACGCAGCCGCTCGTAGGCTTCCTGCGCTTCGCGCCAATTGCCCGGGCCGGCCTTCGCCAATTGCGCGGCCAATACCACCGCATCCTCGATCGACTGATTCGCGCCCTGCCCATGGTGCGGCACCAGCGCGTGCGCGGCATCGCCGATCAACGTCACGCGCCCGCGGCTCCAGCGGCCGAGCGGCGGACGGTGGAACAGCCCCCAGCGCTGACTGATCGGCACGGCCGTGATCATCTGCACCACGGCAGGATGCCAGTTCCCGAACGCGCGCAGTTGCTCGCCTTCCTCGGCCGGCATGACCCAGTCGCGCGACGGCCACGGTGACGGATGCCGCTCGACCAGCAGGAAATTCTGGTCGCCGTCGTCGCCGATCGGATAGTGCAGCAGATGCCCGTGCGGCCCGACCCAGAACTGGATCGTGTCGGGATCGGGCAGCAGGTCCATGCGCGCGGCCGGCACCACGCCGCGAAAGCCCGAACAGCCCGAATACAGCGCATCGTCGTAGCCGAGCATCCAGCGTCGCGTGATCGAACGCGCGCCGTCCGCGCCGATCACGAGATCGGCGTCGACCTGCGTGCCGTTGTCGAACGACAGCGTCACGCGATCGGGGCGCTGCGCGAGGTCGGCCAGACGATGGCCGAGATGGATGCAGTCAAGCCCGACCGCCCGCGACAGCACGGCCTGCAGATCCGCGCGATGCACGCCCCAGTACGCGCCGCCGAATTGCCGGCGGTAGTCGGGTTCGCCGCGATGATGGCCGATCACCGCGCCGCTGCGCCCGTCGCGATAGACGAGCCCCGGGATGTCCGCGCACACCGCATCGAAGGCCGCGCGCAAGCCCATGCGTTCGTAGAAGCGCGTCGCATTGGCCGACAGCGCGACCGCCGCGCCCACTTCGCGCAATTCAGCGGTCTGCTCGTAGAGTTGCGCGTCGATGCCGTGCTCGCGCAATGCGAGCGCGAGGGTCAGGCCGCCGATGCCGGCGCCGACGATCGCAATTTTCAGGTTCGTCTGCATGATGAAGGTGTCTCCGATATGCGTATGTGAGGTGTGCGACTGGCGCGGCGGTCATGTCGAATGCATGCGCCGTATCGGTATTTTCAGGAGTGGACTTTTATCCTGCAATAAAATGAAATGAATCTGCTTCATCACTGAATGCAATGAACCGGACCGCGCAAAACCGATGGAACTGAGCGATATCGACCTCAACCTGCTGCTGCTTTTCCAGCGGCTGATGCAGGAACGGCGCGTGTCGAGCGTCGCCGAGCAGATGAACATGAGCCAGCCGGGCGTCAGCAACGCGCTCGCCAAGCTGCGCCGCCGGCTCGGCGATCCGCTGTTCGTGCGCGGGCCCGGCGGCGTCGTGCCGACGCCGTTCGCGCTGCGTCTCGCGGAACCCGTGTCGCATGCGCTCGCGACGCTGCACGCCGCGCTGAACCCCGACACCGGCTTCGATCCGCTGCGCGCGACGCGCACGCTGACGATCGGCATGACCGATATCGGCGAAGTCGTGTTCCTGCCCGCGCTGCTCGAACACCTGTCGCACGCGGCGCCGGGCATCGCGCTGAACACCGTGCGCAATACGAGCGTCAACCTCGGCGACGAAATGGCCGACGGTCGCGTCGATCTCGCGATCGGCCTGCTGCCGCAACTGAAGGGCGGGTTCTACCAGCGCCGGCTGTTCGATCAGCGCTATGTCTGCCTGTTCCGGCGCGGGCACCCGCTGGAGGAGGCGCCGCTGACGGTCGACGCGTGGCGCGACGCCGAACATCTGGTCGTGGTGTCGGCCGGCACCGGGCACGGGCAAGTGGACGAATGGCTGACGCGGCGCCGCGTGAAGCGCCAGGTGCGGCTGACGGTGCCGCATTTCATGAGCGTGGGCTACATCCTGCAGCGCACCGACCTGATCGCGACGGTGCCCGAGCATCTCGCGCTCCAGCTCGCCGCGCCGTTCTCGCTGGGCTGGCGTGCGCTGCCCGTCCCGCTGCCCGGCGCGCCGATCCATATGCTGTGGCACACGCGGGTCAATCAGGACGAAGGGAACCGGTGGCTGCGCGATGTGGTGGTCGAGTTGTTTGCGGAAACCGGTGCGCGAACGCGAAAGGCCGCAGCCGCCCGGCGGAAATGATCATGGCGATCGCCTGTCACGGAGCACCGAGTCGATGAATCCCAGACGCGTGCATGCGCTCTATCTCAAACATCGTCCCGACGTGGATCTGGTCAAATGCGAATGGATCCATCTGCTGTCGACTGGCAGCGTCGATCGCGACCTTCTCTGGAAGATGCTGTCGACGATCGGTTCCGCGGACGTCGTGATCCACGTTCGTCGCAAGATCGGCGATTTTCTGCCGATCGAGCCCGCGATCGCTTTTATCGACGAACACATCGGCAAAGGGCAGATGCTTGTCTCCGATCGCGCATTCACGAACTTCATCATCGTCGCGCACAACGGCGTGGCGGCGACCTGGCCGCAATGCCTGACGCGAAGCCGGATCGATTTACTGCCGGGCGCGCCAAACGCCACGGCGGTATAGTCGACCGATCGCGACAGCGTGTCGCGCGGTCAATCGCGCTTCGCGGCTCCGCATCAACAGGCACGTCGCGCATTTCGACTACATTGCCAAAGTGGCGACGACATCGACCATCGCCCGCGTCCCCCGTCACTCAACCCGCAGGAAATCACGCCATGTCTGTCTCGAAGAAATTCGCCGCCGTCACGGGCGCCGGCTCCGGCATCGGTCGCGCCGCGGCCCTCGCGCTCGCCCAGGCCGGCTTCACCGTCGCGCTGCTCGGGCGCACGGAGGCGTCGTTACGCGAAACTCAGGATGCCATCCGCGCCGCGGGCAGCGACGCCGAAGTGTTTCCCGTCGACGTCACCGACGAAGCCTCGGTCGACCACGCGTTCGCGCAGATCGCGCAACGGTTCGGCCGGCTCGATGTCCTGTTCAACAATGCCGGCCGCAACGCCCCGGTCATGTCCCTCGACGAATACGAACTCGACGTGTGGAACAGCGTCGTCGCGACGAACCTGACCGGCGTCTTTCTGTGTGCGCGCGCCGCGTGGCGACTGATGAAAACGCAGACGCCGCAGGGCGGCCGAATCATCAACAACGGCTCGATCTCGGCGCACGCGCCGCGCCCCGATACGATCGCGTACACGGCCACCAAGCACGCGGTGACCGGGATCACGAAGTCGCTGGCGCTGGACGGCCGCCGGCACAATATCGCGTGCGGGCAGATCGACATCGGCAACGCAGCGACATCGCTCACGGAACGGATGACGCAAGGCGTCCCGCAAGCGGACGGCAGCCTCGCGCCCGAGCCGCGGATGGACGTCGCGCATGTCGCGAACGCGATCGTCCAGATGGCGAACCTGCCGCTCGACACCAACATCCTCAACATGACGATCATGGCGACCGCGATGCCGTTCGTCGGGCGCGGATAGCACGCGGTGCAGCCTGCGCCAAACAGGCAGCCGTTCACGCACCGGCGGCTACCGAACCGCTCCGTAGCGACGACGCAGCTTCAGTGAGGCAGGCTGATCGCCTGCCGCTCGTCCTCGAGCAGTTGCGTCAGCGAACCGTGCAACCGTTCAACGCTGTGCGGCGGGAGTGCAAAGCTTGCCCAACCGAGCCCGCTATGACGCAGTAACAGCACCACCCCGCCCTGCACCCGATGGCGCTCGACATACCAGCCGGGATTCATCTCCGTCACGAAGGGCTGCGCGTGCGGAGGACGTTCCGGCACGGCGGGCTGCATCGACGCGCGCAGCAAGCTCAAGTACTGGATGACCGCATCCACGTCTTCCGGATCGAGCACGGCCGAGCCCCGTTCGATCGACATCAGCACCACGAGCTTGCCGCGCTCCTCGATCATCTTGATGTTCAACGGTTGTGCCATCTTCGTCGTCCTTGCCGCGGTTACGTGATCCTATTGTCGACTTCGGTACACGTCGGCCGCCTGAAGATTCGTGATCTGCACATGAATCTTTTTTTAGAAAGTCTTTGTAAAGCGCGTCGCGCCATCGTCTGTCGGGCTTCGTCGCTTTCTAAACGAAATTTCATCCAGCCAGCGCTGTTTTTTCAGCATCCGCCGCCCGCGCGCATTCCACAATTGATGCACTGCCCGCCCCGGCAGGTGCAGCGCGATGCGCCGACGTAGCCCGCTGAAAGCGGACGTCGCCGCCCCGTATTTCCGGCAAATCCATTCCTCGCCGATCATGAACCAACTGCAAGCGATGCGTGTCTTCACGCGTGTGGTCGAGTTGTCGAGCTTCAGTCTCGCCGCACGTCAGCTCGGCATGTCGGCCGCCGCGGTCACGCGCAGCGTCGGCATGCTCGAGGCCCATCTGAACATGCGTCTGCTGAACCGGACCACGCGCAGCCTGTCGCTCACCGAGACGGGCCGCGAATATCTCGACGGCTGCCGCACGATCATCGACAAGCTCGACGAGATCGAATCGAACCTCGCGCAGGTCAATCGCGATCCGCACGGCACGCTGCGCATCGCCGCGTCGGCAACCTCGGTCGCGGCCGGGCTGTGCGCGCTGCTGTCGACGTATCGCCTCGCGCATCCGCGCGTGCGATTCGACGTGACGACCTTCGATACCCAGGTCGACATGGTGGAAGGCGGCTACGACGTGTGCTTCTGTGACGATCACCGCCTCGTCAACTCGACCTTCGTGTCGCGGACCTTGACGAGCGTGCGCGACGTGGTCGTCGCGTCGCCCGACTACCTCGCGCGCCACGGCACGCCCGTCGAGCCGGTCGAACTGAATGCGCACAGCCTGCTGACCGTGTCGAACGGCGGCGCGCGCAACTGGGAGTTTTCGGCTGCCGACGGTTGCTGCCGCATCTATACCGGCAATGCGCTGGCGTCGACCAGCAACATGACGGTGCGGATCGCGGCGCTCGATCACATGGGCATCGCGCAATTGCCGCATCCGCTCGTTGCCGACGATCTCGCGCGCGGCGCGTTGGTGCCGATTCTCGAACGCTACGAAGTGAACGGCGGCCCGCGCCGCATATCGATCCTCTACCCTAGCCGCAACTATCTGTCCACGAAAGTGCGCAGCTTCATCGACTACGTGGTCGACCACTATCGCGCGCTCGATCGCACCACCGTGCAGCTTGCCGCTGCCTGATTCCGCCGGATCGCGGCCGCGTGCGCAAGAAGGTCAACCAGCCAGGCGCGGCACCGCTGATCCGCCCGCTCCGCCGCTCGGGCTGCCTACCCGGCTGAGTCCGCCCGCTCCTTAAAACTTGTTTCATCTTTTTTACGACCGGCTGTTAGGGGCCGCTCCGCAGAATGCGGTCACCGGATGCGCGTCGGCAGGTTCCGAAGACGCGCACGTCCGGCTCATCTTCACGACGATATTGAACGGAGCAGCACCTCATGCTGAAAATTGTCCGGCTCGCGCTCGCCCGGCCCTATACGTTCGTCGTACTGGCGCTGCTGATCCTGATCGCGGGCCCGCTCGCGGCGGTCCGAACGCCCATCGACATCTTCCCGGACATCCGCATTCCGGTGATCAGCGTCGTCTGGAACTACGCCGGCCTGCAGCCGGACGACATGTCCGGACGCGTGATCACGTACTACGAGCGCACGCTCGGCACGACGGTCAACGACGTTCAGCATATCGAGTCGCAATCGTTCCGCGGCTACGGCATCGTGAAGATCTTCTTCCAGCCGACCGTCGATATCCGCACGGCGACCGCGCAGGTCACGTCGATCTCGCAGACCGTGCTCAAGCAGATGCCGCCCGGCACCACGCCGCCGCAGATCCTCAACTACAACGCGTCGACCGTGCCCGTGCTGCAGATCGCGCTGACCAGCCACACGCTCGACGAGCAGAAACTGGAGGATTACGCGGTCAACTTCATTCGACCGCAGTTGCTGTCGGTGCCCGGCGTCGCGATTCCGACGCCGTACGGCGGCAAGGCGCGTGAGGTGCAGATCGACCTCGACCCGCAGGCGCTGCAGTCGAAAGGGCTGTCGGCGCAGGATGTCGCGCACGCGCTCGCGCAGCAGAACCAGATCATCCCGGCCGGCACGCAGAAGATCGGCCGCTTCGAATACAACATCAAGCTCAACAACAGCCCGCTGTCGCTCGACGCGTTGAACGACCTGCCGATCAAATCGGTCGACGGCACGACGATCACCATCCGCGACGTCGCGCACGTGCGCGACGGCTACCCGCCGCAGGGCAACATCGTGCGCGTGGACGGCCACCGCGCGGTGCTGATGAGTATCCTGAAGAACGGCTCGGCGTCGACGCTCGACATCATCGCGGGCGTGAAGGCGAAGCTGCCGCTGGTCGAACAGACGCTGCCGCCGGGTCTGAAACTCGTCACGATGGGCGACCAGTCGACCTTCGTGAAGGGCGCCGTCAGCGGCGTGGCGCGCGAAGGCATCATCGCCGCCGCGCTGACCTCGCTGATGATCCTGCTGTTCCTCGGCTCGTGGCGCTCGACGCTGATCATCGCCGCATCGATCCCGCTGGCCGTGCTCTCGGCGATCGCGCTGCTCGCGGCCACCGGCGAAACGCTGAACGTGATGACGCTCGGCGGCCTCGCGCTCGCGGTCGGGATCCTGGTCGACGATGCGACGGTGACGATCGAGAACGTGAACTGGCACCTCGAACAGGGCAAGGACACGCGCACCGCGATCGTCGACGGCGCGAAACAGATCGTGATGCCCGCGCTCGTGTCGCTGCTGTGCATCTGCATCGTGTTCGTGCCGATGCTGATGCTCGACGGCATCTCGCGCTTTCTGTTCGTGCCGATGGCCAAGGCGGTGATCTTCTCGATGGTGTCGTCGTTCGTGCTGTCGCGCACCTTCGTGCCGATGCTCGCGCAATACCTGCTCAAGCCGCACGCATCGGCCGGTCACGCGTCGGGCGAACTGGCCGCGGTCATGGATCCGCACGCGGGCCATGCCGGCGCGCACGACGTCCCGCCTTCGCGCAATCCGCTGGTGCGCTTCCAGCGTGCATTCGAGCGCCGCTTCGAAGCCGCGCGCGCGTCGTACCGGATCCTGCTCGGCCTCGCGCTCACGCGCCGCAAGCCGTTCGTCGTCGCCTTCCTCTGCGTCGTGGCCGCGTCCTTCCTGCTCGCGCCGTCGCTCGGCCGCAATTTCTTCCCGACCATCGACTCCGGCGAGATCGCGCTGCACGTGCGTGCGCCGGTCGGCACCCGCGTCGAGGAAACCGCCGCGGAACTCGACCGTATCGAGAACACGATTCGCGGCGTGATTCCGCCCGCGCAGTTGCGCGAAGTGATCGACAACATCGGCTTGCCGAACAGCGGGATCAACCTGACCTACAACAACAGCGGCACGCTCGGGCCGCAGGACGGCGACATCCTGATCTCGCTGTCGCGCGATCACGCGCCGACCGCCGGCTACGTGCACACGCTGCGCGAACGCCTGCCGCGCGACTATCCGGGCACCACGTTCTCGTTCCTGCCCGCCGACATCGTCAGTCAGATCCTCAACTTCGGCGCACCGGCCCCGGTCGACCTGCAGGTGGCCGGCCCGAACCAGCAGGCCAATCTCGCTTATGCGCACGAGCTGTACCGCAAGCTGCGCCTGATCGCCGGGGTTGCCGATCCGCGCATCCAGCAGGCCAGCACCTATCCGCAGTTCACGGTGACGGTCGACCGCACGCGCGCCGACCAGCTCGGCATCACCGAGCAGGACGTGACGAACTCCGTGGTCGCGACGCTGGCCGGCACCAGCCAGGTCGACCCGACCTACTGGCTCAACCCGCGCAACGGCGTGTCCTATCCGATCGTCGCGCAAACGCCGCAGTACAGGATGACCACGCTGACGGCGCTGCGGAACCTGCCGGTTACCGGCGCGAACGGCCAGTCCCAGCTGCTCGGCGGCCTGGCCACGATCACGCGAGGCGTCGGCAATGCAGTGGTGTCGCACTACAACATCGAACCGCTGTTCGACCTCTACGCGACCACCCAGGGCCGCGACCTCGGCGCGGTCGCGGCCGACATCGACGATATCGTCAAGGCCACCGCGAAGGATCTGCCCAAGGGCTCGACCGTCACGCTGCGCGGCCAGGTGCAGACCATGAACGGCGCGTTCGCCGGCCTGCTGCTCGGCCTCGTCGGCGCGATCGTGCTGATCTACCTGCTGATCGTCGTGAACTTCCACTCGTGGGCCGACGCTTTCGTGATCGTCTCGGCGCTGCCGGCCGCGCTGGCCGGCATCGTCTGGATGCTGTTCACCACGCATACGCCGCTGTCGGTGCCGGCGCTGACCGGCGCGATCCTGTGCATGGGCGTGGCCACCGCGAACGCGATCCTCGTCGTCAGTTTCGCGCGCGAGCGCCTGGCCGAAACCGGCAACGCGCTGGCCTCCGCGCTCGAAGCCGGTTTCACGCGGTTCCGCCCGGTGCTGATGACCGCGCTCGCGATGATCATCGGCATGGCGCCGATGGCGCTCGGCCTCGGCGACGGCGGCGAGCAGAACGCGCCGCTCGGCCGCGCCGTGATCGGCGGCCTCGCGTGCGCGACGATCGCGACGCTGTTCTTCGTTCCCGTCGTGTTCAGCCTCGTGCATCGGCGCGACGCGCTCAAACACGACGCGTCCCGCGCTTCCTCCCCTTCCGCGTCCGGAGCTTCCCATGTCCACTGAGATCGATATCAAGTCGCCGAAACGGCTGCCCAACCTCAAGCTCGTCGCCACGCTCACCGCGCTGATCGCGGTCGGCATCGTGGCGACCGGCATCGTCGGCCGCGCGCACGCGAAACAGGAGATGACGGCCTGGTCCGCCGAACAAGCGGTGCCGACCGTGGTCGCATATACGCCGTCGACCGGCGGCGACGGCGCGACGCTCGTACTGCCCGGCCATCTGTCGGCATTCGAGAGCGCGCCGATCCATGCGCAGGTGTCGGGCTACCTGCATGCGTGGTACACCGATATCGGCGCGCACGTGAAGTCGGGGCAACTGCTCGGGCTGATCGATACGCCCGAGCTCGACCAGCAACTGCAGCAGGCGCGCGCCGACCTGCAGAGCTCGCTCGCCAACGAGAAGCTGGCCGCGTCCACGGCCGCGCGCTGGACCCGGATGCTCGCGCAGGATTCGGTGTCGCAGCAGGAAACCGACGAGAAAACCAGCGACCTCGCGGCCAAGCAGGCGATCGTCGCGGCCAACGAAGCCAACGTGCGGCGCCTCGACGCGCTGGAGGCGTTCAAGCGCATCGTCGCGCCGTTCGACGGCGTCGTCACCGCGCGCAAGACCGACATCGGCCAGTTGATCTCGGCCGGCGGCGGCGCAGGCCCCGAGCTGTTTGCGGTGTCCGACGTCCACCGGATGCGCGTCTACGTGAGCGTGCCGCAGAACGAGGCCGCCGCGATCCGGCCCGGCATGACGGCCACGCTGACCGTGCCCGAGCATCCGGGCGAGACCTTCCGGGCGACGCTCACGGACACCGACGACTCGATCGCCGATTCGACCGGCACGCTGCTCGTGCAGTTGATGGTCGACAACCGCGACGGCAAGCTGATTCCCGGCGAATACACCGAAGTGCATTTCGCGCTGCCGGCCGGCAGCACCCACGTGCTGACGATTCCGGCCAGCTCGCTGATTTTCCGGCAAGCCGGCCTGCAGGTCGCCGTGGTCGGCAAGGACGATCGCGCGGTATTCAAGCCCGTGACGATCGCGACCGACCTCGGTACGCACGTGCAGATCGCGACCGGCCTCGCGCCGGACGATCGCGTGATCGACAACCCGCCCGACTCGCTCGCCGACGGCGACCCGGTCAGGCTCGCGGCGCCGGCCCGCACCGTCGCATCGGCCGCGCGCGCCACGGAGCATGCGCATGGCTAACCGGCTTCGGCTCTGCGCGCTGCTCGCCGGCGTCGCGTTCCTCAGCGCGTGCTCGTTCGCCCCCGCCTATCACGTGCCGCAGACGGCGCTGCCGGCCAGCTTCAAGGAAGCGGGCGGCTGGCAGGCCGCGAAGCCGGCCGACCGCATCGCGCGCGACGGCTGGTGGAAGGCGTTCCGCGATCCCGTGCTCGACCGGCTCGAAGCACGGGTGGCCGCGGCCAACCCCGACGTGGCCGCGGCCGTGGCCCGCCACGACGAAGCCGCCGCGCTGTTCGATCAGGCGCGCTCGGGGCTGTTCCCGACCATCGGCCTCGGCGCGCAGATTTCGAGCAACCGTCAATCGGCCGCGCGGCCGCTGCGCGGCTCGAATCAGCCGAACGTCTATGGCGCCAACACGCTCGACGCCGGCTTCGACTACGACCTCGACCTGTGGGGGAAAGTCCGCAACGAAGTCGCGGCCGGGCGCGCCGACGCACAGGCCAGCGCCGACGATCTCGCGTCGGTGCGGCTGAGCCTGCAGGCCAGCCTCGCCAACGCGTACTTCAGCCTGCGCGGGCTCGACCAGCAGCAACAGTTGCTCGCCGACACGATCGACACGTATCAGCGCGCGCTGCGGCTGACGATGAGCCGGCACGCGGGCGGCATCGCGTCCGATCTCGACGTGTCGCGCGCGCAGACCCAGCTCGATTCGGCCCGCGCGTCGGCCGAGGATATACGGGCGAGGCGCGCGCTCTACGAGCATTCGATCGCGACGCTCACGGGCGTACCGGCATCGTCGTTCGCGCTGACGCCGGACCTGAGCGCCGCGTATCTGCCGACGATCCCGGCCGGCCTTCCCGCGACGCTACTGCAGCGGCGCCCCGACGTCGCGGCCGCCGAGCGGCGCATGGCCGCCGCCAACGCGAAGATCGGCGTGGTGCGCGCGGCGTTCTTCCCCGACATCACGCTCGGGCTGGTCGGCGGCTACCAAAGCTCGGGCCTCGGCCACTGGCTCCGCGCACCGAACGAGATCTGGTCGATCGGGCCCAGCCTCGCGCTGACGCTGTTCGACGGCGGCCGGCGCCAGGCGCTCACCGACCAGGCACGCGCGCAGCTCGCCGAGAACGGCGCGAAATACCGCGCGGTGGTGCTCAATGCGTGCCAGCAGGTAGAAGACAACCTCGCGCTCACGCACGACCTCGGCGACGAAGCCGATCGCGAACAGGAAGCGCTCGACGCGGCCGAACGCACGTTGCAGCTGTCGATGTCGCGCTACCGGGATGGCGTCGTCAGCTATCTCGACGTGGTAACGGCGCAGACCACCGAACTCAATACGAAAGTCGCGATGCTGGAATTGGACACGCGCCGGCAACTGGCGGCGGTGGGGTTGATCGCCGCGCTGGGCGGCGGATGGTCGACCGATGAAGCCGCATCCGGTGCACAAGCCCCGGCCGCGACGCCGGTCCGTTCAACGGACTGAATCCCTTGCGACATGGACGAGGCGTGTCGCATTTCAAGGCACCCGTCGCGATGACGGGTGCCGTTTTTTACGTCGGCCCGGCCGCTCGGAATGCTTCACGACATGCCGGTTTCATGTCGCCGCAAATGCACGCCGGCGCATGAATTTCTTTTCACGCTGCGTACGCCGATCCGCTAATGTCCGCCCCCTATGCTTGTCCTCAACCCGTGCGCGACACCGACACGCCGCGCCAGGGGATGAACCCGTTCAATCATCATGAGGACTCCCGACATGAAAACTGCCAACATCGTCGCCACTGCCCTGCTCGCCGCAATCGGCACGCTGTCCGTTCCCGCGTTTGCACTGACCGGCAGCCGGCCGATGCAGATCTCACCGGCCGCCACCAAGGACGGCGCGCCCGGCACCCAGGCTGCCGGCCAGTGGGTGCCGCCTTACGGCCAGCCGATCCACGAGAAGACGCGCGCCGAGGTCCATGCCGAGCTCGTGCATGCCGAACAGGACGGGCAGCTCAAGTACCTGAACTCCACGCTTTATTCGCATTGATGCGCACGACCGTGCGGCCGGGCGTGGTGCCCGGCTCACACCGCACGCGCCATCCGCTCCGCCACCCGTCCACCGAATTGCTCACCCTCCATGAAGCTTCGTCCGTTGCTCGCTCGTTCTGCCCGTATCGCACTCGTCGCGATTGCGGCCGGCGTCATGTTGTCCGGCTGTGCCTCCGCGCGGCCCGACGGCCCCGGCGATTGTGTCGGCCCGCCCGACTTCTGCGTGCCGTTCTTCGGCGCGTAAACGAACATGACGGGCGCGCTGCCATCGGCAGGCGCCCGTCATGTTCATTGCGCGGCCGGAACCGCGCGTTCATGCGTCCGGCAGCGTCACCGGGTAGCCGTAGCGGCTCACCGTATCGATTCGGACATCGGGCAGATCAGCCCTGGTGCGATTGTGTGCTCGATCTATCCGCGCGATGCGAGGCGAGATTCCGTGCGGCATCGATCGCACGATCTCGATGTTCGGCTTTTACGTGCGCGAGCGTCACATCGGCGATCGCGAGCCCTGTTCCCTGCACCTTCGCGAACGCCGGCAGCGACGAACACGCCAGCGCGATCAGTCCAGCCATCATGACGGTTGATTTCATTGCGTTGCTCCAGAGCGCGCCGCGCCGTGCGCGGCATCGATTGATCCATCGCTCGACGATACGCCGCGGCGCCTGACCATCCGGGAACACGCGCATGAAGGATTCTTTAACTTTCAATGCAGTCAGCAGCCAGTGCATGACCCGATCCGGATTTTCCTAAAACATGTTTCATCATCGCGCTGCTGTTTGGATAGTCCGCTATGCCTAATCTTCGTCCCGCGGCCGACGCAGGCATCCTGCCGGACGGCCTCGACCCAACGCTATCCAGGAGCCGAAGATGCATCATCCCGCCCGTTACCTCGTCTGCGCCGCCATGCTCGCATTGAGCGTCTCCGCGTATGCCGAGACGAAGCTCACGTCGGCGCAATGCCATGACTATCCGTTCGTGCACACGAACGGCCAGGTCTCCCACCGACAGCTCGTCAACGAACTGAACGAGCTGGAGTCCGTCGGCTACAACCCGTCGTCCGGAGACGAGAGCAGCTATCCCGACGATATCGATTCGGCGCAGGCGCGCCTGATGCAGAAGTACCGGCGCGATTGTGCCGGGGCAGCCAATACCGTCGCGTCGAGCGGTAACTGAATCGCCCCGCGGCAACCCTTCTGCGAGTTTGCGCGCGAGCCTCGGGGTCGCGCGCGTTTTTTGGGGTTGATGCGACTCGATCGTCGACAGCACGCGTTACCGTTTATCGGCCGGCGGGGGCGCAGCATAAACCGATCCAGGAATTTCGCCCCACGAATCAGGATTGGACGCGAATCAACATCATGGGCTGCCAAACCATTGCGACCGGCGTGACCGGTGTGTCAGATGCCCGCCGTACCCACCGCGCCCAGATCGGCAAAACTGATTGTTCTCGCATCGCAGCCTTCGGTGAACTCGAGATCATGACTCGAAAAGAACACCACCCGATCTTTTGCCAGCGTGCGGAACATATCCATGAGGACGCCGCGTGCAGCGGCGTCGAGCCCGTTGCTGGGCTCGTCCGCAATGACGACCGAGGCTTTCCCGAGTGTGATGGCACTCAAGAAAATCTTCTTGCGTGTGCCGAGCGACATCTGCTCAAAGCGCTTTTCCAGGTGTGGCGCCAACCCGAAACGATGCGCCAGATCGAGCGTGACGTGGTCGACGACCGTCTTTTTGGTCGACGCGACGAGTTCGAGAAACTCGCGCCCGGTCTGGAACGGATACGCCATGCAATCGTCGGGCACGTACGCTAGTGAGGACTTTGCCTCGAGCGGCGCTTCACGTAGCGAATAACCATTGATCCAGACATCGCCTTCATCGGCATCGATGGTCCCGGCCAGGATGCCAAGCAAGGTCGACTTGCCGCTGCCATTCTCATCACAAAGCGCCACACACCCCGCCCCGAACCTGTGATGCAGTCCGTGGAATATGACGCGTTCACCATAACGTTTTCGGATGTTTTCAATTCGAAGCATCGTGAAGTCAATCAGACGAAGATTTGCCATGCGGCGACGATCCAGACCACGGCGAGTATTGCGCCGAACAATACGGATTCTCTCGGCGCATAGCGTTGTGGCAAACGCAGCAGTGCGAGCAGCGGCGCCCCTGCCAATACGATGGCAACGGCGACCTGTACCGACAGGACTCCGTGCGCTATCAGAAGCAGTGGTGTGGCCGCCGCAAATGGCAGTGCAATCGCGGCGACCGTCAGTACATCCGCACGAACCTGCACAATGGCGCGCAGTGGGAGCGATCGCACAAAATGGGCCGCCCGAACATGACTCGCGCGCAAATCGCGATAGGTCGTCGCCGCGATCAGCGCGATCACGGCCTGCGCGATCAGCGTCAAGGGCACGACGCGTGTGTCGAAACCCCACAGGCGAGCCACGTAACAAGTGGAAACAGCGACTGTGCCCATGACTACGCAGCGGCTGACGGTCCCTGCGAAGTGACACCCCAGAATACCGAGTTGAAGTTTTACGAAAGCCGGAAGCCGGCGTGCCACATCGACGAACATGTGACCGGCTACTCGACGCCACGTTATACCGAACCGCCTCGCATGCGAAGACGATGCCGCAGGCGTATGGACCAACGCGAACGCTGCAATGATCAACGACGCTACGAGCAGCGTCGTCCGCACGGCATGACCTGTCTGCAGCGCGCCGATCAGAATGAAATTGGCGACCACCAAAGGAGTTCCGTTGCGGATATTGCGCGACAACGCGGCCAATTGCCACCCAAGCGTAATCGTCATCAAACCGATAACGTACAGATAGTTCGAGGCCTTATCCGGCAAGTAAGCGAACGCGATCGCCGCAGAAATGACGGGTAACAGCAGCGGCGTACTGGCGATCAGTACGACGGCTGCATCCAGCGTACGCTGACGCCGATCCGAAACAGGCAATGATTTGGCGAAGACGGCGAACGGGCCGCCGCTAATGGCCGTACGCTGGATCAGCACCCAAAGCATGCCGATGGCTTCGAGCATATGCACCCAGACGAACCGCCATTCGAAGCCGTGCCCTGCGGCCAAAGGCGCGAGTACGGGCGCGCCCAGGAGGCGGGACTGTGCGAACACGGGCATGGTAGGCAGCAACAGCAGGACACCAAGGGATAGCGCCTGCCAGTGCCGATGCAGCACCCGCGCCGTCGTCAGCACGTACCATCGCAATCGCCACGAAAGCATCATTTTTTATTCCCGTCACGCACCACGCGGCCCCGCGTGATCGAAGCGGTATCCTGCCATGTCGGCCGGCATGGCACAACTCGTGCGGCGACCTCCCGGCGCCCGATCGTCAGCGTCAGGACGGTGAATGGCCGTTCTGTCTTCGTGCCAGAGCCGGCGTGTGGTCCAAATTTCGCCAGGCCGTTGCGGCGCCGACCACCAGCAGGAGTACCGAAACGACCAATGCCCGCTGCATCCCGTGCATGAACGGCACCCACGCTGTCTGCCGAACGAAGAAGCCGAATATCGCGACGCCCATCACGCCACCGACCTGACGGGCCGCATTCAACAATCCCGATGCAACACCCGAGTGCGCACTACTCACGGCGGTGAGCGTCGCAGCGGTAATAGTGGGAATCGTCAGGGCGATGCCACTTCCTGCGAGCAGCATCGGGACTGCAAGCAGCCAGAAAGATTCTGCGGCGATTGCCGGCCACATCGCGAGATAGCCGGCTGCGGAAATCAGTAAGCCGACCGTCGCCAACGCCTGCGCGCCGAACCGACTCGCCAGTCGCCCGGCAACGATGTTCATCAGCATCAAAATACCCATCATCGGCAAGAGTGCGACTCCGGAGCGCACGGGTGTCATGTGCCAGACGGACTGAAAGAGCAGGCTTAACGTGAAGACGATGCCGTAGAAGACCAGATTCGCGATCATGCCGATAACCGTCGCGCTGCGGACGGTCCGGTCCTGCCACAATGCGGCCGGCAGCATCGCGGCCGGATTGCGTGCTTCCAATCGAATGAACACGATACTCAGCCCGATGCATAGTGCGAAGGCGCCGAGAACGATAGGACTGGTCCAGCCCAGCGCGCTGACTTCGGTCGATGCGAACGTGAGCAACGCCAGCGCGAACGCACCGGTGAGCTGCCCGGGAAGGTCCAGGCTCCTGCCACGCTGGGCTTTCGTATCAGGCGCGAATCTCCAGGTCAACCAGATGCCTGCAACGCCGACGGGCACATTGATCAGAAAAATGCTGCGCCAGCCGATCCCGGCGACAAGCAGCCCGCCCACAAGCGGTCCCGCGGCCAAGGCGATACCGCCGCCCGCGCCCCACCAGCCAATCGCCCGGCTACGCGCCGTCGTATCCTGAAACGCCAGACGCAGAACGGCCAGCGAATTCGGCACCAGCAGCGCCGCGCCTACCCCTTGGACGAGGCGCCACTCGATCAACGCCTGCATGGTTCGTGTCAAGCCGCAGCCGATCGATGACAGCGTGAATACCGCGTAACCCGCGATAAACACATGCTTTGCGCCAAGCCGGTCGCCCAGCGCGCCCGCGAACAGCAGCAACGACGCGAAGACGAGCGCATACGCATTGACGACCCATTGAAGGTCCGTGACGTCTGCGCCAAACACGGTCCGCAACGTGTCGAGCGCGACGTTGACGACACTGACGTCGACCAGAACGACGACAAAACCGAGGCATGCCGCAACTTGAACCAGCAATGCGTGATGTTTGGAGGGTGACGGCATCGACAATCCTTCGAATGGGGAAGGTCGAAGCGTAGAGGATCGCGGTCTGTGAGAATATTCCGCAAAATCGCACAGCAACCCGGAGAAAATGCACCGATGTTCGACTGGGAAAACCTTCGCTGCTTCATTGCCGTTGCGCAAACCGGCAGCCTCTCGGCCGCGGCACGACGACTGAATGTCGATCATGCGACGGTCAGTCGTCGCATCGGCGCGCTCGAAGCTGAACTGAAGTTACGTGTGATCGACAGATTGCCGCGCGCGTGCCGACCAACGTCGGCAGGCAGGCAGATTCTGCAACTCGCCGAGCAAATGGAAGAGCACGCGTTTGCGATCGAGCGCCTTGCGCTCGCGGAACACATGCCGATGCACGGCATGGTGACCATGAGCGTGCCGCCGGTGCTCGCGAACAACCTCTTCGCGAATCACCTTCATGAATTCGCTCGATTACACCCGGGCATTCGGCTGTCGATGGCCAGTCAGGCGCAGCGAATCTCGCTTGGCCGCCGTGAAGCGGATCTTGCGGTGCGCCTCGCTCGCCCCGACGAACCACAAAACGTCACGCGCAAGCTGGGTGAGATGACGTTCGGGCTATATGCGAGCCACGGATATGAGCACGCGTCCACTCCCGCCGATTGGGCATTCATTGGTTACGAAGCGCAATTCGCGGAAATGCCGCACCAGAAGTGGCTTGAGTCGATTGCCCAAGGTCGCCCGATCGTTTGCGAAGTCAGTGATATCACGACGCAGCAGGTGGCAGCCCGAACGGGTGTCGGCGTGGCTGGGTTGCCGATGTTCATGGGTGACAGCGATCCTGATCTGCAGCGCCTGCCGTTCGATGGGGAGTCGTTCTCTCGCGAAATCTGGTTGGTTGTACATGCCGATCTCAGGCATGCGCCGCTGATTCGCGCGGTGATCGACTTCATCTCGGGCGTGGTCGGCAGGACCTTCGCCCCGAATTTTCAGCAGTAACGACAGCTGCAACGCGGGCTTGCAACGTCGGGGCAAGTGTCCGATGCGACGCCGAACGGACATTCACCCACCGGCTTCTCGATTCCACGAAACACTGGCATTCCCGACTATCGCGTGGCAGGCCTTGAAAGGGCGGACACGAAACCGATACGCCCCATCGACGCTTCACGATTCGCTTATCAGTATCGCCTTTCGTCCATCGATGGGTTCGTAGGCCATAGCCTCGTCAATCAGATCAAAACTGAATTCCAGACCGAGGCTCGTCCTGAACACGGGGTCGCCGATCACGCTCTCGAGCGCACTCAGCGCAGCCACCAACCTTGCATGTTCTCTCACCGTGCGGCTCTCGAAATTGCTGAAACGCTGCATCGACAGATCTTTCATCATGAAGAGCGGCGCCGACACGGGAAACGGAACGGCTCGGGCCATCGTGCCGTAGAAATATACCGACGAGCGCATCGGCAGACAGGTTGCCAGCTGGCCGGTCAGTGCACCGCCCACCCCATCGAATACAGCCGTAGCGCCAAGCTCGGAGGACAGCTTTCCGAATGTGTCGGTAAAGTCTTCATCGACGCGCACGATATGCTCGATACCATGGCGTTGCAGCGCCTCCTGCGCAGCCTGGCTCCTCACCATGGAGATCGCCGGCATATTTCGCTGACGAGCGAGCGCCGCGAGCGCCAGCCCGGTTGCCGAGTTCCCCGCCGTGGCAATCACGCCCCGATGCCCGGCCTCGGTAATCGTTTCGAGAAACGCATAGGCAGTGATCACGTTGACGAGCGACCCGCAATAGTCCCGTGCGCTGACGTGTTCGGGCAAGATCAGGCAACTCGTGTAGGGCACCTGCGCTTTTTCGCACCAAAGCCCGATGTTGTACGCGCTACGGTTCAGCGATCGGTAGACAGCGACGCGTCTCCCCATATAACGCTCTGGGACACCGGCACCCGTCGCCACCACCGTCCCGGCGCCGGAAGCGCCCCACACGTCGCGCTGGCTCGCCGGCAGCGCTTTGCCATCGTCAGCCCGCATACGCAAAAATATCTTGTCGCCATGGTTGATTGCAGATGCCTCCATGTCGATCAGCACATGACCTGCTTCCGGCCGGCTCGGCGGCCGGATATCACGAACTTCCAACGAGCGTTCAGCGGTAACGCAGATAGCTTTCATGACGCGTTTCTCCAGCGGTAAACAGTGATGGCGGTAACTGCACAGCCGGTAACTTAAACAAGTAAGCCCGTTGCCGAAACGCAGCCGCCCGGCATACCATCGATTCCAATACAGAATGGATCGATACAAGTACTCATGGATCGCCTGGATGCAATTCGCCTGTTTGTCCGACTAGTCGAATGTGGCAGTTTTTCTGCCGTAGGGCGCGAGGAAGGCATTGGACAACCGACCGTAAGCAAGCAGATTGCCGCGCTGGAGCAGTATCTCGGCGCTCAGTTGGTGTTGCGAACGTCGCGTCAGGTGGTGATCACCGCGGCGGGCCAGGCGTTCTATGAATCGGCCAAGCCCTTGATGGAGGACTTCGATTCGCTGGAGTCGTCGGTCGGGACGCGACAGCACTCTCCGCAAGGCTTGGTGAGATTGACGACCGCGCCTGCCTACGGCCGCCTGTGCGTGACGCCGCTGCTTCCCGGGTTCTTTCGACAATATCCGGACGTTGCGCTCGAATTGTCCGTATCCGAGCGACAAGTCGATCTGGTCGGGGAAGGAGTGGATCTGGCAATCCGCCACGGGCCGCTGGTGGATTCCTCGCTGACAGCGAGAAAACTATTGGAGACGGAATCGCTGCTCGTGGCCAGTCTCGGCTATATCGCCGCTAAAGGCAGGCCTGCCCGGCTGGCCGATCTGGACGGACATACGGGCGTCGTCTTCGCTCGAAACCATGAGCGCCGCCCTTGGCGCTTCAAGGTCGGGCGGGAAACCGTCCATCGCGTTCCTCAGGGGTCTTTCTTTACGGGTGACGCAGAGCAGGTGCGCGCCGCGGTACTGCACGGGCTTGGCATTGCCCAGGCGCCACGATGGCTCTTCGCAGCGGAAATCGATACCGGGCAAGTCGAGGCCCTCCTGCCCGAGTTTCAGCCGGAACGCATGGCAACCCACCTCGTCTATCCAGCCGGTCGACGCGTACCGACGCGAGTTCGGGTGGTGATCGACTATTTGATGTCGGCACTCGGAACCACTTCTCCCTGAACCAGGCAAGCCGATAGCGCATCGTGGCTTGTCACTACCCTACCCTTTCATACTTCGATCCCAAGGAGGCTCATTGCCAAACGTTGCAGTCAGGTAGTCAACGAACCGTCGAACCTTGAGCGGTATGCGCCGAGCACTCGGGTAGACAGCCTGTATCGTCAACTCGGTTGCTCGGTAGTTTGGCAGTAGCGCGACGAGCTCGCCCCGTCGCACATGCTCCCCGAAGACGAAAGTCGGGCCGTACGCGACGCCAGCGCCTGCCAGCGCAGCAGACAGAAGCATTTGGGTGTTGTTGGCAGCGATTCGACAGGGCCCTTCGATAACATGCGCGCGGTTTTTCGCATCGAATAACGTCCAATCTCCGGCTGAGACGGCCTCGCTGAAGACGAGCCGCTGTGCATGACGCAGATCACTTGGCTTACGCGGCATTCCATGCCGCTCGATGTACGCGGGTGATGCGCATATGACCATTCGACATGGCGCGATGCGACTCGTGACGAGCGCGTTGCCCTGCAGTTTCCCAATTCGGATGGCGACGTCGATACCGGCCTCCAGGAGGTCGACATAGCGGTCACCGAGAAGCACTTCCACGTTGACCTGCGGGTGGTCCTCGAGATAGCGGGCAGTGACCTCGCCCAAGTGCATCGCACCGAAGGTGACAGGCGCCGCAATGCGTAGAACGCCGCGCGCCGTGCGTTGCGAATCGTGCGCTTCCCGGTTGGCGTCTTCGAACGCTTCCAGAATTTGCTTGCTGCGAGCGTAGTACGTCTGGCCGATATCGGTCAGGCTCAAACGCCGCGTGGTGCGTTGCAGAAGTCGCGCATTCAGTTGAGCCTCGATCGCACTCACGTGCTTTCCGGCCATCGCCGGCGACAATCCGAAGCGCCGCGCGGCCGCGGCCAGACTGCCTTCTTCGACCGCGGCGACGAATACGCCAAGGCTGGTCAATCGGTCCATTTTCGCGTTCACCTGATTCGATAACGCCATTATCGACTGCCGCTATCCTGCGCACAATTATCAAATTACAGGCTCGACGCTACGATTCCCCCATCCAACCGAGAAGAGGCAGCGCAAATGGAAATCGAAGTGAACGGCACGCGAATCCACGTGACCCAAGCCGGCCAGGGCGACCCGGCCTTGGTGTTCCTGCATTACTACGGCGGCTCGTCGCGGACATGGCAACGCGTGACAGACCAGCTATCGAGCCGATATCGCACCGTTGCCACGGATCATCGGGGCTGGGGCAAGTCCGATGCACCGGCAGATGGCTACCGTATTGCCGATCTCGCGGCAGACGCCGAGGGCATCATCAAGACATTGGGTTTGCAACGCTACGTACTCGTCGGTCATTCGATGGGTGGCAAGGTCGCGCAGTTCATCGCGTCGCGACGGCCGAACGGGCTTCAAGGTCTGGTGCTGGTCGCGCCATCACCACCCTCACCGATGCTGCTTTCCGCGGAAGAACGTGCGACGCTGACAGGCGCCTATCAATCGCGCGAGTCGGTCGAATTCGTTATCGACCACGTACTGACCGCCAAACCGCTCGACGCCGCCTGCCGCGAAATGGTCATCGAGGATAGCCTGAGGGGTGCTCCGCAGGCTAAAGCCGCTTGGCCGGAGGTGGCGATGCGCGAAGATATCAGTGCGGCGGTAACTTCGATCGACGTTCCGACGATCGTCATCTCCGGCGAATTGGACCAGGTGGATCGCGCGGTCACATTGCGGGCGGAACTGCTGTCGCGTATTCCGCAAGCGACCATGCACATTCTTCCTGGTGTCGGCCATTTGGCGCCGCTAGAGGCGCCGACCGAAGTTGCGCGAATCATTGAGAACTTCCTTGCCGCGGCAAAAACTGAATGGCGTGCTGCACCTGCCGCACAATGAACACCCGATCCCCCCGGCGCGCGTACTCACTCTTCATGCGGAATGCCTTCGATCGGACACTCCGGCGTGCCAGGGGTCGCACGCGTGAGCGCTTCGACACGGCGACGCGTGGCGTCCGGATCCGCGATCCAGTCGCGATAGAAGCCGAACGGGCACTCGGCGACGCCATTCGCGCCATCGCCGGAATGGATCGTGCCGGTATAACCGCGATGCAGGAGCTTGTATAGATGGTTCTGCGACTGCATGTTGCGCCGCGCGTCGCGAATCATGCCGAGCGACAGCTCCGCATACTGCACGCCCATTTCCTCCTCCCCGCATTCGCCGAGCGTGCGCCCGTCGAACCCGACGATCGCCGAATGCCCGAAATACGAATACACGCCGTCCCAGCCCGTCGCGTTGGCCACGGCCACGTAGGTGTTGTTCATCCATGCCATGGCCTTCGCGACCATCACCTGCTGCTCTTTCGCCGGATACATGTAGCCCTGGCAGCGCACGATCAGCTCCGCGCCGTTCATCGCGCAGTCGCGCCAGATCTCCGGATAATTGCCGTCATCGCAGATGATCAGGCTGATCTTGAGGCCCTTCGGCCCGTCCGTCACATAGGTTCGGTCGCCCGGATACCAGCCTTCGATCGGCGTCCACGGCATGATCTTGCGATACTTCTGCACGATCTCGCCGCGATTGTCGATCAACACGAGCGTGTTGTACGGCACCTTGCGCGGATGCTGCTCGTGGCGCTCGCCCGTGATCGAGAACACGCCCCACACGTTGGCCTTGCGGCACGCCGCCGCGAAAATGTCGGTCTCTTCACCGGGAATCGTGGACGCCGTATCGAACATCTCCTGGCGGTCGTACATGATGCCGTGCGTCGAATACTCGGGAAACACCACGAGATCCATGCCCGGCAAACCCTGCTTCATGCCGGCCACCATGTCGGCGATACGGCGCGCGTTGTCGAGCACCTCCGCCTTCGTGTGCAGACGCGGCATCTTGTAGTTGACCACCGCGACACCCACACAATCTCGGCTACTCGAAATATCACCCTGTCGCATGACGCTTCCTCCTCGAACACGTACACGTTGACGCCGCGCGCGACGGCCGCTGCTCATGGGCATCGGCTCGCGCGCGGCACACACCTCAATGACTGATCATCCACGGCCGCCCTGCCGGCCGCTTCAGGCCGTCCGACGCCGTGCCCGCAAGCTTCGCCGCGCCGCCCGGGCAGCAACTGCAACCGGCGCGATGGCGCAGCGGCGGCCCGTCGCCGGACTGACGCGGCGCATGCGCGGCACGCTCGTTGGTCGCGTGTGCGGCGCGGCGCGCGCCCCCCATCAGCGCCAGAGATGGCGCGCTGACGACGCGTCCGCCTTCCGCGCCACAGTCGGGACAGCAGCACGATTTGTCGCGATCCGCGATGCGACGCATGACCGAGAACGGCCCGCAGCTCGCGCATTCGAAGTCGTAGATTGGCATGACGGCCTCCTTTTCCCGCGTAATGTCAGTGTGTCGATCACGCGTTCGCGAGATCCGGCGAACACGGCAGATCCACGCCGCCCTGGATGTGCCGGATCGGGCCGTCGGCATTCGGGCGAATGTCGAAGTCGAAGATCTGCGTGGGCAGCCACAAGGTCGCGCACGCGTTCGGAATGTCCACCACGCCGCTGATGTGCCCCTGCACCGGCGCACAGCCCAGCAGCGAATACGCTTGCGCGCCCGAATAGCCGAATTTCTTCAGGTACTCGATCGCGTTCAGGCACGCCTGGCGATACGCGGTAGTGACGTCGAGATAATGCTGGCCGCCCTGCTCGTCGACGGAAATGCCCTCGAAAATCAGGTAGTCGTTATAGTTCGGCGTGATCGGGCTGGGCTGAAAGACGGGGTTGCGAATCCCGTATTTCGCCATGCCGCCCTTGATCAGATTCACGCGCATATGCACCCAGCCGGCCATTTCGATCGCGCCGCAGAACGTGATCTCGCCGTCGCCCTGGCTGAAGTGCAGGTCGCCGACCGACAGGCCCGCGCCGTCGACATAGACCGGGAAAAACACCTTCGAGCCGCGCGACAGATCCTTGATGTCGCAATTGCCGCCATGCTCGCGCGGCGGCACCGTGCGTGCGCCCTGCGCGGCGGCCTGGTCGCGCGCTTCGCCCGCGAGTTTGCCCATGTGCGCGGTGGCCGCGAACGGCGGATTCGCGAGCGGCGGCACGCGATCGGGCGCGGTGGCGATCAGGCCGGTTTCGCGTGCGTTCCAGGTCTCGAGCAGGGCCGGGTCGGGCAGGCACCCGATCAGGCCAGGGTGAATCAGGCCCGCGAAATTCACGCCCGGAATATGACGCGAACGCGTGTAGACACCGTGAAAATCCCAGATCGATTTTTGCGCGCTGGGGAAATGATCGGTAAGAAAGCCGCCGCCGTTCGTCTTCGAAAAGAAGCCGTTGAAGCCCCATTGGCTATCGGCCTTCGCGCCGATGTCGAGCAGGTCGACCACCAGCAGGTCCCCGGGCTCCGCGCCGTGCACTCCCACCGGGCCGGAGAGAAAGTGCACGATCGACAGGTCGATGTCGCGCACGTCGTCGGCGCTGTCGTCGTTCTTGATGAAGCCGCCGGTCCAGTCGTAAGTTTCGAGGATGAAATCGTCGCCGGGCTTGACCCAGCAGGCCATCGGGATGTCGGGGTGCCAGCGGTTGTGCACCTGTTCGTTTTCGTAGGCCGACTGGTTCAGATCGACCTTGATGAGAGTTTCGGGCATGGCGTTCGCTCCTGGGTTCGCGGATTGACAAACGGCGCGGCGGGCGAACGCCGCGCCGCGCTCAGACGGACAGGTATTCGCGGATGCGGCCGGTATCGCCCGCATCGCGCGTGCTTTGGTGCACGAAGCGGCCGCCCTCGATCACGAACAGGCGGTCGGCCACGTCGAGTGCGAAGCTCAACACCTGCTCCGACACGACGATGGCGATGTTGCGGCTCGTGCGAATCTGGTTGAGCGCCTTGGCGATGTCCTTGATGACGGACGGCTGGATGCCTTCGGTCGGCTCGTCGAGCAGCAGCACTTTCGGGTCGGTCGCGAGCGCGCGGGCGATCGCGAGTTGCTGTTGCTGGCCGCCCGACAGATTGCCGCCCTTGCGCTTTCTCATGTCGAACAGCACCGGAAACAACGCGTAAAGTTCGTCGGGCACGCGCTGGCTTTGCGCGTTTTCGAGGCCCGTCTGAATGTTTTCCTCGACGGTCAGCGACGCGAAAATCTGCCGTCCTTGCGGCACGTAGCCGATGCCTTTCGACACGCGGCGGTAGCTCTCGTCCTTCGAGACGTCGGCGCCGGCCACGCGCACCGTGCCGCGATTGGCGGGCAGCATGCCGATCAGCGCCTTGAACAGCGTCGTCTTGCCCATGCCGTTGCGGCCCATCACGGCCACGCTTTCGCCTTGCGCAACGGAAAAGCCGATGCCGTGCAGCACCTCGCTCTGGCCGTAGCTGACGACGAGATCGTCGACTTCCAGCATGATGTGTTCTCCGTGTTGTCGTTCGGTGGCCGACTCAGTGGCCCAGGTAGACGTCGATCACGCGCGGATCGGCCTGCACCTGCGCCATCGGCCCTTCCGCGAGAATCTTCCCCTGATGCATGACCGTGACCTTGTGCGCGATGCGCTCCACGAAGGCCATGTCGTGTTCGATCACGATCATCGAGCGGTTGCGGCAGATGCGGTCGAGCAGATCGGCGGTCAGTTCGCGCTCGCGCACGCTCATGCCCGCAATCGGTTCGTCGAGCATCAGCAGTTCGGGATCCTGCATGAGCAGCATGCCGATTTCGAGCCACTGTTTCTGGCCGTGCGAAAGCAGCCCCGCTTCCAGGTCGAGCGCGGCGGCGAGGCCGATTTCACCGGCCACGTCGCGCACGCGATCGGCCACGTCGGCATCTTCGCGATAGGCAAGCGCGCCGAACACGCTGCGGCCGCGCGGAAACGACACTTCGAGGTTCTGCGCGACGCTCAGGTTTTCGTAGATCGACGGCGTCTGGAACTTGCGGCCAATCCCCTTACGCACGCGGCGGAATTCCGCGAGATTCGTGATTTCCTCGTTGCGGAACTTGATGCTGCCCGCCGTTTCCTTCGTCTTGCCGCAGATGAGATCGAGCAGCGTGGTCTTGCCCGCGCCGTTCGGCCCGATCACCACGCGCAACTCGCCGCGTTCGAGATACAGATTGAGCGAATCGATCGCCTTGAAGCCGTCGAACGACACGGTCAGGTCCTCGATCGCGAGCAGAAAGTCGGTATTGCTCATGCTTCACGCCTCCTCGTTCGCCGCGCCGAGCAGCCGCCGCACGCGCGGGCGCACATGCTCGTCATAGAGCCCTGCCAGCCCGTTCGGAAACACCATCACCACGCCGATGAACATCGCCGCCATCAGGTAGAGCCACAGGTTCGGAAAGCTCTCCGAAAACCAGCTCTTGCCGAGATTGACGAGAATCGCGCCGTATACCGCGCCGACGAGCGACATGCGCCCGCCGATGGCCGCGTAGATCACCATTTCGATCGACGGCACGATGCCGACGAACGACGGCGACATGAAGCCCACCTGCAGCGTGAACATCGCGCCGCCGATGGCCGCGAGCATCGCCGCGAGACAGAACGCGAACACCTTGAACATCGCGACGTCGTAGCCCGAGAAGCGCACGCGGTCTTCCTTGTCGCGCATCGCGAGCAGCAGCGTGCCGAGCTTGCTGCGCTGAACCCAGCGGCCCGCGAGCAGCGCGCCGATCAGCAGCGCCGCGTTCACGAAATACAGCACGAGCTTCGCGTGATCGGTGCGGATGTCCCAGCCGAGCAGCGTGCGCAGGTCGGTGATGCCGTTCACGCCGCCCGTATAGCCTTGCTGGCCGATGATCAGCACCGACAGAATCAGCGCGACGGCCTGTGTGATGATCGCGAAGTACACGCCACCCACGCGCCGCTTGAACATCGCGTAGCCGATCACGAACGCGAGCGCGGTGGGCACGACGAGCACCGCGAGGATCGAAAACGGCAACGAGTGAAACGGCTTCCACCACGTGGGCAGCGCGGTGAGCTGGTTCCAGTCCATGAAGTCGGGAATGCCCGGCGTGGTCTGCGTGTGCGTGGCGGCCGGATCGGACGCTTCCAGCTTCAGAAACATCGCCATCGCGTAGCCGCCGAGGCCGAAGAACACGCCCTGGCCGAGACTGAGCACGCCGCCGTAGCCCCACGCGATCACGAGGCCGAGCGCCACGAACGCGTACGTCAGGTACTTGCCCATCAGGTTCAGGCGGAACGTGTCGAGCGCGAGCGGAAACACGACCACGATCAGCAGCGCGAGCAGCACGATGCCCGCATAGCCCGACGCGTCGAGCCGTGCCGCGCGCGCGCGCCAGCCGGCCGGCCGCGCGCCCGGGCCGGATCGCGGGGATACGCCGCCCGCCGCGGGTTGGATGGGTTCCATGTCCCTCTCTCCAGTCGAATGAAGCTGTGAATGACGCTGGTGCGTGAACGCGCTCACGCGAGCCGCGGCGCTTAAACGCGCCGCACCTTCGACGCAAACAGGCCCTGCGGACGCAGCATGAGAATCACCACGACGGTGAGCAGCGTGAGCACGCGCGCAATCGAGCCCGACAGAAAGAACTCGCTGATCGACTGCATCTGCGCGATGCCGAACGCCGACGCCACGGTGCCGAGCAGGCTCGCCGCGCCGCCGAACGTGACGACGAGAAACGAATCGACGATATAGAGCGAGCCGCTCGTCGGCCCGGTCGAGCCGATCGCCGTGAAGGCCGCACCCGCCACGCCCGCGATCCCGCAGCCGATCGCGAACGTCATGCGGTCGGTGCGCCGCGTGTTGATGCCCGCCGCGTTCGCCATCGGCCGGTTCGCGACCGTGGCGCGCACGCGCAAGCCCCAGCGCGACCGATAGAGCGCGAGCAGCAGGCCGCCCGTCATCAGCAGCGCGAGGCCCATCACGAACATGCCGCTCACCGGAATGTCGAGGCCGGGCGTGGGCTCCCACGAACCCATCAGCCAGTCGGGCAGCGCCGGACTCACTTCCTTCGGCCCGAAGGTCGAGCGGAACACCTGCTGCATGCCGAGGCTCAGGCCCCAGGTGGCGAGCAGCGTGTCGAGCGGGCGCTTGTACAGATGACGGATCAGCGCCCATTCGGCGAGCCAGCCCGCCGCGAAGGCCAGCGCGAACGCCGCGAGAATCGCGAAGAAGAAATACACGGGCGTGAGCGCGTGCCAGACGTTCTGCGAAAACCACGAGAACATGTAGACGGTATACGCGCCGATCGTCATGAATTCGCCGTGCGCCATGTTGATCACGCCCATCTGGCCGAAGATCACGGCGAGACCGAGCCCCATCAGGAGCAGGACGCTGAAGAGGCTCAGACCGGCGAAGCCCTGCATCAGCGTGATGTTGAAAATATCGGTAGCGGACATCGAACGCTCCTCGCGCGGCGGCGTCATCGGCCGCCGCGCCGCTGCGGTTGACGGATTACATGTAGCCCTTCGGGAACGGATTCGGCTGGATCGGCTGCTCCGACTGCGCGACGACCTTGAACTGGCCGTTCGCCTGCCCTTCGCCGATCAGCGAGCGGCTCCACAGGTGATGGTTCGCATCGACCTTCGCGTAGCCTTGCGGCGCGTTCGCCACTTCGATGCCGGCCGAGTGCGCGACCACCTTGTCCACGTCGAAGCTGCCCGCGCGCTCGCACGCGGCCTTCCAGATCCACGGGCCGAGATAGGCGGCCTGCGTCACGTCGCCGATCACCGACTTCTGGCCGTAGCGCGCCTTGAACGCCGCGACGAACTTCTTGTTGTTCTCGTTCTCGAGCGACTGGAAGTACTTCATCGACGAATAGAAGCCCGCGAAGTTGTCGCCGCCGATGCCGAGCACTTCGTCCTCGGTCACCGACAGCGTCAGCAGGAACTGCTTCTGCGGCGTGATGCCCGCGGCCTTGAGCTGCTTGTAGAACGCCACGTTCGAGCCGCCCACCACGGTCGCGAAGATGCAGTCCGGGCGCGCGAGCTTGATCTTGTTCATCAGCGACGCGAACTCGGTCGTGCCGAGCGGGTAATACTCCTCGCCCGCCACCTTCGCGTGCAGATGCTGTTCGATATGGCGGCGCGCGATCTTGTTGGACGTGCGCGGCCAGATGTAGTCGGAGCCGATCAGGAAGAAGGTCTTGGCCTTCTTCGTGTTCGACGCCCAGTCGAGCGCCCAGACAATCTGCTGGGTCGCTTCCTGGCCCGTGTAGAACACGTTCTTCGACTGTTCGAGGCCTTCGTAGAAGGTCGGGTAATACAGCAGGCCGTTGTCCTTCTCGAACACCGGCAGCACCGCCTTGCGCGACGCCGAGGTCCAGCAGCCGAACACCGCCGCGACGTGGTCGTTCTCCAGCAGCTTCTTCGACTTCTCGGCGAAGGTCGGCCAGTCGGACGCGCCGTCTTCCTGGATGATCTGGATCTTGCGGCCCAGCACGCCGCCCATCGCGTTGATCTGCTCGATCGCGAGGCGTTCGGCCTGGATCGAGCCGGTTTCGGAAATCGCCATCGTGCCCGTGGCCGAGTGGAGCTGGCCGACCGTCACCGTGGTGTCCGTGACCGCGAGGCCCGTGGTGTTGATCTTCGCCGTGGGCGGCGTTTGCGCATACGCGCCGCGCGGCAGGCCCAGCGCCATCAGCGGCGCGGCGGCCAGGCCGCCGAGCATTTTCCGGCGCAGCGGCGAAGGCATCCGGGCATCGTCATCGAGTCGATCGTCTGCGGACATCACGTTCTCCTTATCGGGTGCCCGGCGCGGGTCGCTGCGGGCTGGGTCGAGGTTGGACGCAATGTAGAAAGCCAAATTGGCGTTCGAAATACGTCAATCGACGTATTCCCGGTGCGCGCACTGGAATGTAATTTGCATTGCAAGGCGATCCTGAGCGCCGTGGTCCGCCGTTACGCCGTTCGCACAGCGCTCGTGCCGCTTTCGCACCAATTCGGATCATCTTCATGTCCCAGAGTCACCCGTCAGTGGGCGCGCCCGGCACGCAACGCATCGTCAAGGTGCGCCGCGACTACAACGCGTGGGTCGGCGACGAAACCCTCGAGGACTACGCGCTGCGCTTCACGCCGCGCTCGTTTCGGCGCTGGTCGGAGCTGCGCGTGGCCAATACGGCGATCGGCGCGGTGTCGTTTCTGGTGCTCGAAGCGATCGGCGGCAGTCTCGTCGTCAACTACGGCTTCACGAACGCGGTCTGGGCAATTGCGGCCGTCTCCGTGCTGATCTGGCTCACCAGTTTGCCCATCAGCTATTACGCGGCGCGCTACGGCGTCGACATGGACCTGCTCACGCGCGGCGCGGGCTTCGGCTATATCGGCTCGACGGTCACGTCGCTGCTGTACGCGGTGTTCACGTTCATTTTTTTCGCGCTCGAAGCGGCCATCATGTCGCTGGCGCTCCAGCTTTATTTCCATATTTCGCTGGCGATCGCCTACGTCGTGAGTTCGCTCGTGGTGATTCCGATCGTCATGTTCGGCATCACGCTGATCAACCGCCTGCAAAGCTGGACGCAGCCGCTGTGGCTCGTCCTGTTCGTGCTGCCGTACGCCGCCGTGCTGTGGCGTCATCCCGACCTGATCGCGCAATGGACCACCTTCGCGGGCTTCGCGCCGCAGGGCCGCGCGTTCAGCCTGATCGCCTTCGGTCAGGCGTCGACGGTCGTGTTCGCGCTGATCGTGCAGGTGGGCGAACAGGTGGACTATCTGCGTTTCCTGCCGCCCCTCACCGCGAAGAACCGCACGCGCTGGTGGTTCGCGTTGCTCTCGACGGGGCCGGGCTGGATCGTACCCGGCGCGCTCAAGATGCTGGGCGGCGCCCTGCTCGCCTTCATCGCGCTCCAGTACGAAGTCGATGCCAGCCATGCCACCGAGCCGACGCAGATGTACCTCGTCGCTTATCACCTGCTGCTCGATCCGTTGGGGCTCGCGAGCTGGGCGTTGCCCGCGATGACGCTGTTCGTGATCGTCTCGCAGTTGAAGATCAACGTGACCAATGCCTATGCGGGCTCGCTCGCGTGGTCCAATTTTTTCGCGCGGCTCACGCACAGCCATCCGGGCCGCGTGGTGTGGCTCGTGTTCAACGTCATGATCGCGTTGCTGCTCGTGGAAATGGGCGTGTTCGATGCGATCGCCAAGGTGCTGTCGCTCTACGCGAACATCGCGATCGCGTGGATCGGCGCGTTGTTCGCCGATCTCGTCATCAACAAGCCGCTCGGCTATAGCCCGCGACATATCGAGTTCAAGCGCGCGCATCTCTACGACGTGAACCCCGTGGGCGTCGGTGCGATGCTGATCGCGGCCGCCGTCGCGATGCTCGCGCACAGCGGCCTGTTCGGCGTGCTCGCCCAGGCGATGTCGTCGTTCATCGCGTTCGGTGCGGCGTTCGCGTGCGCGCCGCTGCTCGCCGTACTCACACGCGGCCGCTATTACATTGCCCGCGCCGCGCAACCGACCGGCGACGCCACTTCGCTGCGCTGCGCGATTTGCGAAAACACCTTCGAGCCCGACGATACGGCCCATTGCCCGGCCTATGGCGGCACGATCTGCTCGCTGTGCTGCTCGCTCGACTCGCGCTGCCACGATCGCTGCAAGCCGCATGCGCGCTTCGCGTCGCAGGCCGACCGCGCGCTGCATCGCGTGCTGCCCGGTGCGCGGCTCGGTCCCGCCGCGCTACGCCTCATCCACTATGCGAGCCTCGTGTTCGCCATGCTCGCGGTGCTGGGCAGCGTGCTCTATCTGATCTGGTCGCAGAGCGCGACGTCGATGCTCGCGGCCGGGCCGTCGATCGGCCATGCGCTGTCGGGCAGCTTTCTGAAGATCTTCCTCGCGCTCTCGCTGGTGGGCTGCATCGCGGCCTGGTGGTTCGTGCTGGAGCGCGAAAACCGCCGCGTCACGCAGGAAGAGTCGCAGCGGCAAAACGAATTGCTGATGCTCGAAATCGACGCGCACCAGAAAACCGACGCAGCGCTCAAGCGCGCGACCGCCGCCGCGGAATCGGCCAACCAGGCCAAGAGCCGTTACGTGTCCGGCTTGAGCCACGAGCTGCGCACGCCGCTGAACAGCATTCTCGGCTACGCACAATTACTGCTGCAGGCGAAGGAAGAACTCACGCCGATGCGCTACAACGCCGTGCGCACGATCCATCGCAGCGGCGAGCATCTGCTCGCGCTCGTCGACGGCCTGCTCGACATCGCGCGCATCGAGGCCGGCAAGCTGCAGTTGAACATCGCCAAGGTATCGCTCGCCGATTTCGTCGCGCACCTGACGTCGATGCTCCGTCCGCAGGCGCTCGAAAAAGCGCTCGCCTTCGACGTGCAGACGGTCGGCCGGCTGCCCGCCACCGTGCGCACCGACCAGAAGTGCATGAGCCAGATCCTCACCAACCTGATCGGCAACGCGATCCGCTTCACGTCGAGCGGCTCGATCACGCTGCGCGTGAGTCACGTGCTCGATACGCTCAAGTTCGAGGTGGTCGATACCGGCCCCGGCATCCCGCCCGCCGAAATGGAGCGCCTGTTCCTGCCGTTCGAACGCGGCGAAGCGGCCCATGCGTACGATCACGGCGCCGGCCTCGGGCTCACGATCTGCCGCCTGCTCACGCAAGCGCTCGGCGGCAGCCTGGAAGTGGACAGCGAAGTCGGGCACGGCACGCGCTTCGTGGTGCGCCTGTTCGCGCCCGCCGTCGACGCAGCCGCCGAAACGCACGCCGAACTCGCGTCGATTCGCGGCTATACGGGTGCGCGCCGCGCCATTCTCGTGGTCGACGACCTCGACGATCAGCGCGACATCGTCGTGCAATTGCTCACGCCACTCGGCTTCGACGTCGCCGAAGCGGCCAGCGGCACCGATGCGCTGCGCTGGCTGGCGATGCACACGGCGGACGCGATCATCATGGACATTTCGATGCCGTTGATGGACGGCTACGAAACCAGCCGCCTGATCTCCGAGAATCAGTTGTCGGACGCGCCCATCGTTCTGCTCTCCGCCAACGCGTTCGCCGACGACCGCGATCGCGCGAGCGCGACCGGATGCAAGGGTTATCTGGTGAAGCCGCTGCAGGTGAATCTGCTGCTCGACAAGCTTGCGCAACTGCTCGCACTCGACTGGATTGCATCCGATACCGGCGCGAACGCGCTACCGGCGGCGAGCGGGCCGGCCGCGACACCGCCGCTCACACCCGCCGTGTGGCCACGCGAACTCGTCGAACATCTGCTTGCGCATCTCGAAGTCGGCTACGTACAGGGCGTGATCGAACAGCTCGACGCGGCCCGCGACGCCTGGCCCGAGTTGCGGGATCAAATCGACGCGTTGCGCTCGTTGGCGGAACGTTTTCAGCTAAGGGAACTCGAGCATGAACTTGACCGACTCGCGCGCGGCGCGGACGCGTGACACGCACACCCCGATCGCGGCCTCGCCGATCGTCGACGCCCCGGCCGCGTGGCTGCGCGAGCGGCCGATGATCCTGATCGTCGACGACACGCCGGAGAACCTCGCCTTTCTTTCCGATACGCTGCACGCGCACGGCTACGCGGTGATCGTCGCGCTGTCCGGCGAGGACGCGCTCAAACGCCTCGCGCGCGTGACGCCCGACGTGGTGTTGCTCGACGCGATGATGCCCGACATGGACGGCTTCGAAACATGCGTGCGTATCAAGCAGGACGCACGGCACGAGCATCTGCCCGTCATCTTCATGACGGCATTGACGGAGAGCGAGCATGTGGTACGCAGCTTTCGCGTGGGCGGCATCGATTACGTGACCAAGCCGGTGCAGCCCGAGGAGCTGTGCGCGCGCATCGGTGCGCACGTGCGGCGTTCACGCGCGCAGTTGTACGCGGAGGCGGCACTGTCGCTCGACACGCGCGCGGCGCTGATCGTCGGCGCGGACGGCACGATTCGATGGCAGAGCCCGCAGGCTGCACGTCATATCGCTGCCTACACGACCGCGCATGATGGCGCCGCAGATGCCGGGCCAACCACGAACGCGCGCGATACCGATGTGCCGCCGAAGCTGCCTGCGCCGCTGCGCACCTGGTTCGTCGACTGGCTCGCGCGCGGCGCCCAGGGTGACGCCGTGCACGAATTCAGCTCGGGCCAGATACGCCGCTCGGCCAGCGCGACGCGGGGGCCGGAACCGGGCGAATGGATCGTGGTCCTCAAGGAAAGAGACGACACCGTGCATTGCAATGCGCTGGCCGAGCGCTTCGGCCTGACCCTGCGCGAGGCCGAAGTGCTGCTGTGGGTGTCGCACGGCAAGACGAACCGCGATATCGGCGACATTCTGGGTATCGCGCCGCGCACGGTGAACAAGCATCTCGAACATCTGTTCCGCAAGTTGCATGTCGAGACCCGTGCGGGGGCCGCCGCCGCAGCGATCAAGATGCTCGACCGCACGTGAAAAGGTATCGCGTGCCGAACATCGGTGGCGCGAACGCTGCTGCGGAGCGATGCGCTGAACGACCGCCTGAATGATCCGCGGATAGCGGGTCGGAGATCAGTCGATTCCTGTCGCAGCTGAACGCGTGTCGGCGGTCAACGGGTGAACGATGCGAGCGCCGCAGTCATCTCCGCCACCGTTCGTCGCCCGTATTTTTCCGAACAGCGCGTGCTCGAATGCCCGGTTGAGGTCGGTCAGCTTCGCGTCCAGCTGAGCCAGTTCCCGATGAGCCGGCAACGGATGATCGCCGGATACCTCGAGCGTTCCGTGCCCGACGCTCGCAGCCGCATCGAGTCGCATCGAGCGGCCGTGATCCAGATCGCTGATCAACGCATCGATGCGCGTGACGATGGCTGCGCGCGCATGCCGCTCGAATCCGACAACCTGGCCGCCGGTTTCAACGGGCAGCAGCGTCGCCACGATTCGGCCATGCAGCCAGCAGGACAGCAGCGTGTCCGACAGCCGTCGGGCATCGCCGGATACGCGGAACATGCGCCACGCGGCCAGCGGCCTGATCGCCATGCGCACGTCGTGAAAACGGCGATCGGCCGCGCGCGTCTGCGCCGGCCCCGGCCGCGTGCCGTCGTCGCGTTCGTGCACGAGTTCGCGCAGCGCGGCCAACAGGCCGTGCGAGCGCGTCGCGATGTGGCGCGACGCCGCCAGCGGCATCACCAGCAGCGCCGCCGCGAGCGAAACCGCGCAGCCGATCAATACCTCGCCGATCCGCAGTTCCGCGAGCGCGCCGATCTCGAACCCCAGTTGCGCATAGACGAGGCCGATCAGCACCGTGAGAAAGAAAACGCCGCGCCCATAGGCGTGCAGGATGTGGTACGCCCACGCAAACACACACACGCCCATCACGATGACCACGAGCGCATTCGCATGATGAGCGGCGCCGACGACGAGTACGCTCGCGAGCGCGCCGGCGAGCGTGCCGGCGACGCGTTGCGCGCCGCGATAGATCGTGTCCGCGCACGAATAGGTGCCGAAGAACACGACGAACGTGCTGAGCACCGCCCACATCCACCGCTCCGACGACAGCGTCTCGCCGATCAGCATGGCGGCGCACGCGGCAGCAGCCGCGCGGATCGCCGGCAACCATGCGAGCGTGCGCCAATTGGCGGCCGACGGAACCGCACGCGCGTGCCGCGGCATCGCGGGCGAACGTGCGTCGCTCGGGCGCGCCGCCACGTCGTTGGCGACGGCATCGAAGCGAGCGATCGCCGCGCGTAGCGCCGCGGCGGCGGCGTCGGTCCGATCGTGGTTCAGCACGCGTCGTGCCGCTGCGATCTCCAATGCGACCAGCGCGGCGTGCAAAGCATGCGCGTCGCCTTCATCGAGGGTCGACGCGTGATGCTCGAGCGCGATGGCGGCTTCGTTCAGCGCGAGTAAATGCGTCATCGCATCCAGTGCGCCGGCGTCCGACCCGTCACTTCGTGCGACGCATGCCGCCTGCAGCGATACCGAGCGCGCGATGAGCCGCGGCGTGGGCGCCGCATGCGTCGGCAACAGCATCCGGCAGACGAGCACGACGCTCGCCGGCCCGGCGATCGACATCGCCAGCATGTGGCCGACCTGCAGCGCGGTCGGATGCAGATAAAGACCGAGGTAGTACATGGCGATCGCGAGGAACGCACATCCGATCGTGCGCGGACCCCGGGTCTGGCACAGCATCGAACAGAACAGGACGATCACGAAACCCGCCTTGCCGACGGCCGGCCACGCGCTCACGAAGGCGGCCGCGGCGAAACTCGCGCATGCGACGCCGTACTGCCATGCAAGCGACTCATACCAGTCCAGCCGGTGAGCGTCGCGCAGGAACAGTGGCGCGATCATCGCGAAGAGTATTCCAACGGCGCCGGTGGTGATCGCCAAACCGAGATGGAGCGCCGATGCAATGCCGAGCGCGCCGGCAAGCAAGCTCGCCAGTGCGGCGCGCGCCCCGCCCAGCAGCCGATGAAGGCCGGGGTCGACGATGAACAGGCGGTCAATGGCGCGTGACAACGAAACAGCTGACATGATCGAAGAATTCCAGGAGACGGCGCGGCTGCTTCCGGCCGGGATACCGGCCGCGGCTTTCATGACGGCCGTCGCGAGTCGCGACGGCCGCTCTGCCGAACTCAAAACACGCGGTCCACCCAGCCGTGGCGATCGGCTTCGCGCCCGTTCTGGATATCGAGCAGCGCCGCCTTCAGGCGCTGCGTGACCGGCCCCGCGCCGCCTTCGCCGATCGTGAAGTCGTACGCACGGCCCTTCACCCGGCCGATCGCCGTCACGACCGCCGCCGTGCCGCACGCGAACGCCTCGACCAGTCGGCCGCTGCGCGCATCCGCCTGCCACTGCTCGATCGTGTAGCCCTCCTCCCGCACCGTGTAATTCAGTTCCCGGGCCAGCGTGATCAACGACGCGCGCGTGATGCCCGGCAGGATCGTCCCGTTCAGCGGCGGCGTCTGGATCGACCCGTCGTCGAACACGAAGAACACGTTCATTCCGCCCAGCTCCTCGATCCAGCGGCGTTCGACCGCGTCGAGAAACACCACCTGCTCGCAGCCTTCGCGGGTCGCCTCCGCCTGCGCGGCCAGGCTCGCCGCGTAGTTGCCGCCGCATTTCGCGTCGCCCGTGCCGCCCGGCGCCGCCCGCGTGTAGTGCTCCGACACCCACAACGTCACCCCGGCCGCGCCGCTCTTGAAGTACGCGCCGACCGGCGTCGCGATCACGCAGTACAGATATTCCGGCGACGGCTTCACGCCGAGCACCGCCTCCGTCGCGATCATGAACGGACGCAAATACAGCGCCGCGCCGTCGAACGCCGGGATCCAGTCGCGATCGGCCCGGACCAGCGCACGTACCGATTCGACGAACATCTCCTCCGGCAACGGCGCCATCGAGAGCCGCTCGGCCGAATGGCGAAAGCGCCGCGCATTCGCATCGGGACGGAACAACGCCGCGCCGCCGTCGGGCAGCCGGTAGGCTTTCAAGCCCTCGAAGATTTCCTGCGCGTAGTGCAGCACGAGCGTCGCCGGGTCGAACCGGAACGCTTCGCGCGGCCCGATTTTCGCGTGATGCCACCCTTGTTCCGCCGAGTACCGGATCGTCACCATGTGATCCGTGAAGACCCGGCCGAACCCGGGATTGTCGAGCAGCGCGGCGCGTTCGGCCGCCGCGACGGGGTGAGGATTTTTTTCGAATTCGAACGGCTGGACGGAATCGGTGCTCATCTTTTGCCCCTTGATCGGCAGCGGGACCGTCCCGGCTGCTACGGGCCAAAATTTATCGTAGAAAAAATAATTTCAGGTTGCGTGTTCGCCTTAAGATGGACGCGGTTTGGCAATTCCATGCTTCAAAAATCGAAAACTCGGGCACCGCGTGCCTCAACCGAATAGGTCGGATCAATGGCCGTGATCGAGCTGGACGAAGTGGACCGCCGCATTCTGAGAATGCTCCAGGAAGAGGGGCGAATCCAGAACGTGGAACTGGCGCAGAAAGTGGGCTTGTCGCCGTCGCCGTGCCTGCGTCGCGTCAAGCAGCTGGAACAGGCCGGCGTCATCGAGCGCTACGCGGCGCTGCTCGACGCATCGAAGATCGGCGCGGGGTTGACCGTCTTCGTCCGCATCTGGCTGACGAGCCAGGACGCGAAAACCGTCGACCATTTCACCGAGGCCGTTCAACGTCTTCCCCAGGTGCTCGAGTGCCACTTGATGGCGGGCGATTGCGATTGCCTGCTGCGTGTCGTGACCGCCGATATCGACGCCTACCGGAAACTGCAGATCGACCACTTGACCCGGATCGACGGCGTGCAGAGCGTGAAGACCGAGATTCCGATGCAGAAGATCAAGCAGACTTCCGTGCTGCCGCTTTGAGCGCGCGGTGCTGCGGCACGTCGCATGTGAAACGCCGGCAATCGGCATACCGCCATCGAGAGGATTTCCGTTCGCATGCCAAGGGCCATTCGTGTGCCACACGCACGAATTGACAGCACCAATCGGTGCACCGACGGTGAGCATCCCTTTCCATTGTCGTGTCGCGCGGCACAAGATGACCAGCGCATCGGTGGCGCCCGCCGCGTAGGCCGATGCTCCCCATGTTTCGCCGGCCTGGGTGTCAGTCCGAAACGCGTGCGGTCGATCGCATCCGGACCGCGCCGACGGCAACGACCGCGCCGCCCAGGATCGCCATGCCGATCGACGTCAGCGTCACGACGAGCGCAACGCGCCCGTGGCCGGAGAAGAGCCCCACGATCAAGCCGGCAAGCGGCTGCGTCGCGTTGTTCAGCAGAACGATGACGCCGGTCGTCTTGCCGTAGTCCCGACGGGGAATGATGGCCTGCCGTGCGCTGCGTATGTACACGTTGAACATCTTGTCGAAGCCGATGACCGTCAGGAAACCGGCAACGTACATCGCGATCGAGCCCGACATGCCCATCACGAGGCCGCCCGCCGCGATCGCCACGAATGCGACGACTCCGAGCCGCACGCGCGATACCTCGATACGCGCGACGAACAACAGGATCGCGACCGTCGCGACGGCGCCCGCGACCTGCAGTCCGGCATAGAAGCCGGCGGACTGCCGAAACGCGCCGGTGACCATCGCAGCCGACGTCGCGAGTGTCGTCCCGATCACGAGGTTTTCCGCCGCCGCGAGCAGGACCAGCCGCGACAGCCCCGGCAGCGTGGCGACATGCGTCAGCGCCACGGCGAACGGTGCATACCACGGCCCCACCGGGTGTTCGGGAGGCGCGATGCTCGCCGCGCTGGTCCGTTGCCATACGAACATCGACATATCCGCCGCGACAAACAGTAATGCCGCGCAAGCCACGGCCCACTCCCAGGTGCGCCATCCCAGCAGCGCCGCCGCGACGATCGGCCCGAGCACGACGCCCAACTGATCGGCGAGCTGCGTATGGGCCAGCACTTTCTCGAAGCGCTGCTGCGGAAAAATCTGCGGCAGCAGCACCTCCCGGGCAACGATGCCCTGGCTCGTGAGTACGCCGCATACGGCGGACAGCGCGATCAGCCAGCCGATTCCGCTCCAGGCGACATAGCCGACGATGCCGATCAGGCAAGCAACGGCCCGGCTGGCCTGGCTCGCTCGCAGCACGCGAATCGGTGACACGCGGTCGCTCAATGCACCGCAGATCGGGAAGGCAATGAATCGCGGGAACGCTTCGATGAAAAAAGCGAGCCCGGACCACGTCGCCTTCTGCGTGACCTGAAAGACGACGAGCGGGACCAGAAACAGCAGCATCTGATCGGCGAGCCGCGACAGAAAGAGAGAACCGAGAAAGGCCGGCTGATCGGCGCGCATCACGCGTATGTCCCTGCAAGATTGATCGGAACGCCCCGAGTATGCCAGCCCCCCGCCCTACCGCCCCAAAACCCGCTCCACCAACCGCACGAAATAACTCGCCCCCACCGGCAGCAACGCGTCGTTGAAGTCATAACTCGCGTTATGCAGCAGGCACGGCCCGCCGCCGTGCCCATGCACGCGATGATCGCCCGCCCCATTCCCGAGGAACGCATAGCAACCCGGCTTCTCGCGCAGCATGAACGAGAAATCCTCCGCCGCCATGGTCGGATCGACGGCCGCGTTCACATGCGCGTCGCCCACCAGCTCGCGCATCACCGCTACCGCCACCGCCGTCTGCTCGGCGTCGTTCACGGTAGCCGGATACTGGCGCTGGAAATCCACGTCGCTCTCGCAGTCGAAGGCCGCGGCCGTCGCGGCCACCACGGCGCACATGCGCGTCTCGATCAGGTCGAGCGTCGCGTCGGAGAAGGTCCGCACCGTGCCGCCGAGCCACGCATCGGTCGGCACCACGTTCATCGCCTCGCCCGCATGCACCTGCGTGACCGACAGCACCGCGCCGTCGATCGGATTGCGGTTGCGCGTGACGATCCCCTGCAGCGCGCTCAGCACCTGCCCCGCCGCGAACACCGGATCGCGGCCCAGGTGCGGCATCGCCGCGTGGCAGCCGGCGCCGCGCAAATTGATCCGGAACAGGCTGGTCGAGGCCATCAGCGGCCCCGGCCGCACCGCGAAATCGCCGGCCGCGATGCCGGGCCAGTTGTGCAGCCCGAACACGGCATCCACCGGGAAACGCTCGAACAGCCCGTCCTCGATCATCGCGCGCGCGCCGCCGCCCGCTTCCTCGGCCGGCTGGAAGAACAGCTGCACGGTGCCGTCGAACTCGCCATGCCGCGCCAGATGGCGCGCGGCCCCGAGCAGCATGGCGGTGTGCCCGTCGTGGCCGCACGCATGCATCGCGCCGGGCACCGTCGAACGATGCGCGAAGGTGTTGGCCTCGTGCACGGGCAGCGCATCCATGTCGGCGCGCAGGCCGATCGCACGCGCGCTGCCGCCGCGCTTCAAGGTGCCGACCACGCCGGTGCGGCCGACGCCGCGCGTGACGGCATAACCCCATTGCGCGAGCCGCTCGGCGACGAGTTCGGCGGTGCGGAACACGTCGTAGCCCACCTCGGGATGGGCATGGATATCGCGGCGGATCGCCGTCAGTTCGTCGGCATGCGCGACGATGGAATCGATCAGTTTCATGCGGAAGGGAGCGCTCTTGTCGGTCGTCGCGGCGCGGCGGCGAATCGGTCCATGCCGCCCGCCGCCGCGCCGCGAGGCATCAGATATGGAACAGCTGCGCCACCAGGGTCGCGCCGATGAAGGTGCCGGCATTGGCCACGAAGGACACCAGCACGATGCGCCAGCCGAGCCGGCGGAAGGCCGGGATGTCCTTCGCGATCGACAGCCCCGCGAACACCAGCATCGGCGTGGTCACCCCGAGGAAATCGTTGTGCGAGCTGAGCGCGGCGATCTGCGAAGCCCACGGGGACCACGGCGAGGTCAGGAACATCGCCACCACCGATACCCAGCAGACCGCCGGAATCCGTCGCCCCGTCACCCGCGCCAGCGCATCGCCGACGATCGTCGCGCCCACCATGATCGCGATTCCCGGCAGTCCCGCCAGCGGCGTGGTGCCGTGGGCGATCCAGTCGCACACCAGCGCCATCGCGGCCGTCACGATCCACGCGAGCAGCTTGCCGCCGTAGCCGAGCGCGGGCGCCTCGGTCCGCACTTCGCCCAGCGACGGGCTGGCCGCCTCGGGCTGCGCCGATGCCTTGGTGGTGCGGCCGATCAGCGGCTCCAGCACGCGATAGCCCCAGACCGCGAGCGGCAGCGAGATGAACAGCGTGAAGTACGTCCCGATGGTGGTGGTGATCAGGTTGCTGGCCGCGGCGAACGCGAGCACCGATTTCGCCGTCTCCGGGTCCTGCTGCGCGGCGATCGCGCCCGACGCGGCCGCCATCATGCTGCCCGAGCCGACGCCCGAGCCCATCGCCAGCGCGAGCGGATCGAAGATGCCGAGGCTGCTCACGAAACCCGCGAACACGGCGATGAACACCGCACCGAACACGGTGCCGGTCAGGTATTCGGCCAGCACGCCGCGGCCCTCCGCCGAATCCATCCCGTACTTCTCGCCGATGATCGCCAGGCTCGGTTCGCGGCCCACCGAGAAGGTCGCGCCGATCGCCTCGCGCTTGATGCCGAGCAGCAACGCGAGCGGCAGGCCGAGCAGGATGGTGCCGACGAAGTGGCCGAACTCCTGGAAAGCCAGCGCCCAGCCCGCCGACGCCAGCTTGGGCAGCGCGCTGCCCACCATCAGCCCGAGCTTGGAGACGAACAGCAGCAGCGCCGGCTGCAGGATCGCGGCCGCGAAGAACTGGTCGGGCACGCTCAGGCGCGCGCTGCTGTTCCAGCGCGCGCTGGCGAGCCCCACCGCGGCGCCGAGCAGCAGCGCCCAGATCATCGGCAGCAGCACGACCTTGCCCGGTCCGAGCTTGAACGTGAACGAGCCGATCCATTCGGCGACCAGCAGGATGCCGGCCGCGTAAAGCAGGACCTTGGCGGTGGCCGCGCCGCCAAGCTCGCGGCGCTCGATACCCAGTGCGTGTTCCATGACGAATCTCCCCTTGAAGCCCGGCTGCCGTCGAATGCGGGCCGGTGGTTACAGATAACCGAATGCGGTGGGCGGCGCTTCGGCCGTCTCGACCCACACACTCTTGGTCTGCGTGTATTCGTACAGCGCCTCGACCCCGCTCGAGCGGCCGTAGCCGCTCATGCCGTAGCCGCCGAACGGGGAGGCCACGTTGATGGTCTTGTAGCCGTTGACCCAGAAGGTGCCGGCATTCACCTGCGCGGCCACGCGATGCGCGCGCGCCACGTCGGTGGTCCAGGCCGCGCCGGCCAGGCCGAAGTCGGTGTCGTTGGCGATCGCGATCGCCTCCTCCTCGGTGTCGAACGGGATGGCGGCCACCACCGGCCCGAAGATCTCGGTGCGCGCCACCTCCATCGCGTTCGACACGCCGGCCAGCACGGTGGGCGCCACGAAGTAGCCGCCGCGGCCCTCGCCGACGCGCTCGGCCGAGCCGCTGACAAGCGTGGCACCGGCGGCCACGCCACTCGCGATCATCGACATCACGTGGTCGTACTGCTTGCGATTGTTGATCGGGCCCACCTCGGTCGCCTCGTCGAGCGGCGCGCCGACACGGATCTTCTTCGCGCCGGCAGCCACCATCGCGACGAATTCGTCGTAGACGGCGCGCTGCACCAGCAGGCGCGAGCCGGCCACGCAGCTCTGGCCCGCGCCGGCGAAGATCGCCGCCTGCGCGGTCAGCGCGGCGCGCTTGAGGTCGGCATCGGCGAACACGATATTGGCCGACTTGCCGCCCAGCTCCAGCACGCAGGGCAGCACGCGGCGCGCGGCGGCCTCGGCGATGCGCGCGCCGGTGGCCGGCGAGCCGACGAACACCACCTTGCTCACCACGCGATGCGCGATCGCGGCCTGCCCGGCGGTGTGACCGAAGCCGGCCAGCACGTTGACCAGTCCGCGCGGCAGCCCGGCCCGTTCGCCGAGTCTCGCGACCGCCAGCGAGGTAAAGGGCGTCAGCTCCGACGGCTTGAGCAGCACGCCGTTGCCCATCGCCACCGCGGGCGCCACCTGCCAGCCGCAGGTGAACACCGGCGCGTTCCACGGCGTGATCTGCAGCACCACGCCGGCCGGCTCGCGGCGCGTGTAGTTGAGGTGCGAGGTCGGCACCGGGATCACGCTGCCGTAGAACTTGTCGGTCCAGCCCGCGTAGTACTCGAACATCTCGGCGACCTTGGCCACCTCGCCCCGGCAGTCGCGGATCGGCTTGCCCGAGCCCAGCGCCTCCAGCCGCGCGATCGCGTCGGCCTCGGCGCGGATCGCACGCGCCACCTCCTGCATCACGCGGCCGCGCGCGGCATGCGTGAGCGCCCACCATTCGCGCTGCGCGCGGCGCGCGCTGTCGGCGGCATGGTCGACAACGGCTGCGCCGGCGTCGCGATAGGCGAGCGTGGCCTCGCCCGTCGCCGCATCGTCAAGCTGGATCGTGTCGCCCTGGCCGGCGACGAGTTCGCCGTCGATATACGAGCCGATCGTCGCGGCACCGGGGAAGAAATGCGCGAACGCGGCGAGCAACTGGTCTGCGTGCTGGGTCATGTCAGGTTTCCGTACAGGTGGGTCGAGCGGGATCGTGGCGCGGGCTGCCCGGCCTCAGGCCGGGTCGAGGAAGTCGACGATGCGGTTGAAGTCCTCGCCGTCGGCGACGGAACCCTCGCTGGCGGCCCACACGCGCGCCGCCTCGCGCGCCACCGGCGCGACGCTGTCGAACTGGTCGAGCAGGCCCAGCGCGAGCCGCACGTCCTTGCGCATCAGCTTCATGGTGAAACCGGAATCGAACTTGCCGTTGAAGATCCAGGTCGGGTAGTTGGTCAGCGTCGCGCTGTTGCGGCCGGAGCCGCCGTTGAGCGCCTCGACCAGCTTTTCCGGATCGACGCCGGCCGCGCGCGCGGTGCGCACCGCCTCGCTGGCGACCAGCAGGTGCACGCCGGTCAGCAGGTTGTTGAGCAGCTTGGTGACGTGGCCGGCGCCCACCGGGCCCACATGCACGCGCTTGGCGCTGATCGCCGCGAGGATCGGCTCGATGGCCGCGATATCGCTGTCCGAGCCGCCCAGCACCATGGTCATGGCGGCGGTGGCCGCGCCCTTCGGGCCGCCGCTCACCGGGCCGTCGACGAAGCCGATGCCGCGCTCGGCCAGGGCCGCCGCCACGCGCCGCGTGCTGTCCGGATCGGCCGTGGTGGTGTCGATCACGATGCTGCCCGGCTTTGCGTTCTCGAGCACGCCGCCCGCGCCCAGCACCACCGCCTCGACCACAGCCGAGGTCGGCAGCGACAGCAGCAGCACGTCGGCGTCGCGCGCGATCTCGGCCACCGAATCGCGCGCCGACAGCACTTCCTGCTCGGCCAGCGCGAGCGCCACGCCCGGCGCCGCGTCGTAGCCGAGCACCGTATAGTCGCCGCGCCGCAGCGAACCCGCCATGCCGCGCCCCATGTTGCCCAAACCGATCACGCCCACCGTTTTCATCCGACGACTCCCGATAGCTGTTGGTTCGAGGCCGGCGCATCAGCTTGCACCCGCCTTGCATGGCAACGATGTTCGGTCCGGCGACCCGTATAATCAATCAACGCCAATATTGATATTGTTCTCTTTTTTAGAACACCCGGATCATGAGCGATACCCTGACCGACAGCCGCATCGTCTATTTCTACGAGGCCGTGCGCTGCGGCACGATCCGCGCCGCGGCGGACTGGCTCGACGTGGCGCCCTCGGCCGTGAGCCGCCAGATCGGGCTGCTGGAGAAGGAGCTCGACGCCACCCTGGTTGAGCGCCACGCGCGCGGCGTGACGCCCACCGAGGCGGGACGCTGCGTGATCGAGTATTTCCGCGAGCAGCTCGCGCACCGCGACGACCTGATCTCGCGCCTGCAGGAACTGCGCGGGCTCAAGACCGGCCAGGTCAGCCTGGTGCTCGGCGAGGGCTTCGTCTCGGACCTGCTGGCCGGGCCCATGCAGCAGTTCTGCCGGCAGTTCCCCGGGATCCACGTGAACCTCGACGTGGGCAGCACCAACGACGTGATCCGCAAGATCTCGAACGACGAGGGCGAGATCGGCCTCGTCTACAACCCGCCCACCGAGCCCAAGCTGGTGTCGCGCGCGTCGAAGCGGCAGCCGATGATGGCGATCGTCGGCCCCGACTTCCCGCGCCGCAGCCACAAGGTGCTGACGGTGCAGCAGCTCGCCACCTACCCGCTGGCGGCCACCCACCCGTCCTACGGCACGCGGCAGATGATGGAGGCCGTGGAATACGCGGAGCGCGTGCGGCTCGGGCCGATCGTCACCACCAATTCCTTCGCGATCCTGAAGGAGTTCGTGAAATCGGGGCTCGGCATCGCGGTGATGCCGGCCTTCGCGGTAACGGCCGAACTGCAGGCCAGGGAGCTGTTCGCGATCGAGATCGCGCATCCGATCCTCGAGAACGCCGAGGCGCACATGGTCACGCGCGTGGGCCGCAAGCTCTCGGTGGCCGCCAACAAGATGCTGCAGATGATGACGGGGCAGATGCGGGCGTTCCGCTAGGGGGCTGCGTTGGCCCGTGCCCCTGCTCCTTCCGGCGACGCGAGGCCGGGCTTGGAGACGGTTTCCCCAAGACCGCTGATTCCGCTGCAAGGTGTTCCGGCAGATCAAGCAGCAGCCGAATTCGAGAAAAGCTTCATGGATGAGAACACAACGTCCGGCGCACTTTGAACCGGCTCGCTCACCTTCGAATTTCGCATTGCCCGATGTCGGGGCGATACGTATTCGTCACGCCGCGCTGTACCTGGGACACCCGGCTATTCCAAAGTCAGGTTGCTCTCCCGGAGCTCGGTAAATGACGCCCCACGAGAAGTCCTCGTTCCGCTTAAGACAATGGGTCGGTGACCTTTAATGGTCACCGAAGAAAAGATAACGCTACGCGCTCGTGCCCTCATGGGCACATAACCAAAGTCAAACGCACTCACACCTCCGGATCCGGAATCCGCGCCGACTGGATCACCACCAGCGTATCGCCCGCCTCGATCCTGCACGGCGGATCCTCGTAAAACGAATGGATCTTCCCGCAGCGATCGAGCCCGACCACGATCGCGCCCGGCACGACGTTCGTCAGACAGCCGATCTCATGCGGCAACGCCTCGCGCTCCAGCAGCGTCGCGCGCCCGCGCGTCGACAGCATGTCGTTCACGAACGGCACGATGTAGCGGCTGTGAACCGCGTCCGCGAGCAACAGCGCGCCGATCTTCGTCGACGACACGATCACGTCCGCGCCGGCCTGCCGCAGTTGCCGCTGGTACAGGTTCTCCTGGATCCGCACGACGATCTTCGTATCGGGCGCGATGCTGCGCACCGACAGCGTCAGCAGGATCGCGGTCGGATCGTCGGTCACCGAAATGATCACGGCCTTCGCCGCGCGCACCTGCGCCTGCTGCAGCAGGTCCTCGTGCGCCGGATCGCCGAGCAATCCCGTCACGCCGAGCGACGTCGCCGCCTCGAGGGCCTGCTGCTGCGAATCGATCACGATGATCGTCGCCGGATCGACGCCGCTTTCCAGCAACTCGCGCACCGCGATCGACCCCGACAGGCCGTAACCGCACACGACGATGTGATCGGACAGTTGCTTCTGCAGGCGTTTCATGCGGAATTCCTCGATGACGCGCTGGATCACGAACTGATACGCCGTGCCCAGGAAAATGAACCAGATGCCGATGCGGATCGGCACGATGAAGAACGCATCGAGCAGGCGCGCCCGCGCCGTGACGGGCACGATATCGCCGTAGCCGACCGTCGCGACCGTGACCATCGTGAAGTACACGAGATCGGCCACCGTCATCGGCGTGCTCTTGGTCGAATCGCGCAGGCCGTCGCGATCGAGATACAGCACGAGGAACGCCAGCGTGCACAACAGCACGACCGCGCCGAGACGGAACAGCAGCGTGCGCAGCGGCGACGTCGCGGGGCGCGTGAACAGTGTGCGTGCGCGCGGCGCCTGCCACGGATTGCGGGCACGACGCAGGCGCAGGCGCAACGAGCGGCGCTGATCGGATGGCGTGGCCAACGGGGAATCTCCTGAAGGATGCGGGCTCGATTCTACGACGGGAACGCGTGCGCCCGGCCGTCACAGCATGCTGCGCGGCCGCACCATCGTCCCGTCGACGAAACGCCGCGCGCGAAACGCCGACAGGTCGAGCGACGGCGCGCCCGTGTCGATCCATTCGGCGAGCAGCCGGCCGACGATCGGCCCCATCGCGAATCCGTGCCCGCAGAACCCTGTCGCGATCGCGAGCCCCGACGGCGTACCCGGTGCATCGATCACCGGGATGCCGTCGGGCAGCACGTCGATCAGGCCGGCCCACGCCTCGACGATCTGCGCATCCTTCAGCGCGGGAAAGATCGCCTTGAGCTTCGCGAGCGCGCGCGGCGCATGCGCGCGATTCGGCTGCGGCTGCGGATCGCGCGGCTCGATCGGCCCGGTCGAACCGTTGATGCGGGCAAGCACGTCGCGCCACGCGGACGCACCCAGGTGCAGCCGGAATTTGTCGCGCTGCGACCAGAATTCCGGCCAGAAGAGGCTCAATCCGCGCAGATGGCCGAGCGTCAGATCGACGTCGACCTGCATGTCGTCGGCCAGATTGATCGCGCCGTTCTTGCGTTGCCGGATGCCGAGGCCGTGCCCCCAGATCGTCGACGCGGACACGTCGGGCAGCACGTTGGTGCGCATGCAGGTGCCGCGCACGGCGTGCTGCGGCAGCCGGATGCCGACGCCGTCGAGCAGCCGGAAACTGGTCGCGCCGGCCGCGCAGATCACGCGCCGCGTGCGGATCGTACCGCGTTCGGTCGCGACGCCGACGACCGCGCCGCCGGCCGTCTCGATCGCGGTCACGCCGCAGCCTTCGAAGAAACGCGCGCCGGCCTCGGTCGCGCGCGCCGCGAATGCGGCGGCCACGCGACGCGGCTCGGCCTGCCCGTCGGTCGCCGTATAGAGGCCGCCGAGGGTACGCGCGTGCGTCGACAGCCCGCTCACGCGCTCGTCGATCTGGGCGCGCGTCAGCGTGCGCGTGTCGAGTCCGTGCTCGCGCGCGACGGCGAGCCACGCCTGGAACGACGCCCAGTCGTCTTCGTTGTCCGCCATGTACAGGCAGCCGCCCTGCCGCCATTCGAGATCGAAGCCGAGCGTCTGCTCCAGGCCTTCCCAGATCCGCATGCCGGCCATCATCAGCGGCACTTCGGCGGATTCGCGCCCCTGCTGTCGCACGAAGCCCCATGCGCGCGTCGATTGCTGGCCGGCGATGCGCGACTTGTCGAGCACGACGGCTTTCAGGCCGCGCAGGCCGAGGTAGTAAGCGGCCGCGCAGCCCATGATGCCGGCGCCGGCGATCACGACGTCGACTTCGGGCGGAAACGCCGTATCGGCGTGACTCAATGCGTCGTGCAGCGGATAGGTGGTGGTCATTGTTTTCTGTCGAGTGTCGATGCATGACCGGCAAAGCTTATCGCGGCAACGTCGTCGCATGAAGCGATAAATGCGGAAAGCCGTCATTCGGCCAACCCTTCCGGGTCCAGCATCGCATTGACGCCGACTGCCGTGGCGTGGGCTGCCGAAGCCACGGCGCCCGAGCCGCGTGTTGCATTGACGGTTGCCGGCGCTTGCGCGTCGATACGGGCAGAGATGAAACTGTCGGCCGACGCCGGCGCGCCGATACCCAACACCATTGCTGAAATTCCATTCGACGATGCGAGGCCGCAGAGCGCGACATGAACTGCTGCGTCGAAATGGACTCGACGCCCGATGCGATCGTTCTCTCACGCCCTCGGATTATTTAATTCGATAGGACTGCCAATGCAATGACAGACGATGCCGGTCACATCTAGCGATTGCAACGGTCGCTTCCTGCTGCCGGAACCACGGCCGATTCAGCGCGACCGACTATGTTCTTGCTCATGTCCGTGCTCTTGCCCACCACGACGGGTAATCGTCTGCACAAAGCGAACAAACGAGCGGACGCAGTCTGTCGCGGGGAAAAAAACGTCACGCCAATTTCGCCCTGTCGACCGGCCCCGTTTTTTCGGCTTGACGCCCCCGGCGCGCCGCACGATAAACTGTATATCCATACAGTGTCATCGCAGTAAAAATGATCCTCCCTCCATTCGATCCCCCCAAGCTGAACGACCTCACCGAATGGTGGACGAAGTGCACCTACGCGGACGTACAGCGTCTGATCCTCGAAGTGCAGCACCTCCGGCTGACGCTGTGGGAGTTGAAAGCCCACGTCGCGGACGCATCGCGCCGCATCCGTGTGCTCGATCCGGGCATGCTCGCGCATGGGTCCGCGCTTCGGCGGCTCGGCTACCTGCTCGACAAGGAAATCGAGCGCGCCAACCCGATCGGGCGCACGCGCGACGTGTACGCGCCGTTTTCGGACGAATGGCGCGCCCGCGCGGCGCTGCGCTGCGCGTTGCGCGGGCCGCCCGAGCCGGCCGAGGCAGGCACGCTGCCGCGCACGATTCCGGAATTTCAGCGCATCACCTGGGCCGAGCTGCGCGATCGCTGGCGCCACCTGAGCGACAAGCAATCGAATCGGCAGAACGTCGAGCAACGGATGGTGCTCGAGATCGCCCGTCAGCGATCCGTGATCCTTGCGCGGGCGCGCAAGCTGGTCGACGCCGCGATCGCCGAAGCGGCGGCCGATGGAAAACAGCTGTTCGCGCTGGATCAGCTCCAGCGGCTGCTGTCCGTCGAGCGGGAAGACGGCGAGCCGTTCATGTATATGCCGGCGTAGCGCGAACGCGCAATCGATACGTATCGGCTCGACGGCGACACGGCAAACGCCCGATCGATCACGCGGCCGTTCAGGCAAGACTTCGCGGTCTGCACGGGCCGCCGCTACCCAAGCACCGTCAGTGCGAATAGCGCGTTTGGGCACCTGCCGTGCGCTCGAACGGCTGCAGCCTCGCAAGCTGCTCGATCGACATCGTGACGACTTCGAGAACATGCCGCGCGATTTCGTCGTCGGCCATGCCGGCGTTGACGTACCGCTCGATGCTCATCGTGCGGGGCGGATAGCTGCCGGCTTCGTCATCGACGATGTCGATCCTGGCTGTACGCCGTTCGGGCGACAGCACGACCTGGACAGTTTTGCCGTGAACGACGGTCTGCATGCACAGAGTGGACATTCGCAGTCTCCGATTGCGTTGCCTTCGGACGATCGACATCTCACAACAGGAGTCGTCAATCTACAAATTTCCGGACGCATTCGCAATATTCAGGCAGGAATTCCGCTCGTTCGGCCCGCAGCACCGCCGGTTAGCCCGATGCCCGCATTGCACGGCCATGGGCAGGGCACGCGCCGCTACGCATAGCGGCTCAGCCATTCTTCGGAGAATCGTCTCGCGTACGCGACCGCTTCGGCTTCGGTCTCGAATTCACCCAGCTTGCGGAACGCAGCCTCACGGCTGAAACCCACCTTGGTGACCTCGACCTGCGCGGCGTATTTGCCGTCCTCCGTCACACGCGGCTCGCAGTTCATTTCGTATCCGCGCATCAAGAATTTCTTCTGCATCGGTTCAACACTTTTTTGAGACGGCGAAATCGTAGCACGCAGCTGCGCACACCCAAAAAATGTATCCGCGTTGGTTTCACTAGAGTAAACCGTCGATCGGTCGTCCTGAAACGGCTTCGGCCATCCGTCGCGCGATATCCTGCCGTGCTGGCCCGATACCTCGGTCGGGGCGACTACGCGCCCTGCGTTGGTGCACCGCGCGGCGATTACCTTCCGTCTCAGGGGGAATCGCGCCCCGGCCGTCGAAATCCCAACCCGAAGCTGTCGAACGCCCTTTCGCGCGCTCGCGCCGAGGCAGGCCGGGCGTAACGTCATGACACACCTTTCACACAAACGCACCTTTCACCACACTGAATGACGACCATTTTGCGGTAAAGTTATCTTTTCCGTGCGTGGCCGGTCGGCTCGCCATTGGACGTCATGAAGACTGTCCGCCGAGACTGCCGCAAGGCGTCGTTCTGAACGTCACGATCCGTCCCCGTAGCATGACCACTGAAGCAATCACCACGGATTCCCTCGCGGTTGCCGAGCGCGTGCGCGAGCTGATGACCCGCAACGGCATCGGCAAGCGCCAGCAGACCACCGAGCTGTGCCGCATCCTCGATCTGAGTTTCTCGCAAGGCCACCGCAAACTGCGCGGCAGCAGCCCCTGGACGCTCGCGCAGATCAAGAAAGTCGCCGAAGCGTACGGCGAACCCGCCGCCCAGTTGTTCGGCGCGCAAACGCTCGACCCCGGCATGGTCGGCGCCTATTCGCAGGAAGCCGTCCTGTATGCGGGCGTCGCCGAGATTCCGTGCACCGCCTGGATCGGCGCGCCGCTCGAAGCCGGCGCGCGCCCCGAGTTCGTCGCGTACGAGCAGAACGGCCGCTGGCGCGTGCTGCGCCATACCGGCGTGCTGTACCAGAACGCGTACGACGTGCACAAGATCGAGATCTACCCGCGCCGCGCGGAGAGCGACAAGCTGGTCGTCGCGGTGATCGATCCCGATCGCGTCAGCGCGACCGAGCTGTGCCGCTATCTCGAACGGCAGGGTTTTGCGACGGCCGCATTCGACGGTCTCGCCCCGTTCGTCGACGCGCTGCAGGGCCAAGCCTTCGACGCGGTCCTGACCGAATGGCTGTTCGACGACAGCACGGCCGCCACCGCGATCAAGGCCGTGCGCACGTCCGACAATCCGGGCGCGCCGATTTTCGTGCTGACGGGCGACCTGCTCACCGGCCGCGCGAGCGAAGCCGACATCAGCGAAGTGATCCGCGCGTTCGACGTGGTGTGCTACGAAAAACCCGCGCGCATGGCGATCCTCAGCGCCGATCTCGCGAAGCGGCTCGCGCGCGGCTGACGTCGCCGGGCCGGCCGCCCGACTGGCAAACGGCCAACGCACGCGCCGCGCCGCGGGCATGAACGGGTTCCTCAGTACAATAGCCGCACCCGTTCACGCCCACGCCGGCATCCGCCGCCCGACTCCATGGCCCGCCTCATCCCCGACGACTGGAAAAGCCTCGCCGCGACCGGCGCGGCCGAACGCGAGCGCGAAACGCTCGCCGCGCTCGAACACGCGCTGCCCGACAGCTACACCGTGTATCACGGCGTCCACTGGACGCGCGCCGACCAGGCGTTCTCGGTGTTCGGCGAAGCCGCGTTCGTCGTCGTGAGCCCGGCCGGCCGCGTGCTGCTGATCGAGCAGAAGGCCGGCTTCCTGCGCGAAACCCCGAAGGGGCTCGTGAAGGTCTACCTGCAGAAGGAGCGCAACGTTCCGATCCAGCTCGCGCGCACGCAGGAGACGCTGCACCGGCGCCTGACGGCCGCGCTCGGCGCGGGCGTCTACGGCGTCGAGGCGCTGCTGTACTGCCCCGACTACTCGATCCGCGACGCGTCGATCGCCGGCGTCGCGCCCGACCGCATCGTCGACGCGTCGCGCAAGGCGCAGCTCGCGCAAGTGATCCTGCAGATCCTGCCCGAGGACGACGAACTCTTTCCGAACGCGCCGAAGCTCCACCATTTCCTCGCGGACGAGCTCGCGCTCACGCCCGACACGAGCGCGCTCGTCGGGCAGGCCGGCACACTCGTCACCCGGTTGTCGGGCGGGCTCGCCGCATGGGCGCGCCAGCTCGACTTCACGCCGTTCCGGCTGCGCGTCACCGGCACCGCGGGGTCGGGCAAGACCCAGCTCGCGGTGCAGGTGATGCGCGATGCCGTCGCGGCCGGCCGGCGCGTGCTCTACGTATGCTTCAACCGGCCGCTCGCCGACTACATCGCGCGCATCGCGCCGCCCGGCGCGAAGATCGCGAACTACCACCAGCTGTGCGACTGGGTCGCGCGTGACGGCGGCTATACGCCCGACTTCCAGGTGCCCGGCGAATTCGAACGGCTCGAGGCGCGCTTCGCCGAGGCGCCGATTCCGGAGCGCTGGCGCTTCGACGTGCTGATCGTCGACGAAGGGCAGGATTTCCACGCGCCGTGGGCGGCCGCGCTGGAGCGTCTGCTCGCGCCGGATGGCGCATGGTGGTGGCTGGAAGATCCGCTGCAGAACCTGTACATGCGCGAACCCGTCGCGCTGCCCGGCTGGGTCACGCTGAAGGCGCTCACGAATTACCGCAGCCCGCGCGACCTGCTCGAATTCGTGCGCGACGTCGTCGGCCGGGTCGAGCCGCTCGCGGCCGAACTGCGCTCGGGCAGCCCGTTCGACGGCTCCGACCCGTCGGTGTCGGCCTACGGGGAAGATGGCGCGTCGGGCGACGCACTGGCGCAAGCCTGCATCGACGCGACCAAGCGTGCGATCACGCAGGCGCTGTCGCTCGGTTTCCGCAAGCAGGACATCGCGGTGCTGTCGTACCGCGGCCGCGAAGGCTCGGTGCTCGCGCCGCTCGACCAGCTCGGCCCGCACCGGATCAAGCGCTTCACCGGCAAGTACGACCTGTTCGGCAATCCCGAGTATCGCGAGGGCGACGTGCTGCTCGATTCGATCTACCGCTTCAAGGGCCAGTCGGCGCCGTGCGTGATCCTCACCGAAGTCGACTTCGACACGCTCGACGCGCGGGCCGCGCGCAAGCTGTTCGTCGGCGCGACGCGCGCGACGATGAAGCTGCTGATCGTCGCGTCGTCGCGCGCGGCCGGGCAACTCGCGGACGCGGCCGGTTGACGCGGCGGGCGGGCGAACGCCTGCCCCGGGACACTCCCCGAGATCGTGGTTGTTGACACAATCGGACACATTTCTCGATGCCCCGGCCCCTTGTTCACGCTCGTTTCGACGTGTTTCGGCAATACCTGACGGTTTGTCCGTTTGCAGCCGGCTTTTACGATGCCTGGCCATTCGTTGCAAACGGGATAGTCCATGGCCGATGTAAAAAAGCTGCCGTACTACAAACCGAAAAAGGGGTTGTTCGGATCGGAGTTGAGGGAATACAAGGGCTCTCAAGGATGCGTTCCGCTTGATACGCAAAGGAGCGTATCGATCGACAGGCTTGCACCGGGGGAAAAACCGCCGCCACCGAAACCGAAACCGATTTCCAGGCCCTCGAATGCCCCGAAGCCGCCAGCAGCACCTCAACCGCCGCCGCAAGCCGATCGGGCAATAACCAAAGGACCGCCGACGCAGGCAGAATCGGAAGTTTGCGAAAACCCGCCGCCTTTCGATCTCCAGGACGTGCCGATTGCGATGGACAATCTGGGCTGGAAGGTTTCAGCCAGGCTTGCGCGGATCTGGTTTGCGGGCGCTGCGCATACCTACAATGACGATCCAACGTCAGCCCAGCCGCTGAATGACGACGACGTTACCCTTGACTGGGTCCTGAAATTCGGAAACGTCAGAAAAAAATACGAGAAACTTCTCGCGAGCGATATCTACAGCGAGCGCTCCATACGCACAGCAACAGATATCACGAAGTCCTTTGTCAAAGAGCTATTTTTTGATAGAAATCCGACATTCAATTTCAACACCACCGCATTTATAGGAAATTTGCGCAAATTTCACAACGACTGGCAATTTCAACTATCGAAGATAGGAAATTTTGACACACTGGAAAATCTTTCCCCGACCGATCTCACAGGAGCATTGGCCAATTTCAATATTTATGCAGCCATTGGAAATATTGAAATCTCCAGTGAAAAATATTTCAAATATGAAAAAGCAGGCACCTTTTATTGCCTAAGCGCCACCGGGAAAATCACGCACATCTATATTTACGTGAAAGACAACTACTCATTCAACGGAAAACAATATTTAGGCCATTGGAACAAGTATGGAGTGGTCATCGCCACTGGGTCGCTTCTCACCGGCTCAAGCTCGCCAAAGCGAGAGTTCGACATTGATATTTGGTCAAAAAACATCAACAAACCAGTCGACACACGAAGAAGCATGTTCGGAAAATTCAAAGCGTCCGACGTTTACTTTCCGATCTACAACGCAGACTACAGTCGCTGGCGAGAGAAGCATCACAGAGGCAGAGACTTCATGATATATTCAAGTCCAGTCTATTTGAAGCTAAAGAAGCCGATCGATCTTAACCTTGGTGAAATATGCCGAATAGAGCCATCAGATACATTGGCTTAGCCATTGCCATTTCCGTATGCGCAGGTTTGATCATTCATTTCAATCGCCCCGCCTACGGACGATGCGATTTCTATGATCGCGCGGATACATTGGATGGCGGCACAAAAAACATGAATGGCGTTTGGTATCGATTCAAGCTGTGTGGCACTGGCGGGAATGATCAGGACGCGACCGACGACAACATCGAACTAAGCGTGTTTAGTGAAAATGGCGAGCTTCTTGCGAGACGATATTTCTCCGTCAACTGGTATCACGGAGATAGCTCTCATCCGCCCCTGCGTTACGAGGGCAACCTGGTTCGCTATATCGACTTGACCGATGAATCGAATATAAAAAAACATCTGATGATCCCCCCCTCCAAGTGGGATTGGCTTCGCGCCAGATTGCCTTTGTTCTAAAGGTTATAACCTAAGTTTTTGATTTATAAGAAACAAAGCCCCGCTAGCGGGGCTTTGTTTCTCGACAGACTGCGCGCTCGGATCACCGACGAGAGCATCGACCAGCCCGCGAAACAGGCCGCATCAGCCCACAGATCCGCGGCAATTCACCTCCTCACGCTCAAGCCACCCGAAACGCCCCCACCGCCCGCCGCAGCCCATCCGCCTGCTCCTCCAGCGACGCGGCCGCCGCGGCAGCCTGCTCGACCAGCGCCGCGTTCTGCTGCGACACCTGATCCATCTGCGACACCGCGCGGTTCACCTGCTCGATCCCGTCGCGCTGCTCGCTCGACGCGGCCGCGATCTCCGTCATGATGCCCGTCACGCGCCCGATCGCCTGCTGGATGTCCTGCATCGTCGCGCCGGCCGTGCCGACGAGCCGCGAGCCCGTCGCGACACGCTCGACCGATTCGCCGATCAGCGTACGGATTTCCTTCGCCGCGGACGCCGAGCGTTGTGCCAGCGTGCGCACCTCGCCCGCGACCACCGCGAAGCCGCGGCCTTGCTCGCCCGCGCGCGCGGCTTCGACCGCCGCATTCAGCGCGAGGATGTTGGTCTGGAACGCAATCCCCTCGATCGTGCCGATGATGTCGGCGACCTTCTGCGAGCTCCGGTCGATCTCGTTCATCGTGCCGATCACCTCGCCAACGACCGTCGCGCCGCGCGTCGCGATCTCGCTCGCGCTGTCCGCGCAGGCCTGCGCCTCGAGCGCGTGGTCGGCGTTCTGCTTCACGGTCGCCGTCAATTGCTCCATGCTCGCGGCCGTCTGCTGCAGCGCCGACGCCTGTTCCTCGGTGCGCTGCGACAGATCGGTGTTGCCGGCCGCGATCTGGTGCGTCGCCGTCGAGATCGCTTCGGTACCCTGGCTGACCTGACGCACCGTATCCGCGAGGCTGCGCTGCATGCCGGTCACGCCCTTGACCAGTTCGGCCATCTCGTCGCGCGACGACCACCGCACTTCCGACGTGAGGTCGCCGTCCGACAGCCGGCGGAAATGCGACAGCAGGCGATTCACCGGCTGCGTGATCGCGAAATGCAGGCCGATCGCGCAGCCGAGGCACGCGGCGAGGCCGAATGCGATGCCCGCGATCGCGCCCATGCGCATCCAGCCGTAATAGGTCTGCGCGGTGTCGTACACGGCCTTGCCGCGCGCGGCCTGGTACGCATCGAGCGCGTCGGTCGCCTGCGTGAGCGCGACCGACAGCGGCGGTGCGACCGTCATCAGCAACCGGTCGGCTTCGTCGCGCCGCCCTTCGCGGATCGCATCGATCATCGGCTTCAGCGCCTGTCCGATCAGCGCCTGGCGCGCGGCATCGAGGCGGCTCGCGAGCGGGCCCTCGTCGCCGTCGTGCGGCATCGCCGCGTAGTTGCGCCACGCCGTGTCGGCCTTCGCGAGATAACCCTCGGCCTTCTTGACGAGATCGGGCACCTCCGGCGCGTCCGGATGCAACAGCGCCCGGTCGAGCGTCGTGCGCACGATCGTCAGGTTCAGGCTCGCCGCGGACAGCGCGGTCTTCGCCGCCAGTTGCCGCGTATAGGCTTCATCGAGGGCGCGGTTCGAGCTCTGCATGCCCGCGAGGCCGATCAGCCCCGACACGACGAGTAGCACGGCGACGAGGCCGAGCGTGGAGAAAATCCGCGTACGGATCGAGAAACGGGAAAACAAGGCGTTCAGGTTCATGACGGCACGTGAGCGATGAAAAATGCCGCGGCAAATCGGTCCGCAGCATGCTGTATTACGGTTTGCCTGCAAAAAACTTGAGTCCGTCCCTGCCTGGCAGCTGATCCTGGTCAATTTTTGAGCCGGGCAATCTCCCGTTACGACTGCAACATATCGAGGCTGGGCAGAAATTGACTAGTCAATCATTCATGGCTATATTTCGATGCAAATCCCTGCCATGGCAGATATTTCGATGACAACCGACACCCTCCTCACGCCACCGGCCGCCGACGCGGCCCGCCGCGACGCGCCGACCGGGCTGATCGTCGCCGCGCTGCTGCTCGTCATGCTGCTGTCCGCGCTCGACCAGACGATCGTGTCGACCGCGCTGCCGACGATCGTCGGCGAACTGGGCGGCCTCGATCAGCTGTCGTGGGTCGTCACCGCGTACCTGCTGTCGTCCACCGTCGTGCTGCCGCTGTACGGCAAGCTCGGCGACCTGTACGGCCGCAAGATCGTGCTGCAGGCCGCGATCGTGCTGTTCCTCGCCGGCTCCGCGCTGTGCGGCGTCGCGCAGGACATGACGCAACTGATCGTGCTGCGCGCGCTGCAGGGGCTCGGCGGCGGCGGCCTGATGGTCGTCACGATGGCCGCCATCGGCGACCTGGTCCCGCCCGATCGCCGGGCGCGCTACCAGGGGATGTTCGGCGGCGTCTACGGACTCGCGACGATCGTCGGCCCGCTGCTCGGCGGCTTCCTGGTCGAGCATCTTTCGTGGCGCTGGATCTTCACGATCAACCTGCCGCTCGGCCTGCTCGCGCTCGCGGTGATCGGCATGGCGTTCCGGCCGCACACCGCGCACGTGAAGCACCGGATCGACTACATGGGCGCCGCGTTCCTCGCGACCGCCCTCACCTGCGTGATCCTGTTCACGAGCGAAGGCGGCTCGCTGCTGCCGTGGACGTCGCCGCAGCTGTGGATGACGCTCGTGCTCGGCCTCGTCGCGATCGGCGGCTTCATTTACGAAGAGCGCCTCGCGGCCGAGCCGATCATGCCGCTCGACCTGTTCCGTCATCGCACCTTCGTGCTGGTCAGCCTGATCGGGTTCGTGGTCGGCATCGCGCTGTTCGGCTCGGTCACGTTCATCCCGCTCTACCTTCAGGTCGTGAAGGGCTCGACGCCGTCGCAGGCCGGCATGCAGCTGCTGCCAATGATGGGCGGGATGCTCGTCACGTCGATCGTCAGCGGGCGGCTGATCTCGCGGCTCGGCTCGTATCGGCCGTTCCCGATCGCGGGAACGCTGATCGGCGGCGTCGCGATGGGGTTGCTGTCGACGCTGACGCTCGATACGCCGCTGCACACGATGTACGCGTACATGGCGCTGCTCGGGATCGGCCTCGGGATGGTGATGCCCGTGCTGACGCTCGCCGTGCAGAACACCGTCGAATTCCGGCACATGGGCGTGGCGACGTCGGGCGCGACGCTGTTCCGCTCGATCGGCGGCTCGCTCGGCGTCGCCGCGTTCGGCGCGCTGTTCTCGCACGGGCTGCAGTCGCGGATGATGCATGCGCTGCCGGCCGGCACGGAGCTGCCGCCCGCGCTCGGCCCGGCCGCCGTGCACCAGTTGCCGGATGCCGTGCGCGACGCGTACCTGCACGCGTTCGCCGGCTCGCTGCACGTCGTCTATCTGTCTGCCGCGACGGTGATCGCGATCGCGTTCGTGCTCGCGTGGTTCGTCGAGGACGCGCCGCTGCGCAAGCACCACTGAGCGGCGGGCGGCTCGCGACGCGCCCGTCGGGCCGGGTCGCGAACCGCCAACCGCACCCTGCCGTCACGCCAGCAGCACGACACCGCCCGTCGTCGCACGCGACTCCAGCAACCGGTGCGCGTCGGCCGCCTGTTCGAGCGGCAGCCGCGCGCCGATCTCGACGTGCATCCCGCCCGCCAGCCGGTCGAGCGTCGCACGCGCCGCATCCCGATATGCGCCGACGTCGCGCGCGATGAAACCGAGCACGCTCGGCCGCGCAAGCGCGATCGAACGGGCCGGGCCGAGTTCGTCGAGATCGAACGTCTGCCGCGCGCCGATCGCGGCCACCTGCCCGATGCTCGCGACCATGCCGAACGGACGGATCGCGCCGAGCGTGCGGGTCAGCACGTCGCCGCCGATTCCGTCGATCGCGTAGTCGACGCCCGCGCCGCCGCCGAATGCACGCGCGGCCGCGACGAAATCCTCCTCGCGATAATCGACCACCGCTTCGGCGCCGTGCGTGCGCACGAGCGCGGCTTTCGCGGCCGATCCGACCGTGCCGATCACCCGCGCGCCGAGCGCACGCGCCCACTGCGTCGCGAGCAGCCCGACGCCGCCGGCCGCCGCATGCACGAGCACCGTATCGCCGGCGCCAACCTGCCGCACGCGCTGCAGCAGCATGTAGACGGTGATCCCCTTCAGCAGTCCGGCGGCGGCGGCTTCATCGCTCAGGCCGTCGGGAATCGGCAGCACACGCTCGGCCGGCATCGTGCGCAGGCTCGCATAGCTGCCGGTCGGCAGACCGGCGTACGCGACGCGCTGACCGGGCACGAGCGCCGTCACGCCCGGCCCGACCGCGTCGATCACGCCGGCCGCCTCGACGCCGAGCGCCTGCGGCAGCGCGGGCAATGCGTGCGCGCCCGTCCTGAAATAGATGTCGACGAAATTCACGCCGATCGCGGTCTGGCGAATCCGCACTTCGCCGGCGCCGGGCGGCGCGACGGGCGCATCGACACGGCGCAGCACGCCGGCGTCGCCGTAACGGTCGATCCCGATCCGGATGGCATTGGCAGTTTGGGGCATGACGTTTCTCGCTATCGAATGAAGTGACACGATCATCCCATCGTGCATAATCGAACGGAATTCATGTTGAACGCCCATCTACTGTGCAAAATTCGACCGAACACGACGTTGATTCTGCCGGCGCACCCGTGCTGCCGATGAGCTGGGACGACGTCCGCTACTTCCTTGCGGTAATGCGCGGCGGCAGCCTGTCGGCCGCGGCGCGGGCGTTGCAGGTCCAGCATTCGACGGTCGCGCGGCGCATCGACGCGCTGGAGTCGGCGCTCGGGATCCGGTTGTTCGACCGGCTGCCGCGCGGCTGGCCGCCGACCGACGAAGGGCTGCACCTCGCCGAGCACGCCGCGCGCCTCGAAGCCGATGCGCATGCGTTCGCGCGTGCCGCGCAGGGCGCGGCCGCGCTCGACGGCGTCGTGCGCGTATCGGCGTCGCCGGTGTTCGCCAGCCATTTCCTCGCGCCGCGCCTGGCCCGGGCGCAGCGCGCGTGGCCGGCGCTGCGCATCGACCTGATGGGCGAGATGCATGCGGCGAACCTGTATGCGCGCGAAGCCGATCTCGCGGTGCGGCTGTCGCGGCCGAGCGAGCCGGGGCTCGCCGCGCGCCGGCTCGGCACGATGCGCTTCGCGCTGTGCGCGGCCCCGGAATGGGCGGACGCGCCGCCCGACACCTGGCCGTTCGTCGGCTACGACGACGCGCTCGCGCAAACGCCGCAGCAGCAATGGCTCGAACGCTTCGCGGCCGGCCGCCGTTTTGCGTTCATCGCCAACGACCTCGCCGCGCAGCATCGCGCCTGCGCCGCCGGGGCCGGTGTCGCGCTGCTGCCGCGGTTTCTCGTCGACGATCCGGCCGCGCACGCCGGCGCACCGCTCGTCGAACTCACGGACGCACCGCGCTGCGACATCGAGCGCGAGATCTGGCTCGTCGTTCACCCCGACGTGCGCCGGTCGCCGCGCGTGCAGCGCGTCGCCGACGCGATCGCCGATGCGGTTCATGCGGCGGACGGCCGGCTGTAAGCCGCCGAAATCGCCGAAACCGCAAACGGCTTTGCCACGCGCGTCGGCGGCCGGCATAGTAGCGTTTTGACTTCAGGCCTGCCGCCATGTCCACCGCTCCCGCCTGCGTCGTGCGCGACGCGACCGACGCCGACCTCGACGCGATCCACGCGATCTATGCACACCACGTTCACCACAGCGTCGCGTCGTTCGAGGAAACGCCGCCCGACGCCGCCGAACTGCGCGTACGCCGCGACGCAGTGCTGAACCACGGGCTGCCGTATCTCGTCGCCGAATGCGACGGCCGCGTGGCCGGCTACGCGTACGCGACGCCGTACCGCACGCGCAGCGCGTATCGCTTCACGATCGAGGATTCGATCTACATCGACGACGCGCAGCGCGGCCGCGGCATCGGCCGCGCGCTGCTCGAGGCGCTGATCGCGCGCTGCGAAGGCGGCCCGTGGCGCCAGATGATTGCGGTGATCGCCGACGGCGGCACCGGCGGCTCGACGTCGCTGCATCGCGCGTTCGGCTTCGAACCGGCCGGCCTGCTGAAAGCGGTCGGTTTCAAGCACGGCCGCTGGATCGACACGGCGCTGATGCAGCGCCCGCTCGGCGACGGCGCGAACACGCACCCCGCCTCGCCCGAGCCTGCCCCGGCGCGCTAGAATGGCCGCATGCCAAAACAGACTCATTCCACGCCCGACGAGGCTGCGCCGGATGCCCGCAACGAGTACACGGTCGACGAACTCGCGCGCGTGTCCGACACCACCGTGCGCAACGTCCGCGCGTATCAGGATCGCGGGCTGCTCGCGCCGCCGGAGAAACGCGGGCGCGTCGGCATCTACGACGACACGCACGTCGCGCGCCTGAAGCTGATCAACCATCTGCTCGCGCGCGGCTACACGCTGTCGAACATCCAGGATCTGATCAAGGCGATCGACGAAGGCCACGACCTGCGCTCGATCCTCGGCCTCGAAAACGCGATCGGCGGCCGCTGGTCGCACGAACTGCCGAAAACCTATTCGCTCGCCGCGCTCGCGCAGATGTTCGGCCCGCAGGCGACCACGCAACTGTCGCGCGTGACCGAGCTCGGGCTGCTCGAACGGCGCGGCCTGTCGTTCGTCGCGAAGAGCCCCGCGCTGCTCGAGGCGGCGGCCGCGATGACGAAGGAAGGGATTCCGCCGCGCGAGCTGCTCGACGTGATCAGCCTCGCGCGGCCGCATTTCGACGCGATCGCGCGGCTGCTCGTCGATCTCGTCGTGAAGCGGCTCGACCGCTACGACGCCGGCACGCTGCCGCCGGCCACCGACGTGCCCGAACTGGTCGACGCGATCTGGCGCCTGCGCCCGCTCGCGGCCGTGTTCGTCGAAGGCGAGACGAACCGCGCGCTCGAAGCCGCGGCCGGCGCGTATCTCGGCGGGCGGGTCGCGACGATCCTCGACAAGAAGCTCAGCGACGAAGCCGAAGCCGCGCGGCAGTCCGGTGCGAGCGAAACGCAAGGCGACGGCGACAACGGATAGGCGCTCGGCCGTCATGCGTGCGTCGATGTTTCGCTGCCCCGCGCGAGTGCGCGGTTCGGGGAAAGACCGGCGACCGTCGTTGGCGAGCCCCACCGTTCCCGGGGTCGGCGAATGCCGGGAAGCGCGGTTCGCTCCCGATTCAAACCGCTGCATCGCGCCCGCGCCGCCCACCCCCGTCCATCCCAATGGGCCGCGCTGCGACACAGTTACAAGTTAATGGTTGACGCTAACCCCGCCCGCCGGTTAGTGTATGCGCCGAAGTCCAAGAAGTCCGATTGCTGTTCATCAATTGCTGCTCTCTCCAAGCGGTATTCGTTGTCCTCTCCCTCCTTGACGCTTCGCGCGCTCTTCAACAGAGCAAAACTTCATATTTTTTTCTCAAGGAATCTTCATGGATACCGGTATCGTCAAGTGGTTCAACGACAGCAAAGGCTTTGGCTTCATCACGCCGGACAACGGTGGCGACGATCTGTTCGCGCACTTCTCGGAAATCCGCGCCGACGGCTTCAAGACGCTGGCTGAAAACCAAAAAGTGAGCTTCGAAACGAAGCAAGGACCGAAGGGTCTGCAAGCGGCGAACATCAAGCCGCTGTAAAGTTTGAAGGGCCCGGCCTCCCTCGACGGACGCCGGGTCGCAGCGACATCCCCACGGAGCATCGTCTCCCAAAGTTGGCGCGATCGGCTTCAGCTGCCTCTGTTCAATGAGCAGCTTGCCAGGCGCCACACGTCTCGTTGCACTTCATCCCCCCCTCCGGCCGCAACGCCTCATTTTCGCTTTCCGACTGCGTCAGATTCAGCTCGCAATGGCTTGGAATCGGCATACCCGTGCGTATATCGCATGGCACGCCGCGCACTCGATCATCATTAAAATTAAAATGCACAACCAACGAATTCAACAGTACAACGGCTATGCCGTCCAACCCTCGGCGCATCGCCTGCCCGACGGGAGTTTTTCATCCAACCTGCTGCTCGAACGCGCCGATAGCGCGCGCGACGAAGGCCGCTACCAGTTCTATTCGCTCGACTACTTCTCGAGCGAAGCACAAGCGCTCGCGCATTCGGCACGCTGGGCGCGCAACTGGGTCGATACGCGCGGTTAACGGCAGCGCTACTGTCGATATCAGCGCAGACGGTCATAAAGAAACCGGCGGGCAACGTGCCCGCCGGTTTTTTGCATGACACGCCCGTTCACCGACTTCACCGCAGTCCGGCACGAGCGAGACGCCCGATCCGGCAGGCCACGACGACAAAGCATAGGGTCGCCGCGGTCATATCCATATCGGCAATGCTTCGTTTGCGGACACGATCGTCCATGCGACGATTCTTCCAACCGAGCGGCACCGGCCGCTCCCCGAAGATGCCTCGCATGGAGTTCATTCGATGATTCGTTTCACCCGCTGGATCACCCGCGCCGCCGCCGTCTCGCTCGTCGCCGTATCTGCCGCGTCGGCATTCGCGCAAGGCGGCGCCGACAAGATCGTGCGCATCGGTTATCAAAAGGCCGGCCTGCTGTCGATCGTCAAGGCGCAGGGCGCGCTCGAAGCGCGACTCAAGCCGCTCGGCTATGACGTTCAATGGTTCGAATTCCCGGCCGGCCCGCAACTGCTCGAAGCGCTGAATGCGAACAGCATCGACTTCGGCTACACGGGCGCGCCGCCGCCCGTGTTCGCGCAGGCGGCCGGCGTGCAGTTCGTCTATGTCGGTGCGGAACCGCCTGCGCCGCACAACGAAGCGGTGTTCGTGAAGGGCGATTCGCCGATCCGGACGGTGGCCGGCCTGCGCGGCAAGAAGGTCGCACTGCAGAAAGGCTCGAGCGCGAACTACCTGCTGCTCGAGGCGCTGAAGAAAGCCGGCGTGCGCTATGACGAAATCCATCCGGTGTATCTCGCGCCGGCCGACGCGCGCGCCGCGTTCGAAAGCGGCAACGTCGATGCGTGGGCCGTGTGGGATCCGTACTACGCGGCCGCGCAGAACGCGCTGAAGGTGCGCACGCTGTCCGACTACACGGGCCTCGCGGCGACCAACAACTTCTACGAAGCGACGCGGAGTTTCGCGCAACAGCATCCCGACGTGGTCGGCGCGATCCTGAAACAGGCGCGCGAAACGGGCCAGTGGGTCAACGGGCATCCGGCCGACACGGCCGCGCTGCTCGCGCCGAAGGTCGGGTTGCCCGAGGCGCTCGTCGAGACGTGGATCAAGCGGGTGCCGTTCGGTGCGGTGCCGATCGACGAGCGGATCGTCGCCGCGCAGCAAGGCGTGGCCGATGCGTTCTACGCGGCGAAGCTGATTCCGCAGAAGCTGAGCGTGGCCGACAACGCATGGGTCGACAAGAACGTGGCGAGTGCGCTGGCGGCGAAGTAACGCGCGCGGCTCCATCCATCGGCAGGCCGGCGGGGCGCAATGCCACGCCGGCCGTTTTCGTATCCCGCGCGGCACGCGCTCAACGCAACGCCCCCGCCACCTTCTTCTGCCGCCACAGACACAGCAGATCGCAAGCCACATGCGCGGCCGCGATCGCCGTGATGTCCGCGTGATCGTACGCAGGCGACACCTCCACCACATCCGCTCCGACCAGGTTCACCGCCCCGAGCGCGCGCACGATCGCCAGCGCCTGCGCGGACGACAACCCGCCCGCGACCGGCGTACCCGTTCCCGGCGCGAACGCCGGATCGAGGCAATCGATATCGAAGGTCAGATACGCAGGCCGCGCGCCGACGATCTCGACGATCCGCTCGACCGCCGCGCGCGAACCATGGTCATGCACCCACGCGGCATCGAGCCGCTCGATCCCGAGAAAGTCGTCGTTCCACGTACGGATGCCGACCTGCACCGACGTCGCGGGATCGATCAGTCCTTCCTTCACCGCCTTGTAGAACATCGTCCCGTGATTGAGGCTGTCCGGATCGTCGTCGGCCCACGTATCGCAGTGCGCGTCGAAATGGATCAGCGACAGCGGCTTGCCGTAGCGCTCCGCGTGCGCGACCAGCAGCGGATACGTGATGTAGTGATCGCCGCCGAGCGTCAGCATCTTCGCGCCCGAGCGCAGGATCGTGCGTGCATGCTCGACGATCGCCGGCTTGATCGACAGCGGGTTGTGCGCATCGAACCAGCAGTCGCCGTAGTCGACGGCCGCGAGATCGTCGAACGGATCGAAGCCCCACGGATACGGATTGAGTTCCGCGAGCTGCACGCTCGCCGCGCGGATCGCGGCCGGCCCGAGCCGCGCACCGGAACGATAGGTCGTCGCGAGGTCGAGCGGCACGCCGGAAATCGCGACGTCGACGCCGTCGAGCGCGCGCGAGTAATTGCGGCGCATGAACGACAGCACGCCCGCATAGGTGTTTTCGATCGAGGAGCCGTACGGCGTCGCGCGACGGATCGCGCCGTCGCCGTGGAGAAGTTCGGTCATGGTCGGACCTGTTTGCGTGGTGACCGGGCCGCCCCGCTTCGACTACGCACGCGGGCCGTGCACGGCATGGATTCATCGGACGCGCCCCGGCTCGTGCATCCGGTCGCGCGGCCAGGCGAGACAACGACAACGGCAATACCGCGGCGATCATAGCAAGCGGAATCAGCGCCGTTGCCCCGGTTCAGCCGGGGCAACGCGCGGAAAAATCCGGTGTCGGCACTGCTGCCCGTCACCGTCGTTTCCTAGAAGGATTCGCCGGTTTTCGCGCACCCGTTCTTCCGGATAATGGCCGGCAGCCGCGCTGTCGACGGCGCGCCGTCCACCGCAGACAACAACAAACCGGAGACACCCGCCTTGATCGCCACGCTTCCCGCCACCTACCGCCGGCTCTGGCCGCTCGCCATCGCCGCGGCGCTGCTGTACGGGCTGTCGCTCGCCGCCGCGCCCTATCCGGGACAGGCCGCCGCGAAAGCCTCGATGGGCGTCCTGCTGCTCGCGGCAGGCAGCACCTGCGGCGCGCCGCGCGAACGCGCGTGGCTGTGCGCGGCGCTCGCGACCGCCGTGCTCGGCGACGTGCTGCTCGCGCTGCCCGACTGGCCGCTGTCGTTCGTGTTCGGCCTCGGCGCATTCCTGCTCACGCACCTGTGTTACTGCGCGATCTTCTTCCGGTGGCGCGCGCGGCCGCATGGCTGGCGCATCGTTGCGCTCATCGCGTTGTGGATCGCCGCGCCGGCGTTCTACGTCGCGTTCTTCCCGCACCTCGGCGAGCTGATGGCGCCGGTCGCCGTCTATATGCTCGTGCTGTGCGCGATGGCGAGCTTCGCGCTCGCCGCCCGCACGCGCGGGCCGCTGGTCGCGATCGGCAGCCTGATCTTCGTCGGCTCCGACACACTGATCGGCGTCGGCCGGTTCCTCGGCGGTTTTCCGGGCATCGACTATCTGATCTGGGGCCTCTATGCGCTCGCGCAGGTCACGATCGTGGCCGGGGTTTTCCATGAGACGGCCAGCCGATCGATCCGACCCTGATACCGTTTCAAACAGGCCGCCGCGCGCCGGCGGTCCCGCCTTTTCCCTCTCCCGCCCTGCCGACGGCCCTTTCCGCGCATCCCGCATGGCGGAAGCGGCCCGTTCCAAACCCCGCTCAGCCTTTTCCCGCCTGGCTTGCGGCCCTTAGAGCGCTGCTTCTAGCCTCTTGCGGTTTCCGGGTTCACCCACTATCGTTACATCAACCAATGTAACATTAAAAAATGAGCCAGATCGGAGACACCCGGATGAATGCTCGCACGTTGCCTTTCGGTCCACCCGGCCACGACGGCCTGGACGAAACCATCGACATCGCCATCATCGGCACCGGCTTCGCCGGCCTCGGGATGGCGATCCGCCTGAAACAAACGGGCGTGACCGACTTCGTCGTCCTCGAGAAGGCCGCGACGGTCGGCGGCACGTGGCGCGACAACCATTACCCCGGGTGTGCATGCGACGTGCAATCGCACGTCTATTCGTTCTCGTTCGCGCCGAATCCGCGCTGGACGCGCATGTTCGCGCCGCAGCCGGAGATCCGCGCGTATCTCGAAGATTGCGTGCAGCGCTTCGGCGTCGGCCCGCACCTGCGGCTGAATCACGAGCTGCAGCGCGCCGAGTACGACGAAGCCGCGCAACGCTGGCGCCTCACGTTCGCGAACGGCAAGCGGCTGTCCGCGCGCGTGCTGGTGTCGGGAATGGGCGGGCTGTCGCGCGCCGCGCTGCCGGCGATTCCCGGTGTCGCAACCTTCCAGGGCCGCGCGTTCCATTCGCAGCAGTGGGATCACGACTACCCGCTCGAAGGCAAGCGCGTCGCGGTGATCGGCACCGGCGCGAGCGCGATCCAGTTCGTGCCGCAGATCGCGCCGCGCGTGAAGACGCTCGCGCTGTTCCAGCGCACGCCGCCGTGGATCATGCCGAAGCCCGACCGCAACCTGACCGGCTTCGAGAAATGGCTGTTCCGCACGCTGCCGTTCACGCAGAAGGTCGTGCGCAGCGGCATCTACTGGATGCTCGAATCGCGCGTGCTCGGCTTCGCGATCCATCCGTCGCTGATGAAGAACGTGCAGAAGCTCGCGCTGCGCCACATCCGCAAGCAGATTCCCGATCCGGCACTGCGCAAGGTCGTCACGCCGAACTACACGCTCGGCTGCAAGCGCGTGCTGATCTCGAACGACTACTACCCGGCGCTGTCGCGCAAGAACGTCGACGTGATCACGACCGGCATCGATCGCATCGAGGCCGACGCGGTCGTGACGACCGACGGCAAGCGTCATGAAGTCGACTGCCTGATCTACGGCACCGGCTTCCAGGTGGCCGACCCGTATCCGCGCGGCGCGATCATCGGCCGCGGCGGCCTCGACATCGTCGACGCGTGGCGCGATGGCGCGCACGCGTATCTCGGCACGACGCTGCCGGGCTACCCGAACTTCTTCATGATCGTCGGCCCGAACACGGGCCTCGGCCACAACTCGATGGTGTTCATGATCGAGTCGCAGATCGAATACATCCTCGGCGCGCTGCAGGCGATGCGTCGCGAGCGCGCGGAGGCGATCGAGGTGCGCCCGCTCGTCGAAGCGCAGTTCAACAGCGACCTGCAGGGCAAGCTGAAGAAGGCGATCTGGTCGACCGGCGGCTGCAAGAGCTGGTACCTCGACCCGCGCACCGGCAAGAACACGACGCTGTGGCCGGGCTTCACGTGGCGCTTCCGTCAGGCCACCGCGCAGTTCTCGATCGCCGATTACCACGCGTATCGCGCGCAACCCGACATGACCGCGCGGCCCGCCGCCGCGCCGGCCGCTTCCGCTTCCACGTCCGCCGAAGCGGCCTGAGCCAGACAAGGAGCCACCGACATGAGAGATTTTGCCAACAAGGTCGCCGCGATCACGGGTGCCGGCTCGGGCATGGGCCGCGCGCTGTCGATCCACCTCGCGCAGGCCGGCTGCCACGTGTCGCTCGCCGACAAGAACGGCGTCGGCCTCGCGGAAACCGAGCGGATCGTCCGCGCGATCGCGCCGAACGTGCGCGTGTCGACGCGCGTGCTCGACGTCGGCGATCGCGACGCGATGTTCGCGTGGGCCGACGACACCGCGAAGGAGCACGGCAAGGTCAACCTGATCTTCAACAACGCGGGCGTCGCGCTGTCGAGCACGATCGAAGGCATGGAATACAGCGATCTCGAGTGGATCGTGAACATCAACTTCTGGGGCGTCGTGCACGGCACGAAGGCGTTCCTGCCGCACCTGAAGGCATCGGGCGACGGCCACGTGATCAACACGTCGAGCATCTTCGGGATTTTCGCGCAGCCGGGCATGAGCGGCTACAACGCGACCAAGTTCGCGGTGCGCGGCTTCACCGAATCGCTGCGCCAGGAACTCGACATGATGAAGTGCGGCGTGTCGGCCACCTGCGTGCATCCGGGCGGCATCCGCACGAACATCGCGCAGTCGAGCCGCGTCGCGAAGAACATGGTCGGCTTCATCGTCGAGAGCGAACAGCAAGGCAAGGACAGCTTCGAGAAGTTCTTCATCACGACCGCCGACGACGCCGCGCGCACGATCCTCGCCGGCGTGCGCAGGAACAAGCGCCGCGTGCTGATCGGCCGCGACGCGAAGGGCGCGGACTGGATGGCGCGCATCCTGCCGGCCGCGTACCAGGCGCTCGTCGTGCTCGCGACCCGCCGCGAGGCCGCCAAGGCCCGCCGTGCCGCACGCGGCACGCCGGCGCCGGCCCCGGCGCACGCCACCTACAACAATGCAGGCAATCAGGGAGAACAATCATGACGATACCGAACATGATGCCCGTACGGCGCGACATCCGTTTCGCGCTACCGCCCGAACGCGCGAAGGACTGGCATGTGCAGGGCGTGCCGGTCACGCACTTCATGAATGCGCTGTCGCTGCTGTTCCCGGCCGGCGAACGCTTCTTCATGGATTCGGTGCGCAACTACCGCGACCGGATCGAGGACCCCGAACTGAAGAAGCAGGTGATCGGCTTCATCGGGCAGGAAGCGATGCACACGCGCGAGCACATCGAGTACAACGACCTGCTGCAGGCGTCCGGCCTGCCCGCGCACAAGCTCGACAAGCGTCTGTGGACGATCCTCGGCTGGTTCAAGAAGGTGCTGCCGCACTCGATGCAGCTGGCGATCACGATCGCGCTCGAGCACTACACGGCGATCCTCGCGAACCAGTTGCTGTCCGGTCACGAGCACCGGATCGACGGCTCGGTCGAAGGCTACCAGCAGATGTGGATGTGGCATGCGATGGAGGAAACCGAGCACAAGGCGGTGTCCTACGACGTGTGGCGCACCGTGATGAAGCCGGGCCTCGGCAGCTACCTGCTGCGCACCGGCACGATGCTGACGACGACCGTGTTCTTCTGGGCCATCGTGTTCGACTTCCACGTGCGGCTGATGCGCGCGCACCGTCGCGAACACGGCAAGTTCGGCGGCATGTGGCGCCTCGTGAAGTATCTGTACAGCCCGAAGAACGGCGTGTTCCCGAGCATCGCGCGCGAATGGCTCGACTACTTCCGCCCGGGCTTCCACCCGTGGGATCACGACAACCATCAGTACCTGCAGGCGCTCGACACGCTGCTCGAGAACATCGACGCAACCAACGCGCGCTATGCGGCGCAAGCCGCCCCGCGCCGCGTGCCGCTGCATTCGGTTGCGCAGGCATGACGCCATGGCGCGCGCTCACGAGATGCTGACCGTCCAGTCCGGCGACGTGAAACTCGCCGTCTACGTCAGCGGGTCGCGTCGCGCGCCGCCGCTGATCCTCGTGCACGGCTATCCCGACTCGGCGGCCGTGTGGGCGCCGATCCGCGCGCGGCTCGCGAAGCGCTACCGCGTGATCGCGTACGACGTGCGCGGCGCCGGCGCGTCCGATGCGCCGCGCCGCCGCGCCGACTACACGCTCGAACGGCTCGCCGGCGACCTGAAGGCGGTGGCCGACGCAACCTGCGGCGGCCGGCCGTTCCACCTGGTCGGCCACGACTGGGGCTCGATCCAGTGCTGGGAGGCCGTGACCGACCCCGCGTTCCGCGGCCGCATCGCGTCGTACACGTCGATCTCCGGCCCGTGCCTCGATCACGTGTTCCGCGCGAAGATGCGGCTCAAGCAGAGCCTGAAGTCGTGGTACATCGCGTTCTTTCATCTGCCGGTCGTGCCGTCGCTCGTGTGGCGGCTCGGCGGCGCCGCGCTGTGGCCGCGCTGGCTGCAGCTCACCGAACGCGTGCGCGCCGAGCGCGATCCCGTGCAACTGAAGAACGCGCTGCACGGGATGCAGATGTACCGCGCGAACTTTCTCGCGCGGGCCCGCCAGCCGCGTGAACGGTATGCGCAGGCGCCGGTGCAGATCCTGGTGCCCGTGCGCGACCGCTACGTGACGCCCGAGATGTCGGTCGACCTCGACCGCTGGCTCGGCGAGCACGTGCGCGAGGAAATCGACGGCACGCACTGGATCGTGCTGCGTCACCCGGACATGATCGCGTCGCGGATCGACCGCTTCGCGTCCGCGCATGAACGGCCCGCGCTCGCCGCAGTACCGGCGGCGGCACCGGCCGCGCCACCGGGAGCCGCGGTTCAACGCAGCGGCGGCAGGCGCTTGAACAGCGTTTCGTAGTCGATCACGAGGCCGTCGTCGTCGATGTCCATCTCCGCGGTGAAATTACGGAAGATGCCTTCGTAGCGGTAGCGGCGGCCCGGTTCGATGCACGCATAAGCCTGCTTGACCGGCGTGACCTTCAGGTCCGGCGTCGAGATGTACGCGACGTCGATCGGCCGCCGCTCGCCGCGCGCGAGGCCCAGGCGGCCGATCGGCAGCGAATTCGTGAACGGCGTCGCGGCGATGTCGATGTCGACGCAGCCGTCCAGCTCGTGCAGTTCGCGGCCTGAACCGTCGCGCCAGTGCCCGGCCCCGTCGCCGTGCAGTTCGAGCGTGCCGCCGCCCATCACCTTGAGCACCGCGTACTTCACCCGCCACTGCGGATCGCACTCGACCCGGTACGCGAGCCCGTACGCACGGCCGTACCGCTGACCGACCACGGCGCTTTCGACGACGATCGCGCCGCCGCTCCGGTCGAACGTCAGATGTTCGACCCCGTCGCCTTCGAGCGACGCCCAACGCACCTCACGCATCGTTCCACCTCCTTGGTATCCCGTGTCGGGGCATCGTCACATAAATCATCGCTATCCGGAATGTCACCGTCGATTGAGTCCAGCTCGGCTGGCCGGTCTCCAGCGCGTTGAAACTGACGCGCATGGATCACCTCCGTGGCGGCAGCCCAGCGTGCACGCGAAAACAATAGCGATGACGCAAATTTGATATCGAATCGCCAGAATCTCGCGAAAACGCCAACAAAACATCCCAAGTATGCGCACCGCACTTCTCGATGCACCGTTTCAGGGCATCCACCCCAAATCCTGACTATCCAGAATTCCCTATTCCGGTGCATCGCGGAGTGTCCTATGCTCGCGGCTCATCCCTGTTCCGCCGCTGCCATGCCTACCGCCCGCCCCGCCTCGCCGTCGATCGACCTGCGCATCCTGCTGCGCGGCATCGGGCAGGTCGTGCTGCAGGCGAACGCGCTCACCGGCGCGCTGCTGCTCGCCGCACTGGCGCTGACCGACCTGCGGCTCGCGTGCGCGGCGCTGGTCGGCTCGGCCGCCGCCACCATGACGGCCGTGCTGACGGGCGCCGAACGCCGCGACGTCGAACAGGGGCTGCATGGCTTCAACGGCGCGCTGGCCGCGCTGATCGCCGTGCTGTTCGCGCCCCATCAACTTGCCGCCGTCGCGCTGGCGCCGCTCGTCGCGATCGGCGCGGCGCTCGTGCAACGCGCGATGCGGGTGTCGCTCACCCGCTGGCGGCAGTGCCCGTATTCGAGCCCGTGCCTGGCCGTCACCGCGCTGTGGCTGCCGTTTGTCGCATCGCAGCATGCGGACGGCGCGACCGCCGGCCCGGTGCTGACGCTCGCTTGCGCCGCCGACGCGCTGCTGTCGGGCATCGCCCAGACCACCTTCGCGCAAGGCGCATGGGCCGGCGCGCTGGTCGTCGCCGGCCTCGCCGTCGCGTCACGCCGCGCGGCCGCGTTCGCGCTTGGCGGTACGATCGTGTCGACCGTGCTGCTGGTCGCGCTCGGCGCGAGCGACGCGTCGCTCGCCGACGGCCTGCTCGGCTTCAACGGCGCGCTCGCCGCGCTCGCGTTGATGCCGCGCGGGCCGCGTACGGCGTTCGCGGCCGCCGCCCTCGCCGCGCTGATCCAGTGGCTCGCGATGCGCGCGGGCCTCCCCGTGTTCACGGCCCCGTTCGCGCTCGCGGCGTGGGTGTCCGTAGCCGTCGCACGCCGCTTCACCCTCGGAGCACCCGATGTCATTCGCACACCGTCCTGACGCCGTGAAGCCCGGCGGCCCGATCTCCGACGCCGAACGCAAGCTGCGCGTCGACCTCGCCGCCGCGTACCGGCTCGTCGCGCTGAACGGCTGGGACGACCTGATCTACACGCATTTGTCCGCGACCGTGCCCGGCGAGCCCGGTCACTTCCTGATCAACCCGTTCGGCCTCACGTTCGACGAGGTTCGCGCATCGAACCTCGTGAAGATCGACGTGGCCGGCAACCGGATCGGCGACGGCGAGCACGCGGTCAACGTGACCGGCTTCGCCCTGCATGCGGCCGTGCACGCCGCGCGCGCCGACGCCGTCTGCGTGATGCACCTGCACAATACGGCCGGCATCGCCGTGTCGATCCAGCGCGACGGGCTGCTGCCGGCGTCGCAGCACGCGTTGCGCTTTCATGGCGATCTCGCGTATCACGACTACGAAGCGCTCGCGTTCTCGCCGGCCGAAGGCGCGCGGCTGACCGCGAGCCTCGGCGCGAAATCGGCAATGCTGCTGCGCAACCACGGCACGCTGACGGTCGGCCGGACGGTCGCCGAGGCGTACGTGCTGATGGATACGCTGATCAAGGCGTGCGATATCCAGGTGCGCGCGCAAGCAGGCGGCGGCCCGCTCGTGCTGCCGGAGCCGGCCATCGCCGAGCGCACCGCCGAACAACTGCGCGACGGCGGCGCGATCGAAGGCGAACTGGAATGGCCGGCGCTGCTGCGCCGGCTCGACCGGATCGATCCGTCGTATCGCGACTGACGTTGCCTCCGCACCCGACCGAATCGTTCATCGCCAATCGTTCAATCCCAACCGGAGCCCGTGTCATGCCGACTTTCAATATCCAGCTGTTCGAAGGCCGCACCGTCGAGCAGAAGCGCGCATTCGTCGAAGCAATCACGCGCGTCACGTGCGAGACGCTCGGCTGCACGCCGGGCTCGGTCGACATCATCCTGACCGACGTGAAGAAGGAGAACTGGGCGACGGCCGGCAAGCTGTGGAGCGACGAGCGCTGAGCGTCGAGGGCCGCGTCGCTTCCGCGTCGTTCGCCCTGCGCTGAACCCTGCACCGCGGTGCCCGCGAGCGGCGCTGCATGCGGGTTTCTCCGCCCGCCGCCCTTGTGCGCCCGCACATCGCTTTGTCACGCAATCGGCGCATAATGCCGGACAGACGCAGCAGCCAATGGCCACCCGACGGAGACCGCCATGGAAGCGAAGAACGAGGAAGTCGTCGCACACCTGCTCTCCGACGTCGTCGAATTCGCGCGCGGGCGGCTGCCCGAAGCCACGTTCCGGATCGTCGAACCTTTCCTGCGTCACTACTACGATTTCGTCGATGCCGACGATCTGCAGAACCGCAGCATCGCCGACCTGTACGGCGCCGCGATGGCGCACTGGCAGACCGCCCAGAAATTCGTGCCCGGCAGCGAACGCCTGCGCGTGTACAACCCGATCCTCGAACAGCACGGCTGGCATTCCGACCACACGGTGATCGAGATCGTCAACGACGACATGCCGTTCCTGGTCGACTCGGTGACGATGGCCATCAACCGTCTCGGGCTCGCGCTGCATTCGGCGCTGCATCCGGTGTTCCGCATCTGGCGCGGCGCCGGCGGCGGCATCGAGCGCGTCGACGCGGGCGGCGCGACCTCCAGCGACGGCCAGTCGCAACTCGCGTCGTTCATCCATTTCGAGGTCGACCGCTGCGGCGACGCCGCGCTGCTCGACACGCTGCGCGAGGACATCGCGCGCGTGCTCGGCGACGTGCGCGCATCGGTCGAGGACTGGCCGAAGATCGTCGACATCGCCCGCGCGACGATCAAGGAAATGAAGGCGCGCGAAGCGACCGCGGAGGACATCGAGGCGCGCGCGTTCCTCGAATGGATGGCCGCCGATCACTTCACGTTCCTCGGTCAGCGCGACTACGCGCTCGTATCGGACGGCACGGGCTTCGGGCTGCGCGGCATCGAGGGTTCGGGCTTCGGCATCCTGCGCGAATCGCTACGCACGTCCGGCGCGCCCGACGTGACGCCGCTGCCGCCGGCGGCCGCCGAGATCATCACCGGCCCCTGGCCGATCTTCCTGACCAAGGCGAATTCGCGCGCGACCGTGCACCGCCCCGGCTACCTCGACTACGTCGGCGTGAAACTCGTCGGCGCCGACGGCAAGGTCACCGGCGAGCGCCGCTTCATCGGGCTCTACACGTCGACCGCGTACATGGTGTCGAGCGCCGAGATCCCGATCGTGCGCCGCAAGTGCGCGAACATCGTGCGGCGCGCGGGCTTCTTGCCGAAGGGCCATCTCGGCAAGTCGCTCGTGACGGTGCTCGAAACCTATCCGCGCGACGAACTGTTCCAGGCCGACGAAGACCAGCTCTACGACATCGCGCTCGGCATCCTGCGGCTGCAGGAACACCAGCGCACGCGCCTGTTCGTGCGGCGCGACCGGTTCGACCGCTTCGTGTCGTGCCTCGTGTTCGTGCCGCGCGACAAGTACAACACCGACCTGCGCCGCCGCATCGCGAAGCTGCTCGTCGATGCGTACAACGGCGTGAACGTCGAATTCACGCCACTGTTGTCGGAATCGGCGATCGCGCGGATTCATTTCGTCGTGCATGCCGAACCGGGCACGATGCCCGACGTCGACACGCGCGAACTCGAAACGCGGCTCGTGCAGGTCACGCGCCGCTGGCAGGACGATCTCGCCGACGCGTTGCTCGACGCATTCGGCGAAGAGCAAGGCAACCGCCTGCTGCAGCGCTATGCCGATTCGTTCCCGGCCGGCTATCGCGACGACTATCCGGCGCGCACGGCCGTGCGCGACATCGAGCTGATCGAGCGCGTGAAGGACACGGGCCAGCTCGCGATGAACCTGTACCGGCCGATCGAGGCCGAGCCGCGCGCGTTCCGCTTCAAGGTGTATCGCGCGGGCGACCCGATCGCGCTGTCGCGCAGCCTGCCGATGCTCGAACATCTCGGCGTGCGCGTCGACGAGGAACGGCCGTACCGGATCCAGACGCAGGATGGCGCGCATGCATGGGTGCACGACTTCGGCCTCGAGCTCGCCGACGATACCGAGTTCGACATCGAACGCGTGAAAGGCCTGTTCGAGGATGCGTTCGACCGGATCTGGAGCGGCCGGATCGAGAACGACGACTTCAACCGCCTCGTGCTGCGCGCGCACCTGAGCGCACGCGAAGTGACGATTCTGCGCGCGTATGCAAAATATCTGCGGCAGGTCGGCTCGACCTTCAGCGACGCGTATATCGAACGCGCGCTGACCGGCAATCCGGCGATCGCGCGGCAACTCGTCGAGCTGTTCCTGCTGCGCTTCGACCCGCGCATCGGCGACACGCGCGACGTGCAGGCCGAGCGGCTGCTGAAGGCGATCGAAGGCGCGCTCGACCAGGTGCCGAACCTCGACGAGGATCGCATCCTGCGCCAGTTCCTCGGCGTGATCAACGCGACCGAGCGCACGAACTACTTCCTCGCCGACGCGAACGGCGAACCGAAGCCGTACCTGTCGTTCAAGTTCAACCCGGCGAAGGTGCCCGGCCTGCCCGAACCGAAGCCGATGTTCGAGATCTGGGTGTATTCGCCGCGCGTCGAGGGCGTGCACCTGCGCGGCGGGCGCGTCGCGCGCGGCGGCCTGCGCTGGTCGGATCGTCGCGAGGATTTCCGCACCGAGGTGCTCGGGCTGATGAAGGCGCAGATGGTGAAGAACGTCGTGATCGTGCCGGTCGGGTCGAAAGGCGGCTTCGTCGTGAAGAACCCGCCGCCGCCGAGCGATCGCGAAGCCTGGATGCGCGAGGGCATCGCGTGCTACCAGACGTTCCTGCGCGGGCTGCTCGACCTCACCGACAACCTCGCCGGCAACGCGATCGTGCCGCCGCCCGACGTGGTGCGCCACGACCCCGACGATCCTTACCTCGTCGTCGCGGCCGACAAGGGCACGGCCACCTTCTCCGACTACGCGAACGCGATTTCGCACGAATACGGCTTCTGGCTCGACGACGCGTTCGCGTCCGGCGGTTCGGTCGGCTACGACCACAAGAAGATGGCGATCACCGCGCGCGGCGCGTGGGAATCGGTGAAGCGGCACTTCCGCGAGATGGGCGTCGACACGCAGGCGACCGACTTCACCGTGGTCGGCGTCGGCGACATGTCGGGCGACGTGTTCGGCAACGGGATGCTGCTGTCGCCGCATATCCGGCTCGTCGCCGCATTCGATCACCGTCACGTGTTCCTCGACCCGAATCCCGACCCGGCGACGAGCTTCGCGGAACGCCAGCGCATGTTCGCGCTCGAACGCTCGAGCTGGGCCGACTACGACACGTCCGTGATCTCGGCGGGCGGCGGCGTGTATCCGCGCACCGCGAAGACGATCCCGCTGTCGCCGGCCGTACAGGCCGTGCTCGGCATCGACGCGCAGGCGCTGCCGCCGACCGAGCTGATCCGCGCGATCCTGCAGGCGCCGGTCGACCTGTTGTACAACGGCGGCATCGGCACCTACGTGAAGGCCGCGCGCGAAACCCACGCGCAGGTCGGCGACCGCGCGAACGACGCGGTGCGCGTAAACGGCGCGGACCTGCGCTGCAAAGTGGTCGGCGAAGGCGGCAATCTCGGCTGCACGCAGTTCGGTCGCATCGAATTCGCGCAGCGCGGCGGCCGCATCAACACCGACGCGATCGACAACTCGGCCGGCGTCGATTGTTCGGATCACGAAGTCAACATCAAGATCCTGCTCGGGCTCGTCGTGTCCGACGGCGAGATGACCGAGAAGCAGCGCAACGCACTGCTCGCGGAAATGACCGACGAAGTCGGGCTGCTCGTGCTGCGCGACAACTACTACCAGACACAGGCACTGTCGATCGCGGGCCGCTATGCGGTCGAACTGCTCGACGCCGAGGCACGCCTGATGCGCTGGCTCGAGCGCGCGGGCCGCCTGAACCGCGTGATCGAATTCCTGCCGACCGACGACGAAGTCGCCGAGCGGCAGGCCGCGAAGCTCGGCCTCACGTCGCCGGAGCGCGCGGTGCTGCTCGCGTACAGCAAGATGTGGCTGTACGACGCGCTGCTCGAATCCGACGTGCCCGAGGATCCGCTGGTGGCCGCGATGCTCGTCGACTACTTCCCGAAGCCGCTGCAACAGCGCTTCAGCGAACCGATGCGCCGCCATCCGCTGCGCCGCGAGATTCTCGCGACGCACCTGACCAACGCGCTCGTGAATCGCGTCGGCTGCGCGTTCGTGCACCGGCTGATGGAGGAAACCGACGCGAAGCCCGGCGACATCGTGCGCGCGTGCATCATGGCGCGCGACGTGTTCGACCTCGATGCGGTATGGCGCGACATCGACGCGCTCGACAACCGCGTCGCCGACGACGTGCAGGCGCGCATGTTCGTCGACGTCGCGCGGCTGCTGGAGCGTGCGGCGCTGTGGTTCCTGCGGCATCTGCAGTCGGGCGCGGTGGCCGACGGCGGCGTCGCCGGCTTGATCGCGCGCTGCCGCGACGCGGTGCAGCGCATCGCGCCGCAACTGCCGTCGCTGCTGCCGGCCGACGATCTCGATGCGCTGTCCGAGCGGCAGCGCGTGCTGGTCGACGCCGGCGTCGACAGCGCGCTCGCGGTACGCGTCGCGAGCGGCGATATTTCAGCCGCGCTGCTCGACATCGCCGAAGTGGCGGCGACCTGCAATCGCAGCCTCGAACTCGTCGCGGGCGTGTATTTCTCGCTCGGCACGCTGCTCAATTACGGGTGGATCGGCGAACGCGCGGCGAACCTGCCGACGCCGACGCACTGGGACATGCTCGCGCGCGCCGCCGCGCTCGCGGAAGTCGCGCGGCTCAAGCGCACGCTCGCGACGAGCGCGCTCGCGGAATCGCCGGATTCGACCACGCCGGACACGATCGTCGGCGCGTGGCGCGTGCGCCGCGAGACCGCGCTCGTACGCTACGAGCACCTGCTCGCGGACCTGCGCGCATCCGGCGGCGCGAGCCTCGCGGTGCTGCTCGTGGTCGTGCGGGAAATGGCCGTGCTCGAACGGGCGTGAGGGACGTGAGGGTCGCGACGGGTCAAACCGTCGCGACGAGCAATTCCTCCGCGTGGTTCGGCGGCCGCAGGCCGTCCGTGCGATCGGCGAAATAACGGCGCGTCAGCTCGGCAGCCGACACGTGTTCGGCCTTCTTAAAGCCGGCCTCCCGTGCAAGCGCCCGGATCTGGTCCGGCATGAAGAAGCTGATGAACGGCGTGCCGCTCGCCTGCGCGCCCTTCGCGGCCATTTCCAGGCCCGGGCGCACGTCCGGATCCGCATTTTCCAGCGGCAACAGGAACGTCATCGCGAACGTCGAACCGGGCGCGAGCGACGCGACTTCGCGCAGCGCGACCGCATTCGCCTCGCGCGTCAGGTACATGCTGACACCGGTGGACACCACGACCGCCGGCTGGCCGGCATCGAAGCCCGCGCCGACGAGCGCGTCGCGCCACGACTGCTTCGCCTCGAAATCGACCGGCACGAAGCGCAGCCAGTCGGGCACGCCGAAGCCGAGTTCGACCAGGCGGCGCTGCTTCCAGCGCTGCGGCGCCGGCTGGTCGACTTCGAACACGGTCACGCGCGACGCCATGTCCGGCCGGCGCTGCACGAAACTGTCGAGCCCCGCGCCGAGGATCACGTACTGGCTCACGCCGCGCGCGGCCTGCTCGGCCACGAGATCCTCGATGAAGCGCGCCCGCGCGACGATCGACGCGCGAAACGGCCGCGTAAACTGCGGATCCATGTCGCCGCGCTGCTGCCAGCCGGGTGCCGGCGCGAGCAATTGCAACCCGATTGCGTCGGCGAGCACATGCGGCGGCGCGTCGAGTTCGACGTGCAGCGCGCGCCACAGCGCGACACGGGCGGCCGTACTGTCGGGCGCGTCGTCTTCGCGGATATCCGTCATGTCGACCTCATGCGCGCTGCTTGCCGGGCGCCTGCAGGCGCCACACCCTGCCGTCCGGATCGCGCACGGTCATGTCGCGCGTGCCCCAGTGCGTGTCCTCGAACGGCGTGACGACATCGACGATCGGCTGCGGCTGCAGCGCCTGCTCGTCGGCCACCTTGAGCACGACCTGCATGTCGGGCTGTTCGCTCGGCGGCACTTCGGCGATGAACAGGAACGGGCCGTCGCCGCTGCGCAACTGGCCCGAGTGGTGATCGGTTTCGAATTCCAGCCTGAAGCCCAGCGCCTGAAAGAACTTCGCCGACTTGCCCCAGTTGTGCGTGGTCAGATACACGGCTTCGATTCGCTCGGATGACATGTCACTCCTCCTGGTTGGACGGTCCCGCGCCGGGCAGCGGCGCGGCCAGATACGCGCGCAACGCATCGGCCACCAGCGCGGACAGCGATTGCTCCGTCTCGATGGCGCGATGCTTGACCTGCCGGATCAGGGAAAGCGGCAGGTACACGTTGAATTGCTTCACTTCTTCGTCGGTCATGGAGGCTAGTATGCTAGCAATCTAGCAAAAGTCAAATGCGGGGCGATGAAACGAGTTGATTGAATCGGCGTGCGGCCCGCGAGCAGGCCGCTTGCAGTGCATCGTCCGCCGCGTTACCTCGCGCTGCGCGCCGCGAGCCGCGCGAACAGCGCGTCGAGATCGAATCCCGCCGTATTGATGCCGATCGTATCGCGCAGGCACGCGGCCCAGTCGGCGGCATTGTCGAACGCGACCGTGCGCCCGGCCCCCGCCGCGTCGCGCAGCGTCAGCACGGTATTGAGCAGCGCCGCGCGGCCGTCCGGCAGCACGCGGCACGCGATCAGGTCGTTCACGAAGATCGATTCGGGATACGTCGACGTGAACCAGTTCGCGGCGTCGTAATCGATCCATTCGGCCGGCTTCAGCGAGAAGCGGTAGGTCGTGTGCCAGCCGTCGGGGATCTCGAACTGCATGTCGAATTCGCCGTCGACCGGCGCATCGATCACGCGAAACGCGCCGTGCGGCGTCAGTTGCCGCTCGCCCGGCACGAAGCGCAGCGGCGCGGTCAGCGTCGCGCTGCCGAAGCCGATGTCCGCGAGCCATGCCGCGCCGTCGAGGTCGATGCGCAGCAGCATGTGCGTCTGCGCGGTGACGATCTCGGGCGGCCGCATCCAGCGCACGCGTGCGATCAGCGGCGTCACACGAAAACCGATCGTCGTGAGCGCGGTGTAGAACAGCTTGTTGAGTTCGAAGCAGTAGCCGCCGCGGCGACGTTCGATCACCTTGTCGACGATCGCGGGCAGGTCGAGCGCGACGGGCGCGCCGGTCAGGGGATTGAGGTTTTCGAACGGAATCGCCTGCGGGTGCAGCAGATGCAGCCGGCGCAGCACGTCGAGCGTCGGCTCGGCCGGGCCGTCGTAGCCGATGCGGGAGAAATAGCGCGAGAGGTCGAACGAGTCAGTCATGAACCGGCACCGATGAAAGGGACCCGTCACGATAGCATCGCGCGAAATCCCCATGTTGTGCGGGCCTATCGTTCGTGGCCGGCGTGCGCGATGCCGGCCGCGCATCGCACCCGCCGTCGCACTACGTTACGGCAGCAGCTTCAGCGCGGACGACGCGACCGACGGCACCGAAATGCCCTGGCTCGTCGCGAACTGCACGGCCTGGCTGAGCGTCGCGGCAAGCGACTGCAACTGGCCCGGCGCGCTTTGCGCGATATACGACGCGGCCTGCATGTTCTGCGGATTCAGCCCCGACTGCAGCAGCGACGCCGCGCTCGTCGAACCGAGATTGCCGAGCCCCGACTGCAGTTGCGAATACTGCGTGAGCCCCTGCCCGAGCGACGCGAGGCCGTTGCTGAACGCCTGCTTGTCGATCGGGCCGTGCGTGGCGCCGCCGCTCGCGAACGCCTGGCCGAGCGCCTGCGACACGGATTGCTGCGCGCCGCCCATCTGCGACAACGTGGCCGGCGACAGCGCAGCGCCGCCGGACAACTGGCTCGCGGCCTGCTGCGCCTGCCCGGCCGCCCCCGTCAGCCCCATCGCCGACGCGAGCGACGACTGGCCGTTCAGCACCTGCTGGTTCGCGCCGACATAGGCCTGCAGCAACTGCGCGACACCGCCCTGCGCCGGCGCCGCCTGCTGCTGCCCGCCGCCGAGCAGCGACGCGCCGATCGACTGCAGGTCGAGCTGCGCGTGCGCGGCGCCGCTCGCCAGGATGCCGAACGCGATGCCTGCCGAGGCCAGATGCCGGCCCGTCGCGCGAATGTGCTTCATGTGTTTCCCTCGTGCCCGAATTGTCGAGGCGATATTGTCGAAGCGCGTCGCGCGCCGCCGCAACGACTGAAACACATCGAAACGAAATCGGGCGGCGGCGCCGCTTGCAATTCGGCGACCGCCGGCCCCTGTCACGCGGATTCGCATGTGTTTGTCGTGAGAGGCCGCGCACGTCTCGCGATTCGTTCTCGGGTTGCATCAATGGACGCAGGCTCGCGCCTGCGCCGGCGGCAGTGCGACGAAACGCATCGGCCGCCGCGCTTCGCATCAGGCGATGCAAAACGAAACGGGCGGCACGTCGCCGCCCGTTCTCGTCACCCGGCTACCGGCTACCACCCGCCAGCCGGCCGCGGTATTACGCCGCCATCCACGTCGGCACCCGCCGGGCTACCCAGTCGGCCGCCTGCTCGTAGCCGCGCGCAAGCTGCAGCACGGCGAGATCGGCGCGCGGACGCCCGATCAGCTGCATCCCCATCGGCAACCCCGCGTCGTTGAAGCCGACCGGCACGTTGATCACCGGGCAGCCGGCCAGCGTCCACGGCACGACCGTTTCCATCCAGCGGTGGTACGTATCCATCGCACGGCCCGCGATCTCCTTCGGCCAGCGCTGGTCGACGTCGAACGGGAACACCTGTGCGGTCGGCGCCGCGATGAAGTCGTAACGGTCGAAGAAGCTCAGCACTGCCTGATGCCACGCGGTCCGTTCGACGCTCGCGTCGAACACGGCCGCGCCCTGCATCGCGAGCAGCCCTTCCACCTCGTAGATCGCCTCGGGCTTCAGCAACGCGCGGCGCGCCGGGTCGCGATAGTGCGCGAGCAGCCCGCCGCCCGACAGCAGGTGCCGGTGCGTGAGCCACAGGCGCCAGATCCGGTCGGGCGCGAACGCCGGCAGCGCGGCATCGACGTCGCAGCCGATTTCGCGCAGCGTCGCCAGCCCGTGCTCGCACTGCGCGAGCACGCCGGCCTCGGTCGCGAGATAGCCGTTCCAGTCGCCGACCCACGCGATGCGCTTGCCGCGCAGGTCCGCGTCGAGCGGCTGCGCGAACACGGCCGGATCCTCGGCGAGCGACAGCGGATCGTTGCGGTCGTAGCCGGCCTGGATCGCGAGCAGTTGCGCGACGTCGCCGACGGTGCGGCCCATCGGCCCTTCGATGCCGAGCTGCTGCATGAACACGTCGACGCCCGGCCAGCGCGGCACGCGGCCCTGCGACGGCCGGAAGCCGTAGATATTGCAGAACGCGGCCGGATTGCGCAGCGAACCGCCGAAATCGCTGCCGTCCGCCACCGGCAGCATCCGCGACGCGAGCGCCGCCGCCGTGCCGCCGCTGCTGCCGCCCGCGCTCTTCGTCAGGTCGTACGGGTTGCGCGTCGCGCCGTAGACCTCGTTGAACGTGTGCGAACCAAGGCCGAACTCCGGCGTGTTGGTCTTGCCGATGAAGATCGCGCCGGCCGCGCGCATGCGCGCGACGCCGACGGAATCGGCCTGCGGCACGTTCTCGCGGAAGATCGGCGAGCCGTAGGTCGTGCGCAGCCCCTTCGTCATCGCCAGATCCTTCGGCGCCTGCGGGATCCCGTGCAGCCAGCCGCGGTACTCGCCGCGCGCCAGCTCCGCATCCTTTGCCGCGGCTTCCGCCAGCAGCGCATCGCGGTCGCGCAGCGCGACGATCGCGTTGACCGCGCCGTTCACGCGCTCGATGTGGTCGAGATACGCGCGCATCGTCTCGACGCACGAAACCGCCTTGCTGCGGATCGCCGACGCGAGCTCGCCGGCCGACAGACGCACGATCGGATCGACGGAAATGGAAGCGGGAGCGAGAAACTGCGGGGCGCCGTGCGGCATGCGAGGTCTCCTGAAGTCGGAATCGAATGGCGGGCCGTTCGACGGCGCCCGCTCCCATGCCCGCCGGGAGGCGGCCGCGCCGCGGCCGATGCTCTACTCTACGTGACGCCGGATCGTCGACCTCCGATATTTTCCGTCGCGATTCATTGAGGATCCGACTGAATCCGGGCGGTCCGTGTCTGGCTGCTCAGGCCGTCACGGCCGATGAAATCGTTTATGCGCATAAACTTAAATTTCTTATATTTCTAATAGGTGCGTCATGTGCCGGCGGCCTGCCGGTGCTCGTTAACGACATTTTTACGCGGTCGTGCGATCTCTTTAGATGCCTCCGCCCGCCCGCGCGCTACGCTGCAAGCATCTCGTTTCCCGGACATCGCTCATGCTCAAGCTGCTGGTTCCGGTCGGCCATTCATCGCGCTCGCTACAGGCCGTTCGGCACGCGACGTTCCTGTATCGCGAGCGCTGCGCGTCGGAGGTCGTGCTGATCAACGTGCAGCCGCCGCTCGAATCGACGCGGCTCGAGGCCTATCACCCGCTGTCGCGGTTGCGCGCGATCGAGACGCAATTCGCGACCGACGATCTTGCAATGGCCGAGCGGATCCTGCGCGATGCGGACGTGAAATTCAGCGTCGTGATGAAGGTCGGGCCGGTGGCCGACACGATCGCGGCCGCGGCAACCGAGACCGGGTGCGACGAGATCGTCGTGGCCGCGCCGAGACGCGATCCGCTGCACGCGTTGATGTCGGTGTTTCGGCGCAGCGTGATGGCCCGGCTGGTGCGGATTTCGAATGTGCCGGTGACGGCGGTGCAATGACGGCAGCGGCGCGTCATGCGTGCGCACCGTGCGCAGGCTGCCGCGCGGCGTTTAGTCGATGACCTTGCGCCAGAACACGAAATAGGCGGCCGCCGAAGACGCCAGCAGCAGGATGGCCCACATCGGGGCAAGACTGATCAGCACGGAAGAGACGTTCAACATTTGGATTCCTCACTATTTAGACAGCGATATTCAACATCGGCCTGCTTGCCGGAACCGATGCGTGGGTCCCGCATCGCGCTCCGTCAACTCATGCATTCATGCTATCGCCTTGAACGGCCGCGCGACCGCCGCCGTCCGCCCGCACCCTGACATTCGTCAAACTCGCGCGCATTGGCCGCCCGCCGGGCGCTGGCGGCGGAAAAACGGGACAGGATCGCCGTGCCCGCCGCCGCTTTCAGCAGACGTTTACCGGGGGAAGCCCCAAGTGCTTCGTCGAACATGTCCGCGTTACGCTTGAGCGACGAGGAGACGAACCATGAGACGAGCCGTACATATCGCCGTTTTTGCCTTGCTGGCCTATCTCATCGGCGATCGCGCGATCCTGCACGCGCAGGGCCGCGACGCCAGCCCGCTCGCGTGCGAGCAAGGCGCCGCGCAGGTGAAGGCCGACGCGCTCGGTCGCGGCTTCGGCGAAGCCGCCGCCGGCAGCCAGAGCGAGGCCTTCATGTCGGGCTGCCTGGTGACGGGGCGCAGCAGTCCGGACGTTGCGATGGCGGCCCGCTGACGCGTATCATCCGGCGGCAAACCAGCCGCGCCCGACGTGGCAAGCGCGGGCGTCGGCTCGCGCTGCCTGCTCCACTTTCCCGATCGATGTTTCGACGGACGTCACCGTCCCCCGCCCCCTTCACGCCAAAAATGACCGATCCGAACACCGCGTTGATCCAGCGCTTCTACACGGCCTTCCAGCAGCGCGACGTCGACGCGATGCTCGCGTGCTATGCCGACGACATCGTGTTCAGCGATCCCGCATTCGGCGAACTGCGCGGCGAGCTCGCGCGCGACATGTGGCGGATGCTGGTCGCGCGGGCGCAGGCGTTCTCGCTGACGTTCGGCGAAGTCGCCGCGGACGAACAAACCGGGCGCGCGCAGTGGAGCGCGCAGTACCGGTTCGCCGCGACCGGACGGACGGTGGTCAACCGGATCGACGCACGCTTCCGGTTTCGCGACGGACGCATCGTCGAGCATCGCGACCACTTCGATCTGTGGCGCTGGGCGCGTCAGGCGCTCGGGATGAAAGGCGCGCTGCTCGGCTGGACGCCGTTCATGCAGCGCGCGATCCGCGCGCAGGCGCGGAAAAATCTCGACGCGTATCGCGCCAAACACAAATAAGCGGCGCGCCGCAGCACCTCCGCTACGGCTTCATCGTCGCGTCGATCAGGTCGTAGGCCATGTCCGGCACCACGCCGTCCGGGTTCGTGAGACCGTTCTGGCGATACCAGCTTTCATCGGCCTCCGGATGCGGGCCGGCAAGGCCGACGCGCCCTTTGCCGTAGCGGTACGTGGCGGCCGCGATGTCCTTGTTCGGGTAGATCGCCAGCACGATCCCGCCGGAGCCGATCGGCGCGACCGGGAGCCTCGCGCCGTCCTGAAAGTAGATCCAGCGCTTTTTCCCGCGCCAGACGACCGGCGTCACCGTGTCGGCGACGCCGTGAAGCGTCGAACCCGGCCGGTCGACCTCGGCGTCGATGTCGCCGGCAACCAGCCCGAAACCCTGTTCGCCGGCCAGGTAGGCGCCCATGCAGAGTCCGAGGTATCGGCCGCCGTTCGCGACGTATCGCCGCACGGCCCGGAGTTCATTTCGGCCGATGCTGGCTGCCGCGCCGGGAATGTCCTGCCCGCCGCCGGGCTGCACATAGAGCGCGGCACCGGCCAGTGCCGCGGGCGTGATCTTGAGCTTTTCCGCCGGCCCCACGTAGATCACCCGGAACCGGTAGTCCGATTCCCGCAGGCGTCTGGCGATGGTTTCGGCGCACCCGTCGCATGCGGCAGGGCCGCGATAGACCAGCGCGACCGGCCGGCTCGCCGCATCCCGCGCTTCGTCGCCGGGCGTGGCCGCGTGAACGGCCGGCGACGCGACGAGCGCCACTATCAGGAAAATCGCGTCTCTGAAATGCATGTCGTGGATCGCCGGAGTCAAAGGAATCGCTACCGCCCGGGGCGAATCGACAGGCGCTCGACGACTTCCGCCTCCCGTTCCGGCACCCGATTGCAAGCTGCGTGGCAGCAAGCGTAGCGGCCCGAGCCCGCCCGGTGTGTACCGTTTCCTGCGGGCTTGTGCAGATATGTGCGACACCGACGACCTGAACCGGCACCCTGCATCCGCCCGCCGCCCCCCGCCCGACAAGGCCCGCTCCGTCATGGAGCCGCGTGTGCCGTCTTTTCGCACCACCAAGTCTTATATAAGACATAAGACATTTGACGTTCCAGATCATTGAGATTAGAATCCCGCTCAAAGTAGTGCCTGGAATAGCCCCGGAGTGCCGGCAAGGCCTTCCCCTCAAACGCAATATCAGCAGGTCTCCCCATGCTTGAAAACTTTCGTGCTCACGTGGCCGCCCGCGCCGCGCTCGGTATTCCTCCCCTGCCGCTGACGGCTCAGCAGACCGCCGAACTGGTCGAATTGCTGACCAACCCGCCCGCCGGCGAAGAGCAGACGCTGGTCGACCTGATCACCCATCGCGTGCCCGCCGGCGTCGACGAAGCCGCCCGCGTGAAGGCCGGCTTCCTGGCCGCCGTGGCCAAGGGCGAGACCGCCTGCCCGCTCATCTCGCGCGAACGCGCGACCGAGCTGCTCGGCACGATGCTCGGCGGCTACAACATCCAGCCGCTGATCGAGCTGCTGTCCGATGAAGCCGTCGCCGCGGTCGCCGCCGACGCGCTGAAGAAAACCCTGCTGATGTTCGACCAGTTCCATGACGTGAAGGAACTCGCCGACAAGGGCAACGCGCACGCGAAGGCCGTGCTGCAGAGCTGGGCCGACGCCGAATGGTTCACGAGCCGTCCGGAAGTGCCGGAAAGCCTGACCATCACCGTGTTCAAGGTCACGGGCGAAACCAACACCGACGATCTATCGCCGGCGCCGGACGCCACCACCCGCCCGGACATCCCGATGCACGCGCTCGCGATGCTGAAGAACGCGCGCCCGGGCATCACGCCGGAAGAAGACGGCAAGCGCGGCCCGGTCAAGTTCATCGAATCGCTGAAGGAAAAGGGGCACCTGGTCGCCTACGTCGGCGACGTGGTCGGCACCGGCTCCTCGCGCAAGTCGGCCACCAACTCGGTGCTGTGGTTCACCGGCGAAGACATCCCGTTCGTCCCGAACAAGCGTTTCGGCGGCGTGTGCCTCGGCGGCAAGATCGCTCCGATCTTCTACAACACGATGGAAGACGCCGGCGCGCTGCCGATCGAGCTCGACGTGTCGCAAATGAACATGGGCGACGTGGTCGAACTGCGCCCGTACGAAGGCAAGGCGCTGAAGGACGGCCAGGTCATCGCCGAATTCCAGGTGAAGTCCGACGTGCTGTTCGACGAAGTGCGCGCCGGCGGCCGCATTCCGCTGATCATCGGCCGCGGCCTGACCGCGAAGGCGCGTGAAGCGCTCGGCCTCGCGCCGTCGACGCTGTTCCGCCTGCCGCATCAGCCGGCCGACAGCGGCAAGGGCTTCTCGCTCGCGCAGAAGATGGTCGGCCGCGCGTGCGGTCTGCCGGAAGGCCAGGGCGTGCGCCCGGGCACGTACTGCGAACCGAAGATGACCTCGGTCGGCTCGCAGGACACCACGGGCCCGATGACCCGCGACGAACTGAAGGATCTGGCCTGCCTCGGCTTCTCGGCCGACCTCGTGATGCAGTCGTTCTGCCACACCGCCGCGTATCCGAAGCCGGTCGACGTGAAGACGCACCAGACGCTGCCGAACTTCATCAGCACGCGCGGCGGCATCGCGCTGCGCCCGGGCGACGGCGTGATCCACTCGTGGCTGAACCGCATGCTGCTGCCCGACACCGTCGGCACCGGCGGCGATTCGCACACGCGCTTCCCGATCGGCATCAGCTTCCCGGCAGGCTCGGGCCTCGTCGCGTTCGCGGCCGCCACCGGCACGATGCCGCTGGACATGCCGGAATCGGTGCTGGTCCGCTTCAAGGGCAAGATGCAGCCGGGCGTCACGCTGCGCGACCTCGTCAACGCGATCCCGCTGTACGCGATCAAGCAAGGCATGCTGACGGTCGCCAAGCAAGGCAAGAAGAACATCTTCTCGGGCCGCATTCTCGAAATCGAAGGCCTGCCCGACCTGAAGGTCGAGCAAGCGTTCGAGCTGTCGGATGCGTCGGCCGAGCGTTCGGCCGCCGGTTGCACGGTGCACCTGAACAAGGAACCGATCATCGAGTACCTGAACAGCAACGTCACGCTGCTCAAGTGGATGATCGCGCAGGGCTACCAGGATCCGCGCAGCCTGCAGCGCCGTATCGCCGCGATGGAACAATGGCTGGCCGACCCGCAACTGCTGTCGCCGGATGCCGACGCCGAGTACGCGGCCGTCATCGAGATCGACCTCGCCGACATCCACGAGCCGATCGTCGCCTGCCCGAACGACCCGGACGACGTGAAGACGCTGTCGGACGTCGCCGGTGCGAAGATCGACGAAGTGTTCATCGGTTCGTGCATGACCAACATCGGTCACTTCCGTGCCGCGTCGAAGCTGCTCGAAGGCAAGCGCGACATTCCGGTCAAGCTGTGGGTCGCGCCGCCGACCAAGATGGACCAGAAGCAGCTGACGGAAGAAGGCCACTATGGCGTGTTCGGCACGGCCGGCGCACGGACCGAAATGCCGGGCTGCTCGCTGTGCATGGGTAACCAGGCACAGGTGCGCGAAGGCGCGACGGTGATGTCGACGTCGACCCGCAACTTCCCGAACCGTCTCGGCAAGAACACGAACGTGTACCTCGGCTCCGCTGAACTGGCGGCGATCTGCTCGCGTCTGGGCAAGATCCCGACCAAGGAAGAGTACATGGCCGACATGGGCGTGCTCACCGCGAACGGCGACAAGATCTACCAGTACATGAACTTCGACCAGATCGAAGACTTCAAGGAAGTCGCCGACACCGTGCAGATGTAAGCACGCAGTCGGGCTGCGGCGGGTGGTCGACGTCGCAGCGCACCGAAAGGCGCCGCGGGCCGAAAGGCCTCGGCGCTTTTTTTATGCGGCGCGGAAAGGACGCAGCGATCGATGCATCGACGCATTCATGCGGCGTCGCCGCCCGATTCGCGACGGATCACCAGTTCGTTGAAGCCGGTGCCCCCATCATGCTCGCGCGAGAAACGATGCGCGGGCAGCAGCGCGAGCAGGATCTCGGCCGTCGTGCGCACCACGCAGCCGCTCGCGACATGGCCGCCGGTCACGCGGCCCGCTGCATCCGAGATCGACATATGCAGATGCGCGCCGTCCGGCGACACCGAGCCGGCCAGCGTCAGGATTTCGAAGTCGCCGCGCAGCTCGGTCGGCCGATCGACGCCGGCGAAGCGCAACTGCGCGACGCTCAGGCTGCCGATGCCCTGGATTACGAAGGCCGCGTGCGCTTCATGTCGATGTAGCGCTGCCTCGATGGCGCCGCGCAAATCGTCGCCGGGGGAAAGACGCAGAGGATGAGCTTGCATGGTCGAGAACCTGTAGGTGGACCGTGATATCGACCAAGCGTACGTTCGCGCCGTGAATCCGGCAAGTCGGCCGCCTACGCGCCGCGATCGCTCGCCAGCAACCCGTACAGCGCGCTGTCCGACACTTCGTCGCCGACGATCCAGCGTTCGCGCAGCAGCCCTTCCCGGACGAAGCCCAGCCGTTCGAGCAGCCGCGCCGACGCAATGTTGCGCGGATCGATATCGGCCTCGAGCCGGTTCAGCCGCAGCGTACCGAATGCATGCTCGATCATGGCCGATGCCGCTTCGCGCATGTATCCGCCGCGCCAGAACGCGCGCCGCAGGCAAAAGCCGATCTCCGCACGCCGGCATTGCGCGTTCGCATGGAACAGCGCGCATTCGCCGAGCGCTTCGCCAGTTTCCCGCAGTTCCAGCACGCAGACCAGGCTGTCCCCGCTCGCGGACGTCTGCACGTTGCGTGCGACGCGCGCCTCGGCCTGCTCGATCTGCGTCATCGGCGAGAACGAGAAATAGCGCATCGCTTCCGCATCGGACCAGATCTCGAAGAAGGCCGGTGCGTCGGCGTCGCGAAGCGGCCGCAGGACGAGGCGGGAGGTATGCAACGTGACGGGTTCGAACAGGGGCATGGCGCGGCATGATGAAAATCGGGACCGTGAATTAGAACACGTGACCCATGCGGCAGCCATGGCGCCCGTTTGCAACGCTCGACATGGAACGACCGATTCACCGCGAAACAAAAAGGCCCGGGGAGCATCCCCCGGGCCCGAGCACCTCATCCACTACTGCCGACCACACTCACGCCTCGAGCGCCTCCAGCACCTTGCCCTTCGTCTCGATCCCGACGAAATGCACGGTCGCCGCCGCGATCAGCGGCACGACGCCGATCAGGTAGAACGCCGGCGCGAGGTTCCCGCCGATGATCGCGTGCGGCACGATCATCGGCGCGGCGAACGACGCGATCTTCAGCCACGCGCTGCCGAGCCCGCAGCCCGACGCGCGGATGCTCGTCGGATACTGTTCGGGCGTGTAGACGTACGCGGTAATGAAGCCCGACGCCATCAGCCCGAGCGACAGCGAACAGAAGATCGCGACCACGTACACCGACGACGCGTGATAGATACCCGCGAACGCCAGCGACAGCGCGCACAGCACGAACGACCACACGATCACCGGCTTGCGGCCGAGCTTGTCGACCAGCAGCGCGGAGGCCAGCGACCCGAGCACGCCCATCACCGAACCGATTACCGCGAGGTTCAGTGCGAGCTGCAGCGGCGCGTGATAGAAGTTCTTGTAGATCGTCGGCAGCCACGTGGACAGCCCGTACTGGATGAACCCGCAGGTCGCCCACAGCGTCGCCACCGCGAGCGTGCGTTTGCGATACGCGGCGCTGAACAGGTCGCTCATCCTGCGCTTCGGATGCTGGCGCACCATCTCGTCGAACGCGGCCGCCTGCGTGACCGGCGGCAGCTCGCCGCGCACCGATCCTTCGAACACGCCGACCGCCCGCCCGGCTTCCGCGAGCCGCCCGCGCGACGCGAGCCAGCGCGGCGATTCCGGCACGAGGCGCGCGAGCACGAGCGACAGGATCACCGGCAGCCCGCCGACGAAGTACATGATCTCCCAGCCGAAGCGCGGCACGAGCCACGCGCCGAGCGCCATCGATACCAGCAGGCCGATCGGGAACACGATCTCGTACAGCAGCACGAACCGGCCGCGGCCATGCGCGCGGGTAATCTCGTTGATGTACGTGGCCGCCACCGGCAACTCGCCGCCCAGCCCGAGCCCCTGCAAGATCCGCAGCAGCACGAAGATCTCGAACGTCGGCGCGAAGCCGCACGCGATGCTCGTGATGCCGATCACCGCCGAGCTCCACGCGATCGCTTTCACGCGGCCATGCTTTTCCGCGAGCGCGGGAAACAGGAATGCGCCGATCAGCTGGCCGATCGCGCCGGACGCGATCAGCATGCCGATCTGTGTCGGCGACAGCCCCCATTTGTGAATCAGCAGCGGCAGCGTCGCCGCGATCGTGATCACGTCGAAGCCGTCGAAGAACGTCGCGGTGCCGATCAGCACGCGTGCGCGGATCTGCATCGCGTTGGCCGGAAGCCGCTCGAGCCGCGCGATGATCGCGCCGGGCGTGGAGGCGGCAGCTTCCATCGTGGCCCTGCCGGCCACGACGTTGTCGAAAGTGCTCATGCGGGGTGTCTCCTGGATCTCGGTCAGGCAAGCGCTTGGGTCGTGTCTGCCAGGGCTTCCGTGTTCACTGCCCGGCCCTGGTTCATCCACTTGCGCGCGAGCTTCAGCTCACGCGCGTTGTTCACGGCGACGACACCTCTCACATGTCCGTCGCCCACGAAAAACAGCGTCGCACGACGCGCGGCGAGATCGCCGCGCACGACGAGCTGCGCATCGGCCGGCAGATCGCCGAGGATCTGCAGGTTCACGTCGTACTGATCGGACCAGAACCACGGAATCTCCGCGTACGGCGCGCGCACGCCGAGCACGGCCTTCGCCGCCGCGATCGCCTGGTTCTGCGCGTTGGCCCACGATTCGAGCCGCACGCGCCGCTTCAGCCAGCCGTTGTGATGGTTCGCGACGTCGCCGCACGCGAAGATTGCCGGGTCGCTCGTCGCGCCGTATTCATCGACGACGATACCGTCATCGACCGCGAGCCCCGCGTCGCTCGCAAGCGACGCGTTCAGCGCGAGGCCGATGCCGGCCACCGCGAAATCGGCGTCGATCGTCGTGCCGTCGGCGAGCGTCGCGCGTACCTTCGACGCATCGTCCGGCTGTGCAGCGAGCGACGCGAGCGCCGCGCCGAGCCGCACGTCGACGCCGTTCGAGCGATGCAGATCGAGCAGGAAGTCCGACACGATCTGCGGCACCGAGCGACCGCACAGACGCGGCGCACCTTCGACGACCACCGCTTCGACGCCGAGCTTGCGCGCGGTCGCCGCGACTTCGAGGCCGATCCAGCCACCGCCGATCACGAGCACGCGCCGGCTCGCGCGCAGCTTCTCGCCGAGCGCGGCCGCTTCGTCGAGCGTGCGCAGGTAATGCAGGTTAGGCGTGTTGACGAGCGCATCGGGCAAGCGGCGCGACGTGCCGCCGGTCGCGATCACGAGGCGGTCGTATTCGATCTCGCGGCCGCTTTCGGTTTTCACCACGCGGCGGGCGCGATCGATCGACGCCGCACGTTCCGGCTGCCATGCCTCGACGTTCAGCGCGTCGAATTCGTCGGGGCGCACGACGCGCACCGTTTCAATGTCGGCGTCGCCGGCCAGCACGGCCTTCGACAGCGGCGGGCGCTCGTACGGCAGATGCGGCTCGTCGGCGATCATCACGAGGCGGCCCGCGAAGCCTTCCGCGCGCAGCGTCTTCAGCACCCAGCCGGCCGCCTGGCCGCCGCCGATCACGACGACGGTGCCCGGCGCGGGCTGCTCCTGCGTGTCTGCTTCGTTCATCCGTTTTTTCTCCAAGAAACCCCACCATCCAAAGCGGGAAAGAAAGGAGAGCTGTTGACAAGCAGCTTCTTCCACGGGTTAGGATCACCGGCATGATCCTTGTCTACCGCTACCGGGTGAAATCGCTCAACGGACTGCTTAACAAGCAGAGCCGCGCGGTGAACTACGTCTGGAACTTCTGCAACAACACGCAGAAGCACGCGCTCAAGTGGAGCAAAAAGTGGCCGACGGGTTTCGACCTGAGTGGACTGACGAGCGGCAGCAGCAAGGAGCTTGGCATCCACTCTGGGACGATCAACGCAACTTGCTTGCAGTACGCACAATCCCGTAGCCAGCACCGACGCCCTTACCTGCGCTATCGCGGCAAGAGAACGCTCGGCTGGGTACCGCTGAAAGGGCGCGACCTGAAGCGTGAAGGCGACGCGTTCCGCTTTGCCGGCAACACCTTCCGAGTGTTCAACAGCCGGCCGCTTCCCGAAGGCAAGATCAAGGACGGGACCAACTTTGCGCAGGATGCGCGTGGCAACTGGTTTCTCAACGTCGTGATCGATGTACCCGATGTTCAGGCTCGACCGATTCGTTCTGGTGTCGGCATCGATCTCGGCCTGAAAGAGTTCGCCACACTTTCGACGGGCGAGAAGCTGCCTAATGACCGATTCGGTCGGCGCGCGGCGGAGAAACTCGCGAAGGCTCAAAGGGCACGAAAGCACAAGCGGCATATCGCGAAGCTGCATGCCAAGGTCGCTAATGCCAGATCCGATTTTCAGCACAAGTTGGTGCTCGATCTGGTGCGGCGCTTCGATTACATCGCGGTCGGCAACGTGTCGGCCGCAAAACTCGCCAGAACCAAGATGGCGAAAAGCGTCTACGACGCATCCTGGTCGTCCTTCCGGAACAAGCTCCGCTACAAAGCGATCGCGCACGGAGCCACGTTCGAGGAAGTCGACGAAAGCGGTTCTACCCAGTCCTGTTCGTCGTGCGGGTCGAAAGACAGCGCGACGCGGCCGAAAGGTATCGCGGGACTGCGAATAAGGGAATGGACGTGCAGTAGCTGTGGTGTCGTGCATGATCGTGATATCAACGCTGCGTTGAACATTCTCCGATGCGGACGTGCATCGCCAGGTGTGGGAATCCTGTGCCTTTAGGCATAGGAGAACGTCAAGATTTCCGCTCCGTCATGAACTTGCCTTCCGGCGCCTTCGCGTTCTTCTGCCGGCGCGTGTTGCCGTCGAGGCCGCCGTCGACGGCCCATTCGGCGAACACGGTCGGGCCCGGTTCGAATTCGCGCGGTTGCCATTCGGGCGTCAGCACGTCTTCGTCCGCGTAGTACTCGATCAGCGCGCCGGCCGGATTCTGGAAGTACCAGAAGTACGCGGACGACACCGGATGACGCCCCGGCCCGAGCTGCGTTTCCCAGCCGCAGCGGTCGATGTGCATGCCGCCGCCGAACACTTCGTGGATGTCGCGTACGGTGAACGCGACGTGGTTCAGGCCGCGTTTGCCATTCGGCAGCGCGAGCAGGAACAGGTCGTGATGGCCGCCGTGCGGCGCGCAGCGCATGAACGCGCCGCGGCCCGGATAACGGTCCGACGTCTCGAAGCCGAGCAGCTCGTGATAGAACGTTTCCTGCGCGTCGAGGCAGTTCGTGAAGAACACCACGTGGCCGACCTCCACCGGCTCCGCGCGCACATAGATCGGGCTCGGCTGGTCGACACGCAGCGTGTGGCCCCACACGTTCGACGGCGAGCCAGTGATGTCGAGTGCGCGCTTGCGCGTGACTTCGATACGGATCGCCATCCCGTTCGGATCGATGCAGCCGACCGCGTCGTCCTGCGCGTAATAGCCGGGCTGGCCGGCGAGCTTCGAGCGCAGCGCGTCGACTTCCTGCCGCGTCGCGACGCCCCACGTGACTTCACGCAGCGTCGGGCCCGCTTCGAACGCGGGCGGCAGCGACGGATCGTCGGCCTTCACGACGAGCACGGTGCAGCCGTTCATCGTTTCGAAGCGTGCGCGCGTGTCGTCGTGCGCGACTTCCTTCAAGCCCCAGTCGGCGAAAAAACGCCGGCAAGTGGCAAGATCGTCGACACCGTACGTGATCTGCTCGATTCCCAAGATGCTCATTGTGTCATTCCTCTTCGCTCAGTTCGCCCACGGCAGCGGTGCGTCGTTCAAGCCCCAGTAAAGGCTCTTCTGCTGCATGTACTCGCGGATGCCGAGACGCCCCTTCTCGCGGCCCATCCCGCTCTCCTTCCAGCCCGAGAACGGCGTGGAAATCGAGAACAGCTTGTACGTGTTGATCCACACGGTGCCCGTCTCCAGCGCCCGCGCGATGCGCCACGCACGCTTGTAGTCGCGCGTCCAGATGCCGGCCGCGAGGCCGAACACGCTGTCGTTCGCCTGCGCGATCAGCGATGCTTCGTCGTCGAACGGCATCGCGACCAGCACCGGCCCGAAGATTTCCTCCTGGCAGATGCGCGCGCTGTTCGGCAAGCCTTCGAGAATCGTCGGCTGATAGAAGAAGCCGTCCTCGCGCCCGTCGCCCGACGGCCGCTCGCCGCCGCACAGCAGGCGGCCGCCTTCTTCCAGCCCGAGCGCGACGTAGCGTTCGACCGATTCGCGATGCTTCGCGGTGATCAGCGGGCCCATCTGCGTATCGGGCCGCGTCGGATCGCCCACGCGCAGCTTGCGTGCGCCGGCCACCAGCCGCTGCATGAATGCGTCGTACACCGCGCGCTGCACGAACAGCCGCGAACCGGCGATGCACGCCTCGCCCGACGAGCTGAAGATGCCGTACAGCACGCCGTTGACCGCGTGATCGAGATCGGCGTCGTCGCAGACGATCGTCGGCGACTTGCCGCCGAGTTCGAGCGACACGGGCATCAACTTTTCCGCCGCGATGCGCGCGATGCCGCGGCCCACTTCGGTACCACCGGTGAACGACACTTTCTTCACCAGCGGATGACGCACGAGTACGTCGCCGATCACCGAGCCCTTGCCCGGCAACACGCTCAGCACGCCTTTCGGCACGCCCGCTTCCTCGCAGATGCGCGCCAGCGCGAGCGACACGAGCGGCGTGACCTCGGCCGGCTTGAGCACCACCGCGTTGCCGCCGGCGAGCGCCGGCGCGAGCTTCTGCGCATCGGATGCGATCGGCGAATTCCACGGCGTGATCGCCGCGATCACGCCGATCGGCTCGTGCACGCTCATCGTCAGGTAGTCGCCGCGCGACGGCGTCAGCTCTTCGTCGAGCGTTTCGAGGCAGGCCGCGAAATAGCGGAACGTGTTCGCCGCGCTGGCCACCAGCACGCGCGTCTCGCTGATCGGCTTGCCGTTGTCGCGGCGCTGCAGGTTCGCGAGCGCCTCGTGGCGCTGCATGATCAGGTCCGCGATCCGGTACAGCACCAGCGCGCGTTGATGCGGCTTGAGCCCGGCCCAGTCGGCGCGACGCCACGCGGCGTCGGCCGCCACGACGGCGTCGGCCGCGTCTTCCGCGTTCGCCGTCGACACTTCCATGTTCACCGACTGGTCGGCCGGATAGATGCTCGCGTAGGGCGCGCCACGGCCGCGCCGCCACTCGCCGCCGATCAGGATGTTGCCGTCGGGTACGAGGCTCGTATCGAAAGGAGTCATGTCACAAGTCCCACAAATCTGTCTCTGCACATCCGCCCTCGCCGTGGCGCGGACGGACGCTCGATGGTCCGGTCAGATCACGCAGCAGGCCGCGCGGTTGCGCAGCGCGCGAATCGCGCTGTACGCGGTCAGCGCGGACGTCTTCGGGTTGTCGGGCAACGGCTTGCCGCTCATTTCCAGCGACATCTCGCCGAATGCGCCGCGCGCGGTGATGCGGTGCACGTTGCGCTCGACGGCCGGATCGGCGATCAGCCGCACGTGCGTCGCGTCGAGGCCGAGGCCCGCGAGCGCGACCGTCGCCGCGACGTTCGCGTTCTTCGGATACAGCCGCGCGGCGTCGCGCGCGGTGCCTTCGAAGATCACCTTTTCCTCGGTCATCGCGCGCAGGTCGCACAGCGCCTCGGCCGGCGTGTCGAGCCAGCCGAGCGGCGGCTTGCGGCCGACGTACAGCACCTCGTCGAGCCCGCCCTGCTTCGCGGACGCCAGCGCGTCGATCCCGCCGATCGCGCCGGACAGCAGCGTCACGGTGGCGCCGCCGTCGTCGGCGGCCTGCGACAGCACGTCGAGCAGCGCGAGATCGGACAGCGCGCCGATCGACGCGACCGCGCAGTCGGTGCCGGCCTTCAGCAGCGGCACGACGTGATCGACGAGCGCGCCGTGGCCTGCGCATTCGAGCGCGAACGCGGGGCGGCGGGCCAGCGCGTCGACCGACGACACGACCTCCACCGCGTCGCCGAGCACGGCCTGCACCGCCGCGCGCTGGTGCTCCGGCACGATCACGTGCGCGACGCGCAGCGACGCATCGTGCTCGACCGCGCGGTACACGGCCGCGCCGATCGCGCCGAAGCCGATCATCGCGACGTCGACGGGTGCCCGCTTGTGCCCGTTACGCATACTGGCGCTCCGTCGGCGCTTCCTTCTTCACCGGCGGCCCCGCGAAGTTCGACGCGAACGCGCCGACCGACAGCATGTCGACCTCGACCATCACCGGCCCTTCCTTCGCGATTCCTTCGCGCACGATCGCTTCGGCCTGTTCGAGCGACGTGATCCGGTAGTGCGCGAGGCCGAAGCTCGCGCAGAACTGCGCGAAATCGGGCTGGTGCAACTGCACGAAGCAGCGGCGGCCGCCGTAGTGCGCATCCTGGATGTTGCGGATCACGCCGTAGCACTGGTCGTTCATCAGCACGATCATCACGTTCGCGTTTTCCTGCACGGCCGTGACGAGCTCGCCGACGTTGACCATCAGGCCGCCGTCGCCGACGAGGCAGACCGTCTTCGCCGCCGCGCCCGCGAGCGCCGCGCCGATGCCCATCTGGATGCCCTGGCCGATGCCGCCGCCGAGCGCATGCACGCCGGCGCGCGGCTCGAAGATCTTCAGCAGGCGGTTGCCCCACGTGCTGTTCGAGATCGTCACGTCGCGCACCCAGTTGTAGTCGCGGCCCACCGCGCCCTGCAGCGTGTCGACGAGCTTCTTGTACGGCCCGAGGCCCTTCGCCACGTCGGCCACGGCCTCCTCGCGCGCCGCCGCGAGATCGGCCGCGAATTGCGGATCGACCGACAGACGGCCTTCGAGGCGATCGGCCAGCTCGGCCAGCACGCGCTTCGAATCGCCATGCACGAACAGTGCGTTGCGATAGCCGCGGTTGTCGGCCAGCGCATCGGCATCGACGCGGAACAGCGGCTGCGGCAGCGCGAGCTTGTACTTCAGCGTCTCGTTGCCGCGCAGGCGCGAGCCGACCACGACGAGCGCATCGCAGGTCTTGTAGAACGCTTCGACCGACGCATGCACGTTGAACGCGCCGAGCGTCGCCGGGTGATCTTCCGGCAGCACGCCGCGGCCCTGCACGCTCGTCACGACGCCGAAGCCGAGCTTCACGAGGCGTTCGACTTCGTCGCGTGCATGGCGCGCACCGCCGCCGAGCCACAGCAGCGGGCGACGCTTGGCCGCGAGTGCGTCGGCCAGCTTCGCGACGCGCGTGCTGTCATGCTCGCGCACGGCGACGTGAGCCGGTGCGAGATCTTCCGGCCATTCGATCTCGGCCGCCTGGATGTCGATCGGAATCTCGACGGATACGGGGCCCGTCGGCGCGGTCTGCGCGATGCGCACGGCTTCGCGGATCGTCGGCAGCACGGTTTCGACCGTGCGCACGCGGAACGCGGCCTTCGAAATCGAGTCGAGCATCGACAACTGGTCGGGCGCTTCGTGGATGTACGCGAGATCCTGGTCGAGATACGGCGTCTCGATCTGCCCGGTGATGTGCAGCAGCGCGGTGCCGGCCGTCAGCGCCTCGACCATCGCGCCGGCCGCGTTGCCCGCCGCCGTGCCCGTGCTCGTGAACGCGACGCCGAGGCCGCCCGACACGCGGGCCAGCCCGTCGGCCATGTTCAGCGCGCCGGCTTCACCGCGTGCACCGACATACCGGATGTTGCCGCGCGAATTGATCGCGTCGAGGATCGGCATGTTGTGGATCGAGATGACACCGAATGCGGTCTTCACGCCGCACTGCTCGAGAAAGGCGGCAATCAGCTCGCCAACCGTGGTTTTTTCAGACATGGCGTGCAAAGCCTCCAGAAACGTCGATATGGCTGCCCGTCGTGTAGGACGACAGATGCGTTGCGAGATAAAAAAGGGCCCAGGCGGCCTCGTCAGGCTTGCCGAAGCGATTCAGCGGGATGTTCTTCTTGCGCGCGAGCGCGCCCGTCCAGTCTTCCCAGCTTTCGCCGGGCTGCGCCTGCGTATCGTAGCGGCGGCGCCACTGCCCCGACTCGACGATGCCGATCAGGATCGAGTTCACGCGGATGCGCTGCGGCGCAAGTTCGGTCGCGAGCGACTTCACGAGGCTCAGCACGCCGGCACGCGCGGACGACGTCGCAACCATGTGCGGCTCGGGTTGCAGCGCGAGCAGCGAGTTCACGCAGGTGATCGTCGGCGCGGCCGCATCGCGCAGCAGCGGCAGGAACGCACGCGTCGGGCGGATGATGCTGAAGTACTTCAGTTCGAGTTCCTCGCGCCACGCATCGTCGGTCGTGTCGGCGAAGGTCGACACGCGACCCTGGCCGGCGTTGTTGACGAGCATGTCGGCACGGCCGAAACGGTCGGAAACGGCCTGCGCGAACGCGGTCACGTCGGCTTCGTCGAGCACGTTGCAGCGCGCGGCGAGCAGCTGTGCATCGGCGTACTTGTCGCGCAGCATCGCTTCGGCGCGTGCGAGGCGTTCGCCGTCGCGGCCGCAAATCGCGACCGACGCGCCGGCCTGCAGGAACCGTTCGGCCGTCGCGAGGCCGATGCCGGACGAACCGCCCGTCACCACCGCCACTTGCCCGGTCAGATCGATCTCAATCATGTCGTCGGTCCTCGCCGGGCCGCCCCAAGAGGATTGACCGCCCCCTCGGGGGGCAGCGTGCGAAGCATGCGTGGGGGTCTCATTTCAATCCCAAAGCCTTCATGAACGTGTGCTCGTCATCCGAGCGGTAATTGAGCCGCCGCGACAATTCCGCCGCCGCGCGCTGCACCTTGTCGATCAGCCCGTCGGCAATCAGCGCCGCGTCGATCTCCGGGCGCGGCACCGTCACCGTGATGCATGCGACGATCTTCTGCGTCTCGTTGCGCACCGGCGCCGTGACGACCGAGATCCCGCGCTCGAACGACGAATTGCTGACGCCGTAGCCGCGCAGTGCATCCTCGCGGATCATGTCGTACAGCGCGTCGACCGTTTCCGGCGTCGCGCTCGTCATCCGGTTCAGCGCACCTTCCGGATACAGCGCACGCAGTTCCGACAGCGACAGGTCGCCCATCAGCACATGGCCGTGCGTCGTCGCATGCGCGGGCAGCCGTGTGCCGACGTTCACGCGGATCGAGCTGAACACCGGCGACTGGCTCTGCGCCTTCGCGACGAACACCACGTCGCGGCCGTCGCGGATCACGATGTGCGTCGTGAAGCCGGTCGCGTCGCGCAGGCTCTCGATCACCGGCAGGCCGAGATCGGTCAGTTCCAGCGAGCTCAGATATTCGAAGCCGAGCCGCAGCACGGCGATGCCGAGCTTGTAGTTGCGATCCTTGTCCGCGCGCTCGAGAAAGCCGAGCGATTCGAGCGTCTGCAGCAGACGGAACACCGTCGTGCGCGGAATGCCGAGCCGTTTCGACAGTTCGGGCGCGCCGAGCACCGGTTCGCGCGGCGAGAATTCGGCGAGAATCCGCAGCCCGCGTTCGAGGCCCGGCACCACGTAGTTGGCGTCGGCCTTCGCGTTGTCGGAGTCGTTTTGTTGCAGCGGTTCGCTCATGACAGCCCTCGCTGCGTATCGCACTGACGACAGAACGTGTCGATCAGCGCGGAGTAGATGGCCGGCGCTTCCACATAACCGGCATGGCCTGCCTGCGGAATCACCTGCAGCCCGACGTGCGCGGCCGCGGCGATCCGCTCGCACGCAGCCGGCGGCGTGATCGCGTCGTTCGCGCCGACGGCCACCGCCGTGCGGCCGCGAAAGCCGGCGAGATCGGCTGCGAGATCGGCGTTCGCGAGCAGATGCGTGGCCTGCGCATAGCCGGCCGGCACGATGCGCGCCATGTTCCAGCGCACCCACGCGCGGGCTTCCTCGTTCGCGAAACCCGACAGCATGTTGCCGCTGCGCTGCTCGGCGAGCCCGGCCGGGCCGAGTTCCGCGAGCATGGCAAGGCGTGCATCGCGGCGCGTGTCACGCGTTTGCGCGGGCGCACTGCCATAACCGCCCGCGGGTGAAATCAGCAGCAGCCCGGCGATCCGCGCGGGCATCACGCGGGTGAGTCCACCGGCGATGATCGCGCCGAGCGAATGCCCGACCAGCACGCAGCGTTCGATGCCGAGTGCCTCGAGCCACGCGTTCAGCGACGCCGCGTAATCGGCAGCGGCCGGCGACGCGCCGGGCACGGGCGTCGACACGCCGTAACCTGGCGCATCCCACGCGAGCACGCGGCGCGATGCGCGCAGCGTGTCGAGCTGGCTCACCCACGATGCGGCGCCCGAGCCGATCCCGTGCAGCAGCACGACTGGCAGCGTATGGCCTGCCTGCTGCGCGCCGGCCTCACGGTAGCCGATCGTGCCCGCCGCGCCAGCTTCGCAACGCTGCTCGGGAAACTGCCCGAGCAGCGCGGCGAACGCCGCGGTGCGGTCGCGTTCACGTTTGTCGATGACACTCATTGCTTCATCCGCCCCGTCTCAGCGCTTGATCTTCGCGAGCGGCGAATCGGGCGGATACGTCGGCGTGATCGGCTTCGACGAACCGAGCATCACGCACATCAGCGCATCTTCCTCGCCGATGTTGATTTCCGTTCGATACACGCCCGGCGGCACCGAGATCAGGTCGCGCTCGCCGAGGATCGCTTCCCAGGTCTCGCCGTCGCGCTCGCAGATCACCTTCATCTTGCCGCGCAGCACGAAGAAGATTTCCTCGACGTCGATGTGGATGTGGCTCGGGCCGATGTTGCCGGCCGGGATCACCATCGTCGAAAACGTGAAGTTGCCGGCCGGCACCGTGTTGACGTCCTTCGCGACGCCCGTGCCGCCCGTGCCGACATAGCGCATCTGCGCACGGCGGTACTTCGGGTCGTAGTCGGCCTGGAACTTCAGCGCGTCCCAGTCGTAGCGCCGCGTTTCGTAGCGCGCGACGCGCCCTTCCATCCAGTCATTGAAGCTTGCGCCTTCCGGCTGGTCCCACGACTTGCGTTCGAGATCGGCGTCCGCCATCGTCCTCTCCTTCATTCAGAGTGAAAACTTCAAATCAGTTCATTACGAAGCCGCCGTTCACCGGCAGCAGTTGGCCCGTCACGAAGCGCGCGCCGTCCGACAGCAGGAACAGCACCGGGCCCGTCACGTCGCCGGGCACCTGCGCCCGTGTGAGCGCGCGACCCTGCAGGTAAAACGCATGGCGTTCGGCCGGCACGTAGGCGGTCGCCTCGACTTCGGTGAGCCCCGGCGCGATCGCGTTGACCGTCACGCCGTGCGGGCCGAACTCGCGTGCCTGCGCATGCGTCATCGCGATCACCGCGCCCTTGCTCGCGACGTACGCGAGCAGCTTCGGTGCGCCCCAGAGCGCGGTGTCCGATGCAAGGTTCACGATCGCGCCGCGGCCCGATTGCGCGAGGTGCGGCAGCGCCGCATTGCTGACGAGCCACACGCCGCGCACGTTCACGTTCATCACGGCATCCCACGTCGACACGTCGAGCTCCGTCGACAGCTTGCCGCCCGAATTCGTGATCGCCGCGTTGTTGATCAGCGCGTCGATGCCGCCGAGCGCCGCCGCGCCCTGCGCGACGAACGCGTCGATGCTGGCCGGGTCGGCGAGGTCGAGTGCGAGGAAATGCGCGGCGTGGCCGGCTTGCGCGAGCTGCGCGGCCAGCGCGCGGCCCTCTTCGATCAGCACGTCGCCGAACGCGACCTGCGCGCCCGCTTCGACCAGCGCCGTCACGAACGCGGCGCCGAGACCGCGTGCGCCGCCCGTGACGAGCACGCGGCGACCGGGCAGCGCGACGACCGGAGCGAACTCAGCCATTCGCGGGCTCCGAAGCGGCGTGCGCCGCACGATGCGCGTCGAGCGCGGACAGGTGTTCCTGCGCCCGCTGGCGCAGCATCCGGCGCACGCGCGTGATGCCGACGTCGTGCTGGTACAGGTATTCGTGATCGCGCGCATGCGGCGCGAGGCTTTCGAGGACGTAGCGATCCTGCTCGAGCACGTCCCAGTGCAGGCCTTCGAGGCGGTTGCGGTACATGAAGCGCCACACGTCGCGCTGCCAGCCGCTGACCTTGCGCGTGCGCCAGAAGTAGACCTGACAGTGGTCGCTGTCGACCGGCGTCGCGAAGCCGATGATCCCGAAGTTGCCGCCCGGGCCGAACTTCTGCTTGTACGGAATCGCGAGGCGCATCCACAGGCAGCCGGTTTCGCCGAGCTCGACCCAGTCGAAGTTCACGTCGCGCTGGCCGATCTTCTCGAACATCAGGCCCGTGTCCGTCTTGCGCACGCGCATGTCGGCCTGCTTGTCGCCTTCGGCCATCGAGTGCGACGTCGCGTGCAGATACGCGCCGTGCATCGGGTCCATCACGTTGTCGATCGCGTACTGGTAATTGCACTTCCAGTTCGATACGCACAGGAAGTGCGCGTATTCATCGGCGACCAGTTCTTCCGGCAGGTTCAGCGGCGCCGGCTCGCCGTGCGCTTCGTCGCCGAACCACAGGAAGATCGCGCCGGCCTTCTCCTCGACCGGATACGACTTCACGCACTTCGTGCCTTCGAGCGGACAGTTCGACACGGCCGGCACGCGGTTGACCGTGCCGCCGCCGTCGACTTCGATGCCGTGATACCAGCACGCGATGTTGCCGCCGAGGTTCCAGCCGAGCGACAGGCGCGCGCCGCGATGCGGGCAGCGATCTTCCAGCGCGTGGACCTTGCCTTCGTGATCGCGCCACAGCACGATCTGCTCGGACAGGCGCGTGAGGCCGACGGGCGCGTTCGACACCTGCCAGCTCGGCGCGACGGGATACCAGTAGTTCTTGATGCCGCGATCGAGATAGTCGCGGACCGGGTCGTGTCGGGTTTCGTGTTGGTCGGGGGACGTCATCAATGTGCTCCGGATGCGGTGCGGTTGTCGGGTCGGCGTTCAGGCGCGCGGTGCGGTCGGTGCGCTCATTCCGCCAGCGAGGCCATTTCGGCGCGGAAACGCTCAGGTGTCCAAACCGAGCCGTCCGGCGCGCGGAAACCGATGCGGTTCAGGCCCGCGACAATGTCGTCCAGCTCGGTCGCGCCGCTCTCGAACACGCGCTCGAGCGCATCGCCGAGGTCGTTTTCGTACTGGGTCGGTGCGGCCTTGCGGTTCTGCCAGATCTGGTTCTCGACCTGGCCGGGGATCTCGATCTGCCCCTTGCCGGCGACGTTGTTCGGCTGCGGCGCCACCCACGGCTTCAGGAACGGATTGAAGTTGACGGTCGCTTCTTTCATGTCAGTCCACCTTGATCTGGATTTCTTCACCGGCGAGGCGCACCGCGTACTGCTTCAGCGCACGTCCGCCCGGGCCCTTCAGGCATTCGCCCGTCTTGATGTCGAACACGGCCTCGTGCAGCGGGCATTCGACCGTGCCTTCGTCGACGAACCCCTGCGTCAGCAGCGCGTATGCATGCGGGCACACGTTCTCGAGCGCATAGACGTCCTCGCCGACGCGGTAGATCCCGATTTCCACGCCGTCGGTCCGCTTGAACTCGATCGGCGTGTCTTCCGACAGCGCACCGGCGTGACCGGCGCAAATCCATTGTTCAGACATCTCGCACCCTTCCTTCTGATCGACTCTCGGTTTGTTCCGATTTGTTCCATATCCGGAACAGCAGTTTATGGATGGTGATTATAGAAGTGACTCTCCACGAGTAAAACAAAAAGCTGCATTCGTTAGGGAAAACACCGACCGCGAGCTCGACGAACGCTTTCGCTTGCCTTCTCGAATGTAATTTTTTGTTGTTTGACGGGGATTTATCGGCTTTTTCAGGACATCACGCCGTGGGGTCGAGCGCCCGGCACGGCACGCATCCGTCCCGAAAAATTTATTTTTGATCCGGCGCTCGACGCCTCTATACTCCATTCCATCAAAGGTACATCGTTCCTTATATGGAACAAATAAAAGCCCCTTGGCGATGAACATGCGCGACGGCCGGCCGTCCCCGCGCAGCCGTCACGACACGTTTTCATCAGGTTGGAGAGTCAGGAGACAAAATGGTCAAGCATGCGGTAGCAGCGGCAGTGATCGGGATGGGCGCCGCGTCGGGCGCGTGGGCGCAGAGCAGCGTGGTGCTGTACGGCAGCCTGGATGCGGGTGTCGCGTACGTGAACAACGTCGGCGGCCACGCGAAGTGGGCGATGATCCAGGGCAATACGCAGCCGGATCGATGGGGCCTGAAGGGCAAGGAAGACCTCGGCGGCGGGCTGTCGGCGATCTTCCAGCTCGAAAACGGCTTCTATACGAACAACGGCCAGTTCGCGACCGCGAACACGATCTGGAACCGCGCGGCGTTCGTCGGCCTCGCGTCGGAGCGCTACGGCACGCTGACGCTCGGCCGCCAGACGCCGCTGTCGTTCGACTATCTCGATCCGCTCAGCACCGCGTACCTTGCGCTGAGCTGGTACGCGTTCCATCCGGGCAACATCGACGGGCTCGCCGCGACCGGCAACGTGCCGTACAACAATTCGGTGAAGTACCGTTCGCCGACCTTCGCCGGCTTCTCGGCCGCGGCGACGCTCGCGCTCGGCAACACGACGAACTTCTCGACCGGCAAATCGGTCGGCGTCGCGCTGAACTATGCGAACGGGCCGTTCAAGGCGTCGGCCGTCTACTCGAACGAGCATGACCGCTCGATCCTGATCAGCCAGACGGGCATCACGTCGTTCCAGGGGCAGAACACCGCGAACGGCTACCTCGCGAACAAGGTGGAGAACATCGGCGCGGGCGCGTCGTACCAGATCGGCGACTTCCTCGTGCACGGCCTCTACACGCGCGTGAAGATGCAGTCGAACGGGTTTTCCGACACGTTCCAGAGCTACGACGCGGGCGTGAACTACCGCAGCAGCGCGTTCAACACGATCGCGGGCGGCGCGGCGACCACGACGCTGGCCGGCCGCCGCTGGACGCAGGTCGAACTCGGCGACATCTACGCGTTGTCGAAGCGCACGCAGCTGTATGCGAACGTGCTTTATGAACACGGTTCGGGCGGCGCAAAGGCCGCGTTCTTCACGGCCGGCGTGTCGAGCACCGCGAACCAGGTGATCGTGCTGACCGGGATTCATCACTCGTTCTGAACGCGTTCAGGCGCCGGGCTTCGGCGCCCGAAAACGACAAGAGCGGCCCGCGGGCCGCTCTTGTCGTTTGCCATGCCGCGCGCGGCGGCCGGATCGATGCGCGCGTCAGAACATCGCGACCTTGTGGCGCGCATGCGCGAACGTCGGGTCGTTTTCGAGCGGACGATAGTTCAGCCGTTGCGACAGGTCGACCGCCGCGCCGCACACGGCTTCGACGAGCCGCTCCTTCTCGGCGGCGTCGCCGATCTCCGAGCGCGGCACCGTCGCGGTGATCGCCGCGACGATCGAGCCCGAATGATCGCGCACGGGCGCGGTCACGGCCGAAATGCCGCTCTCGAACGCCGCCTCGCTGACCGCATAGCCGAGCCGCGCGTAATGACGCACGCGTTCGTACAGCTCGTCGACGGTGCCGGGCGTGCGCTCGGTGAACTGCTCGAGTTTCTTCTCCGGATAGAGCTGCCGCAGCGCATCGCGCGTCAGGTCGCCCATCAGCACGTGGCCGTGCACGGTCGCATGCGCGGGCAGCCGCGTGCCGACGTGCACCTTCACCGAACCGAACATCGACGCATTGCTTTGCGCCTTCGCGACGAACACCACGTCACGCTGGTCGCGGATCAGCAGGTGCGTCGACAGGCCGGTCGAGTCGCGCAGCCGTTCGAGCACGGGCGCGCCGAGATCGGTCAGTTCGAGCGAATTCAGGTATTCGAAGCCGAGCCGCAGCACGCCGACGCCGAGCCGGAAATAGCGGTCGCCGTTCACGCGTTCGAGAAAACCGAGCGCTTCGAGCGTCTGCAGCAGGCGGAACGTGGTCGTGCGCGGAATGCCGATGCGCTTCGACAGCTCGGGCGCGCCGAGCACGGGCTCGCGCGCGGAGAATTCGGCGAGGATCCGCAGCCCGCGTTCGAGCCCCGGCACCAGATAGGACGAGGCGCCGCCCGACGACTCGTCGTCGCCAGGCACCGCCGGATCGGGTGCGCCGCTCATCGTTGTCTTGACCATGTGGACATGGACGGAAGGAAGTCAGTCACGAAACAGGTCATGGATCGCCGTGGATATTCAGTCATGCTACCTCAGTGCGCGCGTGGGCTCGCACCGGCGCGCGGCGTCGCGATGCAGCATGCGCGCCCACGCCGCCATGACGCGTCATTCAAGGTCGAGAGGATAGCAGCGTTGGACGGCGCGACGCCATGCGGAAATCGCCGGACGGCGGGAAGGCGGCCGCGCGGCGTTGGCGCGCGACCGCCTTCGGCTGGCGGGGGAAAACAGCGTGAGATTCGACGCCGGACAGCCTACAGGCGCGACAGATAGACGCGAATGGTCGTGCGGTCGTACGAAAAGCCGCCGGCCGGATCCGGCTGAAGCACCCGTGTCAGATCGACCGGATGCAGCCATCCGGCGCCCAGCAGGCCGCCGTTGATCCCGCGAATCCGGGTGCCGCCGACGGCGATCGCGGCGTGAAAGACATTCGCGCCGCGCGCGAAGCCCACCGCGGTGCCCGCCGGAATGCTCGCGCGCCCGTCCCATTGATCGCCGGTCTCGAAGTTGAAGCGCGTCTTCCACAACTGGCCGATCGTGTCGAGCAGCGCGCCGGGCGCGATGATCGCGTCGGCACGCAGCAGATACCGGACATACGCCGCGGCGTCGTAGCAGACGCCGCCGGACACGTACTCGTCGATGTTCGCCATCCCGAACATCAGCGCCTGCGCGTGTTTTTGCCGCTCGGCGATGCCGGATTGGGCGACATGCCCGCCTAACTGGGTCAGTTGCACGGATAGCTCCTTTCAGGAAGGCGGGACGTCATCGTCCCGCCGGTGCGATAACGTCATATCTTATTACGATAGAGCTCGACACCGGCTTTCGCTACGCGCGTCGTATCGTCGGCGCGATGCTCGAGCATCGAATGGCACGAACCATGTGGCGCGGCAAAACGCCAGCAGACAGTCGCCTCTCGCCACCAGCGAAAAGCGAAAAATGGGAAACAGTCGGAACAGCACCGCCCCGCAACGGGCGGTACAGAGGGAAGACGATCCTCGGGCGGGATCGGCGCGACGGCGTCAGGCCGTCACGGCGGCGTCATATTCGGCGCGGGCAAGCTGGCCGGCGGCGTATGCCTCGGCTTCGCCGCGAAAGCCTTCCCGGCTGAACGCCACGACTTTCACGCCGACGCCGGTCGCCCGCTTCACCGTCAGCGCCCATTGCCATCCGCCGTCTTGCTCGAAGACGTGCAGCGAGGGTGCGAAGGAAGGGTCGAGTACGGTCACGCGTTTTGCTCCTGCTCCGTGCGCGCTGCGTCGGCAACGTACGGAGACATGTCGAAAGGGTCGCGCCGGCATGCCGACGCACTTCTGTCATTCGACAGTTTATTCAAGAATTGTTGCGACGCACCATCAGAGGTTTCACTCACCTATCGGAACCGGGCGGTCGATCGAATTTGACTGAAAGCATTGCTGGGCGGGCCTCAGCGCCACGTCGGGCGGCCCCGCATTGCGTTCGTGTGGCAACGTGCCGCACGAACGGCTGATTGCCTGCCTCGCTCTTTCGTGGATCAGGGAAACGGGGCGCGACCTATACGTCGGCCATCGACACGCGCCGGAAGGTCAGGTTCACGCGTTCGCCCTGCACGCCCGGCACCTTCGGCACGCGGTGCTGCCATTCGGCCTGCGTGCGTCCGCGCATCACGAGCAGGCTGCCATGCATGAGGCGGTACGCATGCGTGACGCCGGTCGCGCGATGGCGCAGATCGAACACGCGCATCGCGCCGAGGCTCACCGACGCGATCACCGGCGCGCCGCCGAGTTCGGGCTCGTTGTCCGCGTGCCAGCCGAGGCTGTCCAGCCCGTTGCGATAGCGATTGAGCAGCACGCTGTTGAAACGCACGCCGCAGGTCGCTTCGACCGCGTGCTTCAGCCCGAGCACGGCCGGCGTCCATGGCTCGGGGACGTTGCGGATCCCCGAGTACACGTACACGGCATCCGGTTCGCCCTGCCACGCGGTGAGCCGCGGCAACGGAATGCGTCCGCGCGGCGTGCGGATCGTGTCCTGCCGCCACGCGACCTCGCCGATCAGCGCGGCCAGCGCGCGATCGGCGTCGGGCGGCGCCAGCCAGTCCGGGTACCAGTCCACGTCGGGCACGGGCGTTTCAGCGAAGAGATCGGGCGTCGACATGTCGGCAGGAACGGGCGGGGAACGGAGCGAACGACGCATCTCTGCATACTAGCCAACGGCGCCGCGCACCGCCATGCGCTGTCATTCGCCGCCGACAGGCCGAAAGGCAGCCGCCGTGCGCCGTGACGCGCGTTCGTATCGCGTCACGGCCGCCGCCCCGCCCTCTACTCGCCGCGCGTCAGTCGAATCAGCGTGATCTCGGACGGCACGCCGAAGCGGTTCGGCGGCCCCCAGTAGCCGGTGCCGCGGCTCGTATACAGCCACATGTCGCCGAAGCGGTTCAGCCCGCCGATCACCGGCTGCTGCAACCGCACGAACGGCGGCCACGGCAGGAACTGGCCGCCATGCGTATGCCCCGACAACTGCACGGTGAAACCCGCGCGGTTCGCCGCTTCCGCGCTGCGCGGCTGGTGTGCGAGCAGGATCTTCGCGCCGACGTCGCTCGGCGCGCCGGCCAGCGCCCGCGCGGGGTCGCTGCGATGCGCGGGATCGAAGCCGCCCGCCGTGAAGTCGGTCACGCCCGCGAGCACCGCCCGCGCGCCGCCGCGCTCGATCAGCACGTGCTCGTTCAGCAGCACCGTCAGCCCGATACGACGAAACTCGTCGATCCACGCATGCGCACCCGCGTAGTACTCGTGGTTGCCCGTCACGAGGAAGGTGCCGTGCCGCGAGCGCATCTGGCCGAGCGGCGCCGTGTGTTCGCGCAGCCGCTTGACCGAACCGTCCACCACATCGCCCGTCACGACCACCAGGTCGGCGTCGAGCGCGTTGACCGCACGCACGATCCGTTCGATGTAGGGCCGCTTGATCGTCGGCCCGACGTGGATGTCCGACAGTTGCACGATGGTCAGCCCGTCGAGCGCGGCCGGCAACCCGGCGACCGGAATCGACACGCGCTTGACCGCCGCCGTGCGACGCGCGCCGACGAACCCGATCGCGGTCGCGAGCACTGCGGCCGCCAGCACGCCGAGCGCCGTGTCGGGCGCCGCGCTGCTCCATGCGCCGTCATGCCCGAGATGCCGCCACGCGAACACGCCGAGCAGCACGATTTCGCGCAGGAACGTCAGCACCAGCAGCGACGAGAAGAAGCCCATCGCGAGCGCGCCGGCCCAGCCGACCAGCGTCGCCGCCCAACCTTCGTCGAAGCGGCGCGAGAACATGCCGACCGGAATCAGCACGACGAAACTCGCCAGCACGAGCGCCGCGATCGTGCGCGCGAGCGGCGACGCGAATGCGTCGGGAATGATCCGCATCCCGACATACAGATGGAACAGCACGCCGATTGCAATGAACCGGACAAAGAAACTTCGCATGGAACGTTCACCTTCGTTGCAGTACCGCTTCCCCGATGCGCGTCGCACGGGCCGTGATGCCTCGGGGCCGCGCGTCGCGCCATACGCACGATGGTACACAGATCCCGGCCGCGACGACGGGTCGCGGCCGGCGGTGCAGCGCCACGCTCTCGTCGATCATCCGGACGTGACGATCGACATGCAGGAGCGGCTGAACGCCGACATCGCGCACGCGGTACAGGAAAGCACGATTGACATCGGCATCGACGTGGAGACGTGCTCACCGACGGGCTGCAGGCGACGCCCTCCCGGCGCGACCGCCTCGTGCTCGCCATCGCGCTCGGCCACCCGCTCGCCGATCTGTCGTCGACGCCGTTCGTCGCGACGCTCGACCACGACTTCATCGGCCTGCCCGAGGCGAACGCGGTCCATACCTTCCTGAAACGCGCGGCCGCCGACGTGCAGCGCACGCTGCGCTGGCGCATCCCGGTCAGCCACTTCGAGACGGCCTGCCGGATGAGCGACGCGAACGTCGGCGTGCTGCCCGAAGGCACTGCGTCTCCTCGCGCTCGAAGACAACTGGGCCGACCGCCAGTTGCAGATCTGCGTCGCCGATCCCGATGCGCTGCCGCGCTTCGCGCGCGATCTCGTCGACCTGCGCGTCGCGGATGCACGCGGCCAGCCGGACTGACCGGATTCGCATGCGTTCGAGCGGCAATCGGCGGTTTGCGCGTCGATTGCCGCCGCGTCGGCACAGCAAATTCCGCTGCATGATTTCGTCTGACGATCCTTTACAGTCCGTTAGCAACCCTGCGCGAGGGGTACTGGCAGAATCGCGGCGGTCCGATCATCGCTGTCGAGACGCGCCGCCGGCCCGTTCGGCATGACCGCCGGCGCGGCCACGACCAGCCTCGGCCCATGCCGCGAACGCGTGCCGGATCGCTGGCGGTCCACATCGCGCTGATTTATGATCGGCTCCGTATCCAGGAATCGTCGTCGCGGCCCGGCCGGTCGCGACGATCCGCATTGCGCCGCGCCCGGCATCCACCCCCAACGTCGAGCTCGTCACACCATGAGAAAAACAACGCCGCGCGCGCCCCTGCGCGTCGCCGCCGTCCTGGCGCCCGCCCTGCCGCTCGCGGGCTGCGCATCGCGCGGCGCACCGTCCTACGTGCTGTTCGGCGCGTATTTTCCGCTGTGGCTCGTCAGCGCGATCGTCGGTGTCGTCGGCGCGATCGTCGCGCACCGCGTGTTCGTCGCGACCGGCTGGGCCGCGACGGTGCCCTACCAGCTCGCCGTCTGCACCGCGATCGGGCTCGTGGTCGCCGTGATCGTCTGGCTCACCGGCACGGGGCCGTTCGCATGAAGGCCGCCGGTATCGCCCGCCCCTCCGTCAAAGGCCGCGTGATCGCGCTCGCGATCGTCGCGCTCGGCATCGCGGCGCTCGCGTACGCGTACCACCGCACGACGGCCTACCCGTCCACCGACGACGCGTCGATCGACGCGGACGTCGTGCACGTCGCGTCGCCGGTCGGCGGCCGCATCGTGCAGCTCGCCGTGCATGAAAACCAGCGCGTCGCGAAAGGCGACCTGCTGTACGTGATCGATCCCGTGCCGTACCGGCTGACGGTCGCGCAGGCGCAGGCCGACCTCGAACTCGCGCGCGCGTCGCTCGACACGCGCCACCGTTCGCTGATCGGCGAGCGCTCGAACGCGTCCGTCGCCGCCGAGCAGGTCAAGCGCGCGACGCAGAACTACGATCTCGCGACGCGCGACGTGAACCGCCTCGCGCCGCTCGCCGCGCAGGGCTACGTCAGCGCGCAGCAGTTCGACCAGGCGAAGGTGCGCCAGCGCGACGCGTCGGTCTCGCTCGCGCAGGCGCAGGAGCAGCAGCGCGCGTCCGCGCAGACGATCGGCGACGATGCCGACGCGATCGCGACACTGCATGCGCGCGAAGCCGCGCTGGCCCGCGCGCAGCATGCGCTCGACGACACGGTCGTGCGCGCGCCGCACAACGGGCTCGTGACGGGCCTGAGCGTGCTCCCCGGCGAAACCCTCGCGCCGAACCAGTCGATCTTCACGCTGATCGACGCGAGCGAATGGTTCGCGGTCGGCAATTTCCGCGAGACGTCGCTGAACCGCATCGCGGTCGGCGACTGCGCGACCGTCTATTCGATGATCGACCGCGACCGCCCGATGACGGGCAAGGTCGTCGGCATCGGCGCCGGCATCGCGGACAGCGCGCGCATCAACCTGCCGCGCTCGCTGCCGATCGTGCAGAACTCGGTGAACTGGGTGCACGTCGCGCAGCGCTTCCCCGTACGCGTGAAGCTCGACGAACCCGACGGCAAGCTCGTGCGTGTCGGCGCGAGCGCGATCGTCGAGGTCCGGCATGGCTCAGCCTGCCGCTGACGTTCGCGCGCCGGGCCCGCGCGAAGTCCTGCGGCTGCTCGCGCCGTTTCCGGGGCGCATGGCCATCGCCGTGCGCGTCGCGCTGATCTGCGCGCTGACTGCGCTCGTGACGGCCGCGTACGGCACGCCCGAAGCCGCCTTGTCCGCGTACGTCGTGTTCTTCATGATCCGCGCCGACCGTGTGACGAGCGTCGTGCTCGCGGCCGCGCTGCTGCTGATCGTCACCATCGTGATCGGGCTCGTGCTCGGCATCGCGATCTTCAGCATCGACTATTCGATCCTGCGGGTCGCGTGCATGGCCGTGCTGTCGGTCGCCCTGCTGTACCTGACTTCCGCCAGCAAGCTGCGCCCGGTGGGCGCGATCCTCGCGATGATCGTCGGCTTCGGGCTCGACCAGCTCGGCCTCGCGCCGTTCGGCGAAGCCGCCACCCGCGCGCTGCTGTACATCTGGCTGACGATCGCGATCCCCGTCGGCGTGGCGATCGTCGTCAACCTGCTGATCGCGCCGTCGCCGCGCAAGCTTGCGCACGCGCAGCTCGCGAAGCGGCTGCGGCTCGCCGCACGGCGACTGCGCGGCGACGACGATGCGCGTGCCGCGTTCGACGCGAGCCTGCGCGAAGGCGACAAGCCGTTGCTCACGTGGCTGAAGCTGTCGAAGCTCGAAGGCTCGTCGAGCGCCGCCGACGTCGCGGCGCTGCGCCAGGCCATCGCGTCGAGCACCGCGCTGATGGTCGGCGTCGCGCTGGCCGATCGCGAGCCGGACGCGCGGCTGCCCGATGCGTTCGCCACGCCGATCGCCGCGACGCTCGACGACATGGCCGCCATTCTCGAACGCGGCGGCTACCCGGTCGACGTGACGCTCGCGCTGCCGCCCGCCAACGCGCTGCCGCCGCTCGCGCGCATCGCCGCGACCGATCTCCAGGCAGCGATCACCCATTTCGCAGAGCCGGGCGCGACAGCGCCGACGGCCCCGACGGCCGATGCAGCGGCGCAGGCTTCGGCCGACGCAACGCCCGCCGCCGCTGCAGCCACGCCCGAAGCACCTGTCGCCGCGCCGGCACCGGCCCCACGCGGCGGCTTCTTCCTGCCCGACGCACGCACCAATCCCGACCACATCCGCTATGCGCTGAAGACGACCGCCGCGGCGATCTTCTGTTACCTGCTGTACTCGCAGCTCGACTGGTCGGGCATCCATACCTGCGTCGTCACCTGCTACATCGTGTCGCTCGGCTCGACGGCCGAAACGGTCGAGAAGCTCACGCTGCGGATCTTCGGCTGCATGATCGGCGCATTGCTCGGCACGGCCGCGCTCGTGTTCGTCGTGCCGGCGCTGTCGTCGGTCGGCCACCTGATGGCGCTGGTGTTCGCGGGCGCGTGGCTGTCCGCGTGGGTCGCGTTCGGCTCGCCGCGCATCGCGTATGCCGGCTTCCAGATCGCGTTCGCGTTTTTCCTGTGCGTGATCCAGGGCGCCGACCCCGGCTTCGACCTGACGATCGCGCGCGACCGCACGATCGGCATCCTGCTCGGCAACGTCGTCGTGTATCTCGTGTTCACACGCATCTGGCCCGTCAGCATCGGCAAGCAGATCGACGTCGCGTTCGCCGCGCTGCTCGACCAGTGGCGACGCATCGCGCAGATCGCGCAGCCGGCCGAACGGCGCGCGCTCGCCGCCGACGCGTTCGCGCGTCACGGGGCGATTTCGCAGGAACTCGGGCTGGTCCATTACGAACCGTCGTGGGTGCGGCCGGCCGCGACGTGGCTGGCCACGCGACGGCGCGCACTCGCGGAACTCGGTGCGCTCGAAGGCCCGCTGTTCCTGCTCGCCGAACGCAATCCGGGCGACGCGGCGATCGGCGCGCAGCTCGCGCGCGTGACCGAACCGGCCGATGACGAAACCGCGCGCCGCGCGAATGCGCCGACACCACCGTCGGGGGCCGCGCCCATCGACCCCGCGCGCGACGCGCTGCTGAACCTGATCGACGCGCGGCTCGCCCATCTCGCCGACGCCGCCCGTCAAGCCACACCGAAGGAGCCTGCCCCTCATGCGCCCACCTGAACCGCCGGCCGCGTCGATCGCCGCCGCCGCGCTCGCGACCGCCGTCGCGCTGGCCGGCTGCGCGACGTCGTCGATCGATCTGGCGCCGGAGGCGTCCGACCGCCCGTGGCAGCCGCAAACGTCGGCCGCGGGCGAGATCGTGGCGGCGCCGCCGCGCGCGTCCGCGCAAGGTGCACACGACTACACGCTGCCTGCGTCGCCGGCGCTCGCGTCGGTGTCGCCGCCGGCCGCGCTCGATGCCGCGCATGCGTACACGCTGCCCGAACTGATCGATCTCGCGGAATCCGCGAACCCGCTGACCCGCATCGCATGGAACGACGCGCGCAACGCGGCGCTCGCGGTCGGCCTCGCGAAGTCCGCCTATCTGCCGCGCCTGTCGGCGACGGCAATGGGCGCGTACCAGGCGAACCACGGCTCGACGTCGACGATCCTCGGCGATTCGTCCAGCAACACGACCGCGCACGGGACGATTTCGGCGCTGTCGCTGCAGTGGCTGCTGTTCGATTTCGGCGGCCGAGCGGCGCGCGTCGAGGCGGCCGAACAGGCGTCGATCGCGTCGAACGTCGCGTTCACGGCCGTGCACCAGCAGGTGATCCACGACGTGACGGTCTCGTACTACCGCTACGAAGCCGCACGCTCGCGCGCGCTCAGCGCGCAACAGGGCCTCACGAACGCGGATGCGATCCTCGCGGCGTCCCGCGCGCGGCTCAAGCACGGCGTCGGCACGGTCGTCGAGCTCGCGCAGGCGACGCAGAACCGCGCGCAAGCGAACCTCGCGCTCGTGCAGGCGAACGGCGCCGAGAGCGACAGCTACCTCGCCCTCGTCTCCGCGCTCGGCATCTCGCCGCTGTCGAAGCCGACGATCGCCGCGCTGCCGAAGCGGCCGCTGCCGCCCGCGCTCGGCTCGTCGGTCGACGCGATCGTGTCGGACGCGATCGCGCGCCGCCCCGATCTGCAGGGCGCATTCGCGGTCGAAAAGGCCAATCGCGCGAAGATCAAGGCGGCGGAAGCCGCGTTCATGCCGAAGGTTTTCCTGTCCGCGTCGACGTCGTATGCGAGCGGCGGCACGTCCATCTCCGCGCTGCCCGCGATCGGCGACCAGGCGCCGACCGTCAACCTGAACGGCAGCCGCTACGGCGGCGGCGTGTTCCTCGGCGTGACGATTCCGCTGTACGACGGCGGCCTGCGCTCGGCCGTGCTGATGCAGGCGCGCAACGACGCGGAAAGCGCATCCGCGCGCCTCACGCGGACCAAGGAAGAAGCGGTGCGCCAGGTCGTCGCCGCGCAGAACGCGGTGCAGACGAGCCTCGCGTCGCACGACGCCGCGAAGGCGCTCGTCGAGGCCGCGCAAACGAGCTACGACGCGGCGCTGACCGCGTACCGCAACGGCGTCGGCTCGGTCACTGACGCGACGATCGCGCAAAGCCAGTTGCTCGCCGCGCGGAACGCGGAAGTCGACAGCTATGCCGGCGCGTTGTCGGCCGCCGCCGCGCTCGCACTCGCGACGGGGACGATCGGCTCGGCGCAGTAGCGCCGCCGCGACGCGGTTGACGCGGGCGCGCGCCGCCCACTAGAATGCCGCCCATTCTTCCTTCAGGAACCATCGTGGACAGTTGCAGCACTCCGTTGCGTGCGCCGCTTGCCGCCTGAACGCCTGTCCGCCGCAGTTCTCCTGCCCCGGCTCGCGTTCCGCGGGCCGCACGCCATCCGTTTCACACTGAATGACGCATTCGCGCGGTACAGTACCGCGCGATGACGGCTAGCGCCGCGTCGCCTCCGGCCTTGCGCCGCGGCGACGCGAGCCGGCATGCGCTTCTTGCACGGCAGGACAACCCATGACTTTCGATTTCGCACTCCGTCTTTTCACCGCGTTCGCCTGCGGCGTCGCCATCGGCCTCGAGCGACAGATGCGCCAGCGCACGGCCGGCCTGCGCACCATCACGCTCGTCGCGAGCGGCGCATGCCTGTTCGTCACGCTCGGCGTGCTGACCGGCAACGGCGTCGCGGGCGTCACGCAGATCGCCGCGTACGTCGTGTCGGGCGTCGGCTTTCTCGGCGGCGGCGTGATCATGCGCGACAAGGGCTCGATCCAGGGCATCAACACGGCCGCGACGCTGTGGTGCTCGGCCGCCGTCGGCGTGCTGTCCGGCTCCGGCCACTACGTACCCGCGCTCGCCGGCACCGGCGTCGTGCTGCTCACCAATACGGTACTGCGCGGCGTCAGCCAGGCCATCAACGCGACGCCCGTCTCGAATGCCGATCTCGTGCGCGAATACCAGATCACCGTGATCTGCCTCGCCGCCGACGAAGTGCACATCCGCACGCTGCTGTCGAATTCGATGTATGCGAAGCCGCTGTCGTTCCAGAGCCTCACGAGCGAGGACGTGCCCGACCAGCCGGACCGGCTGAAGGTGACCGCGACGCTGAAGCTGCATCCGAAGGATCAGCAGAAGCTCGAACAGATCGCGAGCCGGATGAGCATGGAGAAAAGCATTTCCAGCGTGAGCTGGACCGCGAAGGAAGCGGAACCGCTGATGGAATGAACGGCGACGCGGCCGCCGCATCCGGCACCGCCCGCGCCGCCGTCGCGTAACGTCAGGGCGCTTCGATGAGCCCGGCCGAGATCGCCTTGACGACCGCCTGGACCTTGTTGGTCGCGCCGAGCTTCTCGAGGATGTTGTTCACGTGGAAGTTGACCGTGCGCTCCGAGATGCTGAGGATCTGGCCGATTTCGCACGCGGTCTTGCCCTCGGCCGTCCAGCACAGCACCTCGCGCTCGCGCGCGGTCAGCGTGACGCCCGCCGCGGGCGACAGCTTCGGCACCATGAAGCGGCTCATCAGCGAGTGCGACAGGTTCGCGAGCCAGTTCGTCTGCAGCGTCAGCATGTTGATCTCGGCCGGCGTCAGCCGGTCGGCATGACGGGCGATGCTCAGCAGGCCGAACGCGCCGCGCGCGGCCCAGCTCGACTGCGCGACACCCACCGACAGCCCGAAATCGCGCGCGTCCTGCCACAGCGGGCACGGGTCGATGTTGTCGACGTCCGGCCAGACGATCATGTTGGTGCTGAGCGCGCCGTCGCGAACCGTCGAGTCGATCTCGATGTAGTTCTGCGCCTGATAGTGCGCCATCCAGCCGTCCGGATAGGTATTGAAGATGGCGACCGCCGGCTTCGAAACGGGCAGCGGTACGCGAATGCCGTAACAGCAATATTCGAATCCCAGCCGCCTGGAATAGGCGGCGATCCGCTGGAAGAGCTGCTGCTCGTCTTCCGCGGCGCTGAATTGTTGGTAGGCATCCTGCCAGCGCAGTTCCATTCTTTCTCCGACAACGTCACGCTGTCATACTTGTCAGGTTCCAGCACCCGTTCGAGGCTGATACATTCCGCGCATGACTTCACCCTTGCTGCACCCTGTCCCCGGCCCGTCCCCGGACGGCTACGTACGCCTGTCAGAAGGCGCACTGGCCGCACTCGTGCTCGACCATGTCGCGAGCGGCCTCGATCCCTCGCTGCTGGCCGAACTGCGCGACAACGCGATCGACGCCCGCCTCGCCGGCTATACCGAATGGCATCGCGCGGCCGGTGCCGGCGTCGCCTACGTGACGGTCGGCTGGGACTGGTACCTCGAACGCGCGACCGGCACGTTCGTGATCGCGGGCGGCGACGTCCGCAGCAACGTGATGGCCATCGACGCCAAGGGCGCCGACATCGGCATGTTCCGCACGGCCGCCGCGCTCGCCGCGCGGCTCGCCGCCATCGACTGGCCCGCCGCGGTCGTGTCCGCCCTGCTCGGGCACAACGACGCCTATCATGCCGGTCCCACGCTCCAGTGACAACTGGCCGCGCATTCCTCTGACGATTTTGCAAGACTGGCGCTCTTTATAAGCAAAAGCCGGCCGGTTTTCAATCCCGTCGATCAAGAAACCGTTACCACCCCGCAAATGGCGTCTTTACGCCGCCACCCTGTAAGAGTTACCAGTTACAGGCTCCTCGTGCCGCGCGCTGTAATGCGTGCATACAAAAGCACAGATCCGAGGACATCCATGCAGACCTTCGTTCACGAGGAAGGGCGGTTGCCGCACGCACTCGCGGCGGATCTCGGGCGCTACCGGCGCCGCGTATTCGTCGAACAGCTCGGTTGGGCGCTTCCGTCGGCGAACGAGAGTTTCGAGCGTGACCAGTTCGATCGCGACGATACCGTCTACGTGTTCGCGCGAAACGCCGCCGGCGACATGTGCGGATGTGCGCGCCTGCTGCCGACGACGCGCCCGTACCTGCTGAAGTCGCTGTTCGCCGACCTGGTCGCCGAGGACATGCCGCTGCCGCAATCGGCCGCCGTCTGGGAACTGTCCCGCTTCGCGGCGACCGACGACGAAGGCGGCCCGGGCAATGCCGAATGGGCCGTGCGCCCGATGCTCGCGGCCGTCGTCGAATGCGCGGCGCAGCTCGGCGCGCGGCAGCTGATCGGCGTGACGTTCGCGAGCATGGAGCGGCTGTTCCGCCGGATCGGCATACACGCGCACCGCGCAGGCCCGCCGAAGCAGGTAGACGGACGCCTGGTGGTCGCGTGCTGGATCGACATCGATCCGCAAACGTTTGCTGCGCTAGGAATCGAGCCGGGGCAAGCCGCCCGGCAAGCTATCGCCGCCTGAGCCGGAACGCACGTTTCCGTCCGGGCGGCATCGTAACGAAGGAGAACCAACGTGGACCAGTCCCAGGTCTTTCGCGCGATGATGCCGGGGTTGACGAGCGCCGGCGGCGCCCGCATCACGGTCGCCTACCCGTCGTTTCCCAGGCCGTTGCCGCTCGTGCGGCTCGACCGCCGCGGGCTCGTGTTTCGTGCGGCCGGCGCCGCGCCGCTCGTGTGCGGGCTGCCCCGCCCGGCAACCCTGCTGGTCGCGGACGAGCCGCTGTGCTCGCTGCGCCTCGTAATCCGCGACGTCGCCGCGACCGGCGACGGCCGGCACGACCTGACGATGCAGCCATCCGGCGCCGCCGGCGACGAATTGCTGTGGCACGCGCTGCGCGACCGCGAACCGTATCGGCAGATTCGGCACCCGCTCTCGCCGGTCGCCTCCGACCGCGAACCGCATGCGGCGGCGGCCGGCGAAATCGCGGCGCGCCCGTCGCGCAGCGCGGCGTTCCGCCTGCCCAGCCACAGCGACGCGCTGTTCTTCGCGGACTGGCTCGAATATCACTTCGACGAATTGCGCGCGCTGTCGCAACAGCACGGGCCGCAACTGCAGCTCAATCAGCTCGAACGACAGGTCGACGATGATGAAGTCGGCGTGCGTTTCGTCTACGACATCGACGGGCACGCGACGCGGCACGCATTGACCGACTGCGCGCGCGAGGCGTGTGCATGGATCGAGACGGAGATGCGCAGCAAATACGCGCTGCCCGTCGCGCAGGAGCGGTTCGGCGCGTTTGCGGCGCCCGCACGCGCCGCCGGCATATGAATGAGGCCGTGCCGCGCGCCGCCGCAACGCGGCGTGCGCGGCGGCAAGTTGTGCGGATACAACGAGGGCTTACAAACGTCCGGGTTTTCCCTTAAATTTACGTCTGTCTCCTCCATGTCTCCAAACATGGATTCAGCCCGCTCAAGCAGCGGGCTTTTTTATTGCCTGAACGGTTTTCGGGGCCAAATCACGCGCCCCGTCTGGCTAGCCCGGTGGACGTACCCCGGTCGGTCGCAACCAGTAGTGGTGCACCGCAAATATCAGCGCGACCGCCACGACAAGCGCCAGCAGCAGGTACAGCCAACCTTTCCGGGTCGTCGGCACGTCCGTCAGCGCACCGACGTCGCCCGTCAGCGCCGCCAACGCGACCATCGCCAGTCCGGCCAGTACCAACGTTCCCTTTGCCACCCATCCGAAAGCGGCCTCGAGTCCCGCCGCCCATCGCGACTGACGATAAGGTCCGGCAACCGGTCGACGAAGATCCGGCTTACCCATTCGTCGTCTCCCGCCAGGTATGCGCGTCTCGGCACGTCGTGCGGCAGGCGCAGCCGAACGCATGAATTCGAAGGTCTTGCAGATGGGTGACCGCTGCGACGCGGAGTGCACACACTACTGGATCGAGAAGCGTCATGTTTCTTCTTTCACGAGACGAGGCTCGACGGTTCGATTCGTTTTAGCCGGAGCGAATCGATATCGTCCGATACGGCGAGTATCGCCCGAAACACGATGCGCTCGCGTCGCGCAATCCTGATCGGCCGGCTTATCATTGACCGGCCCGCCACTTCCCGCCGAGGTCATCTTGCACGCCCATCTGCGCATTGCCCGCCCGGTCAACAACCTCGCCCGCACCGAACGCATGTATCGCGACGGCCTCGATCTGTCGGTACTGGCGCGCTTCGAGAATCACGACGGCTTTTCCGGCGTGATGCTCGGACGCGAAGGCCTCGACTATCACTTCGAGTTCACGCACTGCCCCGACCATCCGATCGCGCCGTCGCCGACGCCCGAGGATCTGATCGTGTTCTACCTGCCCGATCGCCCGGAATGGGAAGCCGCCTGCGAGCGCGCGACCGCGCACGGCTTCATGCCCGTGACGTCGTTCAATCCGTACTGGGAAATATCAGGCCAGACCTTCGAGGATGCGGACGGCTACCGGATCGTGTTGCAGAACGGTACGTGGCGCTGACGGGCTGACGCGCGTGAGCGGTTACACGTCGGCGTGGCCGTCGGAGCGTTCGTGCCTGTGCATCCGCCGGTCGTCAGCGACGCAGCGTCCACGCATTCGGTTTCGATTCGACGGCGCGATCGTTACGCGAGTACGGAACGGACGGACGCCGCGCGCAACGCAGCTGACGTCACAAGCCCGGTACTGGAACGCATGAGGGGGAGACGATCGCGATCGTCGCGTGTACCTGCCACGATCGGGACAACAGATGACGAGAAACGGGCGCTAGCGCGCCCGCTCCTGTTACTCGTTCTCTTCGAAGTAATGCCCGAACTTCGTCTGCTTCGTGCGGATATACCGCTCGTTTTCCTCGCGCACGGGCACCGCGAGCGCCACGCGCTCGCAAACGGGAATGCCGTGCTTCACGAGCGTATCGAACTTCTTCGGGTTGTTGCTCATCAGCCGCACCGACGTCACGCCGAGGATGCGCAGGATCGCAGCGGCCGAATCATATTCGCGGGCGTCGTCGGGCAGGCCGAGATCGAGATTCGCCTCGACGGTGTCGCGCCCCTGCTCCTGCAGCGCGTACGCGCGGATCTTGTTGCTCAGGCCGATGCCGCGGCCTTCATGGCCGCGCAGATACAGCAGCACGCCGCGGTCTTCGGCCGCGATGTAACGCAACGCGAGATCGAGTTGCTCGCCGCAATCGCAGCGGTACGAGCCGAACACGTCACCGGTCAGACATTCGGAATGCAGCCGGGTCAGCACGGACTGCTCGCCCGTCACGTCGCCCATCACGAGCGCGAGATGTTCGGCATCGCTGCCCGATACGCGAAACGCGTATGACGTGAACGTACCATAGCGCGTGGGCAGCGACGCGGTAGCGACGAGCGTCACGCACTCGTCGGCCTGGCCATTGCCCGGCGTGGGCGATTGGGGACGCGAAGACATCATGAATTCAATCGAAACGTTCAGGAATGTAGGAGTTATGTGGATGGTGCGTGACGGGAGTTTACCGCTAATCTGGAAACGTCACGCGACTGCCGCCGCCCGCCCGGCTATACTGGGCTCACCGGGTGACGCGCATCACGCCCCGCCTGCCCTGCATCGACCTGCACACGGAGAAAGCGAATGAGCACGACTGTCGCGCAGATTCTCAAGGCCAAGCCGGATTCGGGCCGCACCATCTACACCGTCACGAAGACCGATCTCGTCTACGACGCCATCAAGCTGATGGCGGAAAAGGGCATCGGCGCACTGCTGGTCGTGGACGGCGACGACATCGCAGGCATCGTCACCGAGCGCGACTACGCGCGCAAGATCGTCCTGCAGGACCGCTCGTCGAAAGCCACCCGCGTCGAGGAGATCATGACGGCGAAGGTGCGCTACGTCGAACCGTCGCAATCCACCGACGAGTGCATGGCGCTGATGACCGAGCACCGGATGCGCCACTTGCCCGTGCTCGACGGCGGCAAGCTGGTCGGTCTCATCTCGATCGGCGACCTCGTGAAGAGCGTGATCGCCGATCAGCAGTTCACGATCAGCCAGCTCGAACACTATATCCACGGCACGCCCAGCGTCACGTCCGCCTGATCCGCCCAGCAAAAAAGGCCCAAACGCGTCAGCGTCTGGGCGGAAAGCCGCCGGCATGCGGCGACGGAGGTTCTGCTCCTGCGGGCGAACGATGCGCGCGACTCGCGCGCGTCTCGTCAACTCAGCGGTGCGCTCGGGCAGACCCGGGGACGTTCAATCAGTTACCGAAGTACACCGAATTCACGGGATTCGGCGCTTCGCGCGTCACGCGGCGGCCGCCTTGCGCGGCACCGGTTGCCACGGCGCCGTACCCGCTCGTGTCGGCTTGCGCGAGCATCGGCTGGTTCGGCTGGATGCGCTGCTCGGCGGCCTGGATGTCGCTCGGATATTGCGAATCGCTCGCCAGCGGCTTGTAGCCGTTCTGCTCGAGTTGCACAAGTTCGCCCTTGACCTGAGCGCGGGTCAAGCCCTGCTCGGACTGCGCGAACGACGCGATCGGAGCGGCAAGGACGGATGCGGCGATGGCTGCGTAGATGATCGACTTCATGATGATTTACCTCCGGAATATGTTCTCTTTTGACGTCGCCCCGGCAGTGACTGTCTGAAGCGATTGAATTCAGTGTAGTGCGCGCCATTCCAAGGGGAAACCCTTAGTTTGAATATACAGCGTTGCGTTTTTGGAAAAAATCGCCCACTGTTTCCGGACAGGGCCGTTGCAACTTACTTCATCCACACAACAATCGCTGACGAAACGCCAACAGTCGGATCACATGTCCGGAAGGTTGTGTTGTAGAATCGTAAGGTTTTATTCGCCAGTCGATATTCCATCCACCATGTACGCGCTCACGCCCCTTTCGGTTTCGCCGTCCGGCCCGGCCGGCGTGCGCGCGTGCGCCGGCCAGCCGGCACATCCCGTCGCTCGACGCACGGCCCAGGCACCGCTCGCCCCTGCCCGGCGCCTGATCTGACCGCTCGGTCTCCACCCGGAGCCAGGTTAGACAGGCTCCGGGCGATCCTCATAGGCACGCCACGCCTGCCCCTGCCGATCATTTGGAGAACCACCATGAAACAACGCCTTTACCAGCTGACCGAACTCGACGTCGCTCGCCTCGAAAAGCACGCCGAGCACAACCCGCGCTTCCAGACGATGCTCGACACGCTGCTCGAGCGCGCCGATATCGTTCAGCCCGACGCCATCAAGGCGAACGTCGTCACGATGAACTCGCAAATCACGCTGCTCGACGAAGCCACCCAGGAACAGGCTACCTGGACGATTGTTTATCCGGACGCCGCCAACCTCGAACTCGGCCGCCTGAACGTCTTCTCGCCCGTCGGCATGGCGCTGCTGGGCACGCAACGCGGCCAGATGGTCAAGGTGATGCAGCCGAGCGGTGCCGAAAAGCTGATGAAGGTCGCCGCGATCGTGTTCCAGCCGGAAGCCAACGGCGAATACACGCGCTGAGCCGCCGGCGACCCGCCGCGCCATACGGGCGCAGAACGACAAAAGCGAGGCACGAGCCTCGCTTTTTTGCGTCCGGACGATCCGGATTATCGCCATCGCGCTTTCCGCACACGAAAAAAAGGCGCCCGAAGGCGCCTTTTCGATGCTGCGAAGCGGGTTACCCCGCCCGTCACGCTTAGAAGCGGTGACGCAGACCAACCGTTGCTGCGGTTTGGTTGATCGACGAGCTCGGCAGGTTGTTGTTGAAGCTGTCGCCGTTGTAGATCGACGCGCCGATGCCGTTCTTCGCTGCACGCTGGTACACAGCTTGTGCGTAGACGTCCGTGCGCTTCGACAGTGCGTAGTCAGCTTGCAGGCCGAACTGGTTCCAGTGCGTGCTGCCGTTGTTGATCTTCGCGTTCGTGTACGTGTACGCAGCGCCCAGGCCGAGAGCCGGCGTCAGGTTGTACTTCGCGTTGACTTCGTAGTTGTCGGTGCGCAGCGTGCCTGCAGCGACAGCATTGTTGTCGAGACGCGCTTGCGTCCATGCAGCGCCGACTTGCGCCGGGCCGAATGCGTAGCCAGCAGCAGCACCGTACGTGCGGACGCGGCCTTGGTTAGCGATGCCACCGATCGCCGACGACGTCGCGCCGTTTGCGTTCGTACCGTCACCCAGGTTCGCTTGCGAGTATGCAGCAGCCAGCTTCAGGCCTTGGAACTGGTATGCGGCACCTGCGCTGTACGCACGGTTGTTGCCGAAGTTCGTGTTGTTCGAGAACGAGTACGTGCCGCCGAATTGCAGGCCGGCGTAGTTCGCGCTCGTGTACTTGATCGTGTTGTTTTGTGCGACGTCGCCGTTCGTGCTCAGACGGTCGAGGTTCAGCGGGTGCGCGAAGTACGTGCCGCCCCACGAGCCCGTTGCCGTCAGCGGCGCCAGGTAGTCTTGCGTTGCGTCATACTGCTTACCCAGCGTGACCGTGCCGTACTGGCTCGACAGGCCAACGAAAGCCTGGCGGTTGAACATGCCGCCGTTGCCGTTCGCGAAGCGGCCGTTACCGATGTTGAAGCCGCTTTCCAACGTGAAGATTGCCTTCAGGCCGCCACCCAGGTCTTCCGAGCCGCGCAGGCCGAAACGGCTCTGGTCAATGCCCGAACCCATCGCCCAACGCGACTTGCCAGCTTGGCCGAGTGCCGGCTGGACGTTGCTCGTGTAGGTGATGCCTGCGTCCAGCACGCCGTACAGCGTGACGCTGCTTTGCGCGTGAGCGACGGTAGCGAACGATGCTGCAGCTGCTGCAACGATCAGAGTCTTGTTCATTCGTGGAGCTCCCTTCTAAAAAGAGGCAGGTCTCGCGACCTTGTTCATAAACGGTCTGCAACCGCCCGGGAGCGCCATCGGTCCTGCTGGCGGCGCCCGGATAGTTGCCCGTTTGGGAACCGTGAGTTTAGGGGTGTACCCTAGGGGAGCGATCCGCAAATAAAGAAATAAGCTTTTCCAGAACTAGAAATAATGAAAGTGGGGCCGCGTCATAAGTATTTGTTTTAACGTTTGTTTTTGACTTCTTGACGAGGGCTTTTTGGAGGCTTTCATCGCACCATTCTTACATGTCATCGTCTTGACGGTTGCATAGAAACAACAAACGGATTCGGTTCGGCACCCCCAAATCGGCAATTGTTACCCGACTCGGTCTCAAATATTGGCCGTTCCGCATCTAAAACGTCCCCGTCGACCCGTAAACAAGGCGCGACGCCCGTACGGCGGAAAGATCCTGTCAGCCGCCAGAAAGGAAAAGGCGGCCCGCGCCTGCCGTGACACTCGGTAACAGCCTTGACCGCCCGCGTAACCCGGCGCGCGTACCGGCAGGCTAATGTAAGGCGGCCTCGAATACAGAACAGGAACCACCATGAATCGACGCTCGTTGCTGCGCGCCATCGGATTGACCGCCGCCTTCGTCGGCACCGGCTGGCTGCGCGCCGCCTCGGCCCAGCCCGCCCCGCCCGTGTACCGGCCGTCCGGCCCCAACCGCGTCCCCGGCGGGCCGCCCTATGCGGATCGCCCCGGCTTCGCGCCGCCGGCGGCACGCCACGATCGTCGGCCGCCACCACCGCGGCCGCACGGCTATATATGGACGGACGGCTACTGGCGCTGGCAGCGCGGCCGCTATATATGGGTGTCCGGCCGCTGGGTCGCGCGGCGCCCCGGACGCCGCTGGGTGCCCGGCTACTGGCGCCGCCAGGGGCCGGTGTGGGTCTACGTCGACGGCTCTTGGCGGTAAGCAGCAGCCCGGTTCCGGCCGATGAAGGTCCGGAGCCGGGCCGCGCGCGAGAGCCGGCGCCGTCCGCGCCACGGAATCATGCGGTACGGCAGCCGCGCTGCGGTCAACACATCGTCTGTGTCGCCGTTCCGACGACATCGCGTTCGGATCACGAAATCCCGCCATGCGGTGTGAATGCATCCGCCCATGCTTCGACCCGTCGCGCTCGCCTTCCGCATGCCGCCGGCTAACGGACCAATGCGCGCACCGCGCTCAGCACCCGCCCCCTTCCATCTCGTTCGCACGACGACGCGCCGCGCGGATCGCCCCGTGATGTTCGTCGGCCCACCGGATCATCGCCGCGGGCAAGCCAACGGGCATGCGAGCCGCCTACGACAGCGCGGCCGTTCGCGCACCCGGCCGCGTTCTGCCGTACGCGGCCATCATCGCGAAGCTGAGCAGGAACCCCGCGCCGCCGATCAGCAGCAGCCCGGTCTCGCCGAATACCGGCAGCAGGTTCGTCAGCGCGCCCGTCACGACCCACGCGACCGCCATCACCGAGCCCGCGACGCCGAGCGCCCAGCCCTGCCGGTCGTCGCTGACGGCGTCGGAAAACGCCGTATACATCGTCGTGTACGCAACCATGTCGAAGCAGCCGACGACCATCGCGAGCGCCCACAGCACCGGTTCGTGCGGAAACAGCGCGGACAGGATCTGGCCGAGCCCGGCCACGAGCAGGCCCGTCTTCGCGATATCGATCACGCGCCACACGCGCAGCATCAGCCGCACGACGCACAGCAGACCGAACACGAAGCAGATGCCGATCACGCCGCTGAACAGCCCGAGCCGCGCGCTCGTATAGCCGAATTTCGCCTGCAACAGCAGCATGATGGTCTGCAGGTAGAGCCCGTAGCCGACCTGCATCAGGAAGAACACCACCGACAGGAACGCGACGTTGCGCTGGCGCGCAGCCTCCCCGATGATCCGCAGCGGCAGCAGCGGATCGATGCGCGTATCGCCGCGCGGCGCGGCGGAATCGCGATACGACGCCCAGGTCCAGCACGCGCAGATCAGCGACAGCGCGGCGACCAGCACGAACGGCGTGCCGTAGTCGAACAGCGGCGAGATCGTCCGGTCGGACGTGAGCCCGCCGAGCACCGGGCCGACGATCACACCCGCGCTGAACGCGAGCGACATGATGCTCATGTTGTACGCCTTCGTGTCGGGCGTGCTGAGATCGGTGATGGCCGCCTGCGCGATGCCCTGGCAGCCAGCCATCAGGCCGGTGAGCCCGCGGCCGGCCAGCAGCAGCGCGACGCTCGCATGCCACGCACCGGCCGCCATCATCGCGTAGCCGGCCGCGAGGCCGAGCACGCACAGCAGCAGGATCCGGCGGCGGCCGTAGCGATCGGACAACTCGCCCATCAGCGACGAGCCGAAGAACATGCACAGCGGGTAGATCCCGTAGCCGAGGCCGAGATAGAAATTGCGCGCGTGCGCGCCGGCGTCGGCCGGCAGGATGCCCGCGTGCGGATCGCTGAAGATCGCGGACATCATCGGATAAACGAGCCCGAATCCCATCGCGTCGAGCGCGATGGCGAGCAGGCAGGGGCCGAGCAGCGTGTAGTCGAGCCGGGACATGGCGACCTTCCGGACAGAGTGGATGATCGCCCAAGCGTAATGACCGGGCGGCCGTCGCGGTAGGCCGCCGCCCGCGATGCTAAGCATCGGTTCGCGCGATACCCTGCATGCGGCCCGCGCCGATGGATCGCCGTCCCGGCCGTGCGGCCGCTACTCGACGCTCAGCGGCTCGCGCCGAAACTGTCGGCGCGCGACCACGCACGGCGCGCCGTCGTGCATGAACACGCTGGCGAGCAGCCCGAACGACGCCGCGAACAGCACGTACCAGGCGGGTGCGACGGGCGACCCGCTCGCGCGCGTCAGCCACGTGACGATGAACGGCGCGAAGCCGCCGAACACCATCACCGCGACGTTGTACGCGAGCGCGACGCCGGTCGAGCGCGAGCGGGTCGCGAACTGCTCGGCCAGCGTGGTCGGCGCCGGGCCGTAGCAGATGCCGATGATCGTGCAGATCACGAGCTGCATCACGAGCAGGCGCCCGATGCCCGGCGCCGCGGCCAGCCATGAGAACAGCGGATACGTGACCGTCAGCAGCGCGAACGTGCCCGCGATCAGGACCGGCCGCCGGCCGACGCGATCGGACACGATCGCCGCGACGGGTATCGTCACCGTCAACAGCGCGACCGCCGCCATCTGCACCTTGAACACCTGGTCGAGCGGCAGCCCGAAGGTCTTGTGCACGAACGTCGGCATGTTCACGAGCATCACGTAGAACACGGCCGTGCCGGTGATCGTCTGCCCCATCGACACCAGCACGCCGCGCAGGTTGTCGCGCAGCACGCGCGACACGCTCGCCGGCGGCTCGATCGTCGACTTGCTCGCGTCGAGAAACGCCTCCGTCTCTTCCATGTGCCGGCGGATCCACAGCCCGACCGGCCCGATCAGCAGCCCGAGCGCGAACGGCACGCGCCAGCCCCAGCTGTGCAGCGCCGCCTCCGACAGCGACTGCGTGGCCCACGCGCCCATCGCCGCGCCCGAGAACACCGCGACGCACTGGCCGATCAGTTGCCACGACCCGTACAGCCCGCGCCGGTTCGCGGGCGCGCTTTCGACGAGAAACGCGGTCGCGCTCGCGTATTCGCCGCCGGTGGCGAACCCCTGCAGCAGCCGCGCGACGACGATCAGGACCGGCGCCGCCGGGCCGATCGCCGCGTACGGCGGCGCGAACGTGATCAGCGCAATCGACAGCGTCATCAGCAGGATGATGAGCTGCATCGCGGCCTTGCGTCCCTTGCGGTCCGCGTAGAGCCCGAGCAGGATGCCGCCGACCGGGCGCATGAAGAAGCCGACGCCGAACGTCGCGAGCGACATCAGCAGCGACGCGTACTGGCTCTCGGCGGGAAAGAACAGCCGCGCGATGATGCCGGAGAAGAAACCGTAAACGATGAAGTCGTACCACTCGAGGGTATTGCCGACGACGGCGGCGATCACCTGCCGCCGTCGCGAGCTCCGACGTGAGTCGCGCATGCTTGTCTCCTGCAGTGTCGTGGTGCCGCGCCGCATGCGTGCCGCCTTCGGTGGCGGGCATGGGCGACCCGGCTTTCGCATCGCCGCCGATGCGGGACACGCACGACGGAACCGCCCGGCCCGTGCACGATCGGCGTGAATCGATGATAGGGACGCGGAAAACGCGCATCAATCAATGCCCGCGGCAGATGATTAGCCGGAGATTAAATGTCGCTTCTTCGGACTTCGCCGTTGGAAAAACCCGGTAATCCGCGCATTGTTGCGCCCCTGGTTCTGCGGCAGAATCGTCGGCCGCCCTTCCCGTCGTCCGCATCATGCGCAACCGCATCAACGAAGCGATCACGTTCCGCAAGCTCGAAGTGTTGCTCGCGTTCATGGAAGCCGGCAGCCTCGCGAAGGCGGCCGACGCGCTGGGCATCAGCACGGTCAGCGTGCACCGTGCGCTGCATACGCTCGAGGAAGGCATGCACTGCACGCTATTCCGCCACGAGGGGCGAAACCTGATCCCGACTGACGCCGCGCAGGTGCTCGCCGAAGTCGCGGGCGACGTGCTCAAGACGATGACGGACGGGATCCGTTCGACGCGCGAGGCGGCCGGCTATGGCGCGGGCCAGTTGAAGATCGGCTCGCTGTATTCGCTGACGATCCGCACCGTGCCCGAAGTCGTGATCGCGCTGAAGGAGCGCCGCCCCGAGTTGCAGGCCGAACTCGTGCTCGGCTCGAACGCCGACCTGCTCGACAAGCTCAGGCACGGCGCGATCGACGCCACGCTGATGGCGCTGCCCGAACCGGACGCCGAGATCGAATCGATCGCGCTGTTCGAGGACGAGATGTTCTTCGCCGCGCCGGTCGATTCGCCGTATGCGCAATGCGATGCGATCGATCTTCACGCGTGCGGCGACGAGCCGTTCGTGTCGCTCGGCGAAGGCTTCGCGACGCACCACGGTTTCACCGAGGCGTTCCGCGCGGCCGGCGTCACGCCGAACGTCGTGATGCGCGTGAGCGACATCTTCTCGCTGATCAACCTCGTGTCGGGCGGCGTCGGCTGCTCGCTGCTGCCCGGCCGCGTGCGCGACCTGTTCGCGCACCGGATCGCACTCGTGCCGCTCGCCGGACCGACGATCCGCCAGACCTTCGGCCTGAGCTTCCTGCACCGCCGCGAGCGAGACCCGAACCTGCTCACGCTCGCGACCGTCTGCCGGCTGACCGTCAAGGGGCCGAACGCGCGGTAACGCGTCGAGCGCTTCTGCCGCTTTTCAGTTCGCGCACGCATCGCATCGGATGCATCGCACCAGACGACTCCGCACGCCGCCCGCATGCGGCGTTTTCGTCCGACTGGATGACACGAAGCGTGCGTCTTGTCGCGATCATCGTCCACGCGGCGCGGGCGACGCGATGTCAGTGCGCCGCCTCGGCCGTCGGCGCGCGGCACGCGGCCAGGCCCCGTTGAACGGCCGGCCGCGCGGCGACATCGGCCAGCCAGCGCTCGACGTGCGGAAAGCCGGCAACGTCGAGATCGAGCTCGGCCGCCGTGCGCAGCCACGGAAATGCCGCGATATCGGCGATCGAATACCGCGACGACGCGAGATACGCCGATTCCGACAAGCGGCCGTTCACGACCCCGTAGAGACGCAGCGCCTCGTTCCGGTAGCGGTCGATCGCTTCCGCATTGCCCGTCTTCGATGCGCGCAGGAACCACCACAGCTGGCCGAGCATCGGCCCGATCCCGCCGATCTGGAAATGCAGCCATTGCTGGACCGCCGTGCGCTCGGCCAGCGTGTCGGGTTGCAGGCAGCCCGTCTTCGCGGCGAGATAACCGAGGATCGCGCCGGATTCGAATACGACGAGCCCCGTATCGTGGTCGACGATGGCCGGGATCTTGCCGTTCGGATTGATCGCGAGATACGCCGGGCTGCGCTGCTCGCCGGCGGACAGGTTCACCTGCACGCGTTCGTGGGCAAGCCCGGCCTCTTCCAGGTAGATCGCGATCTTGTGCCCGTTCGGCGTGTCGGCCGTATAGAACGTGAGGGAGTGCGTCGAGGTCATGTCGGTCCTTGTCATCGGTTTGTCGTTGCAACTGCAATCGTTGCAATTGCAATCCTATGCCGAAACCGATGGTGCCGGCGACATGCCAGTACTCGGAGGAGGGACATGCAGGATGCGCAACCCGGTCCGCTCGTACGGACGCCCGGTAGCGGCCGCGCCATGCGCCGAGCGCCGTTACTTCGCGTCGGCCGTCGCGTCGCGCGCCGCGGCGGTCGCGCGATCGAGCGCGGCGGCCATCGCCGCCCGCTCCTTGCCGGTGAACTGGTCGAGAAAAAGCTCCGCCACCGTCGACTGGTACACCTTCCACATCTTCTTGCGCAGCGTCCGCCCCTTGTCGGTGATGCTCGCGAACGCCGCACGGCCGTCGTCCGCCGAACGCGTGCGCGTGACGAGCCCCTCCTGTTCGAGCCGGTCGACGAGCCGCGTCAGGTTGTAGCGCTCGATCGCAAGCACGTCGGCTAGTTCATGCATGCGGCGCGTGCCGTCGGGGCCGCTTTCGAGCCCCCACAGCGCGTCGTACCACGCATACGCAGGCAGGCGGGCTGCCGCGAGGCGACGCTCGATCTCGCGGATCATCGTCCGGTGCGCGCGGACGAACGAGAACCACAGATCGGGTTCGGTTGCGTTCATCAGAATTTGCTCCGAGAAACCCCGTCCTTCAGGACGGGGAGGAAAGGGGTGCTGTTGACAGGCAGCTTCTTCCACGGGTTAGGATCACCTGCATGATCCTTGTCTACCGCTACCGGGTGAAATCGCTCAACGGACTGCTCAACAAGCAGAGCCGTGCGGTGAACTACGTCTGGAACTTCTGCAACGACACGCAGAAGCACGCGCTCAAGTGGGGCAAGAAGTGGCCGACGGGATTCGACCTGAATGTGCTGACGACGGGGAGCAGCAAGGAACTCGACATCCACTCCGGCACGATCAACGCGACGTGCGAGCAATACGCGAAGTCGCGCAGTCAGCACCGTCGGCCCTACCTGCGCTATCGCGGCAGGAAATCGCTCGGCTGGGTGCCGCTGAAGGGCCGTGACCTGAAGCGCGAGGGTGACGCGTTTCGCTTTGCCGGCAACACCTTCCGCGTGTTCAACAGCCGCCCACTTCCCGAAGGCAAGATCAAGGACGGGACCAACTTCGCGCAGGATGCACGCGGCAACTGGTTTCTCAACATCGTGATCGAGATACCCGATGTTCAGGCCCGCCCGGTCCGGTCCGGTGTTGGCATCGATCTCGGCCTGAAAGACTTCGCCACACTTTCGACCGGAGAAAAGCTGCCCAATGACCAGTTCGGTCGACGAGCGGCGGAAAAGCTGGCGAAAGCGCAGCGAGCGCGAAAGCACAAGCGACATATCGCGAAGCTGCACGCCAAGGTGGCAAATGCCCGTGCCGATTTTCAACACAAGCTCGCGCTCGATCTCGTGCGGCGCTTCGATTACATCGCGGTCGGCAACGTGTCGGCCGCAAAACTCGCCAGAACCAGGATGGCGAAGAGCGTCTACGACGCATCCTGGTCGTCCTTCCGGGACAAGCTCCGTTACAAGGCGATCGCGCACGGAGCCACGTTTGAGGAAGTCGACGAAAGCGGTTCGACCCAGTCCTGTTCGTCGTGCGGATCGAAAGACAGCACGACGCGGCCGAAAGGTATCGCGGGACTGCGAATAAGAGAATGGGCCTGCAGTGACTGTGGTGTCGAGCATGATCGTGATATCAACGCTGCGCTGAACATTCTCCGATGCGGACGTGCATCGCCAGGTGTGGGAATCCGCCGCCTTTAGGCGGTGGAGGACGTCAAGTCAGGTCGTTCCTCTCGCTTAATTGCAGTTGCAATTAAATTTTACCGCGAGAACGACGGCCCTTTCATACGCCCGCAATCGCATCCGTGTTGCCGCCGATCGGCAAGGCAGGCGTTTCGTCGCGCGACGCGGCGCCACGACCGCCGCGCCGCACTGCTCGCGTTACTTCACCTGCCCCGTGCCCGACGGCCAGCCGCCCGCGAGCGCCTTGTACAGCGCGACCGTCGATGCCGCGCCGCGCATCCGCCCGTCGGCCGCCGCGTCCTGCGCCTGCAGCAGCGTCCGTTGCGCGTCGAGCACTTCGTAGTAGTCGATCGCGCCGGCCGAGAAGCGGGCCTGCGCGAGCTGCGCGGCGCGCGCGCTGTCGTCGGCCGCGCGCACGAGGTGCGCGGTCTCGTCACGCGTGCGCGCGACACGCAGCAACGCGTTCTCGGTTTCCTCCAGCGCGCCGAGCACGGTCTGCCGGTACTGCGCAAGCTGGCCGGCCGCTTCCGCGTCGCTCGCGGCGATCCGCGCACGCACGCGGCCGACGTCGAGGAACGACCAATCGATGCCGAGCGCGATCAGGTTCGTATCGCTGCCCGCGCGGAAGAACCCGTAGCTGCTCGTCGCGCTGCCGAGCAGCCCGGACAGCGTGAAGCGCGGGAACAGGTCGGCGGTCGCGACGCCGACGCGCGCGGTCGCCGCATGCAGCCGCGCCTCGGCGGCCGCGACATCGGGGCGGCGGCGCAGCAGGTCGCCCGGCGTGCCGGGATCGATGTCGGCGGCGAGCGCCGGCAGCGGCACCAGCGTGCCCGTCTTCGGCCAATCGAAGCGGCCGATCAACGCATCCGGCGTCTGCCCGGTCAGCACCGCGAGCCGATGCTCGTCGACGCCGATCGCGGCTTCGTACACGGCGATCCGCGAGGTGGTCGATTCGTACTGCGCACGCGCTCGCGCCGCATCGAGTTCGGAGCCGCGTCCCGCGCCGACGCGCGCATTGATCAGCGCGAGCGTCTGCTTCTGGTTGTCGGCGTTGTCGCGGGCGATCCGCAACCGCTCCTGCGAGCCGCGCAGATCGACGTACGTGCTCGCGACCTCCGCCGCGATCGCGACACGCACCGCGCGCACGTCGGCCGCGCTGGCCGCCGTTTCCGCGCGCTGCGACTCGATCGAGCGGCGCACGCGCCCGAACAGGTCGAGTTCCCACGCGGCATTGATGCCGACGCTCGAGGTCGGCGTATCGCGCTGGCTGCGCGGCGCGCCGAACGCCTGATCCTTGCTCATCAGCTGATGGCCGATCTGGCCGCTTGCGGTGATCGTCGGATAGCGGTCGAACGTCGCCTGCGACAGCAGCGCGTTCGACGCGTCGTAGCGCGACACGGCCACCTGCAGATCCTGGTTCGCCGCGAGCGCCGCATCGATCAACTGCGTCAGCGCCGGATCGCCGAAGCCGCGCCAGAACGTGGCGTCGGCGTCGGCCAACGCATCGGGCGGCATATCGGGCCGTGTATCGGGCTGTGTACCGGCCGGCGCCGCGTCGCGCTGCGCCGCCGGGTGAACGTCGCGGGCGAACCGCGCGGCCGTGGTCGTATCGGGTCGTTTGAAATCGGGGCCGACCGCGCAGGCAGCGAGCGTCACCGACATCGCGAGCGCGGAAAGACGGAAAGCGGCGCTCATCGGTTTTCTCCTTCGAGGGTGCCGTGCTGTTCGCTCCAGACGGCCGGCGTGCCGCCCGCGAGCTTGCGGATCGCCACGTAGAACACGGGCGTCAGGAACAGCCCGAACAGCGTGACGCCCAGCATCCCGGCGAACACGGTGACGCCGGTGGCCGCCCGCACCTCGCTGCCCGCGCCGCTGCCGATCAGCAGCGGCACCGAGCCCGCGATGAACGCGACCGACGTCATCACGATCGGACGCAGCCGCAGCTTGCACGCTTCGAGCGCCGCGTCGACCGCGCCCTTGCCCTGGATCTCGAGCTCGCGCGCGAATTCGACGATCAGGATCGCGTTCTTGCAGGCCAACCCCATCAGCACGACCAGGCCGACCTGCACGAACACGTTGTTGTCGCCGCCGGACAGCCACACGCCGAACAGCGCCGCGCACATGCACACGGGCACGATCAGGATCACCGCGAGCGGCAGCGTCCAGCTCTCGTACAGCGACGCGAGCACCAGGAACACGAGCATCACCGCGAGCGGGAACACGACGATCGCCGCGTTGCTCTGCGTGACCTGCTGGTAGCTGAGGTCGGTCCATTCGAGCGTGATGCCGGGCGGCAGCACGTCCTTCGCGATCTGCTGCAGCTTCGCGATCGCCTGCGACGACGACATCGTCTTCGGATCGGCGTCGCCGATCAGGTCGGCGGCCGGATAGCCGTTGTAGCGGACAACCGGGTCGGGACCGTACGCGGGCCCGACCGTCACCATCGAGCCGATCGGCACCATCTCGCCCTTCGCGTTGCGCGTGCGCAGGTTCGCGATGTCGGCGGCCGTCTGCCGGTGGCCGGCATCCGCTTGCGCCATCACGCGATACACGCGGCCGAACACGTTGAAGTCGTTCACGTACATCGAGCCGAGATACACCTGCAACGTATTGAACAGATCGGTCAGCGCGACGCCCTGCGCCTTCGCCTTCAGGCGGTCGACCTTCACCTCGAGCTGCGGAATGTTCGCCTGGTACGAGCTGACCGGATAGCTCATCCCCGGCGTCTTCGCGACCGCGGCCTGGAACGCGGCGAGCGCCTTCTGCAATTCGCCGTAGCCGAGGCCGCCGCGATCCTCCAGATACAGCGAGTAACCGGAGCCGTTGCCCAGGCCCTGGATCGGCGGCGGCATCAGTGCATACGTAATGCCGCCGCCGATCGCCGCGAAGCGCGCGTTCAGGTCCGCGTTGATCTGCGCGGCGCTGCGATGACGCTGGTCGAACGGCTTCAGGATCACGTACGAGTTCGTGATGTTCGGCGTGTTCACGCCCTGCAGCGCATTCAGCCCGGCAAAGGCCGGCACCATCTCCACGCCGTCGGTGCCGAGCGCGATCTTCGTCATCTGCTCGGTCACCGCGCTGGTGCGCGCGAGCGACGCGCCTTCCGGCAGCTTCGCGCCCGCGAACAGGTACAGCTTGTCCTGCACCGGGATGAAACCGCCCGGCACCGCGTTGAACAGCAGCGCGGTCGCCGCAAGCAGCGCCGCATAGACCGCGAACACCACGCCGCGCCGCTTCAGCGTGCGACCGACGACGCCGTGATAGCGATCGGAACTGCGCTCGAAGAAGCGGTTGAACGGATGGAACAGCCAGCCGAATGCGCGGTCGAGCGCACGCGTCAACGCATCCTTCGGCGCGCCGTGCGGACGCAGCAGCTTCGCGGCGAGCGCGGGCGACAGCGTCAGCGAGTTGATCGCGGAGATCACCGTCGAGATCGCGATCGTCACCGCGAACTGCTTGTAGAACTGGCCGGTGACGCCCGACATGAACGCCATCGGCACGAACACCGCGCACAGCACGAGCGCGATCGCGACGATCGGGCCCGACACCTCGCGCATCGCCTGGTGCGCGGCATCCCGCGGGCTCAGGCCCCGTGCGATGTTGCGCTCGACGTTCTCGACGACGACGATCGCATCGTCGACGACGATCCCGATCGCGAGCACGAGCCCGAACAGCGTCAGCGTGTTGATCGAATAGCCGAGCAGGTAGAGCCACGCGAACGTGCCGACCACCGACACCGGCACCGCGACGAGCGGAATGATCGACGCGCGCCACGTCTGCAGGAACAGGATCACGACGAGCACGACCAGCACGACGGCCTCGATCAGCGTGTGCTGCACCGCGCGGATCGACTCGCGCACGAACACGGTCGGATCCCATACGGGGCGATACGCGACGCCCGGCGGGAAGCGCTTCGACAGCTCGTCGAGCTTCGCATACACGGCCTTCGCGACGTCGAGCGCGTTCGCACCCGGCGACAGGAAGATGCCGACCACGGCCGAATGCTTGTCGTTGAAATACGAGCGCAGCGTGTAATCGCCTGCGCCGAGCTCGATGCGCGCGACGTCGGACAGCTTCACGACCTGGCCGTCGTCGCCGTTGCGCAGCACGATGTCGCTGAATTCCTGCACCGTGCGCAGCCGGCCGCGCACGTTGATCGACACGAGGAAGTCGTTCTTCTTCGGCGACGGCTCCGCGCCGAGCTGGCCGGCCGACACCTGCACGTTCTGCTCGCGCACCGCCGCGATCACGTCGCTCGCGGTGAGCCCGCGCGACGCGAGCCGGTTCGGATCGAGCCACAGCCGCATCGCGTAGTCGCCGGAGCCGTACACGCCGACGTCGCCGATACCCATCAGCCGCGACAGTTCGTCCTTCACGTGCAGCGTCAGGTAGTTGCGCAGGTACAGCGAATCGCGGCTGTTGTCCGGCGAATAGAGGCTCACGTACATCAGCGGCGTGGGCGACTGCTTCTGCGTGGTCACGCCGTACTGGCGCACCTCGTCGGGCAGGCGCGACAGCGCCTGGCTCACGCGGTTCTGCACGCGCACGGCGGCCGTGTCGGGATCGACGCCCTGCAGGAACGTGACGACGACCTGCAGGCTGCCGTCCGACCCGGCGACCGACTTCATGTACATGATCCCTTCGACGCCGTTGATCGCCTCTTCCAGCGGTTCGGCCACCGACTCGGCGATTTCCTTCGGGTTCGCGCCGGGATACGTCGCGCGCACGACGACGCTCGGCGGCACGACTTCCGGATATTCGCCGGCCGGCAGCATCGGAATCGAGATCAGGCCGAGCGCGAAGATGACGATCGACAGCACGACCGCGAAGATCGGCCGGTCGATGAAGAATCGGGAGAAATCCATCACGTGTCTCCCGTTACTGCGCGGCCGGCGCGCCGGCGTCGGCCACGGCCTGCGTGCCGGCGCCGGGGTCCGCCGCCGCGCGCGCGGGCAGCGCCTTCGGCTTCACCTGCGCGCCCGGATAGTAGATGCGCTGCACGCCGTCGACCACCACGCGATCGCCCGACTGCAATCCCTTCTCGACGATCCGCTCGCCGTCGAGCTCGCGGCCGATCGTCACGTCGCGGCGCAACGCCTTGTCGCCGGGGCCGATCACGTACACGTACTTGCGGTCCTGGTCGGTGAGCACGGCCTTGTCGTCGACCAGCAATGCATCCTGGTCACGGCCGCTGACGAGCTGCACGCGCGCATACAGGCCCGGCGTAAACGTATGGTCCGCGTTCGGCAGCCGCACGCGTGCGCGGATCGTGCCGGTCTGCGGGTCGAGCCGGTTGTCGAGGAAATCGACGGTGCCCGCATGCGGGAAGCCCGTCTCGTTCGCGAGGCCGATGCGCACCGGATCGGCGCCGATCGCGCGATGCGTCGGATCGGCGCGCCGCGCGTTGTAGCGCAGGTAGCTCTGCTCGTCGCAGTCGAAATACACGTAGACCGGATCCTGCGACACGACGGTCGTCAGCAGCGTGTCGTCCGCGCGTGCGAGGTTGCCGACGGTCGCGACCGCGCGGCCGACGCGGCCCGCGATCGGCGCGCGCACTTCGGTGAAGCCGAGATTGAGCTTCGCGTCGGCAACGGCCGCATCGGCCGCCTGCAGATCCGCGCGCGCCTGCTCGGCGGTGGCGCGCGCGTTGTCGAGTTCTTCCTGCGACGTCGCATGCGCATCGATCAGCGTCTGCACGCGCTTGAGCTGCACGTTCGCGAGGCTCGCGGCCGCATGGGCCCGCTGCTGCTGCGCATTCGCACGATCGAGCGCGATCCGGTACGGGCGCGGATCGATCTCGAACAGCAGCGCGCCCTGCGCGACCACGTCGCCCTCCTTGTACACGACACGCTGCAGATAGCCGCTCACGCGCGGCCGCAGTTCGACCGCGTCGACCGCTTCGACGCGTCCGTTGAATTCGTCCGCGAGGCGGACGGTGCGCGGCGCGACGGTGGCGACACCGACTTCGGGAAGGGGGTAAGCGGACGATGCGCCTTTGCCGTCGTGACAACCCGACAACGCCAGCAACAGGGCGCAGGCGGCGCCCAAAGGCGGCGTCCTGCGTAGGGAAAAGGAGAGCATGATGCCTCGCGACGGGTTAAACTGCCGCGTAGCATAAAAGTTGAAGTTAACTTCAAGTCAAGCATTCCCGGAGGGCGTCATGGGTATCCAGGAAACCCCGCAATGGCCGCTGATGTCGATCCGCGAAGTGGCCGCGCGCAGCGGCGTGCCGGCGTCGACGCTGCGTTTCTACGAGATGCGCGGGTTGATCAAGTCGCACCGCAACGGCTCGAGCCATCGCCACTATTCGCGTGCGGTGCTGCGGCTGATCGCGTTCATCGTGTTCGCGCAGAAGATCGGCTATTCGCTCGACGAAATCGCCGAACAGCTCGTGAGCCTGCCGGAAGACGCCGCGCCGACCAACAAGGACTGGCAGCGGCTGTCGCGCGGCTGGAAGCAGCGCGTCGCGAGCCGGATCGAGGAACTGCAGCGGCTCTATATCAACCTCGACGAATGCATCGGCTGCGGTTGCCTGTCGCTGAAACGCTGCAAGCTGACCAACCCGGAAGATCGCGCGGGCCGCAACGGCCCTGGCGCGCGACGCTGGCTCGGCGACAAGACGCCGACTGATTCCGAATGACGTGCCGGGCGGGCGTGCTCGGCGTCACCCGACGCGCCAGCCGCCGTTCACCGCGATCGTCGCGCCCGTGACGAACGACGCGCGCGGCCCGGCCAGCCACGCGACCGCATCGGCGACGTCGTCCGGTTGCCCGGCGCGGCCGGCCGGCGTCTGCACGCGGATCATCGCCGCGACGGCCGGCGCGACCCCGCTGTCACCGAACAGACGCGTGCGGGCGATATAACCGGGCGCGACCGTATTGACCGTCACGCCGCGCGGCCCGAGTTCGCGTGCCAGCGCGACGGTGAACCCTTCGACGCCGGCCTTCGCGGCCGCATACGCGAGGCCGCCCGGCAGCAGGCTGCCGGCGCGCGCGGCAATCGAGCCGATGTTGACGATGCGCGCGGCGTCGCGAGTCAGGTGCGGCAGCACGGCCATCGTCGTCAGGAACAGGCTCTTCAGATTCGCGTCGAGCACGGTATCCCACACGGCCTCGGCCTCGCTCGCCTGGGTATCCGCACCGACGCGGCCGGTCAGCCCCGCATTGTTGACGAGTACGTCGATACGCGGCCACCTTGCGGCGATCGCTGCGACTACCGCGTCCGCGTCGCGCCGCACGCTCAGATCACCCGCCTGCCCGATCGTCTCACCGCCGAGACGCTCGACGGCCGCGTCCAGCCGCGCGACGTCGCGCCCGACGATCGCGACGCGATACCCGTCCTGCACCAGCCGGCTCGCGATCGCGAAGCCGATCCCGCTCGACCCGCCCGTGACGATCGCCGTGCGTTGCTGTTCGTTGCCCGTCATGACCTGCCCTCCTTTCCTCGAGTGTTGACGGTTGGTGACGTTTGCAGTGTGGACAACGCCCAGCGATAGGTAAAATACGAATCCAATGACGGCTTGATATGGAAAAGGTATCGCATGATCGATCTGCGCCAGTTCCGGCAATTCATCGCGGTGGCCGAAACGCTCAGCTTCCGGCGCGCGGCCGAGCGGCTGCACATGGCTCAACCGCCGCTCAGCGCGGCGATCCGCAAGCTCGAGGACGAACTGGGCGTCGTCCTGCTGGAACGCGACAACCGCGGCGCGCGGCTCACGCCAGCGGGCGAAGCGTTCCTGCTCGAAGCGCGGCGCGCGCTCGAACAGGCCGAGCGCGCGGTAGCCGTGGCGCGCCGCGCGGGCGCCGGCCTCGGCGGCACGCTGCGGCTGCGCTTCGTCGACAGCACGGTGAATGCGCTGTTGCCGCTGATCCTGCGCGCGTTCCAGGAACGGCATCCCGACGTCGATTTCCAGCTGGAAGAAGGCACGACCGCCGAGCAGGTGCTCGCGCTCCGTCAGGACCGCACGGACGTCGGCCTCGTCGTGCTGCCGGTGGCCGATGCCGGCGACGTGCAGGTCGAGCCGCTGCTGCGCGACCGGATGGTGGCCGCGCTGCCCGACGGCCACCGGCTCGCGCGCCGCCGTCGCATTGCGCTGGCCGAGCTGGCAGACGAACCCTGGGTCATGTTTGCCGCGCATCACGGGCCCGGCATGCACGCGCTGATCGTGACCGCGTGCGCGCAGGCGGGCTTCGCGCCGCGCGTGGTCCAGCAGCCGCGCCAGATGCAGACGACGGCCGGGCTCGTTGCGGGCGGCATCGGCGTCGCGCTGATGCCGCGCCTGTTCGTGCCGATGCGGCCGCAAGGCATTACGTTCTGCGAACTGAAGGAGGCGGGCAGCCCGCTCGCGTACGAACTGGCGATCGCATACCGCACGCCGTCGCCGCTCGTCGATGCGCTGCGCGACACCGCGCGGAACGCGGTGCGCGAACTGGGGCTGGTTGCGGCGACGTGAGCGCGCGCGGCGCTCAGACGCTCAGGATGCTGAACACGACGCCGAGCACGGCCTCGCGGAACGCCTCCGGCCGCGTCGGCAGCGACGTGTATTCCAGCATCATGTGGCTGTACGACACCGTCGTGCCGATCGCGCTCGCGATCATGAAGAACAGCACGTTCGGGTCGACCGGACGGATCGCGCCGGCCTCGACCGCGTCCGCCAGCAGCGGAAACATCGCGTCGTGATACGGGCGCACGATCCGCTCCTGCAGCCGGTCGAGCCGCGCGCCCTCCTCGGTTGCCGCCGTCGAGAAGAACATGCCGATGTCCGGCTCCGCGAATTCGTGATCGACACACAGCGCGAGCGCGCGCCGCACGCGCTCGCGATGCGGCAGCGGCGACGTGCGCAACGCACGCAGCGCGTCGAACATCGGTTCGGCCAGCTCGACGATCTGCTCGACGACCGCCAGCCACAACGTTTCCTTCGTACCGAAGTGATGGGCGATCAGCGCCGCGTCGACGCCCAGCTCGCGCGCGACTTCGCGCACGCTCGTCGCGTCGTAGCCGCGCTTCGCGAACGTGCGGCGCGCGGCCCGCAATATCACGTCCGGACCGACGGACGCCTCCGCCAGCGGCCGTCCGCGCGTACGCCGCTTCGACGGCGCGCGCTCAGTGACTTCTGCCACGTTTTTCCTGCTCCTTGAACGATTCGAATGCCCGTGTCCGGTCCCTGAATTACCTACCGTCGTCGGGCGGCCTGCCCCGCTCCGTTGACACGCGGAGCCGGAAAGCGCTAGGATCATACCTTATTCATCACGTGATGATTTATCCATGACAACCCCTACACGCATCGTCATCGTCGGCGGCGGGATCGCCGGGCTGCAGCTCGCGACCCGTCTGGGCGAGCGTCTCGGCCGGTCCGGGCGCGCGCAGATCACGGTCGTCGATCGCAGTCCGACGCACATCTGGAAGCCGATGCTGCACACGATCGCGGCCGGCACGCGCGACGTCCAGCAGCAGCAGGTGATCTTCCTCGCCCACGCCCGCGACCACGGCTACACGTACCAGCCCGGCGAAGTGAAGGGGCTCGATCGCGCACGCCGCCGCGTGCAGCTCGGCGAAATCCGCTCGCAGGACGGCGACGTCGTGGTTGACGCACGCGAACTCGAATACGACGTGCTGATCCTCGCGCTCGGCAGCCAGGCCAACGATTTCGGCGTGCCCGGCGTGCGCGAGCACTGCTACTTCATCGACAGCCAGCAGCAGGCGGAGACCTTCAACGAAGCGTTGCGGATGCGCGTGTTCCGCAGCATCGCGCGCGACGAGCCGTTTCGCGTCGCGATCGTCGGCGCGGGCGCGACGGGCGTGGAACTCGCGGCGGAGCTGAGCCGTTTGCTGGAAGTGGCGCAGGCGTACGGTGACGAAACGGTGCGCGAGCGGCTGCAGCTCACGCTGCTCGAAAGCGGCCCGCGCATCCTCAATGCGTTTCCGCCGCGGATTTCCGCGTCGGCCCAGCGGCGGCTCGAACAGATCGGTTTTCGCGTGCTGACGTCGACGCGCGTCACGTCGGCCGACGCGAACGGCTTCCACTACGGCGACGGCTCGTTCGCCGAAGCGGACCTGATGGTCTGGGCGGCCGGCGTGAAGGCGCCCGATTTCATGCAGGGGCTGGGCGGGCTCGACACGAACCGCGCGAACCAGATCGTCGTCGGCGCGACGCTGCAGGCCACCGGCGACGAGCACGTGTTCGCGATCGGCGATTGCGCGAGCCTGCAGCTCGACGGCCAGGAACGGCCGCTGCCGCCGACCGCGCAGGTCGCGACGCAGCAGGCCGAGCACCTCGCGAAGCACCTGCCCGCATGGCTGGACGGCACGCCGCTGCCGCCGTTCGCGTTCCACGATTTCGGCGCGCTGGTGTCGATCAGCGATTACGACGCGTTCGGCACGCTCGGGCAGTTCGGGTTCTTCCGCGGCGGCTTCATCCAGGGGCGCTTCGCGCAATTCAGCCACCTGATGCTCTACCGGCGGCACCAGCAGGCGCTGCACGGTTTCTCCAAGGCGACCTTGCTGTGGATCGCCGAACGGATCAACGGCTGGGTGCAGCCGCGCATCCGCCTGTCGTGATGCCGCGCGTCGCGGCACCGCGTAACGTTTCGAGGAACAGAAACATGAACAATCGTGTAGCGCCCTGGCTCATGACCGTCGCCGCCATCGGCAGCTTCGACATGCCGTCCGTCTCGTGGGGCGGGCCGCGGCGGCGCAGCGTCACGCGCGACCGGCTGCCGTCGTGGGACGCGACGAGCAAGCCGACCATCAGCGTGCTCGAACGGCCCACGGCCGACACCGTGATGATTTCGTGGTGCGACGCGTGCACCGGCCACTACGGCTACCAGAAGTGGCGCCTGTTCACGACGCGCAAGCGCGGCGTGTGCGCGCTGTCGGGTCGATCGATCGAGATCGGCGACAGCGTCTATGCGCCGCAACTGCTCGGCTCGACGCCCGGCAACGCCGCCGCGATGGTGCTCGCGACGTGCATCGACGACGCGCTGGCGGCCTGAGCGTCAGGTCGACGTGGTCTGACCGGCGCCATAGGCCGGCTCGCGGCTCTGCCGTTCGAGTTCGGCATCGAGATGCGCGGCATGCGCATTCGCTTCGGACTCCGACATCAGCGCGCCTTCCCACTTCGCGACCACCGCGCTCGCGATCGAGTTGCCCACCGCGTTGGTGGCCGAGCGGCCCATGTCGAGGAACGTGTCGACACCGAGAATCAGCAGCAGCCCGGCTTCCGGGATGTCGAACTGGTGCAGCGTCGCCGCGATCACGACGAGCGATGCGCGCGGCACGCCGGCCATCCCCTTCGACGTCAGCATCAGGATCAGCAGCATCGTGATCTGCGTGCCGAGCGACAAGTGGATGTTGTACGCCTGCGCGATGAACAGCGACGCGAACGTGCAGTACATCATCGAGCCGTCGAGGTTGAACGAATAACCCATCGGCATCACGAAGCTCGAGATCTTGCGCTTCACGCCGAAGCGGTCGAGCGCGTCGAGGATCTTCGGATACGCGGCTTCGGAGCTGGCCGTCGCGAACGACAGCATGAACGCTTCCTTGATCAGCACGAGCAGCTTGAACACGCGGCGGCCGAGGAACAGCAGCCCGGCCGCGACGAGCGTGGCCCACAGCAGCACGAGGCTCACGTAGAAGTCGCCCATGAACACCGCGAACTTCAGCAGGATCGACAACCCGTTGACCGCGACGGTCGACGCCATCGCGGCCATCACCGCGAGCGGCGCGAGCTTCATCACGTAGCCGGTGATCTTCAGCATCACGTGCGCGAGCTGGTCGATCGCGGCGACGAGGATCTTGCCGCGCTCGCCGAGCGCCGCCAGCGCGACGCCGAAGAACATCGAGAACACGACGATCTGCAGGATCTCGTTGTTCGCCATCGCCTCGGCGATCGACTTCGGCACCATGTGGCCGACGAAATCCTTCAGCGTGAACTTGGACGTCGCGAGATGCGCGGACGCGCCGATGTCCGGCAGCGGCAGGCCGAGGTTCTCGCCGGGCCGCAGCAGGTTCGCCATCAGCAGGCCGAGCAGCAGCGAGATCAGCGACGCGGTGACGAACCAGCCGAGCGCCTTCACGAACACGCGCCCGACCGACGACGCATCGCCCATGTGCGCGATGCCGACGACCAGCGTCGAGAACACCAGCGGGCCGATCACCATCTTGATCAGCCGCAGGAACACGTCGGACACGAGCGAGATGTAGCCGGCGATTTCCGCGGCTGACTGCTTGTCCGGAAGCTGCGTGTAGATCAGGTAGCCGGTCAGGATGCCGGCTGCCATCGCGAGCAGGATCCAGCCTGCCGCGGACATTCGTTTGTTCATGAGGAATTCGCCGCATGGCGATGGAGTTGACGGAAAAAGGCGCGCGGCCGCTCAGGCTGGCGGATGTCCACCGCCGGACGCGCTGCCGCCGCACCGGCATTCGCGGCAACGCGAACGCCGGCGGCAGCGATTCAGCATGAAACGATCGGGTCAGTAGCCGATCGCCGAACCGGCCGGACGGCGCGGGTCGTTGTAGCCGTAGATGAAGCCGACACGCACGTTGCCGGACACGGACGAATCGTTCCCGGAACTCTGGCGGCTCGCCGCTTCGGTGCCCGGCAGGCCGACCATGATCAGCTCGGCGGCGCCCCACGGCGTCTGCTCGACCATCTTGTAGCCCATGTTGCGCAGGATCGCGAGCGTGTCGGGCGACAGGCCGTAGGTCTCGTAATAGACCGCGTCGGGCAGCCACTGGTGATGGATGCGCGGCGCGGCGACCGCATCCTGCGGCGTCATCCCGTAGTCGATCACGTTCAGCACGGTCTGCAGCGTGATCGTGATGATGCGCGAGCCGCCCGGCGAGCCCACCACCATGAACACCTTGCCGTCCTTCTTCACGATGGTCGGCGCCATCGACGACAGCGGGCGCTTGGCCGGCGCGATCGAGTTGCGCGTGCCCTGCACGAGGCCGAACAGGTTCTGCGCACCGACCTTCACGGTGAAGTCGTCCATCTCGTCGTTCAGGAAGAAACCCGTGCCCGGCGCGATGACCACCGCGCCGAAGCGGCCGTTGACCGTATAGGTCGTCGACACCGCATTGCCGTCGTGATCGACGATCGAGTAATGCGTCGTTTCCGGCTTCTCGTGCACGCCGACGCCCGGCTGCACGTCGACCGACGGCGTCGCCGTATCGGCATGGATGCTCTTGCGGATCTGCGCCGCGTATTCCTTGCTCGTGAGCTTCGCGATCGGGTTGTCGATGAAGTCCGGATCGCCGAGCAGCATGTTGCGGTCTTCGTACGCGTGGCGCATCGCTTCGGTCATGTAGTGGACCGCCGCGGCCGAGTGGTAGCCGAGCTTGCGCAGGTCATACCCTTCGAGGATGTTCAGCGTCTCGCACATCGTCACGCCGCCCGAGCTGGGCGGCGGCGCCGACACGAACTCGTAGCCGCGATACGTGCAGGTCAGCGGCGCCATGTCCTGCGCGCGATAGGACGCGAAATCGGCCGCCGTGATCACGCCGCCGCCGCGCTTGGCCGCCGCCTCGACGATCTTCGGGATCTCGCCGTGATAGAACGCGTCGGGCCCCTGCTCCGCGATGCGCTCGAGCGTGCGCGCCAGATCCTTCTGCACCAGGCGGTCGCCCGGCTGCAGCGCCGAGCCGTCCGGGCGCAGGAAGATGCGCGCGGCTTCCGGATCCTTCCTGAAGCGCTCGACCGTCGTGTCGAGGATGTCGGTATCGCCGCGCGTCAGCACGAAGCCGTCGCGCGCGAGCCGGATCGCCGGCGCCATCACCTGCTGGCGCGTCAGCTTCCCGTACTTGCGCTGCGCGAGATCGAGACCGGCCACCGTGCCCGGCACGCCGACCGCGCGATAGCCGTACAGGCTCTGGTCCGGAATGACGTTGCCCGACGCATCGAGATACATGTTCGCGGACGCCGCGGCCGGCGCGGTCTCGCGGAAATTGATGAAGCGGTCGCGACCGTCGGCCAGGTGGATCGTCATGAAGCCGCCGCCGCCGATGTTGCCGCAGCACGAGTTGGTCACGGCCTGCGCATAGCCGACGGCCACCGCCGCGTCCACCGCGTTGCCGCCCGCCTTCAGGATGTCGACGCCGATCTGCGACGCGAAGTGCTGCGACGACACGACCATGCCGTTCTTCGCTTCGACCGCCGGGTCCGACGCGGCGAACGCGCACACGCTGATCGCCGACAACAGGGTGAGTACTACGAGCCGCCTCATGACGGAATCCTCCAGACAAGTAAACCGGGCCGTGCCGCACTGCATCGGCGCGCGACTGCGTATCGATGCCGCCCATTCGGCATGTAATAAACGATACATTCCAGCGAGGCCGCGATCATAACACCCGCTTTTTTACGCCAAAACCTAGGGTAATCACTGAACTTAAAGCGAATTTGTCGAGGTGCGCCCGTGGGTGTATGTTTGTTTCATTACACATATGAACGTATTCGCCGATGTGACGATACGTCCCTCTAATTTCAGACCGGACGCGGCTGGCCGCACGTCGATCGGCTAACATGCGTGCAGTTGCCGGCAGACGCACGTCTGCCGTGGGTCGTTCAATTCATTCAATTCAGATAGAGAGCCGGAGTGCCGATGGGGACGAGCATCAGGGCGTTGCTGTTATCCCAGATGGATAGCTTCACGCCGTCGGAACAGAAGGTCGCGCAGGCATTGCTGGATCGCTACCCCAGTCTCGGGCTGGGCCCGATCGCGCAGTTTGCGAAGCAGGCGGAAGTCAGCGACCCGACCGTGTTCCGCTTCGTCGTCCGGATCGGCTTTCCGAACTACTCGTCGTTCCAGCAGGCGCTGCACGACGAGATCGACACCGCGATGAATTCGCCGCTCGCGCGGCTGGATGCGTTCCACTCGGAAACGGGCATGCGCGACAGCCATGCGGCGATTTTCCAGCGGCTGTCCGAATCGCTCGCGACCACGATCGAAGGGCTCGACGCGGCCGCGTTCGACGCCGCGGTGGCGGTGCTGTCCGATGCGGACGTGCGCGTTTTCTGCGGCGGCGGGCGCTATACGGCGCCGCTCGCGTCGCTGTTCTCGTTCACGCTGGCCTATACGCGGCCGCACGTGCAGTACGTCGAGCCGAACGTGAATCTCTCGTCCGTCGCGCTGGCCGACATGGGGCGCGACGACGTGCTCGTGATCTTCGACTTTCGCCGCTACCAGAAGGACAGCATCCGCTTCGCGCAGGCCGCGCACCGGCTCGGCGCGCGGATCCTGCTGATCACCGACGAATGGCGCTCGCCGATCGGCGAATTCGCGGAAATCGTGCTGCGCATCCAGGGCCGGCCTTTCGCGATGCTGCAGACCAACGTGCCCGCGCTGGCGCTCGCCGAAGCGCTGGTGATCGGCGTGACGAACCGGCTGCCGGAACTGGCGCGGCAGCGGATGGAGAAGATCGAGCAGCTCAATGCGGGCGGGATCGAGTGGGATACCAACCAGCGCGATTTGCCCGAATGACGACGGGTCGCCATTCGGGCGTGGGTGTCAGCTCTCGACATCCTCCAGACTGAACACTTCCGTCTTGTCGTTGTACGAAAAGACCTCCCCGTACCGCCCCCAGTCGATCACCGCATCGAGCGTTTCCTCCGCCGCTTCGTCGGACAGGAAATCCTCCAGCTCCTGCTCGAAACGCACACGCGGCGCGCGATGACCCGGACGCTCGTTCAGCACCTTCCGGATCCGGGCAGCGAGCGGCACATGTTTCAGCAAGTGATCCGCGAACATCAGCTTGCGTTCCTGTGTGCCGAATTCCGCGAACACGCGCGCGGGCGGCGTCAGGAACACGTCGCCTTCGCGCACGTCCGCGAAGCCGAGGTGCTGCAGCACTTCCGCGATCGGAAACAGTTCGTCGACTTCCAGATGCAGCGAACGCGCGATTTCCGGCATGTCCGCACGACCGTGGTACGGCGCCATCGCGAGCGTCTCTATCAAGCCGGCCATCAGGTTGGTCGACACGCGCGGCATCCAGCTACCGAGCTCCAGCCCCTTCTTCGTCGCTTCGCCGGTCTGACGCGCGGTCATCTTCGCGTAGATGTCGTCGACGAGCTTGCGGAAATCGGTGTCGAGCCGGTTGCGCGGGTGCTTGAACGGCACCTTGATCTCGGCGATCACGCGGCCCGGGTTCGACGACAGCACGAGAATCCGGTCGCACATGAACACCGCTTCCTCGATGTTGTGCGTGACGATCAGCACCGACTTGATCGGCATCCGGCCCTGTGTCCACAGATCCAGCAGATCGGTACGCAGCGTTTCGGCGGTCAGCACGTCGAGTGCGGAGAACGGCTCGTCCATCAGCAGAATGGTCGGATCGACGACCAGTGCGCGTGCAAAACCGACGCGCTGGCGCATCCCGCCCGACAGCTCGCGCGGATACGCGTTCTCGAAACCGTCGAGACCGATCAGGTCGATCGCGGCCAGCGCGCGTTCGCGCCGCTCGCGCGCGCCGACGCCGAGCGCCTCCAATCCGGCTTCCACGTTCTGCAGCACGGTGAGCCACGGGAACAGCGCGAAAGTCTGGAACACCATCGCAACGCCCTCGGCCGGGCCGCGCAGCGGCTTGCCGAGGTAGGTCACCTCGCCGCCGGTCGGCTCGATCAGGCCGGCGATGATGCGTAACAACGTGGATTTGCCGGAGCCCGAGCGGCCGAGCAGGCCGACGATCTCGCCTTCGCGCAGCGACAGGTTCGCATCGTCGAGCACGAGCAGTTCGCCCTGCGACTTGTTGAAGCCGCGGTTCACGTGCTCGACGCGCAGGATTTCTTCGCCGAGCCGCGGCGGCTGCAGCGGCTGGGACGTCTTGACGGGGGCGTTGATAACGGTCGAATTTTGCATCGCGCTTACTCTCAATCGAGACGGAGCCGGGATTCCGCATAGGCGTACATCGGACGCCACAGCAGGCGGTTGAACAAGGTAACGAACAGGGACATCACGGCGATGCCCAGGATGATCTTCGGGAAATCCCCGGCGGCGGTCGTTTGCGCGATATACGCGCCGAGGCCGTGCGCGACGACCTTCGTGTCGCCCCACTGCACGAACTCCGACACGATGCTCGCGTTCCACGCGCCGCCCGATGCGGTGATCGCGCCGGTCACGTAGTACGGGAAGATGCCGGGCAGGATCGCCTGGCGCCACCACTGCCAGCCGCGGATGCGGAAATTCTTCGTCGCTTCCTTGTAATCGTTCGGATAGGACATCGCGCCGGCGATCACGTTGAACAGGATGTACCACTGCGTGCCGAGCACGATCAGCGGCGACAGCCAGATGTCCGCGTTCAGGTGGAAGTGGACGATCACGATCACGAACACCGGGAACAGCAGGTTCGCCGGGAACGCGGCGAGAAACTGCGCGAGCGGCTGGATCTTCTCGGCCAGCTTCGGGCGCAGCCCGATCAGCACGCCGAGCGGCACCCAGATCACCGATGCGATCGCGATCAGCACCAGCACGCGCAGCAGCGTGATGAGCCCGAGCACGAGCACGTGGCCGACCTCGACCATCGTCACGCCGGTCGCGACGAAACTGACGACGCGCCATGCGACGTACGCCGTCAGCAGGATCACGAACGCGGCCCACACGATGTCGCCGATGCGCGACGAACGGCGCGCCGATGCGCCGCGCACGCGCGTGCCCGTCAGCGACGGCACGCGCAGCGGAATCCGCGCGGCCTGTGACAGCAGCCAGCCGGCCGGCACGAGCAACTGATGGATCAGGTGCGTGCGGCGCATCATGTCGAGCAGCCACGATTGCGGCGCATCGCCCGACGCGGTGTTCTCCATCCGGAACTTGTCGGCCCACGCGACGAGCGGACGGAACAGGAACTGGTCGTAGGCGAGGATCACGACCGACATCGCGACGATCACCCAGCCGACCGCGCCGAGATTCTTGTCCGAGATCGCCTGCGCGAGATACGCGCCGATGCCCGGCAACGTGATCGTCTGGTTGCCGACGGTGATCGCTTCCGACGCGACGACGAAGAACCAGCCGCCCGACATCGACATCATCATGTTCCAGATCAGGCCCGGCATCGAGAACGGCACCTCGAGCTTCCAGAAACGCTGCCACGGCGTCAGGTGAAAGCCGCGCGACACTTCGCTCAGGTCGCGCGGCACCGTGCGCAGCGACTGATAGAAGCTGAACGTCATGTTCCATGCCTGGCTCGTGAAGATCGCGAAGATCGCGGCCAGCTCCGCACCGAGCACGCGGCCCGGAAACAGCGCGAGGAAAAACGTGACCGTAAACGAGATGTAGCCGAGCACCGGCACCGACTGCAGGATGTCGAGGATCGGGATCAGCACCATGCCCGCGCGGCGGCTCTTCGCGGCGAGCGTGCCGTAGACGAGCGTGAACACGAGCGACGCGATCATCGCGGCGAGCATCCGCAGCGTGGTACGCAGCGCGTATTCAGGCAGGTTCGACGGATCGAGCGAGATCTTCTGCGTCTGCAGCACGCCGATCGGCGCCATCGTCTGGTGAAAACCGACGATCGCCATCGCGAGGATGCCGATGATCAGCGGAAACGCGACCGCGTCCCAGCGGTTGGGCAGCACGCGCCACGCGGACGCGTTGGCGGTGCGATTCGGATCGAAGAAACGGATATCCATCGGTAGCGTCTTGTGTCTTGTGTCGAATTGAAAATCGATGGGTCCGGCCGCGTGCCGCGCGGCCGGGCGTCGCGGCCGCGGCGCGAATCAGGACAGCCCGTGCAGGGCGATCGGCAGCACCGGACCTTCCTTGACGAGGCGGAGATCGGCGCCGCGATGAATGCCGACCGGGACGATGCCGCAGGCAATGACCGGAAAAAACAGCGCGAGGCCGAGGGTGCGCGTGCGGTGGCCGACCGCACCGCCCGTGTCCGTTGCCGCGAGGTTCGGCATGAAGGGCTCCGGAGAGGGGATTCGGAGTGGGAGGCTATCGGGCGGCTGTGACGCAAATGTGACGTGTCACTTACAGGACATTGACGGGTCATCCGACGGCAGTCGCGCATCGCGCCGCCGGCCGCCGACACGGGAGTTCGATTTCGCAACGGTCGGGAATAAATCCGCCGCTTCGCCGGTATCGCAGGGGAAGGCGCCGGCTTATTCCAGGACGATCCGGCCGTCCGGTTTCGTCACACGAATGCGAGGCTTACATGTCTTCATCGACCCCCACCCGCCCGTCGCGCCGCAAGGCTCTGCAATGCATGGCCTTCGGCGGGCTCGGCACGCTGTTCACGCTGTCGGGCGGCATCCTCACGCCGTTCGACCTCGCGCTCGCGCAGACTGGCGACGCACGCCCGGCCGACGCGGGCCGGCCGCTGTTCGTGCAGATCAGCGATACGCACATCGGCTTCAACAAGGACGCGAACCCCGACGTGTCGGCCACGCTGAAGCAGACGATCGACCTCGTCAACGGGATGCCCGCGCTGCCCGCGCTGGCGATCCATACCGGCGACATCACGCACCTGTCCAAGGCGGAGGAATTCGATCACGCGTCGCAACTGCTGTCCGCGCTGCGCGTGCCGGAACTACACACCGTGCCCGGCGAGCATGACGTCACCGACGGGTCGGGCGCCGAATATTTCGGCCGGTTCGGCAAGGCGTCGGACAACCGCGGCTATTACAGCTTCGATCACGCGGGCGTGCACTTCATCGCACTCGTCAACGTGATGCACTTCAAACCGAACGGGCTCGGCAGCTTCGGCGACGAGCAGCTCGCGTGGCTCGCGCAGGATTTGAAGGGCCGCTCGTCGAGCACGCCGATCGTCGTGTTTTCGCACATGCCGATGTGGACCATCTACGAACCGTGGGGCTGGGGCACCGGCGACGCGCCGCAGACGATGGCGCTGCTGCGCCGCTTCGGCTCGGTCACCGTGCTGAACGGGCACATCCATCAGATCGTATCGAAGGTCGAGGGCAACGTGACGTTCCATACCGCCCGCTCGACCGCGTTCCCGCAGCCGACGGCCGGCAACGGGCCGGGCCCCGTGCCGCTCACGGTGCCGCACGACCGGCTGCCGTCGATGCTCGGCGTGACGACCGTCGAATTCGCCGGCCATCCCGTTGCGTCGTCGCTGCACGATGCGACGCTCGCCTGATGAATATAAGGAGACCGACATGATCCGCTTCAAGCCATCTCGATTCGTCGCGACGCTGCTCCTGTGCGGGGCCGCCGCCGGCACGCCGCCCGCCGCATTCGCGCAGGGCCCGAACGGCCCGCTCGTGACGATCCGCAATTTCATGTTTTCGCCGATGTCCACCACGATCAAGGCCGGCACGACGATTACGTGGAAGAACCTCGACGCGGAACCGCATACCGTCGTCAACGACGCCGGCATCTTTCATTCGAAGGCGCTCGACCAGGACGAGACGTACGCGTTCCGCTTCGACAAGCCGGGCGTCTACAAGGTGTTCTGCGGGATTCATCCGTACATGAAGGAGACGATCACCGTCGAATGACGCGACCGCCACGCAACGCGCGGGCGAACGGTGGGCGGCTGCCGCCTACAGTGGCCGTCGTCCCCTTCGCCCGCGACGCACACGGAACCGCCCACGATTCCTGCATTTTTCTGGTCGATCGATGTTCGTCGCGGGCGGGCCTTGCATGCGGGCTCACTGCCCCGCTGCGTGCAGGTCCGGCGCGGTGCCGGCGACGACCGGACACGACTGCGGCAACGCCTGCCCGAACAGCACGGCCAGCCCGCACGCGGACGTGAACATGCCGAGGCCGTCATGCCCGACACCGGGCACTTCGACGACCTGCTGCGCGAGATCGTCGGGATGCCGCTTCTTCAGGTAATCGAAATAGGCAAGCCCGCGCGCCAGCCGGTACGGCCCCTGCGCCATCGCCGCGCATGAACGGTCGATGAAGTGCGTATATGGATTCGTGTCGGCCTGGCCGAGCAGGTACACGACATGGCGCGCGACGTAGCGCGTTTCGAGATCGCGCACGTCCTGCGACGCCACGTAAGGCGGCGCCGACTTCAACCCGTACTTCCATTCCGTCGCGCGCGGACACGTACCGCCGGCCAGCGCGTCGGCATTCGGCCGTTCGTCGTCGAAATACAGGTAGCTCGACGGGTTCGCGACCACGTAGCGCACCGCAATGCCGGTACGCGCGAGCGCGTCGCCTTCGCGCCCGGCCACCGCATAACGCTGCAGCAACTGTGCGCCGGCGGAATGGCCGATCACGACGACCGTCGACAACGACGGGTACAGGCTGCGGTCGGCGAAATGCGCGAGCAACGCGTCGAGCGCCGCGAACGAGCTGATCGGGCCCGGCTGGCGCGCCGGTTCGCCGCCCTTCCATCCTTCCTGCGTCCATGCGAGCGTCGATGCAGGCAACGAAAACGCACGCACATCGGCGCGCGTCAGGAATTGCGGCGCGACGACCATCGTGCCCGCGCCGGTCGCACCGGCCTGTTCGACGACCTTGCGACCCGATGCGTAGTACGCGTCGGCGTTACGGAGCGTGCCGTGAATCACGATGAACACGCGCGTGACGTCGGGCGCGGGCTGGTCGAGCGGATGGTCCGCGTAGACGGGCAGCGCCGCGCTGCCCTGCGGCGTGTCGACAGCCACGCGCTGGTCGGCGACGGCCTTGACCGGCGCTTCGAGACGTTCGCGCTGCGTGGGCGTGGCGGCTTCGGCCGGCTGCGTACCGCCCAGCATGCCGGCAGCGGCGCAGGCTACCGCGAGCGGAACGGCGTATGAGAAGGCGCGAGCGGCCGGCAGCGTACGCGAGAGTCGGATGCGGGCAAAAGCAACGGAAATGACGGACATGGCGGCGGCTCGGATGGCGGATATGACTTGAACGGCGATGGTCGCAGAATCCGTCGCGCGCTGCCGGCCCGCTGCGGAAAACGGGTCAGCCGGCCGGTTGCGCGCCGCGCTCGGCGTCCGCACACGCTTCGCCCGTGTGACGCTGCATCTGCTGCACGATCCCGACCAGTTCGCCGATATGTGTCGGCACCGCTGGCTTGCCGGCGCGTGCCCACGCATCGAACGACGTCATGCCGCTCACCGCGCCGACGAATGGCACGCCGGCACGCTCGGCCGCCAGTGCGTCTACCGCATGATCGCCGACGTAGATTGCCGCCGCCGCAGGCAAGCCCAGCCGCGCCAGCGCCTGCACGAGCCCTTCCGGGTCCGGCTTGTGGCGTTGCACATCTTCCCCGCCAATCAGCACGTCAACGAGCGATTGCAAACCGTTGCGCTCGAGAATCGCCTCGATCCGGTAGCGAAACTTCGACGACACGATCGCGACGGCAAGCCCTTGCTCGCGCAACGCCGCGAGCAAGGGCGGCACTTCGGGATAGATGCGGGTGCCGGGCACCATGATCTCGTCGGCGCGCGCGACGAAGTGCCGCGCGAACGCATCGGCCCGCACCGCTTCGGTGTCTCCCGTCAACGAACGGAACATGTCGGGCAACGGCAGCCCGATCACGGCGGTGATCTGCGCGGGCGTCGGGCCGGCGGCGCCGAGCTGATGCAGCGCGTACTCGGTGCATTCAATGATCGCGGCGGACGAATCCGCCAGCGTCAGGTCGAAATCGAATATGACGGCCCGAACGGACATGAAAGGACTCCGTAAATAAAGCGCGACGCCACGTATGTTACGCGTGCGGCGGTATGAGATTGCCGGCAAGACGGCCTGAAACCGGCGGTTCGCGTCGCGGCCCATCCGACCCCGAGATTACGACTCCCTATCAACCCCATTGCCAACAGTGCTTTCAAACATATCGCCAAAACACGATATAAGATTCGCCCATCGACGATACCGCTTGCCTGACCGAAACACCCAGCTTTTCCATGCCGACCGAACTCGACATCGACGCAATCCTGAAGGCGCTCTCGAACCCCGTGCGCCGGGAAATCCTCGTCTGGCTGAAAACGCCCGGCGAGCATTTCCCGCAGCAGACGCTGCCGTACGAACACGGCGTCTGCGCGGGCCAGATCGACGCGCGCTGCGGGCTGTCGCAGTCGACCGTCTCCGCGCACCTCGCGACGCTGCAGCGCGCGGGGCTCGTGACGTCGACGCGGATCGGCCAGTGGGCGTTTTTCCAGCGCAACGAGGCCGTCATCGACGCATTTCACGACGCCCTGCGCCGCGAACTCTAGCCAACGGCCGAACCGGCCATGCGGGACGCCATCGCACATGACGCGACGGCTCCCCGCCTTTCGTGAAGAGGTTATCTGCCATGCCCACGCTGTTCGATCCCGTTACCCTCGGCGACCTGACCCTGCCGAACCGCATCGTGATGGCGCCGCTCACCCGCTCCCGTGCGGGCGCGGCGCGCGTGCCGAACGCGCTGATGGCGCGCTACTACGCCGAGCGCGCGTCGGCCGGCCTGATCATCACCGAAGCGACGTCGGTCACGCCGCAAGGCGTCGGCTATGCCGACACGCCGGGCATCTGGTCCGACGAGCAGGTCGACGGCTGGAAGCAGATCACGCAGGCCGTGCACGCGGCCGGCGGGCGCATCGTGCTGCAACTCTGGCACGTCGGCCGGATCTCCGACCCGATGTTCCTGAACGGCGACCTGCCGGTCGCGCCGAGCGCGATCGCCGCGGGCGGCAACGTGAGCCTCGTGCGTCCGCCGCGTCCGTTCGTGACGCCGCGCGCACTCGAACTCGACGAAATTCCGGGCATCGTCGCCGCGTACCGCAAGGGTGCCGAGAACGCGAAGGCAGCGGGCTTCGACGGCGTCGAGATTCACGGCGCGAACGGCTACCTGCTCGACCAGTTCCTGCAGGACAGCACCAATCGCCGCACCGATGCGTACGGCGGCCCGATCGAGAATCGCGCGCGCCTGCTGCTCGAAGTGGTCGACGCGGCGATCGACGTGTGGGGCGCCGGCCGGGTCGGCGTGCACCTCGCACCGCGCGGCGACGCGCATACGATGGGCGATTCGGATCCGGCGGCAACGTTCGGTTATGTCGCGCGCGAACTCGGCCGCCGCAAGATCGCGTTCATCTTCACGCGCGAATCGTATTCGGGCGATCATTTGAGCCCGCGCCTGAAGGAAGCGTTCGGCGGCCCGCTGATCGCGAACGAGCAGTTCACGCTCGACACCGCGCAGGCCGCGCTCGCGAGCGGCAGTGCCGACGCGATCGCGTGGGGCAAGCTGTTCATCGCGAACCCGGACCTGCCGCGCCGCCTCGAAATCGGCGCGCCGCTCAACAAGCCGGTGCCGGAGACGTTCTACGCGGAAGGCGAAACGGGCTACACCGACTACCCGGCGCTGAGCGACGCGGCCTGACGGTGGAACGGCGCGGGTTCAGGCGGGCACGTCGGCACGCATGAACACGCGCCGCGTTTCGTCGAGACCGAGCGCGACGTGGTGCGCGCGGATCGCGCGCAGCGTGTCGTCGAGCGCTGCATCGTCGATGATCCGGAAGCCGAGGCGCGCGTAGTACGGCGCATTCCACGGCGCGTCGCGGAACGTCGACAGCACGACCTGCGTGACGTGCTCCCGCGCCGCGCGCGTCATCACCTGTTCGATCAGGCGCGCGCCGATCCGCTGTCCGGCATGCGACGGCGCGACATCCAGTTCCTCCAGATACAGCCGCCGCGCATCGAGCAGCCGGTAGAACGCGAATCCGACGCACGTGCCTTGCGAATCGACCGCGACATACGCACGGCCGTCGTCGATCCGCACGAGCACGGCAGCCGCATCGGTCGGCTCGCCGTCGGCGATGTCGGCCATGCCGATTGCGCGAAACCGCTGCGCGGCGGCGACTTCCACGGCGGCCATCGCGGCCGCGTCTTCCCGCGTGGCGGGGCGAATCAGGATCGATGCAGGCATGACGGCAATTCAGGCAGGCAGTCTGGAACGGCCGTCACTATAATCGAAACTTCATACGTGTCGTTTCGAACGCCCGATCCACGAGGTCCGTCATGACGTTGCCCGCACTCGCCGTCTTCGCCTTCGCGCTGCTCCTTACCGCCGGCACGCCCGGCCCGAGCGTCGCCGCGCTCGTCGCGCGCGTGCTGACGAACGGCGTGCGCGACGTGCTTCCGTTCCTCGCGGCCATGTGGCTCGGCGAAGCGCTGTGGCTCACGCTCGCGGTCGCGGGGCTGTCCGCGTTCGCGCATACGTTCGCGACCGGCCTGATCGTGCTGAAGCTGCTCGGCGTCGCGTACCTGCTGTTCCTCGCGTGGAAGATGTGGACCGCGCCCACCGGCACGGATGCGGACGACCTGCCGCGCGGCCAGTCGCCGTGGCGCATGTTCGCCGCGGGGATGCTGGTCACGCTCGGCAATCCGAAAATCATGATCTTCTATCTCGCGCTGCTGCCGACCATCGTCGACCTCACGCACGTCGGCGTCGGCGCGTGGGCCGAACTGGTCGGCACGATGCTCGCGGTGCTGATCCTGGCCGACTGCTTCTGGTCGCTGCTCGCGTCGCGCGCTCGCGCCTTCCTGACGTCGGCACGTGCGAAGCGGATCGCGAACCGCACGAGCGCGACCGCGATGGCCGGTGCGGCGGTGGCGATCGCGACGCGGTAGTCCCCGGCGACGCTCCACCCGCTAACAGCGAAACGCCTTGCGCCAGGCGCCCTGCTCCGGCGTGTAGCCGTTGCATTCGATCAGCGCGCGCACCAGCGCCCAATCATCGTCATCGCAGAAATCGAGCAGCATCGCGCCGTGCGGGCCGGGCTGCTCGCGCAAGCGTTCGGCCAGTCGCGCATGAATGCCCGGCACGCGGCCATCGCCATGTGCGACCACCGACGGATTCGCGCCCATCCCCGTGCCGCTGCAGAAACTGATCGCCCAGCGGCCGCTGTCCGGCAGCGGCAGATGCGTCAGCAGCGCGTCGATCGCACGCCACTTCCATCCGATCGACGCGGCCACCGGCACGCGATATTCGTCCTGGATCACGAATGCGCCGTCCGGATGGTCGATCGTAAACGTCGCGTTGTCGGGCCACGCGGTCAGGTCGATGCCGAGCGGCCGGCTGCTGCGAAAGCGCCGCAGCAGCACGATCGCGCCGCGCACGTCGCCGAGCGTCGGCAGCGTGCCGCCGGCATGCCAGCGCAGCCGCGGATGCCGCGCGCGATGCGCGTCGAACGTCGCATCGAAACCGCGCGTGCACGCGTGCGCCGGCCACTCGTCCTTCACCGACATCACGATGCATTCGCGCGGATGCGCATCGAGAAAGCGCGTACAGGTGGCCAGCGCGTCGTCGAACGTCATGCCGAGCGCGATGCCGCCGTGATGGATGTCGAACGCATCGCGCACGTGCCGGCAGCGGATGTCCAACAGCCGCACGCCATGCGCGAGCTGCGCATCGAGCGGCGCATGCTGCGTGCGCACCAGCGAATCGTCGACCGTATACGCACAGGTGTCATGGCTGCCCGGTAGGGTCAGCGTATGCAGCGGCCGCGCGTCGTCGAGCGCCGACATCCAGTCGGCAGGCGGCATGCACGTATCGTGGCGCGAAGGGATCATGAATCGATGAATGACAAGGAAAGAAAACCGTGGGTAACGGCGTCGGATGTCGCGGCGCGGGCCGGCGTCTCGCGCTCCGCAGTGTCGCGCGCGTTCTCGCCGACGGCAAGCATCGCGCCGCAAACCCGCGAACGCGTGATGGCCGCCGCGCGTGCGATGGGCTACCAGGTCAACCTGATCGCGCGCGACATGATCACGCAGCGCAGCAGCATGATCGGCGTCGTGACGGCCGGGTTCGAGAACCCGTTCCGCGCGCGGCTGCTGTCGGACCTGATGGCCGTGCTCGGGCAGCGCGCGCTCACGCCGCTCGTGACCAATGCGGAAGATCCGCGCCAGGTCCGGCAATCGCTCGAACAACTGCTCAGCTACCGGATCGCGGGCCTCGTGATGACGTCCGCGTCGCCGCCGCTGTCGGTCGCGCAGCAGTATCTCGAACACCGGATTCCGGTCGTGATGATCAACCGCGAAGCGAACCTGCCGGGCGCCGATGTGGTCGTCAGCGACAACGCGGCGGGCGCCACCTGCGCAGCGCAGCGGCTCGTGCGGGCCGGCGCGCGCCGGCTCGCGTTCGTCGGGCCGCGCGCCACGAGCTACAGCGCGGGATCGCGCGCCGCGGCGTTCGAGCAGGCGCTCGGGCCACACAACGCGTTCGATGCGGCGCTCGTGCACGTGGTCGACACGCCGTCCGACACCCATGCCTGCGGGATCGATGCGGCGCGGCACCTGTTCGCGACCGGCGAGCGGCCCGACGGCGTGTTCTGCTCGTCCGACCTGCTCGCGCTCGGCGTGATCGACGTGGCGCGCCGCGAATTCGGCTTGCGCGTGCCGGACGACCTGCGCGTGATCGGCTTCGACGACATCCCCGCCGCCGAATACGATGCGTATCGGCTGACGACGCTGCGGCAGGACACGCGCGGCCTCGCGCACGCGGCGATCGACCTGCTCGCCGACCGGATGCAGACGTTCGACGGCCCGTCGCGCACACGCGTCGTGCCGGTCACGCAGGTGGTGCGCGACAGTTGCGCGTGACGATGCAGGACCGGGCGCGGCCACGCCGCGCGTCACTTCAGCCCGCCCGCGAACCCGCGCAACAGGTAGCGCTGCACATAGCCGGCCACGGCCAGCGTCGGCAGCGACGCCATCAGCCCGGCGCTCATCAGGTCGCCCCAGTCGATGCCGTTCTCCGTCACGTAGCCGGCAATCGCGAGCGGCAGCGTGAAACGGCTCGGCATCGACACGAACAGCAGCGCGATCAGGAATTCGTTCCACGCCGCGATGAACACGAAGATCGCTGTCGCGATCAGCCCCGGCGCGCACAGCGGCAGCACGATCTGCACGAGCCGCCGCGCGAGCCCCGCGCCGTCGATGCACGCCGCTTCCTCATATTCGATCGGCACGTCGCGCACGAACGCGAGCAGCATCCAGATCGCCATCGGCAACGCGTAGATCTGGTACGCGAGCATCAGGCCGAGCGTCGAATCGAGCAGGTGCAGCCGCTTCGCGAGCGCGAACAGCGGCACCGCGATCGTGATCGGCGGCATCAGCTTCAACGCCAGCACGAGCACCAGGAACAGCAGGTCGAGCCGCGCCGGAAACCGCAGCCGCACGAGCGCGTACGCGGCCGGAAACGCGAGCGCCAGCGCGAGCAGCGTCGTGCCGAAGCCGACCAGCAGCGAATTGAACAGCGGCGCACCGATGCCGTTCGACCACACCGACGCAAAATGCTCGAAGGTCGGCGCGGCCGGCCAGATCCGCAACGGATGATCGAGGCGTTCGAGCGTCGGCATGAACGCCGCGCCCGCCATCCACAGGCACGGCAGCAGCAACAGCGCGAGCGCGACGACGCGCAGCGTCCACGGCATCGCGTGACCGAATGCGGCACTCGCTCGTGCGCGCGGGATGCCCGCCGATCGCGCCGTCATGCGCGCCGCTTGCGAACCGTCTGCCATACGTACCCCGAGACCAGCAGCGCGGACGCCGCGAGCATCAGCACCGACGCGGCGCTCGCCGGCCCGACGTTGAAGAAGCGGAAGCCCGTGTCGTAGATATAGGTCGACAACGTCTGCGTCGCATTGCCGGGGCCGCCGCCCGTCAGCGCATAGACCTTGTCGAACAGCTTGAACGTGTCGATCGAGCGCAGCAGCAGCGCGAGGCCGATCTGCGGCGCCGCGAGCGGCAACGTGATGTCGCGCAGGCACTGCCACTCGCTCGCGCCATCGGTGCGCGCGGCTTCGTACAGCTCCTGCGGGATCGATTGCAGCCCGGCGAGCACGATCAGGAACGCCATCGGCGTCCACTGCCACACGTCGACGAGCGCGAGCGACCACAGCGCGAGATGCGGATCGGACAGCCAGCGCACGCCTTCGACGCCGAACGCCGCGAGCAGCGCGTTCAGGAAGCCGTCGAAGTTCAGCCAGTTGCGCCAGATCGCCGAGCATACGAGCGTGGACAGCATCATCGGCAGGATCGCGAGCGGCAGCGCGATGCGCCGGCCCGGAAACGCGCGAACGAACAGCAGCGCGAGGCCGAAGCCGAGCGCGACTTCGGCGAGCGACGCGACGATCGTGAAGCGCAGCGTGTTGCCGAAGCCGGCTGCAAACGCATCGTCGCCGAGCACCGCGCGATAGTTCGCGAGCCCCGCGAACGCGCGGCGGCCGGCCGAATAATCGACCCGGCAGAACGAGTCGATCAGCACCTGCGCGACCGGATACAGCGCGAGCGCGGCGAGCACCAGCAGCGCGGGCCCGAGCAGCGCGACGAACGGCAGGCTGCGACCGAACGCCTTCATGCGCGAGCTCCGGCCTGCGGATCGACGTGAGCCGTCACTTGCCGGCCGCGGCCGTTGCCTGCGCGATCTTCTGCTGCGCCTGGCGCAGCGCGGCGTCGGGCGCGGCCTGCCCCGTCAGCGCGAGCTGCAACTGATCGCCGAGAATGCTCTCGACCTGCTGCCAGTCGTTCACGCGCGGCCGCGCACGGCCGGCTTCGAGCGCCTTCAACTGATCCGGATACCAGCGGTACTGGCGCACCAGCGCCGGATCGTTGAAGACGCTGCGGCGGGTCGGCGGAATGCCGATGCCGGCGAGGCGCGTCTGCGTATCGCGCGCGCTCAGGTAAGCGAGGAAGTCCTGCGCGAGCTTCGCGTGCGGCGCGTCCTTCGGAATGCCCATCTGCCAGATGCCGAGCATCGGCGCCGGGCCCGCGGTCTGCCCCGGCGGCGGCTGCAGCGCGATCTGCCCGACCACGCGCGACTGCTTCGCGTCGTCGAGCGCCGGCACCCAGGCGGGCCACACCTCGATCGACTGCGCGGCCGTGCCGCGTTGCAGCGCGTCGCGCACTTCGGCCGCGCCGTACACGTCGACGTCCTTCGGCGCGAACGCCTTCAGCGCGAGGAACGTCTTCAGCGCGGCCTGCGCTTCGCGCGAATCGATCGTCACGTTGCCGGCACGGTCGAACACGTCGCCGCCGTATGCCCACAGGATCGGCAGGAAGCCCGTGACGACCGGGTTGCCCTTCGTGCCGCGGAACACGACGCCCGACACGCTCTTGTCCGCGCCGCCGACGGTCTGCGCGATCTTCAGCACGTCGTCCCAGTTGCGCGGCGGTTGCAGCTTGTACTTCGCGAGCAGGTCCTTGCGGTACGCGAACATCTCGACGTTGCCGACGATCGGCAGCGCGTACAGCGCGCCCGCTGCGTTGCGGCCGAGCGCGACGGTGGACGGCACGAGATCGGCGTCGGCCAGCGATGCCGGCAGCGGCTTCAGCCAGCCGTTGCCGATGAATTCGGGCGCCCACGTGTCGTCCATCATCACGAGGTCGTACGCGCCGGTGCCTTCGCGCATCGACAGCTTGAGCTTCTGGTACAGGTTCGCGTTCGGCAGCTTGAGCAGCTCGATGTCGGTGCCCGGGTGCAGCTTGGTGAAGCCGGCGACGGCGTCGGCGAGCCCCTTGCCGTAGATGTCGTCGCGGCCCGCGATGACGAGATCCGCCGCGAAGGCGTGCGTGGCGGCAACGGATAGCGCAACGGCGGCGGACAGCGCGCGCAGGCGACTCAGCAGGGTCATGTGGTCTCTCTCGATCGGCGTATGGAGCGGAACGGTCATGCGTTGCACACGTGTGCAACGCCGGCGACACGTCGGGTCGCGTGAAGCGTCGCCATTGTTCACGCAGACCGTGAAGGTATTGTGGCAACCCGCAAGCCGGGCAACCTGACGCCCGCATTCCGTCCATCCGGGCCCGTTCAGTTAAGCATACGGGCGATTTTTTTCAAGCCTCGCTTTCCATCACTCGACCGGCCCCGGACCCTACGCGTGAAGGCAGCGCGGCGGCACGCGACCGACGTGCCGCCCCCCGCATCCAGCGTCAAAAGTTCACACGAATCCCGGCCATCACCGCCAGTTGCCGGCTCGAGTTGCTGTTCGCGAGCACCGGAATCTGCGCGTAGTTCGCCGCGTTGCCGTCCGCGTCGGTGCCGAGCCCCGTGCCGCTCGCGATCTGGCCGATCGCGACCGCATACAGCGCGGTGCGCTTCGACAGGCTGTAGTTCGTGCCGACGTTCACCTGATGGAAGCGCGTCGTGCCGCGCCCGTCCGTATGCGCGGCGTTGAAAATGTACGCGACGCCGCCTTGCAGCGCCGGCGTGAACATGTACGTGACGTTCAGCTCGCCGACGTCGAACGTGAACGCCTGCGTGCGCGGCTGCGCGGCGGTCGAGAAATAGCGGCTGTCGCCGAGACGCGTATGCGTGTAGGTCAGCGCGACCGTCGCCGCGCCGAACGTGACCGACCCGCCCGCCCCGAACGCACGCATCGAGCCAGCATCCTGCAGCAGGCAATACATCGCGCCCGGGTTGCTGCACGCGAAATCACCGATATAGCCGCTCGCGCCGCCGAGCGCCGCGTCGAGCGGCTGGTGCAGGTCGAGGTAGCCGACCGAGAACGCGACCGGCGCACGCGTATACGTCGCGGCCACCGCATAGCCGCGCTTCGCGGAAAAATCGCCGGCCTGCCCGCCGAAGCTGAACGTGCCGCCGAACGTGAGGCCGTTGAAATCGGCGCTGGTGAACTTCACCGCGTTGTTGAAGTTGAACGCGGCATTCAGGTTGTCGACGTCGCCGAGATGCGAGCCGTACGGCGTCGCCCAGTTGTTGCTCGACACGTACGCGCCGAGCATGTCGGTGTACGAGTCGTACTGCCGGCCGAGGCCGAGCGTGCCGATGCCGTCCTGGCGCAGCCCGACCCATGCCTGCCGGCTGAACGCGGTGCCGCCCTGCAACGCCTGCCCGTTCGCGGACAGGAACTGCTGCTCGAGCGTGAATACCGCGTCGAGGCCGCCGCCGAGCGGCTCGGCGCCCTGGAAGCCGAAGCGCGACGGCACGAGGTTGCCGCCGCCCATCTGCCACGCATGGCCGCCGCCCGTGCTGCCGTCGGCGCGCGTGAACTGCTGGTTCGTCGAGTAGATGATGCCGGTGTCCACGGTGCCGTACAGCGTCACGCTCCCCGAAGTCTGCGCGTGCGCCGCATGCATGCAAGCCAGCATGGCCGCGGCTGCGGTCAGTCGTCGTCCGTTCTTCATGTCCCGCCCCTCTATGGTCATCGGTTCGCAGTGCAAATCGATGGTGTTGTCGATACGAGTGGCAGGACTTTATCCAGCGAAAATTCCGGACCTCTATCCCAAATCAGCAAACGGTGATGAGGACGGGCGATAGATGACGACGCTCGGCGGCACCGCCACGGCGGGAAGGCGTCATTCGGGACGCAAGGTTTGCGACGGCAGCTCGCCGAACAGGTCGCGATACTCGCGCGCGAAATAGCCGAGATGCGTGAAACCCCAGCTCGCGGCGGCCTCGCCCACGCCGAGCTGCTGCACCGGCGTCGTACGCAACAGGCGACGCACCGCGTTCAGCCGGATCGTGCGCAGGTAGCCGACCGGCGTGACGTCGGCCACGCGCTGAAAGCTCGTTTGCAGCGTGCGGCGGCTGCAGCGCAGCGCGCGGCACAGTTCGAGCACGGTGACGGGTTCCTCGGGCCGCTCGCGCAGATGCTTCTCGCAGCGGCTCACGATATCGCTGTAGGTCGCGTGCGTGATGTCGCGGCGCTCGACGCCGATACCGTGTTCCAGCGCATCGAGGAACATGCCGAGCATCGCGTCGCGAAACATCTTGCGGGTGGCCGCGTATTCGAGGCAACCCGGGTTGCGCTGCGCATCGTCGATCAGCGCCGACAGCCGCACGCCGAGCGCGACGCCCTGCGCATCGGACAGCCGCGTCACGTGCCGCAGCTTGCGCGCGGCGGCCGTGCCGAATTCGGCTTCGCACAGCTCGTCGACCATGTCGGACGCCGCGCTGATCCCGACGAGCCCCATCCCCTCCGGCGTGTGGAATTCGAAATCCTCGCCGGCGCGCAGCGCGAGCAGCGCATAGCCGTCGACGGGCTGCCCCTGGAACGTACCCGCGAGCGGCACGGACAGCGGCACCGCGAGCGACGTGCGCCCGATCGGCGCGAGCCCGGTTTGCGCGACACGCCGGTTGGTCGTCTCGCGGAAGAAGTGGAAATCGTCGTACAGCACCTGCGTGACGGTGCCCTTGAAGCGGCCCGGCGTCATCTGACGGTAGACCTGATGCCAGCCCGCGATCGCGAGCCCGTGATCGTGCACGTCTTCGTGTGAGCGTGACTGGAACAGCATCGGCGTCTCCGGTAAAACCCTGATTCCTGGATGCGGCCGCCGGGTTCGCGCGGCACGCATCGCCACAGCTTACCCTCGCAAAATCCCGTGTAGTGCGGTTTCGAACGCAAGACAGGCCGCCGACAGCGCGGCGGCCTGCTCGTCGATCAGCCTGACGTAACGGCGAAACGACGGCATCCGGTTCACGACCTCGCTGCCGCCGAACGGCACGATCGCGAGCGTCCAGCGGCCGTCGCGCGCGTCGATCGCGCAGTCGGTCAGGTGCAAGGGCCGCAGCGCGTCGGCCAGCGCCGGCTCGGCAAGCAGCGCGGCCAGCGTGTCGATGAATACAGGGTCGCATCCAGGCGGGGGCGCGGCATCGATGCCCGTGCAGCGCAGCCAGCCGGTCTGACGCACGCTCGCGCTGCCCTGCGCGGCCGGGCCGTCGGCGGCCGCCGTCACCGTCACGCTGACCGTATGCATCAGGAACTGGCGCTCGACGCGCTCGTCGACGCTCACGCGCACGCCGTTCGGCAGCCGCGCCTTGATGCCACCGACGCCACCGTCTGCATCGCGCACGGCCCGCAAATCGGCGAGCACGCGCGCGGCGATCGCGCCGGGCCGATGGCCGGGCGGCGGCGCATCGGGCGCCGCGCGCCACCGGGCGAGCACGGCCTTCACGATGCGACGTGCTCGTTGCGCAGCACATCCTCGACGGGCACCGGCCTGAACGGATGCCGGCGCTGCACGACGAGCGTCCAGAACAGCGCGTACAGCGCGGTCAGCCCCAGCATCGCGCCGAACGGCACGTAGATGTCGCGCGGGTTCATGCCGGGCGGCGTGATGTACCAGATCGCGAGCACGATGCCGACGCTCGACACGATCTGCGGCAGCGGGAACCACGGCGAACGGTACGGCCGCGGCAGGTCCGGCCGGCGGATGCGCAGCATCACGACCGACGCGGTGACGAGCAGGTACGCGGTGCCCCATGCGCACGTCGCGGCGAGCACGAGGTGCAGGATGCTGTCGAGATTGCCGTTGATCAGCCACGCGTGGAAGATCGGCACGATCGCCGACGCGACGATGCCGACCACCGGCGTCTTGAAGCGCGGATGCAGGTACGCGAAGCAGCGCGGCAGCGCGCCGTCGATCGCCATCCCGTACAGGATGCGCGGCAGCCCGGCCATCAGCGTGTTGATCGTCGCGGCGCCCGCGCACAGGAACGCGATGCCGAACCAGATCCGCCCGAACGGCCCGAGCACCTGCAGCGCGAACGCGGGAATCGCGCCCGGCGTGTCGAGCAGATGCGTGAGGCCGTCGGCGCTCACCGGCACGTTCGGAACCTGCCGACGGATCGCCGCGCCGTACAGGAACATGCAGATCGCGACGCCGACGAGGCCGAGCGCCATCGCGCGCGGGATCGTGCGGCCCGGCGCCTTCATTTCCGGCGCGAGCGGCGTGACGAACTCGCAGCCGACGAACATGAACATCGCCATCCCGACCAGCGACAGCACGGCCGGGATCGACGTGCCGACTGCCGAGCCGCCGAACCAGCCGTCGAGATGCACGGCCGGCGCGGCCGCGAGCCCGAGGATCCCGAAGATCATCAGCGACAGCCACATGCCGGCCGTCAGCACGATCTCGAGCTTGCTGAACACCTTGATGCCGATGATGTTGGTGATCGCGAACGTGACCACGAGGCCGACGCCGACGAGCCACGAACTGTTGTGCTTCTCGAACGCGGCGTTCAGCGATTCGAAGTTCACGAGCGCCATGATGCCGCTCAGGATCGTCTCCGCGGTGCCGGCGAACACGTGCACGAGGAAATACGCGGAAATCGTGCCGGTGATCGCCCAGAAGCGGCCGAGCCCGCACGACAGGTAATCGTAAACCGAGCCGGCCGTCGGCAGCATCGCGGCGGCTTCGGAGAACGTGGTGGCCTGCGCCTGCATCATCACGAACGCGATGATCATCGCGACCGCGAACGCCCAGCCGCCCATCCCGAAGCCCGACGTCGCGGTGAGGATCACCGGGCTCGCCATGATGAGCCCGACCGCGCTCGCCAGCGCGGTCGGGAACCCGACCGCACCGGCCTTCAATGCGGCGGCGCCGCCTGCTTCAGCCGGCGAGCCGGCGGGCGTATCGCCCGCGGCGCCGGTCATTCCCGACCATCCCGACATCGTTGTCTCCTTCGTGGGTTGGCCCGAACCGGCGCTTCGTCGGCGGCCGGGCCAGATGCTGTGCGGTCGGCCCCGGGCGGTGCTTCAGCGCGTCGATTCCCGGGGCCCCTCGTCGATCACGGCGTGATCCGATGTCGAAAAAATACGCAGGCAAAATAATCCGGTCATAGCGCAAATCGGCAAACCCGCGGTGGCGTTTACCCGCCGCCGCGGGTTGGCCGTCGTGCGGTCACGCCGTCATGCGAACGGCACGGCCTCGAAGCCGGCCGCGAGCGCGTCGACGATCCGGTCGAGCTGTTCGCGCTGGATCACGAGCGGCGGCGACAGGATGATCTTCGTGCCGACCGGGCGCACCAGCACGCCGTTCTCGCGCGCGACTTCCGCGACCGCGTTCGCATAGCCCGACAGCGGATCGATCGGCTCGCGCGTGCCCTTGTTCGCGACGAGATCGAGCGCGAGCATCAGCCCCTTGCCGCGCACCTCGCCGACCGCCGCGAAGCGTTCCGCGAACGGCTGCAGCGCTTCGAGCAGATACGCGCCCTGCTTCGCCGCGTTCGCCGGCAGGTCTTCCTTCACGACGATGTCGAGGCTCGCGATCGCGGCCGCGCATGCGACCGGGTGGCCCGCGTACGTGTAGCCGTGCATGATCGCGCCGCCGAAATCGGCATTCGCGGCGAACGCGTCCTCGATCCGCGCGTTCACGACCGTCGCGCCGAGCGGCACGTAGCCCGACGAAATCCCCTTCGCGAGACACATGATGTCCGGGCGCACGCCCCAGCCGCGGCTGCCGAACAGACTGCCGCTGCGGCCGAAGCCCGTCACGACTTCGTCGGCGATCAGCAGCACGCCGTAGCGGTCGCACACCTCGCGCACCAGCGGCCAGTAGTTGGCCGGCGGCACGATCACGCCGCCCGCGCCCTGGATCGGCTCCGCGATGAACGCGGCGACGGTGTCCGGGCTCTGGAACTGGATCTCGCGCTCCAGCAGTTCCGCGCAGATCCGGCCGAGTTCCTCCGGGTCCTGCGTGAACGGGTTGCGGTACAGCCACGGCGTCTCGACGTGGAAGCAGCCGGGCAGGTTCGGCTCGTAGTTGCGGCGGAACACCGTGTTGCCGTTCACCGACGCGCCGCCGAAATGCGTGCCGTGATACCCCTGCTTCAGCGAGATGAACTTCGTGCGATCGGCCTGGCCGCGCACCTTCCAGTACTGGCGCGCGATCTTCAGCGCGGTCTCGATCGAGTCCGACCCGCCCGAGCTGTACAGCACGCGGCGCATCCCTTCCGGTTCGAGCATGTCGATCACCTTCTTCGACAACTCCTCGGCGCGCGGATGCGAGATGCCGTCGAACAGCTGGAAGTATTCGAGCTCGTCGAGCTGCCGCACGATCGCGTCCTTCACTTCCTGGCGGTTGTGGCCGACGTTCACGTTCCACAGGCCCGCGACGCCGTCGACGAGCTTGCGCCCCTGTTCGTCGAACACGTAGCAGCCGTCGCCGCGCACGATGCGGATCGGCTTGCGCTGCTTCATTTCGTTCGGGTGCAGCATCGGATGCCAGAACTTCGCTTCGTTGTAGCTCATTGCAATCTCCAGTTTCGGATCGGTTTTTTGCGGTTTTGGGATTGGCCCGCGCGTCAATGCGCGATGCAGACGGATTTGGTTTCGGTGAAGCCTTCGATCGCGTATTGGCCGAATTCACGGCCGATGCCCGATTGCTTGTAGCCGCCGAACGGCATCGACGGATCGAGCGGGATATGGCAGTTCACCCACACGGTGCCGGCCTCGATCTGCGGCACGAGATTCATCACGCGTTTCAGGTCGTTGCTCCAGATACTCGCGGCGAGGCCGTACGGCGACGCGTTCGCGAGGCGCACCGCGTCGGCCGCGTCGTCGAACGGCACGACGACGATCACCGGGCCGAACACCTCGTCGTGGACGATCGCGCTGTCCGGGTGCGGATCGGCGATCACGGCGGGCTTCACGTAGTAGCCGGGCAGATCGTCGGCCGGCGTGCCGCCCGCGAGGAACGTGAGGCCCGCGCGACGCGCGCCTTCGATGTGCTGGACGACCTTGTCGCGATGGTGCGCGGATACCAGCGGATTGATCTGGGCGGTCGTGTCGAGGCCCGCGCCGAGCTTCATCGACTGCGCGACGCCCGCGAGGCCGTCGGCCAGTTGCGCGAACTTGCTGCGATGCACATAGATGCGCGACGCGGCCGCGCACACCTGCCCCTGGTTGAAGAACGCGCCGGCGGCGACGCCGTCGAGCGCCTGCGCGACGTCGATATCGTCGAGCATCACGATCGGGTTCTTGCCGCCGAGTTCGAGCGAGAAGCGCGTCATGTTCTGCACGGCCGCCGCGCCGACCAGCTTGCCGGTTGCGGTCGACCCGGTGAACGAGATCTTCGCGATCGACGGGTGGCTCGCGAGCGCCGCGCCGCAGACGCGCCCGCCCGTGACGACGTTGAACACGCCGGGCGGCACGCCGGCTTCGCGTGCGAGCTCGGCCAAGCGCAGCGCCGTGAGCGGCGTTTCCGGCGACGGCTTCAGCACGATCGTGCAGCCGGCCGCGAGCGCGGGAATCAGCTTCCACACCGCGATCATCAGCGGGAAATTCCACGGCACGATCGCGGCGACCACGCCGACCGGCTCCTTGCGCGTATAGGCCGTATAACGCGTGCCGGGCGGGAACGGGATCGACACGTCGAGCGTCTGGCCGGTGATCTTGGTCGCCCAGCCGGCCATGTAGCGCACGTATTCGACGCTCGCGCCGACTTCGACCGCGCGCGACACGTGGATCGACTTGCCCTGGTTCAGCGTTTCGAGCTGCGCGAGCGTTTCGGCGTCGGCTTCGATCAGGTCGGCGAGTTTCAGCAGGATGCGTTCGCGGTCGGCCGGCCGCAGCCCGCTCCAGACGCGTGCGTCGAACGCGTGTTTCGCGCTGGCGACGGCGCGGTCGACGTCGTGTTCATCTGCATCGGCGACGGTCGCGAGCCGCTCGCCCGTGGCGGGGTCGTATACGTCGAGCCGAGCAGCCGCGTGCGCGGGCTGCATGGCACCGTCGATGAAGAGGCCGAAGTCGCGCGCAACGAAGGTGCGTACGGTGTCGCTGACGGCGACGAAGTTCGTGTTGCTCATGGGCGTCTCGTTGATTGTCGTGGCTGGACCGCGTGCGGGTGAAGCACGCGGGCGTCGGACCACTGTATCGACGAGGAATCACGCCCGGTGAGCGCAAATTGGCAGCGCGTGGCGTGGCGGAAGGCGGCGGGTTCGAACCCGCGGGCCGGCCGGCGGGCGATGCGAATGATCGGCCGGTGGCTGCCGTGCTTTTGGCGTCGGACCGAAGCCCGGCCGTTGAATCGTCAGTTTCTGAAACCGTGCCCCATCGACGCGAGGAAGTCGTACGCCTGGTAGTCCAGCCAATAGACGCCGAGCGCAAGCGGGATCAGGAAGTACAGCGAGTCGTAAGTTCCGCTTCTGACGGTTCTGATGATGAAGATAGGCAGCGCAATGCTCAACGCAATGACCAACAGCGAAGCGGCAATGATCGCGACATCCATGTTCCCGGCCCTTTTCTTGATTGTTATCGAAACGACGATCGCGCATGGTACTGCACGATGTCGCGGGCCTGCTTGCACGACGATTACAGGAACAACGCCCCAACCAGCTCCGTGCGATTCGACACGCCGAGCTTGCGGTACATGCGCATCAGATGGGTCTTGATCGTCGGTTGCCCGAGCGCGAGATCGCGCGCGATCTCCTTGTTCGAACGGCCGTCGCGCACGAGCCGCGCGATCTGCTCCTCGCGGTAGGTCAGCCGTTCCTCGCAACCGATCCGGTGGATTCCGCGCCGCGCGCGCAGCAGCGGGCTCAGCGCGGCTTCGGCGACCGGCTGCAGCCGGGCCAGCGCGTCGATCTCGCCGGGCGCGAACCGTCCTGCGGCGCCGTTGCCGCTCGCGTCGCCCATGCCGAAGCGCAGCAGCGAGAACGCACCGACCGTGCGGCCCGCGTCGTCGCGCAGCCAGATCTCGACGACGTCGGCCACGTCGTGCCGCCGCAGAAAACGGGTCCAGTACGCGGACGCGGCGCGTCGTTCGTCAGGCAGTTGCGACGCGAGCGTGACGACCGCGCATTCGCCCGCCGCGCAGCGCGACGGATGCAGCGGATCGAGCATCCGGTAGCGCGCGACATAGGTGCGATGCATCGACTCCGGCATTCCGAACAGCTCGAAATCGGCAGGTTCGCCGCTCAGGTCGAGCCGGTAGAACACGATCGCGGACGGGCTCGCGAACGCGTCGAACGCGTCCACGCATGCGCGCAGCGCGCGTCGCCAGTCGGCGGGAGCGTGATCGGCGGGAACGGACAAGGTCGGCATGGGGAATCGGCTGGCGGATGGACGCATCGAATTTCGACGTCCGGGCCAGCCTACCGGCGCCGAAAAGCGTCGGTGAGCACAAATCGGCAAATCGTCCCGGTCCGGCCGGGTGGCCGGTAGCCGGTAGCCGGTAGCCGGGACGATACGGGCGCGCGAAGAGGTGCGCGCCCCGTTTCAGCGTGCGTTCGCGGCGAACGTGTCGCAGGCGCTCACCTCGCCCGACTCCATCCCGCGCCGCAGCCAGTACACGCGCTGCTCGCTGGTGCCGTGCGTGAAGCTTTCGGGCACCACGTAGCCCTGCCCTTGCTGCTGCAGCCGGTCGTCGCCGATCGCGGCAGCCGCCTTCAGCCCCTGCTCGAAATCGCCGGGCTCCATCAGCCGCTGGTTCGCGCGCTGCGCGTTGTTCGCCCACACGCCGGCGAAGCAGTCGGCCTGCAGCTCCATCCGCACCGACAGCGCATTCGCGCGCGCCTGGCTCGACCGCCGGCGCGCGGCGTCGACCTTGTCGGCGATGCCGAGCAGGTTCTGCACGTGGTGGCCGACTTCGTGCGCGATCACGTAGGCCTGCGCGAAATCGCCGCCCGCGCCGAAACGCTTGCGCAGTTCGTCGTAGAAGCCGAGGTCGATATACACGTTGCGGTCGCCCGGGCAGTAGAACGGCCCCATCGCGGTCTGGCCGGTGCCGCAGGCGGTCGGCGTCGAGTTCGTGAACATCACGAGCTTCGGCGGTTCGTACTGCGCGTGCAGTTGCGTGTTGAACACGCCCGTCCACGTGCGTTCGATATTGCCGAGCACCTTGCGCGTGAACACCGCGCCGGGATCGTTCGCCGGCGCGCCCTGGTGCTGGGTCGGCGCGGGCTGCGCCTGCTGTTGCCGGCCCTGCAGCGCCGACGCGCCTTCGAGCACGACGCGCGGGTCGATCCCGAAGAAATACGAGGCGGCCAGCGCGACCACGATCGTACCGATGCCGATCGTCGCGCGCCCACCGCCGAACCCGCCGCCGCCGCGTCGATCCTCGACGTTGGCGCTTTCTCTTTCGTCGTCCAGCCTCATTGCCGGCCCCTCCCTGTTCTTGTCGATGGTCCGGTCGCGCCAGCGCGCAACCGGGCGATACGCCGTGGCGACATAGGCCGTCGGCGGACGCGATAGCTGCGCATCGAACGCCCGCTCGCGCCTGCCGCGCCCTCGCTGGCCGCGCCTTTGCTGGCCGCGCCTTTGCTGGCCGCGCATTCGTACGACGGAATCAGCCGGCCGACGCGCCGCGCGTCATTGCGCCCGCCCGCGCTATTTTGCGGGGCTTTCGTGGTTTATCTCAAAAATGTGGAGGATAGAACGATTCGGCGGCGGACATCGTCAGCCTTTGCAAAATGGACCACGGCGGCCGCGCCCAGCCGTCCGGACGACCCCCATTCATCCTTTCGGCGGATACCGGCGCGGGCCGGCGCCGCCTAAAGTGGCCGGAACACCCCTTTCCGGAGAACGACATGACGCACCCGCCACCCCGCACGATCGCGATCACCGGCGCAGGCACCGGCATCGGCGCCGCGTGCGCGCGCCGCTTCGCCCGCCGCGGCGACCGCGTCGTGCTGATCGGTCGCCGCCAGGCGCCGCTCGACGCCCTGGCTGCCGAAACGGGTGGCCTCGCGCTCGCCGGCGACGCCGCCAGCACGGCCGACTGGGCCGGCTTCCTGCCGCGCATCGCCGAACGCTTCGGCCGCATAGACGCGCTCGTCGCATGCGCGGGCGGCCACGGCATCGGCCGCGCGGACGAAACCGACGACGCGCAATGGCGCGACGCGATGCACGCGAACCTCGATACCGCCTTCGTCAGCGCGCGTGCCTGCCTGCCCGACCTGATCGCGCAACGCGGCAATATCGTGCTGGTCGCGTCGATCGCGGCGCTCGCGGCGGGGCCCGGCGTATGCGGCTACACGGTCGGCAAGCACGCGCTGCTCGGGCTGGCGCGATCGCTCGCACGCGACTACGGCCCGCACGGCGTGCGCGCGAACGCCGTCTGCCCGGGCTGGGTCCGCACGCCGATGGCCGATGCGGAAATGGAGCCGCTGATGGCTGCGCACGGCGATTCGCTCGACGGTGCGTACGCCCGCGTCAGCGCCGACGTGCCGCTGCGGCGCGCGGCCGAGCCCGACGAGATCGCGGCCGTCTGCGCGTTCCTGGCGTCGCCGGACGCCTCGTTCGTGACCGGCGCGACGCTCGTCGCGGACGGCGGCGCAATGATCGTCGACGTCCCGACGCTCGCGTTCGACGGGCTTTGACGCAAACGGGCGCGCCGTCCGCGTGAGATGTCGAGCAGGTAGCGTGTCAGCACCAGGCTGCCCGTACCCGCCCACGACACGCACGGCGTCGCCTGGTCGTTTCCCGCCCCTGAAATCCGCTACCATCGACCGATCCCGCCGCCTGGCGCGGCACCGCCTCACCGTTCGGAACGCGATGAACATCCGGTTTCTGGAAACCTTCGTCTGGCTCGCGAAGCTGGAAAACTTCCGGCTCACGGCCGAGAAACTGCACACGACGCAGGCCGCCGTGTCGAGCCGCATCGCCTCGCTCGAGGAAGCATTCGACGTGCGCCTGTTCGATCGCAACACGCGCTCGGCCACGCTCACGCCCGCGGGCCGGCGCATGCTGGCCTACGCGGAGCGGATCGTGCGGCTCGACGGCGAAATGCGGCGCGACATCGACGCGGCGAGCGACGCGGGCCTGATCCGGATCGGCGTGATCGAATCGATCGTGCACAGCTGGTTCCCCGCGCTGATGGCGCAACTGCGCGAGCGCTATCCGCGCCTCGACGTCGAGATCACGAGCGACACGACGCTGCACCTGATTCGCCTGCTCAGCACCGACGACGTCGACCTGATCCTGCAGACCGACCCGGTGCCGGGCCCGGACTTCACGAACCTGCCGCTGGGCGAATTCCCGGTGCGCTGGGCCGCGAGCCCGCGCCTCGGGCTCGGCGGCCAGCCGCTCGACGTCGCGCGCCTGGCCGGGTTTCCGATCATCAGCTTCTCGCGCCACTCGGGGCCGCACGCGACGATCGAGCGGCTGTTCGCGGCCGTCGAACGGCCGGCCAGCATCAACTGCATCACGTCGGTCGCCGCGATGATCCGCCTCGTCGCCGACGGGCTCGGTGTGGCCGCGCTACCGCCTGCGATCATCGGGCGCGAACTGCACGAAGGCACGCTCGAACTGCTCGACGTCGAGCCCGAATTCCCGGCGCTGCCGCTCGTCGCGACATTCCGCAGCCAGGGGCTGCCGGTCGCCGCGCGTATCGCGGAACTCGCGAGCGAAGTCGCGCGTGCGACGGCGGCTGCCGCGAACCTCGCGAAGCCGGACGCCCCCGATCGCGTCGACGCGACGCCCACGCGCAAGCCGGCCGGGACAAAGACGAACGCGCCCGCGAAAACGACGCGCACGCCGAAAGCCGCATCGCCTGCCGCCTCCGCTGCGAAACGCCGCCCGCGCCGCTCATAAGAAAACCTGTTCACCGCGAATTTGTTTTCTTGTTGGACGGGCGCGGGCCGTCTTCGGGACACTGCGGTTCCTGACCCACCCGTCACGAGGAACCCCGCAATGACCCGCCTTTCCCTTCCGCACGGCCAGCTTTGCGTCTGGACGGATATCGACCCCGCGCACGAAGCCGATTTCAACGCGTGGTACGACCGCGAGCACATGCAGGAGCGTGTCGCGATTCCCGGCTTCACGCATGCGCGGCGTTTTCGCGCGACCGACGGCGGCCCGCGCCAATACCTCGCGCTGTACGTGACGGACACGCTCGACGTGTTCCGCGGCGACGCGTACCGGCGTGCGTTCACGCAGCAGACCGCGTGGTCGCTCGCGAACTTCGAGCGCATGACGGGCACGCAGCGGCGCGTCGGCGAACTGACGATCGAGGCCGGCGACGGCGAAGGCGCGCATCTCGCGCTGTTCGTGCTGCCCCCGGATCGCATCGACGTGCCGCAACTGCGCGCGCGCTTCGACGCTGCGCTGCAAGAACCGGGCATCCACGCCGCGCGGCTCTTCCGCACGTCACCGGACCTGTCCGCACCGATCGGCGCATCGGCGGCCTCCCAACCGGCCGCCGATGCGCTGGTGCTGATCGAAGGCAGCGACGCAGCGGCCACGCGCCGCGTAGCCGCCGCGCTCGCCGGACACGACGACGTGCGCACCTTCGCCCTGCTGTGGCGCGCCGCGGCGCCGCTGCCTGCCCAGCGCCACGACACCGAAACCGAACCGGCCACCACCGCCGCCGCGCTGCCTGCCTGAACGCCCGACGTCAACGTCAACGCCAACGCCAACGCCGGCCCCGAGCTTCATCCCGTCACCCGTCACGACCTGCCCGCTACCATGAGCACTCTCGCCCAGCCCGCCGCCCACACGCCCCGCCGCGTCCGCAACAGCCGACTCGCGACCGCGAGCATGATCGGCACGTCGCTCGAGTGGTACGACTTCACGATCTACAACACGCTCGCCGCGCTCGTTTTCAACCATCTGTTCTTCCCGTCGGTCGATCCGCTGGCCGGCACGATCCTCGCGTTCTCGACCTATGCGGTCGGCTATGTGTCGCGCCCGCTCGGCGGCTTCGTGTTCGGCAATCTCGGCGACCGCATCGGCCGTCGCGCGGTGCTGATGCTCACGCTCGTGCTGATGGGCGTGACGACCGCGCTGATGGGCGCGCTGCCGACCTATGCGCAGGCCGGCATCCTGAGCCCGATCCTGCTCGTCGCGCTGCGCTTCGTGCAGGGTGTCGCGCTCGGCGGCGAATGGGCCGGCGCGGTGCTGCTGTCGGTCGAGCACGGCGACCAGAAACGGCGCGGGCTGTCCGCGTCGTGGACGCAGATCGGCCCGTCGTTCGGCACGCTGCTCGGCACCGGCTGCATCGCGCTCGTCACGCTGTCGACCACGTCCGACACCTTCCTGTCGTGGGGCTGGCGCGTGCCGTTCGCGGCCAGCGCGCTGCTCGTCGCGTTCGGCTTCTGGGTGCGGCGCGGCGTCGACGAAACGCCGCAGTTCGAGCAGCTCGCCGAATCGCACGCGACCGCCGAAGTGCCGGTCGCCGACGTGCTGAAGTACCACTGGAAGCGCCTGCTGATCGCGGGCGGCTCGCGAATCGGCTCGGACGTGCTGTATGCGCTGATCGTCGTGTTCACGCTGACCTACGTGACCACGGTGCTGCACCTGTCGCGCCCCGTCGCGCTGACGGCCGTGATGATCGGCACGGCCTGCAACGCGCTCGCGGTGCCGTTCTTCGGCGCGTTGTCGGACCGTTTCGGCCGTCGGCCGGTGTATCTCGCCGGCGCGCTCGCCGGCATCGTGTGGGCATTCGTGTTTTTCACGCTGCTCGATTCCGCTCGCCCCGTGGCGATCGTCGCGGCCGTCGCGATCGGCCTCGTGATCCATGCGGTGATGTACGGCCCGCAGGGCGCGTTCGTGACCGAACAGTTCCCGACGCGCGTGCGCTATGCGGGCTCGTCGCTCGCGTACACGCTCGCCGGCATCGTCGGCGGCGGCTTCGCGCCGCTCGTGATCGCCGCGCTGTTCCGGCAGACGGGCACGACGACGGCCGTGTCGCTGTACGTCACCGCCGCGCTCGTCGTCACGTCGATCGCACTGGTCGCCGCGCGCGAGACCGCACACCGGCCGCTCGAGGACTGAGCGTCGCCGCCAGCCGAATCATTCCTTCGCACTTCAAACGGATAGCCGCATGCCAACCCTGTCGTTCAACGTGATTTCCCTGCAACGCACACCGGCCGCCGTCGACGTCGACATCGAACGCGTCGTGATCGCCGGCTGGGCCGGCCGCGACCCGGCCGCGATCCAGGCACACATCGACGAACTCGCGGCGCTCGGCGTCGCGCCGCCGTCGACCACGCCGTGCTTCTATCGCGTGTCGGCCGCGCTGCTCACGCAGGCGCCGTCGATCGGCGTGCTCGGCGCGCGCTCGGGCGGCGAGATCGAATGTGTGCTGATCGACAGCCCGGCCGGCACGCTGGTCACGGTCGGCTCCGATCACACGGATCGTGAAGTCGAAGCGTACGGCGTCGCCGTGTCGAAGCAGGTATGCGCGAAACCGCTCGGCCGCGACGCGTGGCGCCATGCGGATGTTGTCGATCACTGGGATGCGCTCGAGATGCGTTCGTGGCTGATTACGCGCGACGGCGAGCGGACGGCGTACCAGCACGGCGCGGTCAGCGGCCTGCTCGCGCCCGACGTGCTGTGGCAGCGGTTCGACGACCGCCGCACGATGCCCGCGCGCTGCGCGATGTATGGCGGGACCGTCGCCGTGCACGGCGCAATTGCCGCGATGGGCGACGGCGATGCATTCGAGATGGAACTGCACGATCCGGTGCTCAGCCGCAGTCTCACGCATCGCTATGCAGTCGAGGTGTTGCCGGTCGTGGCCTGACGGCGAGCGGAAAACCGTACGGGACGCGGGCACGACGGCTTTCAGTCGTCGCGCCTGTTCCTACCGGTACGGCTCGAAGCAGTGGTAGTCCGGGAAGTTGAACTGCGAGTTGCCGCAGTACAGCACACCTGCCAGGTTGGTACACCCGCTCAAAGTGAACATGATTGCCCCCGCAACCAACGCTTTCCAGCCGAAACCCAACATCTCGCCCCCGTTTTCACCTTATCGGTGTTGACCGACATGATGCGCATCGGACGCACGCGGGTATGTGGAGAATTGTGACCCCGGGCTTCTTCGGTTCGCCGTGACGCGTTTCCGTGCCCGGGCGAAGCCTGTGCTACCCGCCGTCGCTCACCCGAGACACCCGAGCCCCGCCAGCGTCGCCTCCACCGCCGTATCGAGCGGCGTCACCGGTTCGCGGCCGAGCACCGCGGTCACGTGCGCGTTGTCCATCCGGATCGGTTCGCGCCACAGGTAACGCATCTCGAGCAATTCGCGCAGCGTCGTCACGAACGGCGCGGCCACCCACACGAGCCACCACGGGAAATCGCGCAGCGTCGGGCGCATGCCGTGCCGCTTCGCGACGCGTTGCACGGCCAGCGCCATCTGCATGCCGTCTTCATCCCAATGCCCGCCCAGATGAAAACGCGCGAACGGCTCCAGCGTCTCGCGCCGCTCGATCAGCTCGACCATCGTGCGCGCCACGTCCGGCACATACGACCATTGATGACCGACGCCGCGGCTCGGCACGCTGATGGCCGAAACGGGCCGCCCCGGCTTGATCAGCCCCTGCGAGAACCAGCTGTTGCCGAGCTGCGGCCCGAAGAAATCGCCGGCGCGCACGACGATCGCCCGCACGCCCTGCACGCTGGCGTCCTGCAGCCGCCGCTCCAGTTCGACGCGGATCGCGCCCTTGCGGGTCGCCGGATGCTGCGGCGCGTCTTCCCGCAGCACCGGAAACGCATCGGCGCCGAAGTTGTAGACCGTGCCCGGCAGCACGACGGTCGCCTGCGCGGCCCGGGCCGCCGCGATCGTGTTGTCGATCATCGGCAGCACCTGCGTGGCCCAGTTCCGGTATCCGGGCGGGTTCACCGCATGCACGATCACGCTGCAGCCGCGGGCGGCGCGCACGACAGCATCACGATCCAGCGCGTCGCCGCGCACCCATGCGATGCCGTCGCGCTCCACGACCTCGGCGTCGAGCCCGCGCTTGAGCGCACGCACCTGCCAGCCCGCATCGCGCAACTGCCGCGCGACTTCCCCGCCGATCCCGCCGCTCGCGCCGAGCACGAGTGCCTGCCGTTGCGTTCCGCTTGCATCCGTCGTCATTGCCCATCTCCCTGTACCGAACCATCGTGACACGCATTCTGGCCCACCGACCGCTACCAAGGAATTGCCTAACATGATGGATCAGCTATACATTTATGCATGACCACCGATCTGAACTGGGAACGCTATCGCACCTTCCTCGCGGTGCTGACGGAAGGCTCGCTGTCCGCCGCGGCACGCGCGCTCGGCATCACGCAGCCGACGGCCGGCCGCCATGTCGCGGCGCTCGAAGCCGCGTTCGGCCAGACGCTGTTCACGCGCTCACCTTCGGGCCTGCTGCCGACCGAGGCGGCGCTCGCGCTGCGCGGCCATGCGGAGGCGCTGCGCAGCGCGGCGGCCGCGTTCGAGCGCGCGGCAGCCAGCCACGGCGCCGGCGTGCGCGGCATCGTGCGGATCTCGGCCAGCGACGTGATCGCCGTCGAGGTGTTGCCGCCGATGCTCGCGCAGCTACGGCGCGACCATCCGGGGCTCGTGATCGAACTCGTGCCGACCGACCGCATCCAGGACGTGTTGAAGCGCGAGGCCGACATCGCGGTCCGGATGGCGCCGCCCACGCAGGACGCACTCGTCGCGCGGCGCGTCGGCGAAATCGAGGTCGGGCTGTATGCGCGCGACGATTACCTCGCTCACCACGGCGCGCCCGCGACGAGCGATGCGCTCGCGCATCACGCGCTGATCGGCTTCGATACGGTCACGCCGTTCATCCGCTCGGCGGCGCGCGGGATGCCGCTGTGGAAGCGCGATGCGTTCGCGCTGCGCACCGACAGCAATCTCGCGCAGCTCGCGATGATCCGCGCCGGCTACGGGATCGGCTTCTGCCAGACGGCGCTCGCGAAACGCGACGCGCGGCTCGTGCGCGTGCTGCCGGACTTCCCCGCGATGCGGCTGGAAACCTGGGTCGTGATGCACGAGGATCTGCGGACGAGCCCGCGCTGCCGGGCCGTGTTCGACGCGCTGGCCAACGGGTTGCGGGCGTACGCGGACGGCGAAGTCACCGAGTAGAAAGAAAGCGGCGCACGTGAATCGCGCGGACCGCGTTATTCGTAGATCTTCCCGGCGAACAGGATGTCCGCGATGCGCCGCCATGGATTATCGGGCACGTCGTAGAAGCGCAACCCGTCTTCCGACGCCTCGGCCCAGTCGATCATCGCTTCCAGATACTCGCCAATCGACCGGTTTTCCCAGCCGAGCGCCGCATGGGCATATGGCGACAGCGGCGCGTCGGCCTCGAGCTGCCGCTCCGTGTGCCAGTCATGGCCGAGCACGCGCAGGAAGTGAATCAGCGAACGCTCGTCGACCACACGCTCCAGCGCGTGCTGCAGCTTCGCGGCCATCTGGTTCTTCAGTTCGTCGTTCATGCCTGGAGCCCCTTGGCGCGCCTCTCGATGACGCGCCGCCGCGTGTCGCGCGGCATGGTTTTACATCAGCAGTTGACGGGACAGCACCTCGCGCGCCTGCGTGACGGTCTCGCGTTCGCCGGGCAGCGGCGGCGTCAGCGAAAACACCGCGTCGGGCAGCGGCGGCAGCCGGTGTTTCGTGCCGAGCCGCATCAGGCCGTCGCCGATCGCCGACGCGCACAGGCAGCCGACCCCGAGCCCCGCCGCGAGCATCGACTGCAACCCCGCGACGCCCGACGCGCTGTGCACGAGCACGTACGGCGTGTGTTGCTCGTCGAGCGAGCGCACCGCGACCTGATGCATCATGCAGTCGTCCGGCAGCAGCACGAGCGGCAGCGGCTCGGGCAACTGCTCGGCGAGCGCGGGCGACGCGACCCACGACAGCGGTTCGCGCCGCAGCACCCAGCGCGTGTCGGCCGACACCGGCCGGAACGGCCCGCTCGACATGTTCATCACGACGCCGAGATCGATCTGCCCGCGCGCGTGCGCCGCTTCGATCTCCGCGCTCTTCATCGCGCTCACGTGCAGGCTCAACTGCGGGTAGCACTCCCGCAGCCGCGCCAGCATGCCCGCCACTTCGTTCGTGCGGTAGTAGTCGGTGATCGCGACGCGCAGCTCGCCCTTGATCGCCTGCCCGCGCAGCTCGTCGAACGCGGCCTCGTTCAGCGCGACGATGCGCCGCGCGTGCTGCAGCAGCCGCGAGCCGGCCGGCGTCGGCTCGACGCCGCGCTTGCTGCGCACGAACAGCGGCACGCCGGCGCGCGATTCGAGCTTGCGCACCTGCTCGCTGACCGTCGACTGCGACAGGTGCAGCAGCGGCGCGGCGGCCGTCAGGCTGCCGGCATCCGCGACCGCCGCGAAAGTCCGCAACTGGTCCAGGTCGAAACCGCGCATGGTCACTCCTTATCCATCGAATAACCCGATGGATGCTACCACTCTTTCCAGCTTTTCCGAACCATGGGCGATGCCCAGAATAAGGGGTCAACGGCCTGCTTGCGTCGATCGCCTATCGGGCCCTCATTCTTTGGATCGACTTTCATCATGACGAACAACACCCTCGCCCCCTGCGCGCCGGCCTGCGCGGCCGCCGCGGCGACGCCGCGCAGCCATCACGGCTGGGCGCTCGTGGTCCTGCTGGTCGGCGCCATTCTGCCGCCGCTCGACTACTTCATCGTGAATCTCGCGCTCCCGGCCATTCGCGACGGCATCGGCGCGCGCCAGGCCGAGTTGCAGCTCGTCGTGTCGGCCTATGCGTGCGCGAACGCGGTCGTCCAGATCACCGGCGGGCGGCTCGGCGACCTGTACGGACGCAGGCGCATGTTCATGGTCGGCATGGCCGGCTTCGTGCTCGCGTCGACGCTGTGCGGGCTCGCCGACAACGGCACGGTGCTCGTCGGCGGCCGCGTGCTGCAGGGCCTGTTCGCGGCGATCCTCGCACCGCAGGTGCTCGCGACGATCCGCAGCGTGTTCAGCCCGCAGGAACAGGTGCGCGTGATGGGTTTCTACGGGTTTGCGTTCGGCCTCGCGGCCGTGATCGGCCAGCTCGGCGGCGGCGCGCTGATCAGCCTGCATCCGTTCGGGCTCGGCTGGCGCGCGATCTTCCTCGTCAATCTGCCGATCGGCATCCTGGCGCTGATCGGCAGCTGGCGCTTCATCCCGGAAAACCGCGCGCCGCGCGGCCAGCGCATCGACGTGCCGGGCACCGTGCTGATGTCGCTGTTCCTGCTGATGCTCGTGTATCCGCTCACGCACGGTCGCGAAGCCGGCTGGCCGCTGTGGATGATCGCGTGCGGAATCGGCGCGCTGCCGATGCTCGGCGCGCTGCTGACGGTCGAGGCGCGCCGGCTCGCGCGCGGCCACGATCCGCTGCTCGACGTGCGGCTGTTCCGCAACCCGATCGTCGCGCTCGGGCTCCTGCTCGCGTTCCTGTTCTACACGCTGAGCGCGTTCTTCCTGAGTTACGGGATCTATCTGCAGGGCTGCCTGAACTGGTCGCCGCTCGCGTCCGGCTTCGCGATCCTGCCGCTCGGGCTCGGCTTCCTCGCGAGCCCGCTGCTGACGACGCGCCTCGTCGCGCGGTTCGGCGGGTATCGCGTGCTCACGCTCGGCTTCGCGATACTCGCGACCGGCGTCGCGATCGCCGCCGCGCTCGCCCGCGACGGCGCGCCGGGGCCCGGCTTCTATGCGGGCATCGCGGCGATCGGCATCGGGCAAGGGCTCGTGCTGCCGTCGGTCGTGCGGATCGTGCTCGCGGAAGTCGATACGGCTCGCGCGGGGGTCGCGTCGGGGATGGTCAGCGCGATGCTGCAGATCGGCGCGGCGGTCGGCGCCGCGACGATCGGCGGCGTGTTCTTCGCGCGGCTCGGCGTGCATCCGGCCGCGCTCGATTACGTGCAGGGGTTCAGGGCGTCGATGTTCACGCTGACGACCGTGTTGGTGGGCTGCGTCGCGCTGTCGATGGCGCTCGGGCCGCTGCATCGGCGGCTGCATGCGGATGCGTGACGCCTGACGCGCGACGGTGCCGGCACCGTCAGTCCAGGCCCGGAAACGGGCATGGCGCATGCGCGGCGTGGCGGCTCGCCGGCCTCCCTCGGTTCATCGGTGGGGCTCGCGCTGTGCCTGCCGCGCCTCCCATTCGGCCAGTTCGACGCGATAGCGCGCGAGCGCTTCGTCGTACAGGTCGAAGACGCACGGCGAGCAACCGCTGTTGCAGCAGTCTTCCAGTTCGGGTTGGACAGGCGGGGTCGGACGGGGATCGTCGACGGACGGATCTCCGGAAGCTTGGTTCGGCACGGCGTGGTCCGGTAATGTGGAGTGGTCAGTATAGGGCGATCCGGGCCGCCGCCGCTTTCGGCAGGTCGGGCCGGTCGACGATCAACGCGTCCATCATGGCGCGATCGCCGAATGCAGCAATCCGCTGTGTTCGGCCATTTCGACCCACAGGAGCTGCGCGATGGCCGAAGCCGTGAATCCACCGGAAGTCTGGGCGCCGTTCGGCGCGTTCTCGATGGCCGTGATCCAGGGCGACGGCCGGATCGTGCATCTGAAGGGCCAGGTCGCGCTCGACCGCGACGGCCAGGTCGTCGGCGCCGGGGACATGCGCGCCCAGGTTCGGCAAACGCTCGACAACATCCGAGACGTGCTGGCCGCACTGGGCGGGCAGATGCGCGACGTGATCTCGCTCGTCCATTACGCCACCGACATCGACGCATTCACGCAGGCCGGCGATATCCGCAAGACGTACTTCGCGGAACCTTATCCGGTGACGACGACCGTTCAGGTCGAGCGGCTCTACCGTCCCGACCTGCTGATCGAGATCGCGGCCATCGCCGAGATTCCGCTGGCGCGGTTTCGTCGTCCTGAGATGGCCTCGTGAAAGGCATCGGGCCCGCATGAAAGCGCGCGTCGGCCGCTGTATTCCCGCCCGGCGCGCGCTTGTTCGCCACCCGCTCGCTTACTTCGCCGGCGCGCCCGGCTTCACGGCCGCCGGCTTGTCGGCGAGCGGCTGCCACGCGGCGCCGAGCGAATACCAGTCGACGCGGCGCGTGAGCGTCATGATGCCGGCGAGGATCGCGAACAGCAGCAGCGAACCGAGCATCAGCGCGTTGTCTTCCGACAGCAGCAGCCCGTAGAGCGCCGCGTACAGCATCGCCAGCAGCACCGTGAAGGTCGCGCCGCGCTTCACGCTGTGCAGCACGAACGACAGGTAGAAGCCGAGCAGCCCGATGCATGCGCCGCTCGCCGCGAGATACGCATAGCCGAACGCAATATGCTCGGACAGGCTCAGCAACAGCAGGAAGAACAGCGCGAGCGACAGGCCGACCAGCGTGTACTGGATCGGGTGAATGCGCAGCCGCTTCACGAGCTCGTACATGAAGAAGCTCGCGAACGTGAGCATCACGAACAGCGCGCCGTATTTCGTCGCGCGCTCGGCCTGCAGATAGACGTTCACGGGTTCGATCACCGACACCGACGCCATCTCGATCTCGCCCCCGCCGTTGCCGGACGCCACTTGCTCGCGCGCCTTCGTGTTGAACGACGTCACGTGCCAGTTGCTGACGAAGCCGCGCGCATCGACCGTGCGCTCGGCCGGCAGGAACTCGCCGCCGAAGCTCGGATGCGGCCACGTCGATTTCAGCGAGAAGTCGTTCTGGTCGCCCACCGGCGCGAACGCGACCGATTCCGCGCCCGCGAGCGGCAGGCCGATGCTGAACGGCACGACCGCCGCCCCTGCGTTTGCGTCCGCCAGCGCCGCCAGATCGACGTTCGCATGCACGCCCTGGCGCAGGCTGTCGAGCCGCGTGCCCTGCTCCACGTCGAGCCGCTTGCCGCCGATGCGCAGGTCGGGCTGCGCCTTCAGCCCGCGAAGGTCGCCGATGCCGAGCGCGACGTACGCGCCGTCGATCTTGAAGCTCACGTGGCCGTCGGCCTGCGGCAGCTTCTTCAGGTCCGGCAGCGGCAGCGTGCCCGTCATCCGGCTGTCGAGCCCGTACACGAGCGCCTTGTGGATGCCGCGATAGCGCACGCTGACCGACAGCGTGCCGTCGACGTTCAGCGTCTTCGGGAACACGAGCAGCCGTTTCGTCTCGCTTTTCAGGCTGGTTTTCGCCTTGCCGCCGGCGCGCACGTCCTCGCTCACGCGCGTGACTTCCGTGTAACGGACGACGAGCACCGGCCCCGTCACCGTCTGCGGCCCCGCATAGCTCGCCCAGATGCTCTGCAGCGCGCTCTGCCGATAGTCGGCACGTTCCCGCACGATGCTCTGGACCATCTGCAGCGGGATCAGGATCGCCAGCGCGAGAAACGCGGTGATCATGGACTTGAACAACAGGACTCGATTCATTGCTGGCAGGTACCGGAGTGGAAGGTACGGTCAGCATGAGCGGCCCCGGTGAAGGGCGATTGAAGCCGGCGTGAAGCGAATGTGTGGCGAGCGTGAAGCGCGCTCAGCCGGCCGACGGCAGCGTGAGCGTCGCGCACGCGCCGCCTTCCGCGCGGTTCGCGAGCGCGACCTGGCCGCGGTGCAGCATCGCAACTTCGCGGACGAAACACAGCCCGAGGCCCGTGCTGCGATCCTGCCCGTCGGGGCGCGGCAGCGAATAGAAGCGTTCGAACACGCGCGACAGCGCATAGTCCGGCACGCCGGGGCCGTCGTCGACGACGCGCACGACCGCGACGTGCGCCCTGCCCGCCGGTTGCCGCTCGAGCGCGATCCGGATCGTGCTGCCTTGCGGCGCGAAATCCAGCGCGTTGTCGAGCAGGTTGCCGAGCGCCTGCCGCAGCAGGAACGGATCGCCGTCGACGATCGGCGGATCGGCCGCATCGTGCGCGTCGATCCGCAGGCTCACGCCGCGCTGCCGCGCGCGCGGCTCGATATCGTCGACGAGCTGTTCGAGCACCGGCCGCAGCGCGACCGGCTCGTGCACCGACAGCCGCTGCTTCTGCTCGACCTCGGCCAGCGCGAGCAGCTTGCGGATCATCTGTTCGAGACGGCCGGCCTGGCGGCGGATGTTCTCGGTGAAGCGCCGGCGGTTCGCGACCGGCATGTCTTCCTGCAACAGCTCGGCCGCGCCGCTGATCGCGGCCAGCGGGCTCTTCATCTCGTGCGTGAGCGTGTGGATGTAGGTTTCGACGTACTGCCGGTCCTCCAGCCGCTGATGCATGCTTTCCACCGCGCGCCCCAGTTCGGCCAGCTCGTTCGCGCCCTGCAGCGGCATCGACGCGCGCTCGCCGGCCGCGATCGCGCGCGCATAGCGCTGCAGGCGCCGCAGCCCGAGCACCAGCCACCACGTGCACGCGGCGCCGATCAGGATCGCACCGCCCATCAGCAACGCGCCGTACAGCATGATCTTGCGCTGGCTGCGCGCGATGAACGGCGCGACCGTCTGGTTCGGTTTCGCGATCGTCAGCACGCCGATGATCTCGTTGCCGCGCCGGATCGGCGCCGCCACATGCATCACGGTGCTGCTGTCGTCGTTCGGATCGCTGCGCGTGCTGCGTGCGCCGTATTCGCCGCGCAGCGTCCGGTACACGTCGTTCCAGCGCGAATAGTCCTGCCCGACCGCGCTGCCGGCCGAGTCGTAGCGCACGATGCCGTGCGCATCGGTGATGTAGAGGCGGTAGCCGATCGCGTTCTTCTGGATGCCCCACACGTTCGCGCTGACCGGCCGCTCGTGCAGTTTCCCGAGCTGCCGCGCGAACGTGCCGTCGGCGATGTGGCCGGTCGCCATGTCGTCGGCGGCCAGCGTCGCCAGCACCTGCGCGGTATCGACGAGCGTATCCTCCATCGCTTCGCGCACGCCGGGCTTCACCTCCTGCACGAACACGCGCAGCGTGATCAGCGCGGCCAGGCCGACGATCAGGAAAAAGCCGAAGAAGATGCGCAGGCCGATATGCATGGGCGGTGCCGGTCGTTACGGTTGCAGCGAATAACCCATCCCGCGATGCGTGCGGATCGGGTCGCGCTCGGGGTCGATCGCGCGCAGCTTGGCGCGCAGCGTCTTGATGTGCGTGTCGACCGTGCGGTCCGCCGAGTCGAGCGCCTCGTGCCACACGAGATCCATCAACTGTTCGCGCGAGTAGATGCGGCCCGGATGCCGGACCAGCAGCGCCAGCAGCCCGAATTCGTAGCGCGTGAGGTCCAGCGCGTGGCCGAGCCATGCCACGCGCGCGCCGTCGGTGTCGAGCGTGAAGCCGGGGGCGACCGGTGCTGGCGCCTCCGCAAGCGCGGATGCTGGCGCCGGTTCCGGTGTGGCCGTCCGGTGGAAGCGGCGCAGGATCACACGCACCCGCGCGGCCAGCTCGCGCGGCGAAAACGGCTTGACGACGTAATCGTCGGCGCCGATCTCGAGCCCGACGATCCGGTCGATCTCGTCGTGCCGCGCGGTGAGGAAAATCACCGGAATATCGGTGAACGTGCGCAGCCGCCGGCATACCTCGAAGCCGCTGAGATCCGGCAGGCCGACGTCGAGCACCACGAGATCGACACGCGTATCGCGCAGGCGGTCGAGCGCCGCCTGCCCGAGCGTGCAGTGGACGGTCTGCATGCCGTCGGTGCCGAGGGCATAGACGATCGTGTCCGCGATCGCCTGTTCGTCTTCGACGATCAGGATGGTGGGCTGAGTCATGGCCTCAGGTTCGGTCTCGGGTTCAGGTCTTGAGTTCGGGTCGCGCAATCCGGTGCGACATTGTACGCACGGCCGAACCCGGCGAGCCCTCCCCCGGCGTACTACGCGACGCGGCCGCTCACCGGAATCGATGCGCCGGTGATCGCCTGCGCGTCGGTCGACAGCAGGAATCCGATCGTCGCCGCGAGCTGTTCGGGCCGGACCCAGCGCGAGAAGTCGGCGTCGGGCATGTCCTTGCGGTTCGGCGGCGTGTCGATGATGCTCGGCAGCAGCGCGTTCACGGTCACGCCGCGATCGAGCAGTTCCGCCGCCAGCGCCTCGGTGAGCCGCGCGACGCCGGCCTTCGCGGCCGCATACGCGCCCATCCCCGCGCTGGCCTTGAATGCCGCGCCCGCGCCGATGTTGACGATGCGGCCGGCCTGGCTCGCCACCAGGTACGGCAGCGCGGCCTTCGACGCGTTCAGCGCCGTCTTCACGTTCAGTTCGTACATGCGGTCCCACGTGGCGGCATCGCCGTCCGCGATCGTCTGCCACACGAATGCGCCGGCGATGTTCAGCAGCGCGTCGACCCGCCCGAATTCGCGGTTGACCGTGTCGAGCGCCTGCGCGGCGGCCTGCGGATCGACGAGATCGATGCCGCCGATGCGCAGCGCATCGGCCGGCACGCCGGGCAGCGCCTGCGCGGCCGGGGCCGCGCCGCGGCCGATCAGCGCGACGCGTGCGCCGCGCTCGCCGAGCCACGCGGCCGTCGCGACGCCCAGATGACCGAAGCCGCCGGTGATCGCGACTGCCTTGCCTTTCAGTTCGTGTTCCATCGATGTGTTCTCCTGGATCGAGGGTGATGGGATGAAATGCCGACAGCGTAGCGCCGTTCATGCGTTCGTGCGCACGGGATGAGGGTGCGGTGGCGCGGTTCCCCCGTCGGTGCGCCGTGGCTGGCCGGGAGGGAGGTCGGCGGCAGGTCGACGGAAAGCTGGCGGCGGCATCGCGAAATGGATCGCGGCCCATACGTCGCCCGTCGGTGCGCCGCCTGCGCGGGCCGACGAGCACGCCGTCGGACGGCCGGGCATAATGCGCGATGCCCGCCATGCGTGGCGCGCGGCACGACAGCCGGCCTGGCCTGCCCGACGACCCGCGCCACCGCCGTCTCGCACCCCGAACCTCAACCCGTCAATCCCATGCAAGTACTCGTCATCGGAACCGGCAAGCTCGCCAACGAGTTGCTCGGCTCGCACAAGCTCGACCCGGCCACCTGTCGCGTGATGCCGTGGTCGGACAGCGCGCGAACCGACGCCCGGTCGATCGTCGTCCATGCCGGTTCCGGCCGCGAACTCGCCGCCGCGATCGCGTTCTGCGAGGCCAGCGCGTCGCCACTCATCGAGTTGTCGACCGGCTCCGACCTCGAAACCGGAACGTACGGCTTTCCGGTCGTGCTGTGTCCGAACACGAACATCCTGATGCTCAAGTTCATGAGCATGCTGGAAACCAGCGGCCACCTGTTTCGCGACTGCGAAATCAGCGTGACCGAGTCGCATCAGGCCGGCAAGACGTCGGTGCCCGGCACCGCCGTCGGCATCGCCCAGTCGCTCGGCGTGCGGCCGGAAGACATCCGCTCCGTGCGCGACCCGGACGTGCAGCGCAGCGAATTCGGCATCGCCGACGATCAGCTCGGCCGCCATGCGGTTCACCGCATACGCATCGACGACGGCGCATGCAGCCTGCGGTTCGAATCGCGCGTATCCGGCGCGACGCCCTACGCGGATGGCGTATCGCGCATCGTCGAAGCCGTCCGGCAGCACGATCTCGAGCATCGTCGCTATTCGATCGTCGAATTCATCCGCAACGGCTGGCTGTAGTCGCGGTGAGGGCGTGCGGCATGGCCCTCATGGCGCGGGCCGCACGCGGATGCCGGCACGCCGCCGCCGCAATCACCGCCCTCGCCGCCTCACCGCTACCCGTCCCCCAACACCGCCCCGCTCTCCGGCAAGGTCGCGCCGCCGTCGACGACGATCGTCTGCCCGGTGATGTACGCCGCGTCGGCCGACGCGAGAAACAGCATCGCGTTCGCGATGTCCTCCGGCTCGCCCATCCGTGCCAGCGGAATGTCGCGCGCGATCTGCGCCGCGACCGACGCGTCGCCGAGATTGCCGGCCGCCGGCGTGCGGATCATCCCCGGTTCGACGCCGTTGACCGTCACGTTGCGGCGCGCCAGCTCCAGCGCCGCCGCCCGAATGAAGCCGTTCACGCCCGCCTTCGACGCCGCGTAATGCGCAAGCCCCGGATAGACGACGCGCGGCCCCGTCACCGACGACGTGACGAGCAGCCGCCCGGCCCCCGCGCGCTCGAATGCCGGCAACGCAGCCTGCGCGAGCCAGAACAGCGCCGACAGGTTGACCGACAGCGTCCGGTCGAGCGTCGGCGCGTCGATCTGCATGAACGGCGTCAACGGGAAATACGCGGCATTGTGGATGACGACATCGAGCCGGCCGCCGTCGCGCTCGACTGCCGCGACGAGCGCATCCAGTTCGTCCCGGCTCGCGGCATCGACCTGATACGCGCGTGCGTCGCCGCCTGCGCTGACCAGCGCGTCGGCCTGCACGGCTGCCGCGTCGCCGTTCAGGTCGGCGACCGCGACGAACGCGCCGGATTCCGCGAAACGGCGCGCGATCGCCGCGCCGATCCCTTGCGCGGCCCCCGTGACGAGCACGACACGCCCACTGAAATCCGCACGCAGGCGGCCGCTGCCCGGCACGGCGGTCATCGCTGCGCCTCGTCGCCGAGCGGGTGCACGGTTTCGTTCAGCACCTGCGCGTAAGCGCCGACCTGGAAATTCGACAGCGTGCCGAAATCGCCGCCCTGATAGCCGAAGATCTTGCCGTCGGTCTTGCGCTGCGCGAGGTCGATCAGCACGACACCGAGCGTCGGCACCACCTTTTCGCGCCACACGAACAAATACAGTTCGTCTGCGATCCTGAAGTAATGACAGCGGTCGACGTCGGCCAGCCCGCCTTCGACGCCCTGCAGGCACTGCCACGCGTAGAAGTTCTCGTTCAGATAGATGTGCTCGTAGCACTCGGTCGGACTGTAGCGATACATCGTCCGCTTGCCGATCAGCTCGCGCGTGGGCGCATGCAGCGGCCCCGGCCGGACATGGCCGCCGAGCGTGCCGTGCCGGAACTGCGCATCGACGGCCGTCAGCGGCAGCCCGCGCGCGACGCGCGTGAACGCATCGATGCGCGTGTCGGCCTCCGTCGGCAGCGTACCGACGACCGACGTCCACGCGCCGCTGTCGAGATCGATCACGAGGCTCACCGATGTCGCCCGAGCAGTGGCATCGATGTAGTCGACGAAGTACAGCCCGTCGCGCAACCGCGTGACGCGGCACGGCGCGCGGCCGTCCGTGTCGGTCGCCGCATCGCGCCACTGCAGCGCGCCCGGCTCGAACGTATAGACGCGCCACGCGCCCGCGACGTCGCCGAGCGTCAGCGTCCGCCCGGCGAGCGCGTCGACGGGTGCGAGGACGTTCGCCTCCGGCGCGAAGCCGTCCGCGAGCGCGCCCACCTGAATGAATACCGGATCCTGTCGTTCCACCTGCCCTCTCCCGCGCAGCTTCAGGCCCGGCGGGCCGTGTACGCTGCTGATATGCACATGGTGCGGGCTGCGCGCGCCGCGCGGTATCCGCCAAACGGATGAAGGGCGCGCGGCGCCGGAACGCGCTAAAGTGCACGGGAACCGCGCCGCGACCGGCGCGAGGAGCGCACATGCACCGTGTCACCCACTATCGACGCACCGGCGAAGGCATCGAGGCGATCAGCCTCGAATCCGACCGCGCGTTTCCGCGCCACGCGCACGACGAATTCGGGGTCGGCGTGATCGTCAGCGGTGCGCACCGGTCGTGGAGCGGCCGCGGGCAGGTCGACGCGCTCGCCGGCGACGCGATCATGGTCAACCCGGGCGAGATGCACGACGGCTCGCCGCTCGAGGCCGGCACCGGCCGGCGCTGGCGGATGCTGTACCTCGCGCCGGCGCTGGTTGCGGGCGTCGCGGCGGAAGAAGGCGTCGGCGGCGTCGAGCTTGCGCATCCGGCCGTGCGCGACGCGCGGCTCACGGCCGCCGTCGGCCGGCTGCATGCGCGCGTCGTCGCAGGCGAAACCCAGCCGCTGGCCCGCGACGAAGCGCTCGTGATGCTCGTCGCCGGGTTGCTCGCCCGGCACGCAAACCGCACGCTGCCGGTGCCCGGCGTCGCGCCGGCGGTGCGCGTCGCCCGCGAGCGGCTCGACGCCGCGCCGGCCACCCCCGTGTCGCTCGCCGAGCTGGCCGACCTGAGCGGCGTCAGCCGCTTCCAGTTGCTGCGCGGCTTCGCGCGCGAGCTCGGCATCACGCCGCATGCCTATCTGGTTCAGTCGCGCACGCGGCTGGCGCGCGCGTTGCTGGCGAGCGGCCTGCCGATCGCCGATGCCGCGGCCGAAGCCGGCTTCGCCGATCAGAGCCACCTGACGCGCGCGTTCGCGCGTCAGTTCGGGATCACGCCGGGGCGCTTCACGCAGGCGGGATAACGACGCTATCGCCAGCGCGGTACGAGGCCTCCGGGCGCACCGCATTCGCAGGTGGTTGCCGCCTCAACCTCAACCGCAGCCGCGACCGATCGCATGCGTGCACGCCGACCGCACACCGCATTCAGCGCGCCCCTCGGCTGCAATTTCGTTCAAGACGCCCCCTGCCGCCGCACGCGACGATGCGGCGCATGAAGACACGACTGACTGGCTATCTCTATCTCGCCGCCGCGATGGCGGGCGTCGGCAGCACCGTCATCGCGAGCCGTCTCGCGGCCGGCGGCCTGCCGCCGTTCGCGGCCACCGCGCTGCGCTTCCTGATCGCGACCCCGCTGCTGTTCGCGCTGATGCGCGCGCAGCGCATGCGCTGGCCGCGCATTTCCGCACACGACGCCGTGCTGCTCGTCGTCCAGGCGGCGGCGGGCGGCGTCGGCTATACGGTGCTGCTGATCAGCGGCACGAAACTGTCGTCGCCGCTCGATGCGGGCGTGATGCTCGGCACGCTGCCGGCCATGTCGACGCTGATCGCGGCCGTCGTGCTGCGCGAGCGGCAGACGCCGCGCGACTGGCTGGCCGCCGCGCTCGCCACGGCCGGCGTGCTGTTCGTCACGTTCGCGCCGGGGCACGCGACGCCATCGCTGCAAACGCTTGCCGGCGATGCGCTGGTGCTGGCGGCCGTCGCATGCGAAGCGGTCTTCATCCTGCTCAACCGGCGGCTTGCCGCGCCGTTGCCGCCGCTTGCGCTCTCCACCGCGATGTCGGGCCTCGGCTTCGTGCTCGCACTCGTGCCGGCCGCGTTCGAATGGCGTGCGGTAGCGAGCGGCTGGACCGTCGGCGCCGTGTCGGCGATCGTGTACTACGCGCTGATTCCGACCGTGCTCGGCTACCTGTGCTGGTATGCGGGTTCGGCGCGCACGAGCGGCACCGAGGCGGCCCTGTTCACCGCGGTCGCGCCGGTTTCGGCCGTGCTGTTCGCGGTCGCGCTGTTCGGCGAAACGCTGACCGGCACGCGTGTCGCCGGCATCGCGCTCGTCGTCGCCGGCATGCTGGTCGGCGCGACGCGGCGGCGCGGGCCGCCCGTCGAATCACGCACGACGCTCGCCGCGCAGACCGCCACCGACTGACTCGCGTTCATCTCGTCCCGGCGGAAACGGCGGCGGCGCCCTGCCATCGCATCGCCTGCCGATCGCCACCTTCCCCGCAATGCAGCCGGCGACTGTAGGAATGTGTCCGCGCACCGCAAAACCGTTGCGCACGGCTGCGCAAGATGCAATATTCGCGTGGCCGGACCCTTTGACAACCATCGAACAACAATCGGCCAAGCAATGAACAGGAAGGAAGCCAAAACAAGAATCGCGGTGCTGCTGTCCGCGGGAACGAGGAAGGCCGACGCGCTGGCCGAACTGTCCGGACAGGGGCTCAAGGATCGCGTGCTCGCGCACCTGATCGCGTCGCGCCCGGACCCCGAACGCTGCCGCAACAACAAGGTGCACATCCGGATCCTGATCGCGCTCGGCATCGCCCAGCTGGTCATCAGCCTGATGCTTGCGTACTACTTCTTCGCATCCGGCGCCGGCACCGTCCTCGTCGCCGTATTCCTTGCGTTGACCGTGCCGCTGTCGCTGCTGTTCATCTGGGGCTTTGCGACCCATCGTGTCGGCGCGTATCACGCGTTCATCCTGCTGTCGCTGCTGCAGATGCCGAAGACCGTCGCCGATCTCGGGCGCGATCCGGCGGCCGCGCTGCCGAGCCTCGCGATCACGGTCGTGCTGGTCGGTTACGTGTGGTTCGTCCGCAACCGGTTGTTCCCCGACTACGGCTGGTTCACGCCGCGCAAGGTCGACGGCAGCTACGCGTTCGTGGAGCGCGCCTGACGCCGCCGGCGTCGCGTCGCGCGCAAAAAAGGCGCCGGGCCGCCCCGCCATCGCGGGAAGGCCCGGCGCCTTCTGCATGCCGGAACTGGTCGGCTTACTTGGCCTTTTCAGCCGAATCGCTGATCGCCTGGCCGCCCTTCGAAATATCCTGGCCCACGCCGGCGACCGTATTGCAACCGGCGAGCGCGGCGGTCACCACCAGCAGCATTGCAGCAATCGTACGCGTCATTCTCATTCTCCTTGGAATCAACAAGCCCGACCGGGCGAATCGTTTGTGGCGTGGCGCCCGGCATGCTGCCGGACACGGGGCCTGACCTGATTATACGGAGACGCACGCCGCGCGCCAGTACGGCCCCGCCGAGTGTCCGGCGCGCCACACCACGGGTGCGCAGATTTTTCTTGACTTCATCGCGCCACGAACTAATATACGCATCGCGTATATTTTCCGCCAGGAGCCGCCGATGACCGTTCCCCAGCAAGCCTTCCTCCGCGACGCGATGCGCCGCCTCAACATGACCCGCGAGGCATTCGCGAACCGCATCGGCGTCAGCCGGCGCGCGCTGGATACCTGGCTGCTTCCGGACGATTCGCAGGAATCGCGCGGAATGCCGGAGATCGTCGAGCGCTTCGTGTCGGAAATCGTCGAACGCTCGGCGCCGGACGGCGAGAACTATACGCAAAGCGTAGACAAACAAGGGCTCGCGAAGCAGTTCCTGTTCGAAGGCAAGCCGCAACTGATCTCGGTCGACCAGTTCTCGCGTGATTCGGTCGAGGCGCTGTTCCGCGTGGCCGACGTCATGCAGCCGATCGCGCGGCGCCACAAGATTTCGCGCGTGCTCGAAGGCGCCGTGCTCGGCAACCTGTTCTTCGAGGCCAGCACGCGCACGCGCGTGTCGTTCGGCGCGGCCTTCTGCCGGCTCGGCGGCTCGGTGTGCGACACGACGGGCTTCACGTTCTCGTCGATGGCCAAGGGCGAATCGATCTACGACACGAGCCGCGTGATGGCCGGCTACGTCGACGCGCTCGTGATCCGCCATCCGGAAAAAGGCTCGGTGGCCGAGTTCGCCCGCGCGACCAACCTGCCGGTGATCAACGGCGGCGACGGCCCCGGCGAGCACCCGAGCCAGGCGCTGCTCGACCTCTATACGATCCAGCGCGAGTTTTCGCGGCTCGGCAAGATCGTCGACGGCGCGCACATCGCGCTGGTCGGCGACCTGAAATACGGCCGCACCGTGCACTCGCTCGTCAAGCTGCTCGCGCTGTACCGCGGGCTGAAGTTCACGCTCGTGTCGCCGCCGACGCTCGAGATGCCCGCGTACATCGTCGACCAGATTTCGACGAACGGCCATGTGGTCGAGCAGACGACCGACCTCGCGGCCGGGCTGCGCGGCGCGGATGTCGTCTACGCGACGCGGATCCAGAAGGAGCGCTTCACCGACGAATCGTTCGAAGGCTACACGCCGGATTTCCAGATCAACCAGGCGCTCGTCGATTCGGCGTGCAAGCCCGATACGCTGATCATGCACCCGCTGCCGCGCGACAGCCGGCCCGGTGCGAACGACCTGTCGGTCGACCTGAACCGCGACCCGCGTCTCGCGATCTTCCGGCAAACCGACAACGGCATTCCGGTGCGGATGGCGATCTTCGCGGTGCTGCTCGGTGTCGAGAATCTCGTCCAGCATTCGATGCGCGACGCGACGTGGCGGCCGCCGGCGTACCTGGGGCCGGAGGATGCGGTGTTTCACGGAATCGACTGACGCCGCACCGGAAGCCTCATGCCCGCCCGCCATCGCCTCAGCGAGCGGCCACGCTTGCTCGATTCGAAACGCGCCGTATTGCACGGCGCGTTTTCATTTCGGCGCGGTGAAAGAACCGACAGTCGCGAACTACTCACCCCATGGGTCGATGACGCGCGGGCCCAACGCCTGGAACGGCGAGACGTCGCGCGTGGCCACGATCAGGCCGTTCGCCTCGGCCGTGGCGGCGATAAAACAATCGAGGTGCGCGATCGCGTTACCTGCAACACGGGCCCGCGCCCGAAAGCTCGCATACGCTTTACTCGCCGCATCGTCGAACGGCAGGATCCGGCCTCGAAACAGCGACAGCACGCGCTGCTCGATGCCCTGATGCAGCCTGTCTCGCCGTCGCCCTTCCGGCAACGCCGCAATGCCGAATCGAATTTCGGCGAGACTGATCGCGGCGAGAAACAACGTCTCGACGTTCTGCGCATCGAGCCACTCGACCACCGCCGCGTTCGGCTCGCGCCGGAGCGGCTCGGTCATGACGTTCGTATCAACAAGGATCATTCGACACTCATCGGAGGGGTTGGCATTTTGTCGCGCTCGACGTCGAAATCGACGCCGCCTGCCTGGCAGAACGGCCTGATCGAGAATGTCACGCACCTCGGCTTCGATGCTGCGCCCGTGCCGGGCAGCGCGAATCCGAAGCGCGATGCACTTCGCGCCGCAGATTGCGAACGGTCATCGCAGGCATGGCGCATCCCTTCAAAATGCTTCCAATACGGTCATCCCGGCATCTTGCAGTCACATCGATTGCGTCGCGACACATCCACTCTAGCCCGCCCAACGATCCCGTCACATTCGGCCAATCGGCCATTCCCGCCCTCCAGCCGCTCCAAACCCCTCCGCAACATTCGTCAACAATTCTGTTACAAACGCGAACAAGAACGCTTCTCATTTAGAAAGAAATTACATAGAATGCCGCCTGAAAACAAATCGTAATAATTCCCGGCGGCGTGCACATTTCCGTATCGCAGTGCCTCCGGGGCCACACCGCGAGGTCGAAGCGCACCATGAAATCCCGTCCGGACGAGCTGAAGCTCGGCAAATTCACCACCTTGTGCAGCGTGCTTGCCGCGACCCCCGCGTTCGCCGACGGCACGCCGCCCGCGGCGCCCGCCAGCACCGAAGGCCACCTCGCGCCGATCGAGATCCAGGGCAAGACCGAGCACAGCTACAAGGCCGACTTTTCCGCTTCCGCGAAATTCACCGCGCCGCTCGTCGACACGCCGAAATCCGTCACCGTGATCCCGCAGGAACTGATCCAGAGCAGCGGCGCGGCAACGCTGACCGAAGCGCTGCGCACCGTGCCCGGCATCACGTTCGGCGCCGGCGAAGGCGGCAACCCGCTCGGCGACCGTCCGTTCATCCGCGGCTACGACACGCAGGGCAGCATGTTCGTCGACGGCATGCGCGACACGGGCGCCACCACGCGCGAAATCTTCAACACCGAACGCGTCGAGATCACCAAGGGTTCCGACGGCGCATACGGCGGCCGCGGCGGCGCCGGCGGCAGCATCAACCTGGTCACGAAGGCCCCGCATCTCGGCACGACGGCCGCCGCGAGCGCGGGCCTCGGCACCGACCGCTATCGCCGCTTTACCGCCGACGGCAACTGGCAGTTTGCCGATCACGCCGCGTTCCGCCTGAACCTGATGAGCCACAACAACGACGTCGCCGGCCGCGACGCCGTCAACAACGAACGCTGGGGCGTCGCGCCGTCGATCGCGTTCGGCCTCGGCACGCCGACGCGCGTGACCGCGAGCTACTACCACCTGCAGACGGACGACATGCCCGACGGCGGCATCCCCTACTTCTACACGACGTCGAACAAGCCCGCGAACGTCGGCACGATCTATCCTGCGCCCGTCGATCGTCACAACTTCTACGGCCTGATCGACCGCGACTTCCGCAAGACCACGTCGGACATCAGCACGATCAAGATCGAGCACGACATCACGCCGAACCTCACGGTGCGCAACACCACGCGCTACACGGAATCGACGCAGGACTACATCTGGACGCAGCCGGACGACAGCCAGGGCAACGTGGTGAACGGCAAGGTCTGGCGCCGCAACAACAACCGCAACAGCTCGATCAACAGCCTCGCGAACCTGACCGAGCTGTTCGGCGAATTCCGCACGGGCCCGTTCAAGCACAGCTTCACGACCGGCATCGAGCTGTCCCGCGAATGGGGCAAGCGCGATTCGTACACGGTCGCGACCGACAAGGGCACGATCTGCCAGAAAGGCATCGGCGCGGCGTCGGGCTACAACTGCACGAGCCTGTGGTCGCCGAACCCGAACGATCCGTGGGCCGGTTCGATCACGCGCAACAACGACTACGCGCATGCGCGCACCACGACGAAGTCGATCTACGGCTTCGACACGATCGAGATCACGCCGCGCTGGCAGGTGAACGCCGGCGTGCGCGTCGACGACTACTCGACCCGCTTCACCGATACCAAGGCCAACGGCGGCAAGACCTATACGCGCGACGACACGCTGTTCAACTGGCAGGCCGGCCTCGTGTTCAAGCCCGCGCAGAACGGCAGCATCTACGCGTCGTATGCGACGTCGTCGACGCCGGCCGGCATGCTGCTCGGCGAAGGCAGCGAAACGCAGTCGCTCACGCCGGGCCGCGGCGGCGTCGGCCCGAACGCCGACCAGATGGCGCCCGAGAAGAACCGCAGCATCGAGCTCGGCACGAAGTGGAACGTGCTGAACGACAAGCTGTCGCTGACGGCCGCGCTGTTCCAGATCGACACGACGAACGCACGCGTGACGCTGCCGAACAACCAGTACGCGATGGTCGGCAACAAGCGCGTGCAGGGTCTCGAACTCGGCCTGGCCGGCCAGATCACGAAGCAGTGGCAGGTGTTCGGCGGCTACACGTACATGAAGAGCCAACTGCGCGACAACGGCAAGGACGCCGCGAACAACGGCAACCGCTTCCCGAACACGCCGAAGCACAGCCTCACGATGTGGTCGAACTATGACGTCACGCCGAAGTTCACGGTCGGCGGCGGCGCGTTCTACATGTCGGAAGTGTTCGGCGATCCCGCGAACCAGCGCGCCGTGCCGTCGTACTGGCGCTTCGACGCGATGGCGCAGTACCGGATCAACAAGAAGCTCGACCTGCAGTTGAACGTGAACAACCTGTTCAACCGCACGTACTTCGATCAGGCGTATCCGGCGCACTATGCGTCGATCGCGCCGGGCCGCTCGGCGTTCGTCACGCTGAACGCGCGCTACTGATCGATGGAGGCCGTGTCGCTGAAGGCGCTCGCGTCGGTATCGCCGCGCGAGTTCGCCGACATCCTGGCCGGGCCGCCCGAGCGCGCCGCCGCGTGGGTCGCGGCGGCGGCCGACCACGGCATCGTCGACGCGCAGGCCGTCTACGGGCAATACCTGCTCGACGGGCACGGCGTCGCACGCGACCCGGCCGCCGCGCTCAACTGGTTCCGGCACGCGGCGCGGGCCGGTCACCCGATGGCGATGAACATGCTCGGGCGCTGTTACGAGTTCGGTTGGGGCACGGCCGCGTGCGCGCCGGTCGCCGTGTACTGGTACCGGCTCGCCGCGCAGGCGGGGCTCGACTGGGGCATGTACAACTACGCGACTGCACTGGCGCTCGGCAACGGCGTCGACGAGAACCGTGCCGACGCGCTCGACTGGTTTCGCCGCGCGGCCGCGCTCGGCCATGCGAAATCGATCAACCTGATCGGCGGCTTCTACGAGGACGGCTGGGTCGTATCGGTCGATACCGACGCCGCGTTCGACCACTATCGCCGTGCGGCCGAAGCCGGCGATTTTCGCGGCCAGTTCAACTATGCGCGGCTGCTCGCCGAGCGCGGGCGCGTCGACGAAGCGCTCGCGTGGCTCGCCCGCGTGCCGGCCACCGCGACACCCGCGTTCATCGCGAAGATGCGTGCGTATCTGGTGTCGTCGCCGCTCGACGCTTTTCGTTCGGCGGCCATGCAACTGGCGCCGGACGCAATGGAATCCGCACCATGATGCTTCATATCCCCGGCGTACTGACCCGAGCGCAAGTCGCGCAATGCCGCGATCTGCTCGATGCCGCCGAATGGGTCGACGGCAACGCGACGTCCGGCGCGCAGTCGGCGCTCGCGAAACGCAACCGGCAATTGCCGGAAGGGTCGCCGGTCGCACGCACCGTCGGCGACGCGATCCAGGACGCACTCGCCCGCCATCCGCTGTTCTTTTCGGCGGCGCTGCCGCTCAAGGTGTTTCCGCCGCTGTTCAATCGCTATGCCGGCGGCGAGACGTTCGGCACGCACGTCGACAACGCAATCCGGCTGCTGCGCGGCACGGATTTCCGCGTGCGCAGCGACCTGTCGGCGACGCTGTTCCTCGAGGAACCCGACGCGTACGACGGCGGCGAGCTGTGCGTCGAGGATACGTACGGCGTGCATCGCGCGAAGCTGCCGGCAGGCGATCTCGTGCTGTATCCGGCGTCGAGCCTGCATCACGTGACGCCCGTGATGCGGGGTGAACGCGTGGCGTCGTTCTTCTGGATCCAGAGCATGGTGCGCGACGATGGCGATCGCACGCTGCTGTTTCAGCTCGATACGCAGATTCAGGCTTTGTCGGCGGAAAAAGGCGCGAAGGACCCGATGGTCATTTCCCTGACCGGGATTTATCACAACCTGTTGCGGAAGTGGGCGGACGCGTAGCGTGAGCCGCTCACGCTCCACGGCGCTTGCGCCGCGTCGAAATGCGGGTCTAAAATGACCATCGTCAAATGACCATGCTCATATCATGATGCCGCACGCTCCCGTATCGAAATCCGAATTCAAGGCTCGCGCCCTCGAATACTTCCGGCTCGTCGAGGCGTCGGGCGAAAGCCTGATCGTCACCGACCACGGCAGGCCGACGCTCGAGATCCGGCCGTATCGCTCGCGCGAAGCTCAGCCGTTGGACATATTGCGCGGTTCGGTCATGCGCTACGACAATCCTCTCGATCCGATTGCGGAAGATGATTGGGAGGCGTCGCGGTGATCGTGCTGGATACGCATGCATTGGTGTGGTGGGTGGCAGGCGACCCTGCGCTCAGCAAGAAGGCGAGAAGCGCGATCGATCGCGCACGGAGCGAAGGTGCGCTCGCCGCATCGGCCATCTCCGCGTGGGAAATCGCGATGCTGGTGCGCAACGACCGACTCGCACTGACGATGGATGTCGACGCGTGGCTCGCCACCGTCGCGCAGATCGACGGCATGCGGTTCGTGCCCATCGATGCTGACATCGCCGCGAAATCCACCGACCTGCCCGGCACGTTCCACAAGGATCCGGCCGATCGCATGATCGTCGCGACCGCGCGGCGGCTCGGCGCGCCGCTCGTCACCCGCGACGAAAAAATCCGCGCGTACGCGCACGTCAAGACGCTCTGGTAGGCGTCGCCCGCCCGTGGGTCGAACCACGGCGCATCTTCCGCCTGACTCCCGCATATCGACGATTCGTCCGACCAAAACGACCGCGGCCGCCCCGTCCCATATCGGCTAGCGGCCCGTAGCCGTCGTCGCACCACTTGCCCGCGCCGGCTTCACGAATTACCTGTCCGAATGGTGGCATTGGTCGTTCGGCGATCGCTATTGGGCCGTCATGCAGAACGAATCGCATGCAATTTACGGTCCTGTCGAGGAAAGCATGCTCGACGAAGCGTCGCGATGACGGTTTTCCCGATCCGGCACGCGTGACCCGGTAACATCCTCACTTGCCGATCCCCGTGTGCTCCCGCACAATCGCAGCACCTGTCTCACTCCCCCCGCGCCGATGTCCTATGCGTCACTCGCCACCGGCGTCCTGCTCGCCGGCGGCCTCGGTCAACGCTTCGACCCGAGCGGCCTGCACAGCAAGCTGCTCGCCCGGCTTCCCGACGGCACGCCGGTGGCGGTCGCGGCGGCCCGTCGTCTCGCGGCAGCCACCGCCGACGTGATCGCCGTCGTGCGTCCCGGCGCCGAAAAGCTTGCGATCCTGCTGAACGAAGCCGGCTGTCAGGTCGTCTATGCCCCCGACGCGTTGCGCGGCATGGGCGCCAGCCTCGCGGCCGGCGTCCGCACCACGCCCGACGCGAACGGCTGGCTCGTCGCGCTCGGCGACATGCCGTGGATCGCGGCTTCCACTTATGAAACGGTCACACGCGCGCTCGAAGCCGACGGCGCGTCGATCGTCGCGCCCGCGCATCGCGGCGTGCGCGGCCATCCGGTCGGTTTCGCCGCGCACCACTTCGAGGCGCTCGCCGCCCTCGACGGCGACGCAGGTGCCCGCGCGCTGTTCGCCAGCGCGCCGGTGACGCTGCTCGACGTCGACGATCCGGGCATCCTGCGCGACGTCGACACACCGGCGGATTTGCGCTGACTTCGATCGCGCGAAAGCGCAAGTTCACGCACGAACATCGCCAATAGGCGGATTTCTCCGACGATCGACGACCCGTCGCAAGAATCCCGCTGCAAACGCGCGCCCGATTGGCTATAACGGAGACGAGGCGCGTCCGCCGCGCCACCGCCGTCACGCACTGCGCGAGTTCTCCATGAGCGACCACACGACCCCGACGCCCGAGCCACCGGCAGACCCGAACCGCGATCCGGAAGACGATCCGTTCTCGTCGCCGCCCGGCCATCACGACAACCCGCAGCAACCGGACGGACCGCCGAGCAAGGACCCGGTCTAGCCGCACACTGCCCCGCTCCGCGAATGCAGCGCGCTACTTCCGTGACGCGGTCTAGCGCGCGGTATATCCGCCGTCGATCGGCAACGACACACCGCTGATCATCGACGCCGCATCGCTCAGCAAAAACAGGATCGGCGCGACGACTTCGTCCGGTTCCGCGAATCGGCCGAGCGGAATCGCGGCCAGCATCGGCGCGCGCTTCTCCGGTTCGCTCCACGCGAACTGCGCCATCGGCGTGAGCGTGACGGTCGGGTTCACGCTGTTCACACGAATGCCGTGCGGCCCGAGTTCGATGCACAGCACGCGCGTGATCGCGTCCATCGCCGCCTTCGACGCGCAATAGCTCAGATGCGCGGGCAGGCCGACGAGCGCCGCCTGACTCGACACGTTGACGATGCTGCCCCGTGCGTGCGCCGCGCCGCGTCCGTCGCGTTCGATCATCTTGCGCGCCACGGCCCGCGCGACAAGCGCCGCGCCACGCGCATTGACGGCCATCACGCGATCGAAATGTGCGGCCTCGACATCGAGCGCCGGTTCGAGCGACGCGATCCCCGCGCAATTGACGAGGCCGTCGAACGCATCGTATGCGGCGAGTGCCGCATCGATCGCGTGTTGGTCGCCGCCGACATCCATGCGCAACGTATCGCACGCAATCTCGCCGGCAAGCGTGTCGAGCGCGGCCATGTCGCGCCCCGCCGCGACGACGCGCGCGCCTGCGTGCGCCAGCGCGACCGCGCACGCGCGGCCGATGCCGCTGGACGCGCCCGTGACGAGCACCGTTGACCCGCCGAAATCGAATCGTGTGTTCATGATGATGAGGTGCCCAACTTGTGCATGATCGGCTTGAGTGCCGGATAGAGCGCCGTGTAGAGCGCAAAACGCGCGTCGTACGCTTGCACGCGCTCGGCATCGGGCCGCGCGCGCTCGACGAGCGTGACCCAGCCGCCCTGCGCGTCATCGCGCGACACGAGTCCTGCGCCGACACCCGCGAGCAGCGCCGCGCCCATCGCGGCCTCGACGTCCTGCTCGATCGTCCACACCGGAAAACCCGTCACGTCCGCGATGATCTGCATCCACAGCGCCGAATGCGCGGCCCCGCCGACGACGATCAATCGATCGTCCAGCGTCACCGCACCGCGGCGGCCCGCCTCGATGTTGTGGCGCAACGCGAACGCGACGCCTTCGAGCACCGCACGATAAAGATGCGCACGCGTATGGGCGAGACTCAGCCCGACGAATGCGCCACTCGCCTTCGCATCCCATACCGGGCTGCGCTCGCCCATCAGATACGGCAGGAACAGCACGCCATCGGCGCCCGCCGGCACGCGCTCGGCCGCCTCCTCGAGCAGCACGTGCGGATCGCCGTGCGGCAGCAGGCGCGCCGCATCGATTTCCGCGTGACAGAACTGGTCGCGAAACCACGCGACCGACGCGCCGGCCGTGATCGCGCCGCCGAACACGTACAGGTCGCGCTGCCCGTCGAACACGTGCGGCATGCTGACGAGGCCGTGGCGCGCATCGACGTGCCGGTTCACGTAGCCCCAGCACATGCTGGTGCCGATCATCGCGACGTGCTGCCCGGTACGCGTCGCGCCGGCCGCGAAGGTCGCCACCGCCGCATCGACGCCGCCCGCGACGACGGGCGTGCCGGCCGGCAGCCCGAGTTGCGCGGTCCATTGCGACAGCAGCCCGCCGACGACGTCGGTCGAGTCGACCAGCCGTTCGGGCATCATCGTCGCCGGAATGCCGAGCATGTCGAGCGCATCGTCGGACCACTCGCGGCGCGCGACGTCGTACACGCCGCCGATATTGCCGGCCGAACTGTGATCGACCGCGACTTCGCCGGTCAGCAGATAGATCACGTACGCGTTCGGCGGCAGGAAATAGCGCACGTTCGCCCACACGTCCGGCCGCTGGTCGCGCAGCCACAGCATCTTGGTGAACCCGTAGTAGCTGTCCACGCCGTTGCCGGTGATCACGCGCAGCCGCTCGACGTTCACGTGCTCGTCGACCCAGTCGACTTCCGCGGTCGCGCGCCGGTCCATCCAGATCAGGCACGGATGCAGCGGCCGCATGTCGATGTCGACCGGAACGCCCGAGCCGCCGTACAGGCTGCTCACGCACACCGCACGGATCGCATCGGCCGGCACGCCCTGCGCGCGCGCGTCGCTCACGCAGCCGGCGATGCATGCGAGCACCGCGTCGAACCACACCTGCGGCCACTGCTCGGCCCATAGCGGGCGCGGCGTATCGGGCTGGTAGCCGGCCGAGCGCCGCGCGACGATCGTGCCGTGCCGGTCGACCAGCAGCGCCTTGGTGCTCTGCGTGCCGATGTCGACGCCTATGACGTATTCCATGATGTCTCCGGTGAGGCGCACGCCGGCCGTCAGCGGGCCGGCTTCAGCAGCACCTTGATCGATTCGGACGACTTTGCGATGCGGATCGCATCGTCCCAGTCCTCGAGCGCGAAACCGTGCGTGACGATGCCCTTCGACGTGACGAGCCCGCGCGCGAGCAGGTCGATCGCGACCGGATAGCAGTAGGGCCCGAGGTGCGCGCCGCGTACGTCGAGCTCCTTGCGATCGCCGATGATCGACCAGTCGACGGTCGCGTCCTCGCCGAACACGCTGAATTCGACGAAGCGGCCGAGCTTGCGGATCAGGTCGAGCCCCTGGTTCACGCCGACCGGCGCGCCGGTCGTCTCGATGTACACGTCGCAGCCGTAGCCGTCGGTCAGTGCGCGGACGATCTCGCGCGCGTCGTCGCGCTGCGGGTTGATCGTCACGTCGGCGCCGTACTGGCGCGCGAGTTCCAGCCGTTCGTCGAGCAGGTCGATCACGACGAGCTTCTTCGGCGTCTTCAGGTGCGCGACCTGCGTCATCATCAGCCCGAGCGGCCCCGCGCCCGCGATCACGACGACGTCGTCGAGCTGGACGTCGCCGCGGTTCACCGTATGGATCGCGCACGACAGCGGCTCGATGATCGCGGCATCCTCGAGCGACACGCCGAGCGGGATCTTGTGGACGATCGCGGTCGGCGGAATGCGCATGTAGTCGGCCATCCCGCCGTCGGCGACCTCGCGCTGGAAGCCGAAGATGTTGTGCACCTCGCACATCCAGTACTGGCCCGACTTGCAATAGCGGCACTTGCCGCACGGCACGATCTGCTCGGCGATCACGCGGTCGCCCAGCGCCACGCCGAAATGCTCGGCCGCGCCGTCGCCGAGCGCTTCCACGTAGCCGAAGAATTCATGGCCGGGGATCACCGGCGCCTTCACCCACGGGCTCGGTCCGCCCCAGAACATCTTGGCGCCGGTGTAGCACTTGCAGTCGCTCGCGCAGATCCCGCACGCGGCGATGCGAATCACGAGCTCGTTCGTACCGGCGCGCGGCATCGCGACCTGTTCGACGCGATAGTCCTCGGGGCCGTGGCAGACGACCGCGGTCATGCGCGGCTGGGCTTCGGGTGTCGTCATGAGTTGTCTCTTTCCTGAGTGATTCGGATAACCAATGAATCGATCGTTACCGCGATCGTTCGCGGCTGATGTAGATCGCGAGCAGGATGATTCCGCCCTTGATCACGTTCTGCACATACGGGTTCACGCCGATCATGTTCAGCCCGTTGTTGAGCACGCCGAGCAGCAGCGCGCCGACCAGCGTGCCGAGGATCGCGCCGCGCCCGCCGGAGATCGACGTGCCGCCCATCACGACGGCCGCGATCGCGTCGAGTTCGAAGCCCACGCCCGCATTCGGCTGGCCGCTCATCAGGCGCCCGGTCAGCACGATCGCGGCGAGCGCCGACGTGAGCCCGGCCAGCGTGTAGACGATCAGCTTCACGCGCGCGACCCGCACGCCGGTGAGCCGCGTCGCCTGCTCGTTGCCGCCGATCGCGTACACGTAGCGGCCGAACGGCATCCGGTCGAGCAGCAGCCATGCGATCGCATACACCCCCAGCATGATCAGCACCGGCGCCTGGATGCCGAGCACCTTGCCGCTGCCGAAGAACGCGACCCAGTCGGGCAGCCCGTCGATCGGGTAGCCGCCGGTATAGATCAGCGCGAGGCCGCGCGCGATGCCCATCGTCGCGAGCGTGACAATGATCGGCGGCATCCCCGCGAATGCGACGAACACGCCGTTCACGAAGCCGAAACCGAGGCCGACCGCGATGCCGATCGCCAGCGCGGCGACCGCATTGACGCCGGCGACCATCAGCCCGGCCGCGAGCGTGCCCGACAGCGCCATCACCGAGCCGACCGACAGGTCGATGCCGCCCGTCAGGATCACGCAGGTCATGCCGACCGCGATGATCGCGTTGATCGACACCTGGCGCAGCACGTTTTCGAGGTTCGCGGCGGACAGGAAGCTCGGGCTCGCGATCATCATCGCGATGCACACGACGACGAGGCCGACGAGCGGATAGAACAGCGTCGAGCGGCGCAGTTGCGCCCACATCGCGCGGGGCGGCGGTGCGTCGCCGTTTCCGGCCGTGGCCGCGAGCGTCGTGGAAGGCGTGGGAGACGTGGAAGAAGAATCAGGCAGGTTCATGGGTCGCTCCTCGCGTGCCGGCCGTGGCATAGGTCATGACCGTGTCGGGATCGATCTCGTCGCCGGCGAGCGTCGCCTCGATGCGGCCCTGCCGGAACACGGCGACGCGATCGCACATGCCGACGATTTCCGGCAATTCGGACGAGATCATGATGATGGCGTAGCCGCGCGCGGTGAGTTCGCGCATCAGCCCGTAGATTTCGGCTTTCGCGCCGACGTCGATGCCGCGCGTCGGCTCGTCGAAGATCAGCACCGACGTGTGATGGTTCAGCCAGCGCGCGATCACGACCTTCTGCTGGTTGCCGCCGGACAGCGTCGCGACCTCGGTGTGGATCGACGGCGCCTTCACGCCGACGCGCCGCATCACGTCGTGCGTGGTGCGCGCCTCGCCGCGCCGGTCGATCAGCCAGCGCATCGACCGGTACTTGCCGAGGTTGTTCAGCGAGATGTTGTCGCGAATCGAGAACGACGTGACGAGCCCTTCCGTCTTGCGGCTTTCCGGCAGGATGCCGATACCGGCGCGCAGCGCGTCGGCCGGATCGGCGAGCTTCGCCGCCGCGCCGCGCACGCGCAGTTCCTTGCGGTGCGCACGCGTCGCACCGATCACTGCAAGCGCGGTTTCGGTGCGGCCCGAGCCGACCAGGCCCGCGAAACCCAGGATCTCGCCTGCATGCAACGCAAAGCGGGTCACCGGGCCGTCGCGCTCGATCTGCAGCGCATCGACTTCGAGCACGGCCGGCGCGTCGGCCGGCAATGCCGGCTTCGGCGGAAAGCTGCTCTCGATCCGGCGGCCGACCATCATCCGCACCAGTTGCTCGACGTCGGTGTGCGCGACCTCGGTCGTCGCGACGTACTGGCCGTCGCGCAGCACCGTGATGCGGTCGCACACCGCGAAGATCTCGTCGAGGTGATGCGAGATGAAGATCATCGCGACGCCCTGCCGCTTCAGCTCGCGCATGATCGCGAACAGGTGCTCGGCCTCGGCCGGCGTGAGCGTGGCGGTCGGTTCGTCGAGGATCAGGATGCGCGCGTCGAGCGACAGCGCCTTGCCGATCTCGACGAACTGCTGCTGTGCGACCGACAGCGTGCGGATCGGCGCATCGAGATCGATCGCCACGCCGAGCCGCGCGAAGATGGCCGCCGCCGCGGCGCGCATCCGCTTGCGGTCGCGCGCGCCCCAGCGGTTGCGCAGCTCGCGGCCGAGGAACAGGTTGTCGACCGCATCGAGGTGCGGAATCAGGCTGAATTCCTGGAACACGATGCCGACGCCGGCCGCGACCGCGTCGTGATAATCCGCGAAATGGCGCGCGGCGCCGTCGATCTCGATCGTGCCGGCATCCGGCTGGTGGATGCCGCACAGGATCTTCATCAGCGTCGACTTGCCCGCGCCGTTCTCGCCGAGCAGCGCATGAATCTCGCCACGCGCGATCTCCAGATCGATGTCGGACAGCGCCTTCACGCCGGGAAAACTTTTCGTGATGTGGCTGAGCCTGAGTATCGTGTCCATCGGCTTCTCCGTGCGAAGGGCGTCGGCCGCGCCGCCGCCCTTCACGTCGCGTCGCACGTCGTTCACCAGCTGAAACCCTTCGCGTTGCCGCGATCGACGACCTTCACGTCGACGGGAATCGCCTTCGGCACCGTCGCGCCCCACTTGCGCGCGATCGCGATGCCGAGCGCGATGCGCACCTGGTCGGCCGGGAACTGCGCGGTCGTCTCGATGAACTTCGAGTTCGGCTTCTGGATCGCCGCGATCGCCTCGGGCGCGCCGTCGACGCTCGTCAGCTTGATGTCCTTGCCGGAACCCTCGATCGCGGCGAGCGCACCCATCGAGCCGCCGTCGTTCACGCTGAAAAGGCCCTTCAGGTTCGGATGCGCAGAGATCATGTTCTCGGTCACCGACAGCGCAGTCGCGCGCTCCTGCTTGCCGTTCTGCGTATCGACGAGCTTCACGTTCGGGAATTTCGCGAGCCCGGCCTTGCAGCCGCGCACGCGTTCGAGAATCGGCACGACCGGAATGCCGTCGAGGATCGCGACCTCGCCGCTGCCGCCGATCGCCTTCGCGAGGTACTCGCACGACATCACGCCCGCGTCGTAGTTCTTCGAGCCGACGAACGAATCGACCGGCCCGTTCGCGTTCGCATCGACGGCGACGACCACCGCACCGGCCTTCTTCGCCTGCGTGATCGCCGACTGGATGCCGGTCGAATCGGTCGGGTTCACGAGCAGGATGTCGATCTTCTTCTGCAGCATGTCCTCGACGTCGCTCACCTGCTTGCTGACGTCGTGATGCGCGTCGGTGACGACGACCTGCGCGCCGATCGACGCGGCCGCGTCGTTCAGCGCCTTCTGCATCGTCACGAAGTACGGGTTGTTCAGTTCCTGGAACGTCATGCCGATCCGCAGCGGCGCGGCGTGCGCGGCGGCGGGCAACAGGGCCGCGACGGCGAGCGCGGCAACGGCCGCCACGCGAACGGCGCGGCGGGGAGATGAAGTGGGCGATGCGTGCGTCATGACGGTGTCTCCAGAAATTGTGTGCAGCTTTTTCGTGGGTGAATGCGCCCCTCGCGACGAGAGCGACGCGATCGGCTGGTAAAACGGTTGGGGAAAACTCAGGCGGGCAACGGCCCGGCGATCATCCGGGCTGCGGCATGAGCTCGGGCGCGCCGGGCGTCAGCACGCGCGGCGGCAGCGGGTTACCGGTCGGCGCCGCATGCAGCGCGAGCTCTCGGCTGCGCGCGTTCAGGCGCTGCAGCGCTCGGAATTCGGACGGCGCCATCCCCTTCACCGCGCGGAACTGGCGGTTGAAGTTCGACACGTTGTTGAAGCCGGCCTGGAAGCAGATGTCGGTGATGCTCGCGTTGTCGGCGAGCAGCATCTGGCAGGCGGATTCAATTCGCAGACGATTCACGTACTGGACGAACGGCATGCCGGTGTGGCGATGGAACGCGCGCGAGAACGCGCTGACGCTCTGCCCGGTCAGTTGCGCGAGATCGGATTCGCGCAGCTCGGACGCGAGGTTCTTGCCGATATACGACAGCGCGTGGCTGAGCCGCGTCGGCGTGACGTCGGCCTGGTCGTACGCGGGGCTCGCGAGCAGCGTGCGTTCGGTCGCATCGCACAGGCGTTCGAGGATCGTCATGAACAGCGCGATGCGGCGCATGCCGCGCGCGGTCAGCAGTTCGTCGAACAGCGGCGCGATCGCAGCGCTCGTCGCGGCATCGAAGCCGACCCCGCGCCGTGCGTCGTCGAGCAGCGCCTGTGCATCGCGGCATTCGGGGAACGCGTCCATGCAGCGGCGCACGAACGACGGATCGAACTGGATCACGAGATTGCGGCGCTCGACGGTTTCGCCTTCGGCCATGTCGCTGACCCAGTTGTGCGGCAGATTCGGGCCGAGCAGCACGAGATGGCCGGGGCCGAACGAGCCGATGTGATCGCCGACGAAATACTTGCCGTGCGTCGCGACGATCAGGTGCAACTCGAATTCGGGATGGAAATGCCAGCGGATCGTGCGATACGGATAGCCGTGCGACCAGACCTTGAACGACTCGTCGCGTCGCACTTCGACCACTTCGAGATCGGGGTGCATCATGTTGGCGTCTCCATTCCCATGTTCGCTGGCCGGCCTGTTCGGCTGTGCGCGCGTGCATCGCGTGTTTCGCGTGTCTCGCACGGCACTGCGACCGGTCGCATGGGAAGCAATGTAGGTCGATCGAGCGCGCGGCTCCACCAACTTTACGCCTGATTTTCGATACTTTTTTGCCGCCGACGCGCGGAAATGACGCCGGACGGCAAAATTGTTGCAGCGCGCAACGGCGCGGCGGCCGCCCGCGCCGGTCGCCCGCGCCGGCTTATGCTGCCGCTTGCTCGCGCGCCGTACGCACCTCGTACGCCTTCAGGTGGTTGTACGCGATCCGCAGCAGCGACAGCGTATCGGCCGCCTGCGGGTCGCGTCGCGCGAGCAGGTCTCCGATCACGTGATCGGCTTCGACGCGTGCGTGGTTCTCGACGTCGCGCAGCATCGACGCGGTCAGCGGCGACGGCGTCAGCACCATCCGCTGCATCCGTTCGCTGGCCGCCGAATCGGGCCGGTGGCCGTTGTGTTCGGCGATCGCGCTGCATTCGGCGAGCATCGTTTCGAGCAGGCGGCGACCATCCGGCGCGGCGAGAATGTCGCCGATCGAACCGCGAAACAGCGACGTGCTCGCGGCGAGCGTCGCGAGGAACACCCACTTCTCCCACATCCGCGCGGCGACGTCGTCGCTGAGTGTTGCGTCGAAGCCCGCGCCGCCGAGCACGTCGGCCACCGCGCGCACGCGCGGCGATTCGCCGCCGGCCAGCTCGCCGAACGACACGCCGTGCGTGTCGTTCAGGTGCACGATGCGCTGCTCGCGATCGAGCGTCGCGGCGATCACGCACAACCCGCCGAGCACCTGCGCGGCGCCGAAGCGCTCGCGCAGCACGTCGAGGTGGCGCATCCCGTTGAGCATCGGCAGGATCAGCGTCTGCGGCCCAACGAACGGCGCGAACGATGCAATCGCATCGTCGAGGCTGTACGCCTTGCAGCTCAGCAGCACGAGATCGAACGGCGCGACGCCGGCGCCCGCGTCGCCGGCGCGCACGGTCTGCACGTTCGCGAGCGTCAGGTCGCCGCGCGGGCTGCGGATCAGCAGCCCGTCGCGCGCGAGCGCGGCCGCGCGGCCGTCGCGCACCAGGAACGTCACGTCGCGCCCCGCCGCGGCCAGCCGGCCGCCGAAGTATCCGCCGACCGCGCCGGCCCCTACCACCAGAATCCGCATCGTTGCCTCCTTTCGGTTTGGTTCGGCGTCGCGCCGCCGCCCGTGCGGGCGCGACGCATACGCCATCGCCCGACAGTATAGCGGCCGCTGTTATGCATATGCATAGATGCCCGCGCGCGTGTCGCGGGCATCGGAAAATGACGGCCTCTAAGGGATTTCCCGTCTACGGCGACGCGCATCGCGCGCCGTCAAGACACATATCCCGTCACGCCGTCCCGGCGAGCTTCCTCGACTGACCGACCTCATACCATGCGCAATCTTTCACTGAACCAGAAACTCGCCTCGATGATCGTCATCCTGTGGCTCGGCCTGCTCGTGATCGCCGGGCTCGGCGCATGGCAGACCCGCGCATCGATGATCGCGGACCGCCGCGACCAGTTGGCGTCGCTGGTCGAGCAGGCCGCGAGCGTGACCGATCACTACTACAAGCTGTCGCAGCAGAACGCGCTGCCGGAAGCCGATGCGAAGCAGAAGGCGCTCGAGGCGATCGCCGCGATGCGCCACGGCGCCGACGGCTATATTTCGATCAACGATTCGAAGCCGGTGATCGTGATGCATCCGATCAAGGCCGAGCTCAACGGCAAGGACGTGTCGAACTTCGCCGATCCGAACGGCAAGCACCTGTTCGTCGAGATCGTGAAGGCCGGCAACGCGGAAGGCGGCAAGGGCTTCGTCGAGTATCTGTGGCCGAAGCCGGGCGCGGACAAGCCGCAGGAGAAAACCAGCGCCGTGCAGCGCTTTGCGCCGTGGGACTGGTATCTGGTGACCGGCATGTACATGAACGACGTGCGCTCCGCGGTGCTCTCGAGCATCGGCCGCTGGCTCGCGATGACGGCCGTGCTCGGTGCGATCGCGACGACCGTGATGGTGCTGGTGCTGAAAAGCGTGCGCGCGAGCCTCGGCGGCGAGCTCGAAGCGGCGCTCGACGCCGCGCAGCGCATCGCGCAGGGCGACCTGACCGCGCGCGTGACCGTAAAGCACGACGATCGCGGCAGCCTGCTGCATGCGCTGCACACGATGCAGGGCGGGCTGATCGACATGGTGTCGCGCGTGCGGATGGGTACCGAGAACATCAACGTCGGCGCGAGCGAAATCGCATCCGGCAACACGGACCTGTCGCAGCGCACCGAGGAACAGGCGGCCGCGCTCGTGCAGACCGCGTCGAGCATGGACGAGATGACCGCGAACGTGAAGCAGAACGCGGACAGCGCCGCGCAGGCCGCGTCGCTCGCCGGCCAGGCCGCGCAGGTGGCGACGCGCGGCAGCGCGGTGGTCGACGACGTGGTGCGCACGATGAACGAGATCACCGATCGCTCGCACAAGATCGGCGACATCATCGGCGTGATCGACGGGATCGCGTTCCAGACCAACATCCTTGCGCTGAACGCGGCCGTCGAAGCCGCGCGGGCCGGCGAACAGGGCCGCGGCTTCGCGGTGGTCGCGGCCGAGGTGCGGTCGCTCGCGCAACGCTCGGCGACGGCGGCAAAGGAGATCAAGTCACTGATCGTGTCGTCGAACGAGACGGTCCAGCACGGCGCGACGCTCGTTACGCACGCGGGCGAGACGATGGCCGAGCTCGTGCAGTCGGTGCGGCGCGTGAACGAGATCCTCGACGAAATCAGCCACGCCTCGCGCGAGCAAAGCGCCGGGATCGAGCAGGTCAACCGCGCGGTGGGCGAGATGGATCAGGTCACGCAGCAGAATGCGGCGCTCGTCGAACAGGCCGCGGCAGCCGCGCATTCGCTGCGCGATCAGGCCGAGGCGCTGCGCGACGCGGTGACGCGGTTCGCGTTGCCGGCCTGACGGCGCCCCGCCCCGCACTCACGCCGCGCTGCCCACCCGCCGCGCGGCCTCGCCGCTCCCGAGCCCCAGCCCCGCCGCCCGCTGGATCAGTTCGACGTCGTTGCTCGCGCCGAGCTTCTTCATCGCGCTGATCTTCTGCGCGCTGACCGTCTGCTTGCCCTTGCTCAGCCGCTGCGCGATCGTCTTGATCGGCACGCCGGACAGATACAGGCGAATCACCTCGATTTCGCGCGCCGACAGCTTCACGGGCGCGTCGCCGCGCGTGCCAAGCGCATCGACCGCGCGGCGGACGGACGGCGACAGGTAGGTCGCGCCGCTGTAGCTCGAATGGATCGCCGTGACGATATGGCCGACCTCGTCGAGCTTGCTGACGACGCTCACGCCGCCGATCGCGACGATCGACCGGAAGATCAGCGGGTTCTCGTTCGCGACCAGCGCGACGATCCCGACGTTCGGCCGCGTGCGGCGCAGCCAGTCGAACAGCGCGAGGCCGTCCATCTGCTCGTCGCCGCGAATCGCATAGTCGACCAGCACGACGTCGCAGTCGACGCCGCCGAGCGACGCGACCAGTTCGGCCGTGCTCCGGTAGACCGCGGCGAGCTCGATCGCGCAGGCGCCGCCTGCGATCTGCTCGATGCCGGCCAGCGTCAACGGCCAGTCGTACGCGACGACGATGCGAACATTGAATTTCCTCATGCGCAATTCCTGGTGGTTCACCGGCCGCGCCACGCGGAACGCGTGCGACCGGTTGAGCGTTGAAAGGACGTTCAGGCTATTTTTAGCCCGAACGTCGATTCTATGAACGTATGCGCGAGCGCGATATCGGACGGCGTACGAATTGGCTGCCGAAGACGTAATACGGGTTTGATATTTGCGCCGGTTCGACGCCCGGCGGCCGGCGGCCGACCGTCGCGGCATCGGCCTGACGGCCAGTGTTGCGCGCCGCGCGGCCGGCCAGCAGGTAAAATTGCGCGTTTGCATGCCACCCCGGCCCGCCGGCGGCGAGCGACGCGCCGATGCCGGCCGCGCGCCGCCGCCCGTTCGCCGGCTTGCCCGTACTGCCCGCTTTCCTCATGACCGATTCCGACCTGCAATCCGACGACACCTCCATCCACGAAGACGGCCTCTGGCGCGACAACGGCTGGACGGCCCGCATCATCAAGAACGAAGACGACGACGGCTGGGCCGTCGAGATGGTCAAGGACGGCGAGTCCGAGCCCGCGCTCGTCGGGCCGTGGACCATGGGCCGCGACAAGAAGAACCCGAAGCCGATGGACGCGAACGCGTTCCGCACGCTCGTGAAAACCGCGACCGAAGTGCTGATGCGCCACGAACAGCAGCGGCGCGCGATGCTGCACAAGGAAGTGACGGTGCAGGACGAAGCCGGCCAGGATGTATCGGTGACGCTCGACATCGTGCCGGACGAGTTCGAGCCGTATGCGCAGCTCAAGGCGTTCGATCCGTATGGCGAGCTGCTCGCCGAAGCGAAGGTGTCGGCCGGGTTCAAGCTCAGCAAGGCCGGCGCCGAACGCTGGGTCGCATCGGGCTTCGACCGGCCGGCCTAAGGCCTGTTTACACCATCAGCGCGCACGGGCCGAAGGCGCGATCAGGCGCCGGCGCCCCGCTCCGCCCGCGCGAGCCGGCGGGCGGCCAGCTTGCGCCGCACGAGCGCCTCGAACTGCGGCGTCGCGACCTCGGGATCGCGCGCGGCCAGGCCCAGCAGGTTGCGCGCGAGCTGGATCGGCGTCAGCACGATGCCCCACGGCAGCCCCCACCAGCCGAGCGTGGCCGACGCGAGCAGCGCGACCGCCTGCTTCCTGCGGCCGCAGCGGCGGCAGCACACGTGGCGCCGCGTCGCCCAGCGCGTGACGAACACGAGCGACACGACGCGATGCGACGCGTGGACGTCGACCGGCTGCCCTTCGCGCAGGCAGATCGGACAGGGCCCGTAGCGCCAGTCGTCGACGTACTGCCGAACCTTCGCGTCGGGCACCCGTTCGGCCTCGACGACGACCGGATGCGCCCGTGCGCACGCCGGGCTGCAATAGCGGCGGCCGTCGATCGACTGCCCGCCGACCAGGAACGTCCTGCCGCACTGGCTGCACTCTGCCACGATGACCTCGGATAAGCGTGATGCGCCGCGTGCCGGTTGCGCGCATGTCGATGCGCGCGTTCCGGCCGGGCCGTTGCATGTTTTAACGGCCGCCGCCGCGAGGTCTTGAGCGGTCGCGCGCCACGGCGCGTCAGCCCTGCAGCCCGAGCGCGATCATCAGGCGGTACAGCGTCGCGCGCGAGATGCCGAGCTCCGCGGCGACCTCCGCATGCTGGTGATGGTGGCGCAGCAGCGCTTCCTCGATCGCTTGCCGCTCGGCCTGCCGGCGCGCCTGCGCGAGCGTCGGCGGCCGCAGTGACGTATACGGGCGCAGCTCGAGATCGGCGGCCGAGATCAGCGGGCCGTTCGTCATCACGACCGCGAAGCGGATCCGGTTGATCAGCTCGCGCACGTTGCCGGGCCACGGATAGTTGTGGATCGCCTCGATCGCGCACGGCGTGAAGCCGCGAATCCGGTACGAGCCGTCGCCGCGATAGCGTCGCAGCACGTCGTCGGCGAGCAGCATGATGTCGCGGCCGCGCATGCGCAGCGGCGGCTCGTCGATACGCAGCACGCACAGGCGGTAGTACAGGTCGGTGCGGAATCGCCCGGCCCGCATCGCGGCGTCGAGATCGACGTGGGTCGCCGACACGATCCGCACGTCCACCGGAATCGACGCATGCCCGCCGAGCCGCTCGATCTTGCCCTCCTGCAGGAACCGCAGCAGGCTCGCCTGGCTCTCGAACGGCATGTCGCCGATTTCGTCGAGAAACAGCGTGCCGCCGTGCGCGGCCTCGATGCGGCCGATCTTGCGCTGGTGCGCGCCGGTGAACGCGCCGCGCTCGTGCCCGAACAGTTCGGCCTGCAGCAGCGTCGTCGGGATCGCCGCGCAGTTCACGGCGACGAACGGCGCGTCGGCACGCGACGACTGCCGGTGGATCGCCGCCGCCGTCAGCTCCTTGCCGGTGCCGGATTCGCCGGCGATGAACACGGTCGCCTCGGTGTTCGCGACCTTGCGGATCGTCGCGAACAGCCGGCGCATCGCGTCGCACGCGCCGATCATCGCGCTGCCGGGCGGCGGCGCGTCCGCGGCCGGGTCGCCGTCCGCGAGCGTCAGCATCCCGTAGGCATGGCCGACGAGATAACCGATCGTCGTGTAGGCCGTCGCGTTACGCACGTAGTCGAAGCAGCAACGGCGGATCAGGCGCGCGATCGTGATGTTGCGCAGCCGCTCGCCGTCGGCGAGCGCGACCCAGCCGACGCGCGGGTCGCGCAGCAGCGCCTCGAACGACGCGACGTCCGGCGACGCGAAGCCGCCGAAATCGACGATGCCCGCATGCGGGCGGTTCGCCTTGACGAGATTCAGCGCGTCCGCGACGGTTTTGGCGCGCCACACGTCCCAGCCGCGCGACGCGAGTCCGTCGACGAGCGCGGCATCGTGTTGCTGCGACAGGTAGACGAGCGGCCGCGACGGCTCGACGGGGTTGCGCCGGACCGCGACGAACGGCAGCGCGCTCAGCGCCCGTTCGACATCCTGCAGGCCTGACATGCCGAGCTGACAGCAATGGTTCACGATGGCCTCGCCGCATAAGGTTGCATATCGAAGCGGCCGTTGTCCGATCGCGCGTGGCGGGGCCCGTGGTCCCGCGGCGCGGCGCCGCTCCGTCCTCGAATCGATGCTGCGCTATCGGCAGAACACGACGCGCTGCGTGTAGATCTGCGGCTCGATGACGGGCTGCGCCGATCCGTTGAGATCGTCGCGATAGGCGCGGTAGGTCTTGCCGTTCACCGTCACGTCCGACGCGCGGGCCGTCTCGATCCTGTCGAGCCCGGTGTGCCGCCATTCGTTCACGCGATCCGCCGCCGTGACGCTCGACTCGCCCGCGATCTGCTGCGTGATCGCGCTGCCGTCGCTCCACGGTTGCGTCTGCATGTCCTCGGCGCGCTGCATCGCGCCGACCGTCTTGCCGGTCGGCTTCGGCCCGTTCTGCGCGTCGAACGGCGCGCCGCGGCCGTACGCCGGCGATTGCCACGACGGCGCGTGACCCGCCTCCGGCATCATGTAGACCATCTGCGGATCGCCGATCATCATCATCGGCGCGCATGCGGTGTTGTCGGGACGGCCGAGCGTCGACAGCGCCTGCTGGACGCTCGCGGCATTCGCGAGGGTCTGCTCGTTCAGGATGACGAAGACCGCGGGATTCTGGAAAACCGACTGCGCAGCGGCTTGCACGCTGGCCAGCAGCAAAGCGACCAAAAAGATCCTCATGATTGAGGCCTCCTTGCATCCTCGTCACGCAAAAAGAGGTGTTGACCTCGGGGATGGGAGCAACACCCGTCAAACAGGAAAAGACTGTCGGGCATCGGGCCGGGCGGCTGCCGGGCGATCCGTGCTCCGGTCGCCCGGCAGACCGGCCCGCATGCCTACGACGAGGTACTCGTCGAGATGACGGTCGGCGCCGGCGCGACCGGTGCCGCCGGTGCGGCCTGCTGGTCGACCGTGGCCGGCGGCAACGCTTGCGCCGGATCGGTCAGCGCCGGCATGCCGGCGGCTCGTGCAGCCGCCGTGCCAGCCGATTCGACCGCGTCCGGCACTGTCGCGTCGGCTGCCGGCATGTCGGCGGGCGCCGCGGCGACGGCAGGCTGCGCGGCCTCCGGTGCAGGCGCTTCGGCGGTTGCCTGCGGCGCCGGCTCGGCTGCCTTCGTATCGGCTGCCGGCGCCGCGGCGACGGCTGCCGCCGGCATCGGTTCGGCCACCGGCTCGCCTGCTGCTTGTGCAGCGTCGGTCGCGGCCGGCATCGGCTCCGGTGCCTTGTCGGCGACAGCCGGGGCAGGCTCGGGCGCTTTGTCGGCCACGGCCGGTGCGGGCTCGGGGGCCTTTTCGGCAACGGTCGACGCAGGCTCGGGCACCTTGTCGGCAACAGCCGGCACAGGCTCGGGCACCTTGTCGGCAACGGCCGGCGCGGGCTCGGGAGCCTTGTCGGCAACGACCGGTACAGGCTCGGGCACCTTGTCGGCGACCGGTTGCACGGGCTCCGGCGCCTTCGTCTCGGCGACCGGTGCAGCAGGCGCTGGCGATGCCTTGTCTGCCACAGCCGGTGCGGCGATGACCGCTGCAGCCGGCACGGCAGCCATTGCAGCGGCCGGCACGAGCGACGCTGCGGGCGCGGCGGCGGCGGCGACGGCAGGCACGGCAGCCGCAGCAGGTGCCGCAGCCGCCGGGACTGCGGCGGCAACCGTCGGCGCAGCGACAGCCGGTGCCGCTGCGGCAACGGCCGGCGTCGCGACGGCCGGAGCGGCGGCGACAGGCGCCACCGCCGGGACCGGCACCCGGACGGGCACCGAAACCGGCGCGGCGCGCATCGAAGCCGTCTCGATCGGGCGCGTCGGTGCGGAGGCCGGCGCGGCCGAGCCGAGCGGCGGCAGGCCCATCCGGTCGCGCACGATCGGATCGCGATACTTGATGTCGTCCGCGACGGTCGCTTCCACGCTCGGCGCCACGTTCGAACGCGCGAGCGGCGCGGTCGTGCCCGGGCACAGGTGCCCGGTCGCTTCCACCGCGCGCCGGTTCGCATCGCTCTGGCACAGCAGCGCGAGCGCCACGTCGGTCAGGCCCATCGCACGGAATTCACGCGCATCGAGACGCCGCACGCAGGCCTGGTCGACCAGCGTCGTGCCGCCCGTCGCGCCGAACCCCGGGAACGACACGCCGACGCTCACCGAGCCCATGCAGGTATCGGACAACGTGGTCGTGAGGCCAGGGGCCTGGATCGACGGATTCGTCTTGATCGTCTGCGTGCCCGAGTAATTGACGTTTTCCGAGGCCTGGGTGTTGTACGGGTTGGTGCCGGGCGCCCCGGACGACTGGAGCGAGTTCACGCTCTGCGGCGTCACGTTGCCGCCAGCCGTGCCCGACGGCATCGTCACGTTGACGTTCACGCTCGAATTGCCGCTGCCGCGCACCCCGCTGGAGCTGGTGGCATTGCCGCCGCGCGAACTCGTCGTATTCGTGTTCATGCTCGAACCACCGCCCTGGCTGATCGCGGTCGACGACGTCGACGACTGCGCGCTCGACGTCGAATCGGCGGTTTGCGCCTGGGCACCGATCGTGGTCATCGCGAACATCGCCGCACATGCCACCTTGATCCTGTTGCTGTTCATTTCACTCTCCGGACGAGGTTTGACCTCCCACCCAGGCAACCGTACTAATTCCCCTGAATGCCTTCAGTTTTTGCTGCTTCCCCGAACTGCTTCCAGCCGCTGCCCAGCTGGGACCACGAGCCGGCCGACATGCCCTGCCACTGCTGGGTGTCCGGTCCGCCGATGGCACTGCCCGACGAAAGCGTGTGTTGTTCTGACGGTTTGGTTGTCTGGTCAGGGTTGTTTGACGTCTGCATAGTCGATTGCCCACCATCGGCAGCACGGTCAGCGCCATACGCCGTCAGAGACGCGAACATCAGAGCGGCGGCAATCAGGTTCTGCTTCATGCCAACTCCTTACGTGACAACAGTGCGGAAAAGAGACCAGCGTCGCTGGGAAACTGGCCCCCCCACACCTGACTAATGACTGCTCCCGGTCGCGCTCGAGTCGCCCTGGCTTCCGCCCGATGCGGACGGCGAACCGGCCGGACCGGTACTCCACACGGTCGACGAGTTGTAGTGATTCGAGCCCGTGATCGCGCCCGATCCGCCACTGCCCGTCCAGCCCACGGCACCCGCGTTGGCATTGCCGTGGTCGTTCGCGCCGGTGGCCGTGTAGTGGTTCGCGCCGAGTACGATCGTGGCGGTCACCCCTCCCGAAAGCGCATTCGCGTTCTCGTTCGTGCTGCCGTTTCCGGCGAACGAGCCCGCTGCACCGATACCGCCGCCTGCCGCGAACGCGCCCCCGTTCGTGCCCGAGCCGCTGGCCGTCGAAGTCGAGTTGTGATAAGCGGACGCCGTGCCGGCGGAGCCGGCGGGTGTCACGGTACTTCCTGCATTCGCGCCGGCCGTCGAAGTCGAATTGCTGGTATAGCTGCCGGAGCCGACCAGCACCGAACCGGAAACACCCGCCGCAACGGATTGCGTCTGGTTGGTCGTGGACGATCCGGCCGCCAACGCAGCGGACGAAATGACGGTGAGCGCTGTCGCTAATATGACTTTGGCTTTCATAGCAATTCCTTGCTGTGAGGAAGTTCGACGGTCCAGGAACCGGGCCCGTCCGTGGAGATCGGACCCGGTCCCGTACCGCCAGCCAATGACGAACGCTACGCGTCGCGGCTTAGTGGTGATACGTCCAGCCGGTCGAGCCCGCGTTCGCGCCGCTGCTGCCGCCCGCTTGTGCGCCGCCGAAGCCGAAGCCGCCGACCGTCGACGTTTGCGTGTGGTTCGTGTACGAGATCGAACCGCTGCTGCCGCCACCGGCCGTTGCGCCGGCTGCGCCGAGTGCCGAGCCGGAATCGGTTGCGGTGAAGTGGCCGAACCCGGCGACCCCGGCCATCGTCTGGCCGCCGCTCGACGAATTGCTGCTCGACACCGTGCCGCTGCCGGCAAACGCTGCGCCCGAAACCGCCAGAACTGCTGCTGCAATCAGAAGCTTCTTCATGGTGGACTCCATAACGGCGTGGAGAGAATGAGCATGGAAGACCGCACGCCATCAATCTTCCTGCCTCGAGCAATCCTTAAAAATAAGGATCACTATCAAATCAAGAAACCATTGTTGGCTCGTAATTTGGCGCTTTTATTTTTTGGCCAGCCGAAGTCTAGTTTTATGTTTTTAAGTTGTCCAAAGTTTATGAGTAGGTGTTTTCTATTATTTTTATGATTATTAAATTGACCCAAAAACACCATTGATTTAATCAACCGGAAAGATGCGCACATCTTTCCGGCGCGCGAGTTTCAATACCCCGCCGAAAACCGATGCCGGCACCGGCACCCGTTTCCGGAATTGAAAATCAGCGAATATATTGACTACCGCAAAATGCAGCGCCCGTTCGACACACGCCCTTCATCCGGGCGATAACGGGCCTGCATTGCAGCCAGACGACATGTCTGCTCCCTGAGCTGACGAAGAAAGGCCTTCCGGATAAACCGGCCGACGCGCGTTCGATCTAATCCGGCCGGCGCCGGCACTGGCCCGGCGCGATCGAAACGGCTCTGCACGGTTGAAGAGGAATCGGCGCCACGCTGTCCGGCACGAACAGCCTGCCCCATCCGGGAACGCTGAATGAGGTCGAGCGCCGCTGTCGCCGGGTTGCCGCACGAAACGACAACCGCTCCAGCACGCGGCGCGCGCGGAGGACGGGAAATCGGCAAGGCGCTACCGACGACGCTGGCACTGCGTCGCAAGCGCTACCCCGATCATTCCGACTACCCCTTTGGTGCGCAAGAAACGCGCGGATCAAGCCACTGCTTATAGTGTTCATCGCCGCTTCCCCGACTGGCTTATGACGAACTGGCCGCCCCCACATCGTTGTCGCATCGTGTCGACCGCTCGCCGGTGCGTCCAATCTCGCAAACCGCATGCCATGCGATATTCCGCCGAGCATTGCGCGCGGCGCGCGGCTGCCAGGCCGGGCCATTTCGCCGGAAACGGCTTTTTTTGTTTCAGGAATGTATCGCGATAACGAGGCGCTCGTGGCGGCGATCATTGAGCACCGTGACGCAATGCCGTGATTTGACGGACGAATCCAGTCTGCCGACACCCGCCAGGCGCGCCCGAGAACGGCTGTTTCAAACTTGAGAAGCGAACCTTGACGCACGGCTCGTCGCCCGGGCGTTTCCGCTGACAAACCGCGTGTTGCGGCGTGCGAACAGCCGTCCATTACCCCGGTCGAACGGGGATCCAGTTGCTCGATGCCCCACGCCGAACGGCCGCCGATCCGGCCGGAACACGGGTTCACCCCGAAATACGAAACGAATTTGATTCATCCGTGAAAATACCCACACGATCATGCGGTGAAAAACGTTGCCATCCATCGCATGGCAGGCGTAATAATTAAAACAAGTGACAATGCGCGATCACGGCAAAAAAGCGCGCCTCATTTTTCATTCCCATTCGATTTGCCTTTCATCCACGGAGCACCGACGAGCGATTCATTGAGGATACGTTTTCAAGCATTTACCCGCTTGATTCTCATCACTGAAACATGACGACTCAAAACGGCTTTCACGTCGTCGACCTCTCAAAAGCCTGATTTATCGCGCGTTTCGTCGTATCGAACCGTATCGATCCCGCGATCGCCGCGTCCACTTCCCTGTCCCCACGATTCACGGGTGAAACGCAAACGTGCGTGCCCAACGGCCATTGCACCGCCATGCCCGCATGCAGCGGGACTGCGTCATTCATGGCATGCCGATTGCCTGAGGTCCGGCTCTCACCGAGCGGCACGCCACGGCACACGAAATACAAGCGGCGGCCCCTCGTCAATCAGCGTGTCGGGGAAAAGGCGATGAAGATCACCACCGATCGATCGGCGCTTGCGTCGTTCAAGTATCAACGGGGTTGTCGGCGAAACCGGAGCGCCTGTCGCGGCGCTTCGTCGACATCGGCACATGCGGACCGGCGCCTGCCGAAGCGATACCCGTGCAGCGGGATGGAGCGCGTGCGCGACGCCGTCGAGCAAATCGACGTGTGGTTCCCGGAGATGCTCGACGAAGGAGAAAGTCACGATTGACGCTCGGTCGCCGCGCCGAAGCTCGGCTGACAGCCGGCGCTCGATATCGACGAAGGCGAAGGCCTGCGTCTGACGGTCGACGATTTCAGTCGCGAACCGTCGTGCGAACCAGCGCCGCGCAGGACCGAAGCGGGCGACTCGTTGCGTCCGACATCGTCGAGCGCAACACGCCGCGCGCCGTCGTCGCGAAATGATCGACGGCCAACTGCCCGTCAGCCGAGCAACTCCTTCTTCCGCAGATGCACGACGTCGCGCATTGGCGGCGCGCCGAACAGCCGGCTGTATTCGCGGCTGAACTGCGACGCGCTTTCATACCCGACGACAGCCGCCACCGACCCGACGTCGCCGCCCTGCCGCAGCAACAGCCGCCGCGCCTCGTGCAGCCGCAACTGCTTCTGGTACTGCAACGGGCTCAGCGTCGTCACGTGCTTGAAATGATGGTGCAGCGACGACACGCTCATGTTGACCGCCTGCGCGAGCGACTCGACGCGCATCGGCTCCGCGAAGTGATCGCGAATCCATTCGATCGCACGCGCGATCCGGTGCGTCTGGCTGCCGGCGATCGCCATGTGCCGCAGCCGCGTGCCCTGCCCGCTCGTCATCAACCGGTACAGCACTTCCTTCTCGATCAGCGGCGCGACGACCGCGATGTCGGCCGGCGTATCGAGCAGCCGCAGCAAGCGCAGCGCCGCATCGAGCAGCGGCGGCGTCAGCTCGGCGAGCGCGATCCCCTCGCCTTCCGGGCCCGCGTCGGGCTCGGGCAGCCGCATCTCGGCGGCCAGCTCGACGATGCGCTGCGGATCGAGCGTCAGCGACAGGCACAGGTACGGTTCGTCCGCCGACGCACGCGTCACGCGCGAGAGGATCGGCAAGTCGATCGACGTAATCAGGCAATTGTGGGTGTCGTATTCGTAAGCCTGGCCGGCCACGATCACGCGCTTCGCGCCTTGCGCGGCGATCACCAGCGCGGCGCGCGACACGGCGCAGCCGAGATCGACCGGCCGCGTGTGCCGATGCAGCATCAGGCCCGGCACGGCCGTCGAATGCGAGCCGTCCGCCGGCGCGAAACGGCCGATCAGCGACGCCAGCTCGCGCCGCCCGGATTCGCGCGACGCGACGATATCGGTCATGTCCATGACGCATCCTCGAATGATTTCCCGTGTCGCGCGAGCATAGCGAAACGGCTCGCCGCGTGCGGGGGATTTGCAGGATTGTTCAATAAATTTGCAGGATTGGGTAGACGCAAAAACCGGCTGCTCGCGCACACTCCCCGCTAACCTGGCTCACGCCGGGTTTTCCCCACGGAGACACACAACATGCCTACCTCGTTTGTCCTGAACGGCAAGAACGTCACGCTCGACGCCGATCCGTCGATGCCCGTCCTCTGGGCGATTCGCGAACACGCGGGACTGACCGGCACGAAATTCGGCTGCGGCATGGCGCAGTGCGGCGCGTGCACGGTGCATCTCGAAGGCCAGGCCGTCCGCTCGTGCGTGCTGCCGCTCGCCGCCATCGCGGGCAAGCACGTCACGACGATCGAAGGCGTGCAGAGCAAGCCCGCGCAGGCCGTGCAGGCCGCGTGGGTCAAGCTGCAGGTGCCGCAATGCGGCTATTGCCAGTCCGGCCAGATCATGTCGGCCACCGCGTTGCTCGAACAGAACCCGAAGCCGACCGACGCGGACATCGACGCCGCGATGAACGGCAACCTCTGCCGCTGTGCGACCTATGCCCGCATCCGGGCCGCGATCCACGACGCGGCCGCGACGCTCGGAGCCTGACCATGACGATCGAACTCGACCACACCGATGCGGTGCGCCCGTCGCGCCGCACGTTCCTGAAAGCCGCGGGGGCCGCTGCCGCCGTCAGCCTGACCATCGGCTTCGACTGGGCCGGCCTCGGCCGCCGCGCGCTCGCAGCGACCGCGCCGGCCAGCGATTTCGCGCCGAACGCATTTCTGCGCATCACGCCCGACGGCGCCGTCACGGTGATCGCGAAGCACGTCGAAATGGGCCAGGGCGCCTATACGGGCATCGCGACGATCGTCGCCGAGGAGCTCGACGCCGACTGGTCCAGCGTGCGCGTCGAAAGCGCGCCGGCCGATGCGAAGCGCTATGCGAACCTCGCGTTCGGCACGATGCAGGGCACGGGCGGCAGCTCGGCCATGTCGAACTCGTGGCAGCAACTGCGCGAAGCGGGCGGCAAGGCGCGCGCGATGCTCGTGTCCACCGCCGCGGCCCGCTGGAAGGTGCCGGCCGCCGAGCTGACCACCGCCAACGGCGTCGTCACGCACGCGAAGAGCGGCAAGACCGCCGCGTACGGCACGCTCGTCGCCGATGCGTCGAAGCTGCCGGTGCCGGACAAGGTCGCGCTGAAGCAGCCGGCCGATTTCAAGCTGATCGGCCATCGGATTCCGCGCGTCGACGGGGCGTCGAAATCGAACGGCACCGCGCATTTCACGCTCGACACGACGTTCCCCGGCATGCGCGTCGCGCTGCTGCAGCGTCCGCCGCGCTTCGGCGCGACGGTGAAATCGTTCGACGCAACGGCCGCGAAGGCCGTGCCGGGCGTCGTCTCGGTCGTGCAGGTGCCGGGCGGCGTCGCGGTCGTCGCGACGGGCTTCTGGGCCGCGAAACAGGGCCGCGACGCGCTGAAGGTCGACTGGGACGAAACGAAGGCGGAGAAACGCAGCTCGGACGAACTGATGCGCGAATACCGGCAACTCGCCGAGAAGCCGGGCACGTCCGCGCGCAAGGACGGCGATGCCGACGCGGCGATCGCCGGCGCGGCGCGCAAGGTCAGCGCGACGTACGAATTCCCGTATCTCGCGCATGCGCCGATGGAGCCGCTCGACGCGGTGGTCAAGCTGACGGCGAACAGCTGCGAGATCTGGGCCGGCGACCAGTTCCAGACGGTCGACCAGGGCAACGCGGCCAAGGTCGCCGGGCTGAAGCCGGAGCAAGTGCAGATCCATACGCTGTATGCGGGCGGCAGCTTCGGCCGGCGCGCGAATGCATGGTCGGATTACCTCGTCGAGGCCGTGTCGATCGCGAAGGCGCTCGGCGCGGACGGCAAGCCCGTCAAGCTGCAATGGACCCGCGAGGACGACATCCAGGGCGGCTTCTACCGGCCGATGTACTTCCACAAGCTCGACGCGGGCCTGACCGCGGACGGCCGGCTCGTGGGCTGGCGTCACCGGATCGTCGGCCAGTCGATTCTCGCCGGCACGCCGTTCGAGGCGTTCATGGTCAAGAACGGCGTCGACGCGACGTCGGTCGAGGGCGCGGCGAACCTGCCGTACGCGGTGCCGAACGTGTCGGTCGAACTCACCACCACCCAGGTCGGCCTGCCGGTGCTGTGGTGGCGCGTGGTCGGCAGCTCGCACACGGCGTACGCGGTCGAGGCGTTCATCGACGAAGCCGCGCACGCGGCCGGCAAGGACCCGTACGCGTTCCGCCGAGACCTGCTCGCGAAGGAGCCGCGCATGCGCGCGGTGCTGGAGCTGGCCGCGCAGAAGGCCGGCTGGGATCCGGCCAAGCCGCTGCCGAAGGGCCGCGGGCGCGGGATCGCGGTGGCCGAGGCGTTCAAGAGCTATGTCGCGCAGGTGGCCGAGGTATCGGTCGACGCGGACGGCAAGGTGAAGGTCGAGCGCGTGGTGTGCGCGGTCGACTGCGGGATCGCGATCAATCCCGACATCGTCGCCGCGCAGATGGAAGGCGGCATCGGTTTCGGGCTCGGCGCGGCGATGCACAGCGCGATCACGCTGAAGGACGGCCAGGTCGAGCAGCGCAACTTCGACGGCTACCATGTGCTGCGGATGGCCGAGATGCCGAAGGTCGAGGTGCATATCGTGCCGTCGGCCGAGGCGCCGACCGGGGTCGGCGAGCCGGGCGTCGCGCCGGTCGGGCCGGCCGTGGCGAACGCGATCTTCGCGGCGACGGGCAAGCGGCATTACGTGCTGCCGTTCGATTCGGCGGAGAGCGCGAAGGCGTGATGCGTGCGGACGCCGGCCGCGGGGGGCGAGGTGTGCCTCTGTGGCCGGCGTTTTTCCGGTGCCGATGTAGGGTTCGATGTCGGCAAAAATCTTCGCCAATCAATTGATTCTAAAAGAGAATCGAACAAGCCCGGTAGGGTTGGATGTAGGGTTCGTCATCTACCGTCAACCTCATCCGGCCTGGCCCCCGAAGTCCGTACCTCCCCACGTTACGTCAGACGTAACGCCCGTAACGTCGCCGCCCGATGCTACGTAACAATCCTTCAATATCGCTCCGACCCCTTCATCAACCGCCTGACATTTCTCCGTTAAAAATTCTTTTAGATTCAAGGCTGCCGCGCCATCCGCGCCGCTGCCGCCCGTCGTTGCCATCTGACAATCTCCCCCCTGGCCCGGAAGTTGCAGCACAGGACCCGCAAACACTCCTTTACGGACATGCGAGGGCCACCATGGATTGCAAATACCTGTACATCGACAACATAAAAATCAACTTCGTGCGCCGCACGATCGAAATCGACGAAAAGGTCGTTGACGTTACGCCGCGCGAATTCGACGTCGTCGAATTCCTGCTCGACAACATGAACAAGATCGTGCCGCGGCAGGCAATCCAGGAAGCCGTGTGGGGTCGCGAGCTCGGCGTGTCGTCGCGCACGCTCGACACCCATATCTCGCGGATCCGCTCGAAGCTGCAGCTCGAACACGACAAGAACCTGCGGATCATCCCGATCTACGCGGTCGGTTATCGCCTGGTGCTGTTCGGTGCGGCGATGACGCACGTCGAGCGCCACGACGCGGCGCCGATGCTGCGCACGGCGCCGCAGCCCACGATGGCCGCCGACTACGCGTAACGCCACGCCCGCGCGCCGCCCGTTCGCGGCACGCCGGCAACGCTTCCCCACCGCGCTGCGCGGATTCGCATGACCTCGCGGCCGGCCAGCCGGACGCGGCCTGCACGCCGCCCGGCCCGCCAACCCGTCGCGCTCCGACCGCCGCCTCCGGGCGGCGGTTGCTTTTGACCGCCAGCCGTCGCCGCGCCGCCCGCTTCATCGCATTCCGCCGCGCTCCCCCGCACTCCGCCGCACGCCTGCGCACTTCGTCACGCTTCGTAGCGCCCCGCTCCCGCCGCCTCCGCGCGATGGCCGCGACTACGGATTCCGGCGCGGCACGCGGCCAGCGCCGTCCCTACAATCGACGCAGCAGCCGCGCGCCCCTCGGCGCCGCCGGCCTCAGAACAACCCGTCGAACCAACGCCGAATCCGTCCCGATCCCGCCGTGCCTGCGCTGTTCCTGACGAATGCCGACGCCGGCGACGCCGCGAACCGGGCCATGCCCGCCGCTTCCGCGCCGCCCGCCGCCGTGCCGGCCGCGGTCGCGCTCGACGCGTCGCCCTACCTGCCGCGCCTGTCCGCCGCCGCCGCGCGCGGGCTGTCGCACGCGTACTGCGCGACCGGCGCCGTCCCGGTCACGCTAGGCGAACACGCGTACGAGGTGCGCTGGCGCGTCGACGCCGAGCCGGCCGCCGATGCGCACGCGTATCGCTTCGTCGTCGGCCCGGCGGCCGGCACGCTGTGGATCGATCCGCTCGCGGAAACCGAATGGCTCGGCGACGCGGCCGACCCCGCTGTCCCGGCCGTGATCCGCGCGGCGCTGCTCGCCGACCTGTGCGCGCCGCTCGCGGCCGTGCTGCAGACTGCGACGCGGCAGCGCGTGGAACTGCTGCCGCCGGCCGACAACGCGCCGGCCTGGCACGCGTCGCCGGCCGCGTTGCGGTTCGAGCTGCGGCGCGCCGATGCCGCGTGGCGCCGCCACGGCGCGCTGCTGTTCGACGCGCCGGATGCGCTGGCCGTGTTCTTCGCGACCGCGCCGGCCGCGCCCGCCGACGCGCGCGCGGCCTACGCGAGCCTGCCCGTGCCGCTCGTGTTCGAGATCGGCCGCACCGAGCTGACGACGGCCGAGCTGGCCGACGTCGTCGGCGGCGACATCATCGCGATCGAGCGCTGGCAGGCGCACGAGCAGAACCTGCTGTGCGTCGCGCGGCTGCCGGCCGCGCCGGCGTGGGAGATCACCGGACGGCCGTCGGGCAACCGGCTGACCGTCGAACGAATCAGGGAGATGCCTTTGGAACCGACCCGCACCGACTCCGCGCCGCCGACGACGCACGACGCGCCGTCCGCCGACGCACCGCGCTCGCTCGACGGCCTCGCGGTCGACCTGCGCTTCGAGCTGCCGCCCGCGTCGATGCCGCTCGGCGAGCTGAGCGCGCTGCAGCCGGGCGCCGTGATCGAGCTGCAGCAGGGCATCAACCAGAGCGTGATCCATCTCGTCGCGAACGGGATGCTGATCGGCACCGGCCATCTGATCGCGGTCGGCCAGAAGCTCGGCGTGCGCGTCGTCACGCTGACGCAGCCCGCGCCGCGCGAGCGCTGAACGATGGGCAACCTGCCGAATCCGGTCGCGCTGATCGCGGTGATCGCCGCGCTCGGCATCGCGCCGTTCGCGGCGCTGATGGTGACGAGCTATACGAAGCTGGTGGTCGTGCTCGGCCTGCTGCGCTCCGCGCTCGGCATCCAGCAGGTGCCGCCGAACCTCGTGCTGAACGGCATCGCGCTGATCCTGTCGCTGTTCATCATGGCGCCGGTCGGGATGGCGATCCGCGATGCGCTGCAGGCGCGCCACTTCGATGCGTCGGGACAGTTGTCGACGTCGGACATCGGCGCGCTCGCCGATGCCGCGCTGCCGCCGATCAAGGATTTCCTCGTGTCGCATACGCGCCAGCGCGATCGCGAATTCTTCGTACGCACCGCGACGTCGGTGTGGCCGAAGCATCGCGCGGACGGCATCAAGGACGACGACCTGCTCGTGCTGGTGCCGAGCTTCACGCTCGCCGAGCTGACGAAGGCGTTCCAGATCGGCTTCGTGATCTACATCGTGTTCATCGTCGTCGACCTGCTGGTCGCGAACATCCTGCTGGCGTTAGGGATGCAGATGATCTCGCCGACGACGATCTCGGTGCCGTTCAAGCTGCTCCTGTTCGTCGCGCTCGACGGCTGGTCGCTGCTCGTGCACGGGCTCGTGCTGTCGTATCGGGTCGCCGGGGCCGGATGATGCGCGCGCATGCCCTGCGAACCGCCGCCGCGTGCGTTGCCGCGCTCGTCGCGCTCGTGCTCGCGTGCGGACAGCACGACGTCGCGCATGCAGCCGGCAGCGGCGCGGGCTTCGCGCAACTCGCGCACGCCTGCGCGCCGAACGTCGATCCCGCGACGCTCGCCGCGCTCGTGCGCACCGAGTCGGGCTTCAATCCGTATGCGATCGGCGTGGTCGGCGGCCACCTGACACGCCAGCCCGCATCGCTCGACGAGGCGCGCGCGACCGCGCGCGAACTGTCGTCGCGCGGTTTCAGCTACAGCGTCGGCCTCGCGCAGGTCAACGAACGCAATTTCGCGAAATACGGGCTCGACGAAGCGACGATGTTCGAGCCGTGCCGCAACCTGCGGGCCGGCGGCGCGATCCTGACCGAATGCTTCGCGCGCTCATCGGGCACCGGCCGCGCGACCCAGGCCGCGTTGCGCGCGGCGCTGTCGTGCTACTACAGCGGCAACTTCACGACCGGCTTCTCGAGCGGCTACGTGAGCCGCGTCGTCGCGAGCGCGCAGCGCAATGCGCGCGAAGGCGGCGTCGAACCGATTCCCGTCGTGCGCGACGTGCCGCCGCCGGCGCGGCAGCGACGCATGGATGCGGCCGCAACCACGCCGCCCGATCGCGCGCGCAGGCTGCCGTTGCCGGCCGCTTCCGCCGACGCACCGTCGTGCCATGCGCGCCCGGTCGTGATGATGTGCCGCGGGCTGCCGGCGAACCAGGCGAAGCGGCTCTGCGTGCGGTGTCTCGATCAGTAACCCCATGATCGCGCGCGGCACCGGGCGGGCGCGCCCGCGCCGCTTTCAGGGGTCCGAACGACGACGCGCGGCATGGCTGCCGCACGCCGCGTGCATCTCGTAGCCCGCGCGACGCCGGGGCGCCGGCCGCTTCCTGCCGCTACGAAACAGCGGCACTCCCGCCAGCGGGCGCGTCCGTACACTCGAACGATCACGTCGCGGCGTGCAGGGCGCCGCGCGTGCCGCGCATCGCGCGGCTCAACGGAGACGAGCATGCTGTTGATCGACGGATTGGGACTGGGTGTCAACTGGCAGCGCTTCCTGTCGGAAACGCTGAATCCGGTCGTTGCGCCGCCGCCCCCGCCGCCTCCGCCGCCGAAGAAGGACGATCCGGCCGCCGGGCCCGCGAACCCGAGCGCCGCGCCGCCGATTCCCGTCACCGCGTCGCTGGCCACCGATCCGTCGAAGCCGACCAACGCCGAGATCCAGTCCGCGACGTCGCTGATCCAGAACATGGCCGCGCAATATACGGCGCCGCCGCCCGACATCACCGTCGAGAACGACAAGACGCGCGCGGTACAGAAAGCGATCCAGGACGCGCAGACGAAGTACGACAACGCGTCGCAGACGCTGCAAGGCGCGCAGAACGCGCTGCATCTGGTCAACCGCGATCCCGAGTCGACGGCCGACGACCGCAAGACCGCGCAGGCCGACTACGCGAAGGCGCGCACGACGGCCGACACCGCGCAGCGCGAGCTGAACGTGACGACCGACGCCGGCTACATGATCCTGTACGGCGAACAGGCGAACGCCGACATGCCGGCCGGGATGAAGATCGACGATTCCGGCAAGGTGACCGACCCCGGCGACGCGCAGCACGCGGCCGACCAGCAGTTCAAGACGCTGCTCGACGCCTTCCCCGATCATGCGAACGATCCGAACTGGGTGCCGCAACCGGGCGACTGCAAGAACCCGCTACAGATCCGGCTCTACGACAATTGGCAGACCGCGAGCGCGAAGGCGGCCGTGGGTGCGTCGAAATACTTCGCGGACGTCGCGAATTCCAACCTCGCGTATACGCAGTTCCAGTCGTACCTCGCCGATCCGGACTACAAGGCCGCGCTCGATGCGGGCGTCGGGCGGCTGAACGATGCGCTGCAGCCGCTGGAGCTGCAGGTCACGATGCCCGATGCGCCCGCTTCGCAGGATGCCGCGCAGCAGGCCGTCACGTCCGCCGCGAAGGATGCGAACTACGCGAACGCCGCGTACGGCGCGGCCAACGACAGCCTGGCGCTCACGAACGCGCAGCAGCGCTACGATTCGGCCAGCGGCAAGGAAGGACCGACGGTGATCGTCGCGAACGCAGTGTCGGACGCGAAGACCTCACTCGCCCGCGCGCAGACGGCCGCGAACACGAGCGGCGGCTATCTGCAGATGCTGTCCGCGCAGCGGCAGGTCGACACGCTGCAGGCCGACTATACGAAGAAGCTGGACGCATCCAACGCGTGGCACAAGGACAATCCGCACGCGATGATCAAGGATCCGCAGGTCGATCTGGACCTCGGCGATGCGTATGCGAAGCTCGATCAGGCGAAGCAGCAGGCGAGCATCGCGCACGACGGCTTCGTCGTCGCGTACGGCGCGACGCTCGCGCAGCAGTACGACGATCAGGCGTCGCAGATCAAGGCGCGGGTGAACGCGCAATCGATCTTCACGAAACCCACGCTCCAGTCGCCGCTGCTGACGCCGTCGCTGTCGACCGCGAACGGCCTGCCTGGCCTGCCCGCATCGTCGTTGTCGACGGCGACGTCGGCCGCCCCCACCGGCACGCCGACGCTGCCGAGCGCATCGCCGCAGGCCTCGCCGACGTTGCCCGGGTCCAATGGCGCATCGTCGCTGCCCGCGTCGCCGCTGCTCGACCGCCCGTTCCTGCTGCCGCAGTCGTCGGGCCCGTCCGCCGCGCAGGCCGGCCCGACGATGCTCGACGTGAAGCGCATGCAGACCGTCGCGGGCGCGATCCGCGCGGCCGACAGCCGGATGTCGGATTCGGTCAACGAGCGCGCGACCCAGCTCGCGCTGTCGCAGGCGCGCATCAAGCAGACGCAGGCGAAGAGCACGCTCGAGTCGGTGCAGAAAAAGTACGACGACTGGGCCGCCGCGAATCCGCCGCCGATGCGGTTTCGCACCGTCGCGGGCGACGACATGATCCCGGCGCCGTCGGCGCCGCGTCCGAACCTGTATCAGGTCGAGCTCGACAAGGCGAAAGCGGCCGTCACGCAGGCCGACAACGCGGTACAGCGCCTGCAGCTGCTGAGCGAAACGTCGCACCAGCAGGTGCTGATGGACGGGTTCGACGCCGGCCTCGACGAACGGCTGCGCGATGCGGCGCCCGGTTCGGACGCCGAGAACGACTACAAGAAGGCGCTGCACGATTTCTACGAAGCGCATCGCGGCGAGTTGTCGAACTCGCTGCTCGACGCGGCCAGCGCGAGCACGAACAACGGCGGCACGATCGCGTTCGGCAAGCTGACCGACAACGAGCAGCGCAACCTGATCGGCGTCGCGCTCGGCATGCAGCCCGACGTCCGGAACGACGCAGCGTCGGGCGATGGTTCGGATCCCGTATCGCCGACGAAGGACGACGTCGCGCGCTACACCGACAAGGACAAGCTGAAGACGATCGACAGCGTGCGCGACAAGCTGCTGTCGATCGGCGGCGGCGCGACGACGCAGGTCAGCGTGTTGCCGATGGTCTACGCGGCCAAGGATGCCGGCATGACCACCAGCGCGCTGTTCAAGGTCAGCGGCAAGGACGGCACGCAGTACGTCGACGAGACGGCGAGCAACTACGACGACATCAACGATTACATCGACAACAACGAGCTGTCGACGGACGGCACCGTCGACATCGCGACCGGCCACAACGCCGACGGCACGCTGCAACTGGTATCGAAGGCCGCGCATCACGAAAGCGGCTTCGACAGTTTTCTGAACACGCTCACGAGCACGGGCCTGAACATCGGCATGATGGTCGGCGGGATGGCGCTCGAAGGCCTCGGCACGCTGCTCGACGGCACCGGCATCGGCGCGATCGTCGGCGTGCCGCTGAACATCCTCGGCGCGGGGATGATGTACACGGCGATCGGCGCGACGATGACGAGCGCCGGCCTCGACCTGGCCAACCGCGCCGACCACGGGCGCAGTCTCAATCCGTTTACCGACGCTGGCGCACGGGCCGACTTCATCAACCTCGTGCCGATGGGCGCGGCGGGCGCCGCGAAGCTCGCGGGCAGCAAGCTGTTCACGCGCGCGGTCACGGCGCTCACGCGCACGCCGAAAGTCGCGTCGGTGCTCGCCACCGGCGCGCGGACCACCGCGGTCGTGACGGGCGTGGGCGGCGCGGTCGAGGCGTTCGGCGAAGCCGGCTACGACTATTTCGTCACGGGCGACAAGAAGGCGGCCGGCGAGCAGCTCAAGTCCGGGATCACCAACGTCGCGTTGATGGCCGCCGGCGGCCTCAAGGAACGCGCGGTGACGTCGGTGCGCACGCGCATCGGCCAGCCGGTGCCGATCCGCGGGGCCGACGGCAAGACCGTCAGCGTCGACAGCCAGACGATCGGCCGGATGCTCAACAGCGGCGACGCGGCGTCGCTCGCGGCCGGCCGCACGCGCGTGACGCTCGACGGCGAAGCCGTCAAGGTGTCGCCGGACGGCACGCTGCGCGTGGGCGACAAGGTGCTGACCTACGACAACACGCCGATTCGCGTGCTCGACCGCGCATCGGCGAAGCGCCTGCCGCCGGGCAAATCGGTGGTGCTCGGCGAGGACGGCACGCTGTCCGTCGTCTCGGTGTCGCCGAAGGCCTGGACCAATGGCACGCGCGTCGACGACGTGACCGGCACCGGCGAGCGCATGTCGTTCGGCCCCGACGGCGAGATGAGCGTGACGCCGAAGATCGTCGCGAAGACGCCGCTCGACGTGCTGCAACACGTGCTCGACCAGGCGAGCGACGCCTACCGGCAGACGGTCGCCGGCGCGCAGGCGCCGCGCCGGCTCGCGCAGACGGCGGCCGAAGGCGAAGCCGCGAGCGTGTCCGCCGACGCGCGCAGCACGCGCCGCACCAGCGAGGAGCACGCGCGCGTGCAGCAGCAGCGCGACGAAACCGATGCCGAACGCAGCACGAGCGCGAGCACCGACCGGCGTAGCGCCGACACGCAATCGATGCGCTGGCGGCCGGTCGCGGCCGACGAGCCGGCCGGCCCGGGCACGCGCGCGAAGCCGGACGGCACGCCGCCGCGCGTCGACGCGAAGGTCGTCGATCTGACGGACGCCGCGCCCGTCACGCGCGCGGCGACGTCCGATCCGGCCGGCATCGCCGTGCCGCGCGGGCCGAGCGCCGAGCCGATGGAAATCGGCGATCGCACGGTCTACGTGGTGCGCGGCGGCGCGACACCCGACGCGCCGGGTGCGCGGCCGTCGTCGCCGCGCCCGCAGGATCTCGAGGAACCGGTGATCGTCGTCGCCGGCGAACACGACGCGGCGCTTGCGCCCGAGCTCGCGAACCGCTGGCAGAAGCCCGTCTATGCAGCCGCGCCCGACGCATTCGGTGCGGACGGCCAGCTGCGCGCGGGCGCGCGCGTGCTGCGCTTCGATCCCGCGCCGGAGACGGTCACGGCGGCCCATGAAACCGGCCTGCCGGCCGGCATCGCGCCCGACGAAGCGCCGCCGGCCGCGCCACGCGCGGCTGCCGACGACACGGTGATCGTGCTGGCCGGCAAACGCGGCCCGAACGAACCGGCGATGCCGCGTACGGCCGCGCCGCCCGAGCCGGTCAATGCGCTCGATGGCGTGTTCAGCGCGCCGAACCGCGTGCTCGTGCTCGTCAAGCCGGAACGCGCCGGCGCGCCCGAGCGGATCGCGGAACGCGAAACGGCCGCCGCCGACCGCGGCGCACGCGCGCTCGACGACGCGGACGGCCGGGCCGCCCGCGCCCTGACGGGCGGCGAACGTCGCACCGCGGCGAACGACGACATCGGCCTCGCCGCCGCGCACCCTGAAACGACCGAGACCGCCCCGCCCGACGCCAGCGCATCGAAGCCGGGCTGGGTCACGCGGATGCAGATGCGCTTCGGCGGCGCGGCGCTGCCCGAAGCCGCGCAGGCGCTCGCGATGCAGTCGGGCACGCTCGCCACGCAACTGCGCATGCTGCAGGACGCCGGCTGGCGCGTGACGCTCGGCAAGCGCGGCGGCGGCAGCCGCATCGACCCGCGCAAGCGCCGCGTGACAATCGACGGCGCGCTCCAGCATCCGGGCAGCATCACCTATACGCTCGCGCACGAAGCGCGCCATGCGGTCGAGGCGATGGCCGGCGTGCTGAACCTCGACTACGGCAACCGCAGCCGCTTCACGCGCAAGGCGCTCGAAGCCGAGGCGCGCGCGCAGATCAACGCGTTCGAGGCACGCTACGAAATCGAGCTCGCGGGCGGCGGCGACATTGCCGCGCACGTGCGCCTGCCGGATGCGATCGAGCGCGAAGGCGCCGCGTGGCGCGCGCCGACGCACGACTATGCGGGCACGGTCGGACGCCTCGTCGACGCATTCGCGGATGCGCCCGTGTCGGGCCGCGACGGCGAGACCTACCGCGACTTCTACGACGACGTGTGGTCACGCCAGAAGCGCCGCGGCGGCATCCCGCGCCGGATGCCCGCGCCGCAGACGCACGAGACGGGCGATGTGCCTCACGGCGTGCGCAGCTTCGACGAACGCGTGGCATGGAGCCGCGCGCATGCGGAATATGCATCGCCGTTCGGCGACGGGCCGGTGCCCGCGGCGGCCGACCTGCAGGCCGCGCGCAGCCGCCACTTCACGATGCTGGAGGACGAAGGCGTGCTGATGCTGCACGCCGACACGTTGCCGGACGGCACGCTGCTCGCGGGCGGGCGGCCGGCCGGCGTGCATGAATACGCGCTCGACCAGGCGCCGTCGTTCCTGGTCAAGGACGGCTATTCGATCGTGCTGTCCGCGAAGCACGGCGGCGAGGCGGCGGCGGCCGGGCTCGCGAATCTGTGGCAGCGGCCGGTGTATGCGCCGCCCCCGCACGCGGTCGGCGAACGCGCGGCGCTGCTCGACACCGGCGTGTTCCGCCGCTACGACCCGGCGCCCGCGGCGCCGCACGATCTCGGGCACCTGGCGGCCGACGCCGAAGGCGTGCACCTCGAAAGCAATCCGGCGGTGCGGATCGACGTCGAGCGTCACGTCGGCGAGCTGCTCGGCGCCGGCGCCGAGAAAACCGTTTTCGCGCTCGGCCACGATGCCGCGCTCGCGGTTTACGACAACGGCCCGCATACGTCGGAAGCCCGCCAGATCGAGGCGGCGATCGACGAGAGCATCGCGCTCGACGATCTCGCGTCGTACGGCCTGAAGACCGTGACGATGGACGGTCCGTTCTCCGCGCTGAATCGCGTCGCCGTGCTGTACCGGCCGCTCGGCGTGTTTCACAGCTTCGGCTTCGAGACGGGCGCGCTGCCGCGCGTGGTGTCGCGCGCGGCGCTCGAGCACATCCGGCAGATTCGCGAAGTCGTCGAACGCACCGGCATCGGCTTCGACCTGCAAGGCCTGTTCACGCGCGGCGGCGATTTCCTGCTGAGCGACCCCGGTGCGATCGGCATGGACGCGGGCGAGCACTTCACCGCGCTGCAGCGGCTCGCGGTGATCCAGCGCGCGCTGACGCAGGGCCTCGAGCGCGGCCACGTCGAACTCGCGCATCCGCGGCTCGCCGAAACGCCGCCGCCCGATGCGTTCGTGCAGAAGCCGTCGGTCATCACGCGCGTGCGGATGCGCTTCGGCGGCGCCCCGCTGCCGAAGGAAGCGTACCGGCTGATCGACGCATCGAGCCTGCTGTCGCAGCAGCTTCGGCTCGGCGCCGACGCAGGCTGGAAAGTCGTGCGCGGCAAGCCGGGCGGTGGCAGCAAGATCGACACGCGACGGCGGCGCGTCACGATCGACGGCGGCCTGCAGTCGACCGGATCGATGGTCTACGTGCTCGCGCACGAGGCCCGCCATGCGCTCGAGGCCGCGACCGGCACGCTCGGGCTCGACTACGGCTCGACGCAGCGCTACGTGCGCAGCGCGCTGCTCGCTGAGGCGCGCGCGCAGGTCAACGCATTCGAGGTACGCGACGAGATCCGCGCGAACCTCGGCATCGACATCGGCCGCCACGTCGCGCTGCCCGACGCGATCGCCAACGAATACGGCCGCGCGCAGGCCGGCGACGCCGCCTCGCTCGCGCGCCTCGCCGACGCGTTCGAACACAGCCCGACGTCGCTCGATGGCGGCGTGACCTACGGCGAGCTGTATCGGCGCCATGCGCAGGCCGCGCAGCGCACCGGCGTCACGATGCCGGCGCCGCGCGAGACGGCCGCGACGCTCGCCGAAGAAACCGCATGGTCGCGCGCACGTCCGGTGAAGGCCTCGCCATTCGACGGCAAGCCGGTCGCCGGCGTCGACGCGCTGACGCTCGACCGCTCGGGCCCGCTGTCCTACGACCGCGATGGTCGCATCGTGATCGTGCATGGCGTCACCGACGCGCAAGGCCGCCTCGTCGATCCGGACGGCCGGCCGTACACGCCGGTCGAGGTCACGCTCGCGCACCGCTCGGTGCTCGGCCTGCCCGGCTCGTCGGTGATTCTGTCGGCACGCAACGGCCGCGACGCCGCCGCCTGGCTCGCGAACGTCTGGCAGCGCCCCGTCTACGCGCCGCCGACGATCGCGGTCGGGCTCGGCGCCGAGGCGCGGCTCAGCCATACGAACGCGTGGCTGCGCTACGATCCGGCGCCGCATCAGCGCCCGGACCTGGGCGCGCTCGACGTCGACGGCAACGGCGTCCACGCGAGCGGCGATCCGGCCGCACGCGTGCCGGTCGAGCGCTTCACCGGCGCGGCGACCGGCGCCGGCATCGAGAAGACCGTGTTCGAGCTGGGCCGCCGCAATGCGATCGGGCTCTACGAGGGCACGGACAATCGCGCGATTCTCGGCCACATCGAATCGATCCGCCTCGAACAGGAAGGCCTCGCCGCGCTGCGCGCGCACGGGCTGCGCACGCTCACGGTCGGCGGCCCGTTCGCGGCATTCGATCGCGTGGCCGTGATGTACGCGCCGTTCGCGTCGCTGAGCAGCCACGACGTGATGGCCGGCATGCTGCCGTCGCGCGTCACCCGCGACGCATTCGCGCAGCTCGACCGCGCGCGCGACATCACCGCGCAGCACCGCCTGTACTACGACTTCGAAGGCGTGTTCGACGCGCACGGCGACTTCTACCTGAGCGACCCGTCGACGGTCATGACCGATGCGCCGAAGCTGAACGTGGAAGGCATCGTCCGCGAGATCGGCACGCTGCGCGTGATGCTCGAGGACGGCATCGCGCGCGGCGCGATCGAGCTCGCGCATCCGGGCATCACCGAGCACTTGCCGCCCGACGCGTTCGTGCAGAAGCCGTCCGTCATCACGCGCGTCCGGATGCGGTTCGGCGGCGCGCCGCTGCCGAAGGCCACCCATGCGCTGGTCGACCGCTCGAGCCTGTTGCGCCAGCAGGTCGCGCTGGCCGGCGAGGCCGGCTGGAAAGTCGTGGTGGGCCGGCCCGGGCGCGGCAGCCGGATCGATACCGCGAAACAGCGGATCGTGCTCGACGGGCAGTTCTACGGCGCCGGCACGCTCGTCTACACGCTCGCGCACGAAGCGCAGCACGCGGTCGAGACGATCACGCGCCGCCTCGCGCTCGACCGTTCGTCGCCGGAGGCGCTGACCAACAGTGCGCTGATGGCCGAAGCCCGCGCGCAGGCGAACGCGTTCGCGGTGCGCCGCGAAATCCTCGACGATGCCGGCATCGACATCGCCAGGGACGCCCGCCTGCCCGAGGCGATCGCACGCGAAGCCGACCACGTGATGCCCGGCGACGAAGCCGGGCTGCGCCGGCTCGCGGCCGCCTTCGGCGACGTCGCGCCGTCCGTGCCGGGCCACGCGACCTATCGTGCGTACTACGCGAGCCAGGCCGACGCGATGCACGCGCTCGGCATGCCGCGCGAGATGCCGGCGCCCGCGCCGCAGCCGGCGTCGAACGCGCCGGTGCCCGCGGCGACCGCGGACGCCGCGCGCCGCCAGCATGCGCTCGATCACCTCGCCTCGCACGGCAAGCGCGACCTGATCCGCATCGACGGTTCGCAACTCGCGTCGCTCCAGCAGATGAAGGAGGCGTTCGGCACCAATGCGCACGTGCTGATCGCCGAGCATGAAGCGCGGCCGGCCCCCTCGGTCGACGCGCGCCATGCGCAGCCGAAATTCGTCGCGAGCATGCGCACCGACGAGCACGGGACGTTCGTCGACAAGGCGTCCGCCGATCCGGCCGTGTCGATCCCGGACGCGGTCTATCGCGCGCTGAAGGACAACGGCAATGCGGAACGCGCGGACGTCGATTTCTATGTATCGCCCGTGCCGCTCGCGGAATTGCGCGAATACGGCGGCGCCGCGCGGATCACCGCGCGCAGCGACGGCCGCACCTGGGAAGCCGAACAGGCGGCCGCGACGCCCGACGCGGACGTCGTCACGACGCTGCAGTCGCTCGCCGACGCGCCGCGCTTTCGCCGGCCGAAACAGGCGGCGAAAGCGGCCGGCGACGGCGCGACGCTTTACGCGGTCGACAAGGAAACCGGCAAGGTGCTCGGCTACGCGACGCGCAATGCCGCGCACGACTGGACCTATCACGAGTCGACCTCGCTCGGCGACGCGACGATCGCGCCGCGCGATCTCGGCGCCGCATTCCGCCGGCGCGCGCGCAACCTGTCCGGCGGCCGGCGCGGCGTGCGATTCGTCGTGACGGACGTCACGCACGACACGGTCGAGCGCTACGGCGGCTTCGCGCCGGCGGAGATGCGCAAGGCGCTCGGCGACGAGAAGCCGCCGATGCAGAAACTCGGCACGCGCGTGCAGCGCGGCCTCGCGAAAGCCGACCCCGGCGTGCGCCGCAAGATCGCCGAGATCGAGGGCGCCGACAGTCCGTTCCTGCCGCCGAAGCTCGTCCCCGACAGCGAGCAGCTCGCGATCGACTTCAGCGGCGCGAACACGCTGCACCTGATGCGCGCGCTGGAGCTGAAGGCGCTGCGCGGCGATCACTACGTGTACGTGTACGAGACCGATCATCCGGTTGCCGAATCGCTGCATACGCGCCGCGGCATCATCGCGATCCACGACGGCAACGCGCGCTGGTACGACGACGCCGAGCAATTGCGCGACCGCCCGGACGCGGGCCGCCCGCTCGACGAGATGCCGCTCGGGCGCGGCCCGTTCGGCGCGAACCAGCACTTCCTGCTGTCGACGCTCGCGCCCGATGCGTTCGATCCGCGCGCGACCGCCACGCAGAAAGCCGCGCTCGCGCAACGACTCACGCAGCTGCTCGACGAGAAGTCGTATTTCGATGCGCTGCCGCAGAAGTTCGACCTCGCGACGCGCTGGATCCGCACGCAGATCGCCGGCCAGATCGATCGCGTGAAAGCCGCGCAGGCCGACCTCGCCGCGGCCCAGCAAGTCGCGCAACCGGCGGCCGGCGGCCCCACCGGCGCCGCCGGCCGGGTGCGCAATGCGCTGCGCGGCAAGCGCGGCCGGCGCAACCGCCGCGCCGCGAATGCGGCAAACGCGTCGAACGCGCCGGCCGCGCCGAAGCCGCCGAAAACGCCGGCGGCCAAGCCGCTGACGCTGCGGCCCTACCAGCCGAGCCTGGGTTCGAGCACGGTCGCGGAATGGGTGATGCGCTACGGCGCCGCGAAGGTGGCCGACTGGTTCCCGACGATCGACCGCGTGAAGGCGGTCACCGCACGCAGGAACCAGCCCGATGCCGGCGGCCTCGCACTGACCGACGAACCGCAGACGATCCTGGCCGACGCACCGATGCTGAAAGCGCTCGGCATCCCCATCGGCCTCGCGCGTGAGGTGTCGAGCATGCCGTCGCGCGGACCGGTCGCCGATCCGGGCGGCGATCACAACCGCTTCGTGAAGTGGATGCAGGCGTACGCCACGCGCCACAGCGCGGCACGCATGATCGACAAGCGCGCGATCCAGGCGTTCGTGCGCGCGCCGGCCGAGATCCAGGACCGCGTCGCGCCGATGGCGCGTGCGTTCAACCTGCGCGACGATCCCGCGCTCGCGGTGCGCTACGTCGAGCAATACGGCGGCGCGATGCCGGTGGTGTCGATTCCGGTCGATCCGCACACGCTCGCGGCCGCACGCGGCGGCAAGCACGATCCGGCGTTCATCCGGCGCGCGCGCCAGTTCGGCTCCCCGATCGGCGCGCGCTACAACGAGGCCGACGCGACGATCACGCGCGAGGCGCCGGACGGCACCACGCGCACGCTCGAGCTCGACGACATCGCGCATCTGCACCAATGGCTCACCGCGGCGTCGCGCCATGGCTTCCAGCTTCGTCTCGAAGCGGCGTCGGGCCGCCCGCTCGTCTCCGCGGACGACCGCCGTACGATCGCCGGCACCAACGACAGCTATGCCGAGTACACGCGGCTCATGACGTCGTTCGAGACGTGGTCGCACGATCACGCCGGCGAGCCCGCGCCGAACGTGATGCTGAGCTTTCACGGCTGGGACGCCGTGCTCGAACCGGTACCGGGCGCCGGCCACGTCGAACTGCTCGATGCGCTGCTCGACCGCAAGGCGATCGACTGGCTGCACGTCGGGCTGTCGTACGGCACGCACGGCGCCGACTTCATCGCGAACCAGGACCTGACGCGAGCGCTGGCGGAGCGGATCGTCGACTATTACCAGACCGACCGTCACGGCAAGTTCGCGCGGCTGCACGGCGCCGATGCGCTCACGCGCGTCTTCGAACCGGTGAGCCCCGAGGCGTTCGCGAACCAGCAGCAGGTGCTGTTCGCGGAGATCGCGCGCATCGGCAAGTCGAAAGGCCTGTCCGACGACGCGCTCGCGACGCTGCGCAGCGAACTGTACGAACGCAATACGACCGCGCTCGTCAACCAGGCGCGCAAGGCGACGATCGAGCATGCGATGACGCAGTGGGCGTCGGCCGATCATCCGCCCGCCACGCGCACCGAAAAGCTCGCCCGCCGTTTCGGCGAACGCTGGCTCGCGGAAGCCGGCGGCCGCGCGCCGGCACGCGGCACCGTCGTGTCGACCGCCGATCCCGCGGGGCCGCTGGCCGACAGTCGCGCGTACTGGCAATCGGTGGTCGAGCGCGAAGCGCTGAAGAACGATCCGTCGAAGCCGATCAGCGTCGGCCGGCAGATCGCGGCGAACCCGAAGCAGGCCAAGATGATCGAGGAATTGCAGGCGCTCGCGCAGATCAATGCGCTGCGCGTGCATCGGCCGTCGTTCCGCAAGGCGGAGCTGTGGAAGTCGATCGGCTTCAGCTCGCTCGTCACCGGTGCGGGTGCGCTCGTGATCGCCGATACGCTCGGCGCGACGCACGTGCTGCGGCAGGACATGCTGGGCAGCGCGACGTCGTCGTTCCTGCTGGGCGCGCGTCTGGGCCGCGTGTTCCAGGTCATGCACCAGGGTGCGGTGCGCAGCCTGCAGGCCGGCGACCCGAAGGCCGCGCAGGCGGTGCTCACGCGGCTCGAAGTGACGCTGTCGCGGCAGTTGCGGTCGGGCGCGCACGATTACGGCCAGAACCGGCGCGCCCAGCTCGAGCAGATCTCGAACGAAGCGCGGACGCTGGCCGCGCAGTATGTCGAACTGAACCGCGTCGGGCTGATGAGTTTCGACGACGCGACCACCCACATCAAGGCGCTCGCCGCGGACGTGCTCGCGCAGATGCAGGGCACCGTCGGCGGCACGTCGCTGCAGCAGCTCCACACCGGCAACCCGCGTCACCTGTTCGGGATCGCGGGCCGCGCGGGCGCCGCGATCACGTCGACCGCGACGCTCGCGGTCGGCATCAGCGGCGTCGTGCACGCGCACGGGGCGTTCGATCTCGCCTACGGCTCGGCCGCCATCGCGAGCGGTGCGTTCGGCGCCACGTATGCGGGGCTCGTCTACACGATCGGCGCGCACCGCGTGAATGCCGACAAGCGCAGCCGCATCGTGCGCTTCACCGATTCGGCGAGCGACTTCATGGCCGTCGCGTACGGCGGCCTCGGCACCGGCGTGCAGTGGAGCGGCGGCCATTACGACCTCGCGATCGCGACCGGCGTATCCACCGCGCTGCTGCTCGGCGGGCGTCTGAACACGCATTTCCCGAACGCGACGCCGCTGATCAAGAAGATTCCGACGGCCGTCGTGCTGATTCCGGTCGGCGCGTTCGCGTACAAGCTGATCGAAGGTCTGTGGACGACGTTCTTCGGCTCCGGGTCCGGTTCGTCGAATCAGTCGAATTCGTCGCAATCGAATCTCGCGCCCGGCGCGTCGCCCAGCGCTTCGGCCAGTCCTTCGGCAAGCGCTTCGGCAAGTACTGCACCCAGCGCTTCGGCAACTGCATCGCCCGGTACGTCGCCGGCCGCGCCGGCTGCGCCGTCGGCGAGCGCCACGCCGTCGACCGCGCAACCGTCCGCGTCGCCGCAGCCCTACATCGTCGTCGCCGGCGATTCGCTGTGGGTCATCGCCGACCAGCATCGCCAGTCGCTGCTCGACGCCGCGCACGTGTCGCGCGCCGATCAGCAGGCGATGACGCGCGGCGAGCAGGATACGCGCGCGTTCAACGAGATCCTGCAGCTCAATCCGTCGGTGTCACGCGATCCGAACCGCCTGTCGGTCGGCACGCCGCTGATCGTGGGCTGATATCGGCACGCGGTGCGCGTGGCGCCGCGCGCACCGGTGGCGCGCGGCACGCCGCATCACCCCGCCCGCTGATGTTCGAGCCACGCCTGGAACATCAGCACCGTCCACAGCTGATGCTGCCAGTTCATCCGGCCCGTCTGGTGCTGGCGCCACAGCCGCTCGACCGCCGCCGCATCGAAGAAACCCTCCTCGCGCAAGCGCGACGGCCGCAGCAGCGCGTCGGCCCAGTCGCGCAGCGCGCTGCGCAGCCAGTGGTCGACGGGCGCGCAGAAGCCCTGCTTCGGCCGGTCGATCAGCGCGGACGGCACGTACCGGTCGAGCAGCCGGCGCAGCAGCGCCTTCGACTGCCCTTCCGGCAAGCGCACCGACGCCGGCACGCGCCACGCGAATTCGACGACGTGATGATCGAGGAACGGCATGCGCGTCTCGAGGCTCACGGCCATCGCCGCGCGATCGACCTTCGCGAGGATGTCGGTCGGCAGGTACGTGAGCGTGTCGATCGCCATCGCCTGCTCGGCGAAGCTCAGGTGCGCGGGCCACGCGGACACCGTGTCGAGCGGCGTCGGCGGCTCCTGCCCCGACAGCGCGAGCCGCTCCGGATGATGCACCGACGACATCAGCAGCCGGTACAGCCCGATCCGGCTCTCGGCCGTCATCACGTGGCCGAGCTTGTGCAGGCGATCGCCGATGCGCGTCGCGGATTCGCGCGCCTCCACGCCGCCGCCCCACGCGCCCTGAGCGACGGCCGCGAGCTGGTCCGCGTGATCGGGCCGCAACGCATGCAGGGCCGCGGCGATCCGCGCGCGCACCGCCGCCGGCACGCGATGCAGCTTGCGCCACAGGCGCGGCGTCAGGAAATAGCGCGTGTAGCCGCCGAACAGCTCGTCGCCGCCGTCGCCGGACAGGCTCACCTTCACGTGCCGGCGCGTCAGTTCGGAGACGAGAAAGGTCGGGATCTGCGACGCATCGGAGAACGGCTCGTCGTAGATCGACGGCAGCTTCGGCACGACGCCGAGCGCATGGTCGGCCGTCACGTACAGCTCGGTATGGCGCGTGCCGAGATGGCGCGCGACGGCCTTCGCGTACCCGGCTTCGTCGTAGCCGGCCTCGTGGAAGCCGATCGTGAACGTGTCGACCGGCGACGCCGATTGCGCCTGCATCAGCGCGACGATCGCCGACGAATCGATGCCGCCCGACAGGAACGCGCCGAGCGGCACGTCGGCTTCCATCTGCCGCGCGACGGCCTGGCGCAGGACCACGTCGAGCTGGTCGACGGCTTCGTCGGCGCTGCCCTCGAACGGCTGCGCGCGGCCCGCCTCGATCGCCTGTTCGAGCGTCCAGTACGTGCGCACGCGCGGCGTGTCGCGCGCATGTTCGAACTGGATGTAGGTGCCGGGCGGCAGCTTGCGGATGCCGCGATAGATCGTATAAGGCGCGGGCACGCTCGACTGGCGCAGGTACAGGCACAGCGCGTCGCGGTCGATCGTGCCGTCGAAGCCCGGATAACCGCGCAGCGCCTTCAGCTCGGACGCGAACACGAGCGCGTCGCCGATCCGCCCGTAGTAGAGCGGCTTCTCGCCGATCCGGTCGCGCGCGAGCGTCAGCACCCGCGACGCACGATTCCACAGCGCGAACGCGAACATGCCGGTCGCGCGGCGCAACGTGGCCTCGACGCCCCACGCGACAATCGCCGCGATCAGCACCTCGCTGTCGGAGTGGCCGCGCCACGCCGGTGCACGCCCCGCGCGCTCGAGCTCCGCGCGCAGTTCGCGATGGTTGTAGATTTCGCCGTTGAAGACGAGGACGTAACGGCCGCACGCGGAAGCCATCGGCTGCCGGCCGTGCACCGACAGGTCGACGATCGCGAGCCGCCGGTGACCGAGCGCGATGCCGGCTTCCGGGTCGACCCAGATGCCCTGCCCGTCCGGCCCGCGATGCGCGAGGCTCGCCGTCATTCGCGCGAGCGTGCCGCGCGCTGTCTCCTCATCGAAGGCGACGCTATTCAGAAAGCCGTCGATTCCGCACATTGATTTGTCTGCCCCTGTTGACCTGGTCCGTCACGGGTGGCGCAACCTCGCGGCCCGCCGTCGGGCGTGACGGTCGAGCCATATTACGAAGAAATAAATCAGCAATAATTCACCAGTGAATGTTGGCGGTATCCGGAAAAAAATGGACGTCAAGCGCGGCGTGCACATGGTCGCGCCATGGGGCCATATCGAATCCGACTCGAGGGCCGGCAAGACTGACGGGCCCCGAAAAAAGGGCAGCATGCGGATGCAAGCGCCGCCACGCCGCCTCACCCCGCGCCGGTCGCCCATTTCAGCAACTGCGCGACCTCGCGGAAATGCTGCGGCTGGATCGTGCCGTTCTCGGGCGTCGTCTCGTACAGCGCCTGCGCGAGCCCGACGTTCGCGAGCGTCGGGCGCAGCGCGTCGCGGGCCAGCCGCACGATCCGCTCGGCCGCGTCGCCCTCGCCGCGCGCGAGCACCCACGGCAGCGAGCCCATCCCGCCGTAGTAGAGCGCGACCGCGACGCGCGGCGAATAGACGACCACCGACGCATAGCCGATCCGGTCGGGCAGCGACGCGAACTGCGCTTCGCGCGCGAGCTGGCGGCGCTTCGCCTGGATGTGCGGATCGCCTTCGTCCTCCTTGTGCTCGCGCCGCACTTCGTCGATCGACATCTTCATCTTCTGGTTGAACTCGTGCCGCTGGTGCACGATGTCGATCAGCGCCATCACGATGTAGATCAGCGCGGCCCAGCCGAACAGCAGCATCAGCAGCTTCACGATCAGCGCGAGGATCGAGACCGGCCGGGTGAAGCCCGATTGCACGGACGGATCGAGCGACTCGACGATCAGCCAGCCGAGCGTCGCGACGAGCAGCGCCGTCTTCAGCAGCATCTTCGCGAGATTGACGAGGTTGCGCAGCGACCACAGGTTCTTCATCCCCTCGGCCGGATTGAGCCGCGACAACTGCGGCACGAGGCGGCTCCACGCCATCACGCCGCCCACCTGCACGAAGCCCGCAAGCAGCCCCGCCAGCAGGCCGGCCGCGACGATCTGCGCGGACAGCGTCGCCCAGTCGCGCGCGGCGCCGTCGATCAGCGCCGCGAGCCGCGCGGACGGATCGGCCGCGCCGACCGCGTCGAACACGAGCCGGAACAGCGCCTGCACACGCGCGAACAGCGAGCCGATGCCCACCGCGAGCGCCACGCACACGCCGACGAAAAACGCCGACGACACCGTTTCCGCGCTCTTCGGCACCTCGCCTTTCTCGCGCGCCTCGCGCAGGCGCTTCGCGGTCGGCTTCTGGTCCTTTTCGGCCATGTCGGCTCCCGCGCGCTCAGCCGCCGCCGTGCGCGGCGAACAGCGCGCGCAGCAGCGCCATCAGCCCGCTGTCGGGGCTCAGCAGCGAATGCAGCGACGCGTACACCACCGGCAGGAACAGGATCATCATCAGCAGCGCGAGCGCGCTCTTCAGCGGCTGCGAGAACACGAAGATATTGAGTTGCGGCACCGCGCGGCCGACCAGGCCGATGCCGAGCTCGACGAGCACCAGAACGATCGTGACCGGCGCGGCGAGCTTCACCATCCATTCGAAGATCGTGTCGGTCTGCCGCACGATGAAGGTCTGCAGCATCGACGAGAAATCGGGGCCGAGCGAGCCGATCGGCCACCACGCGTACGACTGCGCGAACAGTTGCACGAGCACCTGCAACCCGCCCGCGGTGACGAACAGCGCGATCGCGACGAAATTCAGGAATCCGGAAGTCGGGCCGCCCTCGTGCCCGCCCATCGGGTCGAAGAACGCGGCGCTGCCGCTGCCGGTCTGGAAGTCGATCAGGTAGCCGACGCCCTGGATCGCGAACAGCACCGCGCTGAACGCGCCCGCGAGCAGCATGCCGACCATCGCCTCCTTGGCGACGAGCAGGCACCACATCAGGAACGGCAGCGCGGCGACCTGCGCGGCATCGATCGTCGGCGCGACGAACGCGGCGATCACGACCGCGATTCCGTTGCGCACGAGGCCCGTGATGATCTGCTCGTTGAACACCGGCACGACGAACATGATCGGCAGCAGCCGCGGCATCACGTAGAGCAGCGGCCGCAGCATGCCCGCGACGTCGTTGAAACCCGCGGCCTGGTCTAGCATCGGCGCTCCGCGGCGGCGGGCGGGGTGGGGTCGTCGGGTGCGGCGGAGGCGTCGGTTTCAGCGGCGATTTCAGCGCCCGCGCCCGTTTCCGCTTCAGTCATCGCCGCATCGAACGCGGCCGCGGCCTCCGGCGGCGTGAACGCATGACCAGCCACGTCGCCCGCGCCGGCCACCCAGGTGCCGCCCGTCGCGAAGCGCCGCACCGCATAGCCGTCCGCGACTTCATCGGCGTCGCGCTCGACCCGCGCGGCGCGTGCGTGCAGCGCCTTCTCGCCGGCTTTCTCCAGCTTGTCCTCGGCGGCCTTCGCCTTGCGCGCGGCGCGCTGCAGGTCCGCAAGCGTCGCCTCGTGGCCGCGATGCAGGTGCGCGGCCTCGCTCACCGACGCGTTCGCGGTGCCGATATGCCGGTCGAACGTGCGCGTATCGGCCGCCGCGTCCTGCAATGCACGCGCTTCGCGCACGTCGTCGGCGAGGCGCGTCTGGATCGCCGCCTTCGCGGCGACCTGCTGCGCGAGCTGCGCCTGCGCGGCCGCGAGCGCGCGCCGGCTCTGCGCGGCGATGCCTTGCTGGCGCGCGGCCGCGACGCGCGCGATCTGGCTGCGCATCTCGCGCACGCGTTTCAGACGGGCGAGCGTCGCGAGCACGAGGCGGTCGTCGGCTTCAGACATGATCGTTCGCCAGCTTCGTCAGCTTCGCGAGCAGCGCGTCGAAGCGCACGTCCTCGTCCGATGCCTGCGCGCAGAACGCGCCGATCGCGTCGCGCGCGCGCAGCGCGAGATCGCCGAGCCGGTCGCTGCCTTCGCGATACTCGCCGATCTGCACGAGCAGCTCGATCTCCTGGTACTTCGCGATCAGCTCGCGCACGCGCGCGGCCGCATGCTGGTGCGCGCGGCTCGCGACGAGCGGCATCACGCGCGACAGGCTCGCGAGCACGTCGATCGCCGGGTAGCGGTTCGCGAGCGCGATCTTGCGCGACAGCACGATATGGCCGTCGAGGATCGAGCGCACTTCCTCGGCGATCGGGTCCGATTCCTCGTCGCCTTCGACGAGCACCGTGTAGAGCGCTGTAATCGAGCCGTGCGTGCCCTGCCCCGCGCGTTCGAGCAGGCGCGGCAATACCGCGAACGTCGACGGCGGAAAGCTGCGCCGCGTCGGCGGCTCGCCGCTCGCGAGGCCGACCTCGCGCTGCGCGCGGGCGAAGCGCGTCAGCGAATCGACCAGCAGCAGCACGCGCTTGCCCGCATCGCGGAAGCGCTCGGCGATCGCGGTCGCGACCAGCGCGGATTTCACGCGCTCCATCGCGGGACGATCGGACGTCGACACGACGACGATCGAACGCGCGCGGACCTCGGGCGACAGGCTGTGCTCGATGAATTCGCGCACCTCGCGACCGCGTTCGCCGACGAGCGCGATCACGTTCACGTCGGCCTGCGCGCCGCGCGCGATCATCCCGAGCAGCGTGCTCTTGCCGACGCCCGACGGCGCGAAGATGCCGACCCGCTGCCCGACGCCGAGCGTCATCAGCCCGTCGATCACGCGCACGCCGGTCGGAAACGGCGTGTCGATCATCTGGCGCGCGAGCGGGTTCGGCGGGTCCTGCTGCGTCGATACCCACGCGGCGCCCGTCACCGGCCCGCGATCGTCGAGCGGCCGGCCGAGCCCGTCGAGCACGCGGCCGAACAGCGCCTCGCCCACCGGGAACACATGCTCGCGCCCGGACGGCACGACGGTCGTTTCCGGCGACAGCCCGGCCACGTCGCCGAGCGGCGTGAGCAGCGTCGTCTGCCGCGAGAAGCCGACCACCTCGGCAAGCAGCGTCGGCTGGTTCGGCGTGCGCAGCTCGCAGATCTCGCCGAGCCGCGCGCGGATACCCGTCGCATTCAATATCTGCCCGACCGCGTGGTTGACGCGGCCCTGCACCGACACCGGCGAGAAGAACGCGAGCCCTGCGTCGAGTTCGCCGACCAGGCGGCCGCGATCGAACGGCGCGCCGTCGTCGTCGCCGAACGGTGGCGGATCGTCGAGCGGCGCGTTCATCGCGCGGCACCCTTCAGCGCGTCGCGGCGGATCGCCTGGCGCAACGCGTCGATCTGCAGGTCGAGGCTCGCGTCGATGCGCCCGGACGGCGTCTCGACCGTGCACGCGTGGCGTTCGAGCTGCGCGTCCTCGACGATGCGGATCTTCTGCCGGTTCGACTGCCCGGCGAACGCGCCGTCCAGCGCGTCGCGCATCTCGTCGGTGCGGCCGGGCGCGATACGCACGATCAGGAACGCCTCGTCGCGCACGAGCGGCGCGATCCGCGCGAGCGCGGCCTCGTACAGCTTCTGCGTGCTCATCTCGCCGACGATCGCGCGCACGGCCTTCACGACGATATCGGCCATCGCGTCCTTCATCGTCTCCATCGTGCGGGTGGCGGCGAGCGCCTGCGTGTACGCCTGCGCGGCCTGCTCGCGCTGCGCGCGGCGCATGCCTTCGTCGTAGCCGGCCGCCTGGCGCTTGTCGAATTCGCGCTGCGCGTCGGCGACGATGCGCGCGGCCTCTTCATGCGCGGTCGCGATCACCGCGGACGCGTCGAGCAGCACCGCGTATTCGCGCTCCTTGAGCACCTTGCGCTCCGACAGCAGCTGCAGGTTGTCGCTCGTGATCAGAAAAGCCAGTCCCATGACGCAAGCCTCTCGGGAATCAGAAACAGGAACATCAGTTCGCCGAACTGGTCGCGCTGCGCGCGGTTCAGCCAGTACGGCGCTTCGTCGTCGATCGCGCGGTTGAATTTCAGGCGCACGCGCCGCGCGACCGCGTCGCCGGCCACGCCGATGAAATCCGCGAGCAGCCGGCCGCCGCGCGCGCGGATCACGACCGGCAGCGCGGCGGGATCGGCGCGCCACGGTTCGAGCGTTTCCGCGAGCGCGCCGAATTCCGGCGCGCGTTCGAGCGCGAGTTCGAGCGCATCGCCGCCGAGCCGCGCCGCGACTTCCGCGCGGATGCGCCGCCCGGCCAGCGCGTCGCGCAGCCACGCGCGATGCAGCAGCAGCCCCGCATACGCGGCCAGTTGCTCGAGCGCCGCGCCCGGCAGCAGCGCGAGCCGCGCGCACGGGTTCGCGACGTCGAAGTCGTGCCGGTCGGCCACGCCGTTCGACGCGAGCAGGTGCCGCGCGAGCAGCTTGCGGCCGGCCGCGCCGAACGCGTCCGGCGAACGGTAGCGCGCGGGCCAGTCGGCCGGCACGCGCGTCACGTGCAGATAGCGGTCGGGCCGCAGGTTGAAGTCGCAGACGAGCGCATGAAACGCGGCCGAACGCGCGGCCGGCGGCGGCGCCAGCGGGTGCAGCCACGGCAGCAACGCCGCCTCGGATGCGGCGGCCGCGTCGTACGGCTCGCCCGGCGGCGGCGCGTGCGGCTCGCTCATGCGCCGTCGCGCGCGCCGTCCGGCGTGCGCAACCCGCCGCCTGCGTGCTGCGCAGCCGCACCGCCGCCGCCGTTCGCGCTCCCATTCGCGCCGCGCGGCGCGCCGAGCAGGCCCGCGAGCCGCGCGCCGAACATCCCGCGCCGCGCGGCCGACAGCGCGATCACCGCGGCGGTCAGCAGGATCAGCGCGAACACCAGCCAGCCGAGCGGCGAACGCAGCCGCAGGATGTCCGACACCGCGCTGCCGATCCCGTCCACGCGCGTCGCGCGCGCGGCGGCCGGCTGCAGGAACAGCGACACGTTGTCGTACTGCAGCCCTTCGATGCTGTGCGCGACCAGATCCTTGACCATCGGCGCCATCGCGCGCAGGTCGACGCCCGGCCGGTAGCGGATGTACACCGCGGCCGACGACGGCTTGATCTTGTCCGCGAGCGGATCGTTCTCCGGAATCACGACCTGCACGCGCGCGACCACCACGCCCTCGATGTCCTGCAGCGTGCGCGACAGATCCTGCGACACGCCGTACAGGTAGCGCACGCGCTCCTCGGCCGGCGTCGACACGAGGCCCTGCTTCTGGAACAGCTCGCCGAGGCTCGCATAGCTCGGCTTCGGCAGCCCGTTCGCCTGCAGCACCGTGAGCGCCGCTTGCATGTCGCCGTCCGCGACGCTCACGAGCCACGCGTTGCGGTCCGACGTGTCGCGCGCATCGTTGTCCTTCGACGCGCTGATGCCCGCGTCGCCGAGCACCGCGATCATCTGGTTCGCGTCGCGCTCCGACAGGCCCGAGTACAGCTCCTTCTGGCACCCGGCCAACAGCACGAGCAGCCCCGCGAGCAGCGCGCGCGCCGCCCGGCTGCGCCACGCATGCGTGCGCGGCGTCGAATCGATCGTCGTCATCGTTTGTCCGCTTCAGGGCGCGTGAGGCCGCCTCCGGCCCACGCGCGCTTTCACTCCTGCGTCTTCAGCACCGTATGCGTGAAGCCGTTCGCCGCCTGCGCAACCGACAGGCTCAACTGGTATTCCGAAATCGTGGTGGTTGCCGTCCACTGGAAATCCATCGCCTTCACCATCGTCATCAGCGGGTCGCTGCGGCTGTCCGCCATCGACGTCAGCATCTCGCTGCGGTGCTTGTCGATGTTCGCGTACCGCGAATCGAGATCGTTGCCGTACGTGCGCAACCGCTCGACGAGCGACGACTGGTTCGCCTGCGCGGGCGTCATCTGCACGGCCGGCGCCGCATCCGCCGGCGCGCGCGACATCGCGACGCCCGACGCAGCGGGCGGGGCGGCCGCCGATGCGCCCGGCTGCATCAGCGCATCGAACTGGCGTACCTGCGCCGGATCGGACGCCGCGCCCGTTTGCTGCGCGGCACTCGCGAGCGCAGCCGCGCCCGGCGGCGCCGCGCCTACGCCTGTTACCGACATGATCGTGTCCTCCTTGACCGGCAAAGCCGGAAACGGGCCGGCCGGCACGCGCCCACGCCTCGCCGAGCGCCCGTCACGGGCCGCCCCGGCATACGGCGTCGCGCGGCACGGCCGGCGACCGGCGTCACGCGCGGCCGGCGGAACTCAGGTGTTGCGCAACCTGGGCGTTCGCCGTCCCTTCCTGCGCGGTCACTGCGTTGCTGGTTTCGAACGTCGCAGTCGATTGCTGAACCTGGAAGTTGATCTTCGTCAGTTCGAGCTGCGTCTTGGTCAGGTCGTCGGCCTGCTTCTGCACGTCGCCCGTGTTCGTCACACCACCTGCTGCCGAGGTACCCATGCTTCGCTCCTTTACGTGAACCACACACTCCACCTTCCGGCGGCGGCCCCATGCCCCGCCGGCGACGTGACGCGCCGCATGCGCGCGGCGTGTCGCGTAATGCGCGCATCGCGAAACGCGCTGCGCAGATCCTGTCGCGACCCTAGTGCGTCGCGCCCTTCGATGCGCCGGCCGCCGCGACGGCCGGCGTTGCCGGCGCATCGGGCAACAGCGTCGGCCCCGGCACCGGCTGCGCGACGCCCGCCGCCGCCCCGCTCGCGAGCGGCGCCACGGGCGGCGCGGGCGCCTGCTCCGGTGCATGCGCGGACGGGCCGCCAAGCGGCCTCGTGATGCGCTGGCCGTTGCGCTCGAACACCACTTCGTCCGGGCCGATCGACACGACGCTCGCGCCCTCCTTCAGCCGCGCGCCCTCGAAATAGCGGCTGCCGTCGGCCGTCTCGATGTAGCGCTGGTCGCCGTCGCCGGCGAACACGGTCGTGATCTCCGGAATGCCCGCCGTGCCGCCGAGCGTCGTCGCCGTGCGCGGCGCGGCCGCATCGGCGTCGCGCACGTGATCGACCACCTCCAGCGCCGGCCGCGCGTCCTTCATGTAGTTGCGGATGCGCGGCTCGATCTGCGCGCGCGCGGCCGTGCCCGTCAGCTCGATGCGGCCGCGCCCGAGATACGTGACCGCAAGCGTCGTATCGCTGAAATAGGTCTGCGCGGTCGCGACCAGATCGCTGACCACGTAGAGGTTGCCGAGCGCCGCGTTGTCGACGCCCGCGACGATCTGCGCGACGCGCTCGCGCGCGGCCGGGTCGCTGACGTAGCCCGACACGATCACGCCGTCGTCGCGCGGCGCGACGGCCAGCTCCGGATACGCATGCAGCAGTTGCTGCAGCCGGTGCGTGCGCGCGAGCACCGATTCGTGCTGCCACGGCAGCCGCCCCGACCACGCGACGAAGCCGTAGCCGAGCGCGCCGAGCAGCACGCCGATCCACAGCGCGACCAGCGCGATCACGAGCCGCCGGCTGCCCAGCCGCCGCAGCCCGCCCGTGAGCCAGCCGAGCCACGCGGCCTCGCGCGCGGCGTCCGGCGCATCGGTTTCGTCGGGCACCGCGACGCTCGCCTGCGCATGCCGCGCGATGCCGAGCCGGATCGAGCCGACCGTCACGACGTCGTTCGGCGTCAGCGAGCGGCGGCCGCTGCCGAGCGGTTCGTCGTTGAACAGCACCGGCGCGCCGGTGTCGCCGCCGTGGTTCTGCACGGTCACCGCGAGCGCGCCGACCTGCAGGCACACCTGTTTCGCGCCGATCTCGCGATCGGGCAGGATCACTTCGCAGTCGGCCGCCGTGCCGACCCAGTTCGCGCCGCGCGCGAGCGACATCGTGCGGCCGTACATCGGCCCGCTCAGGAAGCACAGGTTCCACGGCGACGCGAGCGCGGCCGCCCCGCCCCCCGCGCTTCCCGCGCCGCCGGGCAACGCGCCGTCGCCGTGCGGATCAATGATGCTCGTCGACATGCGTGACCACTCCTGCGGTCGTCGCCGCCGGCTGCGACGCCGCGCCCAACGGCGGCGCCGGCAACGCGGGCGGGCCGAACTTCGTGCCGGGCAACGGCTTCGGCGTCAGCGGCACCGCGACGTCGTTGTCCGGCGGCCGATACATCGACATCCCTTCCTGGCTCGCCGGACCGTCGACGCCCGGATTGACGGGCGAGCCATCCGGCGCGTACATCGACGCGTTCGTCACGACGCGCGGCGTCAGCAGGTAGAACCGCTCCATGTGGTTGCCCGACTTGTCGGTGTACTTGAACAGGTTGCCGATCAGCGGAATGTCGGACAGCCAGGGCACGCCGCTCTTGTTCAGCCGCACCTCGTCGTCGTTGAACCCGGCGATCAGCAGGCTCTTGCCTTCGTCGATCATCGTCTTGGTGACGATGTTGCGCTGCTGGATCACCGGCACGTTCGACACGGCCTGCCCCGGCACGATGTTGCCGTCCTGGATGTCGATCGACATCATCACGCTCTGTGGGTTGCGAACGGCTACCGCGGACACGGCGGCCGCATTGCGGATCGCCTCGTCGACGATCATCGGCGTCACCTTGATGCTGGTGCCGGTCGTCACGCTGTACAGCGACGAATCCTGATAGCCCGGCACCTGCACGTAGAACTGCGTGAGGTTCTCGAGAATCGCCTCGGTGTTGTCGAGCGCGAGCACCTTCGGCTTCGATCGCAGTTGCGCCTGGCCTTTCTGCGCGAGCGCGTTCACGCGCGTGAGCAGGTAGTTGCGCAGCGACCCGCCGATCGATGCGGTCAGCGCGATGCCGGTCGGCATGAAGGTGCCCGTCTGCCCGGTTTCCGACGTGCCGATGCCGAACGTCAGCGGCGGGTTGCCGACGCCGTTGTATTGCGTGTTGCCGTTCAGCGCGTTCTGGCCGTTGCCGATCTGCACGTCGCCGTGCGTCGTGTGCAGGCGCCAGTCGATCCCGAGGCTGTCGAGCGAATCCTCGTTGATGTCGATGATCGTCACGTTGATCTCGACGATGCGCGGCCGCTCATCGAGCTGGCCGATCAGCGACTGGTAGCGATACATGTTCTCCGGCAGGTCGCGCACGATCACCGCGTTGATCGCCGGATCGGCGACGATCTGCGGCAGCGTGTCGCCGCCGCCGTTGTTCGAGAACGGCGAGAACCCGCCGCCCGTGCCGCCGTCCGCACCGCCATACCCGCCCTGCCGCGGGCCGCCGGAGATATCGGGGAAATCGAGCCGCGGCACCGCGATCGTCAGCCCGGAGCCGAGCTTCACCTGGCGCGCAGCCTGCCCGAGCGGCGTGCTCGACGGCGCCGCGGTCGTGTCGCCGGTCTTGCCGAACAGCCGGCGCAGGATCGTCGCGACGCCCGGCACCGTCACCTCCTTGCCCGAGCGGTTGATCGTGAAGTCCGACGCCCAGCCGTATTTCAGCCGGAACGCGCGGATGTCCGCATGCGCGCCGTTCGCCGCCGGATCGCCGACCGAGCCGACCGCCTGCCGCACGAGTTCGACGTAGCGGCGCGGGCCGGCCACGTACACGCTGTTCGAGCGGTCGTTGATCACCAGCGTGTAGCGCTTGTCGGGAATCTGCATCGCCTGCAGCGCGCGGCCGATCTCGCCGGACGCATTCGGCGGGATCGGGATCATCTGCGTCTGCGACTGGTCGGCCGGATCGACGTACAGGAACGAGCCGTCGTAGTACCACGTGAGCCCGTAGGTCGAGCAGATCGTGTCGAGCGTCTGCTGCGGCGTGCCGGAGAAGCGGCCGCTGATCACGCCGTCGACCTTCGGGTCGACCACCGCCGTCACGCCCTGCGACGACGCCAGCTCGCGGATGAAGTCGCCGATCTTCTTGCCGTTCGCGACGATCGTGAACGGCTTGTTGCGCCAGCGCAGGTCCGCGGCGCGCGCATGCTGCGCGGGCGCCATGCACAGCGACGCCGTGAGCAGCGCGGTCGCGCACACGGCGAGCGCGGCCCGTTGCAGGCTGCGCGGTTGAAACCGGATCGAGGCGACGCGTCGACGCATCAAAGGACTCCTGTGGAAGAAACGAACATGCGTTCCAGCGCCTGCTGCGCGAAGCGCAGCACTTCGCCGCCGAGCCAGCCGGACAGCAGCACGAGCGCGACCATCACGGCGATCAGCCGCACCGCGATGCCGATGTTGGCGTCCTGCACCTGCGTGACGGCCTGCAGGATCGCGACGACGAGGCCCGTGACGGTCGCGATCAGCACGATCGGCAGCGACAGCAGCAGCACGAGCATCAGCGCCTGGCGCGTCAGGTCGAGGATCGTCGAGCTCGTCATTGCACGGCTCCCGGCGCGCGCACGTCGGCGCCCGCGCCGACCGTGCCGTCGTCCGGCGGGTTCTTCACCCAGCCGACCGTATGCAACTGCACGTCCTCCTCGACTTCCTGGTACGACAGCACCGCGAGTTCGGGCAGCACCGGCTGCAGGATCGTCTTCACGTAGCGGCGCGCGCCGAGCGCGACCATCACCGCGAGCCGCGCGGCGCCGGGCGCGTTGCCGTGGCCGCCGGGGCCGCCGGGGCCGGCCGCCTGCGCCGCCTGCACGATCGCGCGCACCTGCTCGCCGATGTCCTGCTTGACCGCGCTCGACAGCGCGAGGAAATTGCCCTGCTTCGTGCGCATCACCGCGCTTTCGATCCGCTCCTGCAGGTTCTGCTCGAACAGCACGACCCGCAGCTGGCGCGCCGTGCCCGCGTGACGATCGGTGATCATCCGGCGCAGGTCGACGCGCACGAGTTCGACCAGCGCGATCACGTCGTCGGGCTCGTTCGGCGCCCACGTGATCAGGCTCTCGAAGATCACGCGCAAGTTGCGGATCGGCACCTGTTCGGCGAGCAGCCGGCGCAGCACTTCGGTCACGCGCTGCAGCGGCACGAGCCGCGTCAGTTCGCCGACGAGCTCCGGATGATCGCGGCGCACCAGATGCACGAGCGCCTGCGTCTCCTGGATGCCGAGCAGCTCGTCCGCATGCTGGCGCACGATCTGCTCGACGTGCGCGGCCAGCGCGCTCTCGCTCGACAGCCACTTGCCGTCCGGCGCCGCGCCGTCGGGCTTGATCCACAGCGCGGTCGCGAACGGGCCGAACGCCTCGGCCGGCTGGCGCTCCGCGCGCTCCGGCAGCGGCGCGACGCCGTCCCACAGCAGCCAGCCCGGCTTCAGCGCGCCGTGCGCGACGAGCACGTCCTGCAGGTAGATCCGGTACGTGCCGGCCGCCGCAGCCTCGTCGTCGTTCAGCGTGATGCGCGGGAACACCGTGCCGATGTCCGCGTCGACGCGCGCCTTCGCGCTCGACAGCGCCGCCTGCAGTTGCGCGAGGTTCAGGCTCGTGCGCAGGTCGTCGGACAGCGACACCGCGATCAGCGACGTGACGCCCGCCGCGTGCGACACCTTTGCCGGCTGGCCATCGTCGGCCGCGCCGACGCGCCCCGCGACATGAATCAGGTTGAAGCTCGGCGCGGACGTCTTGCGCTTGAGTTGCGAGAACGCGAACGCGCCGAGGCCGAGCGCGATCAGCGCGAACGACCATTTCGGAAAACCGGGCACGACGAGAAAACCGGACAGCACGAACGCCGCAATCAGCAGCGCGCGCGGGTGTGCGCCCAGCTGCTCCCCGAGCTGTTCGCCGAGCTGCCGCTGCCGTGCATCGCGCGTCGCGACGCGCGTGGTCACGATGCCGGCCGCGATCGACACCAGCAGCGACGGAATCTGCGACGCCATCCCGTCGCCGACGGTCAGGATCGCGTAACGCTGCAGCGCCTCGCCGATGTCCATCCCGTGCATCAGCGTGCCGACCGCGATCCCCGCGACGATGTTGATGAACGCGATCACGAGGCCCGCGATCGCGTCGCCCTTCACGAACTTCATCGCGCCGTCCATCGCGCCGTGCATCTGCGATTCCTGCTCGAGCTTCTCGCGGCGCTCGCGCGCTTCGTCGGCGCTGATGATGCCCGCGCGCAGGTCCGCGTCGATGCTCATCTGCTTGCCTGGCATCGCGTCGAGCGAGAAGCGCGCGCCGACTTCGGCCACCCGCTCCGACCCTTTCGCGATCACGATGAACTGCACGACCGCGATCACGAGGAACACCACGCCGCCCACCACCACGTTGTTGCCGACCACCAGCCGCCCGAACGCGTCGATCACGTGGCCGGCGTTCGCATGCAGCAGGATCAGCTTGCACGACGCGATGTTCAGCGCGAGCCGGAACAGCGTCGTGAACAGCAGCAGCGCGGGAAACGACGAGAAGCTGACCGCCGACGGCACGTAGGTCGACACCGTCAGCAGCACGACGCTCGCCGCGAGATTCAGCGAGATCATACCGTCGAGCGCGGCCTGCGGCAGCGGCAGGATGAACAGCGCGACGACCGCGACGATGAAGGTCGCGAGGAACAGGTCGGCGCGCGGCGACGCGCCCCCGAGGCGCCGTCCGGACACGCCGCGGCCGGCGGAAAACAACCGCTGCCAGTCGCGGGGGAGCGCCTTCGGTTCAGCCATCGTGCCGTCGTCCTGTCGTTGTCGCCGGCTGGCACGGGCGACCCTGCCCCATGCCGCGCGGACCATTGAATGGGACGAGTGTAGCGACGGGAAACGGTGGAAAAAGAAGCGCGCCTCGTAGCGTGAAAGCGCGTTTTCCTCAGACGATCGAATCGGACTACGAAACCCGGCGGCACGTTCGGGCACGCGCCGCCGGAACCGCTTCCATCGCCCGCCGGAGCGCCGGCGCGTGCCGCCGACAGGCGTCAGGTCAGGACGGCAGCCGCCGCGCGGCGAGGTACGCGAGCTGCGCGCGGTTCTGCACGTTGAACAGCTTTTCGAGCGAGCGGATATGGTGCCCGACCTTGTGCAGCGACGTACGCAGCGCGCTCGCGATCTCCTGGTCGGACAGTCCGTGCACCAGCCGGTCGAGCACCTGCTGCTGCTCGTCGGCGAGCGCGAAGCCGCGCATGCGCGCGACCCGCGCCTCGAGGAACGGCAGCGCGACGCGATGCACGGCGAGGCTGACCGACAACGCGCCGCCGATCACGCGATCGTCGATCCAGTCGATCCCGTGCGTCTCCGACGTCAGGTTCACCGCGACGCGCAGGTCGAGGCGCGGCGCCGACAGGCTGAAGATCACGCCGCTGTTCATTGCGTGCGCACGCAAGTGGCCGGCGAGCGCCAGCACCTTGCGGTCGCCGCTGCCCTGCGCGGCCGCCTCGATCTCGTCGAGCCGCCACGCGACCGGGAAGCCGCTCTGCCGCACCTGCGCGAAGCGCGGGTCGCTGTCGTACAGCATCCCTTCGATGAACGGCTGCATGAACGTCGCCGGCGCGAGGTCGCGCAGCAGATGCGCGCGCAGAATGCGCCGCCCGATCATTTCGTACGCGCCGTAACCGAGCGTACTGAATCCGATTTGCCGCAATCGCGCATGGCATTGCGCGAAATCGAATGACGCGAGGTCGGTTTTACCGGGCGCTATTTGAATACCGGTAAAAACGTCGCGCTCGATTGCGTGATATTCGTTCGAATAAGCGGCCGCGGCCGCTATATCGGATTGTGAGAACCATTCGACGCGTGGTGCGCCGTCAGCATATGTCATGAGGAGCCCGCCCTTTCCCAATATGTGAAACTGCGCCCCGTCACGATCTGGTCTTTTCTTTATGATTTTCTGGTCGTCGTTATATGCGTACGAACATGAACCTTTCGCCGCGATTAGTATTACGGCATATTACCCACACACCGGCATTTTTGTACAATGCCCCCGCGTTTCGTCAGGGATGACGATCGGCGCATATCACAACGATGCTCGGTCGCACCGCCGCGAATGCCGTACACGATACGGCCGCCGCCAGGCGATGCGCGTCGATTCCGAGGGATGGCTCATGTCCGATATTGCATTGCATGAAGAAGCGGTCGCCCCAACCACCTTGCCTCGCGCGTCGCGCGGCTTGAACGCAGGCGCGGACGGGCTGCGTGAGCGCGCCGTGCAGGTCGTCTGGTGCGACGACGTGAAACGCGGCGACGACGCGCAGCCGCACGCGCCGAAGCTCGGCGTCGCCGATACGCTCGCGCACGCGCAGAGCACGGCCGAGCGCAACCGGATCGTCACGAGCCTGCTGCATCTGACGGGATTCTCGACGTTCGCGTACTTCGCACTCGAATTCGCGCGCGAGCGCGTCGAAAGTCTCTACCTGCACGAAGCGTTCACACCGGCCACCTATCGCGGCGACTACGTGCGGCACAACCATCACGACGTCGATCCGCGCACGCTCGGCGCGCGCGTGTGCAACATGCCGATCGTGTGGGACCTGCAGCAATTGCGCCGCGAACACCGCGAGCGCGACGACGGCCCGTGCGTGAGCCCGGCCGCGCTCGACGGCTTCCTGCAGACGATGCAGGACGACGGAATGTGCAGCGGCATCATGTATTCGATGGCCGTGCCCGGCACGCGGCTGCACGCGTTCATGAGCTTCACCGCGCCGCGTCGCACGCGCGAATGGATCACGCCGGCGACGATCGAACAGGCGCTGTCGATCGGGTTGTCGGTCCACAAGTTCGCGTCGCCGCAACTGATCTCGACGTCGCGCGAGCGCGCGGTGAACGGGCTCACGCCGTTCGAGCAGGAGCTGCTGCTCGGCATCGCCGAAGGCGCGTCCGACAAGGAGATCGGCCGGCGCCTCGACACCAGCGCGCACAACGTCGACTATCACCTGCGCAAGCTGCGCAAGCGCTTCGGCGTCGCGAACCGGATCCAGCTCACGTACCTGACGTCGAAGCTCGAGCTGATCTGACGCGCGGCGGCGCGGCGCGTTGCGTGTCATCGCCTGCGTAAACGCACATGCCGGCCTCACGGGCCGGCATGTGCGGGTTGCGGCGCGGTGCCGGGTCCGGCGCCGCTTGCTGGCAGACGAGCGCCGTTACTTCAGCAGCGTCATCTGCACGACCTTCACGATCACGAGGCCGACCGCGATCACCAGATAGCCGCGCAGCACGGCCATCCAGATCCGCGTCGCGAGCGTCATGTTCTGCGGCTCGAGCGTATCGAGCGGCGGCATGCGCCACGTGTCGCGCAGCGAGCGGTCGATGCCCGGCTCGACGACGCGCTTGTTGCGGCGAACCAATACCGTCGCCAGATAGCCGGCGATCGCGAGCACGGTGCCGCCCACCAGCACGTCGACGATCGCTTCGCCGCTGATGTCCGGATACATCACCGATGCGGTCAGGATGATCGACAGCAGCACCAGCACCCAGATCACCGCGCCCGTGAACACGTTGAGCTTCGTCGAGTTGACCCAGGGCCCAAGCACCTGGCGGTCGTTGCACAGCACGAGCAGGAACACCGTCGCGCTCGGCAGCAGCACGCCGGCCAGCGTCTGCACGGCTTCGGTCAGCAGGCCGAGCGGGCTGCCCGGGATCAGCACGAGCGTGGCCGCGGCCGCGACGATGCCGAAGTAGACCAGATAGAAGCCCTTCGCGTCGGTCACGCCGCGATGCAGCGAGTGACGGATCTTGAACACGTCGCCGATCGCGTACGCGGTCGACAGCGACACGGCCGCCGCGCCGATGATGCACGCGTCGAGCAGCGCGACCGCGAACAGCGTCGCGCTCGTGCGGCCCGCATACTTCTCGAGGCCCGCGATGACGCCGCCCGCGTCGGTGAAGTTGCCGGCTTCCGGATGGCCGCTGAACAACGCGGAGCTGAAGCCGATCATCGCGACCGCGCCGACCAGCACGAACGCGATGCCGATCCACAGGTCGGCCTTTTCATATTTCATGAAGCGCGGCGTGATGCGCTTGTCGATCACGTAGCTCTGCTGGAAGAACAATTGCCACGGCGCGACCGTCGTGCCGACGACACCGATCACGAGCAGCATCACGTCCGACAGCTTCGCGTGCGCGGGCCAGTTCGGCACGAAGAAATCGCGCGTCATCTGCGCGACGGGCGGATGGATCGACACGAGCACCGGCACGAGCAGCAGGCTCAGCACGCACAGCCCGATCGCGAACCGCTCGAAGCGCCGGAAATCGCCGGTACTGACCGCGGCCATCGTCAGCGCGGCGGCCACGCATACGCCGGCCACCTTCGGCAATCCGAAGAAATCCAGCACGAACGTGATGCCGATGAACTCGGTGACGATGGTCAGCGCGTTGAGCAGGAACAGGTCGATCACGCTGAACGCGCCCCAGAACTTGCCGAAGCGTTCGAAGATCAGGCGCGCATGACCAACGCCCGTGACCGCGCCGAGGCGCAGCACCATCTCCTGGTTCACGTACAGCACGGGCACGAGCAGCAGCAGCGTCCACAGCAGCGTCGTGCCGTAGTTCTGGCCGGCCTGCGTATAGGTGCCGAACGCGCCGGCGTCGTTGTCGCCGACCATCACGATCAGGCCCGGGCCGATGATCGCGAGCAGCGTGCGCAGGCGTGCCCACCATGTGCCGCGCGCGCCGGTGTCGTGGTGCGAGATGGTGCCGAGCGCACCGCGGATGTCGCCCAGGTGGGCTTCGTCGAGCACGGCGCTGCGTTCGACCGCGATCGGTGGAGAGACGTTGGAGGGCGTGGACATGATGTATTCCGTACGGCTAGGGGTTATGCGATTCGATGAGCGTGTGACCTTGGAATGCGCACGGGACGGCCGCTCGAAGGCGGGCGCGCGTGCGCATGCCGAGGCGCGCTCGGCGCTTCTTTTCAGCGGATCAACGCTTTCAACTGGTTCAACAGGCGGATGAACACCCGCGGACGGACGTCGAGCGTCAGCATCGCGTCGTAGTGGTGGCGCGATTCCGTGACGTGCGGAAGGGTCGGCAGAAGGCCGAAGTTCATGGTCTGGCTCCGTGCGGCGACGGCAAGCGTGCCGGCCGCGTCGTGGGCGCGGGGCCAGTCCGGGGCCTGAACGACGTGTCAGGCTAGTCGGCCGGCGTGTCCCCGCGACCCGGGTTCAAAAGGGTCTGTGTATGCAACGGGCATAAGGGACAACTGTCACTGTCGTTCATGGCGGCTCCTGTGCGGTGTTCCGGGGAACACGGTTGACCGCCCTGCGGCTTGCGGGCCGGCATTCGCACGCCCGGAGAACGGATGCGCGAACGCGGCCGCCTGCAAGGCGGCGGTGAAACCGGGCAACGCATGCGAAAACGCATCACGCTAACCGGCGCGAATCAGGGTGCACGTAGGGAGTTGCTGCGGATGACTGCTGCGCGCACCGTTTGCCCGGGAGACAAACGGCGGCGTCGATGAGGCGCGGACGTCGGTCGCTCAGGCGGAAATTTCGTTCGAAGATCGACTACTGCAGGCGTCCAAGGCGGCGGCCCCAAGAGTGAAGATGGCGGATTCTATGAACCGCGCGAAAGTGAAGTCAACCCCTTTAAACCCCATTTTTCGAAATAAATTTCCCGCCCGACGCGACTGAAAGATTTGCCCCCGAAATAACGTTCCGAAACCTTTCAGGGCCGTCACGGCCCAACCGCGCGCCGACGCGTGCGAGCAACGGCCCGGCGCCCTGCCGCGCCTCTTTTTTGCGATCGCCGGGCGGCCGCGTGGCGGCCCCGCTTCACTGCGACGCACACGCCACACAGCGCATCTTTCGTGCGTTTTTCACTTGCGCCGCAGCAAAAGTCGCGACTACAATCCGCCCCAATTCATCAAGGGAGTCCCTCCGTGGACACATGCTCTAGTTGCAGTTCGATGCCGGTCCAGGCCGGCCACGCCATCGCGAGATAGCAGCCAGACGCATGTCTTACGCCGCTAGCTCGCATTCGTCGGGTTAGCGCGCTTCCTCCGGGCCGGCCATCGCCGGTTCGTCAGTCGCACGCTCCGTTATGTTTCACCCTCCGATCGCAGGCCGCGTCACGCAGCCGCGCTCGATCACGTCGTCCGGCGTTCGCCGGATGGAACGGAGGCAGCGTCATGTTCTTTCCATCGTTCGCGGTCAGACTCAAGCGCGTCGTGCACGCCGCGTGCAACCGCTCGTTCGTTTCCGGCCTTTCGCCGCTCGCCCACGCGTTCGGCAACTGGCGCGGTTTCGCGCTCGCCCACGTGCCGGCAGCGCCCCGCCTGCTCGATTGCGTGCTGATCGCCGCGACGGCGGCCGCGCTCGCGCTCGCCGCGCTGCTGTGCGCGGTCGCGCCACGCGTCGGCTTCGCGCAGGTGTGGCGCGTCGGCGGCTGGCTGCCGTAAGCCCTCCCCCTCCGTGCGGGCCGTCTCGCCATGCGTCCCGCATCACGTTCCCGTTTCCTCAGCCTAACTAATCAAACTGCCAACGGAACCTACATGAAGAACCATCCGCAATCCGTCCCGCGCAAGCTTCGCGTCGATGCGCTCGCCACGCTGCTGCTGTCGCTCGCCGCCACAACCGCATTCGCGCAGGCGTCATCTCCCGCCGCAACCGAACCGGCAGCCGGCGCGAGCGCTGCCGCTGCCCCCGCACAACAGGCCGCCGATGCTGCCGCGCCCGCGCCCACCGGCTTGTGGGAGCGGTCGAACCTGCTCGGCAACATGGGCGGCCTGCGTGACGTGCTCGACGAGCACGGCGTCACGCTGAGCCTGCAGGAAACCAGCGAATACCTGTACAACACGTCCGGCGGCACGGGTCGCGGCGGCGCGTACCAGGGGCTCACGCAATTCGGTTTCAACGTCGATACCGGCAAGGCGGTCGGCCTGCCGGGCGGCACGTTCAACGTGTCGGGGCTGCAGATCCACGGCACCAGCCTCACGCAGCGCTACCTGCAGACGCTGCAGACCGCGACCGGCATCGAGGCCAATTCGACCACGCGCCTGTGGGAGCTCTGGTACCAGCAGTCGCTGCTCGACGGCAAGGTCGACGTGAAAGTCGGCCAGCAGAGCGTCGACCAGGAATTCATGGTGAGCGAGAACGCGGCGACGTTCATGAACGCGACGTTCGGCTGGCCCGTGCTGCCGTCCACCGACCTGCCGTCCGGCGGCCCCGCGTATCCGCTGTCGTCGCTCGGCGTGCGGTTGCGCGTGAAACCGGCCGACGCGTGGACCGCGATGGTCGGCGTGTTCGACGGCAACCCGGCCGGCCGCAGCGACGGCGACGCGCAGGTGCTGAACGCGCACGGCACCAACTTCAACCTGCGCAGCGGCGCATTCGTGATCGGCGAAGTGCAGTACGCGCTGAACGCGCCGCCCGCCGATCCGAAGGCGCCGCAGCCGGCCGGCCTGCCCGGCACGTACAAGCTCGGCGTCTGGTATCACTCGCAGCACGCGAACGATCCGCGCTACGGCACCGACGGGTTGTCGCTCGCCGATCCGGCCAGCAATGGCATGCCCGCCACGCATCGCGGCAACTACGGCTTCTATGCGGTCGCGGATCAGATGGTGTGGCGGCCGTCGGCCGGCAGCCCGCGCTCGGTCGGCGTGTTCGCGCGCGTGATGGGCTCGCCGGGCGACCGCAATCTCGTCGATTTCGCGGCCAACGCCGGCGTGACGTTGAAGGCGCCGTTCGCCGGACGCGACAACGACGTCGCCGGCATCGCGATCGGCTACGCAAAGATCGGCTCGCGTGCGCGCGGCCTCGACGGCGACACCGGCGCGTACACGACGCCCGGCTATCCGGTGCGCCGCGCGGAGACGGTCATCGAGGCGACCTACCAGTATCAGGTCGCGCCGTGGTGGCAGGTGCAGGCCGACCTGCAGCACTTCTTCCGTCCGGGCGGCGGCATCCCGAACCCGAACGCGGCCGGCGCGCGCATCGGCGACGAAACGGTGGTCGGCGTGCGCACGACGATCACGTTCTGATGCCTGCCGCGTCAAAACACGGGCCGGACGGCCGCTTGCGCGACGGTCCGGCCCGTGCGTTGGGTTGCAATGCGAGCGCGCGGCCCGCGCCGTGCATTACTCGCCGTACAGCCCCAGCAGTTTCAGCGTGACGCCGTTGGTCCAGCCGAAGCCGTCCTGCAACGGATACTCACCGCCCCCGCCGCCGCCCGTGCCGGCGCCCTCGACCACGTACTTCTCGACGAGCTTGCCTTCGGCCGCGTACACCTGCTTCACGTCGGACAGGAAACGCGTGCCGATGTCCTTCGCGAGCGCCGGTTCGCCGTAACGGCGCAGCCCGTCGATCGCGATCCACTGCAGCGGCGCCCAGCCGTTCGGCGCATCCCACTGCTGGCCCGTGTTCTCGGTCGTCGTCGCGAGGCCGCCCGGCTGCAGCAGCGTCTTGCGCACTTCACGCGCGGTCGCCTTCGCGCGCTCCGGCCACGCGACGCCCGCGAACAGCGGATACAGCGCGGCCGCCGTCACGCCGTCGCGCGGCTTGCGCAACTGCCAGTCGTAGTCGCCGTAATAGCCGCGACGGTTCCACAGGTAGTGATTGATCGCGGCCGCACGCTTGCCCGCGCGCGCGGAAAAATCGGCCACGCACGCGATGTCGCGCGTGAGCGCGCAGCCCTTCACGATCGTCGTCTCGAGATGGAACATCAGGCTGTTCAGGTCGACCGGCACGATCGAGGTCGTGCGGATCGTCGCGAGCGTCTTGCCGTCGCCGAACCAGCGCGAGCTGTAGTCCCAGCCGCTTTCGGCGCCCGCGCGCAGGTCGCGGTACACCTCGTTCGCCGGGCGGGACGGCACCGATTTCGCAGTCGTCACGTCCTCGAGATACGACTCGTCGCGCGGCGTGTCGCGCGCATCCCAGTAGCGGTTCAGCACCGCGCCGTCGGGCATCGCGACCACGTTGCGCGCCGCCTGCCCGCGCGGCGTCGTGGTTTCGCCCTGCATCCAGTACGCATGCTCCTTGCGCAGCGCCGGCAGGTATTTCTGGTAGACCTTGTCGCCTTCGACCTGCGCGGCGAGCGTGACCATGTACGCGAAGAACGGCGGCTGCGAGCGGCTCACGTAGTACGTGCGATTGCCGTTCGGGATGTGCCCGACCGTATCGATCAGGTATGCGAAGTTGTCGAGCATGTCGTCGACGAGATCCTCGCGCCCCGACACCTGCAGCCCGAGCATCGTGAAATAGGTGTCCCAGTAGTAGCCTTCGCGGAAGCGGCCGCCCGGCACGACGTACGGCTTCGGCAGCGGAATCAGCGAACTGTACGGGGGCGCCGTGGTGCTCGTGCGCGTGAGCTGGGGCCACAGCCAGTCGATGTGCTGGCGCAGCGTCTGGTTCGGCGGCGGCGTCACGCCGCCCTCAGGGGGCGGCGTGAAGTGCTGGTCGACGAACGCCTTCAGCGAGAAGCCCGGCTGCGATTTCTGTTGCTGATACAACTGCACGATCGTCGCCGGATCGGTATCGGGCGTGGCGTCGACGAAGGTCTTCTGGTCGGGATAGAGCTGCGCGGTCTGCACCGCGACGAACAGGTCGCCGTAGAGCTGGCTCGGCGGTGGCAGCAGCGTGCCCGACGCGGGTGCGGGAGCAACTGCGGTGGTGGCGGCAGGCAGCGCGGACGCGCTGGCCGCTTGCGCGGCGGCCTGGTGCGCATTGTCGGCCTGCGCGGCGCAGCCGGCGACGGCGAGATAGGCGATGGCCAGTGCGGCGGCCCAGCGCAGACGCGGCGCGGGTCGCGACTGACGCGACGGGAAGCGAGATGCAAGCGGTGCGGCACGACGTGACGTCATGGCGTGTCCCCTCCTTTTTTCAATGGTGAGTGGGTCGGCACAAGGTCTCGTTCGCGCGCGCGTTCGTCTCGATGGCCTTCGATCGATACGCGTCATGTTGTGGTACGAACGGGTCCGACTGTCGCACGAAACATGCGCATCAAGCAAGTTTCGATTCGCGCGACTCCCGGAGATAACCGCGTACCGCCCGCCATGCCCGCGCTTCGAGCGCATCCGCATCGGTCTCGCCGCGCGCGCCCGCCGCGTCGACGATGCCTTTCACGATCGCGAGCAGATCGTGCGCGACCACGTCCGGTGCGGCGACGCGCGGCGCATCGCGCAGCCCGAGCGCATGCAGCAACGTCGCGTGGATGCGGTCCGCGACGCGCGCGGTGCGCGCGCCGAGCGGCAGCCGCGCCTCCTCGAAATCGATCAGCCGCGCGAGCACCGGCCGGCGCATCTGGTGCGCGACGGCGCCGCGCACCAGCGTGCGCAGCACGTCGTCGCAGGACGACAGCGCGGCCGCCCGGTCGACGTCGTCGAGCAGACGCGCGCTCTCGCGTTCGACGAGCGCGGCCGTCAACGCATCGCGGTTCGGGAAGTATTGATAGAGCGAGCCGATGCTCACGCCGGCCAGCGCCGCGACCGCGTTCGTCGTGTATCCGTCGAAGCCGTCGCGCTCCAGAACGCGGGCGGCGGCCTCGACGATCGCATCGACGGTGGCCACCGAGCGGCGCTGGCGCGGCGCCTTGCGCGGCGAGAGCGGAATGCGCGAGGACGATTCGGGCATGGCGGGAAGGCGGATTTCGAATATGAGCAAGTGCTCATATTCTAGGAACGCACTGCCGCTCCGTCAAAAGGAATCGACATGACCGAGTTCACGTCGGCCCCGCTCGAACACGCGGTCGACGTGCCGTGCGAGATGTCGTTCGGAGATCACTGCGTCGACACCCTGCCAGGCATCGAAAACGCACGCACTCCGCTCACGATGCCGCGTCGTTCACCGCCCACGCAACGCATCGCTCGCACGTCCGCAGTCGTCCTTTCCACGTCCCCAACGGAAAAGACGACTGTTGCAACATGCGGAACAACTGTTGTCATACGTGACGCAACGGTCACATTGTGGGCATAATGGCGTCTTTACCGCGCGCCCAGCCCATGTCGCCCGTCTTTCTAGCACCGCTCATCGTTGCCTGTGCGTTGTTCATGGAAAGCGTCGACGCGAACATCATCGTCACCGCGCTGCCTGCGATGGCGAGGGACTTCGGGCACAACCCCGTCACCCTGAACATTGCGATCACGGCCTACGTGGTCGGCCTCGGCGTGTTCATCCCGATCTGCGGCTGGCTCGCCGACCGCTTCAGCGCGCGCGCCGTGTTCCGCACCGCGATCGGCATCTTCGTCGTCGGTTCGCTGATGTGCGCGGCGTCCAACTCCCTCGGCGTGCTCACGTTCGCGCGCTTCATACAGGGCGTCGGCGGCGCGATGATGGTGCCGGTCGGCCGCATCATCATCTTCCGCGCGGTGCCGCGCGCCGATCTCGTGCGCGCGATGAACTATCTCGCGATTCCCGCGCTGTTCGGGCCCACGGTCGGGCCGCTCGTCGGCGGCTTCATCACGACCTACCTGCACTGGCGGATGATCTTCTTCATCAACGTGCCGATCGGCATCTACGGGATCTACCTCGCGAGCAAGCACATCGCGAACACGCACGAGCCCGATCCGGGCCCGCTCGACTGGTTCGGCTTCCTGCTGTCGGCCAGCGGCGCCGCGCTGCTGCTGATGGGCCTCACGCTGATCGACGGTTCGCTCACGTCGCGCTCGAACGCCATCATCATGTGCGCGGCCGGCGCCGCGATGCTCGCGCTGTACGTGCCGTACGCGCGCCGCAAGGCGCGCCCGGTGCTCGACCTCAGCTTCCTGAAGATCCCGACGTATCACGCGAGCGTCGTCGGCGGGTCGCTGTTCCGCATCGGCCTCGGCGCGGTGCCGTTCCTGCTGCCGCTCGCGCTGCAGGAAGGGCTCGGCATGAGCGCATTCCACTCGGGCCTCATCACGTGCGCGTCCGCACTCGGCGGCGCGGTCAGCCGCTCGACGGCCACGCATACGCTGCGCCGCTTCGGTTTTCGCACGGTGCTGATCTACAACGCGGCATTCGCGGGCCTCGCGATCGCCGCGTACGGCGTGTTCCATCCCGGCATGGCGACCTGGGCGATCTGGCTGATCGTGCTGGTCGGCGGCATCTTCCCCGCGCTGCAGTTCACGAGCCTGAATTCGATGATCTACGCGGACATCTCGCCGCGCGACGCAGGCCGCGCGACGAGCCTCGGCAGCGTCGTGCAGCAGATGTCGCTGGGTCTCGGCGTGACGGTGGCCGGCCTCGTGCTGCACGTGTCGCACTGGCTCCAGGGCCATCAGGCGATGGTGTGGTCGGATTTCTGGCCCGCGTTCCTCGTGGTCGGGCTGTGCTCGTTCGCGTCGATTCCGATCACGCGGCGGCTGCCGCCCGGCGCCGGCGACGAAGTCGCGCGCGGCAAGCGGGCATAGGGCCTGTTCACGCGAATAACGGGCTTGCGCTGGCCCCACGAATGAATTTTTCCAAACAGGGGAACGTGCCTTTGCGCCCGCATGGCGGCGTCGTTCGTCGTTGCAATAGCTACGGCTATTGCGCCTCCACACTCCTTGCCTGCGCCCGAAGGAAGTCCCCTTGGGGGATGGGCGGAAAGACACGTTCGCAAGCCCGTTATTAGCGTGAACAGGCCCTGGGCGGATGGCGCCGCGGCATGAGCTGCGCGGCGACGGACGAAAACCGGAAAAACAAAAAAATCAGCGAACATCCACACGGGGCCGGTGCACAGCCGCATGGATGTTCGCTCAGGGCTCCGGGTCTCCCGATGGGGGTTGAGAATCCCGGATTCGCTTCCTGCGTGCCATGGACATATGTGCGTCGGAAGCGGAATCGTTGCGCGCATGTGTCGTCGCGCCATGAACTGCACTATAGGGAAACTTGCGAAAGGCATCTGTCAACCATTGTCAGACGCGTTGCGGCCGCGCGTCGCACGCGCGCGCCGCTTTCGCGCTAAAGTGGCTCCCGATCGCCACCCTCGACCGTCCTTCCGATGCTCACGCTCTCGCCCGCCGCCGCCCGCGCCCTGCATCTCGCCGCACAGGGCCTGCTCACGCCGCCACGCCGCAAGGCGACCAAGCCCGACGTGCTCGACACGATCCGCCGGATGGCGCAGTTGCAGATCGACACCATCCACGTCGTCGCGCGCAGCCCGTATCTCGTGCTGTTCAGCCGTCTCGGCGATTTCCCGCCGCACTGGCTCGACGAACATCTCGCCGAGGCGCGCCTGTTCGAATACTGGTCGCACGAAGCGTGTTTCCTGCCGATCGAGCAGTTCGGGCTGATGCGCTACAAGATGCTCGATCCGTCCGGGATGGGCTGGAAATATGCGGCCGAGTGGCACGAGCAGAATCGTCCGGAGATCGAACGGCTGCTCGCGCGGATTCGCGAGGAAGGCCCGGTGCGGTCGGCCGATTTCGCGCGCGAGGACGGCGTGAAGGGCAACGGCTGGTGGGATCGCAAGCCCGAGAAACGTCACCTGGAAGTGCTGTTCACGACGGGCGATCTGATGGTGTCGGAGCGCCGCAATTTCCAGCGCGTGTACGACGTGCGCGAACGCGTGCTGCCCGACTGGGACGATACGCGCGACCTGCCGCCGCGCGATGCGGTATTGCCCGCGCTGCTCGACTACACGTGCCGCGCGTTGGGCGTCGTGCGCGCGGACTGGGTGGCCGACTACTATCGGCTACCGCGCCGTTCGTACCGCGCGGAACTCGAGCGGCTCGCGGATGCCGGTGACCTGATTCCGGTGCAGATCGACGACTGGAAGGAACCGGCCTACGTGCATCGCTCGCTCGACGCGCTGCTGCCGGCGGCGGCGGCCGACACGCTGCGCTCGACGGTCACGACGCTGCTGTCGCCGTTCGACCCGGTCGTGTGGGACCGACGGCGCGCGTCGACGCTGTTCGGTTTCGATTACACGATCGAGTGCTATACGCCCGAGCACAAGCGGCGCTACGGCTATTTCTGCCTGCCCGTGCTGCATCGCGGCCGGCTGGTGGGCCGCGTCGATGCGAAAGCGCATCGCAGGCTCGGCACGTTCGAGCTGAAGGCCGTGCACGTCGAGCCGGGTGTGCGGTTCGGCACGGGGCTCGCGGCCGACGTCGCGAAGGCCGTGAAGAAACTCGCGGCGTGGCATGGCACGCCGGAGGTGACGGTCGCCCACGCGCCGCCGGCCCTCGTGCAGGCATTCGCGCGGACCTGAACACCGCGTGCCGCCGGCACGCTAGGGCCTGTTCACGCTGATAACGGGCTTGCGCTGGCCCTAGCCGAGCATGTGCATGCCGGCGTCGATATAGTGCGTGCCGCCCGTGATCGCCCGTGCGCCGTCGCCGGCAAGAAACGCGCAGAACGCGCCGACGTCGTCGATGTCCAGCGCGTGATGCAGCGGCGCGCGGCGCGCGGTGTCGTCGAGCAGCCGGCCGAAGTCCGGCAGGCCCGACGCCGCGCGCGTCGGCAGCACGCCCGGCGAAATCGCGTTGACGCGAATGCCCGCGCCGCCGAGTTCGGCCGCCAGGTAGCGCACGCTCGCCTCGAGCGCGGCCTTGACCGGCCCCATCACCCCGTAGTTCGCGACGACCTGCTCCGCGCCGAGATAGCTCATCGCCATCAAGCTCCCGCCGCGCGTCATCAGCGGCTCGGCGAGCCTCGCCATCCGGATGAACGAATGGCACGAGGTATCCATCGCCAACGCGAAACCTTCCGGCGAACTGTCGACCACGCGGCCTTGCAGATCGGCCTTCGGTGCATACGCAACCGAATGCAACACGAAGTCGAGTGCGCCCCATTGCACCGCGATCGCGTCGAACACCGCCGCCATCTGGTCGGGTCGCCCGACGTCGAGCGGCATCCGGATCGGCGCATCGAGTTGCGCGAACAGCGGCTCGACGTGCGGCAAGGTCTTGTCCGACTGCCAGGTCACCGCGAGCGTGGCGCCCGCCCGGCAAAACGCGCGTGCGCATCCCCACGCGATGCTCTGTTCGTTCGCGATGCCGACGACGAGCCCCCGCTTGTGTCGCAACGTCATGTCGTCCCCCTTGCCGATCCGCATCGGCCTAGCGCTGCGCCGCGATCCATCGCGCGATGTCGGGCCACACCGTCTTCAGCGTGCGCGTCCCCATGAAGAGGCCGATATGGCCGCCCGGCACGAGCCGGCTCTCGATCCGCGACGCGGGCGCCCCGAGATAGTCGCGCGCGCCGAACACCTGCTCCGGCGTCGTGATGTCGTCGGCCTCGCCGGCGAGCAGATAGACCGGGCACGCGACGTCCTTCAGGTTGAGCGTGCGCCCGAGCGCGACGAACGTGCCCTTCGCGAGCCGGTTCTCCTTGAAGATCTGCACGATCGCCTGCAGGTACCAGCGTCCCGGCAGGTCGATCGGGCTTTCGTACCAGTTCGCGAACACCTCGCGCTTGCGCAGGTATTCGGGATCGTCGAGATGCTCGTACAGGTCGACGTGCTCGGCGAGATAGTGCTGATCGGGATGCATGTTCTTCCAGCCGCGCAGCATGAAGCGCCCGCGCATCAGCCCGCCGCCCATCGCGACGAGTTCCTCGTAGAACGACGTCGGATACGTGTGCACCATTTGCCTGATCGGGCCGTCGCCCGCGTCGGTGTCGATCGGCGAGCCTGCCAGCACGAGGCTCGCGACCTTGTGCGGGAAACGCGCCGCATACATCGTGGACATCCAGCCGCCCTGGCACAGCCCGACGAGATTCACGCGGCCGCCGAGTTCGTCGACGCACACGTTCAGCTCGGCCAGATACTGGTCGATCTCGAGGTCCTTCATGTCCTCGGTGGCCGAGCGCCAGTCGGTCAGGTACAGCCGCGTCACGCCGTGCTCGCGCAGCGTCTGCATCAGGCTCTGCCCCGGCTGGTAGTCGGCGATCATCGCGCTGTGCCCTGCGTACGGCGCATCGACGATCGTCGGCAGCCCGTGCGCCGGCGCGGCCGAATAATCGCGAAACGTCATCGTCCGCAGTTCCAGCAACGGCCGATTCGCCGAGGCCAGCGCCGGATGCGCTTCGAAATGGAGCTTCTCCTCTTCCGCGAGAAAGCGCAGATTGCGCGCCGCGATCTCGGCGCCGGCGGCAAACATCGCCGTGGCGGCGGCCATCGGCCAGAAAATCGGCAGCGCGGGGGCGCTGATGGCGGGAGAAGGCGTGTCGCGTGCTGTCATCGGAGGTCTCACCGGGTCGGATACGGCGTGGAAGGGATCGCGTCGTCCAGCACGCGGCGCGTGTGCCGCGCGATCATCAGGTTCTCGTCGGTCGGGATCACGCGCACCGTCACGCGCGACGCGTCGCTCGAAATCACCGGCAGGCCGGCGGCGTTCGCCGCGTCGTCGAGCGCGATGCCGAGCCACGCCGCGCGGCGGCAGATCCGTTCACGCACGCGCGGCGCGTGCTCGCCGATGCCCGCCGTGAACACGAGCGTGTCGAGACCGCCGAGCACGCCGGCCAGCGCGGCGAGTTCGCGGGCCGCGCGATAGGCGAACAGCTCGACCGCATGCGCGGCCGACGGTGCGTCGCTCGCGAGCAGCGTGCGCATGTCGCTCGACACGCCGGACACGCCGAGCAAGCCCGATTCGGCATAGATCAGATGTTCGACCTCGTCGAGCGACCGGCCTGCGTGTCGCTGCAGGTACAGGATCACGCCCGGGTCCAGCGCGCCCGTGCGCGTGCCCATCGGCAGCCCGTCGACGGCCGTGAACCCCATCGTCGTCGCGACGCTGCGGCCGTTCGCGAGCGCACACAGGCTCGCGCCGTTGCCGAGGTGCGCGACCACCGTCCGGTGCCGCGCCCAAGACGGATCGAGCACCGCGAGCGCCGTCGCGATGTACTCGTACGACAGCCCGTGAAACCCGTAGCGGACGATGCCCTGCCCGGTCAGCGCGCGCGGCAACGCGAACTCCCGTTCAAGCGCCGGCACCGTCGAATGGAACGCGGTGTCGAAACACGCGACCTGCGGCAGGTTCGGCGCAACCGCGGCCACCGCGCGAATCGCGTCGACGTGATGCGGCTGGTGCAGCGGCGCGAGCGGTGAAAGCGACGCGATCGCATCGAGCACGCGCGCATCGATCCGCACCGGTGCGGTGAAGTACGGGCCGCCATGCACGACCCGGTGCCCGACGCCGTCGAACGCGGCTTCCCGCCCGACGTGCGCGGCGAACCACGCGTGCAGCGCCTCGATCGCGCCTCGATGCCCCGGTCGCGCGACGGCGCTGTCGGCGAGCGTCGCGCCGTGCGCATCGGCCACGAACAGATGCGGCGCGTCATGCAGGTTCTCGACCTGCCCGTGCAGGCCCGCATCGAGCGAACGATCGTCGCGCGTGTCGTAGACGGAGAACTTGAGGCTCGACGAGCCGGCGTTGAGCACCAGGACGGGATGTCGCATCGCGGCCTCGTCAGTGTGCGTCGGCCGTAACCGCCGGCACGTCCACGGGCGTCGCGGTCGCGCGCGCCGCCGCCGCGACGAGCGCCGCGACCGCGCAGCTCGCCAGGCGCGTGCGTTCGCTGTCCGCGCGACTCGTCAGGATAACCGGCACGCGCGCGCCGAGCACGATGCCGGCCGCATCGGCATTCGCGAGGAACGTCAGCTCCTTCGCGAGCATGTTGCCGGCCTCGAGATCGGGCACGAGCAGGATGTCCGCATCGCCCGCGACCGCGGAACCGAGATGCTTGAGCCGCGCGGCCTCCGGGCTGATCGCGTTGTCGAACGCGAGCGGCCCGTCGAGCAGCGCGCCGGTGATCTGGCCGCGCTCGGCCATCTTGCACAGCGCGGCCGCGTCGAGCGTCGACGGCAGCTTCGAGCTGACCGTCTCGACCGCCGACAGGATCGCCACCTTCGGCCGGGCGATGCCGAGCGCGTGCGCGAGATCGATCGCGTTCTGCGCGATGTCGGCCTTCTGTTCGAGCGTCGGACGGATATTGACGGCCGCGTCGGTGATGAACAGCGGCTTGGGGTAAGTCGGCACGTCCATGATGAACACGTGGCTCAGGCGCCGCGCAGTGCGCAATCCCGTATCGGCGTGCACCACCTCCGCGAGCAACTCGTCGGTGTGCAGGCTGCCCTTCATCAGCGCTTGCGCGTCGCCCGCGCGCACCAGCTCGACGGCGCGCGCCGCCGACGCATGACTGTGCGGCGCATCCACGAGCCGATAACCGGACAGGTCGATACCGAGCGTCGCGGCGAGCATCGTGATCCGCGCCACCGGGCCGACCAGCACGGGCACGACGATACCGGCCCGAGCGGCGGCCGCCGCCGCATGCAGCGATACCTCGTCGCAAGGATGTGCGACCGCGACCGTCACCGGGCGCAATGCGCGGCAACGCGCAATCAGCGCGTCGTATTTCTGATGCGTGCGCAACTCGGTCATCGACTGCCCCTTCGCAAGGATCACGTGAACGGATTCTCGTGCGGGACCGGGCGAAGTCGTTTGATTTCCGTCAATCGTTTCAGGTGAAGTCCCGATAGCATGAAGTCGCACGATGACCTTCGGATGGCCGCAACGCCCCCCTGACATGCACACACGCGAAATCCGCGCGAAGATCGCCAGTACCTCGTCCACGCGCAAGATCACCAAGGCGATGGAAATGATGGCGCGCACCAAGATGGCGAGCGCGCAGCGACGCGCGCGCGAGTTCCGCCCGTACGCGGCGCGCATCGGCGCGATGGCGGAACGCGTGCTGCGCGACCGTCCCGACCACGTATCGGCGCTAATGGCGCGACGCGATACCGTGCGCCGCGTCGGCCTGATCGTCGTCAGCACCGATCGCGGGCTGTGCGGCCCGCTCAATGCGCGGCTGCTCGTCGAATGCGTGGATGCGCTCGAACGCTGGGACCGGGCCAACGTCGCATGCGAACTGAGCGTGATCGGCGCGCGCGGCCTCGCGCCGCTGCTGCGCCACGGCGCGACCATCGCGGCCCGTGCGAGCGGCCTGGCCGCCGAGCCGCACTTCGAGCAGTTGCTCGGTGCGCTGCTCGTGCCGCTGACCGCGTTCGTCAACGGCGAGCTCGACGAAGTGCACGTCGCGTACAACCGGCTGACGAGCCCGCTCGCGTACGAGCCGCGCATCGATGCGATGCTGCCGATCGCGGGGCTCGACACCGGCGCGCCGAGCGACGGTGCGGCCACGTCCTCGTCCGATTATCTGTACGAGCCCGCGCCCAAACCGGTCGTGGATACGTTGCTGCTGCGCTACGTCGAGGCGACGCTCTATCAGGCCGTCGTCGAAAACTACGCGTGCGAGCAATGCGCGCGGATGTTCAGCATGCAGACCGCGACGGACAACGCCGACCGCGTGTTGCGCGAACTGCGGCACCTGTATCAGAAGACGCGACAGGCGCAGATCACCACCGAGCTGTGCGAGATCGTCGCCGGCGCGGCGGCAGTCTGAAGGAGTCCGCATGAAGACGTCGATGAAGCTCGACATCGTGAGCGTGGAAGCGGTGCTGTATGCCGGCGACGCACATTTCGTCGTCGTCCCGGGGGAAAGCGGGGAACTGGGGATCTATCCGCACCACGCGCCGCTGCTCACGCGGATCCGGCCGGGCGTCGTGATGCTCGTCGATGCGCCGACCGGCGAGCATCGCCGCCTGCTCGTCGCGGGCGGCGTGCTGGAGGTCAGCCGCGACGGCGTGACGCTGATCGCCGATCACGCGCTGCGCACGCCCGAACTCGACGAGCTGCGCGCACGCGAGGCGCGGCATGCAGCCGACGACTGGCGCCGGCGCTACGCGCACGAAAACCGGCGCGCGTTCGATTTCGCGTCGGCCCGTGCGGAATTGATGGAGGAAATCCGGCGCTTCTTTGCGATGGCGCTGCGGCAACAGGCGCCGCACGACAAGCCGGGCAGCGCCGGCTAGACACCGGCTGCGGTGTCGCCCGCTCAGTCGCGCAGCTTGCGAAAACGCGGCGTGCCGTCTTCGAGATTGCCGTTGAACATCGCTTCCGGACGCACCCACAGCCCGCGCGCATGCGGCCACAGATGCTCGTAGACGACCACCGATTCCTCGGTTTCGGAATGGCGGGCAACGCCGATGTAGCGGTACAGGCCGCCCTTGTAGTGGCGGTGCGTCGCGAGCTGTTCGGCTTCCTGTTCGGTCATGGTGTGCTTCTCTTCGGCAAAAACGGAAAGCGCGTATTGTATGCGCTGCGCCGCGCGTCAGCGTTTCGTGTAGATGTCGGGGCGGCGGATCTCCATCAGCCGCTCGGGGTTCGCGGACGGACCGAAACCGACCGGCCGGTACAGTTCGTGTGCGTCGGTCGTGACGAGCATGATGCGGCGCAGCCGCTGCACCATCTCCTGCGCGAATATATGGTCGATCAGTGCGCGGCCGTAGCCGTTGCCGCGTTCGGCCGGCAGCACGAACACGTCGCACAGGTACGCGAACGTCGCATGATCGGTGACGAGCCGCGCGAACCCGACGAGCCGGTCGCCGACATACGCACCGAAGCACAGCGAGCCCTCGATCGCCCGCTCGACCACGTCGCGCGGAATGCCCTGCGACCAGTACGCGTCGCGATGCAGGAAGTCGAAGATCGCGTCGATATCGAGTTCGCGCTTGTCGGTGGAAAATCTCAGCGTGGCGGGGGTGGCTGCGGGCACGTCTGTTCTCCGGTTCGAGGGGCGGAAGGCTGAGCGTCGACGATACCGCGCCGTGGGGTGCGGGACAAGGGCATGGCCGGGCCGCCGCGGGAGAAACAGATGCGCGTCGCCTCAAGACATGTACAACATTCGGTACATATCTCCGGATAGTGCTATACTTGTACCGTTACACGTACAAGTAAGGCACACCATGCGCACGATTCATTTTTCCGATGCCCGCGGCAATCTGAAGACCGTCATCGACCAGGTCGTCGACGATGCTGACGTGACGCTCATCACGCGCCGCGATGCACCGAACGCCGTCATCATGTCGCAGGACTATTACGACAGCCTGATGGAGACGGTTCACCTGCTGCGCTCGCCGGCCAACGTCGCCCATCTCGAACGTTCGATCGCGCAACTGCGCAAGGGCAAGGCGAAAGAACACAAGCTCGCCGAGGATGATGAATGAGCGTACGTCGCGTGCTCTTTACTTCCGATGCATGGGACGACTATGTCTACTGGCAAGGGCAGGATCGCAAGACGCTCAAGCGCATCAACCAGCTCATTCGCGAAACCCAGCGCACGCCGTTCGAAGGCATCGGCAAGCCCGAGCCGTTGAAAGCCAATCTGTCTGGTTTCTGGTCCCGCCGTATCGACGATACGAACCGTCTGGTCTACGAGGCTGACGACCTTCAAATCAGCATCGTGTCGTGCCGCTACCATTACGAGTAGCACGGCCGCCAACTACCCTCGCCACGTTCCGCCTCGCACGCGTCGCCCGATGACCTACCGCCTCATCGCCTTCGACTTCGACGGCACGCTCGCCGATTCGCTCGACAGCTTTCTCGCCGCGCTGTCGGAAGCATCGCGCCTGCACGGCTTTCGCGACGCCACGCCCGAACTGCGCCCCGCGCTGCGCGGGATGTCGGCGCGCGACATCATCCGCGCGCTCGACGTGCCGATGTGGAAAGTGCCGCGCGTGACGATCGACATGCGCCGCCTGATGCGGCCGCGCGTCGCGCACGTGAAGCTGTTCCCCGGCGTCGACGAAACCTTCGACGCGCTCACCGCGCGCGGCATTCGCATCGCGATCGCCACGTCGAATACCGAGGAGATCGTGCGTGACCGGCTCGGCCCGCGCGCCGGCGCGCGCGTCGACCACTTCGCATGCGGCATTCCGCTGTTCGGCAAGGCGCGCCGTCTGCGCGCGCTCGTTCGCGAGGCTGGTGTGCGCGCCGACGAAGTGCTGTACGTCGGCGACGAAATCCGCGACGCCGACGCGGCACGGCGTGCACATATCGCGTTCCAGGGCGTCGCGTGGGGCTACACCGCGCCCGACGCGTTGCAGGCACATTGCGCGACGCCGTTGCTGCCGCGGCTCGATGCGCTGCTCGATCGCGTGTAACGCTTGCACGCACGCCGCGCGCGCACACCGCCCTCTCTCACGACGCGCCGCCACGGCAACGGCCGCGACAACATCACGCCGATGAAATGCCGATGACACGCACGTACATCTCATGCATTGCATGCGCCCCACGCGCGCAAAAATTGCCGCCGCCGCATTCGCATCAGGTACGCCCTACCTGTCCGCGCGCATGCTCATCGATTCGTCTTACCAACCGTTACACAAGCCACAGCACGGTTGCACCTGCTTCCCGACCGCTCTCCTAGAATCAGTCGGGCCGGAAAACGCTTCGAACGCCGCCGCGGCAGAGCGGCAGTCGAATCCGGTCCGGGCGCGCCCGGTCTCTCTCGCACAGCGACGGATCGCACGATCCGTTTTTCAACCAGAGCCCCGATCGAAAGGAGGTCCCATGAACCGCTTTCCCCACATTTCGCGCCTTGCCTTGTCTGCCGCTGGCCTGCTTCTCGTCGCCGTGACGGCGACCGCGCAAACCGCGCAACCGGCACCCGCGGCATCTGCCGCGCCGGCCGCGACCGCGACGCGCATCCACGAAGCCGACCAGACCTTCATCACCGACGGCACGAAGACCGTGTCGACCCAGCACGACGCCGCGCGCATCGCCGATTCGCGCACGTCGGACAGCCAGGTCAAGGCGTTCGCGCAACGCGTGTCGACCGACGATGCGAAGATCATCCAGGCGATGCGCGCGGCGAGCCCGCGCGGCGTCGACGTGCCGGCCAACGACCCGGACACGACCGTGCTGAACAGCATCAAGAGCCTGCGCGGCGCCGAGTTCGACAAGGCGTATATCGAACAGGTCGCGCTCGCCGGCCAGCAGAAGACGATCTCGGCATTCCAGGCCGAAATCGCATCGGGCCGCGACACCAAGCTGAAGGAAGTCGCACGCCAGGCGCTGCCGATCCTGCAGGCGCACTACGCGGATGCGCAGAAGCTCGCGCAGCGTCATCACCTCGCATCGGCGCAGTAATTCAGGCGATGCCGCGCCGCGCATCGTGCGCGGTGCACCGTTTCCCCCGCCGTCGCGCTGCCGCCTCCCCTGCCGGCGGCGCGACGCGCGTCTGAAGCATCAAGCGCCCCGCGTCACACGTCACACGTCACGCATTACGTCGCCAGCTTCGCGTCGAGTCGCGCACGCACTTCCGGCCATTCGTCGTCGATGATGCTGAAGCGCACCGAGTTGCGCTTGCGGCCATCCGGCATGATCCGTTCGTGACGCACGATGCCCTCCTGTTTCGCCCCGAGCCGCAGGATCGCCGCGCGCGATTTCTCGTTCAGCTCGTCCGTCGTGAACTGCACCCGCACGCATTGCAGCGTGTCGAACGCGTAAGCCAGCAGCAACCACTTTGCTTCGGTATTCGCGCGCGTACGCTGCGCCGATTCGCTCAGCCACGTATGACCGATCTCGAGCTTGCGATTCTTGCGGTCGATCTTCCAGAAGCGCGTGCTGCCGATCGCGCGGCCCGACGCGCGATCGACGATCACGAACGGCATCACGGTGCCGGCCGTCCGCCCCTGCAACGCCGTGTCGATGTAGGCGTCGACCGTCTGCGCACCCGGCACGACCGTGACTTTCAGGTTCCACAACTCGCCGTCGGCCGCGGCGTCCAGCAGCGCCTGCCGGTCGGATACGTCGAGCGGGCGCAGGACGACACGTTCGCCGGTGAGGGTCGGTTGTTCGAGGAAAGACGATGCGTCGGTCATGACAGGATTCCGGAAAATGACGGTGATGACGGCGAAACGCCCATCATACGGCGGCGCCGCTAGCCGAGGTGGGTGGCCAGCCGGCGGCGGATCGCCTTCGCTTCGCCGCGCAACGCATCGGCGAACGCGTCGACGAGCAGGCTCTTCGGTCGATGTTCGGGCACGATCACGCTGACCCGGTACGGAAACGACCGCGTGAGCGGCCGCACGTGCAGGTCGCGGCCGACGAAATCGAGCGCCGTGAGCGGGTTGACGATCGCGGCCCCGAGCCCTTGCCGCACGAACGCGCACACCGACACGGCCGACGGCGTCTCGACCACCGAGCGCGGCGCGACACCGAGCTGCGCGAACGCCTCGTCGATCATGATGCGATACGGATCGTTCAGCGACAGGCTCACGAACGGGCGATCGGCGAGATCCAGCAGGTCGATCGCGTCCTGCGCGAGCAGCGGATGGCCGTCGGGCAGCACGCACACCTCATCGACTTCGAGCAGCGGCGTGAGCACGGTGCCGGCCGGCGCGACGTCGTGCTCGGTCAGCCCGAGGTCGTAGCGCTGCGCAGTGAGCCACTCCTCGAGCACCGGCGACTCCTGCGTCGCGACCGACACGCTGACGCCCGCATGCGCGTCGTGAAAGCGCCGGCACGCGCCGGGCAGGATCGCGTGCGAGAACGCGGGCAGCGCGATCACCGACAGTTGCCCGTCGCGAAACTCGCGCAGGCGAGCGGCCGTCGCCGCGACGCGTTCGAGCCCCACATATGCGAGCCGCACGTCGTCGAACAGCGTGAGCGCGGCCATCGTCGGCCGCAGCCGGCCGTGCGCGCGTTCGAACAGCGCAAAGCCCACGACCTGCTCCATCCGCGCCAGTTCGCGGCTGATCGTCGGCTGAGACGTGTACAGCATCTCGGCCGCGCGCGTCGTGCTGCCGGTGACCATCAGCGCGCGGAAAACCTCGATATGACGGTGCGTCAGCATGATCGTATATATCAGGAATGAATCGAGTATCGATATATAGGCATTTTACTGTATAGCCAATCAGGCGCATCATCCGGCTATCCGTTCATTCGATCCGATTCATCCGCCATGTCCCTCGATTCCCGCCAGCTCGCGGCCCTCGCGCAGCAATACGGCACCCCGCTGTGGGTGTACGACGCCGACGTCATCCGCGACCGCATCGCTCAACTGCGCCAGTTCGACGTGATCCGCTATGCGCAGAAGGCGAATTCGAACGTCCATATCCTGAAGCTGATGCGCGACGAAGGCGCGTGCGTCGACGCCGTGTCGCTCGGCGAAATCGAGCGCAGCCTCGCGGCGGGGTTCAGTCCCGCAGGCGAGCCGGAAGGCGTCGTATTCACGGCCGACCTGATCGACCGCCCGACGCTCGCGGCGGTGCTCGAGCACGGCGTGACCGTGAACGCGGGCTCGCTGGACATGCTCGCGCGCATCGGCGAGCACGCGCCCGGCCACCGCGTGTGGCTGCGCGTCAACCCCGGTTTCGGCCATGGCCACAGCAACAAGACCAACACCGGCGGCCCGCAGAGCAAGCACGGCATCTGGATCGACGACGTACCGCGCGCGATCGAGATCGTGCGCCAGTACGGGCTGAAGCTGGTCGGCATCCACATGCACATCGGTTCGGGCGTCGACTACGGCCACCTGTCGCAGGTGTGCGATGCGATGGTCGATCTCGTCACGTCGCTCGGCCACGACATCGATGCGATCTCGGCCGGCGGCGGCCTGTCGATTCCGTATCGCGACGGCGAGCCGCGTGTCGACGTCGATCACTACTTCAGCCAGTGGGACGCCGCGCGCAAGCGCATTGAACGGCATCTCGGCCACCCGGTGCGCATCGAGATCGAACCGGGCCGCTTTCTGGTCGCCGAAGCCGGCACGCTCGTCACCGAGGTGCAGGCCGTCAACCGTCGGCCGAAGCACGATTTCGTGCTGATCGACGCGGGCTTCAACGACCTGATGCGCCCGTCGATGTACGGCAGTTATCACGCGGTGTCGGTGCATGCGCACGATGGCGCGCTACCGGCCGGGCGGCCGCTCGTCGATCTCGCGATCGCCGGGCCGCTGTGCGAATCGGGCGACGTGTTCACGCAGGATGCAGGCGGCGTGGTCACGCACCGCAAGCTCGCGCAGCCGCAGATCGGCGATCTGCTGTTCCTGTACGACGCGGGCGCGTACGGCGCGTCGATGTCCTCGAACTACAACAGCCGGCCGCTCGCGCCGGAAGTGCTCGTCGATCGCGGCACGCCGCGGCTGATCCGCCGCCGGCAGACGATCGGCGAATTGCTCGCGCTGGAAACGTTCGAGTAACACGCGTACGGCGTGACGAACGCCAACGGCCAGGCTTGCCGCTACCGGCAGCCTGGCCGTTTTGCTTGAGGTCTCGTCGTCGGGCGCACGACCGCGATCATGCGCATCGACGGCAACCGGTTTGCAGCCAGCCGCGCATCAGGTGACGTCGGCCCGATGCGCGGCACGCCGCTGCGCCTGCGTCAGTCACCCCGCGCGCTGCACCGGCGCCATCTTCGAGAAGTACTTCGCGCCCGCCACGCAGCCGACCACGACGACCGTCACGACGACCATCGACGGCGGCACCGTCTCGTGCAGCAGCCCGGCCGCGAGCAGGAAGCCGAAGAACGGCTGCAGCAGCTGCAACTGCCCGACGCCCGCGATGCCGCCGAGCGCCAGCCCGCGATACCAGAACACGAAGCCGATCAGCATGCTGAACAGCGACACGTACGCGAGCCCCCACAGTGCGGCGGCATCGACGCCGTCGAACGACGCGGGCCAGGTCAGCCACGTGAGCGGCAACATCAGCGGCAGCGACAGCACGAGCGCCCACGAGATCACCTGCCAGCCGCCGAGCTGGCGCGACAGCCGCGCGCCTTCCGCATAACCGAGCCCGCACGCGACGATCGCGGCCAGCATCAGCGCATCGCCGACCACCGACGCCTGCCCGCCGTTGCGCAGCGCGAACGCGGCCACCGCGCCGCTGCCGACGATCGAGAAGATCCAGAACGGCAGCCGCGGCCGTTCGCCGCCGCGCCACACGCCGAACAGCGCGGTCGCGAGCGGCAGCAGCCCGACGAACACGATCGCATGCGCGGACGTCACGTGCTTCAGCGCAAGCGCCGTCAGCAACGGAAAACCGACCACGACACCGAGCGCGACGATGGCCAACGACACAGCCTCGGCGCGCGACGGCCGCTTCTGCTTCAGCACGACGAGCAGCAGCAGGCCGAGCGCGCCGGCGATCGTCGCGCGGGCGAACGTGAGGAACAGCGGGTCGAGCCCTTGCACCGCGACCCGCGTCGCGGGCAGCGAGCCACTGAAGATGATGACGCCCAGCAAGCCGCTGAGCCATCCGTCGGTCGTCTTTTGCACGGTCGATCCTGAATGGAAAGGGAATGACCCATGATCCGCCGCCGGCGAAAACGGCGTAAGCTACAGCCCAATACAATTCAGACAAACTGTACTGGACGACCGGCCGTACAGTTCATCGTTCGCCATGCGCCCTTCCGCCCCGATTCCTGCTCCGCCCGCGCCGTCGCGCACGCGCGTCGAAACCGTCATGGACACCCTGCGCGCGCGGATCGCGAGCCGCGCGCTGATGCCCGGCGCGCGCGTGCCGTCGATCCGGATGATGGCCGACGCGCTCGACGTGTCGAAATCGACGGTCGTCGATGCGTACGAGCGGCTCGCGAGCGAAGGCGTGCTCGTCGCCCGGCGCGGTTCGGGCTTCTACGTGTCGGGCCACGCCCCGCCGCTCGCGCTCGCGGAACTCGGCCCGCGCCTCGATCGCGCGCTCGATCCGCTGTGGCTGTCGCGTCAGTCGCTCGAAGCGGCGCCGACGTCGGTGAAGCCCGGCTGCGGATGGTTGCCGTCGTCGTGGCTGCCCGACGAAAGCCTGCGTCGCGCGCTGCGCGCCGTGTCGCGCGACGAATCCGATGCGCTGACCGACTATGCGACGCCGCTCGGCCTGCCCGCGCTGCGCCAGCAGCTCGCGTGGCGGCTCGCGCAGCACGGCGTCCACGCGGAGCCCGCGCAGATCATGCTGACCGACGGCGGCACGCACGCGCTCGACCTCGTGTGCCGCCTGCTGCTGGAACCCGGCGATACCGTCGTGCTCGACGATCCGTGCTACTTCAACTTCCAGGCGCTGCTGCGCGCGCACCGTGCACGGATCGTCAGCGTGCCGTTCACGCCGAACGGCCCCGATCTCGTGCGCTTCGAACAGGTGCTCGCCGAGCACCGGCCGCGCCTGTACATCACCAACGCCGCGCTGCACAACCCGACCGGCGCGACGCTCGCGCCGCCCGTCGCGCACCGGCTGTTGACGCTCGCGGCCGAGCACGGGCTGCTGATCGTCGAGGACGACATCTTCGCGGATTTCGAGAGCACGCCCGCGCCGCGCCTCGCCGCGTTCGACGGGCTGTCGCGCGTCGTGTCGATCGGCAGCTTCTCGAAGACGCTGTCGGCCGCGATCCGCTGCGGCTATATCGCCGCGCGCCCGGAATGGATCGACGCGCTCGTCGACCTGAAGCTCGCGACGTCGTTCGGCAATGCGCAGATCGGCGCGAACGTCGTGCATCGGCTGCTGATCGACGGCACGTACCGGCGCCATCTCGACAGCCTGCGCGCGCGTCTCGCGGATGCGATGGGCGAAACGATCCGGCGCCTCGCGCGAGCCGGCCTCGGGATCTGGACGGAGCCGCGCGGCGGGTTGTTCGTGTGGGCGCAATTGCCGGACGGGCTCGACGCGGCGCGCGTCGCACGTCATGCGCTGGACCACGACGTGGTGCTCGCGCCCGGCAATGTGTTCAGCGCGTCGCGCAGCGCGACGTCGTACATGCGCTTCAACGTGTCGCGCTGCAAGGGGCCGGCAGTGTTCGATGCGCTGGCACGGGCGATGGACGCGGCGCGGGTGAAGGAGCGCGGCGGCGCGCCGGCGGATGCCGGCGGCCGTGTGCTGGCGGGCAAGTGACGCGAGCCGGCCATGCCGCGGCGGGTTACCCCGCCGCCCGCGTCAAACCTCCCCCGCGTGCGCCCTCGCCCTGACCTCGGCGAACGACGTATCGACGAGCAGGCGCCCCGTGTCGAACACCGTCTCGAGCGCGTCATCCCATTCGCCTTCCAGCGCACGATCGTCCCATGCAACCGGCAGCGTCACCGTCCGATACTCGCCGGTGCGCCAATTGCGCAGCAGCGTCAACCGCCCCTGCTTCGAGCGCTTGCCCCGATCGGTGACCGGATCCTTGCGGACATCGTGCCACACGCCGCCGCGCCGGATCGCCGAGCACTTCATCGCGAAGCGCTGCGTATCGCGATTCACCCGTTGCAACAACGCACCGCCCATGCCGAACACCACGTTGCCGGCCGCGTAGCCCGCCTCGTCGAGCGCGACGAGGATCGCCTCGATCGACTGCTCGTCGACGCCATCGCCCTGGATCACGCGCACGCGGTTCAGCACGCGTCGCCCCTTGCCGTTCACGGTCGAGCCGAACGATGCGTCGAGCGCCCGCACCGTTTGCAGCACGATCGTCACCGGATCGCCGGAATCGGGACGCACGACGAGCGTCGCGCCCGAATCGATCACCGCCTGCCGAAGTTCGCCGCCCCACAGATCGAGCGCGGCGAACAGATCATAGGAGTCCGACACGACCGATACGATCGCGCCCGGCAAACCGAAGCGGCTGATCATGTTGCGATACGCATCGGCCTCGCCTTCGCGCCCCCACGACGTGATCGTGCTGTGCTCGGCCGCCGGCACCGAGTATGCGGCCATCGGCTCGCGATAGAAGCGGTTCGCGGCCAGCACGCCGAGCACCGTGTCCGAGCCCATGAAGCTCACGAGGTGCGCGGCGCCGCCGATCGCGGCCGATTCCGCGCTCGACACGCCGCGTGCGCCGAAGTCGTGCAGCTTGAACGGCAGTTGCGCGAGATCGTCGTCGGTCGTTTCGAGAAAGCGGCGAATCGTTTGCCGCAGATGCCAGCTGCGGGTCGCCACCGTCACCGGATACCAGATGCGCAACAGCATCGTCTCGAGATACGACGCGAGCCAGAACACCTGCGGATCGTCGCATTCGACCGTCATCAGCACGTTGTGCACCGGCACGATCGAACCTTCGGGCACCGCGCGGATCTTCACCGGCAGATAGCCGTCGTAGTGCTCGACGATATGGCGCCAGCCCGCTTCGTTGAACGGCTCGCCGTGCACGGCGAAGAAATCGCGCGCGTCGTCGATCATCGCGTGCGTGATCGGCTTGCACAGATACTCCTTCAGCAGCATCTGCAGGCCGAAGAACAGCGTGCGGTCGTAACGGCCGCCGCGCGATTCGACGTACGAGAACATCGCCGATGCGTCCGGCGGATATTGCAGGAAGTGGGAAGCCTTGTACGAATCCGTATTGAGAATCGGATTGGCGAGAACCGCGGCAAAGCCGCCGGGATCGTTTTGCATGGCTAGAGCTCCTCTAGGCCGTTGAAGTGCCGCCGCGTCTGTCGCGGCGGACCGGATGCGGGGAATCAGCGCGTCACAGCTTCCCCAGGAAGTGATACGCGATGTCGAAGTGATCCTCGAACATCACGTTGCGCATCTGCGCGAATTCGTTGAGCGGGACCCAGCGCGCCTTGTCAGCGTCGTCGCTGCCCTTCACGCGCGGCAGCTCGCCGGTCGGAAAGTTGAACAGGCACGCGTGCGTGATCGTGCGGCCGCGCAGTGACCGCGTCGGGTGATCGAACACCTGGCGATCCTTGATCGAGCCGCGCAGCACGGGCTCCGGCAGCTTGAGGCCGGTTTCCTCGCGCAGCTCGCGGATGCACGCCGCATCGAGCCGCTCGTCCTGGTTCACGAATCCGCCCGGCAGCGCCCACAGGCCGCGGCCCGGTTCGCTGCGGCGGCGCACGAGCAGGATATGGCCCGAGTGCACGACCACCGCGTCGACCGTCACGAACGTGACGGGATACGGCGCGGCCGCCCACGCCTTGCGATACGCGGCGATGAATTCGGCTTCCGACTTCAGCTGCGCGAATTCCGGCTGCGTACGGAAACGCTCGAGCCAGCCGAACACGGGTTCCGGCACGGCCCACTGCACGAAGCTGTTGGTGCGTTCGGCGAAATACTGGTCGCGGATTTCGGTGGCGGAAATGTCTTCCGTCGCGTCGACATCGACGAGCTCCCATTGCGGGAACATCCGCAGGTAATACGACGTAGCATCCTTCTCGTGGCCGATCAGCCCGACCTTGCGCTGCGCGACGTCGCCGAGCGCGCCGGCCACCGCATCCTGCACCCAGCGCACCCAGTCGCCGTCGTTGTAGGTCGAATCCTGCAACGGGGCGATCGTCACGCGGTCGCGCTCGGACGCGTCGAGCAGCGAAGCCAGCATCTGGCAGCGCTCGTCGAACGAGAACGGATCCTTGATGGTGCGGGGCTTGTCGGTCGACCCGATCAGCACGCACACGCGCTCGGCCCGGCTCAGTGCCGACTTCAGCACGTTCAGGTGGCCACGATGCGGAGGCTGGAAACGACCAATGAAAACGAGCGCGTCGAAGCGCCGGTTCTGTTGCGTACTCATGAGGCTCCCTCAAGAGATTGAAACGCTCCGGGTCTGTCCCGAAGGGTTGGGATAAATCCTAGGGGAATTCCCGAGGTGCGTCAATCGAGTCCATTCGAGCACACGCTCGACTTGACGAAGTCTGACGAAACACAGGTTATTGGCGGGATACACTCGATTGCATCCCAATCCGAACCCTGGCGCCCGCCCTCATGAGGATCTCAGTCAGCCGGACCGTCGGCGTCGATCGCAGGCGCCTGTTCACGTGGTCGCAGGACTACGGGCGGCGGCTCGTGTGGGACAACTTCCTCATCGATGCGTACCTGCTCGACGAAACGACCGCCGATGTCGGCGTCGACGCGTTCTGCCGCAGCCAGTCGGGCGCGACGATGGTGTCGCGCTACATCTCGTACCGTCCGCCGCAGGTCGCCGCCGTCGAAATGGTCGAAGGGCCGAAGGTGCTCGAACGCTTCAGCGGCAGCTGGAACTTCACCGAACACACGCCCGGGTCGACCGAGGTGAAGTTCACGTACCACTTCCGTGCGCAGCCGTCGTGGCTGCGCTGGCTGCTCGAACCGCTGATCGGCGCGTTCTATCTCGTGCAGACGCGTCGGCGTCTCGATTCGTTCAAGCGCTGGGCCGAAGCCGAAGCGCTGCCGCGCTGACCGGCGCTCGCCGCCGGCTGTACGCTGCGCGCGTACCCCCGTCGCGCCATGTTCGCGGCCCGGTGCGGCTGGGCTGAGCCTCGGCTTCTGGCCGATGCGACGGCTTCCGTTTCGTCATTGCGGCGTCGCCACCACCCGCTATAATCGCGCGACATTCCGACTGCATTGAGCAGGCCGACGGCGGCGCGCCGTTCAACGCGCCGTACGCCCTTCTCGACAACAACAATGACGAACCGAACCCTCCGACGCCTTCGCCCGCTCGTGCGCGCCGCCGCGCGTGTGCTCGCGTGCGCGCCGCTGCTGGGCGCACCGCTGGCGCTGCACGCGGCCGACACCTCTGGCATCGCCACCGCTGGCACCGAGCCCGCGTCCGGGCGCTACATCGTCGTCGACACCGGCCATACGCCGGCGCATCCGGGCTCCACCGGCGCGAGCGGCCGCGTCGAATACCTGTACAACCTCGATCTGTCCGGCGCGGTCGCCGACAAACTCGCCGCACACGGCGACCGTGTGCTGCGCACGTCAGCGGACGGCCGCGAGATCGCGCTCGATCGGCGCTCGACGCAAGCGCCCGACGCGAACCTGTTCGTGTCGATCCATCACGACTCGATGCAGCAACAGTTCATCGACGCGGGCCGGCAGCGCGAATTCCGCGGCTTCTCGGTGTTCGTGTCGGCGCGCAATCCGCACTATGCGGAAAGCCTGCGTTGCGCGAAGGCGATTGCCGAGCGGCTGGTCGCGGCCGGCGAACGGCCGTCGCTGTATCACGCGCAACCGATCAAGGGCGAGAACCGCCCGCTGATCGACCCGCAACTCGGCATCCATCGCTTCGACGATCTCGTCGTGCTGCGCACCGCGCCGATTCCGGCCGTGCTCGTCGAAGCCGGCGTGATCGTCAATCCGGACGAAGAAGCGCGGCTCGCGCGGCGCGAGACGATCCAGCGCCTGTCCGCCGCGATCGCAGGCGGCATCGACGCGTGTACGACGCCCGGATAAACGAAGGTGTCGCCCGTCGGATTCAACGGTTTCACCCAGTCAGGAGCATCACCATGAAGAAGAAGAATCTGCTCGTATCCTGCGCGCTGCTCGCGCTTGCCGTTCCGTTCGCCGCGCACGCGGCCGGCTGCGGGAAGCCGCGCAGCGCGTTCGACCAGGTGTATTGCACGAGCACGCAGTTCTCGCAGTCCGACCGCGATCTCAACGACGAATACGGCCGGCTGCGCAAGCAACTGAGCGGCGATCAACAGGCGACGCTGAAGGCCGGCCAGCTCGCGTGGCTGAAACAACGCGACGCGCAGTGCAGCGAGACGCGCGGCAGCAGCTACCTCGTCGATATCCAGTGCGCGAACGACATGACGCAGTCGCGGCTGTCGTTCCTGCGCGAGCGTGAGCGCGAATGCTCGAGCACCGGGTGCGTGACGTCGAAGCTCGGGGAGTAAGGGCGTCGAGCGCGCCATGCCGCGAAGCCGCTTCGCGGCATGGCGCGCTCGAAAGGAATGGCGACGCGGCATACGGCAACCGATCACAAGGAAAACGCATGGCACCGAACACGACGACGATCGACATTCGCGCCGCCACATCCGCCGATGCGCCGGCCATCGCCGACATCCACGTCGCGTCGTGGCAAGCCACTTATACGGACATCATGCCGGCCCCGTTCCTCGCCGGCCTGTCGGTCGAAAAGCGCACGGCCGCCTGGCGCCAGGCACTCGACGCAGGACGGCCGCGCGTCGCGCTCGCGTTCACGAACCACACACCGGCCGGCTGGATCGCGTACGGCCCGACGCGCGACACCGACAAGGATCGCGCGTGGGGAGAAATCGAAGCGATCTATCTGCATCCGTCGCATTGCGGGCAAGGCATCGGTGCGGCACTGGTCGATCGCGCGTGCCAATCGCTGCATGACGCGGGCCATGCGTGGGTGTCGCTGTGGGTTTTGATCAAGAACCGTCGCGCAAGGGCGTTCTACGAACGCGAAGGCTTCGTCGCCGAACACGACATCAAGACGTTCGAAATCGACGGCACGCCGATCGAGGAAGTGCGCTACTGGCGCGCACTTCCCTAACGACGCGCGCGGCAATCACAGAAACCACCGATACTCCCGCGCGCCGATCTCGTTGCGGAAATCCAGCTCCTCCTGCCGCTTGTTCTCGCAATACACCATCACGAACTCGCTGCCGAGCCCTTCGCGCACGGCCGGATGATCCTGCATCGCCGCCACCGCCGACAGCATCTCCTTCGGAAAATCGATCCCGCTGCCGCGATCCTCGTTGAGCGGCGCGATCGGTTCGAGCCGCGCATCGAGCCCGTGCTCCATCCCGCTCAGGATCGCTGCCAGCACCAGGTACGGGTTCGCATCCGCGCTCGCGAGCCGGTGCTCGATCCGCAGGTTGCGGGCATCCGATTCCGGAATCCGGATGCACGCGTCGCGATCCTCGAAGCCCCAGCTCGCGCGGCTCGCCGCGTTCACCATCGACCCGTAACGGCGGAACGCATTGTGATTCGGCGCGAACACGGGCATGCAATGCGGCAGCAGCGCGAGACAGCCGGCCACCGCATGCCGCAGCGGCCGTTGTCCGTCTGCCGCAAGCAGGTTGCGGCCCGCGTCATCGTACAGGCTCACGTGCACATGCATCCCGCTGCCCGGCGCATGCAGGTACGGCTTGCCCATGAAACTCGCGCGATAGCCATGCCGCAACGCGACGCCGCGCGTGCTGCGACAGAACAGCGCCGACCAGTCGGCCGCGCGCAGCGCATCGTCGGTATGCCCGAAATTGATCTCGAACTGGCCGGGCCCGAGCTCGGCGGTAATCACCGTCGCATCGACGCCCTGCTCGCACGCGGCGTCGACCATCTCGTGCAGCACGTCGGAGAAGCGCGACAAGCGCTCGATATGCATGTTCGGCTGATCGTCGCGGTCGTCGCTCAGGCGGTCGCGCGGATACTGCGGCATCCCTTCCGCGAGCTGCGCGGCGAACAGGTAGAACTCGAGCTCGAACGCGACGACCGGCCGGATGCCGCGCGCGGCGAACCGCCGCAGCACGCGCGCGAGCACCTCGCGCGGCTCGAACTCGATCGGGGAATCGGTGCCGTCGGAGCTGATCAGCATCTGCGCGAGCGGCTGCCGCTCCCAGCGCACGGGCTTCAGCGTGCCGGGGATCAGACGGCGCGGCGCATCGGGATCGCCGTCGTTGAAGCAGTAATCGCCGATCTTGTAGAGGCCGCCCTGCGTGCCGAGCAGCACGCAGTTTTGCGGCAGCTTCAGCAGCGAGCCCGACGCGACTTTTTCGAGCGCATCGATCGGATAGCGCTTGCCGTAGAAATGCCCCGGCAGGTCGAGGCAGATCAGGTCGACATAACGGATCTCGGGATGCGCCTGCCGGAATGCGCGGACTTCACTGACCAGCGCGGGAACGACGTCAGCCATGTCTCATCCTTTCCATGTCTTGTAGGGCGGCGCCGCAACGCGGCGACCCGGATTCATGCGGCGCACGGCGCAACGCACGCCGCAAATCAATCAGTAATGCAAACAGACTGCACGGCGGGGTAGCCTCCGACGTCGCCCGCCCCGCCAACCGCTCAACTCAGGTGAATACCCAGATCACGCGCGTCGGTGCGTCGGTCAGGTTCGCGTAGCGAAAGCGCTTGTGTGCCGGAAGCTGAAACGCATCGTTCGGGCCGAGCGTGACGGGCGTGTCGTCGCCGTCGAGCCAGATCGTCAGTTCTCCTTCGAGTACGAAACCGCCCTGCTCGTCGCTGTCGTCGACCGAGCGCTCGCCGCTGCTCGCACCCGGCCCGAGATGGCTTTCGAGGATCGAGAAGCGCGAACGCATGTTCGGCGACACGAGAATGTCGGTAATGCCGTCCGCGTAATACACGGTGCGCCGCTCGTCGGGCCGCGTGACCCACGGCACGCTGCGCGGCTTGCTCAGGCTGTAGAAATACGTGGTCGGCACGCCGAGCGCCTCGCCGATCGCGGTGAGATCCGCGACCGTCGGACGCGACAGCCCGCGCTCGACCTGCGACAGAAAGCCGACCGAGCGGCCGATCCGTTCGGCGAGATCGTTCAGCGTGACCTTGCGATGCTTGCGCAGGTCGCGGATCAGGATCGCCAGACTTTCTATCTCTTCCTGTTCATTCATGATGGCTTCCGGTCAATCAAACGGTATCGCGCAGGCGGTACCAGGCCTTGCCGATCGCTTCGAGCGGCGCGGCCAGCCGATCGCCGCCGGGAAAGCGCGGGTTGCGGATGCGCTGGTACTGCGCGAGCAAGTGTGTGTCGCCGAGCACGGCGTCGGCCACCGCGCGCGCGCCGGCGAGCGTCGGCAGCACGCCGTGCCCCGAGAAGCCCTGCAGCCAGAAGCGCTGCCCGTGGCGGCCGATGTCCGGCGTGCGACGCATGCTGATGTCGATGTGACCGCCCCACGCATAGTCGAGCGGCACGCCGGCCAGTTGCGGGAACACGCGTTCGAGATGCGGGCGCGTCGCCGCCGCGATATCGGCCGGGATGCCGCCGAGATACGTGCAGCCGCCGCCGAACAGCAGCCGGTTGTCGGGGCTCAGCCGGAAGTAGTCGGGCACGAACTGGTTGTCGATCACGCAGCTGTTGCGCGGCAGCAGCGCATGCGCGACGTCGGGCGCGAGCGGCGCCGTTGCGACCTGGTACGTGCCGACCGGCAGCAGCCGGCGCGCAAGGTCGCGGTCGAGCCGATCGACGTATGCATTGCAGGCGAGCACCAGCACGTCCGCGCGCACTTCGCCGCGCGCCGTGCGGGCGATGTGGCCGCCAGCCGTCTCGCGACAGTCGAGCACGCGGCTCTGTTCGAAGATGCGGCCGCCCGCACGCTCGATCGTCCGCGCGAGGCCGAGCGCGAGCTTCAGCGGGTTCAGGTGGCCGGCCTCCGGATCGTGGAGCGCCGCGAGATAGCGCGTGCCGCCGATCCATTCGGGCATCTCGTCACGCCCGATCACATGCAGCCGGTCGTAGCCCCACCGCTCGGCCGCCTCGTCGCGCGCCTGCGCCAGCATCGCGACGCGCCGCGGCCGTACCGCGGCCCACAGGCTGCCGGGCCGGTAGTCGATGTCGAAACCGTGCCGCGCCGGCAGTTCGCGCACTTCTGCCGCCGCCCAGCGCATGCTGTCCCACAGCAGGCGCGCGCCGTCGCGGCCGAGCGCATCCTCGAGCGGCTGCATGTCGCACGACCAGCCGAGCAGCGCCTGCCCGCCGTTGCGGCCCGAGGCGGCCCACGCGACGCGGCTTGCTTCGAGGATGACCACGCGCTTGCCGGCGAGCGCGAGCCGCAGCGCCGTATGCAGCCCGCTGAAGCCTGCGCCGATGACCAGTACGTCGGCGTCGATGCGCTCGTCCAGCGCCAGCCGATGCGGGATCGGCGCCGGGTAGGTATCGGCGTAGTAGCTGGCGACGTGACGGTCGGACTGCACGAACATGCGGGCTCCCGTGAAAATTACGCCGAGAAATTTCATGAAAAATTAGCACGGCAATTTCATACGGGCAAGGGGGAATCCGCAGCAGGACTTGGAATTCCCTATAGCTACCACAGACTTTTCGGTGCCAATGTTAATTATGTAAAACAAATCACTCGACACGACCTCGCGCGAGTGCCGCGACCCTGCAACCAGCGGGTGGAAGCGGCACTGGCCGAACGACCCGGCAATGACCCGCGGTCGCTACGTCGATTCCGGCCCCAATGCTGACCTGCCTGGGACCACCTGAGCACCCAGGCTCACCAACGAAACGCCTAGAAGCGGATGATGGAGGCTGGTTTACGGCTGTCCGAGAGCCTCAAACTTGGAGATATCCCCGCCATGCAACTCAGGCTACTCGAATCGAGCACCGTGCCTCCGTCAGAAACCTCGAGGATCAAGCGGCTGTCCAGAATTGTAGTTTTCGGCATCGTCGACCCACCGGAAGCACCGGTGGATCACCAAGGAACACCGGGCAAGCGGACATCGCGTTGCCCGGCAGCAACGTATCACTTCGTGTAGTTCGCGACGTTTTTCTGGTCGACGGATTCGAACGGAATCAGCACTTCCCTGGGGGCCGGCTTACCGAGCTTGATATCTTCGATGACCTGATAGGCGCCCGAAGCCTGCCCTTTGGCATTTTGGAGAACCGATTGGGACATCTCTCCACTCTTGATCGCACTCAGAGCATCGGTGGTGCCATCGATGCCGGAAATCATCACGCCTTTCAGGCGGCCCGCCGTCTTGAGTGCCTCCAGTGCGCCCAGCGCCATTTGGTCATTTGCTGCGATGATGGCGTCGAACTTCGGAAAGCGCTGCACCCAGTCCTCGGTGATTTTCATGCCTTCGGCGCGATCATAGTTTCCGGCAAGACTGGACAACACCCTGACGTCCTTGCGCGACGCCAGGGCAGCCGTGAAGCCGGCCTGGCGCTCCATCGAATGATAGAGGCCCGGGGAACCCTGCAGATACAAAATCTGAGCGCTCTTCGGCAAATTGTCCCGCATGAATTCGCCCTGAATACGCCCGGCATCCACGTTTTTGGAGCCGACAAAGATGGATTTGCCGCCGGCCGACTGAATATTGAGGGTGATCACCGGAATACCCGCTTTGTTGGCGTCCTCCACGCCGGGAACGATGCCCCGGTAGTCGGCAGGCACCACAATGATGGCATCGACTTTCTGGGCGATGAAATTGTCGATCTGGTCGAGCTGTTTGCCGATGTCGCCACTCGCATCGCTGAAGATCACCTTGAGGTTTGCGTCTGCCTTTGCCGCCGAGATGAAGGCCTTTTTCAGGTTCATCGTGAACACCTGGTTGTCGGCCAGGTTGGCGTAGCCAACAGTGAATTGCTTCCCGGCAGCACTGGCACCCGAGGGCAGAACCGCGAAGACCAACAGAAATGTTGCCGCCAACGCAATAAGATTTTTATTCATATCAGGCTCCTAATCTCGCTCCATTTTGATATCGATGTCATCCCTATTCAGGCTCGAATCCCGAACCATTCTGGGCTTTGTTATGTGAGACTCACTGCTTCCTGCCTTCTGGCTTTTCTCCCTCCATGCACGTAATTGGTTTAACCGACCCGAATCGTGGTGTCCGTAACGACCGAACCCGTGACGACCTTCTGGCGAAAGGGACTCATCTGTTGGTCGCCGAATAACGACGTTCGGATACCTCGCGCCAGACGGCTTCAATACGGTCTTTCATGAGCAACGACTCCTGCCAGCGGTCGACGATGTCGTTTCCGTCGATGCCGGTGATTGCATACGGCCTGGGTCCCAGCTCACATGTGAATGGCAATGTGTCGTCCGGCGAGGCACGTTTGAGCCAGCTTTGCATGCCATAGCGCCACCATTCCGTGAATGTCTCGAGCCAAGGGCGATGTTGGGCGTAGCTCAGCGGCACCTGCACCTGGTGTCCATTGGAGATTCGGCCATGGAAACCCCAGCTGTGATCGAGAATGGTGTGAATCTGCGCGTGATCCTCTTCGCTGGGTAGCTCCGGAAACTCCCTGGCCACCACGTAATGAGAAAGATCGGCCAGGAGCCTGAGCTCTGGCATCTGTTTCAGCACATCGAGCGTGAAAAGCAGATCGTTGGTGAGACGGTAGCGGTGGGTTTCCACCAGCACGGGGAAGTCAACCTGCTCGGCCAAACGCTGCCATCCCTCCAGCGTCTTGATCGCTTCGCGCACGGTGCGGGGCCGCAAGTCTGCCTGGATGGTGATGTGGTGGCAGCCGAACTCGACGCCTAACTCCAGCGCCGGCTCGAGACCATCGATATTGGTGGGAAACACCTGCCCTTCCGCTTGCAAGCCGAGCGGTTTGAAGGTGGCAGCCAGGCGCTTGACGTGGGCACGATCATAGTAGTGGTCGGTGAAGCCGGCGAAACCGGCCGCGGCCAACTGCTGCAGATTCTCCTCCACGCTACGCTCGTAGCCGTCGCTGTGACGGCGCTCCATCGCCCACATCGATTGAAACACCAGTAATTTATTAGGCATACGAAGCGTCCTGAATCAATGATTTGAGGCTGACGGAAGGCGTGGCCAGTACTTCGGGTATCAGCGGGTTACCAGAGGCGATCAACCTTTCCGCCAATTTGATGTCTTTGGCGATGCTATTGCCGGCGCCCCAACCGCAGACGCCGACGAGTTGCCGATGCTCATTCAAGTAAAACAACAGCAAACTGTCGTCCGTCGCCTTGCGCTCGACCATCCTCGAGGCAACCTGTGGTTCGCCCGCCAACTGGAGGCTGTAGTCGAATTGGTCGGACCAGAACCATGGCAACGCGGTGAACGGAACATCTTCGCCATTGAGTATTCGCGCGACGTGGTGCGCCTGCTCCTCGGCATTGCGCCAGGTTTCCATCCGCACCGGCTGGCCGGTGAACGGATTGGGGAATTCACATACATCGCCGATTGCATAGATGTTCGGATCGCTGGTACGCAAGCGGCTGTCGACGCGGATGCCGTTGCCGACTTCCATGCCGGCCGCGGCAGCGAGTTCCACGTTGGGCACGATGCCAACCCCGATCGCTATCAGGTCGCAAGACAGACTGTCGCCGCCCTCCAGTTCCACGGCCGTCACGCTCGATGTTCCGCTGAACGCCCGGATACGGCATTGCAGGCGTACGTCGACGCCACGCGAACAGTGCAACTGCCGCACTCGCTCGGCAAGCTGCGGCGGCAGCGCTCGCGCCGCCAGGCGATCACCCGCCTCCAGCATCGTCACGTGAGCGCCGAGCTGGCGAGCAGAAGCCGCCACTTCCAGCCCGATGAAGCCGCCGCCGATCACCACCATGCGCGTCCCGGGCCGCAGTCTCGCCTTCAGCGCGAGCGCATCGTCCAGCGTGCGCAGATAATGCACGCCGTCCAGCATAGCCCCCGGTAGAGCCAAGGCCCGCACGCGGCCGCCGGTGGCCAACAACAGTTGGCTGTACGGCAGCACTTCGCCATTCGACAGCATGACGCTGCGGCTGGCGCGGTCGATGCGCTCCACGCGTGCGCCGGTCCTTAGCTGAATGCCGTCCGACTGATAGCGTTCGGCGGAACCGAGTGCGCAATGCACCGGAGTTTGGCTGCCGAGCAGAATCTGCTTGGACAACGGCGGCCGTTCATATGGCAACTGCGTCTCTTCACCGATGAGCAGTATTGCGCCTCGGTAACCCAATTCGCGCAGCGCAAGCGCGGCCCGGCCACCGGCATGGCCGGCACCGACAATGATGACGGGTGCGGACGAATTCATCGCGCTCCGCCCAGATCGATGAACACGCGGCCATCCTCAACCCTGACCGGGTAGGTTTGCAGATTCGCGCAAACCGGTGCGCCCTGCGCTTTGCCGGTACGGTAGTCGAACCGGCCGTTGTGCTTGGGGCACTCGATGATGTGCTTCATCACGAGCCCGTCGGCCAGATGGACTTTTTCATGCGTACATACGCCATCCGTGGCGTAGAAGTCGCCGTCAGGCGCACGGTAGACGGCGAAGGTTTGCCCCCCGTGATCAAAACGGATCACATCTTCCTGTTCTACGTCGTTTACTTCGCAAGCTTCGATCCAATCGCTCATGGTGTTCTCCTCACGGTCATTGCGTTGTCAGGCGGCGCTGTTCTCGGTTCGCCGCATGCCGCCCGGCACCTCGTCGGAACTGACCGCCGCGGGTAGCTGGCGCTTGATGTAGTAAGTCGGATCCTTGTGCTGGCGCCACAGGGCAGGGATGATCTCGCGGTAAGCATCGATCAACCCCTCCTTCGCCGACGGGCACTGATCCTTGATCAGTTCGTGCAGCTTGGGCAGGTTGTAGAACGGCACCATCGGGAACATGTGGTGCTCCACGTGGTAGTTCATATTCATGTACATGAAGGCGAGCAGCGGATTCATCCGCACGGTCCGGGTATTCAGTCGATGGTCGAGTACATCCTCGGCCAGCCCTGCATGCTGCGTGATATTGAACACGTGTGTGAGCGGCGCGCCGTAGAAACGGGGCAGCACGATGAAGAGTGCCGGCAGGATGCTGTGGATGGCCACGCACCAGGCCACGGTGCCAACGATGATCAAGGTATAGATCCGGCTCGAGACGAGCATGCGGCCGATCTCGGAAGCTGGTACGAACGAGCGCGTAGCCGAGCCGACACTGCCGAATGCATGCCGGATGATGCGCAGCGTTTCGGTCGTACCGTGCTTCAAACTGAAAAAATTGACGATCACACCAAGCAACTTGACTGGTCTCGGGAACGCAATTTCACGATCGTTGCCGACGATGATCGTATCGGTGTGATGGCGCACATGACTCCACCGCCAGAATACGGTCTCATGCAACGCGAGAAACGAGGTCAGCTGGAAGAAAAACGCATTCAACCAGCGGCTCTTGAATGGCGTGCCGTGCGACAGTTCGTGCGAACCGTGCTCTCCCGCAGCGTAAAACAGGCCATACAGCGCGAACGCCGGCACCGCCCAAATGGTGCCCCAGGCACGGTAGGCCAGCACACCACTACCGATCAACAACAACAGCCAGGTACCGAGGTACTTCAGTCCTTGCCAGTCGTCGCGTCGCATCAGTTGCTTCATCACGTTGCGGTCTACCTTGCAGGCGAACCAATGCGCCGAGACCAGCCCCCTCATCGCAGCCTCTTTACCACCGGGCCCATCCAGGCTGTAATCGCGACCTTTCATTTTTTCTATCATTTTTTGTCTGCCTCCTATCTCTGATCGTCTCAACAGATGCATGTGAATTTCACACCGCGCCGTACTGACCGGCAGCTGTGAGGAGTATAGTTTTAGGAAATCGCGCTACAACAGGGCGGAAGTATTTAACATCACGAAATATCATCACGGGAAAATGCCCTTGATGTTTTTCTATCAATCATCGGCAGGTGATCATGTATCCAACCATGGCGGATGTGGCCAACGAGGCTGGCGTGGGACTGGCGACGGTAGACCGGGTCATCAACAAGCGCGCCAGCGTGCGGCCAGAAACGGCGCAACGGGTGTTGGAAGCGGCGGAAAAGCTGGGGTTTAACCGCGCGGGACTGATCCGGCTTCGGATCAGCGAGCACACAGAAGGCCGCAAGCTCGGCTTCCTGCTGCTGAAGCGCAGTATCCCCTTCTACCGCGAGATGGGCGAAGCACTGGAGGCTGCCGCACAGGCGCAGAAATACCCGCAGGCCAAGGCAGTGATCGAGTTTCTTGAAGAACTGACGCCGCGGCACATCGTGTCCAGGCTCCACGAAATGAGCCGCAAGGTGGATGCGATCGCCGTCGTTGCGGCCGACCATCCACAGATCAGCCACGCGATCGATCAGATCAGTGCTCAAGGTACGCCGGTGTTCGCACTGATCTCCGACCTGAGCACCGAGAGTCGTGCCGGATTTGTCGGGATCGACCAACGCAAGATCGGCCACACTGCGGCCTGGGCGATTTCGAGTCTGAGCCGCCGCCCAGGCAAGATCGCGCTGATGGTCGGAAGTCACCGCTACCTGTGTCAGGAACAGGCCGAAATCAGCTTCAGGGCGTACATGCGCGAGTACGCGCCTGATTTTCAGGTGCTGGAAACCTTGATCAGCCTCGAAGATATTGACTTGGCGCAGGAAGCCACCCTGGATCTGCTCAAGCGGCACCCCGACCTGATCGGCATTTTTGTGGCGGGGGGCGGAATCGAGGGCGTCATTCAGGCGCTATACGATGCGAGCGCGTCGCAGGAGCTTATAACCGTCTGCGGGGAGTTGACTCAAATTACCCGGCAGGCGCTCATCGACGGACGCGTCAATATGGTGCTGTCGCATCCACGCGATTGGGTTGCCACGCGCCTGGTAGAGACCATGTGTGCGATCGCCCAGGATCAGCACCCCAAGGGAACCACTCAAACCGTTTTGCCGTTCATCACCTACACCGCGGCCAGCGTTTGACGTCGAACGACACGCTGCGCGAGTTGCGCAATTGCACCGGAATTTCGATGTGCGAGCGATCACCTGCACCTGCACCAACAACTGACAGGCGTCGGCTGCAGTGCGGTCAGATTGCACGCAACACGACCACGGTCTCGACTCGCGTAGCCGGCTTGGTCGCCACGATGTTCATAGACTGCGTGCTAGTGGGCGGGTACGGCTATCCTGATCGTCACGCCACTCGCCAAAGCGCAGCGACGCGAACAGAAGCTGCACCGCCGTCGAAGCAGCGGCTATCGAATGAACTCCGAAAACCGGACCGTCCTCCACCCTTAACACGGCATCGGAATCCCGCGCGAGCGGCGACAAGCAGCTGTCGGTGATCAGGATGAGCTGCGCGCCGTTGAGCTTTGCGAGCCTGGCGACACGGCATGTCTCCTCACTGTATGGCGGTAATTCGAATCCCACGAAAACGTCGCCCTGCTTCACCGAGCTCACCTGGCAGATATCCATCTCCCCGAGCGCCGCGACCAGGCAAACCGTCTTGTCTGTCTGACGCAAGGCCTGGGTCAGATGCGCTGCAAGGGGAAACGCGTGACGCGCCCCCATCACCCACAGCGTAGCGGCGTCTCGCAGCATGGCCAGCGCACGCCTCCAGTCCTCGGATGCCAGCAATTCTCCCAGGCGCGCGACAGCGGCCAAACTGGTCGCCAATACGGATTGGGTCAGGCTCTCCAGTCCATCGGTCGGAACGTCATCATGTATCGGCTTCGCGTCCCGTAGCGGCGGGAGCGGCGTCACGATCCGATGGCGCAACCGCCGCCGCAGATCCGCATAGCCGGACAGGCCGAAGTGCTGGGCAAAGCGCACAACCGCGGAGGGCGGCACGCCGCACTGGTCGGCGACGCTCCGAATATCCAGGATGCCGACCTGGTCGGCATGCGTGTCGACGAAGTGCGCAATCGACTTGAGCCGCGGACTCAGCGTCGCGTATTCGGAGCGGATTCGCGACAACAGTTGATCGATGCCATCGCGACAAGGTTCGCCGGGGGGCCCCTTCGGATCGGCGCTCGAATCATGATTTGGTTCCATCGTGTCAGGCGCGTGCGGTCCCGGACGATTCAAGGCTCGAGCCGTCGCGAAAACTCGGCGGTTTCATGGTGCTCCCTCATCAGGAAAGCCGCCGGCATGCGGCGGCAGGATATCGCCCGACCTCCTGCGCGCGTCGCGGCCGCATGCCGTTTCGATCGACGCACACGACGCGCGAAGGAGGATCATGCACCGGACGGTGCGTCAGAACTGCGTGGCAATCCCCGCGAACACGCCGAACTGGCTGCGCCCGTAACCCGGATTCAGGTTCGATGCGCTGCCGTTGACCGGATCGTTCACGTTGTTGGCCCCGTAGGTCCCGCCGTTCAGCCCGAGGTTCGACGTCGCGCTGTTTCGCAGATAGCCGAGCTCCGTGTAGAGCCGCGTCTGCTTCGACAGCGAGTAGATGCCGGACAGCGTGTAGAGCGTGCCGTTGCCATTGCCGTGATTGGCGTTGGCGTGATAGACGGCGCCCATGACGGTGGTTGCCGGCGTCACGGCCCATTGCGCGCCGAACCACTCCTGGTCGACCGCGGTCGGCAAGGAGACGCCGGCCGGCTGCGCCGACGGCGTATTCGTCCCGTAATAGCCCGCGTTCGACGCATCCGGCGCGCTCAGGTGGACGTAGCCCGCATACAGCGTCACGGGCCCGACCCCGTACGACGCACCGGCGAAGATCGAGCGTGATGCCAGATACACGTTGCTGAACTTGCCATTACCGTCGCGAATCTCGTCGTAGACCAGTTGCGCTTCGAGATTTGACGCCTTGTACTGCAGCTTCAGGCCGTCTGCCCGGCCCTGCGAGCTGCCCAGGCCGGTGGCCGTGCCCAGTTGCCCCGGCGCCGTGCCGGGCGAACCGGCATTCCATTTCGTCGTATTGGTGAGGTTGTACTGGCCTTTCACCGTGAAGCCACCGAAATCGGGCGACGTATATTCGATACCGTTCGATGCCTGCGGGAACATGCGGCCGCGCACCAGCGTGCCGAACGAATACTTCTTGGTCTGTTGCGGGTCGAGCTCGCCGGTATCCTGCAACAACTCGCTTGCGCCGAAATTACCGAGGCGAATCGCACCATACGCGTCGTGCCGCAAACCGACGGTTGCCTGCCCCTCAAAGAACGAACCGTTCGCCACCGAGCCGTTCAGCGTGTTCAGTCGCGCCTCCAGGCGGAACGTGGTATGCAGGCCGCCGCCCAGGTCCTCGTTGCCGAGCATGCCGAAGCGCGACTCACCCCAACCACCCGACTCGGCCGACAACCGGTTGCCGCCGGGCAGACCCGTTTCGTATTGCAGGCCGTTATCCACGATTCCGTAAAGCGTGACACTGCTCTGTGCATGCGCGAACGCCGCGACGCCGCACAGCGTCGTACCGACCATAAATCTCAGCACTTTCGTCTCCATCAAAAATCTCCTTTGCACTTCTAATCATTGTGTTTTTTGTATTTCATATATCGGCATGTATCGACTGAACGCCACCTGCACTGCCTACTTCAAGTAATTTCCCACGTTGTTGCGGGTCACCGACTCGAACGGGACGATGACTTCGGCGGGGGCCGGCTTGCCGCTCTTGAGCGTTTCGACGACCTGGTACGCGGCCTGTGCCTGACCCTTCGCGTTCTGGAAGATGGTCTGGGACATCTCGCCGGTCTTGATCGCCCGCATCGCGTCCGCGGTGCCGTCGACGCCGGAAATTGCCACACCCTTGAGCCGACCCGCCGTCTTCAGCGCTTCCAGCGCGCCGAGCGCCATCTGGTCGTTGGCGGCAACGATCGCGTCAAATTTGGGATAACGCTGCACCCAGTCTTCGGTGACCTTCATGCCCTGAGCGCGATCGTAGTCGGCCGGCAGGTTTGACAGGATCTTGACATCCGGACGCTTGGCCAGCGTCTGCACGAAACCGGCCAGGCGCTCCTTCGAGTGGTAAAGACCCGGCGTGCCCTGCAGATAGAGGACCTGCGCGTTCTTCGGCAGGATCGCGTCAAAGTACTCGCCCTGCAGACGTCCGGCGTCGTAGTTCTTCGACCCGACAAACGTGTACTTGCCGCTGGCGGACTGGATGCCGAGCGCGATCACCGGGATGCCGGCTTTGTTGGCCCGCTCGACACCGGGCACGATGCCACGATAGTCGACCGGCACGATCATGATCACGTTGACCTTCTGCGCGATGAAGTTGTCGATCTGGTCGAGCTGGCGGCTCACGTCGCCGTTTGCATCGGTGTAGACCACGCTCACGGTCGGGTCAGCCTTGACCGCGTCGGCGAAAGCCGCCTTCCGGCTCATCGTGAACACGTCGGTGTCGGCGAGATTCGTATAGCCGATCACGAACTTCTTGTCGGCGGCGCCGGCCGACGTCGCCAGCACGGTCAGCCCGAATACTGCCGCCGCCACTTGTTTCCAAACCTTCATATGCTCCTCCGATGTTGTCTGCCCTGCTTCTGATTAACCAACACACGTTGCGATACGCGCTGCCTTTGCTGCCTCACTGCTCGCCGGAAACCGGCCCATCCTGCCGCGGTCTCAGGCCGGCCGCCGTACCCGCTTGCCGCGGCCGTTCTTGGTCTTGACGTCCAGAATCACGGCGACCGCGATGATCAGCCCCTTGGCGATCTGCTGCCAGTACGAGCTGACGTTAAGGAGGTTGAGGATGTTGTTGATCACGCCGATGATCAACGATCCGATCATCGAGCCCATGATCGTGCCGGTACCCCCCATCAGGCTGGTCCCGCCCACCACCACGGCCGTGATCGCATCGAACTCGTAGCCGACACCGCCAGCCGGTTGGCCCGAGTTGATCCGCGACATCAGTACGATGCCGGCGATCGCGGTCAGCACACCGCTATAAACGAAGGCCATCGTCGTCACGCGACGCGTATTGATACCGGAGGCCAGCGCGGCGCGCGTGTTGCCGCCCGTTGCATAGACATACCGGCCGAACCGGGTGCGATTCAGCAGAATCCACGACGTCACGAGAACGGCGATCAGGATCAGCACCGAGATCGGCACCGGCCCGACCGATCCCTGTCCGATGACCGCAAAATCGCCCAGACCGCTGACAGGCGCGCCACTGGTATAGAGCAGGATGCCGCCGCGCGCCACGGTCGTCATCGCGAGCGTGGTGATGAACGACGGGATGCCGAAGGTCGTGACGATGAAGCCGTTGACGAACCCGACTACCACACCCATCGCGAGTCCGGCCGACACCGCCAGGGGAATGCTCCCGGTATCGGACATCACGCTCGCCGCGATGGTGCCGGTCAGGGCCACCACCGCGCCCAGCGACACGTCGATCTGCCCGAGAATGATGATGAAGGTCACGCCGCACGCGAGCAGGCTGACCACCACCACCTGACGCAACACGTTGGTCAGGTTTGGGACGGTCAGGAACGCATCGCTCACCAGCGACGCGAGCACCACGATCCCGACGAAGATGAGCATCGTGCCGTATTTTCGGTAAATCTCGGCCGGGCTCGCACCCTTCAGCCGGGCCATCATGCCGACGCGCGGCGGCATCGAATTTTCCTGCATGCTGTTCAACATCATTGACCTCCCGTTGCCAGTTTCATGATTCGTTCCTGCGAGGCTTCGCCCCGGCTTAGTTCGCCGGCCACCCGGCCCTCGCGCATCACGATCACGCGGTCGCTCATGCCGAGAATCTCCGGCAGTTCGGACGAGATCATGACGATGGCCAGCCCCTGCTGAGCGAATTGCGACATCAAGCGGTGAATCTCGGATTTCGCGCCGACGTCGATACCGCGCGTCGGTTCGTCGAGAATGAGCACCTTCAGATCGCGCAGCAGCCATTTCGCGATCGCGATCTTTTGCTGGTTGCCGCCGCTGAGGTTGCCCGTGACCGTCTGCAGGTTGGCGGTTTTGATCTTCAGCATGTCGCGCATGCGTGTCGCTTCGGTACGCTCATGACGCGTGTCCAGCAGCCCGCGACGCGAGAAACCCTTCAGATTCGCGAGCGAGATGTTCTCCATCACCGATCGGCACAGCACGAGTCCCTCGCCCTTGCGGTCTTCGGACACCATCGCGATACCGCTGCGGATCGCAACATCGCTGCCTCTGCCTTTCAGCCGCAACGGCGCGCCCTCAAGCATGATCTCGCCTTCGTCGAGCGCATCGAGCCCGAAGATCGCGCGCACCACTTCCGTACGCCCCGCGCCGATCAGTCCGGCCAGCCCGACGATCTCGCCGCGTCGCACGCTGAAGCCGATGTCCGAGAACACGCCGTGGCGCGTGGCGTTGCGCACCTCGAGCACCGTCTCGCCGATCGTCGCGTCGAGCTTCGGGAAGATGCTCGAGATCGGCCGGCCGACCATCGCCGCGATGAGCCGGCTCTCGTCGTACTCGCTGGCCGGGCCCGACTCGACATAACGGCCGTCGCGAATGATCGTGATGTCGTCCGCGATCTGGAATATCTCGTCCATCTTGTGGCTGATGTAGATGATCGCGACGCCACGCGCCTTCAGGTCGCGGATCTGCTCGAACAGCATGCCGACCTCGGTATCGCTGATCGCCGAAGTCGGTTCGTCCATGATGACGACCGATGCGCCGCGCGAGATCGCCTTGGCGATTTCGACCAGTTGCATGCCGGCCACGCTGAGCTCACGCATCTTCTGGCGCGGCGCATAGTCGAGCCCGAGTCTGTCGAGCAACACCTGCGTATCGCGTTCCATGCGCTTGAAATCGATCATCTGTCGGGACAGCGCGCCGAACGCCCCATAGGTCGGCTCGCGGCCGAGAAAGATGTTCTCGGCAATCGACATGTCGAGCACGGGGCTCAGTTCCTGGTGGATCATCGCGACGCCGGTTTCGAGCGCCGCCCGGGTACCGGCAGGACGATAGGGTGCACCCTTGAAGCGGATCTCGCCCGAATCGACGCGATGCTCGCCGGACAGGATCTTCATCAGCGTCGATTTGCCGGCGCCGTTTTCGCCGACCAAGACGTGAGTCGTTCCCGCGCGTACCCTGAGGCTGACCCGGTCAAGCGCGAGCACGCCCGGAAATGCCTTCGAGACGTCCTGCATCTCCAGCACGTATTGCGGTTCTTCGCTAGCCATGTGGCTGCTCCTCCTCGGCCGGCCGGGGCCGGCCCGATGGCATGCCGGCGATACGCCCGTGCGACGTTGCGCCCGGGCGATGCCGCGGCGCGCCGATTGCGCCGTGCATGCCTGTCTCCGTTGTGTTCTTGCTCTGACCGCGTGCGTCGGCCCTCTTGGGCCGAGCCGCGACAGCCTAGCGGCTGATGGTCTGCTTCAATGCGTCGATCGAGGTGGCGATACCGGCCTCGACCGACATCGTCATGTCTTCCATCTCGAGCGACACCCAGTCGTTGTAGCCGGTCATGCGCACCACCGAGAAGAACTCCTTCCACCACTGGAGATCCTTGCCGCAACCGACCGCCACATAATTCCAGGCCCGCCGGCCGACATCCTCGACCGGCTTGGTTTCGAGCAGGCCGTTGACGTCCACCATGCCGCGCTCCAGACGCGCATCCTTGCCGTGCACGTGATGGATCGCATCGCCGAGCGCGCGTGCCGCGGCGATCGGATCGGCGCCCATCCACATCAGGTGGCTCGGATCGAGATTGAGACCGACCATCGGGCCGACTGCGTCGCGCAACCGGAACAGTGTTTCCGGATTCCAGACCAGCATCGCGCTGAAGTTTTCCAGCGCGAACTTTTCGACGCCCGACTCGCGTGCCTGCGCGACCAGCGACTTCCAATACGGAATGGCAACGTCGTTCCATTGATAGTCGAGGCAACCCTTGAGCGTCGCCGGCCAGCTCACCGTATAGGTGATCCAGTTCGGCACGCGATCCTCGGGGCTGGCCGGCGGCAAGCCGCTCATCGCGACGATCTTGCGGATGCCGAGTTCGCCGGCAAGGCGGATCGCCTTCTCCATGTCGGCCTTGTGCTTGGCGCCGAGCGCGCCCGGATCGAGCGGATTGCCCGACACGTTCAGCGCGGCGATTTCCATGCCGCGGCTCTCGAGCGCGGCAAGCAACGCGCGGCGCTTGTTCGCGTCGGCCAGCAGTTCGTCGGTGCGGAGATGCGGCGCGGAAGACCATCCGCCCGACGTCATTTCCACACCGAAGACGCCCATTTCACACAGCTTGTCGAGCATCGCTTCGTATGGCAGGTGGCCCAGGCTGTCCGTGCAGAACGAAAGTTTCATGGTGTTATCCGACTGTCTTGATGATGAGGTCAGGCGCGCCCGCACTTGCCGGCGCGCCGCGGTGAGACGAACCGTTCGATGTCAGGCGTCGCGATAAAGCGCCGGTTTGTCGTTCAGCACCACGGCAACTTTTTCTCCGCTGCGCTGAGCCTCGACGCCCGCCTCGCAGCAGGCGGCAGTCGCATAGCCGTCCCACGCGGACGGGCCGTTGATCGTGCCGTTGCGGGCGGCATCGACCCAGGTCTGCACTTCGAGATCGAACGCCGCGCTGAATCGCTCGACGAAGGTCGGCGTGACCGATCCGCCCCACTGCCCTGCGCTGCGCACGTACGGGCCGCCGTCGTTGCCGATGTTGACGATGCCATCCTCGAACACCGCCTGCGTGGCGACCTGATAGCCGAAACGCGCGTTGACGAAAATTTCGACGTCGGCCAGCACGCCGCTCGCCGTTTCGATCAGTACCTGCTGCGGATCGTGCTGCCCCGGATGCGCGTGTCGCGTCGGGCGGCCCAGGCGGACCTGCACCGACGCGATTTCATCGCCGGTCAAGAAGCGGATGCCGTCGAACTCATGCACCACGGAATCGTTCACCAGCATCTGGCTCGTGAAGCTGGCCGGCGTGGCGGCATTGCGATGCGAAAAATGCAGCATCAGCGTATCGCCGAGCCGCCGCGTCGCGATCAACTCGCGCAACTGGCGGTACTCGGCATCGAAGCGACGCATGAAGCCGACCTGAATCAGCTTGCGACCGAGCTTCACCTCGGCTTCGACGACCCGCCACGACGATTGCGCGTCGGGCGTCAACGGTTTCTCGCACAGAATCGGCAGCCCCTCCGACAACACCTGCAGCAGCGTCGCTTCATGCAGGAAGCCGGGGGTGGCGATGACGACCGCGTCGGCCAGTCGATCGGCGAGGACCTGCTCGATCCCGGCCACCGCGACGGCGCCCGGCGCCTTGTCGGCGACGGCCCGGGCACGTGCCGCATCGATATCCACCACGGCCGAGACCTCGGCGCCGACGATGCGGCGTGCGATACGCTCGACATGATCGGATCCCATCAGACCGGCCCCGACTACCGCGATACGAAGCTTCTTGCTCATATATCGAATTCCTAAATATTTTCAGTTGACCTGCCGGTCGAAATGCCCGCGTGCCCTGCCGGGCCGGCAGAGGTTCAAACGAACGGGACGAGTACGGGAACGATGATCAGGATCGCCGGCACGCTTGCGCTGCAAGCGGACGGGATCGGCTGCATGTCTCCGGCGGCTCGATCGGTTCTTTCACGGTCGTTTCGGACCGTGAATCTCGAGGCCTCATTCGAGTGTTCGGTATCGAAGTTTAGAGACGCGCAAAGCCGCCGCAACAACATTCGTGACCATAAATGGTCAGCACGTGCAGCATCGGATAGGCGGCTGCCGGATGACCATTTATGGTCAATCTTTCTGTTGATGGGCACGCGCCGGACCTCGTAATTTATTGACGAACGCGATGCAACGCATGCGGCGACCCGAGCCGGTCCGTCCGATGCCTGTGCCGCGACAACAATGCCGGAGACACGTCCCTGCCCGCCACGCGTTAGCGCTCGCAGGCGAAGCGATGAGGTCGGCGCCTCGCGCCGATATCGCCTCGCGTTGCCTCCTTGCATTCATCCCTTTCCACCGCACGGATCAGATCATTCATGGGTCATATCAGGCTAACGATGGCGCAGGCACTCGTACGCTTTCTCGACAATCAGTATGTCGAGATCGACGGCGAGCGCATCAAGTTCGTCAAGGGCATCTTCACGATCTTCGGACACGGCAACGTACTGGGCCTCGGCCAGGCGCTCGAACAGGATCCCGGCCAGCTCGTCGTGCATCAGGGCCGCAACGAACAGGGCATGGCGCACGCGGCGATCGGCTTCGCCAAGCAGCAGCGCCGCCGGCAGATCTATGCGTGTACGTCGTCGGTCGGCCCGGGTGCGGCCAACATGGTGACCGCCGCCGCGACCGCCAGTGCCAACCGGATTCCGCTGTTGCTGCTGCCGGGAGACGTGCATGCGGGGCGGCAGCCGGACCCGGTGCTGCAGCAGATCGAACAGACGCACGACCTGTCGATCAGCACCAACGACGCATTCCGCCCGGTCAGCAAGTACTGGGATCGCATCGTGCGCCCCGAGCAATTGATGAGCGCCTGCCTGAACGCGATGCGCGTGCTGACCGATCCGGCCGACACGGGCGCGGTGGTCCTTGCGCTGCCGCAGGACGTACAGGCCCAGGCCTATGACTATCCGGAGACCTTCCTCGCCGAGCGCGTGCACTACATCGACCGTCGCCCCGCCGCGCCGGAATCGATCGCGCGCGCCGCCGCCGTGATCGCGCCGGCCACCCGTCCGCTGCTGATCTGCGGCGGCGGCGTGCGCTACGCCGGCGCGGCCGCCGACCTGCGCCGCTTCGCCGAGCGCTTCGACATTCCGGTCGCGCATACGCAGGCCGGCAAGGGCGCGCTGCCCTGGGACCATCCGCTCAATCTCGGCGGCATCGGTGAAACGGGCTCGCTGGCCGCCAACGAGATCGCGCGCCGCGCGAACCTCGTGATCGGCGTCGGCACGCGCTACACCGATTTCACGACCGCATCGAAATGGCTGTTCCAGGATCCCGATGTGCGCTTCGTCAATCTCAACCTCAACGGCTTCGACGCCGGCAAGCTCGACGGCCTGTCGATTCAGGCCGATGCGAAGGCCGGCCTGCGTGCACTCGCTGCTTCGCTGGACCAGGCCGGCTACTCATCAGGCTACCGGCAGGGCTATCGCGACGAGATTGCACAGGCTGTCGCCCGCCTGCGTGCCGAGGAGGAACGCCTGTTTGCCGTGACCTATGGCACCGACCACTTCGTGCCTGAAATCGACGACCACCTCGATCGCGCCGTGCTCGACGAATTCGTCCGCATGACCGGCTCGTCGCTGACCCAGTCGCGCGTGCTTGGCGTGCTCGACCGCAAGCTGACCGAACGCGACGTGGTGGTGGCCGCCGCAGGCAGCCTGCCCGGCGACCTGCAGCGCATCTGGCGGGTCAAGGGCGAGGACAGCTACCACGTCGAGTATGGCTATTCGTGCATGGGCTACGAAGTCAACGCCGCACTCGGCGTCAAGCTCGCGCAGCCGGAGAAGGACGTGTTCGCGTTCGTCGGCGACGGGTCCTACATGATGCTGCACTCGGAGCTCGTCACGTCGATACAGGAAGACCGCAAGATCAACGTCGTGCTGTTCGACAACATGACGTTCGGCTGCATCAACAACCTGCAGATGGAACACGGCATGGGTAGCTTCGGTACCGAATTCCGGCGTCGCAACGCCGACACCGGCCGGCTCGACGGCGCGTTCGTACCCGTCGATTTCGCGGCCAATGCAGCGGCCTACGGCTGCAAGACCTACACGGTGCGCAGCATCGAGGAACTGGAAGCCGCGCTCGACGACGCCCGTACGCAACGCGTCTCCACGCTCATCGACATCAAGGTCCTGCCGAAGACGATGGTGCACAAGTACGGCTCCTGGTGGCACGTAGGCGTGCCGGAAATCTCGACCAGCGAACGCGTCGAGCGCGCCGCCGAACGCATGAAGGCCGCGCTCGCCACCGCCCGGCGCTACTGACCCGAACGAATCGACTCGACGCGGGGCACACGCCCCGCCCCGCATTCCCCGTTACTCACCAGGAACCGACATGCGTATCGCCCTTGATCCCTACATGTACCGCCATCTGCCGCTGCCCAAGATGGTCGAGAAAGTCGCCGAGCTCGGCTACAGCCATATCGAGCTGTCACCCCGCGAGGACTTCCTGCCGTTCTATAAATACCCGCGCGTCGACAAGGCGCGCATTCGCGAATTCAAGGCCGCGCTGGTCGACACCGGCGTGCAATTGTCGTCGTTGCTGCCGCTGTATCACTGGGCCAGCCCGGACGAATCGCTGCGCGAGGCGGCGGTGCGTAACTGGAAACGCGCGATCCAGGTGGCGGTCGAGATGGAATGCCCGCTGATGAACACCGAATTCAGCGGCCAGTCGAATCATGCGCTCGCCAGCGAGAACCAGTTCATGCGCTCGATGGAGGAATTGATGCCCGTGTTCGAGCGCGAGGGCATCAGTCTCGACATCCAGGCGCATCCGTATGACTTCTGCGAGCGCAACAACGAGTCGGTCGACATCATTCGCGGCCTGGACAAACCGTGGCTCAACTATCTCTACGCGGTACCGCACACCTACTTCTACGACGACGGCGTGGGCGACATTGCCGCGATGCTCGAGTATGCGAAGCCGAAGCTCACGCACCTGATCATCGCCGACACCTACAACCATCGCGCGTCCTCGAACCTGCGCTACATCGTGAATCCGCCTGGCGTGACGGCCACCGTCCACCAGCATCTCGACATCGGCCAGGGCGAAATCGACTGGGACACGTTCTTCGCGAAGGTTCGCGAGATCGGCTTCGACGGCATCGCGACCGTCGCCGTGTTCGCCTGGGAAGACCGGGCCGACGAATCGAGCCGGATGATGCTGGAGACCGTCAAACGCGGCCTCGGCCTCGCCTGACATCCGGCACGCGGGCCATCCGCCCATCCGCTCTGACTCAAGACAACAGGAATCCATCGTGCATACACCGACGCTCGCGTCCGAACGCCAGTTCGACCTGATCTGCCTGGGACGGCTCGCCGTTGATCTCTACGGCCAGCAGGTCGGCGCCCGCCTCGAGGACGTCACCAGCTTCGCCCGCTACCTCGGCGGTTCGTCCGCCAACATTGCTTTCGGGACGGCTCGTCTCGGGCTGAAATCGGCCATGCTCTCGCGGGTCGGCAACGACCACATGGGCCGCTTTCTCCTAGGCGCGCTCAGGCAGGAAGGATGCGACGTCAGCCAGGTTCGCATCGACCGCGAACGCCTGACCGCACTGGTCCTGCTCGGCCTCAAGGATCGCGATACGTTTCCGCTGGTGTTCTATCGCGAGAATTGCGCCGACATGGCGATCGACGAACAGGACATCGACGAATCGTTCATCGCGTCGAGCCGGGCCCTGCTCATCACGGGGACGCATTTCTCGACCGAGCGCGTCCACCGCGCCAGCATGAAGGCGCTCGAATACGCGCGACGCCACGACGTGCGCACCGTGCTCGACATCGACTACCGGCCCGTGCTGTGGGGCCTCACCGGCAAGGCGGACGGCGAGACGCGCTTCATCTCGGACGGCAGCGTCAGCCGCCACCTCGGCGGCATCCTGCCGATGTTCGACCTGATCGTCGGCACCGAGGAGGAATTCCGCATCGCCGGCGGGCATGACGATCTGATGGCTGCGCTGCGCGTCGTTCGCGACGCGACGCCCGCCACCCTGGTGGTCAAGCGCGGTCCGCTCGGCTGCACGATACTCGACGGCGCGATTCCGGCGAGCATCGACGACGGCCGCCTGCACGGTGGCGTGCAGGTCGAGGTGCTCAACGTGCTCGGCGCGGGCGACGCCTTCATCTCCGGCTTCCTCAAGGGCTGGCTGACCGGTGCAGACGAAACCACCTGCTGCGCATACGCCAACGCATGCGGCGCGCTGGTGGTCTCGCGTCATGCCTGCGCGCCGGCCATGCCGACGCCGGCCGAACTCGATTATTTCCTCGCGAACTCGGCCCGCATGGGCAGGCCCGACCGCGACCCGGCGCTAAACCGCCTGCATCGTGTCAGCCCGAACCGCAAGCCGTGGGACGAGGTGCTCGGCTTCGCATTCGATCATCGCGACCAGCTCGCCGACCTGGCGCGGCAAACCGGCGCCGACGAACAACGGATCGGCAGGCTCAAGCAACTCTTCGTCGAAGCCGTCGCCGAGACCGAGGCGCAAATCGGCGGCCAGGGCAAGATGGCCGTGCTGATCGACGACCGCTTCGGTCAGGATGCGCTTAATGCCGCCACCGGCCGCAACTGGTGGATCGGTCGCCCCGTCGAACTGCCGGGATCGAACCCGCTGCGCTTCGAACATGGACGGTCGATCGGATCGGCGCTGCTTTCGTGGCCGCGCGAGCACATCGTGAAGTGCCTCGTCCAATACCATCCCGACGATGCTCCCGAACACCGGCTCGAACAGGAAGCGCAACTGCAGGCGCTCCAGCAGGCGGTGTCGGTCAGCGGCCATGAACTGCTGCTGGAAGTGATCCCGCCGAAGGATCGGCCTGCATCGGCAGACGTCGTGGTACGCGCGCTGGAACGCCTCTACGATCTCGGCATCCAGCCCGACTGGTGGAAACTCGAATCGATGCCGGCCGACGCCTGGCGCAGCATCGACGCGCTGATCGAAGCGCGCGACCCGTACTGCCGCGGGGTCGTCCTGCTCGGCCTGAACGCGCCGCTCGATACGCTCGCGCAAGGCTTCGTCGATGCCGCCGGCAGCCGAACCTGCCGCGGTTTCACGGTCGGCCGATCGATTTTTTACGAGCCGAGTCGCGCGTGGCTCGCCGGCGAGATCGACGACCGCGAGGTGATCCGCCGCGTGCGCGGGTCGTTCGAGACGCTGATTCGTATCTGGCGCCAGGCTCGCCCGCAACAGGAGGCAGCATGAGCAATCTGCTGATCAAGGGGCACGCAAGCGGACGCGATATCGTCACGGTCACGCCGGCCAGCGCCGGCTGGCGCCACGTCGGTTTCGCCGCCAGACGGCTTGCCGCCGGCGAGCGACTCGCGCTCGATACCGCCAATGACGAACTCTGCATCGTGGTGCTGACCGGCACCGTGACGGTCACGACCGGTGATCGGGTCTGGCGTGACATCGGCGGACGACGCAGCGTGTTCGAGGATCGCTCGCCTCATGCGGCCTACGTGCCGCCCGGCCGCGACGTGGCGATCGAAGCCGCCGATGCGGCCGAAATCGCGCTCTGCACCGCGCCGGCCACCGGCCGCTACGAGGCCCGCCTGATCGAGCCCGCGTCGATCGCGCGCTCGGTGCGCGGCAGCGGCACCAATACCCGCTACGTCTGCGACATCCTTCCGCAAACCGAACCGGCCGAAGGGCTGCTGGTGGTCGAGGTGGTGACGCCGGCCGGTCATGCGTCCAGCTATCCGCCGCACAAGCACGACGTCGACGCCATCCCGGCCGAGAGCGTGCTGGAAGAGACCTACTACCATCGGCTCGACCCCGAGCAAGGGTTCGCGTTCCAGCGCGTCTACACCGATTCGCGCGACATCGACGAAGCCTATGCGGTCGAGAACCACGACGTGGTGATGGTGCCGCGCGGTTACCACCCGGTGGTCGCGCCGCATGGCTATCGCAGCTACTACCTGAACGTGATGGCGGGACCGAAGCGCGTCTGGCACTTCCGCAACGATCCCGCGCATGAATGGATGCTGGCGAAGTAGCGGCGCGGGAAGCGATGCAGGCCCCGCAAGGGGCCTGCCGGAATGCCGGTGGCGGGCAAGGATCGGTCGCGCGGCCGCGCCATGCCCGCTTGCCGCGGCCGCTTAGTCGTCGGGGGAAAGATAGGGGCTGCGTCGGACGTTCGCCGCGCAGAACACGCCGAATTCGACCGGTCCGATCGGCGGCGTGGTCTCGAGCACGCCGCAACCGTACAGCAGGTGCTGCAACGCAGAAGTCACCTGCGCGTCGGGATTCTGGTCGATCACGATATCCATCGTGCCTTCGTCGATAAAGACGCGATGCTCGTCGAGCATCTCGTGACCGACCCACACCACCTTGCCGGCCACGTCGAATTCCTTGAGCGCCGCGGCGATGCCGGCCGAACCGTAACCGCTGTTGTAGATACCGACCAGGTCGCCTTGCTTGAGCGCCGGCAATACGGCGCGATAACACGCATCGGCGTTGTCGAGCGTCTCGATTTCGACGCCCTGATACTCGAGTTCGGTTTCCGCCCCTTCGAGCGCCGCGCGAAAGCCCGCGATCCGGTCGCGGTGCGCGCCGAAACTCCGGCTTCCGCAGAGCTTCAGCACGCGCCCGGCCCGCTTGGCGAGCCGTCCGATGAAGTAGCCCGCGGTGCGGCCGGCACCCACGTTGTCGATCCCGGCGAAGTGGGTCCGTGGAATCTCGCTGATGTCGGTCATCAAGGTCACGACCTTTTCGCCCCGACCGATCGCGTCGCTCAGAGCCGCGCGCACCGGCGCCGTGTCGCGCGTCGTGATGATCATCCCAGCGCGGCGGTAGCGGCAGTTGCCGATCGCATCGACTACCGCCCGGTCCGATTCCGGAAGAATCAGCCGATGCAGGACGATGCGCTTGTCGAGTATCTGGGCCGAGCGTTGCAACGCGGCATTCAGGCGGCGAAAGAACGGCGTGTCGCCGTGCGAAAGCAGCACGTCGATATGAATCAGTCCATGCCGGCTATCCGGCAGCACGCGGCGCACGCCCAGCCGGCGTGCCGCGGCGATCACGCGCTCGCGCGCCGACTCCGAAACGCTGCCGCGTTCGTTGAGGACGCGATTGACCGTAGCCTCGCTGACGCCGGCTTCGGCTGCTATCTCGATGAAGCGGGCATCGCGCTTGCGCCTCGTGCCGGCTGGTGTCACGACCGGATCCCCGCTCATCGAGCCTGCTCCGCGCCGCCGTACAGGCTGCGGAAATGCGCTTCGATCTCCTCGAGGCTGCGGCCCTTCGTTTCAGGCAGGTTGCGCCAAATGAATGCAATCGATATCACGCCGATCGCAAAGAACACGAAGAAGGTGCTCGAAATGCCGACATAGGCGACCAGTGACGGGAAGCTCAGTCCGAGCACGAAATTGACCATCCACAGCACGCAGCCGGCCACGCCCACTGCGAAGCCCCGGATATGCAGCGGAAACAATTCGGCCAGCAACACCCAGCACACCGGCGCGATCAGCGCCTGCATGAAACCGAGAAAGCAGGCCATGGAGGCCAGAATCAGGCCCGCGCGCAGGAAGGAAACGGGCAAAAATTCGGAGAACAGGCCGATCATCAGCAAGGACAGCGTCGTGCCGCTCAGCCCGATCAGGAACATGGGGCGGCGTCCGATCTTGCCCAGCACCTGGATACCGACCAGCGTCGCCACAACCGAAATCACGCCGTTCGCGACGTTGCCGATCAGCGCCGTCTCCCGTCCGAATCCCGAACTCGTCAGGATCTGCGTACCGTAGAACATGATCGAATTGACGCCGGTGGCCTGCATGACGATGGCGATCCCGATCCCGACCCAGAAGACATGACGAACCCAGGGCGCCGACAAGCCCGGCCCGGTACGACGAGCCGGATGGGCGTTGCGGTGGCCGGCGTGGCGAATCGAATCGAACTCCTGCAGCGCCGCCTGCATGTCGCGCACCTGCTGCAAGACCTTCCAGGCCGCGTGCAGCTTGCCCTTCGAGGCCAGCCACCGAGGGCTTTCCGGCATCGCCAGCATGCCGAACCACAGCCCCACCGCCGGCAGCGTCGCGACCGCCAGCATCCAGCGCCAGATCCCGTGCTCGCTACCCCACAGGCTGCCCATCATGGCGTTGACGATGAACGCGATCATTTGCCCGGATACGATCATCAGTTCGTTTTGCGTGATGATCTGCCCGCGGCGATGCACCGGGGCGAGTTCGGCAAGGTAAGTCGGCACGCAGATCGATGCTCCGCCAACCGCGATGCCCAGCACGAATCGAGATGCGATCAGCATGGAGACGGTGGGGGCGAAAGTACAGGACAACGCGCCGCCCAAGAACAGGACCGCCAGCATCATGATGCTCATCCGGCGCCCGTAGCGGTCCGCTACGAGGCCCGATGTCACCGAGCCGAGTACCGCGCCGAGCAGCAGCGAGCTGGTCACGAGCCCCTCGGTCAGCGGCGTGAGCCCGAGATCCTCGGTCATGTATGCCAGTGCGCCATTGATGACGCCGGTGTCATAGCCGAACAGCAGGCCACCGAGCGTCGCGATGATGGCGATGAACCGCATCGAGCGGTGCGCCTGAGCGGGCTCAGCCGCTACGGACTGCGAGTGCTCGACCGACGTGAGCGTCTCATAGACTTCCTGCATCAGTGTCTCCATGATTTATATGTTCATCGCATCGTCGTGCCTGCGATCACTGCGCGCGCACCCGGTCGGCTCGAGATCACGCTTCGCGAGAACGCGACGCCCACGCGTCGATCCCGCTCGCGGGCAGCCGCCGGGCGCCACGCCGGACGTTAATTTTGTTCTCGATCGCCGCCGGGGCCGCACGCTCGAAGTCCCGCATTGACGTGCGCTTGATTGCAGTTCATTGCGCCGTCCCGCGAAATCGACTGATGATTGGCCCTGCGACGCAAGCACGACACGAGCATTGCCTGGCTGGCTTCAAAGTAGACAAAGTGTCATGGGTGCGCAACGCGGACGTTGACCATTTTTGGTCAAAGATGCCGGCACCCCCGCCACGGTCGTGAAAGCCTTGGACGGGCGGCCATGTGACGAAACTTTGCGAAGCGCGTGACGTGCGGAACTGCGGGATTCAGGGGGAGGAACAGGACTCGCCGCTCAGCCGCGTTGACGTTCGTATGACGAAATGCTCGCTAACGGCGAACCCCAAAGGCGAGGCCGCCAATACCGATGCGGCCGTCCACACGCCGACCGGTCTGCCCCTGGAGCCGTCCATGAGCCGGACGGCAAGCGCAAGCAACTCGCTTACGGCACCGTGCATTCGTCGTTTCATCATCGTCACTCTCCGCGGCGCATCGTGATCCTGATGCGCAAGCACGCATTGTTCCGATGCAAGCGCTACACCGACAGCTACAGACCCGGATACGTGTACAGGTGATCTCGACGATACAGGTCGCGCGTCACGGGGCGCCCCTTACCTGGGCCGCCCCGATGCCTGCGTGTCGAGCGCGTTCTGCAGGAACCCGAACAGCCGGTCGACGTTGCTGTGCGCGACGTTGAAACGCGTCCACGCCGAAGGCTCCCGGCCCGCAAAGAACAGATGTCCGGGTGCCAACAGGATCCGGCTCTTCAACGCCCGTTCGGCCAGTGCCGCCGAATCGCAGGCTTCTCCCGAAGGGCGGGCCCAGACAAACATCCCGGCACCTGGCTCGCAGAAAATCTCGAAGCCGATTCCCTCCAGGCGTCGGCAGACGCGTTCCTGTGCCTTGGCCAGCCGGTCCTTGAGCTGTTCGGTCTGTTTGCGGTAGTGGCCTTCTGCCAGCACCGCGCTGACGAGCCCCTCGGTCACGGTCGGGGTCGACATTCCCGACACCAGCTTCTGGTACAGCAGCCCCTCGACCACGTCCTTGTCGGCGACGACGAAACCGACGCGCAGGCCCGCACCGATCGTCTTCGAAAAGCTGCCGACGTAGATGACGCTCTTCAGTTGATCCATCGACGCCAGCGTGAAATGGGCGCCGCGCACCAGATCGGCCGACACGTCGTCCTCGACGATCAGGCAGTCGTGCCGCTCGGCCAGCTTCAGCACCTGGTAGGCGGCCGACGAACTGTAGCTCGCGCCGGTCGGATTGTGCAGGCGGCTATTGGTGACGTAGAGCCGGGGTCGTCGCGTCCGCAGGGCCGCTTCGAGCGCGACCAGATCGGGACCGGTCGGCGTCATCGGAATACCAACCGTCTCGACATCGCGCATGCGCAACGACACCAGGAGGTCGCTGTAGCACGGCGCATCGACGAGTACGGTGTCGCCGGGTTGGGTGAAACGCCTGACAACGAGATCGAGCGCCTGGTTCGCGCCGAGCGTCGTCATCACGCCGGACGGATCGGTTTCGATCTCGCACTCCGCCAGCTGCCGGCGAATCTGTTCGCGCAACCGCCCGTAGCCACGCGCATCGCCGTACCCAAGCAGGCTTTCCGGCTGCGCCGAGAGCTGGCGCAGCGCGCGAGCGATACCGTCGCCGTCCAGCCATGATTCCGGCAACCAGCCCGCACCGGCATGGATCGCGCCTTGTGTTGCCTCCAGCACGTTGCGCACCAGCCAGCCATTGGTGACCTTCTCGTCGAGCCTCTCGGCATTGTGCTGCGGCACACCCAGGCGACGGTCCGACACGTAGAACCCCGACCCGCGCCGCGCCAGCAGCACACCCTGGGCAACCAGACGGTCGTAGGCTTCCACCACCGTGAAGGTCGATACGCCATGTGCGTTGGCAAACACGCGGATGCTCGGCACGCGTTCGCCGGGCCGCCAGCGCTTGTCTTCGACAGCCTGGATGATGCCCGCCACGATCTGCATCGTCAGCGAAATCTCAGAGTCGGAATCGAGTGTCAGAACGGGTGTCATATGACCGGGCCGGAACGAAAATAAGTCGGGAATGCGTATAGGGATCGCCACCTGCACAGCGATTCGGTGCGTTCGCCAAGTGTACATGTATCTGTACAGGGTGTTTGCCTACATTCGAGTTCATGCGTCGTCGGCCGTTCCGGCGATGCAACTCTCCTACAGGCACCCCGCATGAAGAAGATACGCAACTCGGACGTCCTCCTTTCGCACGGCGACACGCGCTCCCGGCAGATCGTGCTCGACATCGCGGACCGAACGCTTCAGCGCCTCGACAGCTATCAGCGCATCCGCAACATCATGCGGCTCGATGGCGACATCCTGCATATCGGCACCCGTTCGTGGGACCTGTCGAGGAAGCGCAATGTTTACCTGATCGGTGCGGGCAAGGCGTGCAACCACATGGCAATGGCCGTCGATCATGTGCTCGGCGAGCGCCTCACGCGCGGCATCGCGATCGTCAAGATCCACGAGGAAACCGACCATTTCCATCGCACCGAAGTCTTCGTCGGCGGCCACCCGCTGCCGAACGAGGAAGGTCATCGCGCTTCGCGGCAGATCATCGATCTGGTCGACCAGGCCGGCCCGGAAGATTTGTTCATCGCCGTAATCAGCGGCGGCAGTTCGGCGCTGATGTCCTGCCCGATCGATGGCATCTCGCTGCAAGACGAGATCGATACGACCGACGTGCTGCTCAAGTCGGGCGCCGGCATCTACGAGATCAACGCGGTGCGTCGCCATATCTCGGCGCTGAACGGCGGAATGCTCGCCAAGCGAATCCAGACGGTCGGCGCCGAGCTGATCGGCTTCGGTATCAGCGATGCGGTAGGTTCGCCCGCCACCGGCGACATTGCCGTGCCGTACGCAGCGTACAAAAGCACGCCGATCGGTCCCGACATGACCACGCTCGACGACGCGCGCGCCACGATCGTCAATCGCGACGTGGCGGATCGCCTGCCGCGTAGCGTGGTGGACTACCTGATGAACGCGGGGCCGGAAGGGGAAACACCGAAGGCCTTTCCCGACAACACGTATTTCCTGCTCAACACCCTCCCCGACTCGTGCATCTACGCCAAGGAGATCTGCGAGGAGATGGGTATCCCGGCGCTGATCGTGTCGTCCTTTCTCGAAGGCGAGAGCCGCGACGCCGGCGCCTTCTTCGCCGCGATCGCCCGTGAAATCCAGGCCTACGGCAATCCGATCAAGCCGCCTTGCGTGCTGCTCAGCTCCGGCGAAGTCACGACCCACATCGCCGACAACAGCGTGATCAAGGGTCACGGCGGTCCCGGTCAGGAAATGGCTGTCGGTTTCGCGATCGCGGCAGCCAGGACGCACGGCGCCTGCCTGCTGTCGATCGACAGCGAAGGCACCGACGGCACGGCCAAGGTGGCCGGAGGCATCACCGATTCCTCGAGCCTGAAGGCTGCCGATAGCAAGGGCATCAATCTCTACCAGACACTGCGCGACCACAGCACGTTCGAAGCGCTCGACGCGATCGGCTCGGCCATTTTCACCGGCAACACGGGTACCAACCTGTGCGACCTCAACATCCTCTACGTCCCGGACCAGCATGAGCACGAATAACAGGGAAGACCGCATCGTTTCCGTGCACGCCCAGCAGATCATCGACTGCAAGTGCCGCCCCGCGGTGGAAGTCGAGATCCGTACCGCCTCCGGCGCGATCGGCCGCGGCGCCGCGCCGACCGGCACCTCGGTCGGCATGCACGAATCCTTCGTGCTCCGCGATGGCGATCCGTCGACCTATAACGGGCTCAGCGTGCATCGAGCGGTGGACAACGCGATCAATGTGATCGGCCCGGCCTTGCTCGGCATGAACGTGTTCGACCAGCGCGCCATCGACGAAACGATGATTGCGCTGGACGGCACCCCCGACAAGCGCAAGCTCGGCGGCAACACGATCTACTCGGTATCGATCGCGGCGTTCCGTGCCGCCGCTGCCGCTCGCGGGATCCCGCTTTACCAGCACATTGCGGGACACGACATCGCGACCGTGCCGGTGCCCTGCTTCAACGTCATCAACGGCGGCCGCTACGAGCACCTGGTTCAGGCCTTCAATGAGTTTCTCATCGTGCCCTATGGCACCGACAACGTCGATCACGCGATCGAGATGGCGGTGGCCGTGTTCCACAAGCTGGGTGATGTGTTGACCGGGCATCTCGGCCACAAGCCGCAAGTGGCCAGCTCCTATGGCTATGCCGCACCGTCGGACGACCCCGAAGTGCTCCTGACGCTGATGCAGCAAGCCATCGAGGCGTGCGGTTTCACGGGCAGGATTGCCTTCGCGCTCGATTGCGCGTCGAGCGAAATGTACGACAAGGCAACGCGTCGCTACCTGCTCAAGGGCCAGCGCGTGACGTCGGACGAACTGATCGCTTACGCGCGGGCGCTGACCGAGAAGTTCGATCTGGTCTTCATCGAAGACCTGCTCGACGAAAACGACTGGGAAGGTTACAGCAGGGCCGTCAGGGAACTGAAGCGCACCCTCGTGCTCGGCGACGACCTGACCGTCACCCATCTCGAGCTGCTGAAAAAGGCGCATGAAACGCGCGCCGTGGACGGCTTCGTGCTCAAGCCCAACCAGGTCGGCACCGTCACCGAAGCGATGGACGCCTACCGCTTCGCCCACGAGCACGGCATGGTCGCCGTGCCCTCGGGCCGCTCCGGCGGCATGGTCGACGACGTCGTGATGGATTTCTCCGTCGGCCTCGAAGTGCCGTTCCAGAAGAACGGTGCTCCGCGATCCGGCGAACGTATCGAAAAGCTGAATTTCCTGATGCGCGCCGCGGCACGCAGCCCCGGTTGCCGGCTTTACGACATTTCCCCCCTGCTCAGGTTCTGAGCCGTTCACCACACTGACAACAGGTCATTCTCATGTATCCCAAAATCGATTTTCTGTACCTTTCCGAGCCCGACATGATCGAAGCCGGCGTGACGGATGCGGCGCGTTGCGTGGCCGTCTGCGAGGAAACGTTCAGCCTGCTCGGCCATGGCGACTACCTGATGGGAGGCGCCAATCACAATAGCCACGGCATGAACATCGTCTTCCCGAAGGAAACGAAATTTCCCAACATGCCGGTGGCCGGTCCGGACCGGCGCTTTGCCGCGATGCCCGGCTACCTCGGCGGACGTTTCGACGTGTGCGGCAACAAGTGGTACGGCTCGAATCACGCGAACGCCGGCAAGGGCCTGCCGCGCTCGATCCTGACCATGATGCTCAACGACAAGGACACGGGCGCCCCGCTCGCGCTGATGTCGGCCAATCTGCTCAGCGCAGCGCGTACCGGCGCGGTACCGGGCGTTGCAGCGAAGTACCTGGCCAACAAGGATGCCAGGACGGTGTCCGTGATCGGCTGCGGTCCGATCAACAAGGCCTGCTTCACGGCAATCATGACCCAGCTGAGCAACATCGAACGCGTCGTCTGCTTCGACGTGTTCCTCGACAAGGCGAACGAGTTCGCAAGCTGGGTCGAATCGGAGTACAAGGGCATCGCCGCCATCGGCGTTGACGAGGCAGAGGCGGGTTTCCGCGGCGCGGACGTCATCACCGTGGCCGCCTCGCGCCTGAAACCGCTGTACTTCAACGACGAGTGGATCAAGGAAGGCGCGACGATCCTGGTATCGGGGCCATTCAACACCGACGAATCCTTCCTGACCAGCGCGAAGATCGTCTACGATCACACGCCTCTGCAGGAGGCCTACGTCGAAGATGCCATCGCCTCCGGTAACAAGGAAGCGTATTACAGCGGCGTGATCGGCGGTCCGTTCTTCCGCCTCATCGATGCCGGCAAGCTGCCCGCGCTGAGCGACTCGACCGGCCTCGGCGACGTGGTCAACGGCAGCAAGCCCGGCCGCGAAAGCGCCACGGACCGCATGATCTTCATCGCCTGTGGCATGGCCGTGTTCGACATCAGCTGGGGCTACGAGACGTATCGCTACGCACTCGAGCATGGAATCGGTCAGTCGCTGAACCTGTGGGACAAGCCCAGCCAGGCCTGAGCCAAAGCTCCAACGCTAAGCCAAAGCGCCCGACCACGCCGGCAATGCCGTCCGCTGAACATTCCGCGAGTTGCAGAACGGACTGACGCCGAAGCCGGGCTTTTAACACACGGGGCCCTCGCGGCCCCGTTGTCGTTCAACGGTTTCGAACGCAAGGCGCGCATGCCCCTTCCGAAACAAAAAACGCCGTTCAGCTATTTGACTGAACGGCATTACCGCTTCCGCGGCGGATTCATGGAAAACACGCAACGACCCACACGCCACCGACGCGATGATCGAAGCGTGCGAGCGATCAGGCTGCCTTACGCACCAGATCGCGCAACTCCGACGGGAACAACATGTCGCGTGCGATCGAATCATCACGGCGCAACATGTCGGCTGCCGCCGAGACGCCGAAGAAGTCGAGGAACAGCGGTGATTGCAGGATCAGCATGTCGAAGCCGGGAAGTACGGCCTTGCCTTGCTGGATGGCGGCCTGCAACAGGGGCGTGGGCTGGTTCTTCATCAGGATGTCGCAGACCTGCGCGCCCGCGTCGAGCCGATCAGGCGGCACGGGCAGCGGGTCGCCAGCCTTGAGTCCGAGCGGCGACGCGTTGATGATGAGCTCGTATCCTGCCGGATCGTTGTTGTCCTGGACGGTCACCAGCACCCCATACTGCTTGCCGAGCGATTCGGCCAGTTGCCGGGCCTTCGCGGTATCGGGATCGTACAGGCCGATGTGCGGTACCCCGCCTTCGACAAGTGCCGCGGCGATCGCGCTTGCCGCCCCGCCCGCGCCGACCAGGAATGCCGACTTGCCGCGATAAGCCATCGAATAACGATCCATCGACTTGACGAAGCCAAGTCCGTCGAACAATTCACCTTCGAGCTCGCCGCTGGCGTTACGGCGAATCGCATTCACCGCATTGGCCACCGTCGCCCCCTTCGAGCGCCGATCGACGATCCCGGCCGCGATCGTCTTGTGCGGAATCGACAGCACCATGCCGCGCGTCGTGTCGGACCTGAAAAGCGCGCGCACCGTCGCCTCGAGGTTTTCGGGCGCCACCTGCAACGGCACCATCACCGCGTCGATATCGCACAGCGGGAAAATCTGGTTGAAAATCTCTGGCGTGCGAACCTGCTCGATCGGGTCCGCCACCATGAAGAATACGCCTGTCTTGCCCGTAATCATCTAGCCTCCAGCAATTTGCAATCCTCATCATCCGATCCATTTGAATCGGATGGTTCCAAGCGCGCCGCGTATCAAGGCGCAGCGCGCCGCCATTTCCCTTACTTCTTCAAGCCTTCGCCCCAGGTATCGCTGAGCATGAAACCGCCTGCCAGCGGATCGTCGGGATCCACGCCGATCTGTTCAACGCTGTAGATCCACGCACGCCCCGTGATGCGCGGCAACACCGCAGCCTTGCCGCCAAGCTCGGTTCGGCCCAGCAGTTCGACACCGAACTCGCTCCCGATCGTCGAGCGCGAGGTGAGTTTTCCGCCCACGTCCACCTTGCCGCGTGCGGCAAGCGTGGCCAGATTGGCCGAGCTGCCGGTGCCGCACGGCGAGCGGTCGATGCGGCCCGGCGGCAGCGTGGTGCAAGTCTGGTATTCGGTGTCGCTGAGCCGGTTGCGGAACATCACGTAGGCGAGCTGGTTGATCTCGGGATAAAGCGGATGCTGGATGCTGATCTGCCGATTGATCACCTCGCGCAACTTCACGCCGAGATCGGCGAGCCGGCGCGCGTTTTCGGGCGCGATCGTGAGACCGACCTGCTCGACGTCGACCAGCGCGTAATAGACGCCGCCAAACGCGACGTCGACGCGAATGGCGCCGAACTCGGCGGTCTCGACCGGCAGGTCGAGTTGCTCGACGAAAGCCGGCACCATGTCGAGCGAGACGCCGACGCATCGGCCGTCGCGACAGGTCGCGCGAGCCGTGACCAGGCCGGCCGGCGTATCGAGTACGACGGTCGTCTCCGGCTCCTGCATCGGCACCATGCCCATTTCGAGCAGGGTGGTCACGACACAGATCGAATTGCTGCCCGACATCGGGTGCGCCTTGTCGGACTGCAACACGATGAAGCCGGCATGCGCTTCCGGCCGTGTCGGCGGGAGCAACAGGTTGACCGACATCTGCAGGCAACCGCGCGGCTCGAGGACGACGAGCTTGCGCAGGCTGTCGTCGACCTCGTTGATGTAGTTCATCTTGTCGAGCATCGTTTCGCCGGGAATGTTCACCACGCCTCCGGTGATCACCTTCCCGATCTCGCCCTCGCAGTGCACGCCCACGAGTTGCAGGGTCTTTTTCCAGCGCATGATTACCTCACCTTCCCGAGTGGATCCGCCAGGCGGATTGAGCTTTCATCTGACATCGGCGCGCGCCGTCCGGCGTTCGAACCGAAGTGGCCGTCGCCGCAGCCGCGCCAGGCATTGAACATCACGAATCAAAAACGATACGCGCTGAACGGCGACAGGTCGTTGCTCGACGCGCGGCCCGTCGCCATCTCGGCGATCAGCCGTCCTGTCGTCGCACCGAGCGTCAGCCCGAGCTGCCCGTGGCCGATCGCCATGAGGACATTGGGCAGCCGCTTCGAGCGATCGATGATCGGTTTCGTATCGGGCAGGAACGGCCGATAGCCGACACCAAATTCATGCGATTGCACGTTGAGTTGCGGCACCACGCGTCGAGCCTTCTCGAGAATGATTTCGGCGCGTTTGAAATTGGGCGGTGCACCGCGGCGCGCAAATTCGATCGTGCCGCCGATCTGCAAGCCGCGACGCATCGGCGTAAAGCAGAAGCCGCCGTCGCCGTAGATGACCGAGTTCCTAAATTCAACGCCCGGGTCGCGCAACAACACCTGATAGCCCGCCACGCCTTCGAGCGGCACGTCGATACCCAGCGGTGCGAAAAATTGCCGCGCGCCCGCACCTGCCGCGACGACCACGTGGGTGGCGGCAATCCGCTCGCCATCGGCCAGCGTAACGCCGGTCGCCTTCCCGCGGTCTTCATTGATCGTCGTCACGTTGCTGCGAATCCGGCGCCCGCCCTGCTTCACGAAGCTGTCGGTCAACGCGGCGATGAAACCTTCCGTATCGCTCACGAAGCGCCACTGCGGCAGCAGGATGCCGTACGAGAAACGCCCCGCGAGCGCCGGCTCGAGGTCGCCGATCTCCGCCGCGGTGAGTACCTGCGAGTCAAACCCCAGCGACCGGCGCAATGCGTTGTGCGGACGCTCGTGCTCCACGCCTTCGGGTCCGTCGAACACCTGCATTACGGGCCGCTGGCGAATCAGGTCCTTGTCGTCGCATGCGTCGAGCAGCGTCGCGTAGTCGGCGAACACATGATTCGTCAGCGTCGCCATCGAGCCGGCGATCGTGGCAATGCGCGATTGACGCGCGCACGCCATGAAGCGCAGCAGCCACGGGATAATGCCCGGAAGCGCGCCGGGTCTCATTGCAAGCGGGCCGGTCTGGTCCATCAGCCAGCCGGGCACTTTCATCAGAATGCCGGGCTTGGATAGTGGAATGATTTCGCCGACCGATATCTGCCCGCAACTCCATTTGGCCGTGCTGTCACCTGGTGCGGCCGGGTCGACCAGCGTGACTGAAAAGCCTTCGCGCTGCAGATAGAGTGCGCAGCAGGTACCAACGACGCCACCGCCGATGACGACGGCCTGCCGCGCAGCATCGCCTGCGCCAGCCGGCCGGGTGAGGTTCTGAAAGGAGTCGGAATTCATCTCTTGTCCGTAATACGGGTCATGCGATACAGGCGGGCGGGTTCAGTAGGCGAAGCGGCGCAGGAAGCGCGTTTCGATCACCCCGACCAGTCGCGTCAGCGGAAATGCGACGACGAAATAGATCACGCCGACCGTGGTCAGAAACTCCAGCGGCTTGGCGGTCGCGTTCGAAATGCTCTGCCCGACATACATGAGGTCGGCGACACCGACCGACGAGATCAGCGCGCTTTCCTTGAAGAGGCTGATGATGTTCGACAGCAGCGGCGGAATCGCGCGCAGCAGCGCCTGCGGAAAAATCACGTATACGATCTTCACCCGTGGCGACAGGCTCAGCGCGATACAGGCATCGTGCTGCTCGGACGAGATCGACTTGAGCGCGCCGCGAAACGTCTCGCTGGTAATCGCCGTCATGTACAACGTCAGCGAGATGATCACCGACAGATAGGGCGGTAGCGGAAGATTGAACACGACCGGGAAGCAGAAGAACACCCAGAAGAGCTGGATCAGCAGCGGCGTGCCCCGAAAGAACTCGACATAGAGCGTGGTCAATGCCTTGACCGAACGCGACGGCGACATGCGCACCAGGCTCAGCGCAAATCCGAGCAGGCTACCCAGCAGCGCACACCCTCCCGTGATGACCACGGTCAATCCCAACCCCTTGAGGAGGACGAGCCAGTAGGACGCGATAACAGAGACGTCGAAAGTCATGGTCAACCTCTAGCGTTGCACGGCCGCGTCCTGGCGGCGTTCGATGACATGGACGAGGCGCGAGATCGGCAGCGACAACGCGAAGTAGATCAGCGCGACCACCGAATACGTCTCGAGCGGCCGGTACGCTTCGGTCGCGAGGCTCTTGGCGACATACATCAGATCGGCGACGGCGACGATCGCGACGAGCGCGCTTTGCTGAAGCGTGCCGATGCCGTTGGTCATCAGTACCGGCAGAGCGGTGCGCAGTGCCTGAGGGAGCACCACGAACACCGTGCGTTGCCACGGCTTGAGGCCAAGCGCGACGCACGCATCGAGATGCTCCTTCGGCACCGCCTGCACACCGGCGCGATACGCTTCCGCATTGAACGCCGTCAGGTTCAGGCCGAGCGCGAGCACGCCCATCACGATCGGGTCGATGAACACGTCCACCATCATTGGGATGCAGTAGAAGAACCACGCGATCTGCAATAGCGCGGGCGTACAGCGAAAGAACTCGATGAACAGCTGGGCCGGCCAGCGAACGACCGCCCATCGGCTCATGACCACGAGGCAGAGCAGGAAGCCCAGCACGAGGCCCATCGCGTTCGCGGCAAGCGCGAGTTCAACGGTGACCTTCAGCCCCTGGAGCAACGGACCGACACTTCCTGTCAGAAAGCCGAAATCGAAGTGATAGCTCATGGTGTCGCCTTCTAGTCCAGGTGGAGGACTTTCTCGAGAAACTCGCGAGTGCGCGCTTCCTTGGGGCATTTGAATATTTCCGCGGGCGCGCCCTGTTCGACCACCTTGCCGCTCGCGCAGAACACGACTCGGGTGGCGATATCGCGCGCGAAATGCATGTCGTGCGTGACGATGATCATCGCCATCTTCTGTTCGGCAAGCTGCAGCATCACGTTCTGCACTTCGATCACCATTTCCGGGTCGAGCGCCGACGTGACTTCGTCGAACAGCATCAGCTTCGGTTCGAGCATCAGCGCGCGGGCAATCGCAACACGCTGTTTCTGGCCGCCCGACAGCTGGCTCGGGTAAGCGTGCAGCTTGCTCTCGAGCCCCAGACGGGCGAGATACGTGCGCGCGCGCTCGGTCGCCTGAGCCTTGGACAGCCCGCCCACCTTCACCGGCGCGAGAATCAGGTTGCCGAGCACGGACAGATGCGGAAACAGCGTGTAGTGCTGGAACACCATGCCGATCTGTCGTTGCAGCTTCGCGTCGATCTTCGCCGGACTTCGCGCGCCAGAGCCCTTGATGTACGGACGCCCCTGGAAAGCAATATCGCCGCCCTGGATGCCCTCGAGCCCCATCAGCACCCGCAACAACGAGCTCTTGCCGCTCCCGCTCGGGCCGATGACGACCAGCCGGTCGTCGGCTCGCATGTCGAGGCTCATGCGGTCCATCACGACGAGATTCTCGCCATACGATTTGTACACGTCGTGCAATTGCACGAAGTTCGCGGATGTCGTCGACTGCGGCGACAAAGTCTCCGTACCGGTCGGGGTGACCACCGGACCTGACTGTGTCTGGGATAGCAACATGGGAACCGTTCTCCAGCGATGCGCAGCACGGGCTGCTCAACACAATATCCATTCGGTCGACGATCTGATCATACGTCGTCTCGTCGCGTGGTCTCGACGGCAGCGCAACCCGACGGTCGCGCTACCGGTACGACAGGCGTTACTTCGAAAGCGCGAGCGTCTGCTTCACCGATACTTCGATCAGTTTGTTCACCGCGCCAGATTTGATCTGCTGGTCGATGAACTGGTTGAGCACCGTGATATCGGCCGCGGGCGTGTCCTTGCGCACCCCAAAGCAGATGCCTTGCGGAGCAAGCAACGGGTTCGGCTTGAACAGCTCGACCCAATCCGGATGCGCGCGGCTCAACAGGATGTTCGCCATGTTGTCGTCCGCGAGCACGTCGGCGCGCTTCGACATCAATGCGAGGCGCGTTTCGTCGAAGCCAGGCAGGCGCATGATCGTCGCTTGCTTCAGCAGCGGCGAGATCGCCTTGTCGCCCGCGGAGCCGGACATGACCGTCACGGTGTAGCCCGGCTTGTCGATATCCGCGATCGAATGAATCGACTTCAGTTTCGGGTTGTTCTTGTTGAAGCTGAACGTCACGCTGTAGTCCGTCACCGGCTCGGAGAACGCGATCGCCTTTTGCCGCTCCGGCGTGTTGTTCAACGACAGCGAAATATCCCACTTGTCCGACTGCAGGCCGGCGACGATGTTGTCCCACGTCGTATCGACGTATTCGACTTTCACCTTCAGGACCTTCTCGCCGAAATCGCGGCACAGCGCGGGGAACACGCCGCTGTATGCACCGGTTTTCGGGTCTTTCATCGTGTACGGCGGTGACGTGGCGATACCGCAGCGCAAGACGCCGGCCTTGCGCACGCTTTGCCACGTTGACGCGTCCTGCGCGTGCGCGGCCGGGGTGCTGATCAACAAACCGAATGCAGACGCACCGACCAGCGTGCGAGCGAGAATGCGAGCCATCCGAAGCATGGGGAACCTCTTTACATTTGAGTATGGGTTGCCGTCGTGTCCCGCTAAGGCGGACGTGACGGCGTCGTCGCGCACTGCTTGACTCCCTGCCGACTGCCGGGAGCCTCTTTGCTGCACATCAGAAGCGGTTTCCATCACTACTCGTGCGATTCGCAGCGACACGGTTCCGTCGCCGAGCGTGATCGCACGACCACGGTTCAAGCCAGTTCGAAAATGCCCTCCAGTTCGACCGCAACGCCGCGCGGCAATGAAATGCACCCGACTGCCGCGCGCGTATGGCGTCCCGCGTCGCCGAGCACGGCGACCATCAGGTCCGACGCACCGTTGATCACTTTCGGATGTTCGCTAAAGTCCTCGACCGCGTTGACGAAGCCGCCGAGCCGCACGCAGCCGGCGATCCGGCTGAAATCGCCGTCAACGGCACGGTTCACCTGCGCAAGCATGTTCACCGCGCAAAGACGCGCCGCCGCCTGCCCGTCTTCGATCGTCACGTCGCGTCCCACCTTGCCGACGTACTGATCGACACCGTCGCGCACCGGGACCTGCCCGGACACATACAGCAGGTTGCCCACTCGCTTGACCGGGAGGAAATTCGCACCCGGCTTCGGCGCCGACTCGGGCAGATCGATGTCCAGTTCCTTGAGTCGTGCCTTGAGATTCAGTGTCATGACAGCGCTCCTTTCGCGTGCTGTTGGGTGACGTTGCGATTACTTCAGCGGCCGTGCCGCAGCCGTGCGCTCGCGGTCGATACGATCGCCGTCGAAAACGACGCGATGGTGCCGCTCGGCGTAATCGCGCGTGATCTTGCCGTTTGCCAGATCGGCTTCGATCAGCTCGAGCGCGCGGTCGGCAGGCGCACCGTATCCGCCGCCGCCGGCCTGCTCGTGGCGAATGATCGCGCCACGCTGCAGCGTGCGGGTGAACTTGCTCGGCAGTGGCGACAGGCCGTCGCTGGTGCGCAGGTAATTCGCCGAACGCGCGCCTTCGGAACCGCCGAACAGCCCGTAAGGCGCGTGGGCTGCACGATCCGAGCGGATCTGCGCGACGACTTCCTCTGCTTCGATCCGGTATTCGCGCACGAGCCCCAGGCCGCCGCGGTATTGCCCCGCGCCGCCGGAATCCGGTGCGAAGCCGTATTCCTCCATCACGATCGGGTAACGCGCTTCGAGCGTTTCGATCGGCATGTTCGACATGTTCTGCGAGGGGTTGGTGACGCCCTCGATGCCGTCCTTGTTGAAGCGGCCGCCCCATGCGCCGTTGATCATGTCGACGAGGATGAACGGTTCGCTCGCCTCCTTGTCGTAACCGCTCAGCGCGATCACGGTGTTGCCGCCCTCGCCTGCCGCCATCACTTTCTTCGGCGCGATCCGCGCCAGCGCACCAAACACGCAGTCGACCACGCGATACCCGGTGAGCGCCCGCGCAGCGACCGGCGCCGGCATGCGGGGATTCAGGATCGACCCTTCAGGCGCCGTGATTTCGATGCAGCGATACACGCCGGCGTTGTTCGGCACGTCGGCATCGAGCGCGCATCGCACGCTGAGGTAGGTCGCCGACTTCACGAAGGACAGCGTGGAGTTGATTGCGCCGCGCACCTGCGGCGACGAACCAGCGAAATCCACCTTGACGGACGATCCCGCGACCGTTATCGCGCACTTGATGGGAATCGCGTCGTCGCTGAAACCGTCGTTGTCGATATAGTCGGTGAACTCGTACACCCCGTCAGGCCAGGCCTCGATCGCCTGGCGGGTCAGACGCTCGCCATAGTCGAGCAGTTCGTCGAAATAGCCTTGCAGGTTTTCTTCGCCATACCGGCCGATCATGCGCAGCAACTCGCGTTCGCCGATATTGCAGGTGGCGAGCTGCGCGTCCAGGTCGCCGAGCACGAGGTCCGGCAAACGCACGTTCTTGCGGATGATGTCGATCAGCGTCTGGTTCGGCTCGCCGCGCACGTACAACTTGGTCGGCGGGATTCGCAGGCCCTCCTGGAAGATCTCCGTGGAGTCCGCTGCGTTCGAGCCCGGCACACGGCCGCCCACGTCACAGTGATGCGCGATAACGACCGAGAAGCCCTGCAGCCGGTTCTCGAAGAAGATCGGCTTGAACATGAAGATGTCCGGCAGGTGCATCCCGCCTTCGTACGGATCGTTCAGCACGATCACGTCGCCGGGTTCGACGTTCGACGCGAACTTCCTGATCACGACATCGACGGCGTCCGGCACCGCGCCCAGATGCAGCGCGACGGTCTTGGCCTGCGCGAGAATGCGGCCACTGGCGTCGCACATCGTCACCGAATAATCGAGGACATCGCGAATGATCGGCGAGCGGGCGGTCCGCATCACGGCAAACGCCATATCGTCGACGATCGTGTCGAGCGCATTCTTGACGATCGCGAAGGTGATGGGGTCAACGTTTCGTTGGGTCATGGCTGTTCCTGTCTGTTCAGTCGAGCGAGGCGATCACGCTGCCTACCTTGTCGGTGCTCACACGCCAGCGCGGCGGAATCACGATCGTCGTGTCGGCGCTTTCGAGAATCACCGGGCCTTCCATCGATTTGTCGAGCTTCGCGCGCGGGACGATCGGCGTGTCGATCCAGCCGGTCTGCCGGTCGAAGTAGACCTTGCGGGTCGACACTTCCTCGTTGCCGCCCGCCGACTTCGCGCTGCGAATATCGTTGAAGTCCAGCGTGCTGGATGCAATACCGCGGGCAAGCAAACGGACGTTCGCGCATTCGATCGCATCGTTCGACGCGTAGCCGTAGATCGCCGTATACGCGTCGCGGAACGCCTGGCGCAACGTCTCGCGTGCGTCTTCATCCAGCTGTTCGGGAATGCGCACGGGAATTTCGTAGTCCTGCCCGCGAAAGCGCATGTCGAGATCGAAAACATACTCGATGCGGTCGGCCGAATAGCCCTCTTCCGCCAGCGCATTGCGCGCGTCGTCGCGCATCGACGCGATGGCGCCACCGAGCGCGTCGAGATCGAGCGTGTCGAGCGGGCTCAACGACGGGCGCACGAAGTAGCGCTCCACCGCGCCGGCCAGCATGCCCATCGCCGTGAAGACGCCGGGCGCAGCCGGAAACACCACGCGCTTCATGTCGAGCGCGCGCGCGAGATCGCACGCATGCACCGGACCGGAGCCACCGAACGCAACCAGCGCGAAATCGCGCGGGTCGACGCCTCGCTCGACCGTCACGGCCTTGATCGTGCGTGCCATGTTGACGTTCACAACCTCGCGGATGCCCACGGCAGCTTCCTCGACACCGATACCCAGCGGCTTTGCGAGCAACGTGTCGACGGCGTCGCGTGCGGCCTGGATATTGAGCTCCATCGTGCCACCGGCTAGACGCTGCGGCAGGAAACCGAGAATCGCATTGGCATCGGTCACCGTCGGCTTCTGGCCGCCGATGCCGTAGCACACCGGCCCCGGGAACGCGCCGGCCGAAACCGGACCGACGTTGAGCAGGCCGCCCGCGTCGATCCACGCGATGGAACCTGCCCCGCTGCCCACTTCCGCGACGTCGATCGTCGGCACGCGCATCATGTAGCCGCCCGCCTTGATGAAGCGGCTCGGCGTGGAAATGCCCGCGCGGAATTCATACTCGTTGGTGCGCGCCAGCTGGCCTTCATGAATCAGCGACGCGGACGCCGTCGTGCCGCCCATGTCGAACACCACCAGTTCCTGCTCGCCGCGTGCCGCGCCGAGCCGCCCCGCACCGACGACACCGGCCGAGCGCCCGGACGAGATAAAGAACACGGGCGTGTCTTGCGCCACACGGGCGCTCGACAGACCGCCGTTGGAGTTGCTCACCAGCAGCGGCGCGTCGACACCGATCCGCTTGAGACCGGACTCGAGGCGCTGGAGATAGGTGCGCAGCGCGGGCAGCACATACGCGTTGACGACTGTCGTCGAGGTGCGCTCGTATTCGCGCAACTCAGGCAATACCGAGATCGATGCCGTCACGCTGATGTCGGGGAAGGCCTGCTGAAATGCGTCGAGCGCGGCCTTTTCATTCGCCGTGTTCTTGTACGAATTGATAAAGCAGATCGCGACGGATTCGACGCCTTCGCTCTCGAAGAAGCGGCCTGCTTCGAGCACCTGGTCGACCGGCGTCGGACGAAGGATGTCGCCCGATGCCAGCACGCGCTCGTCGACCTCACGCCGGTAGCGACGCTCCACCAACGGCACGGGCTTGTCCCACGACAGATCGAACATCGTCGGCGTGCGGACGCGGCCGATTTCGAGCACGTCCCGGAAACCCTTCGTCGTGATCAGGCCGCATTTGGCGCCGACCTTCTGAAGCATCGTGTTCGATCCGACCGTCGTGCCATGCAGCACTTCCGTGACATCGGACGTCTTGAGGCCGGCCTGCTCGAGGATGCGTTCGACTCCCGTCAGAACCGCTTCCTCTGGAGCTGCCGGCGTCGAAGACACCTTGGTGAAGGTCACATAGCCCTTGTCGTCCAGTAGAACAAGGTCCGTGAAAGTGCCGCCAATGTCGACGCCAATTCTCGCGCTTGCCATATCGTTTCCCGATCGTTCTCGGGCCCGCTTCGCCGCCTTGTGCGAACGCTGGCCCGGATTACCCAAATGACTACATGCCCAAATCGACTCTGCTGCCCACGCGGCGGTGCGACGGTGCGTCCCGCAGCACATGGAATGGATGACTGGCGACGACTTCGCTCGACTGTTCAGCACTGCTTCGTGACCGTCGTCATGCATCGGATCGCGCATCGAATCCATGTGTCACATTGTCGATCAAATGCCGACAATGTCAACGCGAAAAAAATCAAAACGTATGAAGGCTGCGGCAAGACGCCCGCGCATCAACGGTTTCAGGCCATATGAGGGTATACATTGATCCATCGAAACAGCTGTGATCGCTTGACTTCCTGAGCCTCAAATGGAACGATTGTCGACATGAGATCGACATTTAAGCGATCACTGAACGGAGTCGTCGATCCGCTCATTCGCTCTTTTGTCCGGGCAACTCCGATTGCCCGCCCCTTTACTTCGAGTCAGGTCATCCCGATGCCGGTCATCCATGTAGAAATGCTCGCGGGTCGCTCGCGCGAACAGAAATCCGAGTTGGCGGAGGTGCTGACGCGCGAGACGTCGCGAATCGCAAAGTGCCCGCCGGAAGACATTCAGATCGTGTTCAGCGAGGTGCCGCGCGCGAGTTGGGCGGTCGGTGGTCGCCTCGTGGCCGATGCCGTCGACGAGTCCTAGGGAGCCGCGCCGTATCGCGCGCTATCCCTGCCGCCGCCAGGATTCCGCGTGCGCCGGTAGTACACTGCCGGCATTACGGCGGCACATTTCACATGCTCCGGTTCGACGGACCCGGAGCGGCAAGCGCATGGAGAACCCACGAATGGCAGCGGGAGCGGCAACTGAGGTCCAGTCCGGCAAGGAAACCGGCACGGCACGTGTCTACACGACACTGAGAAACGAAATCCTGACGTTGAAGATCGCTCCGGGCACGCATCTCGATGAACTCGGGGTCGCGGAACGCTTCGACGTATCGCGCTCGCCCGTTCGCGAGGCGCTTGTCCGGCTGTCCGCGGAGGGGCTGGTGACGATCCTGCCGAATCGCGGCAACGTCGTCACGCCGATGGAACTGGCCAGAGTGCCCGAGTTCCTCGATGCGCTGGATCTGCTTCAGCGTGTGACGACGCGTCTGGCGGCGCTGCATCGTTCGGACAGCGACCTCGACCTGATTCGCGCCGCGCAACGTGCGTACATCAAGGCCGCGGCCAAGGCCATCAAGACTGGTGACAGCATCGATCTCATCGAGAAGAACTACGAGTTCCACATGGCGATCGCCCGCGCCGGCAGAAACACGTATTTCGCCGACCTGTACCGCCGGCTGCTCGAAGAAGGGCGGCGCATGCTTCACCTCTATACGGAGTTCGAAGCCAAAGACCCGGACATCACGGCCGAGCAAATGGCGAGCGACCATACCGAGATGGTACTGGCGCTCGAAGCGGGCGACGCGGATCGGGCCGAAGCAAGCGCGCACCAGCACGCGGTGCAGTTCAAGGGACGCTTCATGCAATACCTCGACCGGAATCTGACAGCGCAAATCCCCGTGGTCTACCCGTCGGTCAAATAGTCCGGTCCGGCGGTGCGCGGAATCGCGCACCGTCATCCCGACGCGTCGATCAAGGAATCGGCGCCAGGTCGTCACCGGACACCTTGTAAACCGTCACGGGCGCGTCGATCCATTCCCCCGTCCGGTCGAAGCGGACCTTGCCGACCAGCGTCGAGAACTGCGTCTTGCGCAGCACTTCGACGAACTTTTCCGGATCGGTCGAATTCGCCGCCTTCATCGCCTGTGCGACCACCATCGTGGCCGAGTAAAAGGCCGGCGAGTAGACGTCGTTCTTCACGCCGAACGTCTTTTCGTATCGCGCCGCGAATTCCGGGCCGCCCTTCAGCGTTGCCAGCGGCGCACCGCCTTCGGCACAGAACCCGCGACCATCGAGCGCGCCAGCGGCGAGCTTCGGCATGTCCACCGAGCAGATGCCGTCACCGCCGAGCACGGGCACGTTCAGGCCCAGTTGCTTTGACTGCCGACCGATCGATGCCGCCTGCGAATAGTAGCCGCCGTAGAAGATCGCATCGGGACGCGTCGCCTTGATGTGCGTGAGGATCGCATTGAAATCGGTCGCCTTGTCGTTCGAATACTCGCGCGCCACGACGTTCATGCCGTTCTTCCTGGCCGTCGTCACGAACACGTCGGCCACGCCCGAACCGTACGCGGTGCGATCGTCGATGACCGCCACTCGCTTCGCATGCAGCACGTTCGCGGCAAAATCCGCGATGCGTGCGCCCATCACGTTGTCATTGGCCGCGAGACGGAAGATGTACGGGAAGTTCTGCTGCGTGATCGCCGGGTTGGACGCCGCACCCGTGATCATCGGCACTTTCGCGCCGTTGTAGATGCGCGATGCAGGGATCGTCACGCCCGAGTTGTAGTGGCCGAGCACCGCCTTGACGCCGTTGTCGACCAGCTTCTGCGCGACCGACACGCCGGTCTTCGGATCCGCCGCATCGTCTTCCGAGATCACCTGGAAGGTCACCGGCTGACCGTTCACGACGATCGGGTTCTTGTTCAGATCCTCGACCGCGAGCCGAACACCGCGCTCGTCGTCTTTGCCGAAGTTCGATTGACCACCCGTCAGGGGGCCCGCGACACCGATCTTCACGACCTCCGCGCCTGCAGTTAGACAAAATGCGGACATGGCGACGGCCATCGCCGCGAACAAATGACGTTTCTTCATATGGCGCTCTCTTCCCGGGGTAGACCGTGGCGGTCGGTTAAGGCGTGGGCGCGGCGGCCTTACGAGCGTCGCCACTAAGCGATCCACGCTGAGCGGATTGTTTTTGTTCAAAATGCTGAGTGACATGCACAGCCGGCCGGGTGAAACCTGCGCTGTATATCTGTCGACACCTGCACAGTTCGGCACCTTGCTGCGACGCAGTCGAGGGCAACAACAGCATCCGCTTTCCCCACGCCGTAGAGCGCGACCACGCGGAGTCGGCCCCGTTCAGTGCAATCTAGCCTCATCCGTGCGAGCAGCGTCGGCGCGCAGCTGCCCATCGACAACGAACGCAACACGCGACCCGTCGAATACAGCCCCGAATTGAGGCTCGACAGTGTGGCGGACAGCACGACGATGTTCATCACCGGTCCGGTTCCCGGGCTCCAAGCGCGGCGAATAGGGTCACGAAGGGACTCTGGCCGGCCTTGTACGCGCTCCACGGCATCAGACATACGAGCAGCACGACCGACGCGACGTAGAACAACGCGATCCGCCAGATAACGCTATTGATCGCGCGCGGCAGGATATTGTGCGCGTCGTTGCATTCCCCTGCGGCGGTGCCGACCAGTTCGACCCCGGAAAACGCGAACACGACGCCCTGTACCAGCACCAGCGCCAGCATCAATGCGTGCGGAAAGAAGGCTCCGTTGTCGATAATCAGGTGCATGCCGGTCGCCTGCCCGGCCACTTGGCCGGCGCCGAGCACCACGGCGCCAATGACAGAAACAGCGCGATCGCGGTCACGATACAGAGCGCACCCCGAATCCCTACTGCGGTACTGGGGCGAACACGCCCCCGTAGTGCGGGTACAGCGCGACGGCGGTAATGTCGACGACGCCGGTCATCGCCCAGTTCAGGAAATACATCCGGCCGGCCACGAACGACGCCCTCTCGCCGAGAAATTCGCGCGCATACGACACGGCGCCTCCACCATCGTTCTCTGATTCCTTGTTCGGTTGATGCTTCTCACCTCTTAGGCCGTGAGCCTGTCAGCCCGTGTGCGCATGAAAGTCCGCGATCGCCTGCCACATTCGCACCGGATTCGAGTACATCGGGAAGTGCCCGCAGTCAGGGATTTCCGCCAGCACGACGCCATGCGCTTCGATCGCGCTCAGGTACGACAGCGATGCGTTCTGCTCGCCGTACATGAACATCCGCGGACACGGCAGGCCGAGGAACTTGCGCATCAGGTCGCCGTGGTCGGACAGTTCCACCATCGAGCGGAAAATCGCGCCGACGGCTCCGGCTCGCACCTTGTGACGCAGGCTCGCCGCGTAAAGCGCGCTCGCGTAGGCAGGTGCCTGATGCGTGCGATCGATGAAATCGTCGAAGAATTGCTCGGCGCTGTCGCGCGGATAGTCGACGACCTGCCGGCTCAGGAAACAATCCTCCGGCGCGAGGTTGCCTTCGATGTCGACGAAGCTCAACACGCGCTGCGGATACCGGTGTGCGAGCATCAGCGCCGTCAGTCCGCCCATCGAATGTCCGACGACGTGGAATCGTGCGAAGCCCATGCGGTCGATCACGTTCAACGCCGTTTCGACGAAAAACGGGATCGAGACATTCGACGGATCGGCGCAGCGGGTTTCGCCGCAGCCCGGCGCGTCGTAGGCAATGAAAGGCCGGCCGTCGAACGCGCGATGGCGCACGATGTCCGCATAATCCTCCTTCGTCGAGCCGAAGCCGTGAAGGAACACGACGGGCGCACGCTCGCCGCCGCGGTGAATGGCCGACACGTCCAGTTCGGTGCCGTCGACGGTGAACGACCACCGCGACCGGGAAAACGCATGACTCATCTGATCGAATCTCGGTTAGGAATGGAATGGCGCCCGCTTCGACACGACCGGCCAACGCGGGATTGCAGATCTCGGATCACGGCCCTCAGGCCGTCAACGTCCCGCAGAAGTCCTGGATCGCCATGCACGCGCGCAGCAACGATGCGTCGTCCAGTGCATAAGCGATACGGATGAACGGACCGAGCCCGAACGCACTGCCGTGCACGGTGGCCACGCCGGCTTCGTCGAGCAAGGCGTTCACCACGTCCTCGTCGCTGGCCAGTCGCACGCCCGCGCGCGTCGTCCTGCCGATCAGCCGCTCGCACGACGCGAACGCATAGAACGCCCCCTGAGGGACCTCGCAGCGCAAACCCCGTGCCTGATTCAGTTGCGCGACGACCCGATCGCGCCGCCGCTGGAACGCGACGCGCGAATGCGCGATGAAATCCTGCGGCCCGGTCAGCGCGGCGAGCGCCGCGTGCTGCGAGATCGTCGACGCGCCGGACGTTTGTTGCCCCTGCAACTTCTCCATCGCATCGATCAGCCAGCGCGGCCCAGTGCCAAAGCCGATACGCCAGCCCGTCATCGCATACGCCTTCGACACGCCGTTCATCGTCAGCACGCGCTCGCGCAACCTCGGCTCGACCTGCGCGATCGTGAAGAATTCGATCCCGTCGAAGATCAAGTGCTCGTAGATATCGTCGGACAACACCAGCACATGCGGATACGCGAGCAACACCTCGGCGAGCGCCCGCAGTTCCGCACGGCTGTACACGGCGCCCGTCGGATTGGACGGCGAGTTCAGGATCAGCCACCGCGTGCGCGGCGTGATCGCGGCCTGCAACGCCTCCGGCGTGAGCTTGAAGCCGCTGGTCGCGCCGCAAGGCACGGTGACGGACCGGCCGCCGCACAGTTGCACGATCTCCGGATAGCTGACCCAATACGGCGCGGGGACGATGACTTCGTCGCCTTCGTTCAGCGTCGCGGCCAGCGCATTGAAGATCACCTGTTTGCCGCCGCTGCACACGAGCGTGTCGCGCCAGTCCACGTCGAGCCCGTTCTCGCGCCGGAACTTGTCGGCGATCGCATCCCGCAGCGCGCGCAATCCGGCCACTTGCGTATAGCGCGTGTGGCCCGCGCGGATCGCGGCGATGCCGGCTTCGCGCACGTGTTCCGGCGTGTCGAAGTCCGGCTCGCCAGCGCTCAGCGAAATCACCGCGGCGCCGCTCGCGCGCCGGGCGGCCACGCGATCCATCACCTGGTACGTAGCCGACGGCCGTGCTGCGGCGAGGAAGCGATTCAGCGTATCGATCGGCGCGCTCATCGTGCGTTCCTCCAGCGCGTCAGGCCCATCAGTTCGAGCGTGCTGCGACCGGCGCGCAGCGCGTCCATCATCGTTGCTTCCTTGTCGGCACGCGCGTGTCCCTGCGCCAACGTCGCGTCGACATGCGCGGCCGGTATCACCAGCACGCCGTCGTCGTCGGCCACGACCAGGTCGCCGGCGGCCACCGGCGCGCCCGCGAAGCTGATCGGCTCCCCGACCGACGGCGCGCTCGCCTTGATCGTGCCGCGCATCGACACGCCGCGCGTGAATACCGGGAAACGGCGCGCCACGAGCGCCGCGATGTCGCGCACACCGCCGTCGATGATCAGGCCGGCCACGCCGGCCGCTTCGGCGGCCACCGTCAGCACCTCGCCCCAGTAGCCGGCGACGAAGCCGCCCGTTGAGATGACGAGCACGCTGCCGCGCGGCACCTGCTCCATTGCGATATGGATCGCCAGGTTGTCGCCCGGCGAGCATTCGAGCGGATACGCGGGACCGGCGACGGACGCGCCGGGCCACACCGTGCGAATCGCCGGATCGACGGCGCTGGTCGCCAGGCCCGAGGCCTCGAACAGCGTGGACGTGCCGAGTTTGCGCGCCTGGTCCAGCAGCGTTGGCTCGTAGGTACGGATCAGATTCATCGTCAGGCCTTGCTTTGCAGTGTGTGATAGCCGAGCGCCGAGCGAGCGTCGCCGAGCGTCTTGCCCTGTGCGATCTGCTCGCGAATGCGCGATTCGACTTCTTCGATTTGGCGCGCAACCTGCGCCACTTCCCGCGCACGGCCGCGCGGCACGATCACGACGCCGTTCGCATCTGCGACGACGATGTCGCGCGCCGCCACGCGCACGGTGCCGATCCCGACCGTCGCATTCACCGACTCGACCTGCACGCGGTCCTTGCCGGTCCGCATGAAGCGGCCTGCGGTGAACAGCGGATAGTCGTCGGCGAGTGCCTTGTTCACATCGCGGCACACGCCGTCGATCACGGTGCCCGCGATGCCGCGCAGCCCCGCGTACTGGGTCATGATGTCGCCCCACACGGTGCAGTCGGTGCGGCCGTCGTTGTCGATCACGACGACGTCGCCCGGTGCGACGTCGTCGATGAAGTCGCCGACGGTGCCGGGCGGCACGCTGGCCGGCACGTACCTGACCGTGAACGCCGGCCCGACGACGACCTTCGTATAGTCGGCCAGCGGCATGATGCCGAGCGCCTGCCCGTGCAGCCCGAGCTTGTCCATCGCATCGGACACGCCCGGCGTGTCGAGCCCTTCGAACAGCGCGACCAGCGCCTGTTCTTCCGCCGCGGTCCGGGTGGGATTCGTCATATCGAATGTTCCGAAAAAGGGCGGTGCGGTCAACGCACCGCGATGGCTTCGAATTCCTTGTCGTGCATCACGTCCGCGACCGGGCGGCCTGCGCGCACGGCGGCGACCATTCCGTCCTGCCGCTTCGCGATACGCTCGCCGAGATCGAGCACCGCTTCGATGGACGCGGCCGGAACGAACACCGTCCCGCAGCGATCCGCGATCACGTAGTCATCCTGATGGACGGTCACGCCGGCCATCTGCACCGGCGTGCCGGAATCGACCTGGATCACGCGATTGCGCGCGCTGATCATCGTCACGCCGCGCCCGTACACCGGATAACCGATCGCTTCGCTGCCCTCGATGTCTCGGCTCAGGCCGTCGAGTATCGAGCCGCGAATCCGCTTCGCGGTCGCCGCGTTGGCGAGGATGTCCCCCCAGCACGAAATGCCGTCGGCACCGCCGGCGATCACCAGCACGCGGTCGTCCGTGGTGATGGCGTCGACGACCGGCGAAATGAGGTGCACGGTCGGCGTGGTGCCCGTCTTGGGTCCGAGCTGAATCGTGCTGGCGCGCCCGACGACTTTCGGGCAGTCCCACAACGGGCGCAGGCCGACCGTCGCGCCGGGCAGGCCGAGAAAGTCGAGCGCATCGGATACGGTGTTCGTGTCGAGCGAGGCAAGGCGCTCGAGGAAGGCAGGCTGGTTCATCGCTGATCCCGGTTGACAAGTGCGGCCATCGTCGCCGTGGTGACGTGGTAAGTAAAATTGCCATTTCGTATCTGCGTGATACGATTTTCGGAATACGAAAACCGTCTCTTCGCGCGCGGACGGCGGCCATCATGTCGAGCCGCCGCGCCCTGCTCCGCGGCGAATTCCGCGCCATTTCACCGTTGGACATACCCGTCATGAGCGACACGATCGACTACCGCCTGATTCGACAGCTGTGGATGTTTCTCGCTGTCGCCGAGGAGCAGCATTTCGGGCGTGCGGCGAAGCGGCTGAACATGTCGCAGCCGCCGCTGACCGAGCAGATCAAGGTGCTCGAACAATCGCTCAAGATCCAGCTGTTCTACCGTTCGCGGCAGGGCACGCAACTGAGCCCTGCGGGCGCGGCCATCCTTCCCGCCGTACGGCAGTTCGCCGGCCAGGCCGAGCGGCTGCAACGCGTCGTGCGCGAGGTCGCAGCCGGCCAGGCGGGCGTGCTGCACGTCGGCGCGATCACGTCCGCAATGCTCGATACGGTGCCGCCCCTACTGGACGCACTCAAGCGCGCGCATCCGAACCTGACCGTGTTCGTCAACGAGATCGACAGCGTCGACGCAATCCCGGCGCTGGAGGCCGGTGAGCTCGATCTCGCGTTCGCGCGTGTCGATGGCGAGGTGGCGAGCGGCATCGCGACGATGCCGCTGGCCGAGGACCGGCTCGCCGTCGCGCTGCCGAAGGACCATCCGCTGGCGGCGCTGCCGCGGGTGCGGCTGCGCGCATTGATGGACGAGCCGCTGGTCATGTCGTCGCGACAGGTAAGCCCCGTCTACTTCGACATGCTGACGTCCGTCTGCCGCACGCATGGGCTGACGCCGCGCGTGATTCACGAGGTGCGGTCGGTGACGTCGCAGATCGCGTACGTCGGCTGCGGCCAGGGCGTCGCGCTGGTGCCGGCGTCAACGCGCAAGCTCGCGCCGGAGAACGTCGTCGTGCGGCCGTTGAAGGAAAAGGTCATGGTCGTGACGGCGGCCGCCGTCTGGAATACGAACCGCCATCATCCGATGGTCAATGAGGTTCTCGCGATGGTAAGAGAACACGTGCGGACCTGACTCCGGCTATCCCGCCACCGTGTTGCTGAGCGTGCCGCTCGAGCGGAAATTCGCGGGGAGGCCGGCCGCCGCACCAGATCCGCCGGTGACGAGACTGCCTCGACTGGCCGCGCGCCGCGGAATGTTTCGCCCAAGCCAACCAGCCCCTCGCCGGCTTCGAGCTCAACCGAGATACGGTTCGCCGCTCGGCGATTCGGATAGTGTGAAGCTTGGAGCCGTGGAAATCAGCACGGCAACGCCAAGAACTTGCACGACGATCGAAAGGACGTGTATTAGTCATCGCGGGCGCTAGTTGACTGTTCGCTACACCGCTTCGAGCGGGAATGATCTTCCTCACGCAGCTATTCGAATCAGGTTCAATAGACCATACGAAGCAGTCACCTCGAAGCGCTGTACTTTTTGGGCACAGGTCGTAGTGGGCGCTTACCACAAAGCCGAGCGCGACCGCCGGTTAACGAGCGGTGGGGCATCGTCGCGGCCACGAACAGCTCGAAGCCCGCGACGAGACACCGGCGCGCATTGTTCGGAACCGGACTTTGAGTGGACAATCGTGCCGTAGCGATAAGGTTCCATATCTCGCTGGCGCATTCGTCCCGACGACGGGATCAGCACGCGACAGCGAATGGCAGTCCTGAGGCGACGCCACGAGCAGCGCTGCGCGATCATGTGTTCGGAAGCCGTGTGGTGGCGCTGTCACCGGCGCATCGTGTCCGACTACCTGATCGCGCGCGGCGAAACGGTGCTGCACATCATGGGCCGCAACCGCGTGGAGCCCGCGCGCCTCACGGCCGGCGCAGTGATCCGGGACGACGGCACGATCGTCTATCCGGATGCCGAACGCATGACCGTGCCGCGCCGGCGCGCTAGCGTTCGCGCAACGCCTCGGCCGCGCGGTTCAACGGCTTGACGAGGTAGTCGAACACGGTGCGGCGCCCGGTGCGGATCTCCGCGGTGGCGACCATGCCCGGCAGGATCGGATGTCGCTTGCCGTCGCGCGTTTCCAGATACGCGTGCTGCGTGAGCACGTAGACGCGGTAGTAATACACGCGCCGGTCGACCTGGTCTTCGATCGTGTCCGGCGAAATCCGCTCGACCTTCGCCGGCAGCGAACCGTAGATCGACGACTCGAACGCCGTGATCTTCACGGTCGCGTCCTGCCCCGGATGAATGAACGCGATGTCGCGAGGGCTCAGGCGCGCCTCGATCAGCAACTGGTCGTCGAGCGGCACGATCTCCATCAGCATGCCGCCCGGCGCGATCACGCCGCCGACCGTCGACACCCGGATGTCCTTCACGATGCCGCGCGCCGGCGCGCGAATCACGGTTCGTCGCAACTGGTCGGCACGCCCTTCGCGAACCTTGAGCAGCGGTTCGAGATCGGCCATCGTCTTCGAATAGTCGGCCTTCAGCGCGACGTAGTACTCGCTCTGCGCCGCCGCGAGTTTCGTCGAGAATTCGGCGGCCTTCTGACGCAGCCGCAACACCTCGACCTCGTTGGTCGCGCCGGTTTTCAGCAGCGGCAACGCGATCCGGAGCTCGTCCTCGGCGAGGCGCAACTGTTCGCGCAGGTTGGCGACGTTTTCGCGAAACGCGCGCCGGTTGGCGACGAACAGTTGACGCTCGCGCCCGGTCACGGCCTTCTCGTTCGCCAGTTCGGCCGGGAACTCGATGCCGGGCAGGTCGTTCATCTCCGCATACAGTCGCGCGGCGCGCCCCTGCAATGCGGTGATCCGCTCGAGCGTTTCCTCCATCGACGCGCGAGCGAGCACCGGATCGAGCGTCGCGAGCCGCTGGCCCGCGTCGACGACATCGCCCTCGCGCACCGCCAGCTCCCGCAGGATGCCGCCTTCGAGACTCTGGATGACCTGCCCTTTCGATGCCGGCGTGACCTTGGCTTCGCCGACCGCGACTTCGTCGAGGTTCGCGAACACGGACCACACCAGGAAGACCGCCAGCGCCGCGACGATCAGCCACAGCATCCGCCGTGCGGGGGCCGCTTCGCGCGCGCGGTGCACCGACCACGGAAAATCGCTCATTTCGCCTCTCCCGCCATCTGCGTCGGCAACGGACGCGAGCCGCCGGCCGGCGCGCGCGCAGCGGCCGCAGGCTCCGGTGTGCCGGTGCCGGTGCCGCGCAACGCGGCCAGCACCTCGTCTTTCGGGCCGTCACGCACCACGCGCCCGCCATCGAGCACGATGATGCGATCGACGATCGACAGCACCGGATAACGATGCGTCGCCACGATCAACGTGCGATGGCCGAGCCACTGCTGCAGGCGCTCGACGATCGCGCGCTCGGTCGCCTCGTCGAGCGATGCGGTCGGCTCGTCGAGCAGCAACACGTTCGGCGAGCGCAGAATCACGCGGGCCAGCATCAGCGCCTGCTTCTGGCCGCCGGACAGGCCAAGACCGCTTTCGCGCAGCTTCAGATCGAGGCCGTGCGGCTGCCGCAGCAGCAACTGGTCCGCGCACGCGACCTTCATCGCGGCGAGCATCGCGTCGTCGGTGGCGAGCGGATTCGCGATCAGCAGGTTCTCTCGCAGCGTGCCGTAGAAGAGGCTCGACTCCTGCAGCAGCATCCCGACGTCGCGGCGGACATCGGCGACGTCGATCAGCGGCATCGGCGTGTCGTTGAACAGGATGCGCCCTTGCACCGGCGTCGCGAGACCGCCGAACAGCCTCAGCAGCGTCGATTTTCCCGCGCCGACCCGGCCGAGGATCGCGACCCGCTCGCCCGGTTCGATCGACAGATTCGGAATGCTGAGCACAGGCTTTTCCTGCGGATCGAAGCTGTAGCCGACCTGCTCGAAGCGATATCGGCCGACGAGCGCCGGCTTGTGATACGCATCGACCGCCGGATCGTGATCGACCGGCAGCGCGAGCAGGTTGTCGAGCCCCTTCTTGCCCGCGCGGACGTTCTGGATGCGCGACAGCACCGCGGGAATCTGACCCAGCGGCGCGATCGTGCGGCTCGTCAGGATCGAACAGGCGAGCACAGCGCCGAACGACAGGCTCGAGTCCAGGATGCCGTACACGCCGGCAACCAGCACGCCGGCGTACGCGAGCTGCTGCACCGTCTGCGCGAGATTGACCAGCAGACCGGCCAGCCGGCGCTGCTGCAAACCGATGTCGGCATTCACGCGATTCGTCTGCGCCCACAGCTGCCGGAATCGCGGCTCCGCCTGCAACGCCTTGATGTCCTCCGCGCGATAGATGGCCTCCATCAGGATCGCGTTGCGCAGCGCCGATTCCTCGAGCCCCTGGTTCGACAGCTTTGCCAGCGGGATTTGCGCGAGCACGCCCGGCAGGATCAGCAGCGGAATCGCCGCGAGCGGCACGAACGCGAGCGGCCCGCCGAGCAGCCAGATGATGAACAGGAACGTGATGACGAACGGGATGTCGATCAGCACGCCCATCGTGCTCGACGTCAGCAGTTCGCGCAGCTGTTCGAGGTCGCGAAGCTGGGCGACCAGCGTGCCCGGCGAGCGCGGCCGCGCGTCGTTGCGGATGTCGAGCACGCGCGCGAAGAACATCGCGGACAGCTTGAGGTCCGCCTGCTTGCCGAAATGATCGGCGATCGACACGCGCGCGGTACGCAGCAGCAGTTCCAGCGCGAGCGCGAGCACGACGCCTGAAGCCAGCACCCACAGCGTATGCGTCGCCCGCGCGGGGACCACGCGATCCCACACCTGCATCGCGAACAGCGACGTCGCGATCGCGAGCAGATTGCCGAACAGCGAGCCGGCGCCGAGATCGAGCAACACCTTCCATTGCGCCGAGAACAGATCGTGCAGCCAGGTGTCGGGTTTGGCGGACAGGTAGCCGTCGACGCGCTCGTCGCGCCGCGCGACCCGCTCGTGGACGATCAGCACGCGGGCCGGCCACGCTGGCGCCGGCGCGTCGAGATCGATCGCGCGTTCGAGCGGCTTGCCGTCGAAGACGAACTGGACGATCGCACGCCCCGCCGCGACCGACACGATCACGCCGACATGCGTATCGTCGAACACGGCGAGCGCCGGCAGCATCGCCGGCGTGAGCCGCGCTGCCGGCAACGCGACGAACTGCGCGGCGAGGCCCGCGGACGCGGCGACTTCGACGACGGCGGCGTCCGGATCCGCGACGCTCGCCCACGATGCCGCGCCGCGCACTTGCTCGGGCGAAACTGCGAGACCGAGATGCCGTGCGGCGAAAATCAGCGGGTCGGCCCAGCGCGCGATATCGGCGCCGGCATCGCGCCCGGCGCGAAACGCATCATTCATGACGACTCCCCTCGTGTTCGCGCAGCAATTCGACGAACTTGCCGACTGCCACGTATGCCTTGATGCGCGCAATCGCGCCGTCGGCCAGTGCGTTGATCGACTCGACTTCCGATTCGAAGATGTCGCGCTCCGGATTCACGACTTCGGTCAACGTGCGCTTGTTCAGGATGTATTCCTGCCAGTACAGGTCGCGCGATGCCCGCGACAGCGCGGTCACCTTTTCGTAGCTGTTCAGGCGTGCCGCGGCACCCGACGCCTCGATCTCCGCCGACTTGAGCGCGCTGCGCGTGACGAGCCGCCGGTTCTCGAGGCTTTCACGGTTCGCGCGCAGTTCGGCTTCGGCGGCCGCGATCTGATGTCTCGCCAGGCCGCCCAGCGAGTAATTGCCGCTCACCGCGAAGCCGATCCACGTGTCGTTGGTCGCGTTCGGGCGGCCGCTCGATATCGAACGGCTCGCGCCGATGCCGATCGACGGAAAGCGCTCCGCCTGCGCGACCCGCACGCGCGCATCGGCCGCATCGACGGCGGCCGATGCGGCGAGCACCGACGGCGTCCGTTCGATGTCGCCGCCGGCGTAGCCGAGATCGCCGACGAAATCCACCGTGCCGCCCAGCGGCGCCACGCGCCGCGGGCGGGCGCCGATCAGTTCGGTGAGCTTCGCGGCGGCGACGTCGAAGCGCGTGTTGGCCTTCAGCACTTCCGCCTGCGCATGCAGGATCGCCAGTTCGACCAGATTGCGGTCCGACGACACCGATAGTCCGGCCCGCACGCGGTCGAGGATCTTCGTGCGCGTGTCGCTCAGCGCGGCGACCTGGCGCCGCGCGGCGGCGACGACGTCCTGGCTGGCGGCCAGTTCGACGAACGTCGACGCCGTCTGGTACGCGACCGTCTCGATCGTGTCGGCCAACTGGTACTGCTTCTGGCTGCGCGTCGAATCCGCCGCGGAAATCCGGCCCGACGTACGGCCGAAGTCGTACAGCAACTGCGACACGCCGATCGATGCGCGCGTGCCGGTACGGTTGCCGTTGCTGCCGAAGCTGCCGCCATAGCCGGGACGCACGCCGTAGTCGATCTTCGGGTACCACGCTGCCTTCGCGACCTCGACCTCCGACGTGCTTTGCGCCACTTCCGCATGGGCGCGGCCGATGTCGGGATGGCGCGCGATCGCCACGCCGACCGCATCACGCAGCGTCAGACGGTCGAGCGCGATGCGCAGCGTTTCGCCCGAAGCTTCGACGGCATCCTCGGTATCCGCGGAATCCGCTGCGTGCGTGGCGGCAGGCGGGTCGAATGCGTCCGGCAGAGCCGGCAGATCCGGCGTGATCGTCGTCACCCCGTCGCGCGGCGGCGGCACCGGTGATGGCGGGTCGCCCGGCGCCATCGCGCGAGACAGGTTCGCGAGGACGATGCGCCGCGCCGGGTCTGCGGGCGGCAATGGCGGCGCCACGTGCCGGCGCGGTGCGGCGGCGGGCATACCGGCCGGCAGCGGCACGAACGACGCGGTCGCCACCGCCGGCCGCACCGACGGAGCCGCCGCCTTCGGAGCGGCCAGCGGCGCGGGCGGCAATGAATGCGCCGACGGCGCGGGGGCCGCGAGGATCGCGTCAGCCGGCACGCGCGCCGCGGTCTCGAACGAATCGGTCAGCCGTCCGCTCGGCAGCGGCGACGACGACGCGAACGCCGCCGGTGCGGTGTCGAGCAGCGCGATCGCGAACAACACATGGCCTGGATGGAAAACGGCACGCGCCGCGCGAGCGGCGCGACGCACGGTGAATCTGGAGCAAGCGGTTGTCTTGAGCATCATCGGGACGCCGGCGGCGAGCCGCCCGGCAAAGCAGGCCCCCGTTTGCCGCGGGGACGGATATGCGTCGGGCAAGCCCGCGTCGCGATGCGAACGGGCCCGCCGTGTCGGGGAGGCAGGCCGGCCTCCCCGGGGCGCTGCGGTCAGACGAGGATCTGATGGTTCGCGAGCAGGGTCTCCAGATTGGTCGTCACGTTGTTCAGCGTGACGAGGGTTTCGGAACCGAACGCCGTACCGGCGCCGTCGCGGTCGATGCTGATCACCGTATCGGCGCCGACGTTCGTCACCGACAGGAACTGCCCGATCGTGTCGCCCGCATCGATCGTGGGCACGCCGTCCACGTAGTGCGCGGGTCCGTCCGCATCGGCCGTGTAGCCGACCAGCAGCTTCGACAGATCGATCTTGTCGCCGCTCGTATCGGTCGGACCGCTTGCCAGCTGGAAGTCGGTGATGACGTCGTGACCGTTGCCGCCGGTGTTGTCCGCGCCGACGACTTCCCACAGGAACACGTCGGTGCCGGCGCCGCCCGTCAGCGTGTCGTTGCCGGCGCCGCCGATCAGGATGTCGTTGCCGTTGCCGCCGTTGAGCGTGTCGTTGCCGGCACCGCCGCGCAGCAGGTCGTTGCCGTCACCGCCGTTCAGCACGTCGTCGCCGCCGTATCCGTACAGGCGGTCGTTGCCGGACGTGCCGGTGACGGTGTCGCTGCCCGACGTCCCCTCGATGATCGACGCCGACTGCGTCGAGCCGAGCAGGCTCGCATTCAGCAACTGACCGGCCGTGGCCGACGCGGACAGCCCTGTCTTGTCGGTCGCGGAGATCGTCACGCTGTCGAGCGCGCTGATGCTGATCAGCCCGCCGTTCAGCGTGATCGAACCGAGAAACTCGTTGAGCTTCAGGTTGTCGATCGCGCCGCCGTCGGTCGCCGTGATCGTCAGGTCGGACGACGGCCCGATAATGCCGAGGATCCCGGGGTTGTTGACGACGTTGAAGTGCAGCCCCAGTTCGTTCGCCAGCGCCTGGTTCGCGTTGAATTGCAGCGCGCCGAGGCCGATCAATCCGCCGTAGTGCAGCGTCACGTGATCGAGGTTGTTGTTGTAGTCCGACGCGGAGAACGCCTGCTGCGTGCTGAAATCGATCAGGTTGAGCAGATTCGCGCCGATGATCCCGAGCAGGTTCCCCGACGACTGCGCCGACACGACCGGTGCGACGTTCGGATCGATCGTGAAAGGCTGCGAGGTCGTCGGGCCGAGGTTGCCCGCGGCATCGACGACGCGCACCGTCGCCGTGTAGTTGGCCGCGGACAGCACGCCCGGTGCATACCAGGTCCAGTTCGTGCCGCTGACCGTCGCGTTGGTCCAGTGTGCGCCGCCGTCGAGGCTGACCTGGACGACCTCGCCCGCGCCGAGCGCCGCGTTCAGCGTGCCGCCCAAGGTCGGGGTCGTGTCGCCGGTGATCCAGTCGTTGGGCACGCCGGTGTTGTCGGTCAGCGTCGTGAGCGTGGCCGTCGCGGTCGGGGCGGTCGTGTCGACCGTGATCGCGAACGCTGCGCTCGGGGTGCTGACGTTGCCTGCCGTATCCGTTGCGGTGACGGTCAGGCTGTGGGCGCCTTGACCCAGTGCGGTACTCGGCGTGAAGGTCCAGTTTCCGGACGGGTCTGCTGTTGTGGTGCCCAGCAACGTCGTGCCGTCGTAGACGCTGACCGTGCTGCCGGCTTCTGCTGTGCCGGCGAGTGTCGGCGTCGTGTCGTCCGTCGTTGCGCCAGTCGTCAGCAAGCCGACGATCGAACCGACGTCGTCCGTGACGGTAGCGATGATCGGTGCGGCCGGGGCCGTCAGGTCTGTAACCGTCACCGATGCGGACGGACCGGTGTTGCCGGCTGCGTCGGTGGCGGTTACGCCGATTACCGTACCGATCGGCAGCGGGGTCGATGGGGTGTACGTCCAGGCGCCGCTCGGGTCGGCCGTTACGGTGGCGTCTGGGGTGCCGTCGCCGTTCGTGTCGATGTTGATCGTTGCGCCCGCTTCGGCCGTGCCTGACAGCGATGTGCCGTCCGTCGCGTTTACCGTCGGGAGTGCAGGAGCCGTCGTATCGATCGTCAGGTTGAATGCCGTGCTCGGAGTGCTCACGTTGCCAGCCGTGTCCGTTGCGGTCACGGTCACGCTGTGTGCGCCTTCACCCAGTGCGGTGGTCGGCGTGAAGGTCCAGTTTCCGGACGGGTCTGCTGTTGTGGTGCCAAGCAACGTCGTGCCGTCGTAGACGCTGACCGTGCTGCCAGCTTCTGCCGTACCGGCGAGTGTCGGCGTCGTGTCGTCCGTCGTTGCACCAGTCGTCAGCAGACCGACGATCGAACCCACGTCATCCGTCACGGTACCGATGATCGGCGCGGCAGGTGCCGTCGTGTCACCCGACACCGTTACCGAAGCAGACGGGCCGGTGTTGCCTGCTGCATCACTAGCTGTCACACCAATCACCGTACCGACCGGCAGCGGAGTCGATGGGGTGTACGTCCACGCTCCGCTGGGATCGGCCGTTACGGTGGCATCCGGCGTACCGTCGCCGTTCGTGTCGATATTGATCGTTGCGCCCGCCTCCGCGGTGCCCGACAGCGACGTGCCATCCGTCGCGTTTACCGTCGGGAGTGCAGGAGCCGTCGTATCAATCGTCAGGTTGAATGCCGTGCTCGGAGTGCTCACGTTGCCGGCGGTGTCGGTTGCGGTCACCGTGATCGCGTGCGCGCCCTCTCCCAGAGCCGCGGTCGGCGTGAAGGTCCAGTTTCCGGACGGGTCTGCGGTCGTCGTGCCCAGCAGCGTCGTGCCGTCATAGACGCTCACCGTGCTGCCGGCCTCTGCCGTACCGGCAAGCGTCGGGGTCGTGTCGTCAGTAGTGCCGCCAGACGTGATCGCGCCAACAACGGAACCCACATCGTCCGTAACGCTAACAACGATCGGTGCCGCAGGCGCCGTCGTGTCGCCCGTCACCGTCACCGAGGCAGACGGGCCCGTATTGCCTGCCGCATCGGTGGCCGTCACGCCGATCACCGTGCCGAGCGGCAGCGGGGTCGACGGCGTGTACGTCCATGCGCCGCTCGGGTCGGCCGTTACGGCGGCGTCCGGCGTACCGTCGCCATTCGTGTCGATGTTGACCGTTGCGCCCGCTTCGGCCGTGCCTGACAGCGATGTGCCATCCGTCGCATTTACCGTCGGCAGTGCAGGAGCCGTCGCATCGATCGTCAGATCGAAGGCCGTACTCGGGGTGCTCACGTTGCCGGCCGTGTCCGTTGCGGTGACGGTCAGGCTATGTGCACCTTCACCCAGTGCAGTGCTCGGCGTGAACGTCCAGTTTCCGGACGGGTCTGCTGTCGCGGTGCCCAGCAACGTCGTACCGTCATAGACGCTCACCGTACTGCCGGCTTCTGCTGTGCCAGCGAGAGTCGGAGTCGTGTCGTCCGTCGTTGCACCAGTCGTCAGCAGACCCACGATCGAACCCACGTCATCCGTCACAGTGCCGATGATCGGCGCGGCCGGCGCCGTCGTGTCGCCCGTCACCGTTACCGAGGCAGACGGCCCGGTGTTGCCTGCTGCATCCGTAGCTGTCACACCAATCACCGTACCGACCGGCAGCGGAGTCGACGGCGTGTACGTCCATGCTCCGCTCGGGTCCGCCGTTACGGTGGCGTCCGGTGTGCCGTCGCCATTCGTGTCGATGTTGACCGTTGCGCCCGCTTCGGCCGTGCCTGACAGCGATGTGCCGTCCGTCGCATTCACCGTCGGCAATGCCGGAGCCGTCGTATCGATCGTCAGGTCGAATGCCGCGCTCGGGGCACTAATGTTGCCTGCCGTATCCGTTGCAGTCACCGTGATCGCGTGTGCGCCCTCTCCCAAAGCCGCGGTCGGCGTAAAGGTCCAGTTTCCGGACGGGTCTGCTGTTGTGGTGCCCAGGAGCGTCGTGCCGTCGTACACGCTCACCGTGCTGCCTGCTTCTGCCGTACCAGCAAGAGTAGGCGTTGTGTCATCAGTACTGCCGCCAGAAGTGATTGCGCCAACAACGGAACCCACGTCGTCCGTCACGGTGCCGATGGTCGGCGCGGCCGGCGCCGTCGTGTCACCCGACACCGTTACCGAAGCAGACGGGCCGGTGTTGCCTGCTGCATCACTAGCTGTCACACCAATCACCGTGCCGACTGGCAGCGGGGTCGACGGCGTGTATGTCCATGCACCGCTCGGATCGGCCGTTACGGTGGCATCCGGTGTACCGTCGCCATTCGTGTCGATGTTGATCGTTGCACCCGCCTCCGCGGTGCCCGACAGCGACGTGCCGTCCGTTGCATTCACCGTCGGAATCGCCGGTGCAGTTGTATCGATCGTCAGGTCGAACGCCGTGCTCGGGGTGCTCACGTTGCCGGCGGTGTCGGTTGCGGTCACCGTGATCGCGTGCGCGCCCTCTCCCAGAGCCGCGGTCGGCGTGAAGGTCCAGTTTCCGGACGGGTCTGCGGTCGTCGTGCCCAGCAGCGTCGTGCCGTCATAGACGCTCACCGTGCTGCCGGCTTCTGCTGTGCCAGCGAGAGTAGGCGTTGTGTCATCAGTACTGCCGCCAGAAACGATCGCACCCACAACGGAACCCACGTCGTCCGTCACGGTGCCGATGGTCGGCGCGGCCGGCGCCGTCGTGTCGCCCGTCACCGTTACCGAAGCAGACGGACCCGTATTGCCTGCTGCATCGGTAGCCGTCACGCCGATCACCGTACCGACTGGCAGCGATGTCGATGGCGTATACGTCCATGCACCGCTCGGGTCAGCCGTTACGGTGGCATCCGGCGTACCGTCGCCATTCGTGTCGATATTGATCGTTGCGCCCGCCTCCGCGGTGCCCGACAGCGACGTGCCGTCCGTTGCATTCACCGTCGGAATCGCCGGTGCAGTTGTATCGATCGTCAGGTCGAACGCCGTGCTCGGGGTGCTCACGTTGCCCGCCGTGTCCGTTGCGGTCACCGTGATCGCGTGCGCGCCCTCTCCCAAAGCCGCGGTCGGCGTAAAGGTCCAGTTTCCGGACGGGTCTGCGGTCGTCGTGCCCAACAGCGTCGTGCCGTCATAGACGCTCACCGTGCTGCCGGCTTCTGCTGTGCCAGCGAGAGTAGGCGTTGTGTCATCAGTACTGCCGCCAGAAACGATCGCACCCACAACGGAACCCACGTCGTCCGTCACGGTGCCGATGGTCGGCGCGGCCGGCGCCGTCGTGTCGCCCGTCACCGTTACCGAAGCAGACGGACCCGTATTGCCTGCTGCATCGGTAGCCGTCACGCCGATCACCGTACCGACTGGCAGCGATGTCGATGGCGTATACGTCCATGCACCGCTCGGGTCAGCCGTTACGGTGGCATCCGGCGTACCGTCGCCATTCGTGTCGATATTGATCGTTGCGCCCGCCTCCGCGGTGCCCGACAGCGACGTGCCGTCCGTTGCATTCACTGTCGGCAATGCAGGAGCCGTCGTATCGATCGTCAGGTCGAACGCCGCGCTCGGGGCGCTAACGTTGCCTGCCGTATCCGTTGCAGTCACCGTGATCGCGTGTGCGCCCTCGCCCAAAGCCGTGGTCGGCGTGAACGTCCAGTTTCCGGACGGGTCTGCGGTCGTCGTGCCCAGCAGCGTCGTACCGTCATAGACGCTCACCGTGCTGCCGGCTTCTGCTGTGCCAGCGAGAGTAGGCGTTGTGTCATCAGTACTGCCGCCAGAAACGATCGCGCCAACAACAGAACCCACGTCGTCCGTCACGGTGCCGATGATCGGTGCGGCCGGCGCCGTCGTGTCACCCGTCACCGTTACCGAAGCAGACGGCCCCGTATTGCCTGCTGCGTCGGTAACCGTCACACCAATCACCGTGCCGATCGGCAGCGGAGTCGATGGGGTGTACGTCCACGCTCCGCTCGGGTCGGCCGTTACGGTGGCGTCCGGCGTACCGTCGCCATTCGTATCGATGTTGACCGTCGCTCCCGCTTCGGCTGTGCCCGACAGCGATGTGCCGTCCGTCGCATTCACCGTCGGCAATGCCGGCGCCGTCGTATCGATCGTCAGGTCGAACGCCGCGCTCGGCGTGCTGACGTTCCCGGCCGCATCCGTTGCGGTGACGGTCAGGCTGTGCGCACCTTCACCCAGTGCGGTGGTCGGCGTAAAGGTCCAGTTTCCGGACGGGTCTGCCGTCGTCGTGCCCAACAGTGTCGTGCCGTCATACACACTGACCGTGCTACCCGCTTCTGCCGTACCACTCAATGTCGGCGTCGCATCATCAGTACTGCCGCCAGAAACGATCGCGCCAACAACAGAACCCACGTCATCCGTCACGGTGCCGATGGTGGGCGCGGCCGGCGCCGTCGTGTCACCCGTCACCGCCACCGAAGCAGACGGCCCCGTATTGCCTGCTGCGTCGGTGACCGTCACGCCGATCACCGTGCCGACCGGCAGCGGAGTCGACGGCGTGTACGTCCATGCGCCGCTCGGGTCGGCCGTTACGGTGGCATCCGGCGTACCGTCACCATTCGTATCGATATTGACCGTCGCCCCCGCTTCGGCCGTACCCGACAGCGACGTACCATCCGTCGCATTCACCGTCGGCAATGCCGGCGCCGTCGTATCGATCGTCAGACCGAATACCGTACTCGGGGCGCTAACGTTGCCTGCCGTATCCGTCGCAGTCACCGTGATCGCGTGCGCGCCCTCTCCCAAACCCGCGCTCGGCGTAAAAGTCCACTTCCCGGACGAATCCGCCGTCGTCGTCCCCAGCAACGTCGTACCGTCATAGACGCTCACCGTACTGCCCGCTTCCGCGGTACCGCTCAACGTCGGCGTCGTATCGTTCGTCGCACCGCCGATCGCAACCGGATGTTGCGCATCGTCGTTGACGGCCGTAATCGCAGGCGTGTCCGGCACGGCAGTATCCACCACGATCCCCACCGTGCTCAGTTCGCTCGTATTGCCGCTACTATCGGTCTGCGTCACCGTGACCTGATGGGTGCCGTCGGGCAACGTACCGGGCGTGTACGACCAGCGCCCGTTCGCGTCCGCGGTCACCGTACCGACCGTCTGGCCATCGACGAGAATCTTCACCGTCGCGTTCGGCTGAGCGCCCGAACCCGAGATCGTCGGCGACGCACGACCCGTGACGATATTGCCGTTGCCGTCGATCGGCTGCCCATCGATCGAGTCGATCGCCAGTCGCGCGGGTCCGGCCGGCGTTCCGCCGCCGCCACCGCCATCACCGCCGCCGCCGCTGGCCGCGGCCGCCGCAATGCCGCCGGCCGCGGCGACGCCGCCGAGTATGCCGAGCAGCGCACCGGTCGACAACCCGTCGCCGATCGGCGCATAGGTGAGCGCCGAGTCGACGATGCCATCGCCGGTCGCCTGCAGTCCGGGGCCGAACTGCACAAGAAACCGCCCGTCGTCCTGGACGAAGACGAGATTGTGATAATCCGCGCCGTTCTCGAAGAACGCCTGCACGCGCACCGTCCGGCCGTCCTTGAATTCGACGACCAGGTCGTTCCCGGAACGCGCGTAGTTGGCCACGTCTTCCTTGTGAGCCGACAGCAGGAAATTGGCGGGACCGCCAGGCGACGTGACGACCTGCGAACCATTGGCGACCGGAACATCGACGTGATTGCTCAAGACCGACGAGGAAACCATTGCCCGACTCCTTGTAGATGGAATGACAAACCTGGCCCGTCGCTGACGGGCAAACGTTCAACCAAACAGGCGCGACGGGGCACGACGCGATTTCGCGCCGCTGCAAATCGGGTATCCGGCTCGCGCGGGACGCAACGAGCCGCTAGCCCGCCCGAGGCGGTCTATAACGGAAAAGGAAGAAAGAAAGGAGCCGGGACTGCTATGGAATCAGGGACGAGTCCAGACGGCCGGAAAAGCCGTTCGCCCTGCGCGCCAGGAAACGGCCCAATACGGTGCGCCGCGCCGACAGCCGTATGTGTTTGATGGCCCTTGTGCCGCGGATTTTCTCCGCACGGCGATTTTTTGTTTGATATTGGATCTGCATCTCTACCGCCCTCGCCATATTAGTTATTTCCTTTTATCGCGAATCATCAACAATTCGCTTGATCAAGGCGAATTGCCGCGGTGCACCATCACTCTCTTTTGGTACCACTCGTGCCTGCATTTAGATTACACCGATCTTTCACGTACATGATTGCACTCCATTGGAGCTTTTACAAATTTTTTCAGTCTTTCTCGCCCATATTTTTTCATCACTCTAAAAAGATCAACAATTTGCAGGATTGATTCGCGGCGTTCGTTGTCGTGACAATGATTTGTCGCGATACGATTTATCTCGAAAATCCCGCCGGACAAGCCCAACCTTCCTATTTGACCGGTACGGCAAAATGCCCGCGTGAACTCATGTCCAAATCGTGGAATGAAAACGAAATCGGGTCTCAGTCGCGTACAACGGTTTGAAACCGCGCATCCGATGCATCACATCCAGCTATAAACCTCGTCGGCAACAAGGATTTTTCGGGGCCTTTTCGTTCTTCTCGGTCTCTATCGAAAACCCGTAGATATCGACGGCGCTTCCAAACCCGACATCCTTTCGCACCGAACACCTGAAATTCGTTTCAGTCTTCGCTGTAACCCTATCCGCTCATATCGGAAAACCAGCCTCAAAACCAGACCCAATGAATCCGGAAAGGAAATAAATGACGAGGCTCTGCCAAAATTAAATCCTCGTCATAAATAATCGGCGCGCATTTTGCCCGCGCACCGGCCGTCGCCGGCATGGCGCGACTCGCGCGTGCGCGGACGGCGGTCCTGAATTACCATCGGGCATCCTCACGCGGCGGGCTTGGCCGTCAGCGGTTCAAGGTCATATCCTGGATCAATCGATCGTGCTCGCTCTCATCATCGTCGCCGGCCTGTGGGCCGGCCTCCAGAACGCCCTCGCGGGCGGCGGTTCGTTCGTCACGCTGCCCGCGCTGATCGTGTCGGGGATGTCGCCGCTCGCGGCCAACATCACGTCGACGGTCGCCCTGTTCCCCGGCCAGGTCACGACGGGCTGGGCGAGCCGGAACATGGTGAGCGGTGTGGGCAGGCTGCCGTTTCGCGCGCTGTTCGCAATCAGCGTGGCCGGCGGCGCGCTCGGCGGCCTGCTGCTGCTGAAAACGCCGTCGTCGATCTTCTCGCACCTGGTGCCGTGGCTCGTGCTGTTCGCGACGGCCGTGTTCGCGTGGGGCAGTTTCTTCCGCAAGCCGGGCGCAGGCGCGCAACATCTCGGCCCCGTCGCGGCCGGGGTCTCGCAGTTCCTGATCGCGATCTACGGCGGCTACTTCGGCGGCGGCATCGGGTTCCTGATGATGGCCGCGCTGACGATGGCCGGCCTGCCGCCGCGCCACGCGATGTCGACCAAGAATGCGCTCGCGGGCGTGATGAACGCGTCGGCGGTCCTGCTGTTCGTCACTTCGCCGCACCTGCACTGGCGTGAGGCGATCGCGCTGGGCGGCGGCGCAATCGTCGGCGGCCTGCTCGGCGCGTGGGCGCTGCATCGCGTGAACGAACGCGTGCTGCGAATCGCGATCGTCTGCATCGGCGCGCTGCTGACCATCGGGTTGTTCGTCAAACCGATCTGACGCGCGCACGCCGCGGCCGCGGCAGTCATGCCGACTCGCCGTCGGCGGCGCGGCACACAGCGATCCTGCTCGACGCGAGCCTCCACGGTTTCCTGCCGCAGCTGCCTGTCCGGCCGGGCCTGCGCGTTCAGCCGAAGGGCCGCACGCCGATCAGCGGGCCGTGCAGGAACCGCGCGAACACCGCCCAGACGACGAGTCCGACCACGACGGCCGCGACGTCGCCGGCCAGCCCTCCGGCCGGATAGCGGACACCGTCGCGGCGGTCTCGCGCACGCGACACGACAAAATCGACGATCGCCCACACGAAGAACGCGCCGAACAGCACGACCGCGTGCACGGTGCCGTTCACGAGCAGGTGCGCAACCGCCCAGACCATCGTGCCGGCCAGCATCGGATGCCCGACGAGCGTCTTGATCCGGTTGCGCGGCACATACGACGCGGCGATCAGCACGAACGCGACCGCGGTCAGCATGCCCGTCAGGTGGCGCACGCCGACCGGCGACACCCACAGCAGCGTCGCGCCTGCGCGGGCGAGCCCGTATCCCCAGATGATCAGCACGAAGCCGACGATCGACGCGATCGCGTACCCGCCCTTCCAGCCTTTCTCGCCGATCCGTTCGATCGTCGCGGACCGCCAGCCGTCGGCGACGATCCGGATCGAGTGCACACCGAGGAAGATCGCTAAACCGAGAATCAGGACGAGCATCGGCTGTCTCCGTCTGGAATGATGAGTGGGGAAGCGTTCCGCGCGGCGTACGGTGCGCCGTTCGCGGGGCCGGCGGCGAGGCCGGCGCGGGTCGCGCGAGGCACGGGCGCAACCCGCGCCGATCATAAACGCCGGGGCCGCCGTTGTGAAGCATGCAGGATGTGCGGCGCGTCAAGCTCGATGCGTTCGCGCATCGGATCGTGCGCGCGAGTCGGCCGCGCAGCGTGCGGGTCGGGAGCGACGGGTGGGTCTGAAAGTAAGGAAAGCGAAAATCGCGAGGTTGTCGCTCCTCGTGCTCGGGACTACGCCTGTTTGCGCTTCGCCGCGGGTTTCCGTGCCGGCGCGGGCGATGATTTCGATGCCGGTTTCGGTTTCTGCGTCGACGCCGGTTTCGATGCGGATTTCGCCGCCGGCTTCGTTTTCTGGGCTGATGCGGGTTTCGTTGCCGGTTTTGTTGCAGGCTTCGTTGCCGGTTTCGTTGCCGGTTTCGCCACCGGTTTCGCCACCGGTTTCGCCACCGGTTTCGCCACCGGTTTCGTCACCGGTTTCGTCATCGGTTTCGTCACCGGTTTCAACGCAGCCTTCACCGCAGTTTTCGGCGCGGCTTTCGGCCCCGCCCCGGATACCGTCTTCGACGCCGTCCTCGCCTTGCGCTTCGGCGGCCCGGCCAGCAGCGCCGCGCGATACGCACTGCGGCACCAGTCGAACAGCGCGCCCGCATCCTCGAGCACGTCGGCCGGCGTTTCGTAATAGCCCTCGAGCGCGACGGTGCGCGTGGGCCGCGCATACGAGAACGGCCCCATCCCCGCCGCGACGAACGCCGGACGGTTCACGTCGTCCACACGCAGGAACAGCGACCCGCGCGACATGAAGCCGAACATCACGCCATCGAGCCGCAACGCCGCGCCGCTGAAGAACCGGACAACGGCGACCGTACCGAGCGGCGCAAGCTGATACGCGATTTCCTCGCCGTGCGCCTTTTCCGCCTGCCAGCTCATGCGGACACCTCGCAGCGCTGCGTCCACGCATCGAGCTCGGCCGCGTTGAAACCGACGGCCGCCGCGCTCTCACGGATCTGCCGCCACGTCGCGCGGTCGACCGGAATGCCGGCCGAGCCGCGCGCGGCGCGGCTCGCGTCCTCCGGCTCGCCGGGCATCTGCACCGGCGCGTCGCCGGCCTGCGGCGACGCCTTCGCCCATGCGACGAACGCATCGGCTTCGCGTTCGGCATCGGCCGCGTCGAACGCTTTCGGATCGATCAGCACCGACAGCATCCCGTTGACGATCGCACTCGTCTTCTGCAGCGTATCGCCGTACGTCGTATGCCCGCCCACGAGCGCGCCGCCGAAGATCTCGCACATCGCCGCGAGCGCATACCCCTTGTGCAGCCCGAACGGCAGCAGCGCGCCGAACGGCTGCTCGTGCATCACGGCCGGATCGTCGGTCGGCTGGCCGCGATGGTCGATCAGCGACCCGGCCGGCGTGCGCTTGCCCTGGTTGTACGCGACCCGCGTCTTGCCGTACGCGATCGCGCTCGTCGCGAAATCGAGCAGCAGCGGCGGCTTGCCCGCGCGCGGATACGCGGCGCAGAACGGGTTCGTGCCGAAGCGCGGATCGGTGCCGTGCAGCGGCGCGACCAGCAGGTCGCCCGGCACGTTGACGAAATGGAACGACACGAGCCCCGAGCGCGCGCACTGTTCGGCCCAGTGCCCGATACGGCCGAGGTGATGGACGTCGCGCAGCCCGATCGCGCAGATGCCCATGCGCCGCGCGCGCTCGATCCCTTCGACCATCGCCTCGAACGCGATCACCTGGCCGAAGCCGCGCCCGCCGTCGATCGTCAGCACCGCGCCGCCATCGCGAACGATCGACGCATGCCCGTTCAACTGCAACTGCCCTTCCCGCCACGATGCGACGTAATTCGGGATCATCCCGATCCCGTGCGAATCGTGGCCCGCGAGATTCGCGCCGACCAGGTGATCGGCGACGAGCGCTGCCTCGCGCGCGTTGCTGCCGGCCCGTTCCCAGAGTGCCGCGACGAACGCATGCAGCGGTTCGGCGCGCATGCGCAGCGGTTCGGTATCGGGTGTCGGCAGTACGGTCATCGGCAGCACTCCATCCAGTCGGTTCGGGTCGGGCAATCGCTACGTCGAACGCTGCGACGCTCAGCGCGCGGTCGCGATCACGTCGGCCACCGCCGCCGTGAGCTTCTTCGCATACGGCACGTGCAGAAACTCGTTCGGGCCGTGCGCGTTCGACTTCGGCCCGAGCACGCCGCACACCATGAATTGCGCAGCCGGGAAGCCTTCCTGCAGCACGTTCATCAGCGGGATCGTGCCGCCGAGGCCCATGTACGCGCAGTCGGCGCCGAAGTGGCGGCGCGACGCGGCGTCGAGCGACGACGCGAGCCACGGCGCGAGATCCGGCGCGCTCCAGCCCGTCGCGGCGCCCGCGTCGGGCTTGAACGTGACCTTCGCGTTGTACGGCGGGTCGAGCTCGAGCAACGCCTTCAGTTGCTGCACGGCCTGCGCGGCGTCGACGAGCGGCGGCAGCCGCAGCGACAGCTTGAACGCGGTGCGCGGACGCAGCACGTTGCCCGCATCGGCGAGCGCCGGCAGGCCGGCCGCGCCCGTCACCGACAGCGACGGACGCCACGTCGAATTCAGCAGCGCCTCGCGCGGATCGGTCGTGGTCGGCAGCACGGGCTTGCCGTCCTGGCCGCACGCCCAGGGCAGCCCCTTCCACACCGTATCGCCGAGAATCGCGGCAGCGGCCTCGGCTTCGCGCACGCGGCTCGACGGAATCTCGCAATGGAACGCGCCCGGCAGCAGGTTGCCGTTCTTCGCGTCCTCGAGGCGTTCGAACAACTGGCGCATCACGCGGAAGCTCGACGGCGCGATGCCGCCGTACACGCCCGAGTGGATGCCTTCTTCCAGCACCTCGACCTGCAGGTCGCCGGACACGAGGCCGCGCAGCGACGTGGTGAGCCACATCTGGTCGTAGTTGCCGGCGCCCGAATCGAGGCACACGACGAGCGATACCTGGCCGAGCCGATCGCGCAATGCGTCAACGTACGGCAGCAGGTCGTAGCTGCCCGACTCTTCGCAGGTTTCGATCAGGCCGACGCAGCGCGGCCGCTCGATGCCCTGCTCGTCGAGCGCGCCCAGCGCCGCGAGGCTCGCGTAGATCGCATAGCCGTCGTCCGCGCCGCCGCGGCCGTACAGCTTGCCGTTCTCGAACTTCGGCGTCCACGGGCCGAGATCCGCGCGCCAGCCGTCGAATTCGGGCTGCTTGTCGAGGTGGCCGTACAGCAGGATCGTGTCGGTGCTGCCCGAGCGCGTGGCCGGCGACTCGAAGAAGATCACCGGCGTGCGGCCGGGCAGGCGCACGATCTCGAGCTTGAGGCCCTTCACGGGTTGCCGTTCGGCCCACTGCGCGGCGTCGGTGACGACCCGCTCGAGATAACCGCGCTTCTCCCAGTCGGGGTCGAATGCGGGACTCTTCGCGGGAATCGCGATGTAGTCGGTCAGTGCGTGGAGAATTTCATCGTTCCACTTGCGCTCGATGAAGGTAACGAGCTTGTCATGGTCGAGGACGGGGGTAGTGTCGACGGAAGTCATGGTGGGGGTGCCTGGATCGGGCTGACGAAAATCCAGATCATACGCCGATGCTCCCCCGCCGGCGCCCCTCCTGGCCGTTCAGCCAGCCTTCGGAAACGCGTCGCGCAGCCCGGCCGCGCACGCGAGCGCGTCGTGCCACAGGCGCCGCGTCAGTTCACCGGCATCCTCTTCGCGCGCGAGCGCCGCGGCCTCGCCCGACCACAACAACGAGAAATCGTCGCGGCCCTGCCGCTCGAACGCGCCGCGCAGCGGATCGACCGCGGCCGTCGCGAGCGGAAACGCCGGCGCGAGCGCACTCATCGGCCCCTGTTCGCGCATGAAGCGCGTCAGCAGCCCGCGTGCGGGGCGGCCCGTGTACAGGTTGGTCATGCGCGTGCCGTCGTCGCGGGCGGCGCGCACGGCCGCTCGATGCTGCGCCGAACGGCCGGCCTGCGGCGTCAGCAGGTAGCCGGTGCCGATCTGCACCGCGCTCGCGCCGAGCGCGAACGCGGCCGCGATGCCGCGCCCGTCGGCGATCGCACCGGCTGCGATCACCGGCGCGCGCACGGCATCGACGATCTGCGGCAGCAACGCGAACAGGCCCGGCTGCGCGTGGATGTCGTCGGTCAGGAACATCCCGCGATGGCCGCCGGCCTCCGCCCCTTGCGCGACGATCGCGTCGACGCCGCGCGCATCGAGCCAGCGCGCCTCCTCGACGGTCGTCGCGGACGACACCACCTGCGCGCCCGTGCGGCGCACGCGGTCGAGCAGCGCGTCGTCCGGCAGTCCGAAATGGAAGCTCACGACGGCCGGCCGCAACTCCTCGACGACCGCGCACATCGTATCGTCGAACGGCGCGCGGCCGGGGCCGCCTTTCACGTCGGCCGGGTCGAGCCCGGCTTCCGCGTAGTAGCCGGCGAGCGCCGCGCGCCAGCGCGCATCGACCTCGGCATCGGGCGCGGGCGGCGCGTGGCAGAAGAAATTCACGTTGAACGGCGCGGCCGTGCGCGCACGGATCGCCGCGATCTCGTCGCGCAACTGCTGCGGGCCGAGCGCCGCGCACGCGAGCGAACCGAGCCCGCCGGCTTCGCACACGGCAATCGCGAGCGGGCTCAGCGAGCCCACCATCGGGGCCTGGATCAACGGCAAACGGGAAGGCAGTATCGTCATCGGAATCCCTTTTTTGAATGAGTGGCCGCGCCACATCGGGTGTGCTTTTCTTCGTCGCGCACGCGCGGTCCCGCCCGGCGCTCGCTACGTACCGCCGCGATCCATCCCGCGCCGGTACGCGGCCGGGCTGGTCGCCGCGACGCGCCGGAAATGCCGGCGCAGCGATTCCTCGGAACCGAACCCGGCGCGCGCCGCGACCTGCGCAAGCGGCAACGCGGGCTGCGCTTCGAGCATGTCCTTCGCGACGTTCACGCGTTCGCGGATCAGCCACGCGAGCGGCGACATCCCCGTCGCATCCGCGAACTGACGCTGCAGCGTGCGCGTGCTCATCGCGGCCTGCGCGGCGAGCGACGCGAGCGTGTGCGGCTCGGCCGCATGCGCGCGCATCCAGTCGATCAGTTTCGCGAGCCGGTCGGTGCCGCCCGGCGCGACCGGGCGCGGCACGAACTGCGCCTGTCCGCCGTCGCGATGCGGCGGCAGCACGAGGCGCTGCGCGACGCGGTTCGCGATCGCGCCGCCGTAATCGCGGCGCACGAGATGCAGCAGCATGTCGAGCCCCGCCGCCGAGCCGGCCGACGTGACGATCTGTCCTTCGTCGACGTACAGCGCATCGGGATTCACGCGCAGCGCCGGATAACGCGCCTGCAGGCGTTCCGCATACCGCCAGTGCGTCGTCACGGTGAGACCGTCGAGCACGCCGGCCGCCGCCAGCACGAACACGCCCGAACAGATCGAGCAGAGCCGCGCGCCGCGTCGGTGCGCGGCCCGCAGCTTCTTCAGCAGCGGCTCGGGCGGCAGCTCGTCCGGATCGCGCCAGCCGGGAATCACGATGGTGTCCGCGCGATCGAGCGTCGCGAGCCGGTACGGCGCGGCAACGGTAATGCCGCCCGCCGCGCGCACGGGCCCCGGCTCGCTCGCGCAGACCGCGAAGCGATACCAGTCGACGCCCAGCTCCGGGCGCTCGAGCGCGAACAGTTCGACCACGCAGCCGAATTCGAACGTGCAGAGACGATCGTAGGCGAGCGCGACGACGAGATGATTGTGCATGGCGCGATGTTACCGGAACTTGTCGATCGCGCCACTGCCGCGAAACGCGCCGAACCGCGATACTGCCCTTCATTGCGGCGCGTTCCGTGCCCGCTCGACCAGGAGAGCCCGACCATGTCCCATGTCACCGACATCCCCGCCGCGGACAGCCCCGCCGCCCTCGCGCATTTCGAGGCATCGCTGCGCTTCGAGACCGATTGCTGGGACGTGCACGACGCACTCGCGTCCGGTACGCCCGATTTCGTGCTGCTCGACGTGCGCGGGCCGGACCTGTTCGCCGCCGGCCACGTGCCCGGCGCGCGCAACCTGCCGCACCGCAAGATCATCGAAAGCAAGCTCGCCGGTTACGCGGCCGATACGCTGTTCGTCGTCTACTGCGCGGGGCCGCACTGCAACGGCGCCGCGCGCGCGGCGATCCGGCTCGCGCGCCTCGGCCGCCCGGTCAAACTGATGATCGGCGGCGTGACGGGCTGGCTCGACGAAGGTTTCGCGCTGAGCAACGACGTGCAGCCGGCGGACGCCGAAGCCGCCTGATCGTCACCAAAAGCGCAACAATCAATTGCCTGCACACGAACGGAAAAAGCGCGACAATCAGCCTCATTGCAGTTCGGACGGAGCAGCACCATGCATGATGCAGTCCTGATTCAAGTGGCCGGTTCAGTCGCGGCGATCGCGCTCTATTTCCTGCCGGCCGTCATTGCCGACCGGCGCGGCCGGCACGACAAGCTGACGATCGCGATGTTCAACGCGCTGTTCGCGTGGACGGGCATCGGCTGGCTGATGACGCTGTACTGGGCGTGCCAGCCGAACCCGCGCACCGACGTCGCGCAGACGATCCTCGCGAAGCGCCGCGGCGTCAGCATGCGGACCTTCTCGACCGGCCTCGTCGAACGCGTGCAGCGCCGCGTCGCCGCCCAGGAGCAATGGGCGGAAAAACAAGGCTGCCGTTAAGTCCCTCTTTCCTCTTCACCGCATCGCGTCGAACTTGGGCATCCTGACGTTGGTCGACGCGCGGTAATCCCACTTCAGTGCGTCGCGCGGCGGCCAGCCGCCCGCGCGCAATCGCGCCGCGAATGCCCCCGCCGTCACCGCCCGTGCGATCCGCTCGCCCGGACACCCGTGCGGCCCCGTGCCGAAGCCGAAATTCGGCCCTGCCGCGCGGCCGGGCATCAGCCGGTGCGGATCGCGATGCACCGCCGGATCGCGGTTCGCTGCCGCAAGCACGACGAGGATCGCGTCGCCGGCCTCGACGCTCACGCCTTCGATCGTCGTGCGTGCCGCGACGAAGCGGCGCGTGTTCTGCACCGGCGCCTCGAAACGCCCGACTTCGGCGACGAATGCGTCGAGCGCGGCCGCGTCCGGCGCCGCGCCGGCTTCGCCGTCCCATGCCACGAGTGCATTGCCGAGCCACGCGGCCGTCGCCTCGCACGTCTGCGACAGCAACCCGACGAGATTCGCGACCAGCGCGCCGCTCGCGTGCCAGCCCGACGCGCGGGCCGCCTGCTGCACGGCGGCGACCAGCGTGCCGTCGTGCGCATGCGACCGTGCAACGCGCTCCGTCATCCGGTCGAGCAGGTGCCGCGCCGCGTCGCTCGCACGGGCCAGCGCCGCGGCATCCGACAGCGGCGACAGCGCGGCGACGAAATCGACGACCTGCGCGGCAATGTCGTCGAGTTGCGTTTCGTCGAAGCCCAGCAGATCGGCAACCACGCACACCGGCACCGTCATGCACCACGCGTTCAGCGCGTCGGCATCGCCCGGCACCGGCAACCGCCGGGCGGCAAGCACGTCGGCGCGATCGCGCAGCGTATCCGTGTCGATCGGCGCGAACGCCGCGCGCAACGCCTGCTTCGGCACGTCGTGTCGCGACGCGCCATCGTTCATGCGCACCAGCTCGCCGAACAGTGCGCCGGCCGTCGTGCCGCGCAACGCGGGCGGCACCGGCGCATCGAGCGGGCGCACGCGGCAGGCCGGATGGCCGAGCACGGCCGTCACGGCCGCCGCGCGGCTCGCGACCCACAGGCCGAGCGTGGCGTCGAACGCAAGCGGCGGCCCGTCGACGAGCGCGGCGTAATAGGGATAGGGATCGCGGTGCGTGACCGCGGCAATGGGATCGGTCGGGTTCATGCGTTCAGTATCGTCGCAGTGCGCCGCCCGATGTTTCGGGATGGCGTGAAATGTCGCTGCACGGACGCCGGGCGCCACGCGCCGCGGCATCGCAGCGCCCGGCCGGCGTCAGGCCGCCGACCGGTAGCGGTGCGACTGCATGCGCAGCCGGACCCGCCCGGCCGAAATCGCGCGCGGCTCGGGCACCACCGTGTCGTGATGGAACATTTCCTGCCGGAACTCGCCGCTTTCGTCGAACCACTGGCAGATCAGCCAGTCGCCGTCGTCGAACACGACGGGCCCGGCATACGTGACGGTCATGCGCGGCCCGCCCGTTTTCAGCGTCACGACATCGCCCACGCGAAACCCGACTCGGTGATTTTCTCGGATCGTCATCGCTCTCTCAGCTTTTTATATATTGAATATATTGATATTCCCGGCAGCCCACTCACCGCTCATTGGAACGTGCCGCAGATTATCAATCAAAAAATCATCCGGCAACTCCCGCGCACGAAAATGCTTCGAACGGGAACCTGCAACAATGCGCGGCATCGTCGCGTATAACGGCTCGCCGGGCGGCAGGCCCGGCGCGGCTTACGCGCCGGCCGCGGTCGATCGGATGGAATGCGGAGAATAGACGATGATTTTCGCGCCGTCACCGACGATTAATCCGGACGCGAAATCGGTTGATTATTGTCAATCAATGTTTCGGCGGAAACGATTCCGGTTTTTATTGGGGCTCATTCGTCCAACAAAATCGGTGAATTATCCGGCGCGGCAAACCAGCGGTTGATATCGCGCCCCGGCACGGCCGCCTGGGTAAAAGTGAACGTGCCGTCGCGCCGCATCTCCGTCGCCGCGCGCAGGAATGCGCCCAACGCGGCCCGCGCCAGCGCGCCGCCGACGCTGACGCGCTTCACGCCGAGCGCCGCCAGCTCGTCGAGGCTCAGCAAGCCGCCCTGCAGACCCATGACGACATTGACGGGTGCGCCGACCGCCCGCGTCACCGCCGCGATCTCGTCGGCGTCGGTGATGCCGGGCGCATACAGCACGTCGGCGCCGGCGTCGCGATAGTCGACGAGCCGCGCGATCGTGTCGTCGAGGTCGCGGCGGCCGTGCAGGTAGTTTTCGCAGCGCGCGGTCAGCGTGAACGGAAACGGCAGCGCGCGCGCCGCATCGACGGCCGCCGCGATGCGCTCGACCGACGCGTCGCGCGCATAGATCGGCGTATCGGCGCGGCCGGTCGCATCCTCGATCGAGCCGCCGACCGCGCCCGCCTCGGCCGCCAGCCGGATCGTTTCGGCCACCGTGTCGGGCGCGTCGCCGAAGCCGTTCTCGAGATCGGCGCTCACGGGCAGGCCGCCCGCGGCGACGAGATCGGCAATGTGATCGAGCATCGCGTCGCGGTCGATCGCGTTGTCGGGCTGCCCTTTCGAAAACGCGTAGCCGGCGCTCGTCGTGGCGAGCGCTTCGAAGCCGGCCATCGCGAGCAGGCGCGCGGTGCCGGCGTCCCACGGGTTCGGGATGATGAACGCGCCGGGGCGCGTATGCAGTGCACGGAAAACTTCGGCGTGGCGGGCTTGCTGGTCGGAACGGGTCATCGCGAACTCCGGGAAGGTGTTGACGGTGAGCTTACGCCGGTCGTGCGCGCGACGTTTCAGCTTTCGCCGAAATGTCGGCGCGCGACAGGAAACACGCGCCCGTGCCGAATGCGGGCCGCCACGCACGGCGGCCCGCGCGGTTCACGTCGATGCGGGCGGCCCGACGTCAATGCCGAGCAACACGTCGGTAACAGCGTCGGAGAACCGCATCGCGCGACCGTCGATCACCACGCCTTCCGGATTCGACGGATCGCGCACCGCTGGCGGCACGCCGTGCGCGAGCAGCATGCGCGCGCACGCTTCCCAGTCGGGATCGCCGATGCCCTCCGGCTCGTTGACGGACGCCCACGACAACGTGCCGAGCGCGTCGCTGCCGAATCCGTGCAGGTCGCGCCAGCTTGCGCCATGCGCGAGCAGGAACGCGAGCAGTTCGGCATCGCCGCGGAACACCGAGTGATTCAGCGCGCTCGCGTCCCAGTCGCCGCCGCGCGAGGCGATCGGCCAGCCGAGCTCGACCATCACCTTCACCGCATCGCGCGAACCCCACGCGGCGGCGTCCGGCAGCAACCGGAGCCGGTCGACGGATAACGCGCCGGGCAGTTCGGGATGGCGCGCCTGGATACGCCGTGCGTCGTCGGCATCGGCGCGCGCGCAGGCCGCCACGAACGCGTCTTGCGTGTCGAGCGCCTCGTCCGCGCCGGCCGCGCGCAACAGCGCCGCGACGTCCGACAACCCGGTCTGCATGGCCAGCCGGTACGCGCTGACGCCTGCCGCGGTCCGCGCACCGGGATCGGCGCCGGCCGCCAGCAGTGCGGCGACGTGGCGCGCCGGGCAACGCACGGCGATCGCGCGCAGCAACGGCGCGCCCCACGTCTTCGTCGGCCCTTCGCCGGCCGGTTCGTTCGGGTCGCCGCCGTGCGCGAGCAGCAATTCGAGCGCGGCCGCGTCCGGCACGTCGAGCGCCCGCCGCAACGCATTCGTCCCGCCCACCCGTGCGCCGTGCTCGAGCAGCAGGCGCGTGCACGCCGGGTTCTCCACCGAGTGATACAGCGATTCGCCGTCGTTCGGATCGGCGCCCGCTTCCAGCAGCATCGCGGTGAGCGCCGGATCGCGATTGACGCCGGCGGCGCCATACAGCGCCGACAACGATTCCGACTCGTCGGGCTCGGCAAGTGATGCCGGCGGATACCGGTTACCGATCCGCTGGTTCGGATCGGCGCCCGCATCGAGCAGGTGACGCGCGCACGCGCGCAGCCTGGCCGCGAATTCGGGAAGCTGCCCGAGCCGCGAATGCGTGACGGCGACGAGCGGCGGCAACTTCAGCGCACCGGCGGCGCGCGCGATCCAGCCGGGATCGGCGGCCAGCGCCGCCTTCACCGCGTCGAGATCGCCCGCCGCGCACGCGACGGCCGGATCCGCCGACACGAGATCGGGATGGTCGCGCAGCAATTGCGCGGCGACGCGCGGCCGGGCCGCGTCGAAGCCGCCGGTCACGTCGGCGCCGTAGGCGAGATCGAGCCAGCGCCGGATCAACTGCGACCGCGGTTGCCGCGCGAGCGCATGCGTTTCGACGAACGCGCCGAGATCGGCCCACGAAGCAAAACCGTACTCGCGCGCGATGCAGGACTGCGCGTCATGCAGGCGCAGCCCGAGCGCGAGCGCTTCGTCATGCGTGCGATGCGCGGCGGCGGGCAGGAATTCGACGAAGCGCGCGACGGCGTCGGCGTCGCCCTGTCGATACAGGCGCAACAATGCCTTGGCCTGCTTTTTCAGATGATCGGGATGGGCGTTCGGAGGCAGCTTTTTCATGCGAATCCTCGTGCATGGATGGCCGAAGGTCCGCAATACCGCCAGCACGAAGGATGGGGAAGACTGGATTGGCTGCGACAGGTGGGTTGAACCCTTTCCGCGGACCCGGAAGCGACCTGCATCGCTGCCCGGTATCGTAGGCGACGGCCGGCGGCATCGTCAACCGTGCCGCGCGGCGCCGCTCAGCCCGCAAGCTTCTTCGTCAGGAAGATGCGCGTGTGCCCGAGCGGATAATCGGGCAGCTCGCCGAAACGCACATAGCCACGCTTCTCGTAGAACGGCCGCGCCTGGAAGTCGAACGTATCGAGCCACGCGCTGTGGCAGCCGCGCGCGACGGCCTCTCGTTCGGCCAGATCCATGATGCGCGTGCCGGCGCCCTGGCCGCGCGCGGCCTCGGGCACCACGAGCAGGTCGACATGCAGCCAGCCGAACGCCGTGCCGCCCCACAGGCCGCCGACCACCGAGCCGGCCGCGTCGGTCGCGATCACGGCCAGCGGCCGGAAGTCGGCCGGGCCGGCCTGGCGTTCGTTGAAGCGGATAAGCGGCGCGACGATCTGCTTGCGCACGTCCGCGTCGGCCGCGTCGGTCACTGCATAGGTCAACGTCATCGGTTGCATCGAGTCGTCAATGAAAGCGGGCCCAACCCGCCGCACATCCCGCGCCCGTCAAACGACGTACGCGCCCTTCGCGTGCAGTTCCGCTTCGGTCCGCTCGAGCGCCGCGACCGCATCGCTGCCTTCGAGCGCCAGCAACTGCGCGACCAGCGCCTCGGCCATCGCATGCGCGGCCACCAGCGACGGAAAGAACGACGGGCTGTCGTGCGTGAAGATCAGTTGCGCGTCCGCGTGCAGCGCGATCGGCGACACCGCGCTGTCGGTAATCGCGACGATCTTGCTGCCCTGCGCTTTCGCCGCCTGCGCGACGCGCGTCGCCTCGGCCGAATACGGCGCGAAGCTGATGATCACGGTCACGCTCTGCTTCGCGATCGTCCGCAGCTCCATTTCGAGCGAACCAGCGACGCCGTTGAGCAGCGACACGGTCGGACGGAACAGCCGGTAGCCGTAGACGAAACCGAACGCGACCGGATAGCACGAGCGAAACCCCGCCACGTGCACGTGCGATGCCTTGCGGAGCAGCTTCGCCGCATCCGCGAGCGCGTGCTCGTTCTGCGCGGCGGTCGCCGACAGGTTGTGCTGCTGCGCGGCGAGCAGATCGTGCGCGAGCGACGCCTTCGCGTCGGGCCGCACCAGCGAGCGCGCACGTTGCGTGAGCGGCTCGGGCCGCGTGCGCACGCGCGCGACGCACAGGTCGCGCAGCTCGTTCCAGCCGGGAAAGCCGAATTGCTGCGCGAGCCGCACGAGCGACGCAGGCTGCACCTGCGCGCGCTGCGCGACCTTGCGCATCGACGACGTGGCGACTTCGTCGGGATGATCGAGCAGGAAAGCGGCGCCCGCCTGGAATTGCGGGCTCAGCTCGGAAAATTGCGCCCGGATCCGGGACGCGAGTTCGTCGAAATTGGCGGCCATCTTGGTGGGAACGGGAACCGATCGTCCATGGTATCACCGGCCCCGCGCCCACCGGTCAGCGCAGCACTTCGACGTGATCGGCGTCGACCTTCACGCGGCCCGACCATTTGCGCTCGAATTCGCCGGTCAGCTTCACCTCGTTCTTGTCGCTGACGGGCTGGCCCGCCGCCCACAGCTTGTGGTCGATCTCGACGCGGATCGTGCCGGTGGCGTCGGCGAACTCGTAATCCTCGCCGCCGACGTGCTTGACGATGCGCCCCTGCAACTGCACGTGCTGGTCGTCCTTCCCGTTGGCGAGCAGTTCCTTCACGGTCGTCGTGGTCAGCGCGGACGGCCCCGTGTATTGCGCGTAGACGGCGGCAGGCAGCGCGACGAGCGCAACCGCCAGGATTCTGGCCAGGTGTTTCATGATGTCGGTCCTCTTCTTCGATGTGGCACCGCGCTCCGTTGAACGCGACGGCGCCAGATTACGGACCGTAAGATTAAGCAAACCTGAAGGGCGCGCCGAAGTGACACGTTGCCGCGCCGGACGAGTACGAAAGCGGGCCGCGCACCGCACCCATTTAAGCTTCGCCTAAGACACGTGCGCTTATCATGCGAAATTCCGGGCGCCGCGGCGCCCCCGTTGGAGAGACACGAATCCATGCGCGTACTGCTCGTCGAGGACGATCCGCTGATCGGCAGCGGACTCGAACAGGGCCTCAAACAGGAAGGCTTCGCGGTCGACTGGGTGAAGGACGGCGATGCCGCGTCGCTCGCGCTGCGTGCGACCGGCTACGGGCTGCTGCTGCTCGATCTCGGGCTGCCGAACCGCGACGGCCTGTCGGTGCTCGCCGCGCTGCGCCGCCGCGACGAGAACCTGCCCGCGATCATCATCACCGCGCGCGACGGCGTGCCCGACCGCATCGCGGGCCTCGACAGCGGCGCGGACGATTACCTCGTCAAGCCGTTCGAACTCGACGAACTGCTCGCCCGCATCCGCGCGGTCAGCCGCCGCCATGCGGGCCGCGCGCAAACCACGCTCGCGATCGGCCCGCTGCGGCTCGATCCCGTCAAGCACCTCGTCTGGCTCGACGACGACGAAGTGCCGCTGTCGCCGAAGGAGTTCGTGCTGCTGCACGAGCTGATGCGCGAACCGGGCGCGGTGATTTCGCGCGAACAGTTCGAGGAACGGCTGTACAGCTGGGGCGAGGAAATCGAGAGCAACGCGGTGCAGGTGCATATCCACAACCTGCGCAAGAAGCTCGGCCACGACATGATCCGCACGGTGCGCGGCGTCGGCTACCGGATCGGTGACGGCACGTGACACGCATCCAACGCGCGGCCGCGCGCTGGCGCAACGCGTCGCTGCGGCGGCGCCTGCTGACGTGGCTGCTGCCGGCCGCGTGCGTGATCGGCCTGGTCGCGAGCGCCGGCACCTACTGGGGCGCGCTGCGCGAACTCGACGACCTGCTCGACGACCAGATGCGCAGCATGTCGAAACAGATCGTCGTCGGCCCGAACGGCGAGCTGTCGTTCAGCAACCACGACAAAGGCAAGCACGGCTTCGAAGCGAGCGACCCCGACGCGGTGCTGCTGCAGGTGTGGCGCAACGGCACGCTCGTGTATTCGACCGACCGCGATTCGAAGCTGCCGCCGCCCGCGCAGCAGGGCATCGCGAGCGTCGACGTCGGCGGCCAGCCGTGGCGCACCTATGTGACCGAACGCGGCGGCACGACGATCCGGCTCGCGCAGGCGCGGCATGCGCGCTGGGAAGCGATCGCGGGCATCGCCGTCCACCTGCTGTGGCCCGTGTTCTCGATGCTGCCGCTGCTCGCGCTGGGCCTGTGGTTCGGCATCGGCGCGGGGCTGCGGCCGTTGCGGGCGATCGCGTCCGGCCTGAAACGCAGGAATGCGAACAACCTCGAACCGGTCGACGTCGCGTCGATGCCGAACGAGGTCCGCCCGCTCGCCGAGGCGATCAACGACCTGCTCGCACGCCTCGACCGCTCGTTCACGTTGCAGCGGCACTTCATCGCCGATGCCGCGCACGAGCTGCGCACGCCGATCATGGGGCTGTCGATCCAGTCGCAATTGCTGCGACGCGCGGCGAGCGCCGAGGAACGCGAGCACATCCTCGCGCAAATCCATGCGGGCACGACACGCCTCGGCCACCTCGCCGAACAGTTGCTGACGCTCGCGCGCCTCGAACCCGATGCGCAGGCGGCCGCCGCCGCATCGGCGCCGGTCGATCTCGCCGCGCTGTGCCGCTCGGTGGTGTCGGACCGCGCACGTGTGGCCGACGCGCACCGGATCGATCTCGGCGCGATCGTCGACGCGCCCGTGATGGCCGCCGGCAATGCCGACACGCTGCGCGTGCTGCTGAACAACCTCGTCGACAACGCGATCCGCTATGCGGGCGAAGGCGCGCGCGTCGACGTGTCGGCGCGCATCGACGGCGCGACGCCCGTGCTCGAAGTCGCCGACGACGGCCCCGGCATCCCGGAGGCCGAACGCACGGACGTGTGGGAACGCTTCTATCGCGGCGAAGGCGCGCAGGCAATTACGTCGTCGGGCAGCGGGCTCGGGTTGTCGATCGTCAAGCGGATCGCCGAACAGCATCGCGCGACCGTCGCGCTCGGCACCACGCGCGGCGGGGGCGGGCTGACCGTCACGGTGCGCTTCCCGCCGCCCGGCTGATGTGCGGGCGGCTGGCGGCTTGTCCACAGATTATGTTGGCAAGCTTGTGGACAACCTTCCATTAACGGCACCAAACCCTTGATCGGAAAGGGTTTGTCGTACGTGCGCGGCAAATGCGCCGGAGCGGAGCACGCACGCGCTCGCGCACGTTGTCGTGGACGATCCGCTCGACCCGCCAATTTGACAACCAGTTGTCCATTACGTAAACTGGTTGTCAATTCAAGATCCGAGCTCGGTATGACGAAATCCGACAAGTTGACCGCCGTCGCGCTGTCCGTATTCCGGTTGAACGGCCTGCTGATCGAATGGGGCAACACGTTCGCCGGGCCGCACGGCTTGACCAGTGCGCGCTGGCAGGTGCTGGGCGCGATCTCGATGGCGCCGGACGCGCCGACCATCCCGCAGATCGCCGATGCGATGGGCATCACGCGCCAGGCCGTCCTGAAACAGATCAACGTGCTGACCGACGAAGGGCTGGTGCTGTCGTTGCCCAATCCGGCGCACAAGCGCTCGCCGTTGTATGCGCTGACGCCCCGCGGCGAAGCGGCCTATCAGGCCGTGGTCGAGCAGTGGCAGCGGCATGTCCGCGACATTGCCGGCGATTTCAGTTCGGCCGACCTCGACGCGGCGCTTCGCGTGCTGTCGGCGATGTCCGGCGCGCACGGTCAAAACGGCCACGCGTGACCGCCCGCTTGCCCCGCTACCCCACCAGGAGTGCCCATGCCTCAATTCAAGCCGATGGATCCGGCCTTTCCGATCCAGCAACAGATCGCGATCGACGCGGCGCCGGTCGTACTCGTCAACGTGTTCACGCTGGCAGCTGCCGACGAAGCCGACTTTCTCGCCGTCTGGCAAGACGATGCGGCATTCATGAAGCGGCAGCCGGGATTCATCTCGACGCAGCTTCACCGCGCGCTCGGCGACAGCCCGACTTACCTGAACTACGCGATCTGGGAATCGACGGAAGCGTTTCGCGCGGCCTTCACGCATCCGGAGTTCGTCGCGAAGCTGGCGGCCTATCCGTCGTCCGCCGTCGCCAGCCCGCACCTGTTCCAGAAGGTCGGCGTGGCCGGTATCTGCACCGCGTAAGCCGGCGCGCATAGCGTGGCAGCGCGTGGCATCGGCCGAATCGCGAACGCGGACTTCTCCACAGAAAATGTTGGCAAGCTTGTGGATATCCTGCGCACCGCGACGCTAAACCCTTGATCCGATGGACTTTGGCACGCGTGATGCAGACACGGCGCGCGTCATGGCCATCGCGCACACCGCTTCGCCGCACTTCGCATCACGACGCCACGACGCCACGACGATGCGCCACTTACCCACAGATTGTGTTGGCAAGCTTGTGGATATCCTGCGCAAGCCTGCGCTAACCCGTTGATCGGCCTAGGGTTCATGCCGCGTGTCACCGTTTCGGCAGCGCGCGGGTTCGGCCTGCGCGAACACGGACGATTCAGTGCGATCGCAGCGCACCGCCGATGCCTTGACGCCCGCGCCCGTCGCGCATCAAGATCACGCAAGCCGCACGCGGCCGCGCATCGCCGGCGACGCGCGTCGGCGCCCCGGGCCGGCCATTGCGCCGGCACCGCATGACGACATTTCAAACCGAGGAAGACCATGGAACACTTCACCGCGTGGCAATTGCTCGTCTCGCTCGTGCTCGTCGCCATCGTCGTCTATCCGTACGTCCGCATCGTTCGGCGCACCGGGCATTCGGGCTGGTGGATCCTGACGATGTTCATCCCGGTGCTGAACTTCATCATGTTGTGGGTGTTCGCGTTCGCGCGCTGGCCCACCGTCGACGATCGGCAGCCCTGAGCGTTGCAGCCGCGGCAGCGCGCGAGCTTGTCCACAGATTGTGTTGGCAAGCATGTGGATAGCCTGCGCATACCGCGACCAAGCGCTTGATCCGAAAGACTTTGTTCGCGCTGCTTCGAAAGCGGCGCGCGGCCGGCGAATCGACGGTCGCATACCGCTTCGACGCGTGACGCACCGCCTGTCACGCCGCCTGCCGTGCTTGTCCACAGATTGTGTTGGCAAGCGTGTGGATAGCCTGCGCATACCGCGGTCAAGCGCTTGATCCGAAAGACTTTGTCCGCGCTGCTTCGAACGCGGCACGGCGGCGCGCATCGCGCCGGGCGCCGCGGCGCGCGGGCTTGTCCACAATTTTTGTTGGCAAGCATGTGGATATCCTGAGCATGCGCGACCTAAGTCGTTGATCGCACAACGTTTGATCGCGCAGGTCACGACTGCGGCACGGCGCGCCCGCGGCGCTCGTCACGCACGCCGTGCCGCGCCGCTCAACCGAACGTCTGCGCGACGATGCGCGCGACCGACGCGATCACGTCGTCCTTCGCCCGCGCATCGGCACGCGTCTGCGTGTAGTAGACGGCCAGCACGATCGGCGCGCGCGACGTCGGCCAGATGACGCCCACGTCGTTCGTCGTCCCGTAGTCGCCGGTACCGGTCTTGTCACCCACCACCCACCCGGCCGGCACGCCCGCGCGAATCCGCTTGTCGCCGACCTTGTTGCCGCGCAGCCACGTGACGAACTGCGCGCGCTGCGCGGCCGGCAATGCGTCGCCGAGCGTCAGCACGCGCAGGCTGGCGGCCATCGCGGCGGGCGTCGTCGTGTCGCGCGGGTCGCCCGGCAGCGCGGTATTCAGTTCGGTCTCCCATCGATCGAGCCGGAACGTGTCGTCGCCGATCGAGCGCGCGTAGGCCGTTACCGCCGACGGGCCGCCGATCAGCTTCATCAGCAGGTTCGCGGCCGCGTTGTCGCTGTACTGGATCGTGGCCTCGCACAGCGCGGCGACCGTCATGCCCGCGCCGACATGCTTCTCCGACACCGGCGAATAGTTGACGAGGTCGGCCTTCGTATACGTCACGCGCTGTTGCAGCAGGCCCGGCCGCTCGACGCTCCGCGCGAGCACCGCCGCGCCCAGCATCGCCTTGAACGTACTGCAGAACGGGAAGCGTTCGCCCGCGCGATGCTCGACGACCCGGCCGCTCGCCGTGTCGATCGCGCACACGCCGAGACGGCCGCCCGCGTCGCGTTCGAGATCGGCAAGCGTCGTCGCGGCCGCGGCGGGCGCAATGGCGTCCGCGGCAGCCTTCGCCGCCGCGGTGGCCGCGTCCGGCGCGGCGGCCTGTTGCGACGCGCATGCGGTGACGGTGAGAACGAGCGGCGCCGTCGCGGCGGCCAGCAACAGGGTTCGACGTTTCGATGAGTAGGTCATGTCGGTTGTCTCGTGATGGAATGGCGGCGCAACGTTGTTGACGCGTTGAAAACGGCCGGCCGCCGAGACAGCACTATCGAGACTTTACGGTTGACCGACAAGCAACGATAATTGAGCGCTGACAAAAGAAATTCTTATGCCGAGCCTCCGCCCCCATCTTCCGCTCAATGCGTTGCGCGCGTTCGAATCGTCGGCGCGCCACCTGAACTTCACGCGCGCCGGCCTCGAGCTGAGCGTGACGCAGGCGGCCGTCAGCCAGCAGGTGCGCTCGCTCGAGGAGCGGCTCGGCTGCACGCTGTTTACGCGGCTGCCGCGCGGTCTCGGGCTGACCGATGAGGGCCGCGCGCTGCTGCCGGTGCTGAGCGACGCGTTCAGCCGGATCGAGACGGTGCTCAAGCAGTTCGACGGCGGGCGTTTCCACGAGGTGCTGACGCTCGGCGTCGTCGGCACCTTTGCCCTAGGCTGGCTAATGCCGCGGCTCAAGCAGTTCGGCGACACGCACCCCTTCGTCGAGCTGCGGCTGCGGACCAACAACAACGTCGTCGATCTCGCCGCCGAGGGCCTCGACTTCGCGATCCGCTTTGGCGTTGGCAACTGGCCGACGACGCGCAACGAGCGGCTGCTCGATGCGCCGCTCACCGCGCTGTGCGCGCCAGACATTGCGCGGCGCATCGCGCAGCCAGCCGATCTCGCGAACGAAACGCTGCTGCGCTCGTACCGCACCGACGAATGGCTCGGCTGGTTCGACGCCGCGCAGCTCGAACCGTGGGCCGTCAACGGGCCGGTATTCGATTCGTCGCGGCTGATGGTCGAGGCAGCGATGCAGGGTGCGGGCGTCGCGCTCGCGCCTGCCTGCATGTTCGCGCGAGAACTGCAGCTCGGCCAGCTCGCGCGACCGCTCGACATCGACGTGCGCGCGGGCGGCTACTGGCTCACGTCGCTGAAGTCGAAACCGCTGACGCCCGCGATGACGCTCTTTCGCGACTGGATCGTGGCGGAAGCGGCCGACGCGGCGCCGGCCGAATAACGCGGCCGCATTTGTCCACAGAAAGTGTTGGCAAGGATGTGGATATCCTGGGTACCCGGGGCCTAAGCCCTTGATCGCGCACGCATTCGCGCGCCGATGCACGGCGCGGGCAGCCTTTGCGCACGGGCTTCGCGCACGCGCCGCATGCCGATCGGATCCTCAACCAGGGCGATGCAATCGATCGCGAGTTGTCCACAGATTTTGTTGGCAAGCCTGTGGATATCCGTCATATCAGATGCGTAACATCTTGATACACAAGGAGATTCGATCCACGGACCTTGACCGGTCAATGGTGTGGCACCGGAACGGTTGTCTAGCCGCATGCCGCGCACGCGCGGCGCACCCGGCCGAGAGCCGGGTGGTTCTCCACAGATTGTGTTGGCAAGCTTGTGGATATCCTGCGTATCGGGCACCTAACTGATTGAGCGCACGGGGTTTTGTGCTGCGTCCGCCGAATCGGGCAGCGCCTGCGCCGCCCGTGCATCAATGGCGGTCGAGCCCGCCGCGCAATTCGCTCGCCTTGTCGCGCAGCGCTTCGTAGCCCGAGCGCGCATGCTCGGGCAGGTCGGGATCGCCGATCAGCGCGCCGAGCGTTTCGATCAGGCTGAACAGAATGCCCTTCGCCGCGCCAACCGCAATGCTCTGCGATTCGATCGACTTGTGCAGGTGGTCGACCGCCGCTTCCAGATTCTCGAGCTTGTGCTCGCCGTCGTCGGGCCGGTTGTCGGTCGTCATCGTCTACCTCCGCCATCGTTCAAGGGTCATGTCGCGATTCTATGCCGCCGCGCGCGAACGTGGCGCGACATCGCGCAACGTTCGCGCAGCGCCCCGCTACAGCACCGCGACCACCTTCACGCGGCCCGGCTGCTCCGCCGACGCGACGACCTGGCCGTCGACGCGGCGGAACGTCAGCGACACGGTTTCGTCGCCGACGCGCAGCGCATCGATCCGCAGCCAGTCGACGCCTTCCGGCAACGCCGGGCGCTCGACGCGCACCTCGTGGCGCGACGCGTCGATGCTCACGCCGAGGCAGGCCTGCAGCATCATGAACGGCGCGCCGGCCGCCCACGCCTGCGGCAGGCAGGCCACCGGATACGCGGTCGGCGGTTCGCCGCGCCGGCGCGGGAACCCGCAGAACAGTTCGGGCAGGCGCATCTCGAAGCTCACCGCCGCCTCGAACAGCGCACGCAGCAGATTCACCGCGGCCGTCTTGTCGCCGTAGCGCGCCAGGCCGCGCGCGATCAGCGCATTGTCGTGCGGCCACACCGAGCCGTTGTGATAGGCCATCGGGTTGAAGCGCGGCTGGCCGGCCGCGAGCGTGCGGATGCCCCAGCCGGTCTGGAACAGCGCCGAGCCGAGCACGCCGGCGACCGCCGCGCCGCGCTCCGCGTCGGGCAGCCCGAACGCCAGCAGGTGGCCCGCGTTCGACGCGAACACACGGCACAGGTCGCCATGACCGTCGAGCGCGATCCCGTAGAAGTCGCCTTCGGGCATCCAGAACAGCGCGTCGACCTGATCGCGCAGCGTCTTCGCACGCAGCGCGTAGCGCGTCGCGTCGGCCGCGTGGCCGCGCCGGTGCGAGCACGCCGACATCGCGTCGAGCGCCGCGCACGCATAGGCCTGCACTTCGACGAGCGCGATCGGCCCGTCCGGGAAACGGCCGTCCGCGTGGAACACCGAATCGTGGCTGTCCTTCCAGCCCTGGTTCGCGAGGCCGCGCTCCGACGTGCGCTGATAATCGAGCAGTCCGTACGGATTGCGGTCGCACTTGTCGGTCACCCATTGCGCGGCGCGCTCGAGCGCGGGCCACAGCTCGTCGATCAGCGCATCGTCGCCGGTGCGTTCGACATAGGCGCCCGCGAGCACGATGAACAGCGGAGTCGTATCGACGCCGCCGTAGTACAGCGCGAACGGCACCTCGCCCGTCGCGGCCATCTCGCTGCGGCGGAACTCGTGCATGATCTTGCCGGGCTCGGCATCGCGGAACGCGGAAGTCTCGCGCGCCTGATGCTCGGCGAGAAAACGCAGCACGCCGCGCGCGAGCGACGGTTGCAGCCACAGCATCTGCAGCGACGTGATGATCGCGTCGCGGCCGAACGGCGTCGAGAACCACGGAATGCCCGCATACGGGTACGGCCCCGTGTCGAGCTGCGTCGTCAGCAGCCCGAGATCCGCGAGCGAACGATCGAGCCACGCGTCGAACAGCGGATTGCCGGTGTTCACGCGCGCCATCGACTCGCGCCGTGCCCGCATCTCGCGATGCACGCCGACGAGCGCGGTGCGCAGCGCGACGCGGCCGCATCCGGGCCCGTCGGCCTGCGCGGGCCCGAGCGTCGCATCGACGGTCAGGTAGATCGACACGCACGCCTGCGCGGCGATCTTCAGCGTGTAGTCGGCGCGATCGACCGACAGCGCGTCGGGCGCCGGCGAGAAATGCACGGTCACGTTGCGCTCCACGCTGTCGAGGCCGTCGTAGCGCAGCCGCACCGCGCCCGCGTCGACGCGCGGCGCGCCCACCGTGCCGCGCTTCGGCCGCCGCGTGCCGCGCACTTCGAACATGTCCTTGAAATCGGCCGCGAACGACAGCGACAGCGGCACCTCGGCTTCGCTCGCGCCGTAGTTCGTCAAGGTCAGCGCTTCGTACAGCACGTCGCCCGCGAGCACGCGCATGCGCTCGATATGGATCACGCCCTCGGGCGTCTCCTGGCCGCCGAGCGGCGGCAGCGGGCGGTTCGTCAGGTGCGCGGTGAACGACGCGTTGTCGGCGCTCGTCGCGCCCGACAGCAGCGACGGCGCGCGGCCGCCGAACGTCAGGCGCCAGGTCGACAGCACGCGCATGTCGTCGACGAACAGGCCGTCGTCATGCCCGCCGATGTCGCCGAGCGCGTCGCTGACCACGAACGCGTCGCCGGATTTCAGCACGTACTGGTTGTTGCGCGCGAGGACCTGCGGATCGGCTTCGGGCGCGATGAAAGCGGGACCCGACGCGATGGTCGGGGCAATCGGCGCGACTTGCGGCGCCTGCGTCGTCGTGGCTTCGGCGTGATTCGGCATCGATGCTCCTGTGTCGAGGCGCAACGCGCGGTGCGCGTCGCGTGTTTCGCACAGGATAGGCCAGAACGGCGAACGTGCGCAGCGACGAAACGGCCGCGGCGCAAGGCGACATTGCTTCGTCGCCGCGCGCCGCGTACGGGCTCGTCAGTTGCCGGTCAGAATTTCCACAGGATGTTGCCGAGGATCGCGTTGTCGCGCACGCCGCTGCCGTATTGGCCGCTGTACGTGAGGCCGAGCGTCAGGCGCTTCGTGATGTTCGCGTCGATGCCGGCTTCGAGCACCGCGCTGTCGCGAGCAATCGGCACGCCCGACACCTGGAACGACGTGCCGCCGTTCGCGAACGTGAACGCAGACGACGGCCGCACGTTGCCGAACGCATGCCGCCAGCCGACCGTCCCGCGCGCGGTGAACGTGCCGCTCGCGATCGAGCCGAGCTGCGATGCCGCGCGCAGGCCGAGCGTCGAGAAGCCGACGTGGGTCGTCTCGCCGCCCGCGCGCAACGCGGCCGCGCCGCCGGTTTCCGTATAGCCGTCGGTATGCAGGTTCACGTACGCGAGGCCCGCGAACGGTTCGATCGCGACCGGCCCGACCGGCAGCGCGTAGCCGACTTCGCCGAACACCTGCGCCGAATGCGCGTTGTAGCCGGCCGAGTCGTGATCGGAGAAGCCCGCGAAGCCCGGATAGCGGTCGCTGTTGATCCGGTACCACGTGTACGACGCGCCGCCGCGCACGCCGAGCGCGCCGTACTGCGCGCCGCCGTACAGCGACAGGTAGTAGCTGTTCACCGCCGCCGACGCACTCTGGTCGTTGTCGAGCGAGCTGTGCGTGACGCCCGCGGCGAGGCCCGCGCGCCACTTGTCGTTGAGCGCCATGTCGGCGCCGGCGATGAAGCCCGTCATGCTGCGGTTGATCGTCGACGCGTTGCCGTCGCCGGCGAGCCGGCTGCGGCCGCCGAACGCCTGCCCCCAGACGACCGGCTGATACGGCGTGCCGCCATAGCATCCGTCGCGCGAACCGATCCGGCGTTCCGGCGGCAGCGTCGGGTCGACCACGCCGGCCGTGTTGTCGCCGCACAGCGCGGCGCCGCCCGACGACAGGGCCGCGAGCGGGCCCGATCCGGGCGCGAGTCCCTGACGGACACGATCGGTCACCGCGTCACGCACATAGCGGCTGTCGAGCAGCAGCATGCTCTTCAGGCTCGCCTGCAGTTCGCCGTCGAGCAGCCCGTACGCGCGGCGCGCGGTGGGCGCATCGGTCGTCAGCACCGCGTCGTACAGCGGATTGCCGGCGCCGAGCCCGCCCAACGCGGTCGCGACCGCGCGCTGGTTCGGCGTCGTCGCGACGTCGGGCAGCGACGTGCCGTTCTGGACCAGCCGCAGGTACACGTGACCGGGATCGTAGCTGAGGGTCGGCGTCAGGAACGCGTAGTTCGCGCTCACCTGGGTGAACGCGCCCTGCACGCCCGACGACGCGCTGAGGATCGTGTACGTCGTGCTCGGCTGATAGCCGCTCTGGTTCGCGAGCACCTGCACGGTGCCGCCGTTCAGCGTCGCCGCGCCGCTCGCCGCGAGGCTGCCGCTTTGCTGCGGCGTGGCGGCGACCTGGAACGTCGAGCCCGGCTGGAACGTGACGTTGCCGCCCACGTTCAGCGCCGCGCCCGGCTGCGTGGCGGCCGCCGTCGCGCCGCCCTGCACCACGAGGCCGCCGATCGTGCCGGTGCCCGTCAGCGTCGCGCCGTTCTGCACGGTGACGGTCGACTGGCCGAGCGAACCGTTGACGGCGAGCGTGCCCGCGCCGACCGTGGTCGGCCCGCTCAGCGTGCTCGTGCCGGTCAGCGTGAGTTGTCCGCTGCCGGCCTGGGTGAGCGAGCCGGTGCCGGACAGCACGCTCGCGATCGTCACATTGCCCGATTGATTGACGATCAGCGCACCGTTGTCGACGACGTTGCCGGCCACGCTGCCCGACGTGCCGCCGTTGCCGAGCTGCAGCGTGCCGCCGGCTGCGATCGTCGTGCCGCCCGTGTACGTGTTGGCGCCCGTCAGCACCTGCGTGCCGCTCGCCACCGTCACGCCGCCCGAACCGCCGATCGTGCCGCCGAACGTACTGCTGCCGCTGCCGTTCAGCGCCAGCGCATTCGCGCCGAGATTCACGTTCGTCCCGGCCGCCCCCGACAGCGCACCGACCGTTTGCGTGCCGGTCGCCCCGCTCACGTCGAAGGTCGCGCCCGTCCCCGCGAGATTCACCGCGCCCGTCGACGCGAGGCTGCCGCCCGCGCCGAGTGCGAGCGTGCTGCCGCCGTTGATCGTCGTGCCGCCCGTGTACGTGTTCGCGCCCGTCAGCGTCTGCGTGCCGGCGCCGGCCAGCGTCACGCCGCCCGTTCCGCCGATCGTGCCGCCGAACGTGGTGTTGCCGCTGCCGTTCAGCGTCAGCGCGTTCGCGCCGAGATTCACGTTCGTGCCGGTCGCGCCCGACAGCGCACCGATCGTTTGCGTGCCGGTCGCGCCGCTCACGTCGAACGTCGCGCCCGTCCCCGCAAGATTTACCGCGCTACCCGACGCGAGGCTGCCGCCAGCCCCCAGCGCGAGCGTGCTGCCGCCGTTGATCGTCGTGCCGCCGGAATACGTGTTCGCGCCCGTCAGCGTTTGCGTGCCCGTGCCGGCGAACGTCACGCCGCCCGTCCCGCCGATCGCGCCGCCGAACGTCCCGTTGCCGCTGCCGTTCAGCGTCAGCGCATTCGCGCCGAGATTCACGTTCGTGCCGGCCGCCCCGGTCAGCGTGCCGAGCGTCTGCGCGGCCGTCGCGCCGCTCACGTCGAACGTCGCCCCCGCGCCCGCCAGGTTCACCGCGCTGCCGGACGCGAGGCTGCCGCCGGCTCCCAGCGCGAGCGTGCTGCCGCCGTTGATCGTCGTGCCGCCGGAATACGTGTTCGCGCCCGTCAGCGTTTGCGTACCGGTGCCGGCGACCGTCACGCCGCCCGTCCCGCCGATCGTGCCGCCGAACGTGGTGTTGCCGCTGCCGTTCAGCGTCAGCGCGTTCGCGCCGAGATTCACGTTCGTGCCGGCCGCGCCGGTCAGCGTGCCGATCGTCTGCGCGCCCGCCGCGCCGCTCACGTCAAACGTCGCCCCCGTGGCCGCGAGGTTCACCGCGCCGGTCGATGCGAGGCTGCCGCCCGCGCCCAGCGCCAGCGTGCCGCCGCCGCTGATCGTGGTACCGCCGGTATACGTGTTCGCGCCCGTCAGCGTCTGCGTGCCGCTGCCGGCCAGCGTCAGGCCGCCGGTGCCGCCGATCGCGCCGCCGAACGTGTTACTGCCGTTGCCGCTCAGCGTCAGCCCGTTGCCGCCGAGGTTCACGTTCGTGCCGGCCGCGCCGGTCAGTGCGCCGATCGTCTGCGCGCCCGATGCGCCGCTCAGGTTGAACGTCGCGCCCGCCCCGGCCAGATTCACCGTGCCGGTCGACGCAAGGCTGCCGCCCGCGCCGAGCGCCAGCGTGCTGCCGGCGCCGATCGTCGTGCCGCCCGTATAGGTGTTCGCGCCGGACAGCGTCTGCGTGCCGGTGCCCGACAACGTGAGACTGCCGGTGCCGCCGATTACCCCGCCGAACGTGCCGCTCGCGGTGCCGCCGAGCGTCAGTGCGTTGCCGCCCAGGTTGACGTTGGTTCCCGCGACGCCCGACAGCGCGCCGAGCGTTTGCCCGCCCGTCGCTCCGCTCAGGTCGAGCGCCGCGCCGGCACCGGCAAGGTTCATCGCGCCGGTCGACGCGAGGCTGCCGCCCGCGCCGAGCGCCAGCGTCCCCGCGTTGATCGTCGTGCCGCCCGTATAGGTGTTCGCGCCGGTCAGCGTCGTCGTCGCCGCACCGTTCTTCACGAGGCTGCCCGCACCGGCAATCGCACCGCCCAGCGTGAGGCTGTTGCTGCCGCCCAGCGTCAGTGCTGCGCCCGTACCGAGATTGACCGCATTGCCGACCGACAGCGCGGCATTCGTATCGAGCGTCGCCGCGCCGCCGACGTTCAGCGCGCCGGCGCCCAGCGCTCCGTCGTTGCCGAGCACCAGGCTGCCGCTATTGAGGTTCGTGCCGCCGGTGTACGCATTTGCGCCGTTCAGCGTCTGCGTGCCGGTGCCCGACAACGTGAGACTGCCCGAGCCGCCGATCACCCCGCTGAACGTACCGCTGGCGGTGCCGCCCAACGTCAGCGCGTTGCCGCCAAGGTTGACGTTCGTTCCCGCAACACCCGACAGCGCGCCGAGCGTCTGCCCGCCCGCCGCGCCGCTCAAATCCAGCGTCGCGCCGGCGCCGGCAAGGTTCATCGCGCCGGTCGACGCAAGGCTGCCGCCCGCGCCGAGTGCGAGCGTCCCTGCGTTGATCGTCGTGCCGCCCGTGTAGGTATTCGTGCCGGTCAGCGTCGTGGTTGCCGCACCGTCCTTCACGAGGCTGCCCGCACCGGAAATCGCGCCGCCCAGCGTGAGGTTATTGCTGCCGCCCAGCGTCAGCGCGGCGCCCGTGCCGAGATTGACCGCATTGCCGACCGTCAGGCTCGTGTTCGTATCGAGCGTCGCCGCGCCGCCGACGGTCAGCGCGCCGGCGCCCAGCGCCCCGTTGTTGCCGAGCACGAGGCTGCCGCTATTGAGGGTCGTCCCGCCGGTGTACGTATTTGCGCCGTTCAGCGTCTGCGTGCCGGTGCCCGCCAGCGTCAGGCTGCCGGCGCCGCCGATCGTGCCGCTGAACGCGCCGCTCGCGGTCCCGCCCAGCGTCAGTGCGTTGGCGCCGAGGCTCACGCTCGTGCCGACGCCGCCCGACAGCGCGCCGATCGACTGCGCGCTGCCCGCGCTGATGTCGAGCGCGGCCCCCGGATTGACCAGGTTCACCGTACCGGTGGACGACAGGCTGCCGCCCGCGCCGATCGCCAGCGTGCCGGCGTTGATCGTCGTGCCGCCCGTGTATGTGTTCGCGCCCGTCAGCGTCGTGGTCGCCGCGCCGTCCTTCACGAGCGCACCCGCGCCGGAAATCGTCCCGCTCAGCCCGAGCGCGTTGCTGCCGCCGAGCGTCAGCGTATGGCCCGTCCCGATATCGATCGCATTGCCGACCGTGAGGTTCGTGTTCGTATCGAGCGTCGCCGAGCCGCCGACGGTCAGCGCGCCGGTGCCCAGCGCCGCGTTGTTGCCGAGCACCAGTCCGCCCGCGTTCAGCGTCGTGCCGCCTGCATAGTTGTTCGCGCCCGACAGCGTGAGCGTCGCCGCGCCGTTCTTCACGAGACCGCCGCCGCCGGCAACCACGCCGCCGAGGCCGAGATCGGTGCTGCCGCCAAGTGTCAGCGTGGTGCCCGTCGCAATGTTGACGGCATTCGCGAGCGATACGTTGGTCGTCGCGTCGAGCGACGACGAACCGTTCACGTTCACCGCGCCGATGCCGAGCGACGTATTGCTGCCGACGACGAGGTTGCCGCCGTTCAGGTTGGTGCCGCCCGTGTACACGTTCGTGCCCGTCAGCGATTGCGTGCCGGTACCCGACAGCGTCACGCTGCCCGAACCGCCGATCGTGCCGGCATAGGTCGCATTGACGCTGCCGTCGAGCGTCAGCGAATTGGCGCCGAGGTTCACGTTCGTGCCGGCCGCGCCGGCCAGCGCGCCGATCGTCCGCGCGCCCGCCGCACCGCTCACGTCGAACGTTGCGCCCGCACCGGTCAGGTTGACCGTGCCGGTCGCCGACAGGCTGCCGGCCCCGTTCAGCGCGAGCGTGCCGCTGTTGATGGTCGTGTCGCCCGTATACGTGTTCGCGCCGCTCAGCGTCGTGGTCGCCGAGCCGTTCTTCGTGAGGCCGCCGCTGCCGTTGATCGCGCCGGTCAGCCCGAGATCGTTGCTGCCGCCGATCGTCAGCGTCGAGCCGGCGGCGAGATTGACCGTGTTGCCGAGCGTCACGTTCGTGTTCGCGTCGAGCGACGCCGACGCGTTGACGTTCAGCGCGCCGATGCCGAGCGCCGAATTGTTGCCGACCACCAGGCCGCCGGCATTCAGGTTCGTGGCGCCCGTGTAGCTGTTCGCGCCGGACAGCGTCAGCGTGCCGCCGTCGTTCTTCGTCAGCGCACCGCCGCCCGACACCGTGCCGGACAGCGTCAGCCCGGTCGCGCCCTGCACGGTCAGGCCGCCCGCGCCGAGCGACACGTTGTTGGACACGTCGAGCCCCGCCGTGCCCGCCTGCAACGCGCCGCCGTTGCCCGTGACGGTGCCGGTGCCGAGCGACGCGTTGTTGTTGATGATCGCCACGCCGCCCGTCAGCGTCGCGTCCTGCGCGGTGGACGCGCCGTTGATCGTCCAGTTGCCGCTCGTGACGTCGAGGTGATTGAAGTTGATGTAGTTGTTGACCGCGATCGTGCCGGTTGCCGCGGCCCCTTGCTGCAGGTTGAGCGTATTGTTGCCGCCCGCGCCGCCGTCGACGACGCCGGTTGCCGCCACGCCGAGCGTGACCGGCCCGACCGTGATGTTGAAGGCGCCGCCGGTGCCGCCGGCCGTATTGACCGACGAGCCCGTCACGGCATTGAACGTATTGGTGCTGTTCGCCCCCATCGACACGCCGCCGTTGATCGTGCCCGAGTTGGTGAATGTATTGCCCTGTCCCGGTGTGCCGCTCGAGCCCAACGACACGCGACCGGTGATCGTTCCGCTGTTCGACATGTTGACCGTGCCGCCGCCATAGGCGGCGACCACCGGCGCATCGGCGCCAGTCAGCGTCGCGCCGACCAGTGGGGTGGAGCCGATCGTACCGGTGTTCGAAATGGTCGACGTGCCGCCCGTGCCGTTTTGAACCGCCAGCGCCATGCCCGTCACGCCGCTGATCGCCACGCCGGTCGAGCCGTTCATGGTGGCGTTGTTGGTCACGAACGTGGCGCTCGCCGCCGCGTTGCCGACCACGGCACCGCTCGACAGTATGCCGAGCCCGGAGCCGAGCGCCGACGGGTCGATCGTGCCGTTGTTGGTCAGCCTGACGTTATTGCCGGTCAACGACATCGCCGTGCCGCCGACGCCGAGCAGCACGCCGACGCTTGCACCGGGGTTGACCGTCGCGTTCACGTTGTTGGCGCTGTTCGAATAACTGGGCGCCAGCGGATTCGCGACGCCGGAACAGGTCACCGTGGTGCCCGCCGTGCTGCAGGTCGCATGGGCGGGAACGATGCCCGCGCCCGACAGCGCCAGGATCACGCCGGTGGGCAGCAACAGTCTCGGAAACGGCTCACCCGCTTTTTTCGAACGCGCAATATTCATGCTTTCCCTCGTTATCGATTTCGGCGCTGGTATGGGTATCGCGGCCGCATGGCACGCGGCAGAAAATCACGGATAAAAGCGTCCGCTCCGGCAATCGCGACGCGATGTCGGTTTATTCATGGATGAATTTTTTAACAGCCCGGGAATGCAGGTTCGAAACTAGTCGAATGACATGATGGCGGCCCCTGTTTTTTTGCAGCGACTTTCTGGTTGATTTGATTACTGCCCTGCTTTTATCAGACAAGGCTATATCAAACTCTAACCGTTTTCCAGTCGATGTTTTCCATCGGATCAAGGGTCGACGAACGTGTACTTTTTACTCGACGAAAGCAACCGGTCGCGGCATCCGGCACGTTTTCCGCCGCCTTGTTTTGCTTTTCCGCAAAGATAGCGGGCGTGTCGCATCAGCAAAAACGCCGATATATGGCTTTGATTCAACACACGTGGATTTTGCAGCGCAATATTTTTATCGTCATGAACCATCAATACGGATAATCAGCATCCGCTTAACAAGCGCATAGACCTCGATGTTCAAGCTTCCGGCGGAATTATTTTTATTTTTTGCGTTGCAACGAATCCGCGACACGAATCGTTATCGTTTATTCGGTGCCAATGACGTTCGCGCAGCCGGCATGAGGCGACAGGAAACCAGGAAAGCTACGACCTCACACCGGAAGCGCACGCGCCCAGGGCCGCTACATCACGAAAACAGCCGCATCAGATAAAGCATCGGCCGAAACGAAACCGGCCGCGCATCGGGATTCATCCACAACCGCACCGCATACACTGCGTAGGCGGGCACCTCGCGCCAGCTCGAATAAACATCGCGCAACTGGAAGCGGCGCGGATACGCGGCGGAGATGTTCGACCGCGCAATGCCGACGCGCTCGAACGCGAGGCGCGCCCGCGCGAGGTGGTAGTACTGGCTGACGATCAGCACGCGCGACACGCGATGCGCGTGCAGGTAGGCAAGCGTGTGCTGCGCGGTCGCGAGCGTGTTGTCGCCCTGGTCGTCGACGGCGATCCGCTCCGCCGGCACGCCGCGCGCCACGAGGTAGTCGCGCATGGCCGTCGCCTCGTTCAGCCCGGGGCCGTCGATCGCGCCGCTGACCAGGAACGCCGGGCACTGCCCCGCGCGGTAGCAGCGCACGCCCACATCGAGCCGGGCCGCGAGCACGGGCTTCGGCGCGCCGGTTGCGTCGAGCGCGTTGCCGAAGATCACGGCGACGTCCGCCGGGTCGCTGGGCATCCGCATGCCATGGACGACGATCGCGACGGCCGCCGCGGCCCACACGCATGCGACGATCGCCAGCACGCGGCCGGCCCGGGCCGCGAAGCCCCGTTTGGTTCGATATTTCAAGGTATCCGGTCTCTCAGGTGTCGTCGGGCGCATCGGCCGGCCCGGCCCCGAACGGGCGCGTCACGCTAGCACGGCGCGCCCGCGCCTGTCCATGCGATGGACCGATGCCGGCCACGCAGGCCGGCAATACGGAGATCGAAAGAATGTGAATGCGTGCGGCGGGCAGCGGCCGACGGCACCGCCCCGGCTCAATCGGCCGGACACATCGCGAGCCGCCCCATCGCCTCGCCGGCGCCGCGCACCGCGCAGGTGGCCGGCTCGTCGGCGATCCGCGCGATCAGCCCGGTCTCGTCGTACAGCAGGCGTTCGAGATCGGCGAGCAGCGCGCCGCCGCCCGTGAGCACCACGCCGCGATTCGCGATGTCGGTCACGAGTTCGGCCGGCGCGTTTTCCAGCACCGACTTCACCGCGCCGATCACCTGCTTGAGCGGCGCGGCCAGCGCGTCCGCGACGTCGTGATTGGACAGCTCGACCGAACGCGGCAGACCGTCGCCGATGCCGCGGCCGACGGCGCGGGTCGACGTGCGCGGCACCGCGCTGGTGGCCGAGCCGATCGTCTTCTTCACGTGCTCCGCCGTCTGCTCGCCGAGCAGCACGCCGTACAGGTTGCGGACATGGTTGACGATCGCCGCGTCGAACTGGCTGCCGCCGACGCGAATCGCCTCGCGGTACACGATGCCGCCGAGCGCGATCACCGCGACTTCGGTCGTCCCGCCGCCGATGTCGATGACCATCGACCCGACCGGCTCGGTCACCGGCAAGCCCGCGCCGAGCCCGGCCGCGAGCGACTCCTCGATCAGTTCGACCTCCGATACGCCGGCCGCGAACGCGGCCTCGCGGATCGCGCGGCGCTCGACGGCCGTCGCGTCGGACGGCACGCACAACGTGACCTCGACGCGGCGGCCGAAGCGCGAGCGGGTGCGCGACATGTCGATGAAGCTGCGGATCATCTGCTCGGCCGCGTGCGCGTCCGCGATCACGCCGTGCCGCATCGGCCGCACGGCTTCCAGATGCCCCGGTTCGCGGCCGAGCAGCGCCTTCGCGAGCTCGCCGACCGCCTCGAGCGTCGGCCGCGCGTCGCTCGCGCCGCCCTTGCGGAAGCAGACGACCGACGGCTGGTTCAGCACCACGCCGCGTTCATGCGTATAGATCCGCGTACTCGCCGTTCCCGGGTCGATCGCAACGGGTTGCGCAAACAACTTTCCGAACAGCGGTGTGGACATATCAAACCTTGGTGAGGGAACGGGCCGGGACAGCCGCGCCGCACTTTTTGCCGCGCGTCCATACCGCCCCATCACGAGCTTAGCGGCAAATCGTTCCGATACTTTAGGCAATTCCGCTGATTTTTTCGCGACGAATTTGCCGAATGTGGCGTTTCGGGCACGTCCGGCTACGCAACGGCCTCTCGCGTCAGGCCTGTAAAACACGGTAATCTCTCGGTCTTGCCTGCTCCCGGCAGGCCTCAGACGCACGATCACGCCAGGTATCTTCACCATGACAGCGACCGTTTCCTTCCGCTGGGCGCCGGTGCGCCCGCTCTGCACGACGCTCGTTGCCTTCTGGTGCTGCACGGTCGCCGCGCAACCGCTGCCGGCCGCCGAATCCGTCGCGGCCCAGGCCGTTGCCGCTGCCGCCGACGCGCCGGCTGCCGCCACGCCCGCCGCACCCGCCGCCTCCGCCGCGTCGGCGCACACCTGCGCGGCCGACGGCGGCCCGGCCGGCCGCCCGTCGATCGGCCTCGTGCTGTCCGGCGGCGGCGCGCGCGGCTACGCACACCTCGGTGTCCTGAAGGTGCTGGAGGACAACCGGATTCCGATCGACTGCATCGCGGGCACCAGCATGGGCGCCGTGGTCGGCGGCCTGTACGCGAGCGGGATGGCGGCCGACGAGATGCAGAAGCGGCTGTCGGAGGTCAACCTGGCGGATATCGCGTTCGACGTGACGGACCGCGCGGACCTGCCGCAAACCAGCCGCGAAGACGAACGCCTGTACATCAACGGGCTGACGCTCGGCTTCGGCAAGAAAGGCGTCAAGGCGCCGGTCGGCCTCGTACAGGGCAACCGGCTGCAGGCGCTGCTCGCGAACTGGACGGCCGCCGTGCCGACCAACCAGCCGTTCGACCAGTTGCCGATTCCGTACCGCGCGGTCGCGACCGATCTGCAGACGGGCCAGATGGTCGTGCTCGACCACGGCTCGCTGCCGCTCGCGATTCGCGCGAGCATGGCGATGCCGGGCCTGTTCGCGCCGGCCGAGATCAACGGGCGCGCGCTCGTGGACGGCGGGCTCGTCAGCAACCTGCCCGTCGACACCGCGCGGCAGATGGGCGCGAACGTCGTGATTGCCGTCGACATCGGCTCGCAACTGCGCCCGCTCGACGCGCTCGCGTCGCCGGCCGACGTGATGCAGCAGATGGTCGGCATCCTGATCCGCCAGAACGTGACCGCGCAGCGCAAGCAGCTCGACGCGCAGGACGTGCTGCTCACGCCGAACCTCGGCGCGCTCGCGTTCACCGATTTCCAGAACGCGAAGCAGGCGATCGCCGCCGGCGAGCTCGCCGCGACCGCGGCGCTGCCGAAGCTGCGGCGTTTCGCGCTCACGCCGGAACAGTACGCGGCCTACCGGTCCGCGCACGCGCAGCCGCTGCCGCCGCCGATCCGGATCACGCGCATCGACATCAAGACCAGCGGCGGCGTGCCGAAGCGCGTCGTCAGCAACGCGCTGCACGTGAAACCCGGCGATATCTACGATCCGAAGACCGTCAGCCAGGATCTGCTCGGGCTCACGACGGGCGGCAACTTCGAGAGCGTCACGCAACAGATCGTGAGCCGCGGCGACGACAACGTGCTCGAGATCGACGCGCGCGAGAAGTACTGGGGGCCCAACTTCCTGCTGTTCGGGCTCGGCATGTCGAGCAGTTCGACCGACGAGGGCGGCTTCCGCCTGCACGTCGGCTACCGGCGGCCGTGGCTCACCGAGTCGGGGCTCGAATTCCGCGCGGACACGACGATCGGCAGCGACCTGCAGTCGGCGCGCGTCGAATTGCGCCAGCCGCTGTCGACCGCGTACGGCGTGTACCTGTCGCCGTACGCGGAATACCAGCGCCGCTATGCGAACCTGTACGACGACTCCGGCGACGTGAAGATCACGCAGTACCTGATGCAGACGGCGCGCGCCGGGATCGACCTCGGCCTGCCGATCGCGCGGCTCGGCGATTTCCGGGTCGGCCTCGGTTACGTGACCGGGCACGGCTCGCCGACCTACAACGTGCCGTTCGACGACGGCAGCGGCCAGGCGCTGCTGTGGCCGAGCTTCACGTCCCAGGCGCTGATCGCGCGGGCGCGGCTCGTCATCGATCAGCTCGACGATCCGATGTTCCCGCGCAAGGGTTATTTCGGCGAACTGCGGGTCGAACGCTCGCTGGTGTCGCGCAACGGCGGCTCGGCGCAGGAATTCGCCGACGGGATCAGCAACGCGCCTTATACCGAGATCTACGGCAAGGCGATGATTGCGCAGCAGTTCGGCCGGCACAGCGTCAGCGCGACGATCGAAGGCGGCAAGAGCATCGGCGGCACCAACCTGATCAATGCGTTCAACTTCACGCTGGGCGGCTTCCAGCATCTGTCCGCCTATGCGGCCGACCAGTTGAACGGCAACGAGCTCGCGTACGGGCAGATCACGTACATGAACCAGTTGATGACGTTCAACGCGTCGCCGATCAAGGCGCTGTCGGTGGGCGCCAGCGCGGAAGTCGGCAACGTCTGGTCGAGCGGCCAGAAGATCGGCGGCGGCGCGCTCAAGCAGAGCTACACGTTCTTCACGAGCCTGTCGACCGCGTTCGGGCCCGTCTATATCGGCGTGGCGCTCGCGCCCAGCGGCCGACGCAACTTCTACCTGCAGCTCGGCCGCACTTACTGAGCACACGCGGATGCCGCCGAGGCGGCATCCGTGTCGGCGTCACGCCGTGCGCGCTCACCGGCGACCTTCGTCTTCACGATTGCCGCGTGCCGGGCCTCGCCCGGCGTCGCCCTAGACCGGCCAGCTGATCTCGAACCGCGCGCCGCCGAGCTCGACCGGATCGACGACCGCGATCCGGCCGTTGTGCGCATGGAGCACCTGCCGCGTGATCGACAGGCCGAGCCCGTAGCCGCCGGTGCGACGGTCGAGGCGCACGAACGCGTCGAAGATCCGTTCGCGCTCGCCCTCGGGCACGCCGGGGCCGTCGTCCTCGACGAAGATCCCGATGTTGCCGTGCACGAGCGAGATCCCGACGACGATCCGCGATTTCGCGTACTTGCTCGCGTTGCGCAACAGGTTGCGCATCGCATACGACATCAGCCGCCGGTCCATCTTCACGCGCAAATCCGATCCGATCTCGATGCGCGACTCGATCGCCCGGTCCGGATACAGCAGTTGCGCGTCGTTCACCTGGTGCTCGAACCACGCGACGGGCGCCGTCATCTCGAGGTTCGACTGCAGCGAGCTGTATTCGAGCCGCGCGTACGTGAGGCTCATGTCGATCAGCTCCTCGAGCTCGGTCACGTCCTGCGCGATGCTCTCGAGCGCGCCCTGGTATTCGGCCGCCGACCCCGGTTCGCGCAGCATTTCGAGCGCGAAGCGCACGCGCGCGAGCGGCGTGCGCAGCTCGTGCGAGATCCCGTTCGTCAGATCGCGCTGCGCGGCGATCAGCCGCTCCATCCGCATCGCCAGCGCATTCAGCGTGCGCGCGAGCGGGCCAATGATCACGCTGTGCGATTCCCGCGCACGCGTATTGAAGCGCCCGCCGGTGAAGTCGATCGCACGCTCGCGCACCATCACCAGATCCGACCAGACCGGCCGCATCCACCGGTACGCGGCGAGCGCGGGCGCGGTGAACACGAACGCGAGCACGATCCAGATGTCGCCCGGCAGCGAGTCGAACGCATGCCACACGACCTCCGGCGACAATTCGACGCACAGCGCGAGCGCGGGCACCAGCGCGGTCAGCAACACGAGGCCGAGCAGATGCAGGTAGGTGCGCACGTACAGGCGCGACCAGCTCGGAATGCGATCGGCGCGCGTGTCGGTCCACGCGCGGCGGAAATGCAGCCAGCGCCACTTGACGTAGCGCAGCGTCGGCAGCGGCGGTGCATCGGGGTGCGAACGGGTTCGTCGAATCATCGCGGCTCCCGGGCGGCGGGCGGAATGCCCGCGCGGAACGTGACGGCGGCGCGCGAGCGCGGCGTCATTCCCACGCGTGCTTGCTGAATTGATAACCCTTGCTGCGGATCGTCTTGATCCGTTGCGGGTTGCTCGCGTCGTCGCGCAGCTTGCGGCGCAGCTTCGAGATGCGCCCGTCGATCGTGCGGTCGAGGCCGTCGAATTCGACGCCGCGCAACTGCAGCATAAGATCGTCGCGGCTCACGACTTCGCCCGCGTGGCACACGAGCGCCCACAGCAGGTCGAATTCGGCCGACGTCAGATCGGGCGTGCTGCCGTCGGGCAGCAAGACGGTGCGGTCGGTACGGTCGATCGAGAACTTGCCGAACGCGTAGCGCTCCGGCTGCGGCGCGGTGCTTTCGGCCGCACGCGCGGGCGCGCGGCGCAGTTGCGCCTTGATCCGCGCGAGCAGGATGCGCGGCTCGACCGGCTTGTGCACGTAGTCGTCCGCGCCGAATTCGAGGCCGAGCAGCTCGTCGAACGGCTCGTCGCGCGCCGTCACCATGATGATCACGCCGTCGTACTGCTTGCGCGCCTCGCGGCAGATTTCGAAGCCGTCCTTGCCCGGCAGGTTCACGTCGAGAATGACGAGATCGGGACGAATGGACAGGATCGCCGGCACCGCGGCGTCACCATGCAGCACAGTGTCGACTTCATAGTCGTTCTTGCGCAGGTAGCCGGCGATCAGCGTGGACAGGCGGGTGTCGTCTTCGACGAGCAGGATGCGAAAAGACATGGGCGGCGGTCGGATCATCGGGGAAGCCGCGGCGGCGCCGGCCGGTGCCGGACGCCGGCCCTCGGCCGAAACGTACCGCATGATACTGCGCCCGCCGCTCGCCTGTTTGCCGGTCTTGAAAATAAGGGCGCGATTCCGGCCGCGCTTGACGAATCGGCGCCGGGACGGTTCCATACGGGCTCGCCGGAATCCGGCCGTGCCTCTACCCTGCCTGACGTGATGAATTACCAATCGATTCTTGAACGCATCCACACCGAACTCGCCCCCTGGATTGGCCAGGGCCGGGTAGCCGACTACATTCCCGAACTCGCGAAAGTGCCCGCCGACAAGTTCGGGATGGCCGTCGTCACGCTCGACGGAAACGTTTACACGGTCGGCGATGCGCACGAGCGCTTCTCGATCCAGAGCATCTCGAAGCTGTTCGCGTGCACGCTCGCGTTCCAGCTGCTGGGCGACGAACTGTGGGAACGGGTCGGCCGCGAGCCGTCCGGCACCGCGTTCAATTCGCTGGTCCAGCTCGAAAGCGAGCGCGGCAAGCCGCGCAATCCGTTCATCAACGCGGGCGCGCTGGTCGTCACCGACGTGCTGTGCCGCCGCTTCGTGAAGGCCGAGACGGCGCTCGTCGAATTCGTGCGGCGGCTGATCGGCTCGAACGACGTCGACTACGATTCGCGCGTCGCGCTGTCGGAGTTGCAGCACGCGGAGCGCAACCGCGCGATGGCGCATTTCATGGCGAGCTTCGGCAACATGCAGATGCCGCCGGATACGGTGATCGACGCATATTGCCGGCAGTGCGCGATCACGATGAACTGCGTGGAGCTCGCCACCGCCGCGCTGTTCCTCGCGAACGGCGGCGTCGCGCCGGCGACCGGCGAGCGCGTCGTCGATTCGAGTTCCGCGAAGCGGCTGTCGGCGCTGATGCTGACCTGCGGCACCTATGACGCGGCCGGCGATTTCGTGTATCGGGTCGGGCTGCCGGCGAAGAGCGGCGTCGGCGGCGGGATCGTCGCGGTGCTGCCCGGGGAGATGGCGGTGTGCGTGTGGGCGCCGGGGCTGGATGCGAACGGGAATTCGTTGGCGGGGACGCTGGCGCTGGAGTGGTTGACGACTTATACGGGAAGGTCGATTTTTTGAAGTATTGAGGTCAGGCGCGCTTCATCCGCAGATGAGATATCCGCAGGCTTATACAAAAAATCAACAAAAATAAAAACATTGCTTATCGCCTCACTAGGAATTTCATTGCTTTCCCAAACGTCCCCAGCCTTTGCGGATAGTGACAACGGGAAAAAGCTCTGCCGCCACACCCATGGACGGTCAAGGATTTTCGCGATCTGAATCAATATATGACTGGATTGATTTCAAAGAAATAGCACACTGAGCTTCGATACATCGGCTAAGCGATTTCATCCATTCGTTGCATCGACGGGCCGAACCCGCAAAGTACGGCGGTCACTCGCCCGGATATCGTCGCTGGCGGGTGGTCGGCCGATGCGGTCTTCCGCGTGAGCGTCAGTCCGGCATCCCGTTATGGCCCCCGAGCGGTCTGTCGGGCCAGTCCGCCCATCGGTCCGCGCGGGTCAGTTCGTACGCTTCGTTGAGCGGGTAACGAATGCGGTTGTCGTCGCGAGGACGTTCGCCGATCACCATCAACCTGACTTCGTCCTTCGTATTGTTGATGAAGGTGTGACAAATTCCGGTGCCGGCCGGAAACGCGACGGAATCGCCCTCGGCAATGGGGTGAAGCACGCCGTCGATCCATACGTCCGGCTTGCCTTCGAGCACGTACACAAACTCCTGCTCGGTACTTTCGGCGTGCGGATATGACGTCCGCCGTCCGGGCAGCAGCCTGACATGATGGATTCCAATACGCGTAATGCCGAGTGCGGCGGAAAGCGGCGCGTCGAGCGCCATTGGCTCGGTATCGCCGCGATAGGAATGCGCATCCGGTTCTTCGAGTTCAGTCCAGTGCTTAATGAAATCCGGCCGGCTCATCGGGGGTTCTCCTTGAAGAGGAACGTCCATGATAGCGGTTGACGGAAAGGACAAAACGCGTTCGTGGCGCGCGGCATTTTTCGATGTCGGGTTGCAACGGCCACGCGTGACCGTTTTGCCGATCCCGGCCGTTGACGGCGGCGTGGCTGCCCGCATGGGCCGTTCTGAAGGAATCACGCCCGGGTTTATATTTCCAGGGCACGGGCACGTCGGCGTTGGGTCGACGACTTATACGGCGGGGCGGTCGGTTTTTTTGAAGTACGTGCGCGAAAAATTCAGATGCACCTCGCCAACAGCACGGAGAACGTTATTCATGAACGAGGAAACCGCACCGGATATCGAAATGGCAACCCACTCGCCCGCCAATGATGACAACGCACACGCTCAAAGCACGGCCTCCCGGATTCCCCCCATCGCGCCATCCAGAACCGCGCTGCTCGTCATGCATTACCAGACCGACATCCTCGGCCTATTCCCGTCGGTCGCGCCTGAATTGCTCGCCAATACGCGCCGTCTCTGCGACGCGGCACGCGCTGCCGGCGTCGGCGTCTGGTTCGCGAATCTTCGCTTCAGCCCCGGCTATCCGGAAGTCAGCCCGCTCAACAAGAACGGCCAGGGCATCAAGCAACTCGGCCTGTTCATCGTCGACGCCCCGTGCCCCGAACTGGCCAGGCAGCCCGACGAACCGCTGATCCTCGCTCACCGCGCAAGCGTGTTCTTCGGCACCGATCTGCACGCGCGTCTGCTCGCACAAGGCGTCGATACGCTGATCATGGTCGGCATCGCGTCGACCGGCGTGATGCTGTCGTCGATCGCCCACGCGAGCGACGCCGACTTCCGCCTCTACACGGTCAAGGATTGCTGCTACGACCCGGATCCGATCGTCCACGAGCATCTGTTCGCCACCGCGTTCGAATCGCGCACGACGGTGCTGTCGCTCGCGGACGCGCTTCGGCTGCTGGCGTGACAACGGACTCGTCGCACCGCCGTTCGGAACCATGCATCCGACGGCGGGCTTAGCGGGCCGCCGCCCCTATCCCCGCCAGAATGAGGTCGATGCCCGCCAGGAACTGCGCACGCTCGTCGTGCGCGGCCAGTTGCGCCGCCACCTTGCGCACGAACGGATACTGCGACGGTTCCAGCTGCGCCCACCGCTCGGCAACGGCCGCGACGATCTCCGGCTGCCCCGTCTCGCGCGGATGCAGCCGCGCGCCGGCCGCATACTGGCCAGCCAGCCCGAAGATGTAATGCATCAGCGCCGACGCCGCGTTGAATTGCGCGGGCTCGGGCACGCCCAGCGCCTGAAGCTGACCGCCGACGCGCTCCAGTATCCGCAGCACCGCCTGCTGCCACGGCTCGCGGAACAACTGCGCGCCCACCCACGGATGCGCGCTGAACGCGTCGAACAGGCGCAGCGCGATGCGCCGGATCGCTTTCGCCGCATCGCCGTCACGCTTCGTCGGCAGGTCCGTCAGCGCACTCGCGATCACTTGATCCGCGGCCGCCGCGAGCAGGGCATGCTTGTCTGCGACATGCCAGTAGATCGCGCCGCTTCCGGTCGCCAGGTGCGCGGCAAGCGCGCGAAACGTCAGCGCGCCCTCGCCTGCATGGTCAAGGATCTCGATCGCGGCCTCGACGATTCGCTCTTTCGACAGCGCGTCCGCACGCCGCTCGGTTCGGTTGCTGGTTTTCATGCGCGCTAGCTTGACACATCTGGAACATCGTTCCAATATCTTGTCGATGGAACGACGTTCCACTACTTTCCCGAAGCGCGCGCGATGCCGGCGCGTACCGCCCTCTCGATCACACCAGGCCGCCGAGCCTGAACCCGCGCCACCGATGAATCCACCCGTGACCCATGATGTCGTGATTGCCGGAGCCGGCCCTGTCGGCCTGTTTCTCGCGTGCGAGCTGCGCCTTGCCGGTGCGTCCGTGCTGGTGGTCGAACAGGCAGGCGATCCGGAATCTCCGCTGAAGCCTCTCCCGTTCGGCATGCGCGGCCTGTCCGCGCCGACCATCGACGCGTTCTACCGTCGCGGCCTGCTCGACGGCATCGCGCTGCCGTCCCGCGCAACGGACACCGCGCACTGGATGCAGCAAGCGCGTCGTCCGGCCGGCCATTTCGCCGGCATCCAGTTCTTCCACGACGACATCGATGCGTCGCAGTGGCCGTACCATCTGCCCGGCCCGGCCGGCACGCACATGGCGACCGACATGGCGCGCGTCGAATCCGTGCTGACGGCCCGTGCGCACACAACAGGCGTCGAGATCCGGCGCGGCCTTGCCGTCGAAGGCTTCGATCAGTCGAACGATGGGGTCATGCTGTACGCAGGCGGCGAGACATTCCACGCACGCTGGCTCGTCGGCTGCGACGGCGGCCGCAGTGCGGTCCGCAAGGCCGGCGGCTTCGCGTTCGCAGGCACCGACGCCGAGTTCACCGGCTACTCGATCGAAGCCGAGTTCGCCGATCCGGGCGCGCTGCTGCCGGGCCGGCACTACACGCCGGCCGGCATGTACACGTACACGCCGCCGGGAACCGTCGCGCTGGTCGAGTTCGACGGCGGCACGTTCCACCGGAGCGGGCCGGTCACGCTCGAGCATGCGCAGGCCGTGCTGCGCCGCGTGTCCGGCACCGGCGTCACGTTGACCGCGCTCCGGCTCGCCGCCACGTGGACCGACCGCGCGTACCAGGCATCGACGTACCGCAACGGCCGCGTGCTGCTCGCGGGCGACGCCGCGCACATCCACTCGCCGCTCGGCGGCCAGGGCCTCAATCTCGGGCTCGGCGATGCGATGAATCTCGGCTGGAAGCTGGCCGCGACGATCCGCGGCGATGGGCCGGCGGCCCTGCTCGATACCTACACGGACGAACGGCATCCGGTGGGCGCACGCGTGCTCGACTGGTCGCGTGCGCAGGTCGCGCTGATGCGGCCGTCCCCGGGTTCGCGCGCGCTCGCGGCGATCATCCGCGATCTCGTCGACACGCGCGACGGCGCGACGTACTTCGCCGAACGCCTGTGGGGCGTGTCGCTCGCGTACGATCTCGGCGGCGGCCATCCGCTCGTGGGCCGCGGCGTTCCGGACTTCGAACTGACCGACGGCACGCGGCTCGGCGAACACGTCAGGCACGGCAAGGGTGTGCTGCTGGACTTCGATGCGGACCAGCCGCTTCGGGCACTCGCAAGCCGCTGGCGCGACCGCATCGCCTATATCGCGAGCGGCGCGAAAGACCGGCTCGGATTGCGCGCGGTGCTCGTGCGCCCCGACGGCTTCGTCGCCTGGGCCTGCGACGACGATGCGGACGTGGACATCGACGCCGCCACGCAGGCGGTCACGCGATGGTTCGGCGCGCCTTGCGCGGCACATTGAGCGCAGCCGACCAACGCGGGAAGCGGATGTGTGCCGCCGACCGCCAAACGTGCATGCGCGCCATCAACGACGCGCCCGACATCCCCGAATGCCCGGACCGCCCGCGACGTGCGCGACATCGCGCACGTCACCCGCGTCCCCTCACTTCGCGATAAACACCCCCGACGTCGGGCACGTACCCTGCGTATTGCCGTCCGTCACGAGCGACGCGGCGCTCGGAAACTGCGCGGTCGCATTCGTCTTCACCGCGATCCATGCTTCGGTGAAGTAGCTCACGCCATTTGTCTTCGTGCATTTCAGCGACACCGCGCTGCGCGTGTTGCTGCCGAACGCGCCTTCGAACGCCGACAGCAACTGGTTACGCGTGACCGTCTTGCCCGCGTTCGCCTGCAGGAACGCGTTGAACGACGTGTTGCCCAAGCGGCTGATCATGCCCGACGCCTGGTTCCAGTACGCATCGGGCGTCGCCGAATTCGAGCAGGTGCCGTGCTTGAACCACTCGTGCTTGTCGAGACACGATGCAACGCCCGGCATATACGTCGACAGCGTGTTGCGCGTCGCGCTGCTGATCGGGTACGCGTCCATGCTGCACCACTGGTGCGCGTTGTCGAGGTCGATGTCGTTCTGCGGCACGCCGCAGTAGAACGGCTGGTTGCCGTCGTAGCGGTTCGGCCACAGCCCGTGCAGCGACAGGCTCGTCGCCGCATACGAGCCGGCGAGGTTCGTGCATTCCGGCGTGTCGTGCGACGCGCAGAAGCCGGGCTCCCACGATGCGGCGAGCAACAGGTAGTCGTAGCTGGTCTGCGCGGCGGCGTGCAGCGAAACGGAAGCGACGGCGAGTGCGGCAGCGGCGCGGGCGAGCGTCTTGAGCATGGCGTGTTTCCTCGGAAAAGGCTTGCGGTCGCGGGATGCGCCGCAAGATTGTCGAATGTCTGCCCGCGATTGTTGCTGCCGCAACGTGGCACGAATGTGAAGGTGCACGAAAGAATGCGCGATTCGCTCAGGTGCCGAGCTGCGTGCACGCGCGCGCCGACGCTTCGGGGCCCTCGAGCGCGAGAATCTGCCACACGCCGACGCTGACGCGCCGGCGCGCGGCCGTCGACGGATCGGCCAGCAACGCCTCGACACGCGGTGCGACATCGGGCGCCTTCTGCTGCAACGCCGCATGGTGCCGCGCGCGCGACGCCGGTTCCGGTTCGTACACGTCGCACAGGCGCACCATGCCGGCGAGGCCGGCCAGCGTGTCGTCCTTGTCGATCGCGGCCGGCTCGACGGGCACGAGCCCGTCGCGCTCGGCCGGCGGCAGCTGGTTGCGCGCGCCTTCGTCGATCGCCGTGGCGGAAGCCGGCGGCAGGCCGCCGATCGCCGCGACAATCCGGCTGCCCGCGGCGATCATGTCGCCCTGGCACGCGATCTTCTCGGCGGCCGCGACGTTCGAGCAGAACGACACCGACATCCGGTACACGTCGTTGCTCATGCGCAGTACGTCGTCCGTGTCCGCCTGCGCGAAGCCGGCGCTCGCCAGCGCCAGCACCAGCGTCAGCGCGGCGGGAGTCAGGATGCGGAACGCTCTCGTCTCGTTCATCGTCGTCGTCCGTGGGGTTTTTATCGCGGGCAATCTCGCCGGGCCGCACGGCGGCGCCCCTTGTGATGCCGGGCCCTCATCCGGCGCCACGCGTTTCACTTCATCGACGCAGCCTCCGATCCGCCAGGCGACAGCGCCGCACTGTCCTGCTCGCGCCACGCGCGGCGCGACGCCATGATCGCGCTCACCGCCGAGCGCGCGACCTTCCACCACGCGAACGGACGCGGATCGGCGAGCATGCTGAGCGCGCGCGCATAGTCGAGCGTGAGCCCGGGCGTCCATGCCATCGTCACCGCGCGCTTGCGGATCTGCGCGGCCACCCACAGCTCGGGCGTGAGCAGCAGCCGCACGAACGCGCCCCACCCGGCGCGCGCGCCCTTCAGCCGCCACACCGCGCCGTCGAGCGCGGCCTCGAGCGCATTCGACACGGTGCTCGAGCAGTTGCGGTGCGTGAGGTTGTACGTCGTGTTCTGCCGGTACGACGACCAGAACGCATCGAGCTTGGCCGGATCGTAGTTGCGAATGCGCACGCGCACGGTCGACGGGCACCACGCTGTCGACTCGGTCGCGTAGTCGGGCTGGAACAGGCCGGGCACGTCGTTCTCGCGCGTTGCGCGCAGGATGCGCGTGAATTCGTCCGGAGAACGATCGATCTCGACGCCCGGATACAGGCTGATGTAGATGCCCTCCGGCGATTCCAGCGCCGCATGGCCGGTCGAGATCACGCCATTGACGTCCACCGCCGCGATATAGCGGTCGATCAGCGGATAGCGCTGCGCCTCGGCCTTCGACGTGCCGGTCGGTGTCCATACGTGCACGGTGAGCGCCCGCTCGCCGTCGGCCGGCGGGCCGTCCCATTCGGATTGCGTGAATTGCGGCAGGTCCGGCGCATCGTCGAGATCCGGCGCAAGCGCCGGCGCGGGCGACGTCGCGAACGCCGGATTGCGCGTCAGCCGCCGCACACGTGCGGCGAGACTCAGCATGTGCATCCCGCCGAACATCAGCAGCAGGCCGAGGCAGTACGGCACGGTGCCGACGTAGTGCGTCGGGTACGGCTGGAAGAAAAAGATCGCCAGCAGGATCTCGACGACGCCCCACGCGAACGCGACGTGCCAGCGGCGATAGCGCACCATCCACGCGGACGTGCACTGCAGCAGCCCGTCGACGAGAAACAGCGTGCCGAAGATCATCGACAGCAGGAAGTGGCCGTGATGATGGCCGGCAAACACGAGCCCCGCGGCCACCACGACCGCGATGCCCTTCACGTAGCGCAGGATGCGCTGCCCGCCGACCCCGCTGCCGGCCACCGCGAGCGTCGCGAGCCCTTCGATCAGGAACAGCCACGCGAACAGCTCGATCGGAAAATGCAGCGCGCCGTCGAGCGCGTCGACGAAAATACCGACGCCCGCGACGACCCACAGCCAGCCGAGCACGGTCAACCCGCGCCAGCGGGTGCGCAGATATTCGATGCCCAGCAGCAGCAATACCAGTCGTACCATTGCGCCCTCGTATCTTTTTGGGACACGCGCGGCCTCGCGTTCCCTGTCGTGTCGGCCGGCACGCGCCGCTCTCGCCGAATAATAAGATATGGCGGGACCGGTTGAAAGCGTCGCGAAAACGTTTTCGATAGAGCGAGGATGGGTGCGGCTGCCCGCTGCCGCGGGAAGGTTCGGGTTCGACAACGTGCGGCGGATACGCGAGAATCCGGCTTCCGAGGGCGAAAGCCACCCAACCGAACCGCACAGACGGGACAACAAGAAATGAGCACATCCATCACGCGCCGGCGCCTGCTGGCCGCCGGCTTCGCCGCGAGCAGCCTCGCACTGTCGGGCTGCTTCACGCCGAAGCTGTACAAGAACGACGCGTACAGCGAACACGTATCCGCATTCATGATGACCGAGGACGGCAAGAAACTGGTCGTCCTCGGCACGCGCTACCATTACATCTTCGATCTGCCGGCCCGATTGCGGCCGGTCCTGCTGTCCGGCTATCGGAAATCGGTACGCACGACATTCGAGGGCTTTCATGCGAGCGGCGGCGGCGTCACCGGGCATTACCGGATCGTGCTGCCGAAAGACGCGTCGGACGACGATCGACGGGCCGCCTCCGCCGACGGCTTCGCCAGCGAGCCGGCCGGCCTCGTGCTCGAAGGCGACATCGACGGCAAGCGCTACTCGACCGAAGGCTTCGTCGAGAAGGACAAGGCGGCCGCGCAACCGTTCAACCGCCCGTACTCGGTCTACATCGTGGAATCGCCGTCCGTCGTCGGCATGGGTCTGCGGATTCTCGCCACGCCGATCACGGTGGCCGCCGACGGCGTACTCGTGCTGGGCGGCATCGTGCTCGTGCCGTTCGCGGCCATTGCGATCCAGGCAAACGGCGGCATCCGGATCATGTAACGGCGCTGTCACGGCGCGCACGGTACGGTCCCAACAGGAGCATCGTCATGACCGCCTCACCGCTTCATCCGTCCCCGCTCGGCCCGCAACTCAAGCGCTGGCGCGCACTGCACCGCGTGAAGCAAAGCCATGCGGCCGACCTGTTCGGCGTCGCGCAATCGACGATCTCGCGCTGGGAGGCCGGCCTCCAGCAGATGTCGCCCGACGAGCGCGCGACGGCCGAACGGCTGCTCGCCGCGCGCATCGATTCGGCGGGCGACCGCGCGCTCGCGCGGCTGATCGCCGGCAGCGCGGGCCGCATGCATCTTGTCTGCGACCTCACGCACCGTCTGCTCGCCAGTTCGCCGGCGCGCGCGGCCGAGTTCGCGCAGCCGCTTTCGATGCTGCTCGGCACGTCGCTGTGGCGCTACGCGACGCCGGAAATCGTGCGCATGGAAGCCGCGCTCGACCCGCTCGGCTGGCACGATCGCGCGGGGCCGCCGAGCGTCGAGTTCGACACCGGCGCGAATGCGTCGCGCGTCGTGCCGATTCGCGGCAGCCGATGCCGGTGGACGCGGATGACGCTATCCGACGGCTCGGCCGTGCGGCTCGTGGAAACGCTCGACGCGCACTGACGCGCCGCGCATATTTCATGCGTGGACGCAGCGCGGCCGGCGGGCGTACGCTTGACGGCTCATCGCAAGGACGGACCATGAATCCCGATACGATCCGCGCGCGGCTCGCTTTCCTGCGCGAAGCCGAACGCCTGAAGGACGTACTGCGCAGCGGCTACACGTCGGCCGGACGCGCGGAAAGCGCGGCCGAGCACAGCTGGCGGCTGTGCCTGATGGCGCTCGTGTTCGCCGATGCGCTGCCCGACGTCGACACGCTGAAGCTGCTGAAACTGTGCGTCGTCCACGACCTCGGCGAGGCGCTGCACGGCGACATCCCCGCGATCGAGCAGGCCGCGCACCCTGACAAGAGCGCGCATGAACGCGACGACCTGCTGACGCTGACCGCGTCGCTCGACCGCGCGGTGCGCGACGAGATCGTCGCGCTGTGGGACGAATACGAGGCGGCTGCGTCGCCGGAAGCCCGCGCGGCGAAAGCGCTCGACAAGCTCGAAACGATCCTGCAGCACAACCAGGGCAGCAACCCGCCCGATTTCGACTATGCGTTCAATCTCGGCTACGGCCGGCGCTACACCGACGTCGCACCGCTGTTCAGCGCGATCCGCGAGATCGTCGACGCCGACACGCAGCGCAGGATCGACGCAGGCGGACGCCGCGCGTAAGCGCGCGGCACGGCGCTAGCGCGAGGCATCCTGTTGTCGTACCCGTCGCCGACTGTTCGGTACATCCGTAGTCACTAGCGGCGCGCGAACCCCTCCACCCGGAAGCCATGTTCGACTGACACGACTGGCAAAGCCGCCGCGCGTCGCATTCGGCACCAGCACGGACGGGCTACATATCTGCCCGCCTTCCCTACCATACACCCCTACGCGAACGCCATCTGTTCGATGCCTTCGCCTCCTCCGGGCAGTCCGCCCGCTGCTTTTACCGGACCGGACACAACATCCACGCCATTCCCCAACGGCGCTCCAATTTCCTGCCCCGGATAAGCGAAACCCCTTGGCCCTGCCGCTCGCGAGAATTCCGAGTCAACTCGGATTGCAATTGGCAAACGCCAACCAGTCCGATTTGGCAAATTTAACAAAAATGACAATCGGCAACAATTTGATTATCTCAAAAAAATAAATCCTTGAAAAACCACCGATCGAAAAATTAATCTATCAAACACAGGAATACTAAATTGAAATCGGCAAATAAATCTCAAAAACATACCCGTTGCATCAAGCAGTCATTGTCTTTCCTCAACCCGCCACAAAGGAGGTTTCGATGCATTCCAAGCAACGCTTCTTCACTCGAAAGGCCACCAGATCGGCTGCAGTCACCTTTGGCATCGTCATTGCCTTGCTTCATCCTGGCAGTGCTGCAGCCGACGGGCTTGCGAGCAAAATCCTCGAGGGCCCGAACACTTCCAATCAACGAGCATTCACAAGTTGCTCTGTTTTCTACACAATGTGCATTCAGCGATACGGCAGCAGACCCGGTGGCACGGCTGGCATGACACGATGCGCAGATTGCTTGAATAACTGCAATCGCTCGAATGGATGGTGGCCGATGATCAGCGGTTGTGCCGTATAACGACAGTGATGTGCTTCGTCGCGAGTAATTATGTCGATGGCGGTCAACCGAGCCAAAATTCACCGTTCGCTCGCGACGAGGTTGAAATTTCTACCCAAAATCAAGGCATACCAATGCTCCGAAACAACGATTACCAAAATTTGATCCACGCATCATTCTCGGACATCACGTCCAACGTCATCGCATCCGCAATTTCGGAAGGGCAGTTGATGGGGTCACATGTTCTTATTGGCGGAAACTGGCACCTCGGCCCTCTCAAAGAACGCAACATCTCGACACTGTCGGCGTGGTTTTCCGATATTTTTGGATATATCCCAAACGACTTGACTATCGACACCCCCATCATCCCCACCCACGAGTCGATCAAAATATGCGCATGGGTAAATCCCTTATCATCAATCGAATACGCGAATTTCATACACTGGATAAGTCATGATACTCCACACGATTTCCTGTTGATTTCGGTCTCAGAAAAGTGCATCCATCCGGCTGCGGAGAATTTCTTCGATCTCGCCGAGCTTCTCGGCAATGCAGTTGAAATAAAATCGAACGATGTCAGTCCCTATATCACAGAATGGGGTTCCCTGGTTGAGGAAAATGCCGATTTCAGAATGATCAACGAAATTGGAAAAATTCAATCATTCCGATCTACGGATTTCGATGAATACATCATCAATTCCATGACCAGGAAGTGGGAGCCCACGCCGATAGTAGTATTGCGCATAATAGAAACAATCCACTCGGAAGGACATGATTTTCCGGGAGACATTTTTCTCTATCATCGACTCGAGAAATTCTTCTTGAATGGCATCATCGAGAAACAAGCTGAAGTCAGCATCACGCAAACACAGATACGAATTGCAAGTTCCTGACATCGCCATTCCTCAGATGTGAAAATTTCATCTTCCACACGTCATGCCGAATAATCTAAAGCCCCTCCTGACATCACTATTTACAATTGCGCTCGCAACAGCGCACACCGAAGCAGCTGCCGCCGATGTAGAAGCGAACTTGCAACGAAAATTGCAAGCCAAGCTCCCCGAACTGAAGATAGAGCACGTTGTCCCGTCAAAAATCGACGGACTGTATGAGGTCACTGCAAATTCCCAAATTTTCTACAGCAATTCATCGGCATCGCACATTATTATCGGCAGCCTGTTCGACACCAACAGCCAGGAAAACATAACAGAAACACAACTCAACAAGATTAACAGCATAAACATCAATGACCTTCCATTCCAATACGCCATCAAACAGAAAAATGGAACCGGAGAGCGCGTGATTGCTACATTCTTCGATCCGAACTGCTCGTTTTGCAAGAAAATGAGTCCCGAGCTAGGCAAGGTTCCCAACGCAACCGTATACATTTTTCTGTATCCAATTCTTTCTACCGACTCCATCATCAAATCCGAAGTCATTCTGTGCGCCGACAACCGACTCCAAGCATGGAAGCAATGGGTCGAAAGAGGGAAAACCACCGTCCCCCGCAAGCGTTGCCAGTCCACCATCACGAAAGAACTCCTTTCACTGGGAAAGAAGCTCAACATCAAGGGAACACCCACCACGTTCCTGCCTTCCGGGGAAAGAGTCGCGGGATTTATTTCCGGGAAAGACTTGTCTGACAAGATTGATCGCAATAACCACGTTGAGCCTAGAACCCCATCCCGCCCCTGAAGTTTGAAGGGTCATTCCGCGATCACGGTAGCGTGGATTGAGCCCGGATGACGATCCTCTCCGTACCCTTGTATTGACCTGCCATTCCATGAATTGAAACACCGACAGAGCTCGGCAGCCCCCCGTAGAACTGCCGGCACAATTCAGCACAATTCCTACACGAATTCACGAAATTACCTCAATTATCATGGCCGCCTGACCCGAACCTGCACCGCCGCGCGGTATCCATCCGACTCCTGTATCGATCTGCACTGCATGCCACGATTGCAGGACCACCCTGATTGGCCGCCCACGCCGCCGACGCCCGACTCATCCATGCCGTATGTATTCTCATGAATAAGAAGATCCGCCGCCGGCTCACCGTGCTGGCCATCAGCGGTGCCGCCATTGCCACCGCTGTTGTAGCAATAACGATAGCCACACCAAACAAGCATCCGCAGTACCTGTCCGCGCCCGTCACGCGCGGCGATCTCGAGAACGCGGTGCTCGCGACCGGCGCGCTGCAAGCGTTCAGGCAGGTCGACGTCGGCGCGCAGGTGTCGGGGCAGTTGAAGACGCTGAAGGTGAAGCTCGGCGACAAGGTCACGAAGGGCCAGTGGCTCGCCGAGATCGATCCCGTGATCTCGGAAAACGCGCTGCGCCAGGCGCGCGCCAGCGAAGAAAGCCTGCGCGCGCAGCAGCAATCGGCGGCCGCGCAACTGACGCAGGCCGAACTCGCGTTCCGCCGCCAGCAGGCGATGCTGCCCGACGACGCGACGTCGCGCGAATCGTTCGAGGCCGCGAAGGCGACGCTCGACGTGCAGCGCGCGACCCTCGCGTCGCTCGCCGCGCAGATCCGTTCGGCCCGCATCCAGATCGAGACCGCGCAGGCCAACCTCGGCTACACGCGCATCGTCGCGCCGATCGACGGCCAGGTCGTCGCGATCGTCACGCAGGAAGGACAGACCGTGATCGCGCAGCAGCAGGCGCCGGTGATCCTGAAGCTCGCGAATCTCGACACGATGACCGTGAAGGCGCAGGTGTCGGAAGCGGACGTGGTTCGCGTGAGCGCCGGCCAGACCGCGTATTTCACGAGCCTCGGCGAACCGGACAAGCGTCATTACGGCAAGCTGCGCGCGATCGAACCGGCGCCGCAGAACTACGCCGACGCACAAAGCCCGCTCGGCGGAGGCGGCGCGAAGCCGAATGCCGCGGTGTTCTACAACGCGCTGTTCGACGTGCCGAATCCCGAGCACCGGCTGCGCATTGCGATGACCGCGCAGGTCAACATCGTGCTCGGCAACGCCCGCAACGCGCTGATCATCCCGGCCACCGCGCTCGGCGAGAAGCGCAAGGACGGCACCGTCGCGGTACGCGTGCTGCGCGCCGACGGCGGCACGGAAACGCGCCCTATCCGCATCGGCATCAACAACAACGTGCGCGTCGAAGTGCTGGCCGGCCTGAAGGACGGCGAGCGCGTGGTGATCGGCGAAGCGTCGGCGGACGAGCACGTCCCGCTGTCGGACGCGGTATGACGACGCGCCAGCCCCTGCTGAAACTCGCTGCCGTCACGCGACGCTTCCCGGCCGGCGACAAGGATGTCGTCGTGCTGAACAACGTGAACCTGTCGATCGACGCGGGCGAGATCGTCGCGATCGTCGGCGCGTCGGGCTCCGGCAAGTCGACGCTGATGAACATCCTCGGCTGCCTCGATCATCCGACCGAAGGCACGTATACGGTCGGCGGTCGCGACACGCACATCCTCGACAGCGACGAGCTCGCACAGCTGCGCCGCGAGCACTTCGGCTTCGTGTTCCAGCGCTATCACCTGCTGCCGCACGTCGACGCGGTCGCGAACCTCGAAATGCCGGCGATCTACGCGGGCACCCCGCGCGCCGAACGGCACGCACGCGCCCGCGCGTTGCTCGCGCGGCTGGGGCTCGCGGATCGCGCGCATCACCGGCCCGGGCAACTGTCCGGCGGCCAGCAGCAGCGCGTGAGCATTGCACGCGCGCTGATGAACGGCGGCCAGGTGATCCTCGCGGACGAACCGACCGGCGCGCTCGACACGAAAAGCGGCCAGGACGTGATCCGCATCCTGCACGAGCTGAACGCGCTCGGCCATACGATCGTGATCGTCACGCACGACAAGGCCGTGGCGCGCCATGCGCGGCGCATCATCGAGATCAGCGACGGCGAGATCGTCGCCGACCGGCCGAACCGCCATTACGCGGAAGCGCTCGCGGAATCTAGCGTCGGCGCGGCCGCGACGGCAGCAACGCCCGAAACGGCAACCGACACGCCGTTCGCACCGCCTTCCAAAGATGCACCGCCGCCCGCCAGCGCCGACACCGACACCGACATCGCCCCGCCCGCCGGCCGCTTCGCCGCCGGCACCGGCCGTTTCGCCGAAGCGTGCCGGATGGCGTGGATCGCGCTCGTATCGCACCGACTGCGCACGCTGCTGACGATGCTCGGCATCATCATCGGCATCACGTCGGTGGTGTCGATCGTCGCGGTCGGCGAAGGGGCGAAGCGCTACATGCTCGAAGAGATCGGCAGCATCGGCACCAATACGATCAGCCTCTATCCGGGCACCGACTGGGGCGACAGCCGCGCGGACACGATCCAGACGCTCGTGCCCGCCGACGTCGCCGCGCTCGCCGAGCAGCCGTACGTCGACAGCGCGACGCCCGAAACATCGCGCACGCTGCTGCTGCGCTACCGCAACGTCGACGTCCACGCGCTCGTGAGCGGCGTCGGCGACAGCTACTTCCAGACGCGCGGGATGCGTTTCGCGCTCGGCGTCCCGTTCGACGACGATGCGGTGCGCCGCCAGGCGCAGGTCGCGGTGATCGACCAGAACACGCGCCGCAAGCTGTTCGGCGCGACGCGCAATCCGGTCGGCGAAGTGATCCTGGCCGACAACGTGCCGTGCGTCGTGATCGGCGTGACCGCCGACAAGAAAAGCGCATTCGGCAGCGTGAAAAGCCTGAACGTGTGGGTGCCGTACACGACCGCGAGCGGGCGCCTGTTCGGCCAGCGCTATCTCGACAGCATCACCGTGCGTGTGCGCGACGGGCAGCCGAGCGCCGCGGCCGAGAAGAGCCTCGAGAAGCTGATGACCCAGCGCCACGGCCGCAAGGACTTCTTCACGTACAACATGGACAGCGTGGTCAAGACCGTCGAGAAGACCGGCCAGTCGCTGACGCTGCTGCTGTCGCTGATCGCGGTGATCTCGCTCGTCGTCGGCGGGATCGGCGTGATGAACATCATGCTGGTGTCGGTCACCGAGCGTACGCGCGAGATCGGCATCCGGATGGCGGTCGGCGCGCGCCAGTCGGACATCCTGCAGCAGTTCCTCGTCGAGGCCGTGCTCGTGTGCCTGCTCGGCGGCACGATCGGCATCGCGCTGTCGTTCGGGCTCGGCGCGCTGTTCTCGATGTTCGTCGCGCAGTGGAAGATGGTGTTCTCCGCAGGCGCGATCGTGACCGCGTTCGTGTGCTCGACGCTCACCGGTGTGATTTTCGGGTTCATGCCCGCGCGCAACGCGTCGCGGCTCGATCCAATCGATGCGCTCGCGCGCGACTGACGAAACATGGCCATCACGCATTCCTCCCCGCTTCACCGTCTCGGCGCATTCGCGTGCGCGGCCGCGCTGCTCGCCGGCTGCGCGGGCGCGCGCCACGATCCGCTGCCGGCCGTCGCGATGCCCGCGAACTGGGCCGCGCCGGTCGCGGCCGACGCGCCGGCCGCCACGCGCGACTGGTGGCGCAGCTTCGGCGATCCGCAACTCGACGCGCTGATCGACGACGCGCTGCGCGTCAACAACGACCTCGCGATCGCGGCGATCCGCGTGTATCGCGCGCAGTTGCAGGCCGGGCTCGTCGATACGAACCTGACGCCGAACGTGACGCTCGGCGCGAACGGCGCCGTGTCGCGCACGCTCGACACGCACCGGACGAGCCGCGCGAGCGGCGTCAACGGTTCGCTCAGCTACGAAATCGACCTGTGGGGCCGGCTAGCCGCGCTGCGCGACGCCGCGCACTGGGAAGCCGACGCGACGGCCGCCGATCTCGAGGCCGCGCGGCTGTCGCTGATCGGCACGACCGCGGCGCTGTACTGGCAGCTCGGCTATCTGAACCGGCAGATCGCGCTCGGCGACGCGAACATCGCGTATGCGGAGCGCACGCTCGCGCTCGTGCGGTCGCGGCACACGGCCGGCGCCGTGTCGGGGCTCGACCTCGCGCAGGCCGAACAGAGCCTCGCCGCGCAACGCGCCGCGCAGACGCAGCTGATCCAGCAGCGCACCGAGAACCGCCACGCGCTCGCGATCCTGTTCGACCGGCCGCCGCAGCAGCGCGCGGCCGAGCCGGCGGCGCTGCCCGACGCCGCGCCGCCCGACGTGGCGGCCGGCCTGCCGGCCAGCCTGCTCGGCCGGCGCCCCGACCTGCGGGCGGCGGAATTCCGGCTGCGCGAGTCGCTCGCGCAGGTCGATGCGACGCGCACGAGCTTCTATCCGACCTTCACGCTGACCGGCAGCGCCGGCACGTCGAGTACGAGCCTCGAGCGCGTGCTGACGAACCCGGTCGGCACGCTCGGGCTCGGCCTCGCGCTGCCGTTCATTCAGTGGAACACGATGCAGTTGCAGATCAGGGTGTCGAAGTCGCAGTACGAGGAAGCTGTCGTTGGGTTCCGCCAGCGGCTCTACACGGCGCTCGCGGAAGTCGAGAACGCGCTGTCGGCGCGCGTGCAGCTCGAACGCGAAGCCGAACAGCGCGCGCTGTCGCTCGCCCAGGCGCAGCGCGCCGAACGGCTGGCCGCCGCGCGCTTCGCGGCCGGCGCAACCGCCGTGCAGCCGTGGCTCGACCAGCAGCAGGTGCTGAGGAGCGCGCAAAGCGCCGACGAACTGACACGCCTGAACCGCCTCAACAACCAGATGAAGCTGTACCGCGCGCTCGGCGGCGGGACCTCCTGACCGGCCATCACACGCCACGCGTCACGCTGCGCGCCGGCCGCGTCATTCGCACACGGTCGCCCCGCGCCGCGCCGGCGCGAACGCCACCGCGCTCGCGGTCGCGAGCACGGCCACGCCCGCCGCGCCGTACACCATCACCCAGCCGAAGCCATGCACGAGCGCCGCGTGCAACGCCGCGCCGCTCGGGTCCGCCTGCGCGAGCGCCGGCGCAAGCGCCTGCAGCCCGTCGGTGCGGCCCGATGCGATCTCCTGCGCGAGCCTGCGCAGCGCCGCGTCGCCGATCGCACCCGCCGGCCCGCCCTTCAGGCTCGCGACGATCCCCGCCACGAGCACGAAGCCCATCGTCGCGATATTCAGCGCCAGCGAGATCATCCGCGCGCTCATGTCGATGCCCGACGCCATCCCGGCCCGCGCACTCGGCACCGCGCCCGTCGTCGTGTTGGTGACGGGCGTGTTGGTCAGCCCGAGCCCGACGCCTGCGATCACGCAGCCCGGCAGCATCGTCAGCCAGCTCGCAGGGTCGGCCGCGCTGCCGAGCCGCATCAGCACGAAACCGGCCGCGATCGTGAACAGGCCGCTCGGAATCACGACGCCGGGCCCGTAGCGCAGCGCGAGCCGTTCGCCGAACGGCGGCGCGATCAGCGTCGGCAGCGTGTACGCGAGCAACGCGAGGCCGGCCGTCACACTGTCGTAGCCGAGCGCGACCTGGAACCAGATCGGCAGGTAGATCATGAACGGCCAGAAGCTGAAGTTCATCCCCATCGAGCCGAAGATCGCACCGGTGAACGCGCGGATCCGGAATACCGAGAAGTCGAACATCGGCCGCGCGCTGGCGCGCTCCGCGATGACGAAGCCAATCACCGCGAGCACGGTCGCACCGAGCACGCCGAGGCCGGCCGCGCTCGTGAGCCCGAGTTCGGCGCTTTGGGTGATGTAAAAGGCAAGACCGAGCACCGCGAGCGACAGCGTGACGATGCCCGCGACGTCGAGCGTGCCCGCATGCGGATCGCGCGACTCCTGCACCGCGCCGCCGATCAGCACGAGCGCGACGGCCGCGAGCGGCGCATGGACGAGGAACACCCACGGCCAGCTCGCCAGCGCGACGATCGCACCGCCGACGATCGGCCCGAACCCGAGCCCGATGCCGAACACCATTCCCCAGATCCCGAACGCGCGGCCGCGCTCGCGGCCCTCGCGAAACTGGTGCGACAGCACGGCGATCTGGCAGATCAGCATCGCGCCGCCGCTCGCGCCCTGCAGCAGCCGGCCCGCGACGAGCACCGGCACGTTCGGCGCGAGCCCGCACAGCAGCGACGTCGCGCCGAACAGCACGGTGCCGATCACGTACACGCGCTTGCGGCCGAACCGGTCCGCGAGGGTGCCGGCGGCCATCAGCACCGTCGTACACGCGATCGTGTACGCGTTCATGATCCACTGCATGCCGTTGAAATCGCCATGCAGCACGTGTTCGAGCGTCGGCAGGATCACCGGCACGCTCGAAATCTCGAGGCCGAACATCAGCGACGTGAGACAGACGGCCGCGAGCGCGACCGCATTCCTGCGGGAGTCGGATAGCGTCATGCGTATTTGCGCGGCGGCCCGGCGACAGGCCGCGCGCCTCCAGGTCAGTGGGATTCGCCGCGTGCGGCCGGCGACGCACGCTGAGCGGGAATCGGTACTATAGTGAGAATTCACCTCCCCATTGACGCATGCATTTCCATGCACTGGGGAATCCCAGGCCCCAATCGACGCAACACGCAACTCACGATGACCGACAGACTCGACGGCGTAACGACCTTCGTCCAGGTCGTGGAATCGGGCAGCTTCGCGCTGGCCGCGGAGCGGCTCGACATGACGCGCTCGGCGGTCGGCAAGGCGATCGCGCGTCTGGAGAAGCGGCTCGGCGCACGGCTGCTGCAACGCACGACACGCAGCCAGAGCCTGACCGACGACGGCCAGGCGTACTACGACCGCTGCGTGCGCGCGCTGGCGGAGCTGGAAGCGGCGGAAGCCGATCTAGACTGCGGCCGCCACGAGGCGCGCGGCAAGCTGCGGCTGAGCGTGCCGCTCGCGTTCGGGCACCACTGCGTGACGCCGATCGTGCTCGACCTCGCGCGCACTTACCCGCACCTGCGGATCGACGTGTCGATCACCGACCGTTTCGTCGATCTCGTCGAGGAAGGCATCGATCTCGCGGTGCGGATCGGCACGCTCGCGGACAGCACGAGCCTCGCGGTGCGGCGGCTCGGCACGCAGTACGGCAGCCTCGGCGCGGCGCCGTCGTATCTGGCGCGCTACGGGATGCCGAAGACGCTCGACGACCTGAAGCATCACCGGACGATCGCGTATTCACGTTCGGGCGTGGTCCAGCCGTGGGACCTGCGCGCGCCGGACGGCTCGACGGTGCGGATCGACATGCCGCATCAACTGAGTTTCGACGACGTGCAGGCGATCGCCGCGGCCGGTGCGGCCGGGTTCGGGATCGCATGGGTGCCGAGCTGGCTGCTCGACCAATACGTGAAGCGCGGGGAGATGGTGGTCGTGCTCGATCGCTGCTTCGTCTGCGAAGGCGACATTCACGCGATCTGGCCGAAAACGCGCTACCTGCCGCGCAAGACGCGCTGCGTGATCGACGCGCTCGCGCAGGCGGTGCCGCCGATGATCGAGCGCCCGGACGACGCGCGCTGAGACGAGTTGAAGCCGACGCGCGCGCGGCGCGTCGGGCCGTCACGCAAAGATCACGCCGCGCCGAGATCGGCGAGCGGATGCGCGAACAGCTTCCACGGCGACGTCAGGAAATGCCGCACGCGTTCGGCGCGCAGCTCGACGAGCGACGCGGGCGCCCAGCGCGGCTTGCGATCCTTGTCGACGAGATGTGCGCGCACGCCTTCGCAGAAATCGCCTTCCTCGATCGCCCGCGCGACGATGCCGAGCTCCATCCGGAACGATTCGGCGAGCGTCATCTGCCGGCCGCGCAGCAGCGCCTCGCGCGTCACGGCGAGCATCGTCGGCGAATGGCTCGCGAGCGCATCGAGCGTCGCCTGCAGCCATTGGCGGTGCTCGCGCGCGAGTTCGTCGCGCGCCAGCTCCTGCGTGAGCGTCGCGACGATCCGCTCGACGGTCGAGCGCTTGTCGAAGTGGCGGACGATCCACGGCATCTGGCTGTCGAGCGCCGCATGCGGCACCACGTTGCACGGCGGCTCGAACACCTTGCGCAGCAACGGCAGCGCATCGCCGTCCCACTTGACGCTTTCGATGCGCGTCTCGAACGTGTCGAGCCACGCGGACGGCACGCACAGGTCCGCGAGCTTCGCGCTCAGCGCGTCGGCGCCCGACAGCATCGCGCCGGTCAGCCCCACGTACAGTTCGAGTTCGGCCGGCATGCGCGACAGGAAATGCGTCGCGCCCACGTCGGGCACGAGGCCGATGCGCGTTTCCGGCATCGCGATCTTGCTGCGCTCGGTCGCGACGCGCAGCGCCGCGCCCTGCGCGAGGCCCATGCCGCCGCCCATCGTCACGCCGTCCATCAGCGCGACCACCGGCTTCGGGAACGTGTGGATCGCGTAGTCGAGCCGGTATTCGTCGACGAAGAACGGCAGCCAGGTTTCGCGCTGCGCGACCATCCTGTACAACGCACGCACGTCGCCGCCCGCGCAGAACCCCTTCTCGCCCGCGCCGCGCAACACGACCGCGACGATCTGGTCGTCATGGCGGCAGCGCTCGAACAGCGCCACGAGTTCGCCGATCATCGCGTACGACAGCGCGTTGAGCGCGGCCGGCCGGTTCAGCGTGATCAGCGCCACGCGGTTCACCACGCGAAACAGCACCTCGGGCGCATGCTCCGCGAGTGCGTCGTGATTCGTCATCGGCGTGCTCATCGTTGCGGCTCTCCATCGGTATGCCATTGCGGCGCGCGCTTGCCCAGAAACGCCGCCACGCCTTCGCGCGGATCGGCCGTGTCGAACAGGTCGACGAAGCGTTCGCGCTCGACCGCGAGCGCCGCGCCGCGCGGCACGCCGCGGCGCGCGAGGCCGATCAGCTCCTTGCTGTAGGCGACCGCGTGCGGGCTCTGCCGCGCGACGTTGCGGGCCAGCGCGAGCGCCGCATCGCGCGCGGCGCCGCTTTCCACCACGTCCTCGACGAGGCCGATCCGCAGCGCGGTGGCTGCGTCGACGCGCGCGCCGGTCAGGATGATCTTCTTCGCCCAGCCTTCGCCGACGAGCCAGGGCAGCGTCTGCGTGCCGAGCCCGCACGGCAGCAGGCCGACCGACGGTTCGGGCAGCGCCATCTGCGCATGCGTCTCGGCAATGCGCAGGTCGCACGCGAGCGCGCATTCGAGGCCGCCGCCCATCGCATAGCCGTTGATCGCCGCGATCGTCACGATGCGCGCGTCGTGCAGCGCCTCGAACGCCGCGCCGAAGCGTGCCGCCATCGCACGCGCGACCGCGCGATCGCCGTCGGCGAACGTGTTGAGGTCGGCGCCCGCGCTGAAGAATTTCGGGCCGTCGCCGGTGATCACCAGCGCGCGCACGCGCGGGTTCGCATTCAGTTCCGCGACGGTTTGCTGCAATTGCCGCAGCCCGTCGGCGGTAAAGGCATTCGCGGGCGGACGCTTGAGCGTCGCGCACGCGATCGCGCCATCGTCGACGTAGTCGAGTTCGATCATCACGCGTCCTTCTTCGTGGCCGGTTGATACAGGCGGATCACCGCCGAGAAATCGAGCTGGCCGTCGCCGCGGCTGCTCATCGTCTGGTACAGCTGCTGCGCGAGCGCGCCGAGATAGACGGGCTGGCGCGCCTGCTTCGCCGCGTCGTTCGCGAGGCCGAGATCCTTCAGCATCAGGTCGGTGCCGAAGCCGCCCGAGTAGCCGCGCGACGACGGCGCGGTCTCGATCACGCCCGGATACGGGTTGTAGGTGTCCGAACTCCAGCAGCGGCCCGTCGACGTGTTGACGATGCCGGCCAGCACCTTCGGGTCGATGCCGAGCGCGACGCCGAGCGACATCGCCTCCGACACCGCCGCCATCGAGATGCCGAGCACGAGGTTGTTGCAGACCTTCGCGACCTGCCCCATCCCGGTCGCGCCGCAATGGACGATGTTCTTGCCCATGCCGGCGAGCACGGGCTTCACGCGCTCGAAATCCGCCTCTGTGCCGCCGACCATGAAGGTCAGCGTGCCGGCCGCCGCGCCGCCGGTGCCGCCCGACACCGGCGCATCGACGAACGCGCCGCCGTGCTCGCGCACCAGCGCGCCGAACGCCTGCGCGCTCGCCGGGTCGATCGTGCTCGAATCGATCACGGTCGCGCCCGCGCCGAGGCCGGCCAGCACGCCGTTCTCGCCGGACAGCACCGAGCGCACGTGCGGCGCGGCCGGCAGCATCGTGATCACGAACGTCGCGCCCGACGCCGCCTCGCGCGGGGAAGCTGCCACCTGCGCGCCGGCGTCCTGCAGCGCGCGCAACGCGTCGGCGCTCAGGTCGAACGCGTGCACGTCGTGGCCGGCTTTCAGCAGGTTCAGCGCCATCGGCGCGCCCATGTGGCCGAGGCCGATAAATCCGATTTTCATGTTGGTGTCCTCCGCGGCTCAATGCAGCCGGATCGTCGTGTTCACCGGGCCGGCCGTCGTGTCGTCGTCGAACCAGCGCGCGGTGACCGTCTTCGTCTGCGTATAGAACTGCACGACCTGCTTGCCGTACGGGCCGAGATCGCCGAGCTTCGAGCCGCGCGAACCGGTGAAGCTGAAGAACGGCACGGGCACCGGAATCGGAATGTTGATGCCGACCTGGCCGACGTCGATCTCGCTCTGGAACTTGCGCGCGGCCGCGCCGCTCTGCGTGAAGATGCCCACGCCGTTGCCCATCGGGTTCGCGTTGACGAGTGCGATCGCTTCGTCGAGCGTGTCGACCTCCATCACGACCAGCACCGGCCCGAAGATTTCGTGCGTGTAGATCGACATGTCGGTCGTCACGCCGGAGAAGATCGTCGGGCCGATGAAGTTGCCTTCCTCGAAGCCCGCGACCTTCACGTCGCGACCGTCGAGTTCGAGCTTCGCGCCTTCCTTGATGCCCATGTCGATCAGCGACAGAATCCGCGCCTTCGCGCCGCGCGACACGACCGGGCCGACGTCGGTGCCCGCTTCCGCACCCGCATTGACCTTCAGCGTCTTCGCCTTCGCGACGATATCGGGCAGCCATTCGCGCGCGTTGCCGACCAGCACGACCACCGACGTCGCCATGCAGCGCTGGCCGGCCGCGCCGAAGCCCGCGCCGACGAGCGCGTTGATCGCCTGCTCGCGGTTCGCGTCGGGCAGCACGATCGCGTGGTTCTTCGCGCCCATCATCGACTGCACGCGCTTGCCGTGCTGGCCGCCGAGGTTGTACACGTGCGTGCCGACTGCGGTCGAACCGACGAACGAGATCGCCTTCACGAGCGGATGCGTGCAGATCGCATCGACGACTTCCTTGCCGCCGTGCACGACGTTCAGCACGCCTTTCGGTACGCCGGCCTCGAGCGCGAGCTCGACGAGCTCCATCGTCGACATCGGGTCCTGCTCGGACGGCTTCAGCACGAACGTGTTGCCGCACACGATCGCCATCGGGAACATCCACAGCGGAATCATCGCGGGGAAATTGAACGGCGTGATGCCGGCGCACACGCCGAGCGGCTGGCGCAGCGTGTAGGTGTCGACGCCGCCCGCGACGTTCTCGGCGAATTCGCCGAGCTGCAGCGTGCCGATCGAGCATGCGTGCTCGACCACTTCGAGGCCGCGGAAGATGTCGCCTTCGGCGTCGGGAATCGTCTTGCCCTGCTCGGCCGTCAGCGTCTTCGCGATGCGCTGCTGGTTCGCGCGCACCAGGTCCTGGAACTTCAGCATGATGCGCATGCGCGCGGCGATCGGCGTGTTCTTCCACGTCGCATACGCGGCGTGCGCGGCCTGCACGGCCGCGTCGACTTCCGCGACGGTCGCGAACGGCACGCGTGCGAGCACCTGCTGCGTCGCCGGGTTGACGATGTCGCGCCACTCGCTCGTGGCGGACTCGACGAAAGCGCCGTCGATCAGCAGCTTGACCGTCGGCACGTCTTGCCCCGTACGGGGCGTCGGATTCGCGTTCATCAGCGTTTTCTCCTTGCAGTGAGCCGCGTGGCGTCAGGCAACGCGCGGCCGGTTCGGTTCAGTGTGGCTGCGGACGGCACGCCGAAAAATGCGGCTAGGGCGGCCCGCAGCCGGTCATTTCAGTTCGTTGGCGAAATCCTCTTCCCAGTACTCGCCGGGCATGCGCTCGGTCGCATCGTCGCCGCGCTCGATCTCGCGGCGGCGCAACTCGACGCGGCGGATCTTCCCCGAGATCGTCTTCGGCAGTTCCGCGAATTGCAGCCGGCGGATGCGCTTGTACGGCGCGAGCTTCTCGCGCGAGAAACGGAAGATCTCCAGCGCGAGCGCCGGGCTTTCTTCATAGCCCTGGCGCAGCGTGATGAAGGTCTTCGGCACCGACAGCCGCACCGGGTCCGGGCTCGGCACGACGGCCGCTTCCGCGATCGCCGGATGCTCGATCAGTACGCTTTCGAGTTCGAACGGGCTCAGCCGGTAGTCGGACGACTTGAACACGTCGTCCGCACGGCCGATGTACACGTAGTAGCCGTCGTCGCGGCGCATCGCGATGTCCGACGTGCGGTAGTGGCCGTCGCGCATCGCGTAGGCCGTCGCGTCGGGATTGTTCGCATAGCCTTTCATCAGCCCGACCGGACGCGTGACGTCATCGCCGATCGGCAGCGCGACTTCGCCTTCGGTCACCGGCGCGCCGTCCGGATCGAGCAGCGCGATCCGGTAGCCGGGCAGCGGCCGGCCCATCGAGCCCGCGACCACCGGCTGGCCCGGCGAATTGCCGATCAGGCAGGTCGTCTCGGTCTGACCGTAGCCGTCGCGAATCGAGATGTCCCACGCTTTCTTCACGCGCTCGATGATCTCGGGATTCAGCGGCTCGCCCGCGCCGACGATCTCGCGCAGCTTCACATCGAACGACGCGAGCGGCTGCTGCACGAGCATGCGCCATACGGTCGGCGGCGCGCACAGCGTCGTCACCCGGTATTTGACGAGCGCATCGAGCACGACCTTCGGCTCGAAGCGCGCATAGTTGAACGCGAACACGCACGCCTGCGCATTCCACGGCGCGAAGAAACAGCTCCATGCGTGCTTCGCCCAGCCCGGCGAGCTGATGTTCCAGTGGATGTCGCCCGGTTGCAGGCCGACCCAGTACATCGTCGACAGATGGCCGACCGGATAGGTGCGGTGCGTATGCTCGACGAGCTTCGGCTTCGACGTCGTGCCCGACGTGAAGTACAGCAGCATCGGGTCGTTTGCGTGCGTGACGGCGTCCGGCGCGAACGCGGCGCTCGCCGCGTAGCCGTCGTTCATCGCGAGCCAGCCTGCGCGCGGCGCGCCGGCGACGATTTTCTGCTTGAGGCCGAGGCCGGCCTGCTCGAACTTCGCGGTTTCGTTTTCGTCGACGATCGCATAGGTCGCGCCGCCGATCTGCACGCGGTCGCGCACGTCGTCGGGCGACAGTTGCGTGGTGGCGGGCAGCACGATCGCGCCGAGCTTCATCGCGGCCAGCATCGCGTCCCACAGCTCGACCCGGTTCGGCAGCATCAGCAGAATGCGGTCGCCGCGCACGACGCCGATCGAGCGCAGCCAGTTCGCGACACGCGACGAACGCTCGGACATCTGCGCGAACGAGTACGGATCGCCGGTGCCGGTCGCCGCGTCGACGATCCACAGCGCGGGCTGGTCGTTGCCGCGCGCCATCGGGTCGAAGTAGTCGAGCGCCCAGTTGAACGCATCGAGCACCGGCCATGCGAAATCGCGATACGCGGTGTCGTAGTCGGTGCGATGGCGCAGCAGGAAGTCGCGTGCGTCCAGGAATGCCTGTACCGTCATGTGTGTCTCCGTCCAGTCTCCATGCCCAGCGGTCAACCGGCGCCGGTGCTGCGGCACAGGCTGCCGTTCCGTGTTGCACGGCGCACGGTCACGTCGTTGCGTGCCGCGTTCGCCGCGCTGCCCTCGTGCCTGCGTCGTGCGCCTGCTCGTTCGATTGCGTGATGCCGGATCGGAGCGCGCCGCGGCTCACAGCTGCCGCGCGATCACCATCCGCTGCACTTCGCTGGTGCCTTCGTAAATCTGCGTGATGCGCGCGTCGCGATAATGACGCTCGACTTCGTAGTCGACCAGGTAGCCGTAGCCGCCGTGAATCTGGATCGCATCCGAACACACGCGCTCGGCCATCTCGGACGCGAACAGCTTCGCCTGCGACGCTTCCGACAGACACGGCAGCCCGGCCGTGCGCAGTTTCGCCGCGTGATGCACGAGCAGGCGCGCGGCGTTGATCTGCACGGCCATGTCGGCGAGCTTCTGCTGGATCGCCTGATGCTCGGCGATCGGCTTGCCGAACTGCACGCGCTCGCCCGCATAGCGGCGCGCCTTGTCGAACGCGGCGCGCGCGATGCCGAGCGCCTGCGCGGCGATGCCGATGCGCCCGCCCTCGAGGTTCGACAGCGCGATCTTCAGCCCTTCGCCGCGATTGCCGAGCAGGTTCTCTTCGGGAATCGCGCAGTTCTCGAACGTGATCGGGCACGTGTCCGACGCGCGGATGCCCATCTTCTTCTCGGGCTTGCCGACGATGAAGCCCGGCGTGTCGGTCGGCACCAGGAACGCGGAAATGCCGCGCTTGCCGGCTTCCGGGTCCGTCATGGCAAAAACGATCGCGACGCCGGCGCGCTGGCCGTTGGTCACGAACTGCTTCGCGCCGTTCAGCACCCACTTGCCGTCGCGCAGTTCGGCCCGCGTGCGCAGGTTGTTCGCCTCGGAGCCCGCATGCGGCTCGGTCAGGCAGAACGCGCCGATCACGCGGCCGGCCGCCATGTCGGCCAGCCAGCGATCCTTCTGCGCGGGCGTGCCGAAGCCGAGGATCGGCCCGCAGCCGACCGAGTTGTGCACGCTCATCATCGTCGCGCACGCGGCGTCGCCGGCCGCGACTTCCTCCATCGCCAGCGCATACGCGACGTAATCCGTATACGAGCCGCCCAGTTCCTGCGGCACGATCATCCCGAGCAGGCCGAGTTCGCCGAGCTGCGCGACGATCGCGTCGGGCAGGTGCGCATCGTGGTCCCACTGCGCAGCGTTGGGCGCCAGCATTTCGGTGGCAAAGGCGCGCGCGGCGTCGCGGATCATCCGCTGGTCTTCGGTGTAAAGCTCGTCCATGGTGCTGCAGTCTCCCGCGGCCGCCGGGCGCGACCGTCCTTGCGTTTCGATGCAACAAGTGTAGGCAAGCGCGCGCGACTGTTCGATGCTCGCGTCGCTCATTTACACTGAGCGTTTTTGCCACACCGGCGACACCGATGAAGCAGGAAGACAAGGGAACCGTCGCGATCAGCCTCGTCGCGTACAGCGTCGCGCTCGCCACGCGGCGCGGCGTCGCGGCCGAGCCGCTGCTCGCGCAGGCCGGCATCGCGCCGGCGCTGCTCGGGCAGCCGCGCGCACGCGTGTCCGCGCAGCAATACGGCGCGCTGTGGAACGCGATCGCGCGCACGCTCGACGACGAGTTTTTCGGGCAGGATCGCCATCCGATGCGCAGCGGCAGCTTCATCGCGATGAGCCAGGCCGCGCTGTCCGCGCGCGACGGGCTGCACGCGATGGCGCGCGCGGTGAACTTCATGCACTGCGTGCTCGACGATCTCCACGCGGAGCTCGACGCGAACCCGCAGCGCGTGCGGTTGCGTTTCGTGCACCGCAACAACGGCGCGACGCCCGCGATGTTCACGTACGCGACCTATTTCATCATCGTGTACGGGCTCACCTGCTGGCTGATCGGCCGGCGCATTCCGCTGCTGCATGCGAGCTTCCGCTGCGATACGCCACCCGCCGACCACGAATACCCGTCGATGTTCTGCGACGACATGCGTTTCAACGAGCCCGATTCGTATGTCGATTTCGATCCCGAATTCGCGACGCTGCCGGTCGTGCAAAACGCGAAGACGCTGAAGACGTTTCTGCGCAACGCGCCGGCCAGCTTCATCGTCAAGTACCGCAACCCGAACGCGCTCGCACAGCGCGTGCGCGCGGTGCTGCGCGGGATGCCGCCGGCCGCGTGGCCGGGCGCGGGCGGGATGGCCGCGCGGCTGCACGTGGCCGAGGCCACGCTGCGCCGCAAGCTGCACCAGGAAGGCCACGCGTACCAGTCGATCAAGGACACGCTGCGGCGCGATCTCGCGTTCGAGGCGCTGGCCGACCCGGCCCGCACGATCGCCGACGTCGCGGCCGCGACCGGGTTCGCGGAGCCGAGCGCGTTCTACCGCGCGTTCCGCAAATGGAGCGGGCGCAGCCCGGCCGACTATCGCGACGAAGTGCTCGCGCGCGGCGGCGGCGCAGGCTGACGCCGGCCGGCGCGGCCGCACCTTCGCGCTTTCCGCCGAAACCGCCTAATCTTCAAGCATCGGGCCCACGCCCTTTTCGCGAGCCGGACGGCACGCGGCCGTGCGCCGCCCGGACGCCCCGATGCGTTTTCACCGTCATGAGCCGCCGCCGGCGCCTGCCGCGCCCGACGGCCGCCCCCGTCACCCGCTGTCCGCGCGGGTCGCGCGCGCCGCGCTGTTCGCGGCGCTGCTCGTCGTATGCGCGGCGCTCGCCGCGCCGCCATCGGCCGACGCGCCCGCCGCGCATCCGGTCGTCGTGATTCCCGTCAACGGCGCGATCGGCCCGGCCAGCGCCGATTTCATCGTGCGTTCGCTCGACCGTGCAGCCCGCGAGCACGCGCCGCTCGCGATCCTCCAGCTCGACACGCCCGGCGGCCTCGATACGTCGATGCGGCAGATCATCAAGGCCATCCTCGGCTCGCCGGTGCCGGTCGCCGCGTTCGTCGCGCCGGGCGGCGCGCGGGCCGCGAGCGCGGGCACCTACATCGTCTATGCGAGCCACGTCGCGGCGATGGCGCCCGGCACCAATCTCGGCGCGGCGTCGCCCGTACAGTTCGGCATCGGCGGCGCCGCGCCGCCGGGCGCGAATCCGGCTGCGCCGCGCCCGACCGGTGCATCGGGTGCATCGGGTGCATCGGGCGCGTCTGGCGTATCCGACACGGCTCCCGCGCTGCCGACCGATACGCAATCGACCGAGATTCGCAAGGCGATCCAGGATGCGTCCGCCTACATCCGCGGCCTCGCGCAGTTGCGCGGGCGCAATGCCGAATGGGCCGAGCGCGCGGTGCGCGAGGCCGTGAGCCTGTCGGCGAACGAGGCGCGCGCGCAACATGTGGTCGACCTGATCGCGCAGGACCCGGCCGATCTCGCGCGCCAGCTCGACGGCCGCGCGGTGACGACGACCGCCGGCACGCTGCATCTCGCGACCGCGCACGCGCCGCTCGTCGTGCTCGCGCCCGACTGGCGCAGCCGCTTCCTCGCGATCATCGCCGATCCGAACGTCGCGCTGATCCTGCTGACGATCGGCATCTACGGCCTCTTCTTCGAATTCGCGAACCCCGGTTTCGTGCTGCCGGGCGTCGCCGGCACGATCTGCCTGCTGGTCGGGCTGTTCGCGATGCAGTTGCTGCCGATCAGCTATGCGGGCCTCGGCCTCGTGCTGCTCGGGCTCGGCTGCCTCGTCGCCGAGGCGTTCCTGCCGACCTTCGGCGTGCTCGGGTTCGGCGGAATCGTCGCGTTCACGATCGGCGCGCTGATGCTGATCGACACCGACGTGCCCGGCTACGGGATTCCGTGGCCCGTGATCGCGAGCCTCGCGCTCGGCGGCGGGCTGCTCGTCGCGGGCGTGTCGAGCGTCGCGCTGCGCGCGCGCCGCCGTCCGGTCGTGACGGGCGCCGAGGCGATGCTCGGCAGCATCGGCGAAGTGCTCGACGACGGGTTGCAGCCCGACCAGCCGCGGGGCGCGGCCGGCGCGGCGCCGTCGGCCGCCGGCTGGGCGCGCGTGCACGGCGAGCGCTGGCGCGTGGCGAGCAGCACGCCGCTGGCCGCCGGCTGCCGCGTGCGCGTCACCGGCCGCCACGGGCTGACGCTGACGGTCGCGCCGCTCTACGACGCGCCCGCCCCCGCCCATCCCCAGGGAGAACCTTCATGATCGGTTACACGTTCGGCTTCAGCAGCGTCCTGGTCGTCTTCGTCGTGGTGCTCGTCGCATCGTCGATCCGCATCTTTCGCGAATACGAACGCGGCGTCGTGTTCATGCTCGGCCGGTTCTGGAAGGTGAAGGGCCCGGGGCTGGTGCTGATCATCCCGATCGTCCAGCAGGTCGTGCGAATCGACTTGCGCACCGTCGTGTTCGACGTGCCGGCGCAGGACGTGATCACGCGCGACAACGTGTCGGTGAAGGTCAATGCGGTCGTGTATTTCCGCGTCGTCGATCCCGAGAAGGCCGTGATCCAGGTCGCGCGCTTCTTCGAGGCGACGAGCCAGCTCGCGCAGACGACGCTGCGCGCGGTGCTCGGCAAGCACGAACTCGACGCGCTGCTCGCCGAGCGCGAGCAATTGAACGCGGACATCCAGAAGACGCTCGACGCGCAGACCGATGCGTGGGGAATCAAGGTGTCGACGGTCGAGATCAAGCACGTCGACCTGAACGAGACGATGATCCGCGCGATCGCGCGGCAGGCGGAGGCCGAACGCGAGCGGCGCGCGAAGGTGATTCACGCGGAAGGCGAATTGCAGGCGTCGGAGAAACTGCTGCAGGCCGCGCAGCGGCTCGCGCTGCAGCCGCAGGCGATGCAGTTGCGCTACCTGCAGACGCTGACGACGATCGCGGCGGACAAGAATTCGACGATCGTGTTTCCGCTGCCGGTCGATCTGCTGGGGGCGTTGCTGGATCGGCTGGGCCCGTCGCGCGAGCCCTGAGACCCGCGTGCACCGGCCCGCACGACGCCGCGGACCGATACCGATGGGGGGCCGTGGCGCCGGCGCCCGGCGGCCCGGCCCCGCCCCGCCCCGCCCGCGTCAGGCCAGCAGCTTGCGCTCGGCCTTGCCGTACTTGATCGACTTCTCGTCCGGAATCATCAGCCCCGTGTGCTCGTCGCGCCCCTGCAGCAGGAAGCGCGCGTCCGGGTTGCCGATCTGTTCGGCCGCGAGCTTGCTGTCCGCGCCGATCTCGCCCTTCTTCATCCGGTTGACGATCACGCCGGCCGCGGTGTCCTTGAAATCGCGCAGCATCCACGCGTCGCCGTCGCTGTCGCCGAACACCAGCAGCGGGCCGTAGCCCTTCTTCGACGCGAGGACGTTGCGGATGCCCACCGTCTTGCCCGGCCCCCAGTTGAAATGCCAGCCGGCCGGATAGGTGCTCGTGTACTTGCCGTCCTGCATGTCGAGACGCAGCCCGATCACGTTCTCGGGCGGCACGCCGTAGCCATAGTTCGGATTGCCGGCGAACACGCGCACGACGTCGTCGAGCGACGCGGTGCTCACGTACACGTCGATGCCGTTCGCACGCAGCGTATGCATCACCGCACGGATTTCCTCGTGAATGCGGATCCCGTGGAAATGCGTATCGGCCACCACGCCGGCCTTGCCCGGCAGCGTCTTCGGGCTTTCGTAGCGGACCTTGCGCAGCGCGTCGCCGATCCCGTAGTTGTTCGACGCTTCCGCCATCGCCTGCAGCTCGGCGGTCGTCATGTTCTGGTAGAAGTAGATGATCCACTTGTAGCCGACTTCGAGCGGGTGCGTATCGCAGATCGCGTCGTACATGAAGTACAGCTTCGCGCGGAAATCCTTGAACGGGTCGGTTTCGCGGATCTCGTCGAGGCTCTTGTCGCCGCCGAGGCCCTTGTAGTTCGCATGGAGCCAGCGGTAGTCGGACTCGACGTCGGCGGCGAGATCCTCCATCGTCACCGGCTTGCCGTCGACGGTCGTGTAGTCCTTCATGAACGCGCCCTTCGGCACGTCCTTCCACATCACGGCGACGAATTCGTCCGGCGTCAGCTTGTACTGCAGATGGTTGATCTGGTACATCAGCAACGCCTCTTCGCAGTCGTTCATGATGCAGGTGTTGTCCCAGTCGAACACCGCATACGGGCGGCGCTTTGCGTCGTAGCGCGCGCTCTTGATGCCGTGCCGGTCGAGCACCGCCTGCAGGCGCGCGGCGTTGAACGGCGACCAGCGGCCCGGGTCCAGCGCGTCCGGCACGGTGGCGCTCGTCGCGCCGGCGACGCCGGCCTTGAGCATCAGCGGCGTCGCGGCGGTCGCCGCGGCAAGGGTGTTCATGAACTGGCGGCGTTGCATGGTCTCTCCGTTGAAATGTCGAATCGGCTTCGGTCGCTGCCCCGCGCGACGCGCGGCACACCGGCCTCGCGAAGCCGCAAAGGCTTCGAATCGGGGCGGATGATGTGACGAAATTATTTCGGCAATTTGACAGCGTCGCGCCGAGACACGACGGGGAGTTGATCCGGCGCGACATCCACAGGCCCGCGCGGACCCCGCGCGGCGCTCCCCGGCCCGCTTCCGCCGCTCGAGACGCATGCGCAGCGAGGGCCATCCGGCCCCGACCGCCGGAAATCTAGAGCTTCCCCTCCATTTCGGCCCTTCATTAGGAGAAGCCCTCATCTCCGGGGGCTGGCGCACGACGTCGAACCGGCTATGATTATTACATTACTCAATGGCACATTAAATGCTGACTGAATAATTCGCCTCAGGATCACGGCGGATGCGTTCCGGATCAGCGCCCCAGCCTTGCCCAGGACCCGCATCGCGCCGACAAGCAGACGCGGGCCGACACATGGAGACGCATCATGACCGCCCACCATCCGCTGCCGGAAGTTCACCTCGACGAGCTGCCGCAATTCCGCGCGGTCCAGCAGCTTGCTTACCGCTGCGTCGAAACCGTCGGCGCGATGCTCTACCCCGGCATCACCGAGAAGGAAGCCGCGCGCCTCTTGACCGAATGGCTGCAGGACCACGGCGTGCACGACTGGCTGCACAAGCCGTTCGCGTGGTTCGGCGATCGCACCGCGTTCGAGGGCTTCTCGGGCCTCAGGCACATGGGCGGCTTCAATCTCGCGTTCTTCCCGAGCAACCGCCAGCTCGAAACCGACATGCCGGTGATCCTCGACGTCGCGCCGGTGCTCGACGGCATCGTCGCCGACGTCGGCTACGCGCACTGCCTCGGCCGCAACCCGATCCTCGAGCAGTTGCAGGACGACCTGATGGACCATCGGGACATGATCGTGCGGCTCGTGAAGGCGCGCCGCTCGATGGCGGACGTCGCGCAGGAAGTCGACGCGTTGTGCCGCCGCCAGGGCGTCGAGCCGCGTCACAAGGCCTATCCGTTCAAGGTGCTCGCGCATCGCGTCGCGAAGATCCACAAGCTGTCGAAGCCGCGCTTCGTCGCGCGGTTCGGGCTGAACGCGACGCGCAACCTGCTGCTCGACCAGGGCCGCGCGGCGAAGCAGCAAGGCTGGTCGCCGCTGTGGTCGATCGACCGCCGCTCCGAGCATGCGCCCGTGCCGGGCCTGTGGGCCGTCGAGCCGCATCTCGGCTTCGCCGGCGTCGGCGCGAAATTCGAGGAACTGCTCGTGATCACCGACGACGACGCGTACTGGCTCGACGACGACCTGCCGCACGTGCGCCGCTGGCAGCGCCGCCAGGCCGAGCGCGCGCACGCGGTCTCGACCGTGCCGGCCGCCGCCTGACCCACCCGCTCCCCCTCCCGACTCCCTGAACGACGGACTCACGATGCAGCCTCTTTCCGACGAAGCGCCGCTGGCCCTGTTCGAATCGGTTCACAGCGAAACGGCGGTCGCCTCCGGCGACCTGACGCTCGCGGTCAGGACCTGGGGCGACCCGGCCCGCTCGCCGGTCGTGCTGGTGCACGGCTATCCCGACGACAGCAGCGTCTGGCAGCACGTCGCGCCGCTGCTCGCGCGCCAGCACTACGTGATCGCGTACGACGTACGCGGCGCGGGCCTGTCGGGCGTGCCGACGCGCACGGCCGACTACCACCTCGCGAAGCTGACCGACGATTTCGTCGCGGTGATCGATGCGCTCTGCCCGGGGCGCGCGGTGCACCTGGTCGCGCACGACTGGGGGTCGATCCAGGGCTGGGAATTCGTCACCGATCCGCGTCTCGCCGGCCGCATCGCGTCGTACACGTCGTGCTCGGGGCCGTGCCTCGACCACGTCGGCTTCTGGCTGCGCGAACGCGTGCTGCGCCCGACGCCCGCGTCGCTGGCCAAGCTCGGCGGCCAGCTCGTGCGGTCGTGGTACGTATACCTGTTCCATCTGCCGTTCCTCCCCGAGCTCGGCTGGCGGCTGTGGCTCGGCCGCGCGTGGCCGGGCCTGCTGCGCCGGCTCGAAAAAACACCCGCCGCGCCGCGCCCGACCCAGGCCGACGACGGCGCGCGCGGCGTGCGCCTGTATCGCGCGAACTTCATCCGCTGCCTGTTCGCGCCGCGCGAACGCTACGCGCATGCACCGGTGCAGACGATCGTGCCGCTCGGCGACAAATACGTGAGCCCCGCGCTGTCCGAGAACCTGTCGCGCTGGGTGCCGCAGTACTACCGCCGCGAAGTCGCGGCCGGCCACTGGCTGCCGCTCGCCGATCCCGCGCGCTTCGCGGATCTTGCCGGGCAATTGATCGACGCGGTCGAATCCGGCGACGAACCGCCCGCGCTCGCGAACGCGCGCCGCCGCGCCACCAGCGGGCGCTTCAGCGGCAAGGTCGCGGTCGTCACCGGCGCGGGCAGCGGGATCGGCCGCTGCGCGGCGCTGGCCTTCGCACGCGAAGGCGCAACGATCGTCGCCTGCGACATCGATCTCGCGAGCGCCGAACGCACCGCGCTGCTGATCGGGCTGACCGGCGCGCAGGCCCATGCGAAACGCGTCGACGTCGGGTCCGCCGACGAGATGGAAGCGCTCGCGGCGTGGGTCGGCAGCGAACTCGGCGGCGCGGACGTCGTGATCAACAACGCGGGCATCGGCATGGCCGGCGGCATCCTCGACACGAGCACGCGGCACTGGGAGCGCATCCTGCACGTGAACCTGTGGGGCGTGATCCACGGCTCGCGGCTGTTCGCGCAGCAGATGGCCGCGCGCGGGACCGGCGGGCACATCGTCAATACCGCGTCGGCCGCCGCGTTCGGGCCGTCCCGCGACCTGCCCGCGTATGCGACGACGAAGGCCGCGGTGCTGATGCTCAGCGAATGCATGCGCGCGGAACTGGCGGAGCAAGGCATCGGCGTGACGGCCGTGTGCCCCGGTTTCGCGGAGACAGGAATCATGGCGTCGACGCACTACGCGGGCGCCAACGCCCAGGACGAAGCGCGGCTGCGCAAGCGCGCGACGAAGCTGTACCAGATGCGCGGCCTGAAACCGGAAACCGTCGCGCAGGCGATGGTGGACGGCGTGCTGCGCAACCGTCCCGTCGTCGCGGTCGGCGGCGAAGCGCACGCGCTGCGCTTCGTCGGCCGCTTCATGCCGTGGCTGGGCCGGATGATCGCCCGCGTCAGCATGGCATCGCATTGACGGCGCACGACGCCGCACAGGGAGACAACATGACCGATACCGCCGACTACCACAAGATCAGGGCCCGGCACGTGAAGTTCGACTTCAGCGACACGCCGATTACCTGGGTGCCGAACGATCCCGGCAGCACGCACATCATCAACACGCTGAACCTGCTGTTCCCGGAAGGCGAGCTGTGGTTCTGCCGCGTGTACAACAAGGCGCTGCCGCTGATCGCCGATGCGCGGCTGCGCGACGAAGCCGAAGGCTTCCTGCGGCAGGAGGCCGTGCATTCGCGCTCGCACGGCGGCGTGCTGAAGCACTACTACGACCGCCACGGCATCGACACGAAGCCGTTCACCCAGAAGCTCAACCGGCTGTTCACGCGCGTGCTGGGCGAGCAGCCGCTCGGGCTGAAAATCGGCCATACGCGCTTCTGGCTGCGGCAGCAGCTGGCCGTGATCGCGTCGCTCGAGCATTTCTTCGGCTATCTCGGCAACTGGGTGCTCAACGCGCACGGCCTCGACGAAGGTAAAGCGGACCCGACGATGGTCGACCTGCTGCGCTGGCACGGCGCCGAGGAAGTCGAGCACCGCACCGTCGCGTTCGACATCTACCGGCACCTGGGCGGCACCTATCCGGAACGCTGCGTGCACATGGCGTTCGTGATCCTGCTGCTGCTCTACTACATCACGACCGGCGCGAAGTTCATGTACCGGCGCGACCCGGACGCCGGCCGCTACCCGGGCTTCGTGCTCGCGTGGTGGCAGGGTTCGCGGCGCGGGCACCTGCCGTCGTTCTGGAAGGTGATCGGCGCGGCGCTGCGCTATTTCAAGCCGGGCTATACGCCGCACCACGAAGGCTCGACCGAGCAGGCGCTCGCCTACCTCGCCCGCTCGCCGGCCGCGCAGGCGGCCGCGCACGGCGGCAACTGGGGCACGACGAAAGGCGCGTGACCGGGCTTCCGGCCGGTTCGGCGGGCGGCGTCCGCCGAAATGCGTACAATCGCGGCTTCAATTTCCCGGAGGTGCCGCGATGGCCATGAAGAAAACCGATCTCGAAAAGAACAAGGCGCTCAAGCTGACGCACGCGATGAAACAGTCGGGCTCCGCGCGTTTCGGCAAGGGCGCCGACGATGCCGCCAAGCTGGACCGCCGCGCGCAGCGCAAGCTCGACCAGGAGCAGGGCCTCGTGCCGTTCGCGTGCAAGCTCAACGCCGAGCTGGTCGAACAGTTGAAGGCACGCGCGGCCACGCACCCGGAAGGGATGACGGGCCTGCTGTCCGAACTGCTCGTGAACGGCCTCGCGCAACGCGACGCGTAACCCGCGCCCGCATCGAAAACTGTCGTCGACGTCACCCCCGCGCGGCGACGCGCTCGCTCGCATGCCCGCGTTCGCGCTCATCGCCATCGCCATCGCCATCGCCATCGCGATCCATCGCCGGGCACACGCACGAAACGGTGCGTCATCGGTGGCGCGGGTGCGTTAGCGCGCCGAGCAGTACCGCCGCCCCTCACACAAGGCCTCGCCGGAAACGGTCGAGGCTTTTTTTCGAGGTTGCGCGCCAGCGGGAAAGGAGCCGAAAGCACCCGCGTATTGAGATTCTTTTCAGGAAGTTGGTTGCATCGATGCGGCGTAGACACAATACGAATCCCGAACGCCTTGTGTCACCCGAAAAGGCTTTCCCACCCATCGAAACCGGAGATTATCTAATGGACGCATCCCGACTCATACTTGCTCTCGCCGCGGCATTCGCCGTCAGCGGCACCGCCGTGGCCTGCGACGACCCTCACCACGACGCGTCCGCTGCCCAGCAGCAGTCCAGCGCCGAGGCGAGCACGGAAGCAGCCAGCCATTGAGCGCCGCGCCGCGCCCGAACAAGCCGGCGTGATGCCCGGTCGGCCGGGCATCACCGACTCGCTCACGGCTTGCTCCGAACCGGACGCGCACTCGTTTGTCGCGTGGTGTGCGGATCTTCCACAGTATTCGCATACCGAATCGACATGACCAAACGAACGCTGCTCCAGTGGGCCGTGCTTTCGAGCCTGCTCGCGAGCCTCCCCTCCATCCTGAACGCGGCGCCCGCACCGGCAAGTCACGGCGCGTCCGCGGCGTCTTCCGGCGGCGCGATCACGCTTCCCCCCGGCACCCGCATCGCGGAGCGCGACACCGGCCGGATTCTGGCGTCGATGGCGCGCGACCACGCGATCAAGACGGTCCGCGGCAACGGCAAGCGCACGCTTTACGTGTTCTCCGATCCGGATTGTTCCCATTGCAAAAGACTGGAGCGCACGCTTGAACGGATCGACAACGTGACCATCCACACCTTCCTCTACCCGCTCGAGGGACTCCATCCGCAGGCCGCCGCGCATGCGCGCGGCGTCTGGTGCGCGAATGACCGGAATGCGGCGTGGAAAGCGTGGATGATCGACAACGTGCCACCTGCCGCCGGCACGTGTGCCGCGCCGCTCGCGCCGATCCGCTCGCTCGGCCTTGCGTTGGGCCTGCGCGGCACGCCGACCCTGTTCAACGCGAACGGCCGCATGACGTCGGGTGCGGTTTCCGCACCCGCCATCGAAACGTTGCTGAACGACTGAACCTGCTCGAAGAAATGCGCGCATCGCCCGCCGTGCGCGGCGACGGGATGCAGCAGGTGCGACATTTCCGTTGACATCGCTGCGCGGCCACGACACACTCGTTCGCATGCTCATGCTCAAGCCCGTCGCCATCGCGCATAAAAACCGAGTGAACGCCCACCCGCGGCGATCACCGAAGGCGCTTGTGCGTTAGCATCGAGATTCAGTCACGCATGTCACAAGGCCTCGCCGGAAACGGATGGGGCCTTTTGTTTTGGTGCGCGTCATCCCGCCCGGCTCAACGGATGGAGATGACGATGGACCAAGCAAGCCGGCTGGTTGTCTGCCCCGATCGGTGCCGCACCGATACGATCGCATTGCCGAGCATCGAATTGCATTTCATGGTCGCGCCGCGCAAGACGCTGACGTGGCGCGCGCAGCACGACGCCGAGATCCGCGTACACGACGCCACGCTGTGGATCACGCGGCTCGGCAGCATCGACGATTACTGGCTGCGCGCCGGCGACGTGCTGCGCGTGCAGCGCGGCGATCGCGTGTGGATCGGCACCGGCGACGACCAACCCGCCGAAGCGTCGATCACGACCGTCTACGCGATGCAGCGCGATCCATGGCTTGCGCGTGCGCTCGCGTGGATGCGCGACCGGCTGAGCGGGTGACGTCGAAGTCGCGCATGTCGCACGCATCGCCGCGCCCGCGATCCCGGTGCGCAACGCCATCATGAAACGCCGCACGCGCGCGGCGACGCATCGCCCGCGCATATCTCGAAAATAGTCGTTGACAACGCCGCACGCCGACAACAAAATCATTCGCATGCCTACGTTCAAGCTCATCGCCATCGCGATTCATTGCCCGGTGAACATTCGAAAGAATGGATCACGGGAGGCGCTTGTGCGTTAGCAATCGAGCAGTACCGCATGTCACACAAGGCCTCGCCGGAAACGGATGAGGCCTTTTTGTTCTGGTGCGCGTCATCCGTCCGGCTCACTGAATGGAGAAGACGATGGACCAGGCAAGCCCGCTGTTTGAACGCCGCGATCGGCGCCATGCCGGCACGATCGCGTTACCGACCGTCGTGATCCGTTTCGCGGTCGCGCCGCGTACGACGATGACCTGGCGCGCGCCGCAGGATGCGGAAATCCGCGCGCACGGCGCGGCGCTGTGGATCACGCGCCCGCCGGGCGTCGACGATTACTGGGTGCGGCCCGGCGACGTGCTGCGCATCGCGCGCGGCGAGCGCATCTGGCTCGGCACCGATGCCGACCGGTCGGCCGAAGCGACGATCACGACCGCGTACGTGCGGCGCGGCGAACGCGTCAGGCGCATGCTCGCGCAAGTGCAACGTTTGCTCGTCGGGATAGGGAGAAGCAGCGGATGAGCGGCGTGCCGTTTCGCACGCGTCATGCACGCGACACGCGGAACGGCCGCGACCGGAAATGGGCGCACCCGCGGCGCAACGCGCCGCAGGTGCGCATCGAAAGACGCGGCACGCCACTGCGTGCCGCGAGCGATCGCGCGCCGTGCGCAGCGACGGGATGCAGCAGCAGGTGCATCAGGTGCTGGCGGCGAGACGCGGGCCCGTGCTTCGTGGAGTGGAATCGAGGTCGGGGCGTTGCGCGGCCTGCGAGGTCACCCACGGATCGATGCCCTGCTTCTGCACCTCCTCGAGGAATGACACACGTGTGCGCCAGTAATCCGCCTGTAATTTCGCATCGATGACGCGCTGTTCGGCTGCGAACAGTTCCATGCGCGCCGTCACGAGCATCGACGCGGCGGTTTTTTCCGGCGTGGGGGCGTGTCGCATCGCCCAACGGCTGATCCAGTTCAACATGCTGACCTCCGTGATTACGGACGAACCCGCATCGGGCAATCGCAATCGGCCGTGCCTGCCCGAACGCGCAACGGCCTTGACCGCCATTCACCGCCTGGCCTGCACGGACTGCGACTCCCCCGCGTCGGCAATGACCGGCCGGCGTGTGCATGCGCGGTGTATCTATCCTAGAAAGACTTGCCGGTTTACGCGATGGGGTCTTGCAATCTTTTACACAGAAACCACAGTCGCCCCCGCATCGCGAAATGACAGTTGCGGACGGGACGGCTTCGGCGCACGATAGCCCGATCCCTGCGACCGCCTGGACTGACGATTGGCCGCCGCACGTCGTTGCGGCGTCGTGTATCCGCACCGGCGGCATACGTGCGTGCGTTCCGCCAACGCGCCGCCTGCACCGTGTTCGTGCAGCATGCGGGCGCGCCGTTTCAGTCGCATGTCGTCGCGCGCCGGCTACACGAGGCGCAGCCGGCGTGCCGTTGCGCACGCATCGGCCGCGTTGCGCGCGCATCGGTCGGTCTCGCCCGCCTGCCCCACGCCCCTTCCGCTCGTTTCCCCCGTTTCTGCCGTTTCTGCCGGCCCGTGCCGCGCGAACCGGTAAAATGCGCGCCTTCGCCGCACGGGCGGGGTGCCGGACCGTTCGCGCGCAGGCAACCGATCGTGCCCTCCAACTATATCGTCCGAGCTATCCGCGCTATTACAATCCGCCGATAGCCGGACAATAGTGGCTGGTTACAGTTAGCCGGCCGCGCTGCCTGTACAACAATTCGGCACAACAATCAACACGACAACCCGACCGGAGAAACGCCTTCATGGAATCCATCAAGCGGTATTTCGGCTTCGCTGAAGCCGGCACCGATTTCCGCACCGAAATACTCGCGGGCGTCACCACGTTCCTGACGATGGCCTACATCATCTTCGTCAACCCCGCGATCCTCGGCGACGCGGGCATGCCGAAGGAATCCGTGTTCGTCGCGACCTGCCTCGTCGCGGCGCTGGCGTCGATCATCATGGGGCTGTACGCGAACTACCCGATCGCCTGCGCGCCCGGCATGGGCCTGAACGCGTATTTCGCGTACACGGTCGTCAAGGGGATGGGCTTCACGTGGCAGGCCGCGCTCGGCGCGGTGTTCATCTCCGGCTGCCTGTTCCTGCTCGTCACGCTGTTCCGCGTGCGCGAGGCGATCGTCAACGGCATTCCGAAATCGCTACGGATTTCCATTACCGCCGGTATCGGCCTGTTCCTCGGCATCATCTCGCTGAAGACGTCCGGCGTGATCGTCGGCAACCCGGCCACGCTCGTCACGCTCGGCGACCTGCACAAGCACGAGACGATCCTCGCGATCGTCGGCTTCTTCACGATCGTCACGCTCGACCACCTGCGCGTGCGCGGCGCGATCCTGATCGGCATCATCGGCGTGACGATCCTGTCGTTCTTCTTCGCCGGCAACCAGTTCCACGGCGTGTTCTCCGCGCCGCCGTCGATCGATGCGACGCTGTTCAAGCTCGACATCGGCGCCGCGCTGTCGACCGGCATCATCAACGTGATCCTCGTGTTCTTCCTCGTCGAGCTGTTCGACGCGACGGGCACGCTGATGGGCGTCGCGAATCGCGCGGGCCTGCTGGTCGAAGGCAAGATGAACCGCCTGAACAAGGCGCTGCTCGCCGACAGCACGGCGATCGTCGCGGGCTCGGTGCTCGGCACGTCGTCGACCACCGCGTATATCGAAAGCGCATCGGGCGTGCAGGCCGGCGGCCGCACCGGCGTGACGGCGATCACCGTCGCGGTGCTGTTCCTCGCATGCCTGTTCATCGCGCCGCTCGCCGGCGTCGTGCCGGCCTACGCAACCGCGCCCGCGCTGCTGTACGTGTCGTGCCTGATGCTGCGCGAGATGGTCGAGGTGCCGTGGGACGATGCGACCGAAGCCGTGCCGGCCGCGCTGACCGCGCTGCTGATGCCGTTCACGTACTCGATCGCGAACGGCGTCGCGTTCGGCTTCATCGCGTACGGCGGCCTCAAGCTGCTGACGGGCCAGGCGCGCACGGTCAAGCCGATCGTCTGGATCATCGCGGCCGTGTTCCTGTTCCGCTTCTTCTATCTCGGCAGCGAGTGAGCGAAGTACGTCGCCGCACGGCACGATGAAATGAAAAAACGCCACCTTCGGGTGGCGTTTTCGTTTTCGCGCGATTGTTCCGCGATCCTCACGAATCGACGCGCCTGACCGTGCCGACGCGCAGGCCATCCCGCACCGCCCGCATACGAAAATGCCGCCCGGCCCACCGAACGGCATTGCGAGAAAGGCAACGTCTTCGCGTGCGCCGCGCCCCGGGCGCGCGCCGCCGGACGGGCGTCGTGTCGTCAGCGCCAGTTGGCCTCGTAGAAACGCACGTAGCCGCTGCGCAGCGTCACGCATTGGGCACGCGTTTCCGACAGCAGGCGCCGTGCGGCCGCCTCGATGCGCTCGCGGTGCTGGTCGAATGCGCCGACCATGTCCTCGAAGCGCGGCGATGCCGCGCCGAAGTGGTCTTCCAGCGCCTCGGCGGTGATCTGACATTGGACGCGCTCGCCATTGACCAGTGCCGTGAACGCCAGCATCAGGTCACGCCCCGAATACTCAGGCTTCTCGTTCGTGAAATGGATCTGCATAAGAGCCGCCCCGACCGGTAGAAAACGAATGACCGCGTCCGTCGTCCGCTACCGGCCGGACGAAATGTACGCGGGCTCGCCGGCGGAGGCCCCGGCCGCGGAGTGTGGCGCGGTCGATGCATGCCGGTTGAATTCCACTTTAGACGGTTTCGCGCGGGACACAAAAATTTCGGTGTGCGTCGTTCCGACGCGCATTTCGTCTGATCTGCGCGGCATCCGGCACCGTTTCGGACAACCGGAAAACGGCGTCAGTGCGGATCGGTCGGCCAGACGTTGAGCGCGATCGCGGCGGTCGTGACGCCCACCGCGATCGCGGCCGCCCCGTATCTCACCGCATCGGTCAGATCGAACAGCAATCCGTGGATCGCCACGGCAATGCCGCCCAGCATGATGAACGTGGCGATGGCCGCCAGCACGACTCTCAGTTCCGCTCGAACCATGATGCGTCTCCCGAACGGATGCATGTCGCGTCGCATGCATGTTGCACTGCGGAACACGGCGCGTGCGTGCTCCATTTCCATCATTGCAGGCGGGCGCTTAAAAGCAAGGGGATTTTGTTGGCAGTCGCGCATCGCACGTGGCGCTTGTATGATGATGCGTGCCCGGACGGACGGCTGTCGCGCCGAATGGTGCGCCGCGAGCGGAGACGCACTCCGCCGCCGATTCCGATCCGGTCGCCCGACGGCCCCGGGAACAGGAGACACACCATGCCGCAACCCTTCGTGCTGCCCGCCACCGCGGGGCGTACCGACCTGCTCGCGCAGGCGCATGCGCGTTCGACCGCGGTCGGCCTGCGCGCGCACGAACGCCCCGATTTCGCGCCGCTGTCGCGCGTCGCGCTGCGCGCACTGCTCGACACGAACCACACGCTGTTCTCGCACGCCCGCCCGGTGATGGAGGATCTCCACGCGCAGATCGCCGAGACGCAAAGCCTCGTGCTGCTGACCGACGCCGACGGCGTGATCCTGCACAGCATCGGCGACGCCGACTTCATCGAGAAAGCCAACCGCGTCGCGCTGTGCAACGGCGTGTCGTGGGCCGAAGGCGCACGCGGCACCAACGCGATCGGCACCGCGCTCGCGTCGGGCCAGGCCGTGGTCGTGCACGGGTCCGAGCACTTCCTGCGCGCGAACCACATCCTCACCTGCGCGTGCGCGCCGATCGTCGATCCGTTCGGCCGCACGCTCGGCACGCTCGACGTGAGCGGCGACCCGCGCGGCGCCAGCCCGCATACGCTCGCGCTCGTGCGGATGTCCGCGCAGCTGATCGAGAACCACCTGTTCGCGAACCAGTGCGGCGAAGCGTTGCGGCTGCGCTTTCACGCCCACGAGGATTGCGTCGATTCGCTGTTCGCCGGGCTCGTCGCATTCGGCCCCGACGGCGGGCTGATCGCCGCGAACCGCAGCGCGCAATTCCAGCTCGGCGCATCGTTCGACGCGCTGCAGCATCAGGCCAGCGACGCGTTGTTCGGCATGCGCTTCGGCCAGCTCGCGCAGCAAGCCGCGCGCGCGCCGGGCGCCACGTTCCGCCTCACGCTGTCGACCGGCGTGCGCGTGCTCGCCCGCTGCGAATTCCCCGAAGCGCAGAAAACGACCGTCGCGGTCACGCCGCCCGCACCGGCTGCGCGCGTGCGTGCGCCGGACCCCGACGCGATCACGTTCGCGACGCTCGACACCGGCGACGCACGCATGGCCGCCGTCCTGGAACGCGTCGCGAAGATCCGCGGGCGCGACCTGCCGCTGCTGATCCTCGGCCAGACCGGCACCGGCAAGGAATGGCTCGCCCGCGCGCTGCACCAGGCGTCGCCGCGTGCGGACGGCCCGTTCGTCGCGGTCAACTGCGCGGCGCTGCCCGATTCGCTGATCGAGGCCGAGCTGTTCGGCTATGAAGACGGCGCGTTCACGGGCGCGCGCAAGCGCGGCAGCCCCGGCAAGATCGCGCAGGCCGACGGCGGCACGCTGTTTCTCGACGAAATCGGCGACATGCCGCTCGCGCAGCAGGTGCGGCTGATGCGCGTGCTGCAGGAGCGCGCGGTGATGCCGCTCGGCGGCGCACGCGCGGTGCCGGTCGACGTGCGGGTGGTGTGCGCGACCCACCGCGACCTGCGCGCGATGATCGCGGAGGGCACGTTCCGCGAGGATCTGTTCTACCGGATCAACGGGCTCGCGGTCACGCTGCCGGCGCTCGCCGCACGCACCGACCTGCCGGCGCTCGTCGAGCGGATCCTCGCGCGGCTCGCACGCAGCGAGCCGATGCCGCGCCGTCTCGCGGCCGACGTGCTCGACGCGTTCGCCCGCCACCGCTGGCCCGGCAACCTGCGGCAGATGACCAACGTGCTGCGCACGGCCGGCATGCTCGCCGAAGACGAAGCCGAGATCACGCTCGCGCATCTGCCCGACGATTTCTGGCTCGACTGCGACGATGCGCCGGCTATGCCGGAAGCAGCCACGCCGGCCGGCAAGCGCGAAGGCACGACGCTGCAAAGCCATCAGGCCGCGATGATCGATGCGGTGCTCGCGCGGCATGGCGGCAACGTATCGGCGGCCGCGCGCGAGCTCGGCCTCGCCCGCAATACCGTGTACCGGTATCTGCGGCGGCACTGACGCCCACGGCTGGCGGCCGTCGGCCGCCGCGGCGGCTTCGGGTATGCTTGGCGCGTTGCCGCCGAACCACCGCCCGCTTCAGTCATGACCGATCCAGACCACCCGCCCGTCGTGCGCATCGAGCCGCTCGGCGCGACCTTCGACGCGCCCGATGCGCTGACCGTGCTCGAAGCCGCCGCGTTCGCGCGCGTGTCGCTGCCGCGCTCGTGCCGCAACGGCACGTGCCGAAGCTGCCTTTGCCGGATCGTCAGCGGCAGCGTACGCTACACGATCGAATGGCCGGGGCTCAGCCGCGACGAAAAGGCCGACGGCTATACGCTGCCGTGCGTGGCCGTCGCGACGTCGGACCTCGTGCTCGACGTGCCCGACGCGGTCATGCTCGACTAGACGCGGCGTGCGGCCGCGCGCGTCGTCCTGCAACGCTCGATCCTGCATGGAGATCATGATGGTCCAGCAAACCGATCGCATCGAAAAACAGACATTGCTCGCCGCGTCGCCCGACCGCGTGTGGGCAGCCGTGAGCAATTCCGGCGAATTCGGCCAGTGGTTCGGCGTGTCGTTCGACGGCCCGTTCGAGGCCGGCCAGCCGCTGTTCGGCCGCATCACGCCGACCCGCGTCGACGACGACGTCGCCAAGGCGCAGGAGCCCTACGCGGGCACTGTGTTCGAAATCGTCGTCGACCGCATCGAGCCGCAGCAACTGTTCTCTTTTCGCTGGCATCCGTTCGCGATCGATCCGGATTTCGATTACGCGTCCGAGCCGATGACGCTCGTCACCTTCACGCTCGCGGCGCAAGCCGGCGGCACGCTGCTTACGGTCACCGAAACGGGTTTCGACCAGTTGATCGAGGCGCGTCGCGCGACGGCGCGCGACATGAACGACCAGGGCTGGGCCGCGCAGATGACGCTGATCGCGAAGTACCTGGCGCTGCATGCATAGCGCGCCGCTACGCCGCACGTCGGTGCCGACCGGCGAACCGACGTGCGTGGCATAATCGCCCGCATCGTCGTCCACCCGCCGCCGCGCATCGCATGCTGAGTCGTCGTCTCCGGAAGATCGGCAGTCTGATCGGGATGCTCGCCATCCTGATGACGGCGCTCGCGCCGACGATCTCGCAGGCGCTGACCGCGCAGGGGCGCGTCGACGCGCTGCTGGCCGGCTACTGTTCGGCCGCGCCGGCTGCCGGCGACCGCTCCGCCGATGCGCCGACGAAAAGCCTGCAGGCCCATCTGCAGGCATGCGGCTACTGCAGCCTGCTTGCCCATACGCCCGCGCTGCCCGCCCCCGAACTGACGTTCGCGGCCCACGTGCACACGATCGAGCATCGCGCGGCAACCCGCTTCGAAAGCCTGCGCCGCGCGCTGCCGCTCACGGCCGCGCAACCGCGCGCCCCGCCATTCGCGTCCTGATCCGTCGTCATTGCACGTGATGCCGTAGCGCATCCGTGCAGCCCGCGCACGCTGCCCGCGTGCGCGACGTGTCACGTTTCGAAGGACGATCATGTCTCACCCTGCTGCGCACGGCGTCGTGCCGGGCGCACGGTTGGCCGCCACCGGTTCGGATTGCCGTGCCGGCATTCGCCCGCATGCGAATGTCCGGCCTCGCACGTCCGCGCCGAGCGCCGCCGACCTCGATGCCGCTCGCGCGGCCGTCCGTCGAATCCGTCTTTTCCATCCGATTCGTCACTCGCTCATCCAGCCATGAAAACCGTCACTTTCGTTCGCGGCGCACTCGCCGCACTCGGCTTCGTCGTCATCCACGCCGCGTATGCGCATGCGCTCCCGAAAACGCAGGACCCGGCCGCCAACGCCACGCTGTCGAGCGCGCCGCACGCGGTCACGATCGATTTCGGCGAGGCGCTCGAGCCCGCGTTCAGCTCGATCGCCGTGACCGACAGCCAAGGGCAATCGGTCGTCGACGGGAAATCGGCCGTCGACGCCGGCAACCGGAAGCGGATGCACGTCGCACTGGCGAGCCTGAAGCCCGGCACCTACACGGTCGCGTGGATCGCGGTGGCCAGCGACGGCCATCGCACGCACGGCCGCTACGCATTCACGCTGAAGTAACGCATGTCACGCACGCGATGCGCATCGGCGCTTCGTGCCGATCGCATTCGCATCGATGCCCTCGGCATCGCACCCGATAAGGAGAAAAAACGATGAAACGCTCGATTCCGACCGCCCTGCTCTTGGCGCTGGCGCTGCACGCGTCCGCCACGTTCGCCGCGCCCGCCATCCAGGCCGATGCGTGCTGGATCCGCACGATGCCGGCGACGGTGCCGTCTTCCGGCTATTTCACGCTGAAGAACGACGGCGATGCGCCCGCGACGCTGACCGGTATCGACACGCCCGCATACGGGATGGCGATGGTGCATGAAACGCAGACGAGCGGCAGCACCGCGAAGATGGTTCACGTCGACTCGGTCGTCGTGCCCGCACACGGCACGCTGACGTTCAAGCCGAAGAGCTATCACGTGATGCTGGAGGAGCCGCGCAAGGCCGTCGCGCCCGGTGCAAAGGTGCCGCTCCGGCTGCACTTCGCGGACGGCTCGACCGTGCCCGTGACCTGCGACGCGAAGGCGCCGACCTACGCCGGCCAGTAACGCCGCCGGCCTCACGACCGAAGGAGACGCACTTGAAAAACCGCCTGCCACTGGCCGACCTGATCGTCCGCTACCGGACGCCGCTGAATGTCGCGGTACTGCTCGCCTGCGGGTTATGGGCCGCATGGATCGCGTGGATGACGCGGCCGGCCGCCATCGATACGCCGCCGTCGATTCCCGCGTACTGCATGCGCGACGCGCGCTGACGCGTCGCGACCGCACGGTTCCGGCGGCGGCCCGCGCCCTTATTGGCGTGCCATCATCGCTTCATCCCAACCGCCGGAACCGCCTCTCGGAGCGCCGCATGTCCATTCAGACCTGGATGCTGTTTGCCGCAGCCTATCTCGCCACGACGCTGTCGCCGGGGCCCAACGTGCTGCTCGTGCTCCGCAACACGGTGCGCTACGGCGCGCACGGCACCGCCGCGACGATCGCCGGCAACCTCGTCGCGCAGGGCGTGGTGGTGGTGCTCGTCGCGCTCGGCGTCGGCGCGGTGCTGGCCGCGATGCCGCCGCTGTTCGTCGCGATGAAGGTGATCGGCGCCGCGTACCTGATCTTCCTGGGTATCCGGCAGTTGCGCGGCGACCGCAAGGCCGCCGCATCGAGCGGCGCGGCGGAGATCGCCGTGCCCGATCGCCGGAAGCTGTTCCGCGAAGCGCTGTTCGTGTCGGGCAGCAATCCGAAGACGATGATCTTTCTCTCCGCGTTCATGCCGCAGTTCATCGTGCACGACCGCCCGCTCGCGCTGCAGTTCGTCGTGATGTACGCGACGATCGCGTGCACGGTCCTGGTCGTTCACAGCGTCTATTCGGCCGGCGTGCGCCGCCTGCATCGCGGCGTCGGCATGAGCCGTGCGGTGCGCGCGCTCAAGCGTGCGAGCGGGCTGCTGTTCGTCGGGCTCGGCATCAAGCTGCTGACCGCGCGGCAGGCGTAAGCCGCGCCACCCGTCAGCCCATGCGAGCGGCCAGCGCGGCCGTGATCTCGTCGAACGACGGCCGTGCGTCGACGTCCTCGTTCACGCACGCCGCCGCCAGCGCATCGAGCGCGCCGGCGTGCGGTTCGCAGCGCTCGAGCAACTCGCCGAGCAGATAGCCGAACGCGCGCACTTCGAGCCGCTCGAACCTCGCGCCGCGCGTGCGCTCGTTCACGTCGTACAGCGACGCCGCGCCGAAATCCCCGAGCAACGCGCCGCCTGCGCCGTCGTGCAGGATGTTGTGCGCATACAGGTCGCCGTGCATGATGCCGCGCGCGTGCAGATGGCCGGCGACCGACGCGATGCCGTGCGCGATCCGCAATGCCTGCGCCGGCTCGAATGTCGCATCGGCGGCATAGACATCGCGCGTGCACGACGCGAAGCTCGGCGGCCCGGCGAGGTTCGTCAGCGCGGGATCGACCTGCTCCATCACGAGGCCGTGCGTGCCGTCCGGATGCCCGCGCAGCTTGCCGATCACCGGAATCAGGTTCGGATGACGGCCGGCATGCAGGCACGCGGCCATTTCGCAATCGGGCAGGCCGTCGCTCGTCACCGCGCCCTTGAACAGCTTGACCGCGACCGTCCGCGGCGACTGGGGCTCCGCATGCCACTGCGCGCGATAAATGACACCCGACGCGCCTTCGCCCAGTTTCCGTTCACATGAAAGCTCGGCCCAATCGATCTCCGTCACGTCCGGCCCGGCGGATGCCGCGGCCTCCGGCGCCGCGCCGAACGGATTGCCGGCAACGGCGAGCCACGCGAGACGCGGCAGGTGCAGCAGCCAGTCGGGCAGCGCGTCCAGCCGGTTCGCCGACAGGCGCACCAATTCCAGCGCGCGGCACGCGGCCATTTCCGCGGGTAGTGCACGCAGCTGATTGCCGGCAAGCATGAGCTTCTGCAACCGCGCACAGTCGCCGATATCGGGCGGCAGTTCGTCGATTGCGTTGTCGGTCAGGATCAGCCAGCGCAGCGCACGCGGCAGCGCGCCGCGCGGCACGGTGCGGATCCGGTTCGCCTTGAAGCCGATCATGTCGAGTCGTTCGCACGCGCCGAGCACGTCGGGGAAGGCGGTGAAGCGGTTGCCCGATGCGAACAGGATGCGCAGGCGATGCAGCCGCGGCAGGTCGTCCGGCAGCGCGGACAGCGCGTTGCCGGTCAGGTCGAGCACTTCGAGCGTGTCGGCCAGATCGAAGATCTCGCGCGGAAATTCGGTCAATCCGCACGCGAGCTTGAGTTGCCGCGCGCCCGACAGTTGTCCGGCCTGCAGTTGTTCGAGGGTGTGGGTCACGGGGAGAAAACGGGTGGCGGTTGCGGGGACCCGTCGGGTCGATCGGACGAATTCTACCGGGATCGATTGCATGTCAGTACACGACCTTGTCATACCCCCTTCACAAACGCGAAAGGTGACGTTAGAATTGCGCCCCTTGCAGTGCCGACGTGGTGAAATTGGTAGACACGCTATCTTGAGGGGGTAGTGGCGAAAGCTGTGCGAGTTCGAGTCTCGCCGTCGGCACCAGATGCGTTTTCCTCGCATTCCAGCATTTCCGAAACCCGCGACAGCACACGGCTTCGCGGGTTTTTTGTTGTCCGCTACGCGAGCAGCAGAAAATTCCGCACCACCGCGGACGGCTCGTCGCAGCGCGACGCAATCGCGAGCCTGGCGCGAAACCGGTTGCCCGCGAACGGCCGGTACACGACCCCGGGCACCTGCACCTGCGTGATCGCCTTCGGCACGACCGACACGCCGAGGCCGGCCGCCACCAGCGTCACCGCGGACGCGATCTGCGGCGCCGGTTGCCCCATGCGCGGCTCGAACCCGGCAGCCTTGCACGCGGCGACGATATCGTCGAACAGCGCGGCGCCGGCCGCGCGCGGCACCTGCACGAACGACTCGTCGGCGAGTTCCGCCAGATCGATGCGCCGACGCTGCGCGAGCCGATGCGCGACGGGCAGCGCGACGAACATCGGCTCCTCGTCCCAATCGGATACCCGCAGCGTCGCGGCCACGCGGCGCTCGGGCCGCACGATCACGACGTCGAGGCGCCCGGCCTCCAGCGCCTCCAGCAGCACGCCCGACGTCGCTTCCTGAAACGTCAGCTCTGCATCCGGAAACGCCTCGCGAAAGCGGCGAATCAGATCCGACACTTTCGGATTGAACGCGGCCGTCCCGGTGAAGCCGACCCGCAGATGCCCGGTTTCCCCGCGCGCGGCGCGCCTGGCCGCCCGTGCCGCGCGCTCGGCATCGTCGAGCACGCGCCGCGCCTCTTCCGCGAAGACCTCGCCTGCCAGCGTCAGCTCGGCGCCGCGCGCGGTTCGCTTGAACAGTTCCACGCCCAGTTCGTTCTCGAGCGCCTTGATCTGCTGGCTCAACGGCGGCTGGCCGATGCCGAGCGCGTCGGCGGCCTTCGTGAAATTCGATGCGGCCGCGACGGCCAGAAAGTAGCGGAGATGCCGGAGTTCCATACGTGACGTGACCTCGCGGTGTGAGTCGGGCTGGCTTGTCAGCCAGTGTTGAAACATATTGCTGCGGTTCATTTCATATATTGGACATATACATGACCGTGCGCAAGAATTCGTGTATTCCGTCGCACATCGAGTGCCTCCATGTCCTCCGCTTCGATTTCCCCCTCCGTCCCCGGCACGCAGAACAGCGCGCCCGATGCGCTGCCGGCCGGCGTGTCGCCGCGCTCGGCCGCGTACAAGCGCATCGCGTTCGCACTGTTCCTCGCCGGCTTTTCCACTTTCTCGCTGCTGTACTGCGTGCAGCCGCTGCTCCCCGCGTTCGCCCGCGAGTTCAACGTCGGCGCGGCGTCGAGTTCGCTGTCGCTGTCGTTGTCGACCGGGCTGCTCGCGGTGTCGATCCTGTGCGCCGGCGCGCTGTCCGAGCGGGTCGGGCGACGCGGGCTGATGTTCGCGTCGATGACGCTGGCCGCGCTGTTCAACCTGCTCGCCGCGCTGTCGCCGAACTGGCACCTGCTGCTGCTCTGGCGTGCGCTCGAAGGCTTCGCGCTGGGCGGCGTACCGGCGGTGGCGATGGCCTATCTCGCGGAAGAAATCGCCGCCGACGGGCTCGGCTTCTCGATGGGGCTCTATGTCGGCGGAACCGCGTTCGGCGGCATGATCGGCCGGATCGGGATGAGCGCGCTCGAGGAGCACTTCTCGTGGCGCACGGCGATGCTGTCGATCGGCGTCGTCGACCTGCTCGTGGCGCTCGCGTTCGTGATGCTGCTGCCGGCCTCGCGACGCTTCGTGAAGCGCACCGACCTGACGCTGCGTCACCACCTGCGGCTGTGGCATGCGCAACTGCGCCACGCGCGCCTGCCGTTCGTGTTCGCGCTCGGCTTCCTCGTGATGGGCGCGTTCGTGACGATCTACAACTACGCCGGGTTCCGGCTCATGGCGGCGCCGTTCAACCTGAGCCCGACCGCATGCGGGCTGATCTTCGGCGCGTACCTGTTCGGGATGGTGTCGTCATCGAGCGCCGGCGCACTCGCCGATCGGCTCGGGCGGGCGCCGGTCCTCGTCAGCGGCATCGTCGTGTTCGCGGCGGGCCTCGCGCTGACGCTGTCGCACTCGCTCGTCGCGATCGTCGTCGGCATCGTGCTCGTGACGATCGGCTTCTTCGTCGCGCACTCGGTCGCGAGCGGCTGGGTCGGCGCACTCGCGGGCGCCGCGAAGGGGCATGCGGCTTCGCTGTATCTGCTGGCCTACTACGTCGGGTCGAGCGTGCTCGGCTCGGTCGGCGGCGCGTTCTGGCAACGCGGCGCGTGGGCGGGCGTCGCCGCGTATGTCGCGGTGCTGCTTGCCGTTGCGTTGGTGGCTGCGCGGCGGTTGAGCCGCGGTTGATGCGACGCCCGACGACGATCGCGCGCTCGACGCTGTTCGCGGGCTGCGGCATCGTCGCCGAGTCCGAGCCGGTCAACGAATATCAGGAAACCGAACTGAAACTGTCGGGCATGCAGGCGGCGATCCGCGTGCGCGATGCGGACGCGGATCGCCGGCAGGCGTGGCCGCACACAGGTGTCGGCGTCGTCGATGGTCGACTGATTCGCATCGACCATCAAAGCAACGGCAGCGTCTGCCGGATATGGTCGGCGAATGCAGCCGTCAGGTGCGACGGCCGCTTCCGGTCGAACCGCAGCGTAATGCCCACAGCCGGCAACGGCGGCAGGTGCGGATCGCCGTTGACGATCGCGAGATCGGCCGGCACGGCCGTCTGCGTCATCACCGCGAACGCCTGCCCCGAGCGCACCAGCGCGATCAGCCCGGCGAGGCTGCTGCTCGCATACGCGACGCGATAGTCGCGGCCGGCGCGATGCAACGCGTCGCAGGCCGCGAGGTGATCGAGCGTATCGCGGTCGGACAGCGCGAGCGGCAGCGGATCGAAATGCGCGGGTTCGAGCCCCGGATAACCGATCCAGACCAGTTGCTCGCGGCGAATGATGTCGTCGGTCGCGCCGTCGTCCGGCACGGAAATCATCGCCAGATCGACCGCGCGCTTCTCCAGGTGTTCGACGAGCCGCGGCGTCGGCCCGCAGACGACTTCGACGATCGCCTGCGGATGCTGGCTCGAAAACTGCCGCAGCAGCGACGGCAGCCACACTTCCGCGTAATCGTCCGGGCAGCCGAACCGGATCGTCCCCGACAGCCCCGTGCCGCACAGGTCGGCCATCGCCTCGTCGTGCAGCCTCAGGATGCGCTGCGCATGCACGAGCAGCCGCTCGCCCGGATGCGTGAGCACCACACCGCGGCCGGTACGCTGGAACAGCGGCTGGTCGACGGCCGCTTCGAGCCGCTTCATCTGCTGGCTGAGCGCGGATTGCGTGCGGCCGACGCGCGCGGCCGCACGGCTCAGCGCGCGCACCTCGGCGATCGCGACGAACGAGCGCAGCAGGTCGATTTCGAGCGAAAGCGCCAAGGTATTAGCCTCCTTTCTAGCTTGCATTAGAACTATTCGTTTCCATCAAACCAGACGCGCGCCTAGACTGCAAGCGATCCCTGCCCTTTGCTCCGGAGACGCCCGATGTCCCTGAACGACGACGCAACCTTCTGGCGCAACGCCAGGCAGCACCTGGTCCGCTACGGCGGCACGTTCGAGCCGATGATCGTCGAGCGCGCGAAAGGCAGCTTCGTCTACGACGCCGACGGCCGCGCGATCCTCGATTTCACATCGGGCCAGATGAGCGCGGTGCTCGGCCACAGTCATCCGGAGATCGTGTCCGTCATCGGCGAATACGCGGGCAAGCTCGATCACCTGTTCAGCGGGATGCTGTCGCGGCCGGTCGTCGATCTCGCGACGCGCCTCGCCGACATCACGCCCGCCGGGCTCGACCGCGCGCTGCTGCTCAGCACCGGCGCGGAGTCGAACGAGGCGGCGATCCGGATGGCGAAGCTCGTCACCGGCAAGTACGAGATCGTCGGCTTCGCGCAGTCTTGGCACGGGATGACGGGCGCCGCCGCGTCGGCCACGTACAGCGCGGGCCGCAAAGGCGTCGGCCCGGCGTCGGTCGGCTCGTTCGCGATTCCGGCGCCGTTCGCGTACCGGCCGCGCTTCGAGCGCAACGGCGCGTACGACCCGCTCGCCGAACTCGACTACGCGTTCGACCTGATCGACCGCCAGTCGAGCGGCAACCTCGCCGCGTTCATCGCGGAGCCGATCCTCAGTTCGGGCGGGATCATCGAGCTGCCGGAAGGCTATATGGCCGCGCTCAAGCGCAAGTGCGAGGCGCGCGGGATGCTGCTGATCCTTGACGAGGCGCAAACGGGCGTCGGCCGCACCGGCACGATGTTCGCGTGCCAGCGCGACGGCGTGACGCCCGACATCCTGACGCTGTCGAAGACGCTCGGCGCGGGGCTGCCGCTCGCGGCGATGGTCACGTCCGCGGCCATCGAGGAACGTGCGCACGAGCTCGGCTACCTGTTCTACACGACGCACGTGTCCGACCCGCTGCCCGCGGCGGTCGGCCTGCGCGTGCTCGACGTCGTGCAGCGCGACGGCCTCGTCGCGCGCGCGACCACGATGGGCGACCGCCTGCGGCGCGGGCTGCTCGACCTGATGGAGCGCTTCGACTGCATCGGCGACGTCCGCGGGCGCGGGCTGCTGCTCGGCGTCGAGATCGTCAAGGATCGCCGCACCAAGGAGCCGGCGGACGGCCTCGGCGCGAAGATCACGCGCGAGTGCATGAATCTCGGGCTCAGTATGAACATCGTGCAATTGCCTGGCATGGGCGGCGTGTTCCGGATCGCGCCGCCGCTGACCGTCAGCGACGAAGAGATCGACCTCGGCCTGTCGCTGCTGGAGCAGGCGATTAGCCGCGCGCTTTAACGCGCTTCACCGCGCCACTCGGTCCGTCGCACCGGTTCAACCAGCCGGCGCGACGGATTCCCTCTCGTTCAACCCGCTTCCGCCGCCCACGCTTGCGCATCGGCGCCAGCCGGAATGCGCATCGGGCTCGACGGATCGGTCGCCGCGCGCCACACGGCTTCGGCGACGTCCTGCGCGTGCGTGATCGGCCCCGACGCATCGAGCATCCGCGCGACGGCCTTGCCGACGAAGTCCGCATACGCTTCGTGCTCGAAGCCGTGCATGTTGCCCCGTGCGTTGTCCGCGAAACGCGTGTCGGGCGCGCGGCCCGGCAGCACGAGATGCGCGCGCACGCCGAACGGTTCGAGCTCGGCCGCCATCGATTCGGTATAGGCATTCACCGCCGCCTTGCTCGCGCGATACGCGCTGACCAGCGGCAGCGCCTTCAGCGTGACGCTCGACGTGACGTTCACGACCACGCCGGCGCCGCGCGCGCGAAACTGCGGCAGCACGGCCTGCGTCACCGCGATCGTGCCGATCGTGTTGGTGTCGAACAGCGCGCGCACCGTGTCGAGCGGCGTGAGTTCGGCCGGCGCGGCCGCGCCGAAGCCCGCGTTGTTGACGAGCACGTCGATCGGGCCGGCGGCGTCGATCGCGGCGCGGATGCTGTCCGCGTCCGTCACGTCGAGCGGCAGCACGCGCAAACGCGCCGACGGCGGCAGCACGTCGTCGGTCGACTTGCGCATCGTCGCGACGACCTGCCAGTCACGCGCCAGAAAATACCGCGCGATTTCGAGGCCGAAGCCGGAAGAACAGCCGGTGATCAGTACGGTCTTCATGCGAACTCCTCGGGTGTGTTGAGCATGTGTTCGTACGATAGATGGCGGGAGCCGTATTCGCTACAATCGACAATCCGCTTTTCTTTTGCGAGAGTCCGGCAATGATCGACCCGTTGACCGAAGTCGTGACGCTGCTGCAACCCGGCGCGCGATACGCGAAGTACGTGCGCGGCGCGAGCCCGTGGGCGATCAATCGCACGGTCGCCGGCGAGCCGTTCTATTGCGCGGTCCTCGACGGCGGCTGCCGGATCGCGATCGACGGGCACGCGCCGATCGAGCTGCTGGCCGGCGATTTCATGCTGATTCCGGCGGCTTACGGCGTCGCGATGTCGAGCCTCGAACCGCCGCCGCCGGGCGTCGACACCGCGCCGCCGGTCATGCTCGAGCACGGCGAATACCGGATCGGCGACCCCGCGAACCCGGTCGACACGCGCATGATGGCCGGCAACTGCAGCTTCGGTTCGCCCGACGCGGCGCTGCTCGTGTCGCTGCTGCCCCGCTTCGTGCACGTGCGCGGCGAGCCGCGGCTGACGACGCTCGTGCAACTGGTGCGCGACGAATCGCGCGCGCAGCGGCCTGCCCGCGAGATCGTGCTGGCGCGCCTGCTGGAAGTGCTGCTGATCGAGGCGATGCGATTCACGACCGGCACGCACGCATCGCCCGGCCTCGTGCGCGGGCTGGCCGACAGCCGGCTCGCGGCAGCGCTGCGCCGGATGCACGAACGCCCCGCGCACCCGTGGACGATCGTCGAACTCGCGAAGGAAGCCGCGCTGTCGCGCTCGACGTTCTTCGAGCGCTTCAGCCGCGCGGTCGGCGTCGCGCCGATGGAATACCTGCTCACGTGGCGCATGGCGCTCGCGAAGGATCTGCTCCGCCGCAACGAAGGCCGCATCGCGGAAATCGCGGCACGCGTCGGTTACAGCTCGGCGAGCACCTTCAGCGTCGCGTTCGCGCGGCATGTCGGCCGACCGCCCGCTCAATATGCGCGCGACGAACAGGCGACGGTGAGCGAATCATGAATCGCACTCGCCTTCCCCGTGCCGCCACCAGCCACCCCGTTCCGTCACGCGACGACGACATACGAGGCACCCGATGACGACAGGCGCCAAGGTCGTCGGCACGACCGACCACTGGCTCGTCGCGCGCCGCGATGCGGAAACCGGCATCGAAAGCCTGCACGCGCATTTCAACGGCCATGCGTACGATGCGCACGATCACGACGACATGCTCGTCGGCTTCACCGAACAGGGCGTGCAGCGCTTCCAGTGTCACCGCTCGCTGCATACGAGCGTGCCGGGCCGCGCGATCCTGATCGAGCCGGGCGCGATGCACGACGGCCACGCGCCCGAAGCCGGCGGCTTCACGTACGGGATGCTGTACCTGCCGCAAGCATGGGTCGAGCGCGCCGCGCGCCGGCTCGACCTGCCGGGCCTCGGCGGCGTCGAAGCCACGTTCGGCCATACGCTCGTCGACGATCGCAGCCTCGTCGACGCGATCCGGAACGCCTTCTTCGCGATCCACGACGACGAAGGCCGGCTCGCGCGCGACCAGACGCTCGATCGTCTGCTGACGCGGCTCGGCAGCCAGCTAGGCGGCCCGCTCACGCTGGAAAGCAGCGTCGTGCCGCCCGCGATCGCACGCGTGCGCGACCTGCTGCACGAGCACATGGACGGCAACATCGGCCTCGACGAACTCGCGAGCGTCGCCGGCATCGACCGGTTCCGGCTGACGCGGATGTTCCAGCGCGCGTTCGGCACGTCGCCGCACGCATACCTCGTGCGCTTGCGGCTGCGCGCCGCGCGCAAGCTGCTGGCCGCCGGCCGCACGCCCGCGCAGGCGGCGGCGGACGTCGGCTTCGCCGACCAGAGCCACCTCGGCCGCTGGTTCCGCCGTGCGTACCGGATCACGCCGGCCGCGTACCGACAACTCTGCACAAACGTTCCAGACTGATCGCGCACGACGTCCGATCATGGGCGCTCCAACCAGGAGCAAGCATGTTCGATACCAAAGTAGCGCTGATCGTGCGCGACGATCTCGCCGCGTGGCAGAAACTCAATGTCGTCGCATTTCTCGCGACGGGCGTCGCGGCCGGCGCGCCCGACGCACTCGGCGAGCCTTACGAGGATGCGGCCGGCCGCCGCTACGGCCGGATGCTCGGCCAGCCGATGCTGGTGTTCGCGGCCGACTTGAACGGATTGCAGGCCGCGCACCGGCAGGCGCTGTCGCGCGAACTGACGATCGTGCCCTACGTGCGCGCGATGTTTTCGACCGGGCACGATGCGGCCAACCGCGCGGCGTTTCGCGCCGAGGATGCGGACAATCCCGATCTGGTCGGCCTGGCGTTGCACGGGCCGAAGAAGGCCGTCGACAAGGCGGTGAAGGGGCTGGCGTTGCATGCGTGAACGCCGGCGTGCGCGGTTCGTCGCCGCCGGTCAGCGATGCGCGAGCCCGTCGACCGGTCCGCGCCGCCCGCCGGGATCCGTGTAACGGATTGAACACCACCGAAACACAATGCAACCCGATACGAACACATTGAACACCGCGGTTGCCGATCAATTCGCAGTCCGTATATTTTTCCGGCTTCAGAAAAAAATACGGCGTCTCCGTGCTCGCAGCGACTATGCTTGTGCTACGGGAATACGCGCCTGTGCCGGGCACGCCGATACTCCCCGCAGCAGTCCGCCGTGATCTCAGTGAGCGCACATGCAGTCGCAGGACCAGATAGCCTCCGAGCAGGTCAGGATCGTCTACGACGCCGTCACGCCCTACGTGATCGGCGGGACGCTGCTTGCCGTTTCCGCGACCCTCTCGATCGACGCGCTCGGCCAGCCGGCCCCCGTGTCCGGCCCTGCGTGGATGATCTACATCGCGGCGTGTTCGGCGGGCCAGTTTTTCCTGTCGCGCCTTTACCGCCGGTCGCCGACGTCCGTCGATCACTGGCAACGCTGGGCCCGCTGGCTGCTGGCCTTCAGCACGGCCGCCGGCATGGGCTGGGGATGGGCATCGATTCATCTCGCGACGGGCGCCGACTTCGGGATCGCGAGCCTCGTGATCCTCGCGACCTTCAGCATGGTGGCCGGCGCGATCCCGGGGCTCAGTACGTACTTCCCGGCGTTCATCGCCTTTCTGCTGCCGGCCACCCTCCCGACCATCGGCGCCGCGCTCGTTTCGCCGAATGCGATCCAGCAGGCCACCGCGCCGATGATGCTGCTGATCGCCTGCGTGGTCGGCTATCTCGGGCGGCAGGCGAACCGCGCCGCAACGCAAAACATCCGGCTGCGTTTCAGTGCGGAACGCACCGCGGACGATCTGCAAATGCAGAATGAACGGATCGAGCGGCTCGCCATCGATCTCCGGTGCCAGCGGAAGCTCGCCGATGAAGCCAATCTCGCGAAATCGCAATTCCTCGCGGCGGCCAGTCACGATCTCCGCCAGTCCGCGCATGCGCTGAATCTGCTGATCGGCGCACTGCACGGCATCCCGCTGCCGCCGGAAGGGCAGCGGCTCGTCGAGCGCATCGAGCGCTCGTCGGATGCGCTCGGCCGTCTGTTCGCCGCGCTGCTCGACCTGTCGCGGCTCGACGCCGGCAGCGTCGAAGCGCGCTGCCGGCCGTTCGCGATCGATACCGTGCTCGAATACGTCTGCAACGACTGCCTGCTCGATGCGCGGACCAAGGGCATCGCGCTGACGCGCATCCCGTGCCGCGCGGTGGTTCACTCGGATCCGGTGCTGATCGAACGCATCGTGCGCAATCTCGTGTCGAACGCGGTGCGCTATACCGATCGCGGCAAGGTCGTCGTCGGCTGCCGGCGCCGCGGCACGCACCTCGCGGTGCAGGTCTGGGACACCGGCTGCGGCATTCCCGATCATCTGCAGAAGCTCGTGTTCCACGAGTACTACCAGATCGGCAACGCCGAGCGCGACCATGAAAAAGGGTTCGGCCTCGGGCTCGCGATCGTGCGGCGGCTCGCCGCGCTGCTCGATTGCCGGCTGAGCGTGCACTCGGAGCCCGGACGCGGATCGTGTTTCGAAATCGCAGTCGCGCTCGCCACGCGCCGGCCGGACCCGCTCGACATGCCGCCCGCCAGCCACTACGCCGTACCGGCCTCGACGGGGCTCGTGGTGGTGATCGACGGCAATCGCGCGACCCGCACCGGATTGTCCGAACTGCTTGCGACGTGGGGCTACGAAACGATCGCGGCGCGCTCGGGCAAAGATGCACTGGAGCGGCTGACGGCCTGCGCTCATCGGCCCGACCTGCTGATCTGCGATTACCTGCCGCCGCGCGGCGAAAACGGCATCGCCGTGATCGAGCGGCTGCGCGAGGAAGTCGATCCGGCGCTGCCGGCGCTGCTGATCAGCGGCGATACGACCGACGAACAACTGGCCGCGTCGCATGCGCACGGGCTGCTTCTGCTGCACCGGCCGTTGCCGAACGGCAAGCTGCGGGCGGCCGTCGGCAACCTCGTCGCCGCCGGTGCGCGGCGGCGCTCGACAGCCGACGCGGAAGCGCCCGGCATCGCAATCTAGCGGCACCGCGTGCGCCCGGATGCCACGGCCGGCGCCAGCGGATCGGGTGCGCTCGCGCCGCCGGCATCCGATGCCGGCTTCGCGCGGCGCGCCCCCTTGCCGGCACGCGCCGGCGGCCGGCAGGCGACGCACACGCGATTGGGACGCGTGTCGTGACGATGGATCACGAATGCGGCGTCGCATCGGACACAACGTGCCGTCGCCAGCACGCCACCGTCGAAAAAGCGGATCAGCATCCACGCGCGCGTGAGGTCGAGCAGCGGCTCGCGGCATACTGCATCGCATCGCGTCGCATACAACGCGTAGGCCTTCACGAGCGCGTCGAGCCGGGAACAGCCCGCGTTGCTCCGCAGGAAGCGGTAGATGTTGTGGAACAGCGACGCATGAACGTTGGCGATCCACGTCATGTACCAGTCGCTGGAGAACGGCAGCAGCCCCTTCGGCGGCGGCACGCCGCGCACCTCGCGATACAGGCGAACCAGCCGCTCGTGCGGCAGCGCCAGTTCGATCTCGAGCATCTGCGGGCGCGCGCCGAGCCGGATCAGCGTCACGGCATCCTGGATGTGCTTCGCATCGTCGGCAAGGCTCGCGCCGCGCGGGCTGCCGCTCACGGCCCGTCCTGGTCGAACGCCCCGAGGCTGGAGAACGCCATCGCGGCGTGAAGCGGCGCAACTTCGCGCGGCGGGTCGGGCCGCGCGAGCGCCGCGATCGTCCCGCAACGGTTCAGGCGCAGCACGCAGAGCAACTGCCCCGACGATGCCAGGGTCATCATCGATCGCATCGTCAGGCTTTCGAGCGCGCCGGCGACTTCCGGCGTGGCGCCGAGACGAAACATGCCGATCGCCCGATCCGTCTGCAGCAATCGCTGCGCCAGCCACAGATAAGATAAATTCAGATCCCGAATTGAATCCTCTTCATTGATAGTTCCCATATTGCACCTTGATTGATCCTGAATCAGGCCGATGGAGACGTCTCGCCAATTCGTACCATTGAACATGCGTTGTTTCACGGTGCGAATCGGCTGATTCAACGTCAATTGCCCGAATTCCGGAAGGCAATCAATCGCAATGAACAGTGCGCCCCGTATTGGCACGTTCGGTTCTTTTTATCGTATAGTCAGCACCCAGGCTCCATCGCGCCCCGAAATTCTCGGCTCGCGTCACGCACCCAGGCTCCTGCAGTCGCGGTCTTCGTCGCGCTCATTGTGTGTCCTGGCGCACTGAAAACCGCGGCAGCCCAGTGTCGACCTTGCATTTCCTGATGTAAATCCGACGTTAGGCCATGGCAAAACAAAGTCGAATACGACCAAAGTATTAAGACTTTCCCAAAAGCCGGGTTCTCCAAGAGCAGAAGAGATCCGCTCCCGACTTTATTTTTATTTACATGAAAATACTCATTGTCGATGATCATCCGGTTCTGCGCGACGGCGTCGCCACGTTGCTGCGCCAGGATAACGGCGGCATGGTCGACATTCAGGCAAGCAATGCCGACGACGCGATGCGGCTGCTCGAACTGCACACCGACCTCGACGTCATCGTCCTCGACCTCAAAATGAACGGCATGGACGGCTTCGCGGCGATCGCCGCGATCACGCGGATCCGGCCCGAGCTGCCGATCATCGTGCTGTCTTCGTCCGAGGACCCGCGGGACGTGCGCGCCGCATTCACGCATGGCGCGCTCGGCTACATCCCCAAGTCCGCCACCGCGCACACGCTGCTGTCGGCGATCAAGATGGTCATGAACGGCGAACGGTACGTGCCGCCGCTGCTGCTCGACACACAGTCGCCCCATCGCGACCCCGTGCCCGTGCACGAACCCGACGCGCCGCGTCTGACGCTGCGCCAGCTCGAGGTGCTGCGCCTGATCGCCGAAGGCGTGCCGAACAAGCTCATCGCGGACCGGCTCGGCCTGTCGGAGAAAACCGTGAAGGCGCACATCACCGCCATCTTCAAGGCGCTGCACGTGCGCAATCGCACCCAGGCGGCGGCGACGGGCCAACGCCTGGGGCTGCTCTGACCCGCGTCGTCGCACCGGATGCAACGCGTGCGCGGCCGGCTGCACGACGATACGACGATACGAACCGGCCGGCCCGCACGCGGCGCGCGCCGGCTAAGCCGGCGGCGCCACACCCTCGGCGTACAACCCATGTCATCGCGCCGCGCCGGTTACCGACGCCGCCCCGCCCGACGACTGCATCAGCGAGGTTCGCACGCGCGGCATCGCGGCCGTCACCGCGCCGGCAACCGCGATCGTGCCCGACGACGATGCGCCGACCGGCGGCACCAGCGCGACGCCGTCCATCGTGTTGCCGTTGACGACGATCTGACCGGCCGTGCAACCGCGCGACAACAGCGACACCGGTGCGCCGACGATCGACGCGAACGCGTTGTCGGAGACCTGGAACGCGCATACGTTGCCGAGTGCCCGGAACCCCGCGTAGGCCGATCCCGATACGCGGTTGCGCAGCACCTTGACGGTCGACACCGAGCCCGACCACGTATCCAGTTCGATCGCGCCCTGCTGCGTCGGCGGCAGCCCGTTGTTCACGTTCGCGTTCTGGATGTTGGTCACGACGTTGTTGTCGATCACGACGTTCGACGCGCCGTAAGTCTTCCAACTATCCTCCTGCGCGACGAGAATGCCGGCCGCCTTCTGCACGCCGTCGACCGTATTGTTCGAGATCGTCACGGCCTGCCCGCCGACCACGGAGATGCCGCGCCCCCAGTAATTCCCCGATACGGCGTTGTGGTCGATCAACACGTTGCTGCTGAGACGTCCGTCGCCGAGATAGCTGACCACCGCGATCAGGTCGTCGCCGGTGCCCGTCACCGTATTGTTCTGCACCAGCACGTCGGTCGAACCGTAGGTCGTGTGGATGCCGTCGGCCAGCGTGTCGCGCACGGTATTGCCGACGACCGCGACGTTGCTGCCGCCGAACACGAAGATCCCGGCGCTGGCGCCGCCGTGGATCGTCACGCCGAGCACCTGCACGTCCGTGCCCGTGACCTCGACCTTGGTCGACTCGGGCGTGGTGAGCCGCGTCGTGCCGGTGCCCATCAGCGTGACGCCCGCCAGCGTCGAGCCGGTGCCGCGCATCACGATCGTCTGGTCGGCCGGATTGGTCGCGACGAGCGTCGCGCCGTAGCCCGATACCACGACGTTCGACCCCGCCACCGACAACGACCGGCTCACGCTATAGCGTCCCGGCGCGAGTATCAGCGTTTGGCCGGGCTGCAGTGCGTTGAGTGCCGCCTGCAATGCATCGGTCTGGTCGCTGCCGTCGCTTGCCGGCCTGACCGTCACGGCCGCCGGTGCGGCAGTCGCGGCCGGCCGCGATCGCGCGTGCGCGATACGCCACGGTGCGGTGTAGCCGACAAGCGTCGCCGCGCAAACCTGAACCTGGAAGCCGGCAATGCCGCACGCGAATGCGACCATCCCGGCGCTGACGATACGAAATGACCTGGTCATGATGACCCCCTCGATAGGTATCGGTCCGATGTAGCGCGATGCGACGGCATCCGGTCACAACGCGCCGACGGTCGGCCGGCGAGCCGGCGCGACACGTGTCGAACATCGGAGCAGAACGATTTCGTGCGGAAGCAATCGGGCAGCGCACTCGCTTCAGGCGAGTACCCGCTCGTCTGCCGATACGGGCGGGCCGCTCCCCCAAGAGCGGCTCGACGTCGACGGTGCCGGCAGCGTGCGACCGTCGAACGACATGCCGAAGCCCTGACGCGAGCGAGGTGGGTCGGCCGGCTTCGTGTCCGGACCCGTACGATCATTTCGCTCGATTGGAAGTCTATTGCGCCGTCGGCGCGCGTAAATCGGACAGAAGCCCCGCGACGTCGTAGGACGGGTCGCGAGCCCCGGTCGCATCCGCGACCTGGACGGGCTTACGACCGCATCGGCCATGCGTGCGCGTCGCTGTCTGGGGATGTCCCGGCCGGCTCGACATCGTGTGAAAGCCGTTTGCAGGCAAAGCCTGGCTACAAGATATCGCCCTGCCGAATGCGCTTGTCGGCCCGGATCGGCAAGTTGAATGTAACCGACACGCCCATCACGAGGCTCATGTCGTGTTCGATCAGCAGCACCGATACGCCGAACTCGCGGCGCAGCTTGTCGATCAGGTCGAGACCGAAGATGTGCTGATAGAAGCGCTTTGCGTCGTCGACCGAACGTGTGTCGACGTTGGCGTTTGACTTTCATCGGGTTCCTTCACGAGTCGGATTGTCTCGCGAAGCTACACCGGAATCGCGCGCGCAACCACTGCGTCAGCGGCCGGCCGCCTCCATGTCCGCGCAGCGCGGCCGCGCGGGCCGCGCGCCGTGCTTGCCGGCCAGCGCGACGCCGATCGCGACGACGACGATGCCGACGTAGGTCGTCACCTCGATCCGGTCGCCGAACATCCACGCGGCCCACATCAGCGTCACCGGCGGTTCGAGATAGACGAGCGTCGCCACGCGCGTCGCCGGCATGCGCTTGAGCAGCGCCCACAACGACAGGTAAGCGATGAAGGTCGAGAACACCGTCAGCCACACGACCGACACCCACACGTTCGGCTGCGTCGGCACGTGCAGGTCGCCGGTGACAATTCCGCACGCCGCGAACAGCACGAGGCTTACGCAACCCTGCACGAAGAGCGGCAGGAACAGCCCGTCCTCGTCACTGCGCGCGGCCGTCAGCGTGCGGCGGCGCTGATAGATCGTCGCGATCGACAGCCCGAACGCGGACACCAGTGGCAGCAGGTACATGACGATCCCGACCGACCCGGCCGGCAGCGCGTATTGCCCGCCGATCACGATGCCCACGCCGACGAACCCGACGACGAGCCCGGCCCACTGGCGCGCCCCGCTGCGCTCGCCGCCTCCGAACGACGTCATCGCCGCCGTGATGAGCGGCTGCATCGCCGCGACGATCGCGGCGATGCCCGGCGGCAGACCACGCTGAATCGCGACGTACACGCAGGCCAGATAGAGAAACTGCGACAGGAAGCCGATCACCGCGTGATAGCGGATTTTTTCGAGCGTCAGGCGCCCGAGCTGCCGATTGAGGACGATCGCGAGGCACAGCGTGGCAAACAGGAACCGCCAGAACAGCAGGTTGAACGCGCCGGCCGTCTCCGCGCCGAGCTTGGCGCCGATGAACCCGGAACTCCACGACAAGACGAAAACGAGTTGAAGCAGGAATAGCTGCATGGAGCGACGGTTCTCGGTAAGTGGCCGGAGGCAGGCGCTGGTCGCGCAGATCATCCGGGCGAATCGGTTCGAGCCGTTGACCCGAGGATATGGATGCCCAATAATTCCGTCAATCGACATTATCTGAATCGCTGATTCGGAAAAACCAAACCATGCCACGCACCCTGGACGTCGACCTGCTGCGTACCTTCCACGCCGTCGCGAAGCTCGGCCGCTTCAAGGATGCTGCCGTTCATGTGAACCGCAGCCCGTCGTCGGTCACCGCGCAGATTCAGAAGCTGGAAGAGATCGTCGCGCAGCGCCTGTTTACGCGAAACAACCAGGCGGTCGAACTCACGCAGTTCGGCCACAAGCTGCTGAACGACACCACCGAATTTCTGCTGAGCCACGACCGGCTCGTCGAATCGCTGTCGCCGCAGATGCTGACCGGCAAGTTGCGGCTCGGCATCCCCGACTCCTACGCGGCACACTTCATGGCGGAATTCCTGCCGCGCTTCGCCGCCGACCGGCCGCTGCTCGAACTGACGGTCGAAGCGCGCTCCAGCGACGAGTTGCAACTGCTGTTCGCGCGCGGCCAGCTCGACATCACGATCGCCGTGGTGCCGAAAGCGCTGCCGCACGCCGAGCTGCTCAGCAAGACACATCCGGTGTGGGTCGCCGCGCGCACCTTCAAATTCAATCCCGATGCGCCGCTGCCGATCGCGGTGCAACTGCAGGGCTGCCCGTACCGCGACACCGCGCTGAGTGCGCTGAAGAAAGCCAAGATCGCGCACCGGATGCTGCTCGAAAGCGCCAGTTCGCCGGCGGTGGAAGCGTGTATCGCGAACGGGCTCGCGGTCGGCCTGATCGAGCACGATCGCGTGTCGGGCAACCTGACGAGCCATGTCTCCGGCATCGTGCTGCCCGACCTGCCGCCGCACCTGATCACGGTGCTGACGGACGACAGCAATCGCGCCGCGCGGCATCTGCGCGACCTACTGAAAAGCACGTTCAGGATCGGATAAGGACAACAAGGCCGGGAACCGGCCTTGCGTGCGGACACAAACCGCGAGGCAAACCGCCGCCGGCCCGTTGCAGGCCGGCGGCTTCCCGTCGATCAACCGCCGAGATACGCCTGCTTGATCCGGTCGTTCGCGAGCAGGTTCGCGCCCGTGTCGGCCAGCACCACGCGCCCCGTCTCGAGCACGTAGCCGCGATCGGCCACGCCGAGCGCCTTGTTCGCGTTCTGCTCGACGAGGAACACCGTGACGCCCTCGTCGCGGATCGTCCGGATGATGTCGAAGATCTGCGCGATCACGAGCGGTGCGAGGCCGAGCGTCGGTTCGTCGAGCAGCAGCAAACGCGGTTTGCTCATCAGCGCACGGCCGATCGCGAGCATCTGCTGCTCGCCGCCCGACATCGTGCCGGCCCGCTGCGCCGCGCGTTCCTTCAGGCGCGGAAACAGCTTGAACACGTGCTCGATGCCGTCGTCGATTTCATGACGGCTCGCGAAGAAGCCGCCCATCTTCAGGTTCTCGAGCACCGTCAGGCTCGGGAACACGCGCCGCCCTTCCGGCGAGATCGCCATCCCCTGCCGCATGATCTGGTGCGTCGACATCCCGGTGATGTCGTTGCCCTCGAACAGCACGCGGCCCGACGATGCGCGCGGCGTGCCGCATACCGTCATCATCAGCGTCGTCTTGCCGGCGCCGTTGCTGCCGATCAGCGTGACGATCTCGCCCTTGTTCACCTCGATCGACACGCCCGCGAGCGCCTCGACCGCGCCGTAGTGCGTATGGACCTGTTCCAGCTTCAGCATCACTCTTCCCCCAGATACGCCTTGATCACGCGCGGGTCGTTGCGGACCGCTTCCGGCGTGCCGATCACGATCGGCCGGCCGTGCTCCATCACGAGGATGCGGTCGGACACGCCCATCACGAGGCTCATGTCGTGTTCGATCAGCAGCACCGATACGCCGAATTCACGGCGCAGCTTGTCGATCAGGTGCTGCAGTTCGATCTTTTCCTGCGGGTTGAGGCCGGCCGCCGGCTCGTCGAGCATCAAGAGGCGCGGCTCGGTGATCATGCAGCGCGCGATCTCCAGACGCCGCTGGTGCCCGTACGACAGCGTGCCCGCCGGCCGGTTGGCGACCGACGTCAGCCCCATCCGGTCGAGCCACACGGCCGCGCGTTCGAGCGCTTCCTTCTCCGCGTGACGATACGCGGGCGTCGCGAACAGGCCGTGCAGCAGCCCGGCCTTCACCTTGCGATGCTGCGCGACGAGCAGGTTCTCGACGACCGTCAGCGACTTGAACAGGCGGATGTTCTGGAACGTGCGCACCAGACCCTTCAACGCGATCTGGTGGCTCGGCAGGCCCGCAATCGCATGACCGTCGAGCACGACGTCGCCGCCGGTCGGCTTGTAGAAGCCGCCGACGCAGTTGAACACCGTGGTCTTGCCCGCGCCGTTCGGCCCGATGATCGCGAACACCTCGTCGCGGCGCACGTCGAAATCGATGCCGTCCACCGCGAGCAACCCGCCGAAGCGCATCTGCAGCCCGGCGACCTTCAACAGTTCTGCATTCGCGCTCATTGCGGCAACTCCACGTGGGGACGGCTCGCGGGCAGCAGGCCCTGCGGACGCCACATCATCATCAACACCATCACCAGACCGAAGATCAGCATCCGGTACTCGGCGAACCCGCGCGCGACTTCCGGCAGCACGGTCAGCAGGATCGCCGCGAGAATCACGCCGAGCTGCGAACCCATCCCGCCGAGCACGACGATCGCGAGGATCAGCGCCGATTCGATGAAGGTGAACGATTCAGGATTGACGAGGCCCTGACGCGCCGCGAAGAACGCGCCGCCGATCCCCGCGAACGCCGCGCCGAGCGTGAACGCCGACAGCTTGATGCGCGTCGGGTTGAGACCCAGCGAACGGCATGCGATCTCGTCGTCGCGCAGCGCTTCCCATGCGCGGCCCATCGGCATGCGGATCAGGCGGCTCGTCACGAACAGCGTGAAGCCGACCAGCACCAATGCGATCAGGTACAGGAAGATCACCATGTGCTCGCCGCTGTATTCCAGCCCGATCAGTTCATGGAAGGTCTTCGCGCCTTCGACGCTCGCCGAGCGCGCCATCTCGAAGCCGAACACCGTCGGCTTCGGAATGCTCGAGATGCCGTCCGGGCCGCCGGTGAGGCTCGTCAGGTTGTTCGCGAGCAGCCGGATGATCTCGCCGAAGCCGAGCGTGACGATCGCGAGATAGTCGCCGCGCAGACGCAGCACCGGGAAGCCGAGCAGGAAGCCGAACGTCGCCGCCGCGATCGCCGCGATCGGCAGGCATTCCCAGAACGACAGCCCGAAATACTGGTTCAGCATCGCGTACGTATAGCCGCCGACCGCGTAGAACCCGACATAGCCGAGATCCAGCAGCCCCGCGAAGCCGACCACGATGTTCAGCCCGAGGCCGAGGATCACGTAGATCAGCGCGAGCGTCGCGACGTCCACCGCGCCGCGCGAGCCGAAGAACGGCCATACGAGGCCGACCGCGAGCAGCACCCAGATGATCACGCGCTGCTGCTGCGCGCCCATCGCGGGCATCGCCGGCAGCTTCACCGCCGATTTCGCGCGCACGAGCCACGGCTTGAACAACTGGAACAGGAACACGGCCGCGACCGCGATCCACACCGGGCGCCAGTGCGGCGTCAGCACGACCTGATAGCCGTCGAGCTTCAGTTGCAGCCCGAGCACCGGAATCGTGAGGATCGCCGTCAGGATCGCGGCGGCCACCGCATTCTTCAGCGCCTGGCCGACCGACGCGTCGGCGGCCGGGCGGCGAACGGAAATGACTTGACTCATCTGCGTCTCCCTCAAACCTTTTCGATGTCCGACTTGCCGAGCAGGCCGGTCGGGCGGAAGAGCAGGATCAGCACGAGCAGGCCGAACGCGACCACGTCCTTGTACTCGGCCGGCATGTAGCCTGCGGCGAAGGTTTCGGCCAGGCCCAGCAGCACGCCGCCGAGCATCGCGCCCGGGATGCTGCCGATCCCGCCGAGCACCGCGGCGGTGAACGCCTTGATGCCCGCGACGAAGCCGATATACGGATTCAGCTTGCCGATCGTCAGCCCGATCAGCACGCCGCCGACGGCGGCCAGCATCGCGCCGAGCACGAACGTGAACGAGATCACGCGGTTCGTGTCGATGCCGAGCAGGTTCGCCATCTTCATGTCCTCGGCGCACGCGCGGCACGCACGGCCCATCCGCGAATGCGAGATGAACAGCGTGAGCGCGATCATCAGCACCAGCGTCACGCAGACGATCAACAGGCGCGCATACGGAATCGTCACGTCGAAGTCGCCGCCGAGATGGATCTCGAACGCGCCGGAGATCAGCACGGGCACGGACACGTCGCGCGCGCCCTGGCCGATCTGCACGTAGTTCTGCAGGAAGATCGACATGCCGATCGCGGAGATCAGCGGCACGAGGCGCGGGCCGCCGCGCAACGGACGATACGCGACGCGCTCGACCGCGAAGCCGTACAGGCCGGTGACGATCACCGACACGATCAGCGCGGCGCCGAGCACGAGCGGCAGCGGATAGCCGGCGGAGATGCCGATCGCCGTCAGGGTCACGAGGCCCACGTACGCGCCGATCATGTAGATCTCGCCGTGGGCGAAGTTGATCATGCCGATGATGCCGTAGACCATCGAATAGCCGATGGCGATCAACGCATAGATCGCACCCAGCGTCAGGCCGTTGACCAGCTGCTGGGCGAATTGAGGAAGGAAGTCAGTCATGTGCGGGAAGCTCCCGTTGGCGCTGGGTCGCGTGCCGTCGCCGGATCACGGCGGTCGGCCGCGCGCAACGCACGGTGTCGTCTCGGGCCGCCCTTTGGCGCGCACGGGTCAGAGGCGCGGCCAATACGCACCCGCCCCGTCCGGGTTTCGGACAGGGCGGGTGCGCGGGCGGGTACTCCGTCTTACTTGGCGGCGGTCTTCGTCGCGTCCTTGTGCCACGTGTAGACGACGAACTTGAACGCCTTCAGGTCGCCCTGTGCGTCATACGCGACCTTGCCGATCGGCGTGTCGAACGTCGTCTTGTGCATGTACGCGGCGACCTTCGTCGGATCGGTCGTCTTCGCGCCGGCGATCGCGTCGGCGATGATCTTCACCGCTGCGTACGACGGCATCTGGAACGGGCCGTTCGCGTCGCGCTTCTTGTCCGCGAACGCCTTCACGAGCGCCGCGTTGGCCGGATCGGCCGAGAAGTCGGCCGGCAGCGTGACGAGCATGCCTTCCGAAGCCGGGCCGGCGATCGCCGTCACGTCCTTGTTGCCCACGCCTTCAGGCCCCATGAACGTTGCCTTCACGCCCTGCTCGCGCGCCTGGCGCATCAGCAGGCCCATTTCCGGGTGGTAGCCGCCGAAGTAGACGAAATCGACGCCTTGCGACTTCAGCTTCGTGATGATCGCCGAGTAGTCCGAATCGCCGGCGTTGATGCCTTCGAACAGCACGACCGGGATCTTCGCGGCTTCGAGGTCCTTCTTCACCGACGACGCGATGCCCTGGCCGTACGACTGCTTGTCGTGCAGGATCGCGACCTTCTTCGGCTTCACGTTGTTGATGATGTAGTGCGCGGCGGCCGGGCCTTGCTGGTCGTCGCGGCCGATCGTGCGGAAGATGAAGTGACGCTTCTTGCCTTCCGTCAGCTGCGGCGCGGTGGCCGACGGCGTGACCATCACGATGCCTTCGTTCTCGTAGATGTCCGACGCGGGAATCGTCGAACCCGAGCACACGTGGCCGATCACGTACTTGATCTTCTGGCTGACGATCTTGTTGGCGACGGCGACGGCCTGCTTCGGTTCGCACGCGTCGTCCATCAGCACGACTTCGAACTTGTTGCCGCCCGCACCGCCGGCCGCGTTGATCTGTTCGATCGCGGTCAGCGCGCCGGCCTTCACCATGTCGCCGTATTGGGCGACCGAGCCGCTCATCGGACCAGCGATGGCGATCTTCACGGTTTCCGCTTGCGCGGCGGCGGCGCCGGCGGCGAACAGCACGGCGGCGACGGAAATGGACGTAAGACGGGACAGCGTCATCTGGGAGCTCCTCGATGTTGTTTAGTCATACGGGCAAAGGCGGCATGACTTGCGCAATCGAACAGCACCCGGGGCGAGGACATGGGACACGCCCGAGACACATAGAAGACGGAACTCCAGCGGAATGTTGCGTAGCGGGGCCCGGCTCTTGCAGTCCCCGAAGGGGACGTCTGGTTCGGAAAGACATCGTGATGCGTCTTGCATTGCGCAAGCGTTTCGCCTGCCCCGCTTGCCAAATCGCTCATTCGGAGGGATGGTCCGACAGCTGTTGGCAAGGCAGCCGAAATTATATGGGCGTTTTTCAATCGTCTGTCAAAAATGCCTGTCGACTGAGGGAAAACACGTAGATTTTTGAGATGGGTGGGTGGCGATGGGGGCGCAACCTGCGGGAGGCGGGGACGGTTGATTTGGGTGCAATTGGGTTGCTATTCGGTAGGGGGATCGGGGTGGGTTCCTTGCTGGGCTTGGTGTTCGGCGAGGGGCGGTTCTCGGTTTCGCATTTTTCGGGCTATCGAGGGGCTGCTCGGGGAAAATCAATCAACTGACGATTGTGCGAACGCGCACCAGGACGGGGCGCTCGATGAGACGGAAAATCTTTCTGTTTGCCAGCAAAGCTAGTGTGATTGAAAGGTTTTTGAGATTTCCATGAAATAATGCGGGCTCGCTTCTGCAATCCAGCCAGCCTCCCCTGCCAGTCGCGCCCGCCGCGCCTCGCAGTCGCTTCAGGGCCGCTTCGACGCCCCCTCGTCGCCCAGCCGCCAGCCAGTGATCTGCCGTTTTGTTCAATGCACATCACCTGCTTCGGATCATCCATGAATTGCCCTATCCGCCTCTCTTCCGCCGCCGCGATTGCGTGCGCGCTTTCTGTTTCGACTGCCCATGCTTCGGGACGCGATGCGCTGACCGATCGGTCAGTCGGGGCCAATGTGTTTCGGTCAGAGCGGCGTGCGGCTGTTCGGGATGATGGACATGCGGCGCGGATGAACCGCCGACGGGTGCAGTTCGCTGCGCCCGGCGAACGGAGCCCGTTCGATACGCCGGATACGCGGCCGGTGCGGGTGACAAGCGATGCGCTCGTGACATCGCCGCCTTCTTTTAAACACGAACCCGACTTTGTCTCGGCTCCGAACCGCGTCGCGCTTGGTGCGGGTGGGAGCGATAGTTTGGGTCGCGCGGTGCCCGGGCATGAGCAGCGCGAGCAGAACTGGAACGAATACCTGCGCGCGAACGGCTCTCGGCCGGCTGGTAGCGGCGGCTCGTATGCGCCGCAGCGGCCGTACGATGCGCCACGTGGTCCGCACAGGGCGCCGAATCCGTTCGATCCGTCGGTGCCGCAGCCGGAGACGCGGACGTTCTACGACAACGGATCGGGGACGAAATGCACGGCTACCGGCGGTGCGGGGACGTCGCGGTCGTCTTGCGATATCGCTTGGTGATGTGCGGTTTTGGGCGGCTGCCGCTTGCGGCTGCTCTACCCTGTCCGGCGCGCTGCGCGACGTCGCGCAGCGCGGCCGCATCCCGCGGCGTTGCGCTTACAGCTGCGTGATGATCAGCCTGCCCGGCTCAATATCGATCCGCGCCTTGCGGCCCGGAACAAAACACGCATCGTTGATCAGCCACATTCCACCAATCTTCATGTACGGATAAAACGTTTCCGGCCTCGGATCCATGGTCTTCGGGGTACCCCACATTTCCTGGATCGTGACGAAGCGTTCCGTCTTCGGTGGTCGTGCTTTATGATTCGGCTTAGCCATGGGCAACTCCTGTTCAGTTGGCTGTGGTTAGCGGGTCGTGAGTGTTGGTAGCACTTGCGGCCCGCGCTCGTTTACTGCGGCATTTTTATGGTTTGGATTCCTCCTTTGTTGGTGAATCGATGGAAGCGATGCTTCGATAGAGGATCAGTGCGTGTGGCACTTCCGTTCGCGTGCGCTGCAGGCAACACGATCATCATCAGTTGGACATTGCTCATTAAACCATCATTGGCACGCATTTGATCGCACGTTAGCCATTGGGCATAGGTACGCGGCTTGGTCAGTTTTCTGGTTATTGCGCATGTTGACGGTAATGACGTGCACGTCGGCGCATGCGCCATCTGTTCGGAACACGATTGATCCGAGCGTGACGATTTGAAACAGTTCTATGAGGTCGGACTCGACGATGTGCATCGGCTCGATACTCGTGTAGCCAATACAAGGCTTTTGAGCGCGCACGCACGTGGATGCCACTTGTGATGAACGTGCGAATCCAGAAACCTCACAACGCGCAATCGACCATCTGCCGCAGTTCGCACCTGTGGTTTTCCTGCAGGTCCCTCAAATGGCCTACGCACTCGAGGCGCTTCAGATCAGGAGTGCGGCGCGGAGTTCTCACCGCGCAGGGTTGATTTACTCGACGTCGTTCTGCTCGTTACGGTGAATCACTATTGGCCGGGACGACGTTCCCGACGTGGTCATCGGCTCTCGCAGCCCGAGACGTTCTTCCTCTGCAACGCGATCTAGCACGTCGGCGATATAGCCAAAATAACGACAAACGCCACTCCAGTCGCCATTGAAATCGATAGTTGGGCAGGTACCTAACTCAGGGCGCCCTCCCCATGTGAGGTGAATTATCGAGTAACGCCCCGACTCGTCACTGTGAGCGCAAAGAACGTCATCGGTACCAGTGGCATGCGCTATCACTCTCAGCTTGCGCCCATAAAATGGATGGCCCGGGTGAAGCTCTACTTCAAGCTCCGCCTGGATTCGTGCATGGTCGCAATCACACTTCGAGTCGGGGTGCGCAAATTCGCACCAATCGTCGGGCAACGCCAAGCTGCTCTGCTGGTTCATCAAACAAGCGAACCGACCGAAAGACAGCACTTGCATGCTGGTAGCAACTGCGTGACTACTCCATTGCTTTGCGCCTCGCTTCCTCCTTGTAGCTTCAGCAACTGGACTCGTGCAATTTGCGCCGCCACGGGTGCACCCTCGTTTTCTAGCCACTCGCGCAGTTGCTAAAAATCAATGTCTCGATCGCGATAACAACAAAGCACGCTCAGAATAGCTTGATTCATGGAATTCAAAATGATCGATCAATAATAATACACTCACAAAAAAACGCCGCTATTTGACACCCAGCAAATATTCTTTCCATACCTCCACGTACGCTCTAAAATTCTCTATGTTTTTTATTTTCAAATACTTCCCAGTATACTCATTTAATATTTCCACACAACCATTCTCGATGACGACAGTGTGGGCATTTCCCGTACCCTCCCACCGCTTGGCGTCAGCGCGTTCAACAGATCGACAAGCATTTATGTACTCATCAGCCGCGTAAACGCTACCCTGGATATCTCCTGCCAGGAAATCACCCAGAATTTCATTTCCTTCGGTCAACTCCGGATGGATAAAGCCGCGCTCGTCAATATAGATTTTCATTTGCTCTCCGTAGCGGGTCTATGAGATCAGTTCACCGCCGACGCCGGTCCCTCGCCCTGACGATCGTGATACTTCTCCTGCACCAACCTCATGCCGTCCCAGAGGAAATCCGTACTCGCATAACTGCCGCTGAGCTCCCGGATCCGCCGACCGAACGCGTCGTACTCGAAATGCGTCGTCGCGATCCCGAGCCGGTCCTTCGTCACGACGGTCTTGAGCTGGTTCCAATCGTCGTATTCAAGCGTGAGCTCTTTAGCGGGCCCATGCCCACTCAGCTTGCGAACGAGCCGCCCACACGCGTCGCACTCCAAGCGAAAGCGATTCATGAACCCTCCTCCGCGCAGCCTCAATCTCTCCAAATCCTTCATTTTCGAGTTCAGTTAGTTTTTAATTTTAAAAACCAACAAAGTCTTCGCCTTAGATGCCGTAACGTTCGAATCAGCCAACGAAACGCACAAGTCTTCGAATATACCTGTCGCGATAGCATAAGTATCTGGCTCCGCCGCGACCATTCGGTCCGAATCAGGCCAGAATATTGCAATTCTCTCGTTATCCATTTCATCCAAACCAGACCAAAGTGAGTCAGCCAATGCGTCCCAGCTTCGATTACTCTGTAACGGCGGATCTAGGGGGAAATTGTCACGAATCGCATCGAAAAACTGATTTCTTGACGCTATCCTTTCGGGCAAGAGAATAACCAGCCAACCCCTGCGACGACACTCTTCCGCAATGCCCTTCGCTTCGATCGCGTCGATCACGCAAATTCCAAGTTTATCGGGCATCACGAATCACTCAAAAATTCTCAACAAAATTACACTGACACTAGTCCCCAGGGCTTTCCCAAACCTTAATATTCTCCACCGCCCTCTCAATGTCGTCCATATCATCATCACCCAGCGACGAGTCGAACTTCTCCGATATCATTTCCCTCAATTTCGCAAGCTTTTGGGTTACTTTATTTTCATCAATAAATCTCGTCGTTTCCGCGCGATACTCCAAATCCCTATCGCCAAATTCTCTACTAGGTTCGTGATAATATGTTCCAATATTTCTTAAAGATATTAGCAAATACTCAAGCTCACAAAGAATCGAGAGGGCTTCACTTCCCGACAATTCGATTTTTTCGTTGCTTTCCAACATAATCACCTCCGCTGAACGATCTCTGGATTTGTGAGGGGGATATCACCCTTTACCGTAAGTTCTTCCGTACCGTAGCGCGGATTCTTAACCCATTCGAGCTTACTGTTTGGAACATCAATTTCAACATAATCTCGCCCTCGACCGCGCTTGATTTGATACTTAGTTTCAGCATCAAGCTGACTCAATGGCTTTTTATTGGCGGGCTCAACGTAGACGCGATTGTTGTCGTGCGCCCTAATTACACCGCTTTCGCGTATCGCATTAGATCCCTTTCGATTAGTGTAGTGCCGAACCCGCGTTGTAGGCTCTTCCTTTGTCGAGCCACATGACAGTCCCCACGGATCAATCCACGCGATCGGGTTCGGCGCATACCGATAGAGGTTCACTCCCCCCATCAACCCGATCGGATCCGGATTGATGAACCGCCCGATGTCCGGATCGTAAAACCGGAAAGTGTTGTAATGCAGCCCAGTTTCACGATCCAGATACTGCCCTTGGAAGCGAAGATTCTGCGGTCGCGGTGCATGAGCCGACGCTGGCGCAGTCGCTTGAACGTTTCCCCACACCGCTGTCGGTCGATCCGGCGCCCGCGCAACCCACTCCTCCTGCACCGCATTGCCCCACACCTTATAGCGCGCTTGCCAAACCAGCTCGCCATCAGCGTCAGTCAGTTCCTCCGGCAACCCTGAAACATCGTTGTGGAAGTAATAAACCGCATCCCCCACATCCGCATCATTAGCCACCGCCTTCCCCGGATCGATACGGGCAAGCGGCACATAACTATTCGACTCGTACAAATACGTTAGCGCTTCCTCGCCCTGACGGTCGTGATACGTCTCCTGCACCAACCGCATGCCGTCCCACAGGAAATCCGTACTCGCATAACTGCCATTGAGCTTCCGGATCCGCCGGCCGAACGCGTCGTATTCGAAATGCGTCGTCGCGATGCCGAGCCGGTCCTTCGTCACGACGGTCTTGAGTTGGTTCCAGTCGTCGTACTCGAGCACCAACTCCTTAGCCGGCCCATGCCCACTCAGCTTGCGAACGAGCCGCCCATACGCATCGTACTCGAAGCGCTTGTCCTCGAACATCTTGAGCCGGTTGTGCTCGACGTAGCCGCCCGGGTGATCGCTCGACACCAGGTTGGCCGCCGCATCCCAGCGAAACACTTCCGACGGCAGTCCCGGCCCTGCTGCCTGTTCGATGCGCCCCGTCGGGTCATACCGATAGCTCGTCGTGCCGTAACGCTGGTCACGCTTCTGGATCACGTCACCTGCTGCATCGTATTGCCACTGCTTCGCAAGCAACTCGCCGCCCGCCGTCCCTCGCTGCGCAGTTTGCCGAGCACGGCGCCCCACCGCGTCATACCCGAAGTGACTCGTCAGCTTGCCCTGCGTCCGCAGCACCTCGCGATGCAGATCATCCCGTTCGATGTCTGCAACCGCGGCACCGTCGAAACGAATCTGGTGCACATGCCCCGACCCGTAATGCAGCCAATCGATCGTGCGCTCGCCAGAAATCATCGTGCTGACGCGATTGCCAAGCTCGTCGTAGGTGTGTGCGAGCCAGCCGGTCGGCGTGTATTCCTCGACGACCTCACCACGCTTGTCGTACTTCAGGCTGACGCGATTCTTCAGCGATGGTCCGCGCGCGGCGACCGTATACAACTCGGCCGATGTGATCCGGCCGGCCTTGTCATACAAGTATTCGCAACGCTCGTGTGCGGCTTGCTTCGCCGTCAGTCGCCCGACCGCATCGCGCTCGTATCGCGTCTCGATCTGCCCATCGCGTACGATCGTGCCTTGACCACACACGTCGTACTCGTACGTACGCTTGTGGCCATCGAGCCCGATCTGTGCGGAAACGAGATCGCGACGGTCATACTGAAAGCGATAGGTCTCACGGTTCTCGTTGGTCAAGCTCGCCAACCGGAACGCATCGTCATAGCCGAACCGCACGACACGATCAGCCGCATCCGTGCGTGCCAGCAACAATCCGCGCGGATTGAGCTCGTAACGCGTGCTGCGCTGATTCACATCAATGACCTCAACGAGACGTCCCGCCGCGTCGTACCGAAACGTCTGATGCGCACCGTCCGCCGTCCCGATCCCCGTGACCCGCCCCATCGCATCCGTTTCGTACACGGTGGCATGGCCGGCGGCATCCGTCACCCGCGCGAGCGCACCGCGTGCATCATACGCAAACCGCGTGACCTTGCCGGAGCAATCGGTATACGCGGTCAACTGCGCCCGACCATTCCATTCGAGGAACTTGTACCCGCCACGCGCATCGCGAATCGTATGCACGAGCCCGCGATCGTCCCGGTAATACTCGGTCGCGGAACCCACCGGATCGCGCGTCATCGTCAGGTTGCCGCGCGCGTCGTAACGATAGATCCATCGCGCGTTGGTCGGATCGATTTCCGCAACCGGCAGATCGTAGTGCCCGTTCCATTCGGTCCGCTCGACCTGCCCAAGCGCGTCGATCCGCTGCGTCTGCCGCCCGCGCTCGTCATATTCGAAGCGAGTGGCATGGCCGGCCGGATCGGTCGTGCTGATCAGCTGCCGCATCGCGTTCCATTCGAGCCGCCACACGTTGCCTTCGGCATCCGTGTGGCTCGTCGGCTGCTGATCCTCGTTCCACGTCCAGCGCGTCACGCGCCCGATCTGATCGGTGATCGTCACCGAACGCTGCGCAAGGTCCGCGTCGAACGTGTACGCTTCGCCGTCGTCGGTCCAGTGGCGCACGACACGCGCGTCGCGGCCGGTGCCCTGCCACGCATGGAAACACGTCAAACCGTCGTGCGACGTGTGCTGGACCGTCAGGCCAGCTCGTATGGGAAGCGTCGCCCGAGGTGGTCACTGCGATCGGTCACGGCCACGAGCTCACCGGCATCGTTGTACGCATAACGCACCAGTGTGTCCGGTTGTTCACCATCCACACCACGCGTTAGTTCGATCGTGGCATGCGGTTAGCTGTTCGCCGGACTCCGTAGCACGAATGTGAACCAGGCGACTGTTTACGATTCGCACCGTTCGGAGAATGGCCTCAGGGCAGTTTCCGCGCCGGCTTATTCGCGGGTGCTTTTTGCCAAGCGAGCAATATTCCTGCTTCTCCGCAAGCGTTGTTTACTTCGGTCAAGTCGGCATCCTCGACCGTCCAGAGCCACATATTGTTTGGAATATTTCTCAAGAAACCTCGAGATGAGTCAGATATGATCCACTCCCTCAACGAAAGATCGTCGACGCGGATTTCCAAGTGATTATCATTGAGTACATTAAAAGGATAAATCATTCTGAGTTTTTCTCGCTCATAACTCACCGAACCCGGCACCCTACCGGGAAGTTCTCGCGTGAAAAGCGACGTATTCTCAAAAGGAAAAATCTTAACCAAATTTACTCCAGTCGAGTATTTATACGCAACCGACGACTTTTCCGCATCGTACGCAATGGCGTATTTGCAACTCAAGCGCGCCACAACATCCTCAAGAAATCTTTCTATTTCTTTATTTATCTCACGAACCGACCTCTCGATCTGCACATCAACAAATGACAACCCCCCAAATTCCGGGACATTGCAACCAAACGACATGGCCGGAACGCCAACCGATTTTTCGTCATTAAATACCTGAAATGCGGAAACTTCCCCAGTCGATATTTTGGCCCTCAGATCAGGGAGAGACACTTCTTGATCGTCAATAGTTCTCTCCCCACCTCGAACGACGAATTTTAAAAACATCGCCCTGGTTGCTTCCGAACCCAATTGACGAAATAGATCTTCAGCCACCTCTAGAGTGGAGACGACCTGAGTCGGATTAGTCCCGTAAATTACGATTCCCGTGCTCATATTCCCTCAAATCCCTGATATCAAATTATCCAAATCCGTCTTTATCGTCTGCGCATCATACGGATGCTCAAACACAAGAATTTCGCCGCGCTCATTTGGGGGGAGATTTTGCATTGCATCATAATTACGCGTTGTCAGCGTTCGCAATTTTGCCCCCATATCGGTCCGGGATGCCATTTCGATCGCATGCACCCTACCATTAATATCCACCGCCATAATGTCGGGACGTCGCGCTGAAACAGCATTATCCGTAGCAAAATTGTAAGATCGATTCAGATAGATTTCCTTGAATTTCCCACTCATCGCAAGCTTGTTGGCAATCACCTCCGAGAACTGGTCGTGTCCCGGTGTTCCGTCCTTCTGTCCCTTGCCGTATATCTTCGTTCCATTGACTTCTCGTTCTGGGCATTGTTGTAACCCGAACGGATCCACCCACTCACTGGGTTCATGAACATAGCCCTGGGTCCGGAATCCACCCGCAAGCCCGAGCGGATCAACGCTCAGATACTGGCCTGAGTCCGGGTCGTAATAGCGATGCAGGTTGTAGTGCAGGCCCAATTCTTCGTCGAACCATTGTCCCGGAAACCGCAATGTCGCATCGATGGGGACGACATCGCCATCGTTAGCTGCGCCTCGTACCGGCAATACTTTCCCCCAGAGTGTATGGGATGCCTTGAAGATCCTCTTGCCGCGTACGTCGAACACCGCCTTCGCCTGGCCAACCTGATCGGTCACGATAGGGTACAGACCATCATTAGTCTCCTGCGCCAATGGCGAGAAGGTCCCTGGCTCGATATGCCACGTCACCACCTGTCCCGTCGTACCGTCCCGCTGCTCGATCCAGCGCTCAGCCAGCGTCGAACCGTCCCAAACGAATTTCACTGCTTCGCGACCGCCGGCTTGCTGCTTCTCGATCCGGCGGTTAAAAGCATCGTATTTGTATAGCCAGACACCTCGTTCAGGCGTCACGACCTTTACGATCCGGTTAAGGCCGTCCCACGTGTATTGCCATGTCTTCGGCCGAAACCCCGGCTGTTCGACCGTTTTCTCGATTGTGCGGCCACGGGCGTCGTACCGATAGCGTGCATAGCCGATTCGCTCCGGCAAGCCGCCCCGACCATAATGATGAGCATCTACAGGAGCTTGACGCCCATGCGCGGCAATGTTCATCACCGCGTCATAGCGAAAATGCTCGGCAGCCTGAAGTAGACTTTCCGCGGAGACGATCTGGCCACGTGCATCACGTCGGTATGTGAGCGTATCGGCGTCGGTGTCGACCCGCTCCAGTTGTCCGGCAGCGTCGTAGTGATAGACCTGCCTCGTCAATTGCTCGAACGCGCGGACTGGATCGGTTTGTAAGGCATCGAACGCAACTGCGGGACCCGCGATTTGTCGGCAAATGCGGCCAAGCGTGTCGTAGGTTTGCTGCTCAATGAACTCGCCCGCTTGCCGACCGATCTCGCGCCCCACGCCGTCGCGCCGGATGGTTAGCTCGCTCACCTGGATCAGTGCACCCAACGCATCATATGCGTAGACCGTTTCCCGCCGAGGCGTCATCCGCAGGCGTCGCTGACCATTAGCGTCGTAGACGTGCCGCAACAGTTCTCCATGCTGATCCTCGCCGATCACGCGTCCGTTCCTGTCGTAAGCAAAGCGCGTCACGTGAGAGCGCTCACCCTGCACCTCCGCCGATGCCAGTCTTCCGGCTGCATCGTAACGGTAGGCCAGTCGCACGTCACCCGCGTCGACCTCGATGAGCCGGTCGTATGTATCGTACGAATAGCGCCACTGCCCACCGTCCGGCAACGTCTTGCTTATCAGGCGACCGGCAGGATCGCGCTCGTATCGAGTCTCGCGCCCTCCCCAGTCGATCTCGGCCGTGAGACGTCCAGCCGCGTCGTAGCGGTACGTATAGGACTCGCCCAGCGCGTTGATGACCTTCGTCAACCTAGTCGCATGGTCATACTCGAAGCGTGTGGCATGACCAGCGGCATCGATAGACGCCGTCAGCAAATCGAATGGGCCATAGGTTCGCTGGATCGTGCGACCGAGCGGATCGATCCATTCGACTGGGAGGCTCTCACTGTTGTATCGCGTCCGCGACACGGATCCATCAGGGCGAATCAACGCGCTCAGCAGACCGCGCGGATTGGTCGGGCCATCAGCATAGTCGAAACGTGTCACATGCCCGTCGGGCGACATCTCCTCCAACAGCCGGCCCAGCGCGTCTATCTTGCGCCTAAAGCGCGCACCCGTTGGCAATACGATGTCAGTCAGCCGCAGCCGGTCATCGTAGTCCAGGCGCGTCTCGCGATCACCTTGAACCACTCGCAGCAGTTCGCCATGGGGCCCATAGCGATAGGTCGTTTTGTTGCCGTCCGGCTCGGTACGTGCAATCAACCGATACAGATGGTCGTACTCGAGCTTGATCGTGCCACCGTTCGGCAAACGCGCCCCAGTAAGGCGCTGTTCGTCGTCATAGTCAAAGTCAACCGTCCTCCCCGAGCTTTCGACGACCGAAGTCAGTTGGCCTCGCTCGTCGTATCGGTAGTCCGTCCGCCGGCCAAGCGGATCGATCCGGGCCATCAAACGACCAAGCTCCCATTCGGAATAAGTGCAATGGCCGAGCGGATCGGTTTCGGCAGTTACAAGACCTTCATCGTTGTAGTCGTACGACCATTCTCCATCGACATCAATCACGCGTGTGCGACCGGCTTCGTAGATGAACCGACCTGTGTGATAACCCTGCCGCGTACCTGTCTCGACTACACGACCGGCGCTGTCGTACCGATATCGAACATCGGTCTGGTCTGTATCCCGCCATTGGGTCATCCAGCCGTGTTCGTCGTACGCGTAGTGGAACTGCCCAAACTGGAAGCTCGCCACACGGGTAAGCATGCCGTTCTGGTAGTCGTAGTCCACAAGCGTTCTGGAACCACCGTCCGCATCATGGAGAACGATCCGTTGCAGCCGACGGTCGCGCCCGGGATAGGCAATCTCGAGCCGGTAGCCATCGCTATGGGCCATGCCACTCAAACGGCCAGCAGCATCGTAGGAAAGAATGATCGCGTTGCCGTCCAGATCCTCGATCCGTTCGAGGCGAGACGAACGCCCGTCAACGAGCGGCGCGAAAATACGCAGTTGCCGCGTATCGCGATCGAAGATGCGCGGATCGAGCCGGCTTCCGACCAGCCGATAACGCGGTTCGCGCAAGTTGATGCCGTTGAGCGCCATATCCGGCGCGTCAAAGCCGATCACAAGGCCAGCGCCGTCGTGGAATCTAACAAAGCGGCCACCATCGAACGTCAATTGCTGCGACCAGTTGTCCGACCAGCGGTGACCGAGCAATCCGTGATCGTCCGATCGAGTCCGATAGCGTCGTTTGAACTCGAGGGGCAGGATTCCGGGAATGGCAAGATCGGTACGGATCTCCAGCATTTCTCCGGATACCGGATCAACCGGATCCTTGCACTTCGGTCGATTCTCGTCCTTGATACCCCTTTGTTCCGCAGATCGGGTGGGCTCAGGTCTGAATTTCTCCCGCAGCCCCTTGCCGGCAAACTTTCCCGCCCCACCGCCTACGAGCCCCCCGAGCAAACCTGCCAGGAACTCCTGAGTCGCCGACAACTCCGGGTTCTTCGGGCCATAATTTCCGGTCGTCTTGTCGATCCAGATGCTGTTGCGCCCCGAATTGACCTTGCCGCTACAGTGAGTCTCGTGGCCGATCCGCACTAGCGGCAGGCCGTTGACGAACACGGTTTTGCTGCCGTCGACGAGTGCCTGCGGCGCGCCGGAATGGTGATCGCATTTCACCAGGTCCGTGACGCGCGCCACTTTCTTACCTTCAAAGTACACATTGCTCGAACCGGTGACGATCTCGCCACAGTTGGTTCCCATACTTTGGCTGGCTGACGCGAGCGCACTACCCAGCGTCAGGCCGCCCGCCATGCATGCCCCGACGATCAGCGCGCCGGCGAGTCCACCTGTTGCCACGGTCGCCGCCACCGCCACGCCAATCGCGACCCCCACGGCAATGCCGGCGAGAATCCCCATAAAACCCGACGAGTGCGCAATCCGATCGCCAATGCATGCGGGGTGCGGATCGCCTCGGCCGATGGTGAGGCCCAGCGCATCGCCAACCTGCGTGAACTCCTTTGACAGCCAGCCCGTCACGCCAACCTTGTCAAGCGCCCAAGCGCCACCGACTGCAATCGCCAGCGGAAGCATGACGGTGCCCGCAGCAACCGCGCCCGCACCCAGCGCCGCCCCGCCGGTCGCACCACCTGCCAGCGCCGTACCGGCGGCACCCAGCCCGGCGGCCGTCCCCTCAATGGCGGTCAGACCCGCATCGGCGCCGAGCATCCCATAGTTCAGGTGCTCGTAAAACGGCTGCTCGGCCGCTTTCGCGGCTTCACCGTCCTCCAGCTTGGCGATCTGATCGAGGCGTTCCTGTGCGCTGCCGCTCGGCTCGTTGTAATTCGGCGTGTCCGACATTGCCGCCTCAGATCGGATCGCGCAACTGAAGGCTCTGAATCACCGCCCGGATTTGGTCGCGCTGTGTGTCACTCAGCGTACCGGGCGCGGTGAAAGTGAGCATCAGCACGACCTGCCCGTATTCCACCATCGTCAGCCGCTGGTGAATGGGCGCCTGGTTGTTCGCCCAAGTAAACTCGTGCACGTGCGCAGTGCGCCCGGATACGGTGGCGTCCTCATTTGCAACCTCGGCGTAATCTGGAACCTGCTTCGCCACCTTCCGGATTTCGCTTGTCACATATTCGGCGAATTTCATGCCCCACGGCAGCCGCTCGCGCGTGATCACGAAACTCACGCCCTCCGTGCCTGTCGCTGCCGACACAAATACGTTCATCGTTTTGTCCTGCCACTCCACGGGCAGCGCCAACGTGCCTTCCTGCATCTGGTACATGCTTTGTTATCCTTATTGGGGTTAGCCGTTTTTCGGGTTGATGTCGGTTCGAGCTGCCTGGATATTAATGTTGCTGTCATCCAGGTGGATCACCGAATCGCCCTTGTAGATGTCGATCGAGTCAGCTGTCATGTGGATCCGCGTGCCGCCATCGCCGCCGATCTTGATCCAGAGTTCCTTGGCTTCCACGGTGTGCACACCCTGCGGAGTCTGATGCAGCGTATTGCCCTGCACTACGACGTCCGACAGGTTGCCCACTGCGACAGCCGTCGTATGGTTGCCCTTGCCAACCTCGACGGTCCGGTCGCCTTTGAGAACTTGAGTCCACTGCGCGTCTTCGACGACGGTATGCATATCCTTCTGCGCATGCATGTAGAGCATCTGCGCGCCAGCGACGTCGCTCATCAGCAACTCGTTCGACCCCTGCCCCTTGTGCGTCTGACTCTTGATCCCCATCGTCTGCCCGGCCGCGCCGTGATACGGGTTGCCTTGCTCGCCGTTGAACACGCGGCCGACGATCACCGGGTTATCCGGATCGCCCTGATTGAACGCCACCAGCACTTCCTGCTTGATCCGCGGAATCGCGGCCGCGCCCCAGCCGTCGCCCGCCCACGGTTGGGACACGCGCACCCACATCGAATCGGAGCCGTCCTTCTTGCCGCGCCGGTCCCACGGGAAATGCACCTTCACCGCGCTGCCGTTCGTATAGATTTCCTCGCCCTTCGGCCCGACGACGATCGCCGACTGCGTGCCGTGAATCACCGGCTTCGGCGTCGCGCGCGGCGCACGGTACGGAATCTTCTTCGGCAGCAGCGAGAAGCTGTTGCGGTACGGCAGCTTCGCGCTGTGCTGCGTATAGTCGTTCACGGCCTCGTGACGCACATGCAGGATCACGTACTCCTGGTTGTTTTCAAGCACGGGGTGATTCGCGACGGCCACGGCGCCGGCCGTGGTCATGCGCCATGCGTAGCCGCCACCGGTGTAGCGATGGGCCTGCGCCTCCTCGGCCTCCATCGCGAAACGGGCGTAGCGGTTGCCGTCGTCGCCGTGGTCGTACAGCGACTGGTGCTCGAACCGCTCGGTCGCATCGAGCCGCGCATGCTTCAGGTTTTGCGGTCCGGCCTCCACCAGCATCAGCGGCGACGACGGATTCTGGTGATTGAAGTCGCGGAACGTGACCTTGCCGACGCCGAAGCGCCGGCCTTCGTGCAACTGGTCGATGCCGCTGTCCTCGCTGGCCTCGGTCGCGGCGAACGGCACGCTGGCGAGCCCGTCGATCGGGCGGAACAGCAGGTTCGTGTCGCCGATCACGAGAAAGTGCTTGTCCTTCTCGTAGCGGTGCGTCCACACGAGCCCCTCCTGCTCCATCAGCCGCGCGCAGAAGTTGTAGTAGCTCTCCTGGTACATCACGACGTACTCGAGCGGCTTCTGGCTCGTCCGGATGTCGAACGTGAAATCGGAAAAACCGTGTTCCTGGAAGATCTCGGTGAGGATGTCCTGCGCGGTCTTGTTCTGGAAGATCCGGCAGTCGGTCGAGCGCGTGAGGAACCAGAACCACGGCACGGCCGTCAGGTGGTATTGCGTGACGTTGCCGGGGTTGCCAGCCCGGTCGAACGACGCGACGTAGCCGTCGAAGTAGCGGTCGTTGTCGCCGGTGCCCGACGCCACGACGCGTTCGAGCGTCGACAAACGCGCCTGCTGGTCGAAGCGGATCTTGACCTGCTGGCCGATCAGGTCCTCCGGGCGCAGGTCGTGGCGATGCGACAGCAGGTCGAGGTGGATTTCCGGCAACCGGTTCACGCACTCGTCGACGACGGCCGCGCTGACCAGCAGCACATCCGGGCCGAGCGGCGTGTCGAGCGTCACGTAGCGGTTGAGCTGGGTCAGGCGCGCGGGGTTGGCGGCGCCGTTGATCGCCTCGGCGATCGCGCCGGGCGTCTTGTCCATCAGCGAGAAGCCGGTCTGCGCGAGCTGCATCGCGCGCTGGACGGTGTCGACGTGCCCGGCCAGGCCGGCGAGCGGCCCGAGGCTGCCGGCAACACTCGACGCCACCGGGCCGGCGAGGCCGCCGAGCGCGCTCAACGAGCCGAGCGCACCGCCGCCCAATCCACTGGGAATACCCCCGTTCGGAGCGAAACTCATTCTTGTTCCTTGCGTGTGATCTCAGGTTCCATCGGCCGGCTCGCCGGTCCGCGGGCCCCGATAATGTAGGGTAAAACCCGAGCACTTGAAAGACGTCCGCAAACGTTTTCGTTCGTTCCCTGAAAATAGAAAACTAGACCAGCGGCTGGGTGCCGGGACGCGGCGCCCCACGCCGAAGCGGCGCGCCGGTAGCGGCCGAAAACAACACGACCTGCACGAAGCTGGTGACCGGCACGTATGGTGCAAACAACCGGTCCATCACGTGCGCGAATCCGCTCAGGCTGAACGCGGCGAAGCGCTGCTCGTCGACGACCAGCCGCACTTCCAGCCCGTGCACGAAAGCCGATGCCGGCTTGCCGGGCAGCCAGCACCGCACGCGCGCCGTCGACAACGACACGAGCGCATCGAAGCGCCGGCCGGCGTCGACGGAGTCCTCCGCCCAGCGTGCGCAAAGCCGCCTGAGCTGGGTCAGGCCGCCCTTGTCCAGCCGGATCGCCTGCGGAGCGAGGAGCGACAGCAGATCCCACAGCTCCCCGTAGCGAAACGCGGGAGGTTGGCTCCGTGTCGGCCGGTTCAGCAGTGAAATCGTTCCCACCGGGTCGCCGCCGGGCATCGCCAGTTCGCGCTCGCGCATCCCGGACAGATCGCCCTGCGTGCAGGACAGCCGGATCTCCAGCTTGCGATGACCGGGATCGGCAGGGCGTCCGTCCTGGTCAACCAGTTCCAGTTCGACGCCGCGGAGCGACTCGGCCGTCTCGGCCGGCGTCGGGGTCGTGTCCGCCTCCTTGGACCGGGAATCAACAGGCTCCTTCGGTGCCCGGCGTGCCTCGTCGCGCAATACCGTCCAGAACAATCCGGGACGCATGCCCGTGCCATGCTGCAGCGACCGGAACGGTGCCAGCGTCGACGCGCCCGAGTCGGAAACATGACGAACGGTGTCGATCGACCAGATCGCCGTGCGCGATGCTCCCGCCTGCGCAAGCGCCTTCACCGCGTAGTGGGCGCAACCGGCGCGCGTCTCGATCGGCTGCGCGTCGTCCGGAAACAGGTTGATGACCGGCGCACAAAACAGCCGGACGTGGTCGGCCGTGGCGGCGGCCAGGCGCTGGGCGCGATGCGAATCCGGATGCACGCCCGCGATCGCGAGGTGGAGCGCGACGCGACGGCTGCCGCCGGCGCTTCGCTTGATCGCCCGCATGTCCAGGTCGACAAAGTCGAAACGCTCCGGCACCGCGCAATACGCCATCAGCAGGTGGAACGGCCAAAGCGCATCGCCGGGCCGCACATCGAGCAACGCCTCAGCGGGCTCGAAGCCGACGGCGGTGAACGTCGCGTCCGGCAGGCGCTTCCAGCGCGTTGCATCGCCTGCTTCGGCGAAGCTGCGGCCGGCAAGCAGCAACGCGGCATCGGTGAGCGCCGCGACGATTTCCCGCGCGCCGGTGAAATGCAGGCGCAATCGGTCCGGCACGATGGCGAACGTCTCGTTCGGCGCAGTGAGCTCGAACGTGAAGGTCAGCAAACCGGTCGTTTCCGGAGGCAACGCGACATCGCGCGGCGCGATCGCCGATGTCGTGTAACGCACCGCCGACACCGTCAGCGGCACGATCGCGACGTCGTCCGCGATGCGGAATACTTCCTTGCCGACCGGTGCGATCAGCCGCTCGCCGCGACGAACGACGCGCGGCGCAGTCAGTTCGCTACTGCCGTCGCCATGAAATTGCGCAATCGCGCACGATGGAAACAGGCGCAGAAAAGCACCGTCCAGCGTATCGAGAAAACTGCCCGTGAACGCGGGCACATCGTCTTCGAGACGGATGTCGTGACACGCCGCCATCAACGCGAACGACTGCAACAGGCGTTCGACGTGCGGATCGTCCGAATGCTCGCCGGAGATCGCCAGCCGGGCGGCTATTTTCGGAAAGCGTTGAGCAAACGTCTGCATCGAATGGCGCAGCAGCGTCATCTCGCGTTCGAAGTGCGGCAGCAGATCCTTGGGTTCGATGGCCATATTCGTTCCGTCCGTCGCTGCATTCGCCTACGACGATGCAGCGTTCATGAAAGCGGAACGATCTTATTCGGACACCCCGGCTTTTGATTTCCCGTGAATTGAATGAAGGCCGGATTGGCGGCGACGAATTCAGTCGATGGCCATCCCGCCTTCCGCGAACATCACGGCTCGCCGCTTGCAAACGGTCACGCGGACATTTTCGCGCCAATGGTGGCAAACCGTTACAACAAACGGTATGGCGTGCGTGTCGGCCCGGCAACCGACACGCAACGCGTCGCGTCATCAGCTCACCGCGGCGAAACCACGATCGCCGCCCGCCGATTCTGCGCCCTCCCGCCCGGCGTCTTGTTGTCCCCCACCGGATCGAGCTTCCCTTTTCCGACGATCGCAATCTGCTTCGCATCGAGTCCGACGTCGGCCAGCTCGACAGCAACGACTTCGGCCCGCCGTCTCGACAACTCGAGATCGTACGCAGCCTCCCCGTCCTCGTCCGAATACCCATACACCCGCACCCCGTTGATCCCGGCCGACCGCAACGTCCGCCCGATCCGCTCGACGATCCGCCGCACATCCGGCTTGAGGTTGTAGCGGTCGAAATCGAACAGAATCGGCCCGGTCGACCCGAACTCGAAGCCCTGCCCAGTCTCCTGGAACCCGGCCGACTTCAGCGCCGTGACCTGCGTCTGCGTCAACCCGCGATGAAGCGGCGGCGTCTTGCAGCCCCCCAGCAGCATGCACAGCAGCAGCGCACTCCCGACGCACATCCGCCCCATGCTCACAGGAAACGAGTGGTTCATTTCATATCCCCTTCCATCGCGCCCGCTCCGCAAGCGCTTCTTTTAACCGCCGCCGCGGCCTCGTCCGCAGCGCGAGTCGATCGACATCACACCGGCCCAGCAACGCTCTCCGCCAACTGCCACGATCCCGGCCGCGCGCGCTTGGCGCGGTACATCGCGATGTCCGCCGCGCGCAGCAAACCGCTCGCGTCCGACGCGTGATCGGGATACAGCGCAACGCCGGCACTCATCATGGTGGCCACCACGCGGCCGTCGGACAGTTCGATCGACGGCGCCATGCCGGACAAAATCTCGTCGGCGATCCGGCACACGCTGCCTGCTTCGGGCACCGCCGCCAGCATCACCGCAAATTCGTCGCCGCCCAGGCGCGCGACGAGATCGGTCTCGCGCACCTGCGTGCGCAGCCGCGACGCGATGCCGATCAGCACCGCGTCGCCGGCGTCGTGGCCGAGACAATCGTTGATCTCCTTGAAGCGGTCGCAGTCGAGATAAAGAACGGCGACCCGCTGCCCCGTCAACGTCGCATCGCACAGCGCAAGCGCGAGGCGCGATTCGAACTGCATGCGATTGGGCAACCCCGTGAGCGCATCGTGCGTCGCCTTGTGCTCGAGCGACGCGTTCTCGTCGCGCAGCGTGTTCTGCCACTCTTCGAATTCGTCGAGCAGCGCGTTGAAGTCGTCGCCGAGCTGGTTCAGTTCGGCGATCGCCGCCGGCTCGACGCGCCGCGCGAACGCACGCTCGCGCCGCACCGCATGCGCGACGCCCGCCAGCGCGCGCAGCGGCGAAACGATGCTGCGCAGCAAACGTTTCGAGCTGACATACGCCCCGAACACGCTGACGGCGAGACAGCCGAGAATGCCGCCGACGCCGCCGAGCAGGAAGCCGAAGAACTGGTGCCCGCGCCCGCGCACGACGACGTGGCCGACGATGATGCCGTCATGCATCACCGGGGCCGTGACCGGCCCGGGCAGCGCCACATCGGCGACGGCGCGCTCGAGCCGCGCGACCCCGTTTCCGGCCGGCAACTGCCACGTGGCGAACAATTGTCCCTTGCTGTCGGTGACGACCACCTGCGCGACGTCCTCGTCGCCGGCGATCATCCCGATCGCCTCGTTCGCCGCGACGCGGTCGCCGAACACGAGCGCCGCCTCGACCGTATAACCGAGCGAGCGCGCCAGCAGGTTCAGGTTGTTGCCCGCATACGCGCGCAACGCGATCACGGCGACGACGATCAACGACACGGCGGCCATCGTCACGGCGACGAACGCGAGGCGCAGATGCGCGCGACGCAACACGCTTTGCAGCGTCGGGCGCGGCAAGCGCGAAGCGGGAACGGGGGGCGCGGAGCGTGTCATGGCGCCACCGGCCGTCGTGCAAGATTGAGCACGTTCGGATGCACGCGCACGCCGCTGCGCGCGACCGCATCGAGATTGATGTCGAAGGTGACGCGTTCACCCTCGACCGTGACGCAGAACATCGCGCCGGCGGTGCAGGACATATCGTGCTCGGCAATGGTCAGCACCGGGCGGCCGGACAACACGGCCCTCACCCGCGCTCGCTCGTCGCTGCCGAGGGTGCCGAGATACACGACGTCGCACGCCATGCCGAGCGCGGGGTCGTCGAAGCGGATGCGCTGCACGTCGAGCACGGTCGAGCCGGCCTGCAGCGTGTCGGTGAGGCCGCCCGCGTAGTCGGGCCTGCCGGTCACGCACAGATGCAGGCGGACGGGCGTCGTCGGCCAGCGCGTGAAGCTGACGATGCCGAGTACCACCTGACGCACGGCGGAGTCGTGTGACGAAAAGGCGGGACCCGTTGGGCTGGTTGGCGTGGTGGTGGCGGCAACCTGCACCGCCTCCACCGGATGCTCGTCCATGACGGCAGGCGCGCCGGCGACGACCGGTACGGCGCTCAGAACGCAAACGATTGCGGCAAACGCATGGCGGAACGTGGCGACTCGGCCCCACTGGCCGGACGCCTTTCGCGCGGCGAATGCCGCCGCACACGCTGGCGTCGATGCGACCGCAAGACTCGCAGCCGCCGCGCACACACTTGCATCCATGATGGAAACATCTGCTGCAGTCGTTCCCGGCCCTGCCTCCTGCCTGCCATGCGCGTGCAGGCACCGTATCACGCGCACGATTCCTTCCATCTTAGGTAAAAATTCGGTTCACCAAGCAGTGGGAATCACCCGCGAAAACGTCGGAAAATAGGCGGATTCGGCGTGGCTGCACGATGAGGCGGACGGGCGCGTGGGCCAACGTCGATTCGATCTCGACGTCGGTGAATTGATCGGCGGATTGACCGTCCGTGCGCGGCAAACTTCATATGTACTCGCGTGCGGCGCGATCGCGATACGCGCGGACCTGAACGCACGGCAGCCTCGCCTGACAAACCGCATCCCGAACATGCGTTCATGCGTGAGCATGCCGGCCGGCCCATCGCCCGCCGCTAACCAGACGCCGCAGGTCGCCCGACATCGCTTCAGCTACGTCGCGGATGCGGACAATTCGGTCATCACCTATTCCCGTAATGCCGCAATGCCGGTACCTGCGCATTCCGCTGCCCGCAGCGTCAGGGCCCGCGGCAATCGTCGCGCACGGGCCAGCGGCTGCGTGCGCCCTCTTGGTGCGGCGCGCCGCGGCGAGTATGCTTGCAGCTCGAACACTCTCCAACCGGGCGCGCGGACCGTCCCACGGACAAGCGCCCCGCCAACCGTCACTCACCATCGATGGATTTCGACGTCATCGTTCTCGGCGCCGGCATCGTCGGCGTCTCCGCCGCGCTGCACCTGCAGGATCGCGGCCGCAAGGTCGCCCTCGTCGATCGCGGCGCGCCCGGCGAAGGCACGAGCTTCGGCAATGCCGGGCTGATCGAGCGCTCGTCGGTCGAACCGTATCCGTTCCCGCGCAGCCCGTTCACGCTGATGCGCTATGCGCTGAACCGCTCGACCGATCTCTACTGGCACAGCGCGTCGCTGCCCGCGTTCGCGCCGTGGCTCGCGCGGTTCTGGTGGGAATCGGCGCCGCTGCGTCACGCGGCGGCGTCGCGCGACATGCTGCCGCTGATCGAGCGCTGCATCGTCGAACACGATGCGCTGATCGCACGCGCCGGCGCCGGCGAACTGATCCGCGCGAGCGGCTGGCTCGAAGCGTTCCGCACGCCGGCCGCCTTCGAACGCGGCGTGGCCGAGGCCGGCCTCACCGCGCGCCGCCACGGGCTCGGCATCACGCCGCTCGACGCGGCCGCGCTGCGCGCGCACGAACCAAGCCTCGCACCGGGCTTCTGCGGCGCGCTGCACTGGCTCGACCCGAAAAGCGTCGTCGATCCGGCCGCGCTCGTCAAAGCGTATGCGCACCTGTTCGTGCAGGGCGGCGGCACGCTGCTGACCGGCGACGCCGCGAGCCTCGATGCGCTGTCGCCCGGCTGGCAGGTGAGGACCGACGACGGCCCGGCCGCCGCGCCGGCCGTCGTCGTCGCGCTCGGCCCGTGGTCCGACACGGTGTTCGGCAAGTTCGGCTACAAGATCCCGCTGCGCGAGAAGCGCGGCTATCACATGCACTACGCGCCCTCCGCGCGCGGCGTGCCGTCGGCGCCGATCGTCGATCGCGAATACGGCTACGTGATCGCGCCGATGCGGCGCGGGCTGCGGCTGACCACCGGCGTCGAGATCGCGCGGCGCGGGCTTCCGCCCACGGGTGTGCAGCTCGAACGCGCGGAACGCGTCGCGCGGCCGGTGTTCGGTTTCGGCGAGCGGCTCGACCCGCATCCGTGGCTCGGCTTCCGGCCGTGCACGCCCGACATGCGCCCGGTGATCGGCCCCGCGCCCGCGCATCGCGGGCTGTGGTTCGCATTCGGGCACAACCACCACGGGCTGACGCTCGGCCCCGTCACCGGCCGCCTGCTGGCCGAGATGATGACCGGCGAAACGCCGTTCACCGATCCGGCGCCGTATCGCGCGGATCGCTTCTGAACGCGCGACGCCGGCGGCCCCGAAGGCAAGACCGGCGTCGAACCCGCCGTCAGCGAAAGCGCAGCTGATTCCGCCCGAGCTGCGCAACGGACGCGCAGCCCATCAGCCGCATGTCGCGTTCGATTTCCGTGCGCATCAGTTGCAGCGCGCGCTCGACGCCGGGCTGTCCGGCCGCGGCGAGCGGGAACAGGTAATAACGCCCCAGCCCGACGGCCTTCGCCCCCAGCGCCAGCGCTTTCAGCACGTGCGAACCGCGCTGTACGCCGCCATCCATCATCACGTCGATCCGGTCGCCCACCGCATCGACCACCTCCGCAAGCTGGTCGAACGCGGCGCGCGAACCGTCCAGTTGCCGTCCGCCGTGGTTCGACAACACGATGCCGGTACAGCCGATGTCCGCCGCCCTGCGTGCGTCGTCGACCGACATCACGCCTTTCAGGCAAAACTGCCCGTTCCACTCGCGCACCATCGCGGCGACGTCGTCCCATGACATCGACGGGTCGAGCATGTCCGTGAAGTAGCGGCTGATCGATATCGCGCTGCCGCCCATGTCGACATGCCGGTCGAGTTGCGGCAAACGGAACCGCTCGTGAGTCAGGTAGTTGATCGCCCAGGCCGGCTTCAACGCGAACTCGGTCATCCCCGCGAGCGTCAGCCGGAACGGAATCGAGAAGCCGGTTCGCTTGTCGCGCTCGCGATTGCCGCCGGTGATGCTGTCCACCGTCAGCATCATCACGTTCACGCCGGCCTCCCTCGAACGGTTCATCATCTCGCGGTTGAGGCCGCGATCCTTGTGGAAATAGAACTGGTATACCTGCGGGCCCCGGCTGATCGCACGGGCTTCTTCCAGGCTCACGGTGCCGAGCGACGACACGCCGAACATCGTGTCGAATTTCGCGGCCGCGGCGGCGACGGCCCGCTCGCCGTCGTGATGAAACAGGCGTTGCAGCGCGGTCGGCGAACAATAGACCGGCATGCCGAGCTTTTGCCCCATGACCGTCACCGACAGGTCGACATCGCGCACGCCGCGCAACACGTTCGGCACCAGATCGCAGCTTTCGAACGCGCTCGTGTTGCGTCGATACGTGACTTCATCGTCGGCCGCACCGTCGATGTAATTGAAGATCGGCCCGGGCAACCGCCGCCTGGCCAGCTCACGGAAGTCGTGGAAATTGTGGCAATCGTTCACGCGCATTCGTCACACTCCATTCGGCGCGCGAGCGGCATGCCGGTGGGCCGGCACGCGTCGCTCGCATCGCGGCGTTCGTTCTGTTGCGACGGTCGGGGTCGTCACCCGGTACGGAGGCCGCGCCGGCACCGGGGCGGGTGCGCGTCGCGTCGACCCCGGCCGAACGTGCAGGAAATCGATTCGCACGCTCAGTCGAGCGCGCGGCCGAAAATGCGGATCACTTCGTCGAGATGCTCGGCCATCGCACGGCGCGCGGCGTCCGGGTCGCGCGCGCGGATCGCATCGAGGATCGCGCGATGCTCGAGCTCCGACCGATGCGGCATGTCGTTCGGCATGTACAGCGACTGCAGCCGCTGGAACATCAGGTCGTACTTGTGCGCGAGCAACTGCTTGATCATCAGCGCATACGCGGCGTTGTCGCTCGCTTCCGCGATGCGGATATGGAACAGCCGGTCGCCCGGATGCGTGAGCGAGCCGCTGCGGTTGTCGTCCTGGTTGCGCAGGAACGCTTCGTGGATGCCTTCGATCTGCGCGTCCGAGCCGTGCTTCGCGGCGAGCGCCGCGGCTTCCGGCTCGATCAGCCGGCGCGCCTGCAGCAGCGCGAACGGCGGGATTTCGGTGTCGAGGTCGAGCGCGATGCCGAGTTCCGGATCGATCTCGACGATCGAGAACGGCGCGACCGTCGCGTCGGGTGCCGGCGCAGGTTCGGGCACAGCGGCCGTTTCGGGATGGCGCACCTTCACGCCGTCGCCGACGCGCACGCTGACGAGCCCGTTCACTTCGAGCGCGATCAGCGCCTCGCGCACCGACGTGCGCGACACGCCGAACCGCTCGGCGAGTTCGCGCTCGGGCGGCAGATAGCTGCCCGGCGGGAAATCGCCGGACTCGATCATCGCACTGAGCTTGTCGGCGATCTGCTGGTAGAGGCGGCGGTTCTGAATCGGCTGGATGGACATACGTTGACGCTGGTAATCGGTTTCGTTGCGGACGGTCCAGGAATCGCACGGACCGTTCGCGCCTATTCTATATGCCGCGCTTCACATCGCGCGGCACCGCGTAGCAACGCGCGGCCGTGCCGCCCCACAACGCGCCGCGCTCGGCCGCCGACAGTCGCGCTTCGGCCCAGCGTTCGACCAGCGACGCGACCTCGTCATACGACGCCGCGAGCAGGCACACGGGCCAGTCCGAGCCGAACATCAGCCGCTGCGGGCCGAACGCGTCGAGCGCCGCATCGAGGCACTGCTCGATATGCCGGATGTCCTGCGCGCGCAGGCCGCGCCGCCAGTCGGCCTCGGTCACGAGCCCCGACAGCTTGCACGCGACGTGCGGCAGCGCGCCCAGCTCGCGCAGCGATGCGCGCCAGCGCACGAACGCCGTGTCGTCGCGCTCGAACTCGGCGAGCGCCGGCTTGCCGACATGGTCGAGCACGAGCCAGTGCGCATCGTGCCGCGCGCAGAACGCTTGCACGTCCGGCAACTGGCGCTCGAACACGAGCACGTCGTACACATAGCCGTTCGCCTGCAGCCACGCGACGCCGCGATTGAAAGCGGGATCCGCGACGAACGCGCCGACGTCGGCTTCGTCCTGCACCTGATGACGAAAACCGCGCAGCTTCGGGCTGCGCCACTCGGCGACGCGGTCGGCCAGCGCCGGCGCACCGAGATCCTCCCAGCCGACCACCGCCGCGATGCGTGCGTCGTCGCGCGCGAGATCGAGCAGGAACGCCGTCTCGTCGCGCCCGGCGCGCGCCTGCACCGCGATCGACGCGCCGAGCGCCTGCGCATGCATCTGCGGCCACAGCGCGTCGGGCAGGTAGTCGCGCGCGAGCACGCCCATGCCCGGGCCGATCCATGGATAGTCGGCCGCGCGATAACGCCAGAAGTGCTGATGCGAATCGATACGCACTGCGCCCATGATGCCCTCGTGTTCGATCACCGCGGCGGCGACGGCCCGCCTCGCCGCCGCCCATCCGCGACGTTCAGTCGTACAACACCGCCGCGATCTTCGGATCGTCGATATTGGTCTTGTCGTACCAGTAGAAACCGGTATCGATGACCTTCGGCAGCTTCTCGCCCTTGATCGCCTTCACGGCCGCCTCGACCGTCTTGTAGCCGATGCCGATCGGGTTCTGCGTGATCGCGCCGGCCATCAAGCCGCTGCGGATCGCGTCCTTCTGCTGCTTGCCCGAGTCGTAGCCGACGATCACGACCTTGCGCTTCATCTCGCGCACGCCGTTGACCACGCCGATCGCCGAGCCTTCGTTGGTGCCGAACAGCCCCTTGAGCTTCGGATACGCCTGCAGGATCGACTTCGTCACTTCGGTCGATTTCAGCTGATCGCCTTCGCCGTACTGCACGGTCACGACCTGCACCTTCGGGTGCGCCGACTTCATCCGGTCGAGGAAGCCGTCGCGTCGGTCGATGCCGGTGCGGCTCGTCTGGTCGTGCGCGACCACCGCCACCTGCCCTTCGTCGCCGATCAGCGCGGCGAGCTTGTCGGCGGCGAGCGCGGCGGCCGCCTTGTTGTTGGTCGCGGCGGTCGTCACCGGAATGTCGCTGTCCACGCCCGAGTCGAACGCGATCACCGGGATCTTCTCGGCCTGCGCCTTCTTCAGCAGCGGCAGCGCGGCCTTGCTGTCGAGCGCCGCGAAGCCGAGCGCGGCCGGCTTCTTCGCGATCGCGGCGGACAGCATGTCGATCTGCTTGTCGACCATCGCCTCCGTTTCCGGTCCTTCGAACGTCACCTTCACCTTGTAGTCCTTCGCGGCCTGCGTCGCGCCCGATTTCACGGCCTGCCAGAACTGATGCTGGAAGCCCTTCGAGATCAGCGGGATGTAGGCTTCCTGCGCGTGCGCGCCGGCCGTGACGCCGACGGCGAACGTCAGCCCGACGATCGCGTTCAACACCTTGCTCCTGATCACTTCGCGTCTCCTTTTTTCGTATCGAATGAAATGCCGGCCGAAACCGGCGGTGAAGCGCATGCCTGCACGTCCACGCGTCAACGTCAGCGGCGACGCCGGCGCAGGATGTCCACGTAGACGGCGAGGATGATGATCACGCCCGTCACGACCGTCTGCCATTCCTGCGCGACCGACATGATCCGCAGGCCGTTGGTCAGCACGCTCATGATGAACGCGCCGATGATGGTGCCGACGATGCTGCCCGCGCCGCCCGACAGCGACGTGCCGCCGATCACGACGGCCGCGATCGCATCGAGCTCGTAGCCCTGCCCGAGCGCCGGTTGCGCCGAGTTCAACCGCGACGCGATCAGCAGCCCCGCGATTCCGCACACCGCGCCGCTGAACGTGTAGACCGCGATCTTCCACGCGTCGACGTTCACGCCGGACAACCGCAGCGCCTCCTCGTTGCTGCCGAGCGCGAACGTGTAGCGGCCGAAGATCGTGCGATTCAGCACGATCGACGCACCGATCGCGACGAGGAACAAAATCAGCACCGCGTTCGGGATCGGCAGCGCGGGGATCAGGTTGCCGATCAGCGAATCCTGCGCGATCGACGTGAAGCCCGGCGTGTCGTTGAAGTAGATCGGCCGCGTGCCCGAGATCACGAGCGACAGCCCCTTGAGCAGCATCATCATGCCGAGCGTCGCGATGAACGGCGGCACCTTCATCTTCGCGATCACGAAGCCCGACACGCAGCCCGACAGCGCGCCGAAGCACAACGCGGCCAGGATCCCGAGCGGCAGCGGCATCCCCCACTTCGTCAGCACGACGCCGGCCATCACCGCGCAGAACGTCATCAGCGTGCCGACCGACAGGTCGATGCCGGACGTGATGATTACGTACGTACACGCGACGGCCAGCACGCCGTTCACGGCGGTGGCCTGCAGGATCGACACGAGGTTGTCGACCTCGAGGAAATTCGACGACGCGAAGCTGAAGAACGCGATCAGCAGCACGAGGCTCGCGAACGCGAGCAGCTTCTGCCGCGCGGCCGGGTTGAAGAAGCGCGATTTCAGGCTCGATGCGGCGGCCGGCGTGTCGCCGGTGGCCAGGGGCGGAACGGAATGCGTATCGTTGGACATGATCGTTAGGCGTCTGAATCGGGACAATCAGGACAACACGGTCGACTCGCGCTGCGTCGCGAGCTGCATGATCTTTTCCTGCGTGGCGTCGGCCGCGCGCAATTCGCCGGTCACGCGGCCTTCGCACATCACGAGAATCCGGTGGCTCATGCGCAGCACCTCGGGCAATTCCGACGAGATCATCACGATCGCCTTGCCGTCCGCGGCGAGCGCATCGAGCAGCTTGTAGATCTCGCTTTTCGCGCCGACGTCGATGCCGCGCGTCGGCTCGTCGAAGAACAGGATGTCGCAGTCGCGCAGCAGCCATTTCGCGATCACGATCTTCTGCTGGTTGCCGCCCGACAGGAGCCGCGCGGGCTGCGCGACCGACGGCGTGCGGATCGCGAGCTGCCGCACGTACGACTGCGCGGCGTCGCGCATCGCGCGCGCATCGAGGAACAGGCCGCGGCGCACGAAGCGGCGCATGCTCGACAGCGCGATGTTGTTCTGCACGTCCATCCCGACCGCGAGCCCGAAATGCTTGCGATCCTCGGACAGGTAGCCGATGCCGTACTTCACCGCATCGGCCGGCGTGCGGATCGTCACGACCCTGCCGTTCACGCGGATCTCGCCCGCATCGACCGGGTCCGCGCCGAACACCGCGCGCGCGACCTCGGTGCGGCCCGCGCCCATCAGCCCGGCGAAACCGAGGATCTCGCCGCGCCGCAGCGTGAAGCCGACGTCGCGGATCGCGCGGCCGCGCGACAGCCCGCGCACTTCGAGCGCAATCTCGTTCGCGGACGTATCGGGCGGCGTGCGGGTGTCCGCATCGAGCTGGCGGCCGACCATCATCGAGATGATCGATTCCATCGACGTGCCGGCCATCGGCACGGTCGCGACGTACTTGCCGTCGCGCATCACGGTCACGCGATCGGCGATCTGGCGCAGCTCGTCCATCTTGTGCGAGATGTAGACGATGCCGACCCCGTGCGCGCGCAGGTCACGGATGATGCGAAACAGCTCGGCGATCTCCGCGTTGTTCAGCGCGGCGGTCGGCTCGTCCATGATCAGCGCGCGCGAGTCGAACGACAGCGCCTTCGCGATCTCGACCATCTGCTGCTTCGCGACCGTCAGCCGGCCGACCGGCGTGCGCGGATCGAGATCGAGCCGCATCCGCTGGAAGATCGCGGCCGCGTCGCGGTTGAGTTTCTCTTCGTCGACGAACACGCCGAAGCGGCCGCGCGGCTCGCGGCCGATGAAGATGTTCTGCGCGACGCTCAGGTGGTTCATCAGGTTCAGTTCCTGATGGATGATGCCGATGCCGAGCGCCTGCGCGGCACGCGGGTCGGCGATCTCCACCGGGCGGCCGTCCATCCGGATCTCGCCCGCGTCGCGCTGGTAGACGCCCGCGAGAATCTTCATCAGCGTCGACTTGCCGGCGCCGTTCTCGCCCATCAGCGCATGCACTTCGCCCGCGCACAGGTCGAAACGGCAATCGTCGAGCGCCTGCACGCCCGGAAAGCGCTTGCCGATGCCGGTCAGCGCGATCAACGGCGGCGCGGTGTGGGTGTTCGGGTTCAGGTCGGGTTGCATGGCACGCGGCCCTCAGCTGATCGCACGATCGAGATGCGTATAGCCGCCGTCGACGAACAGCCACTGGCCCGTCGTGTGCGATGCGCGATCCGACAGCAGGAACACGGCCGTGTCGGCGATCTCGTCGGCCGTCGTGAAGCGCTGGCCGAGCGGCACCTTGCCGGCGATTTCCGCGACCTTCGCGTGCGGATCGTCGAAGCCGGCGATCCAGTTCTGATAGAGCGGCGTCATCACCTCGGCCGGAATCACCGCGTTCACGCGCACGCCGTCGTTGCGCAATGCGACGGCCCATTCGCGCGTCAGCGCGAGTTGCGCGCCCTTCGACGCGCAATAACCGCTCGTGTTGCCCTGCCCGGTCACGGCCGTCTTCGACGAGACGTTGACGATCGCGCCGCGCGTCGCCTTCAGGTGCGGCACGCAGTAGTGCGCCATCACGTAGTAGTGGATCAGGTTGCGTTCGAGCGACGCGACGAACGCGTCGCGCCCGGCGTCGAGCCCAATGCTGTCGTTGATGCCCGCGTTGTTGACGAGGCCGTCGAGGCGGCCGAAGCGTGCGAGGGTTTGCGCGACCGCATCGCGGCATTGCGCGTCGTCCTGCAGTTCGACGCTCACGCACGCGGCGCGCGGCTGTTTCTGCGCGAGTTCTTGCCAGAACGCATCGTCGGGCGCGTGGCGCGCGAACACCACGGGAACCGCGCCTTCGCCGGCCAGCCGCATCGAGATCGCGGCGCCGATGCCCGACGCGCCGCCGGTCACGATCACGACCTTGTCTTGCAGATTCAAATCCACTTCGCGTCTCCGTCGTTCATGTTGTCGCCGCGCACGATGCACACGACGTGCATCGCGCGCCGTCGCGCGTGGCCCTGCGTCAGCCGCGGAACCGGTACTGCTCCAGCGATTCGGGCTTCATCTCGATCGAGAAACCGGGCGCGGTCGGCGGCATGTACGCCGCGCCGCGCACCACGCACGGCTCGACGAAATGCTCGTGCAGGTGATCGACGTACTCGGTCACGCGCCCTTCCTTCGTGCCGGAAATGCACACGTAGTCGATCATCGACAGGTGCTGCACGTATTCGCACAGCCCGACGCCGCCCGCATGCGGGCACACCGGCAGCCCGTATTTCGCGGCCATCAGCATCACCGCGAGAATCTCGTTCACGCCGCCGAGCCGGCACGCGTCGATCTGCACGACGTCGATCGCGCCGCGCGCGATGAACTGCTTGAACAGCACGCGGTTCTGGCACATCTCGCCGGTCGCGACCTGCACCGGCGCGATCGCCTCGCGAATCTTGCGATGCCCTTCGACATCGTCGGGGCTCGTCGGCTCCTCGATGAACCACGGCCGCGCGAACGCGAGTTCGCGCACCCAGTCGATCGCCTCGCCGACTTCCCACACCTGGTTCGCGTCGATCATCAGCTTGCGGTCGGGGCCGATCACCTCGCGCGCGATCGTCACGCGGCGGATGTCGTCCTCGAGGTTCGCGCCGACTTTCAGCTTCACGTAGTCGAACCCTTCGTCCACCGCCTCGCGACACAGCCTGCGCAGCTTGTCGTCGCTGTAGCCGAGCCAGCCGGCCGACGTCGTGTAGCACGGGTAGCCGTCGCGCTCCAGCGCGGCGATCCGCGCGGCCTTGCCGGGCGCCTGCCGGCGCAGCAGGTCGAGCGCTTCGTCCGGGCTCAGGCAGTCGGTCAGGTAGCGGAAGTCGATCGCCCGCACCAGTTCCTCCGGGCTCATGTCGGCGACGAGCCGCCACAGCGGCTTGCCGACGGCCTTCGCCCACAAATCCCACACCGCATTGACGACGGCGCCCGTCGCCAGGTGGATCGCGCCCTTGTCCGGGCCGATCCAGCGCAACTGGCTGTCCGACGTGATGTGCCGCCAGAAGCGGCCCATGTCCTCGCGGATCCAGTCGAGGTCGAGGCCGACGACGAGGTGGCGCATCGCGTCGATCGCCGCGCAGCAGATTTCGTTGCCGCGCCCGATGGTGAACGTGAGCCCGTGACCTTCGAGCCCGTCGCGGTCGGTTTCGAGCACGACGTAGGCCGCCGAATAATCGGGGTCCGGATTCATCGCGTCGGAACCGTCGAGCTGGCGCGAGGTCGGAAAGCGCACGTCGAGGACGCGCATCGATCGAATGATAGGCATGACGAACCGTCCGTTGAAGGGAATCAGGCCTGCACGGTGCGCTGGCGCTGCTCGCCGAGCCCGTCGATGCCGAGCGTGATCACCTGTCCGGCGCGCAGGTAGACGGGCGGCTTCTGCCCGAGGCCGACGCCCGGCGGCGTGCCGGTCGAGATCACGTCGCCCGGCTGCAGGCTCATGAAGCGGCTCAGGTAGCTGATCAGGTGCGGCACGCGGAACACCATCGTCGCGGTCGTGCCGTTCTGGTAGCGGTGGCCGTCCACTTCGAGCCACAGCCGCAGCGCGTGCGGATCGGGCACTTCGTCGGCGGTCACGAGCCACGGGCCGATCGGGCCGAACGTGTCGTTGCCCTTGCCCTTGTCCCACGTACCGCCGCGTTCGAGTTGATACTCGCGCTCCGATACGTCGTTCACGACGCAGTAGCCGGCGACGTGCGACAGCGCATCGGCTTCGTCGATATAGCGGCCGCCCTGGCCGATCACCACGCCGAGCTCGACTTCCCAGTCGGTCTTCTCCGAGCCGCGCGGGATTTCGACGTCGTCGTTCGGGCCGGAGATCGCGCTCGTCCACTTGCCGAACACGACGGGCTCCTTCGGCACCTCCATCCCCGATTCGGCTGCGTGATCCGAATAGTTGAGCCCGATGCAGATGAACTTGCCGACGCGGCCGACGCACGCGCCGAGCCGCGGCGTGCCTTCGACGAGCGGCAGCGACGACGGCGGAATGTCGCGCAACCGCGCGAGCGACGCGGGGGTCAGCGCGTCGCCGGCGATGTCGTCGATCACGCCCGACAGGTCGCGAATCTGGCCGTGCGCGTCCAGCAGGCCCGGCTTTTCATGGTGTTTGTCGCCAAATCTCAGCAGTTTCATGGTGTTGTCTGAGTGGAAAAGGAAAGGGAAAGCGCAACGGTCAGTTCGACACGGTCAGTTCGACACGGTCAGTTCGACACGGTCAGTTTGACCAGCCGCCGTCGATCAGATGAATCGTGCCGGTGGTGAACGACGCTTCGTCGGACGCGAGGTACAGCGCGAGCGCGGCCACTTCGTCCGCGCTGCCGATGCGGCCGATCGGCTGGCGCGCGACGAACGCCTGGCGTACCTCGTCGGCGGACACGTGGCGCGTGCGCGCCTGGTCCGCGATCCGCTGCTCCAGCGACGGCGATTCGATCGTGCCCGGGCAGATCGCGTTGCAGCGGATGCCGCGCTCGACGAAATCGGCGGCCACCGACTTGGTCAGCCCGATCACGGCCGCCTTGGTGGCGCCGTACACGAAGCGGTTCGGCACGCCCTTCACGCTCGACGCGGCCGACGCCATGTTGACGATCGACGCGCCGCCGGCTTCGAGCATCGCCGGCAGCAGCGCGCGGATCAGCCGGTACATCGACGTGACGTTCAGGTTCAGCGAGAACGCCCACGCGTCTTCGTCGCAATCGAGGATCGAGCCGTGATGCACGTAGCCCGCGCAGTTGAACAGCACGTCGAACGCGCGTTCGCTCGCGGCGAGCGCCGCGATGTCGTTCGCATCGGTGACGTCGAGCCGCCGCGTGACCAGCCGGCCGCCCGCGCGTTCGGCGTCGGCTTCGAGCCGCACCAGCGCGGCTTCGTTGATGTCGGTCGCCAGCACGTCGGCGCCCTCGCTCGCGAACCGCAGCGCGGTCGCGCGGCCGATGCCCTGCCCGGCCGCCGTCACCAGCGCGCGTTTGCCCTGCAATCTCATGAGCACTCTCCGAAAAAGCCGGCCGTCAGTCGGCCGATTGGCACAAAGGACTAAAGGTCCAACCAATCATAGGAAGGGATCGCGCGTTTGTCACGAAATTGGGATTCAGTATTTACCCCGGGTGGGTCAATCCGTCTGTCGCACGAGAATTCGGCGTGCGAGCGGCGTTGAAGTGCCGCCCCGAGATCCGCTCAAGCCCAATACCGGCGGGCCTTCCAGCCGATTCTTCAGCGACGTTCGGCACGTCCGCCGCGCCAAACTGACAAAAAAGTCATGTTCGCGTCAGGGTGCCAACGGGTGGCGCACGCCATCATGGTGTTGCCGGACCGCGCTTCCGGTACATCGCCTCCCCGCCCGTGCCGGATCTCTGCGGGCACCTCCGTCCCCTGGCGATGTATCCCGTGACTGGGCGAGCAGACACGGCGCGCGGGCCGATTTTCCGCCCCGGGCTTCCGTCCGGGGCTTTTTGTCTTTGATTTTCCAAGAAAATAAGCGTGGATTGTTTCTAAATCGGCAAAAGGTAATTCGAGCCGGACAGGATGTTTTTTCCGGTCACAGACGCTTACATTTAGCGCACCACTCATGGAAACCGCTACGGATTCGCCATCGGGTAGTGACATCCACTGCCACGGCCGAAACCGCACGAGCTTTAGGAAACGGCAAAATGAAGGCCTCCAAATCCCTGCCTGCGCTCGATCCCGCCGACGTCCACGTCGAAATCCTCGAACGTTCCGATACGCTGCTCGTCGTCCGCTGGGTCGAGCCCGGCCGCTGTCACTACGGCGAGCAACGCTGGCGCCGCCGCTTCGCGCAGCGCACCGGCACCTGCGCGCTGTCGCGCCAGGTCATCCACCGCGGCGACGAAGTGTTCCGCCCGGCCGAGCGCCCGGCCCCCGCGAACGCCGCCGCCATGATTTCCGCCGCCGAGGTGCTCGCGCTGGCCGGCAGCAGGTAACGCCCGCCGGCCCCGCGCCGGGGCTTGCGGCGCCACGCCGTACGCCAGCCCTAGAAGCGCCGGTCTAATTCCCCCGCTTGTCTGCGCCGTCCGCCCGCACTATCGTTACACCACTCAATGTAACGATTACGTGCCGCGGCCGACCGGCCGCGCCGATGGAGGCAGACATGCATGCATGGAGCGCGCGCCACGTCCCGGCGCAGGGCGGCAAGGTCGCGGTCGTGACCGGCGCCAACAGCGGCCTCGGCTGGCAGCTCGCGGAAACGCTGGCCGCGAAAGGCGCGACGGTCGTGATGGGCTGCCGCGACGCCGCACGCGGCGCGCAGGCCGCCGACGCGATCCGCCGGTTTCATCCCCATGCACGCGTCGAAGTCGATCCGCTCGACCTTGCCGATCTCGCGTCGATCGCACGCTTCGCGGCCGACGTCGGCGAACGCCACGGCCGCGTCGACATCCTCTGCAACAACGCCGGCGTGATGTTCCTGCCGCTGCGGCACACGCGCGACGGCTTCGAGATGCAGTTCGGCACCAACCACCTCGGCCATTTCGCGCTGACCGGCCATCTGCTGCCGGCGCTGCGCGCCGCGCGCCGGGCACGCGTCGTCACGATGTCGAGCGGCTTCAACCGCGGCGGCCGGATTCGCGTGGACGACCTGCGCGCCGAACAGCGCTACAACCGTTATCTCGCCTATTGCGACAGCAAGCTCGCGAACCTCGTGTTCGCGATCGAATTGCAGCGCCGCTTCGAGCGCGCGGCATTCGCCGGCATCAGCGTCGCCGCGCATCCCGGCTATGCGGCGACCAACCTGCAGTTCGCGGGCCCGGCGATGGACCGCTCGCCCACCCGCGCCGCGCTGATGCGCGCCGCGAACCGTTATCTCGCGCAGCCCGCCGCCCAAGGCGCTCTGCCCGCGATTCATGCGGCCACGTCGCCCGATCTGGCCGGCGGCGCATACATCGGTCCGTCCGGCTGGTTCGAATCGCGCGGGCTGCCGGCGCCGGCGAGCGTGCCGCGCGCGGCGCGCAGCGTGGCGGCGGCGGCGCTGCTGTGGGAAGCCTCGGAAGCCGCGACGGGCGTGCGCTTCCTCAGCGCCGGCGCGCCGGCCGGACGCTCGCCGGGCCGGCCGCTCGATACGGCGGCCGAAGCGCGCTGAGCGGCCGCTGGTCGCAACATTCTTCATACTTATTACGCCCACCGAAAAGAAAGCCTGTTGAAAGACTGATTCGCCGCCGCACTGTTACCGGACAGGAAACAATTTATCGTCAAAATCAGCGTTTACCCTGAACACGCCGGTGACTAAGATTTGATCAATCGCTCAAGACATGGTGTCGAGAGCGAACTCAATAAAACACCGGAGGTCACCATGAAATCGCTCGTTTCCGCAGTCGTTGCCGCTGCCGCCCTGTCCGCTTCGTTCGGCGCATTCGCTCAAAGCACCGTGACGCGCGCTCAAGTGCGCAACGAACTGGTCCAGCTCGAACAAGCCGGCTACAAGCCGGGCGTGTCGAGCCCGTACTACCCGAACGACATCCAGAGCGCCGAAGCGCGCGTTCATGGCGTCGACACCAGCGGCTACGGCGCGCAACCGGCTCCGCTCGTCCACTCGGGCGCACCGGCAGCCGCTTCGTCGAACGCACGCGACTCGATCTTCTTCGGCCAGTAAGCCGATGCGCCCCCGGCGGGCGCCGCGCATCGCGCGATGAAGTCACGTAGTCCTGACGAGCCCCCTTCGCGGGGCTCGTCTGTTTTGTGAAACGCATACCTCCGCCGCCCGGCAGCGGGTGGCTTCGCCCGGGCGCCTCGCGTCCGGGTGCTTTTTCCGGAGAGGTGTGCGTGAATGCGCGGTGGGGTGTCGGTCAGCGCGCCGCGGCTGCGGCCGGCGTCGACCGCGACAGCACGCGCCACCGCGACAGCAACTCGTCGCGATCGACGTAACACCCCTGCAAATGCCGGCGGCCCGTCGACGGGTCGAACTCGGTGCGCGCATGCAGCACGCGCCGGTTGTCGAACGCCCACATGTCGCCCGCCCGCAGCCGGCGCTGTACGCGAAAGCGCGGCTCGCGCGCCAGCGCGAGAAACCGCCGGTACGCGCGATAGACGGCCGCGACCGCGCCGGCCGGCGCATCGAGCGGCCCGCGCAGGAAGTTCGCGACGCGCACTTCCGTCACGTTGCCGCGCGCATCGCGCCCGATCACCGGCGCCGAACAGCGGTAGTCGCTGTTCGCGCTCTTGTTCCAGAACTCGAACGGCGTCGACGCGAGCTGTTCGAAATCGTCCGGATGTTCGCGCCGCAGCGCATCCGCGAGCGCGAAGCCATCGAGGAAGATACTGTCGCCGCCCGTCGCGTCGTTCGCGAGGCAATGCAGGAACTGCACGCCCGGCTGCAATTCGCGCGTCGGCAGGTCGGTGTGCGGCGGAAGATTCAGCGACGTATATGCATTGCTGTCCGGGCGCGGCTTCGATTCGACGTCGAACAGCACGCCGAAATTGCTTTCGCGGATCAGGCCGACGCGGCGCGCGACCTCGTCGACACGGCCGCGCTCGGCCGGCACGCCCTCGACGAGCGTGAGCCCCGTGCGCTGCAATGCGTCGAGCCATGCGAGCAACGCGCGGTCGTCCTCCATCACGTCGCGCCATGCGAACACGCCGATCGCCGTCGCATCGTCGCCGGTCCATACGTGCCGCCCGTGCGCGGCCAGGCGCTCGGCACGCGATGCGTCGTCGTATGCATGCGCACGCAACCAGCCCGGCGACCACGCGCTGCGGTGCCCGTCGTTCCATTCCACGTGCAGCGCGCCGTCGGTTTCGACATGCACGGTGAGCGCCGACAGATCCGCGCGCGCATCGGCGATCTCGAACACCTGCTCTCGCGTGATCGCGTGCACGCATGCGGCACACGCGCAGTTGTCGCGCAGCCAGTCGAAATGGAACGGCGATCGTCGCGCGTCGCTCCATTCGACGTTCACCGCGCCATCGCCGATCGTCGCCGCCGCGATCGCCGCGTCGGCCGAAAACGTCCGCCAGTCCTCGATACGGTGTTGCGCCGCTGCCTGCATCGTTGCCTCCCGGAAAACGCCCGCTACGCGTGCGGTGCGAGCAAAAAGCCGCCGACCATCCGGTGCATCCGCGCGGCCTGCGGGCTCGTCCCGAGCGCGCGCCAGCAGCCGTGCACCAGCCCCTCTCCCATCCAGTAGTGCGCGATACCGCCCGCCGCGCGAATCCGTTCGACGTACACGCGCGCGTCGTCGCGCAGCGGATCGTGTTCCGCGCCGATCGCGAGAACCGGCGGCAGTCCGTCGAAACGCTCGCCTTCGAGCGGCACCGATGCGCGCAACAGCGGGTTGCCGTCCCGCAGCACGTCGGACAAGTCGCCGCCCCAGTACAGCGCGCGATAGCGATGCACGTCGTCGAGCGTCAGCATCGGCGCGTGCGCTTCCGTTTCGCGCGCGGGCGACTGCGGTTCGAAACCGAGCATCGGATAAACGAGCGCGATGCCGTCCACGCCGCTCTCGCCCGCATCGCGCAGCGCGGTCGCCACCGCTGCCGCGAGCATGCCGCCGGCGCTGTCGCCCGCGAGCGTCAACGGATGCACGCACGGCCCGAACGGCCAGTGCGCATCGCGCGCGGCGCGCGTAACGGCTACGCAATCGTCAAGCGCGGCCGGCGCGCGGTGCTCGGGCGCGAGCCGATAGTCGACGGCGATCACGTCGAGGCCCGTATCGGCCGCCAGTTGCGCGGTGATCAGCGCATGACTGTCGAGCGAGCCGACGACGAACCCGCCGCCATGAAAAAACAGCACCGTGCCGCGCGGCGTGCCGTGCGCGGACGTATAGCGCCGCAATGCGATCGCGCGGCCGTCCGGCGCGTGCCACACGGCGTCCTGCTGCACGATGCCGGCCGGCAGCGCGGCCGGCGTCCATTCGGCCGCGAAGCGGTCGTAGAGACGGCGCTGCTCGTCGGGCGAACGCGCCGCCGCATCGGCCGGATACCACGCGTCGACGGCCGCGACGAACGCCGCGATTTCCGGTTCGAGCATCGTATGCGCTCCGCGGTCGAAGATCGAAGGTAGAAGAAAGATCGTGAAATGAAGCGCGCCGCTAGCGGCGCGGCGGCAGCCCGATCACGCGGCCCGCATACGCAGGCGCCGCGCAATCGCGCTGCAACGCATGCAGTTCGGCCACGCGCGCGGCCACGTCGTCGTCGAACGGCGCCGATTTCGCGCCGTCGCGCGTAGCGACGTGCAGCAGCATCTGCTCGCTCGCCGATACCGCGTCGTCATGCCCGTCGGCGAACAGTTCGAGATACAGGTGCAGCCGCTTCGCGTCGTGCGCGAGCACACGCGCATCGACGCGCACCGGCGTGCCCTCCTTGATCTCGTGCAGGTAGTTCACGTGCGCTTCGAGCGTGTAGACCGAGCGACCCCGCTCGCGACGCGCGGCGTCATCGAGGCCGATGCGATCCAGCAACGCATCGGTCGCGAAGCTGAAGATCAGCAGGTAGAACGCATCGCGCAGGTGGCCGTTGTAGTCGACCCATTCAGGCCGCACCACGTCGCGGTAAATCGTCAGCGGGGTATCGCCCGTCATCGCCTGTCCTTTAGTCCTCGAATCGCATCCCGTGCCGCGTCTTCACCGCGGCGATCGATTTCAGCACCTCGGTGATGCACTCGTCGCGATAGCGTTCGAGCTCCTTGATGCTGCGCGTGCCCTGCTGTTCGGTCGTGCCTTCGACGACGCTGTCGATCAGCGCGTCGGTCAACGTCGGCGCGACCAGCTTCGTCCACGGCAGTTCGAGCGCCGGGCCGAATTGCTGCATGAAGTGTCGCATGCCCGCATCGCCGCCGGCCAGCGTGTAGGTCAGGAACGTGCCCATGAACGACCAGCGGATGCCCGCACCGAAGCGGATCGCATCGTCGATCTCGCCGGTCGTCGCGACGCCTTCGTTGACGAGGTGCAGCGCCTCGCGCCACAACGCTTCGAGCAGGCGATCCGCGATGAAACCCGGCACTTCCTTGCGCACGTGCAGCGGCCGCATGCCGAGCTTGCGATAGACCTCCATCGCGCCTTCGACCGCTTCCGGCGCCGTGCGCGCGCCGCCGAGCACTTCGACGAGCGGCAGCAGGTAGACGGGATTGAACGGGTGACCGACCACGCAGCGCTCCGGATGCGTCGCCCGCGCGTAGAAATCGGTCGGCAGCAGCCCCGACGTCGACGACGCGATGATCGCGTCGGGCTTCGCCGCGCGGCTGATCTGTTCGTGCAGTTCGAGTTTCAGCGCCTCGCGCTCGGGCGCGCTTTCCTGGATGAAATCCGCATCGGCGACGCATTCTTCGATCGTCGACACGAACCGCAGCCGCGCGGGATCGGCGCCCGGCGCGAGGCCGACGCGTTCGAGCGCGGGCCACGCGTTCGCGACGTTCGCGCGCAACCGCGCTTCCGCGCCCGGCGCCGGGTCCCACACGACCACGTCGAGACCGTGCGCGAGCGCGCGGGAAATCCATCCGCTGCCGATCACGCCGGTGCCGATCGCGGCAAACGTGTTGATGTCGGTCTTCACAGCCATGTCAACGCATCCTTCGAATCAGGGGAAATCGGTGGGTGGCCGCGCGTGGATGCAGGCCACCCCGTCATGTCAGTCAGTTGGTGAAACAGCTCACGCGAATTCGGCGAGCGCGCGGCGTTCGAGCAGACGTTCGCCGCGCGCCGGCAAGCCGAGCTTGCGGCGGCCTTCGGCCGGCGTCAGCACGCGGCCGCCGAGGCGTTCGACGATCTCTCTCGCGCGCTCGACGAGCGTGCCGTTGGTCGCATGCACGCCGCGGTCGAGCCAGATGTTGTCTTCGAGGCCCACGCGCACGTGGCCGCCGAGCAGCATCGCCTGCGCGACCATCGGCATCTGCATGCGGCCGATCCCGAAGCCGGCCCAATGCGCGCCCGGCGGCAGGTTGTCGACCATCGCCTTCATCGTGCCCGTATCGGCCGGCGCGCCCCACGGAATGCCGAGGCACAGCTGGAACAGCGGCGGATCGTCGAGCAGCCCTTCCTTCAGCAACTGCTTCGCGAACCACAGATGGCCCGTATCGAAGATCTCCAGTTCCGGCTTCACGCCGAGTTCCTGGATGCGTTTCGCACCGGCGCGCAACTGCGCGGGCGTCGACACGTAGATGTAGTCGCCGTCGCCGAAATTCAGCGTGCCGCAGTCGAGCGTGCAGATCTCCGGCAACAGTTCCTCGACGTGCGCGAGGCGCGTGAGGCCGCCGACGAGATCGGTGCCCTTGCCGAAACGCATCGGGTCCTCGCCCGGGCCGATCTCGAGATCGCCGCCCATGCCGGCCGTCAGGTTGATGATCACGTCGACGTCGGCCGAGCGGATGCGGTCGACCACTTCGCGATACAGGTTCGGGTCGCGGCTGCCGCGCCCCGTCTGCGGATCGCGCACGTGGCAGTGGGCGACCGTCGCGCCGGCCTTCGCGGCTTCGATCGCGGCCGCCGCGATCTCCTTCGGCGTGACCGGAATCGCCGGATGCTTGCCGACCGTATCGCCCGCGCCGGTGACCGCGCAGGTGATGATGACTTCGTGATTCATGCTGGATGCCTCGCTTGATTCGGGTTGTGTCGCATTGCTGATAGCGTATGGGCGCCGGCCATCACAGGCCGAGATACGCCTTCACGGCGGGCAGGCCGTCCTTGCCGTCGAACGTCTTGACGCCCGCGAGCCACGGGTCGAGCACCTGCGGGTTCTTCTTCAGGTACGCCTTCGCGGCATCGGCCGGCTTGGTCTTGTTCATCACCGTCTGCATCAGCTGGTTCTCGAGCTGCGTCGAGAAGCGCAGGTTCGTCACGAGCTTGCCCGCGTTCGGGCAGCGCGCGATGAAGTCGGGTGCGGTGAGCGTGTACACGCGCGCTTCGCCGTAGTTCGGGCCGAACGCCGCGTCGCCGCCGGACAGGTAGTTCATGCTGAGCTGGATGTTCATCGGATGCGGCTCCCAGCCGAGGAACACGACCCACTTCTTGTCGCGGACCGCGCGCTCGACCGTCACCAGCATCCCGGCTTCGCTCGATTCGACGAGCTTGAAGCCGCCGAGCCCGTACTGGTTCGTGTCGATCATCTTCTGGATCGTCGCGTTCGCGCTGCTGCCCGGCTCGATCCCGTAGATCTTGCCGTCGAGTTCCGCGCGATGTTTCGCGATGTCGTCGAAGGTCTTCAGGCCGGCCTGGTATGCGTAGCTCGGCACCGCGAGCGTCGCCTTCGCGCCGGACAGGTTCGGCGGCTCGACGACGTTGATCGACTTGCTGTCGAGGAACGGCTGCAGCTGCTTCTGCTGCACGGGCCACCAGTAGCCGAGCGACACGTCGAGCTGCTTGCTCTTGAGACCGGCGAACGAGATCGGCACCGACGCGATCGTCGTGGTCGGCTTGTAGCCGAGCGCCTCGAACACGGTCGACGCGAGCGCCGTGGTCGACGTGATGTCGGTCCAGCCGATATCCGCGAAACGCACGGTGCGGCAGGTCGCGGCCTCCGTCTCGGCCAGCGCGGCTTGCGTGAACGCGCCGGTCGCCAGCACGGCCGCGGCTAGCGCGGCGATCTTCGTCGACTTCATGGTTCGATTTCTCCCGGTTGGTCTCGCGGCAGCCGGTGCGCGGAATGTGCGCCGGCCTGCATCGTGGGAGTAAAAGTAACGAGCCATATTCGCCGCGAGAAGACCGGCGGCGACCTGTTCTTGCCTGTTTGCGACTATGAGTGGAAACCACTAGGTTTCGTGCGAGGCTTGACGGACGGGAGTTTGGGGGTTTTCTGCGGGCTTTCTGGATTGCCCGGATGCGGCGCGAATCTTTCGATTCCGCCATGGTCTTGCTGACGGATTTCCGACACGTAGCCGGGCGCCGTGGACCGGCCCTATGCTGGAAACCGCCGGGCGATCGCGCGCTGCCCGCCAGTTGCCGTGCCGCCCTGGGCCCCAATGTTGCGCGTCATTCAAACGGATGGAGACGGACACGGTCGGCTGTCGCGATGCTCGCCTCCGGTTTCTCCGGTCAGGAGCAATATGATTCTTGCCGCTTTCTTTGTCGTCGCCCTTGTCGCCATCATCGCGGTCATGCACCGCGGCGTGACGCACGGTGCGGATGCGAAACTTCGCGCGCAATTCGATGCGGAGGCGCCGCGCGGCGATGCGGCGCGCCGGTTGATGCGCGACGCGGGGTACAACGTCTGATCGGCATGCTTGGCATCGCGCAGTATTCGGCGAGCGCAATCCTCATTGCCAGCGCGGTGTGCCTCGTTCTCGGGGTGGTGCCGATCCGCGCGTGACGGCGGCGCGTGCGTCGCCGATACGCCGCCCACGCACGCACTCGCCGCCGCACTCACGCGTAGTTCATCATCACCGACTTGCTTTCCGTGTACTGGTCGATCACCGCGCGGCCGAGTTCGCGGCCGAAGCCCGACTGCTTCATCCCGCCGAACGGCAATGCGTTGTCGAGCAGCGAGTGGCAGTTGACCCACACGGTGCCCGCTGCAATACGCGGAATCAGCTTGTGGATCGCCGCAAGATCGTTCGACCAGATGCTCGCGCCGAGCCCGTACGGCGTGTCGTTCGCGAGCTGCACCGCCGTATCGATCTCGTCGAACGGCATCGCGACGAGCACCGGCCCGAAAATTTCCTCGCGCACCACGCGCATCGCCTGCGTCGTATCGACCAGCACCGTCGGTTCGACGAAGAAGCCGGGGCCGTCGATCGCGCGGCCGCCCGCGGCAGCACGCGCCCCCTCGCCGAAGCCCGAGTCGATGTAACCGCACACGCGCTCGCGCTGCTTCGCCGAGACGAGCGGGCCGATCTGCGTCGACGGGTCCATCCCCGGGCCGATCTTCAGGCTCGCGGCGATCTTCGCGACGCGCTCGATCACGCCGTCGAACACCTTCGAATGGATGTACGCGCGCGATCCGGCCGTGCACACCTGCCCCTGGTTGAAGAAGATCGCGTTCGCGACGCCCAGCGCGGCCTTGTCGAGGTCGACGTCGGGCAGCACGATCACCGGCGACTTGCCGCCGAGTTCCAGCGACATCCGCGTCATGTTGTCGAGCGCCGCGTGGCCGATCGTCTTGCCCGTCTGCGTCGACCCGGTGAACGCGATCCTGTCGATGCGCGGATCGCGCGACAACGCCGCGCCGGCCGTGTGACCGTAGCCGGTGACGATATTGACGACGCCGTCCGGGAACCCGGCTGCCTGGATCAGCTCGCCGAGCCGCAATGCGCTCAGCGGCGTATCCTCGGCCGGCTTCAGCACGACGGTGCAGCCGGTCGCGAGCGCCGGCGCGATTTTCCACGCGGCCATCAGCAGCGGGAAATTCCACGGAATGATCGCGCCGACCACGCCGACGGGCTCCTTGCGCGTATAGGCGAAGATCTCGCTGTCCGGCAGGTACGGCATGCCGGCATCGATCACGCTGCCTTCGATCTTCGTCGCCCAGCCGGCCATGTAGCGGAAACAGTGCGCGGCCATCGCGACGTCGAGCCCCTGCGCGACCATCACCGGCTTGCCGTTGTCGAGCGCTTCGATCTCGGCAAGCTCGCGCGCGTGGGCTTCGATCAGATCGGCGAGCACGAGCATCAGGCGCTCGCGGTCGGTGCTCTTCGCGCTGCGCCACGGGCCCGCATCGAATGCACGGCGCGCGGCGGCGACCGCCTGCTGCACGTCGCGCTCGTCCGCTTCGGGCACGCGTGCGATCACGGTGCCGTCGGCCGGGTTCACGACATCGAGCTGGCGGCCCGACGCGGCATCGCTCCACTCGGCGCCGATCAGCATCTTCTTCGGCTTCGCGAGAAACGCGCGCGTCGCATCGAGCAGCGCAAAGGTTTCGTTCGTCTCCATGTTCATGTTTTCCTGATTCGTTGAGTGAGTCGGTCAGTAGCGATCCGCGACGCCGTCGATCCCGCGCGCCTGCAATGCGCGCACGAGCCCGGCACGTTCGGTCGCGACGTCGGACAGCGCGGGACGGCGGTGCGCGGCGATTTCGGCGGCCGTATAGGGCTTGAAGTCGCGCGGCAACGCATCGCGGTTCATCGTCGTGAGCACCCAGTTCAGCACGTCGGCCAGCTCCCGATCCGACAGCGCCGAGTTCGACGCGCCGGGCACGCGCATCACGTACTCGCGCCCGGCCGGCAGATGCGTGAAATAGCCAAGCGAATTCGCGAGCGGCGGCACCTTGCCGGGAATACCGCCGCCCGTCGCCGTGTGGCAGCCCATGCAGTTGAGCACCCAGTGCTGCCGCGCGAGCGCGGCATCGGCCGCGCCGTCGGCATGCGCGGGCGCGGCGAACGCACAGGCCGCCGCAGCCGCCAGCAGCAGCCGGCACGACAATCGATGCGACATGACGCCGAGCCGCGACGACGTCGCGCACCGCGTGCCGTGCACGGACGCGCGCACGCCGTTCACCGGCCGAGCCCCTTGATCACCACCGCGCGCTGCGCATGCACGGCCGTGCCGTCCATCTGCTTCGCGCGCGCCGCACGGATATCGGCCGCGGTGAACGGCTTCGCATCGCCGTGCTGCGCGTTGAGGTCGAACACGACATAGTTCAGCACCTGCGCGATGTCGTCGTCGCTCGTGCTCGCGAACGACGGCATCTTGAAGTTGTAGCGCTTGTCGTGCACCTCGATCTCGCCGAACATGCCGTGCAGCAGCGTCGCGATCAGCTGCGCCCGCCCGGCTTCGGCCTCCGCGTACTTGCCCGGATACTCGATCAGCGGCGGCGCCAGGCCGTCCTGCCCTTTGCCGCCCGCCTGGTGACACACCGCGCACTGCGCGTCGAACAGGCTTTTTCCTGCCGGGTAATGCACGGCTTGCTGCGCACCGGCCGCACGCGGCAACGCGAAGGCCGCGACGGCCGCCATGCACGCAACGATGCCCTTTCCTGCTTGCTTCACTTTCATTGTTTTGCCGCTCCCAGCAGAACCGAAACCGAACAGTGGTAATTCGAATTACCGTTCGCCATGCACCAGTTGATGTCGTTGTTCAGCGACAGCTTGTACAGCGGCTTCTCGCGCTCGTTGCGGTTGCAGAAGCACTTGCCGCACGAGGTCTTGCCGCAGCAGTCGTTGTACGACACGATGTAGTCCGAACCGTCGTGCGGATTGCGGCAGGTGCCGATCCACGTGATCGGCGAAGGCGTCGTGCCCGGCGGGCAACTGCTCGACGTGCCGCCGCAGCAGCTGCAGAGCCAGCCGTCGATCGCGCAGTATTTCCAGTAGTCGCAGCTCGTCGGGTCGTCGCTCGCGCCGGCCGCGGCGCCGCCGGATGCGCCGGACGCCCCCGACGCCGCCTCGGCCGCATACGCGGTGCGATCGACGGGCAGCAGCGGCAGCAGCGCCGAACCCACCAGCACCTTGCCGAGCTTCGCCATCGCGCTGCGCCGCGAACTGTGCTGCGCGACGCCGCGCGCCGACCGCTCGAACCATGAATCAAACACGCCCATGTCGTCGTTCTCCAATGACGTTGAAAAAGGTTCGGCCGGTCAGGCGTGCTGCGCGTGCGCGTCGTGCACGTCGTGGCTGCGATCGCCGTGCACGAACTGCTGCAGCGACGCGACGCCGCGCTCCTTCGCCTCGAACAGGCTCTCGAGGTGCTCGCGCGTGTTGACGAGCCCCTTCGCGCGCACGGTGCCCGTTTCGTCGAGCAGCACCGCATACGGCAGCTTGCCGATCTGGTACGCGAGGCCGAGCTCCTGCGACAGCACGTACGGGAAGCGCCCGAGGTCGTGCTTCTGCGCGAAGCGCGTGTGTTCGTCGGCATCGCCGTCGCTCGCGAGCACGATGTTCACCGGCGTCGCCTCACTGGCCTGCAACGACGGCAGCAGCGGCAGCAGCTTCTTGCAGACCGGGCACGTCGACGACAGGAAGAACAGCAGCGTCGCCTTGCCCGCGGCGTCGATGCCGCCGACCTTCACGTGCGCGCCGCGAATGTCGGTCAGCTCAAACGTCGGCGCGATCGCGCCGACCGCCGGCCCCTTGTCGATCATCAGCGCGCCGGCCGGCATGATGCGTTCGTACAGGATGCCGATCTGGCGCACCAGCGCGAGGCAGATCGCGCCGAGCGCGAGGACGGCCACCCACAACAGGGCGGTGGAAACGGTGAGAGCGGTTTGCATCATGAATTCCTCAGGTGGGAAAGGCGCGGAACGTTGGCGAGCAGCACGTCGACGATGAGCAGCGCGCAGACGATCAGCAGCACGGAGAAGCACAGCGTCAGGTAGTCGAACCACACGACGGCGCGCGTGCCCGGCTCGACGAACGCGGTCGCGGCCAGCGCGACGAGCAGCAGCACGCGGCCCACATGCAGCCAGCCGATGCCGCGCGGCGCGTCCGCACGGGCGGCGGTGAAGCCGGAACAGCCGCAGTCGATGTCGGTGTGGCCGCGCAGCAGGTTGATCGCGAGGCCGGCCGCGAACGCCAGGAGCAGCGCGATCAGGCCGATCGCGCCGGCCGTTCGCGTATCGGGAAACAGCAGCGCCACGGCGGCCACGACTTCCGCGAGCGGAATCGCGAACGCGACGGGCGCGGTCAGCGCATCGGGCAGCAGCCGGTAGCCGGCGAGCGCGTGGCGGAACGCGGCAGGCCGACGCATCTTCGCGAAGGCGCCGAGCAGCACGACGACGGCCGCGCCGGCCTGCGCGCTGGTGGCGAGTACGGGATCGACGGTCATCGCGGCCTCACGGGTTGACGAGCAGCGTCGACGTATTGCCGACCTGCTTCTCGACGTGCCGCAGCGTGCCGGTGCGCGCATCCATCACGACGAGGTCGGAGGTCGCCGTCAGCCCGTAGAACAGCGGCTTGTCGTCTTCGCTGACCTGGATCGACACGAGCGGCTCGATCTTCAGTTGCGCGAGATCCCAGCGCGCGACGCGCTGCTTCGTCTTCAGGTCGTATACCCACACCTGCGTGCCGGGATCCTTGTGCGAACCGTCGGCGCCCTTGTGCATCAGCACGTAGTAGCGGTGCTGCTGCGCGTGCACGGCCGTCTGCTGCATGCCGCCCGGGCGCCAGCCTTCGGCGCGCTCGGCGTCCGTCAGCAACGACCACGGCTTGCCGAACGCCGGCTTGTCGCCGCTGAAATCGGCGCTGCGCACGTTGCCGCCGTAGGTGGTGAACAAATAATCGCCGTTGTACCGCGACGCGTTCACGAACGCCGGATCCTTGTCGACGTCGATGAACGCATCCGACATCGTGCGCTTCGTCTCCTTGCCGTTCGCGTCGAGCGTGACGGTCAGCGCCTTGCCGCTTTCGCACAGCGCGGTGAAGCGGTCGTTGCCCGACGGGTACGCGAGCACGCATGCGGCCATGTCGATCTCCGACAGCACCTGCTTCGACACGGCGTCGATCACCGTCACCGACGCGGCCGGCGTGATGTTCGCGACATACAGCCGCTTGCCGTCGGCGCTGAACGCGGTGTTGTACGGCGACGGCACGTGCTGCGCGTGCTTCGCCGGAATCACGATTTCACCCGCGTGATCGAGCGTCGTGTTGTCGATCATCTCGACGACGTCGGTGCGCGTGCCGTGCGAGCCGCGCGAGAAGTAGGTCGTCGCGACGAAGCTGGTCTTGCGGTCGGGCGAGATCGCGAGGCCGGGCGCGAAGCCGCCGTCGATCTGGCCGAGCAGCTTCTTCGCGTCGGCGTCGTACACGTAGATGCGCCCGTCGGTCATCGACGGCATCGAGATGTCGACGACATAGACCTCGTGCGGATGCCACGGCGGCATCTTCTGCACGACCAGTTCCTCGGGTTTTTCCGTCGCGTTCGCGCTGCCGGTCCATGCCGCCGCCAACGCCAGCGTCGCCGCGAGCGCCACGGTTCGTCGCCTTGTCCTCATGCCGCCTCCAGTGGGGATTCACGTTATGTGGGGCGACTGTAGTTCGACAATAAATCCCGTCAGCACCCGGACCGGCAACGCGTACGTGCCGATTCGGGATATTGGAAATGCGCGTGAAAGCCACGCTGTACCGCCCCTTCCGACCCTCTGAAACATGTACGCGGAATAGCGCTGCCCCGTATTGCGCCGACTATTCGGTCGGTTTAATCTTGCGCGGTCCGAACGATCGCCGGAGGCGCCGTGCTCGTGTTACATCAGAGGTTCGACGACGCAGACCGGCATGCCGAGGCGCTGCGCGGCTGGAATCAGCGTTACGACCAGATCGGGTCCGGCGCGTATCGCAGCGCGGTCAAACATGCGGTGTTCGACGGCGTGCAACTGTTCCAGGAAGCGGCGAACGTGCGCATCATCCAGCGCGGATGCTTGCCGCACGGCCAAACGGTGTTCGGCATGCCACTCACCGGCTCGGGCACCTTCGCGTTCGGCGATGAACGCCTCGAGCGCGGCACGATCGTGATGGCCCGCGGCGGCACACCGTTCGAACTCCATTCACCCGACGACATGTCGCTGATCGGCGTGGTCGTCGAACCCGACTTGATGCAGCAGATCGAGGATGCGGCCGACGTCCGGCTGGACGCACGCGCGCTGCGGCGCGGCGTCGTCGAGGTGCCGGTCGCCGCGCGCGACCGCGCGAGCATGCAACTCGCGACGCTGCTCGAACGCGTGCTGTCGGCGCCCGATACGTTCGACGCGGCACGCGCGCAGTGCGCGCTGCGCGCCGACGTCGGCAATGTGCTCGTCGATCTCCTCACGTACCGGATGCCCGAGCCGCCGAATCGGCTCACGCACGCCTGCCGCGCCGACATCGTGCGCCGCGTGCACGACTACGTGATCGCGCACCCGGAAGCGCCCGTCGACATCCTGAGCCTGTGCACGCAACTGCGCGTCAGCCGGCGCACGATGCAGAACAGCTTTCAGTCGGTCGTCCAGACGAGCCCGCTCAACTACACGCGCTCGCTGCGCCTCGCGCAGGTCCGGCGCCTGCTGCTCGACACGCGGCAATCCGACCTGCCGATCAGCGAGGCGGCCGCGCGCTGGGGCTTCATGCATCTCGGGCATTTCGCGAACGCGTACAAGGCCCAGTTCGGCGAATTGCCGTCGACGACGGCGCGCCGGACGGTGCATCGTGCAAAAACGCGCTGAGCGCCGGCAAAACCCGCGATAATCCCGGCTTGAACGTTCGGCGCCCGCGCGCCGCGCGCGGCCCGCTGAGCCGTGCGCAGCCCGCTCGCCACGTCGCGCGGTGCGCGACGATCACCCGCTTCCACCCCACGCCCCGATGCCCGAGGATTTCCACTTCTTGTTGCTGCCCGGCTTCTCCGCGCTCGGCTTCATGTCGGCGGTCGAGCCGTTGCGCGTCGCGAACCGCTTTCGCACCGAGCTGTATCGCTGGCACGTGATCAGCGCGGACGGCGCGCCGGTCGCCGCGAGCAACGGCATTCCGGTCGCCGCCGAAGCCGCGTGCGCGGATGTCCCGCAGGTCGATACGGTGTTCGTCGTCGCGGGCTTCGATCCGCTCGTGTGCTACACGCGCACGCTCGGCGACTGGCTGCGCCGCCAGCACCGGCATGGCGCGACGCTCGGCGGCATCGATACGGGCAGCTTCGTGCTCGCGGAAGCCGGGCTGTTCGACGCGTCGCAGCCGCTCACGCTGCACTGGGAGGCGCTGGCCGCGTTCCGCGAGCGCTATCCCGGCCTGAACGCGACGCAGGAGCTGTTCGAGATCGACGACCGGCGCATCACGTGCGCGGGCGGCACCGCGTCGATCGACATGATGCTCGACCTGATCGGCCGCCGGCACGGCGCCGATCTCGCGGCGGCGATCTCCGAGCAGTTCGTCGTCAGCCGCATCCGGCAGCGCTCGGACAGCCAGCGGCTCGAGATCGCCGCGCGCTACGGCGTGCACAACCGCAAGCTGATCCAGGTGATCGGCACGATGCAGCGGCACATGGAGAACCCGCTCGGCTCCGATGCGCTCGCGCAGGAAGTCTCGATCACGCGGCGCCAGCTCGAACGGCTGTTCAGCGCGACGCTGAACGACACGCCGACGCGCTTCTACCTGAACCTGCGCCTCGATCGCGCACGCGAGCTGCTGCAGCAGACCGACATGAGCATCACGTCGGTGTGCGTCGCGTGCGGCTTCGAATCGCCGTCGCATTTCTCGCGCACCTATCGCGCACGATTCGGGATGAGCCCGCGCAGCGACCGGCGCGCGACGCGCTGATCGTCTCGGCTTTTAATCACAATCCGGCGCGGTATTGCGCGTTCCGGCAGCGTTTCCCGCCGTTCGCTGAACAATGCCGGCGATTGGTCGACGAACCGAAGCGGTCATCGAAAATAATTTGGAATGTCGCTGAAAATATTCTGTAACATATCAAACAAAGTTAGATAGGCAGCCTAACGACACGCGTACTGCATCTCGACGCGCGTCGCGCCACGCAGGCTGCCCACCGATATCCAATATCGATCCGAGGGGTATGACATGACGATGCTCGCTTCGCCGTCGCCGCACCTGCCTGCCGTTCGCTTCTCCTCCGCTTCACCTGCCCGCTTCTTTTCGACCTGACATTTAGGGTTCCTTAGTCAGTCGACATTCCCAACACCGCTTCGCCGCACCGGTTCCATCGAACCGGCGCGCGGGCCGTGTCGTGCCTGCTCGCCACGAACGTGCGGGCGTGTCCAACCGTTGAGATGAGGATCACGTATGCAGACATCACGCAAAGCATTGCCGCTCGCCCTGGGTCTCGTGCTCGGTTTCGGCATCGTCGGCGGCACCCAGGCCGACACGAAAGTGTCGAATCCGCAGGCCGCGAGCCTGCGCGAAAGCCTGACGCGCGGCGTCGCGCCGCCGGCCGCGAAGGCCGACACGGCCGCCGGGCAGTTCCGCGCGGACGGCGTCGCCGTCACGCTGTACAACCCGGCCTATCGCGTCAAGAAGGCCGCCGCGACGCCCGCCGCCACCGCACGCGACTTCGTCGCGTCGCAAGCGGCGCAGCTCGGGCTCGACGCGGCCGCGCTCGCGAGCCTCGTCGTCACGTCGGAGCGCAACGACGCCGACTTCACCGTCGTGCGCCTGCAGCAGCAGGCCGCCGGGCTGCCCGTATACGGCAGCGACATCGCGGTGACCGTCGCGAAGGACGGCCGCATCCTGTACGTCGCGAGCAACACGATCAACGGCGTGGTCGCGACGACGCGCAAGTCGCAGGCCGTCGATCAGCAGCAGGCGCTCGACCGCGCCCGCGCGTATCTCGGCGTGAGCGGCTTCACGCATCTCGACGCGCAGCTCGTCGCGTTCGTCGACAAGGCCGGCACGCACACCGCGTGGAAGGTGCGCGGCCGCCCGCAGGACGGCCCGAAAGGCGACTGGGAACTGCTGATCGACTCGGGCAGCGGCGAAGTGCTGCGCGCCGAGGACAAGGCGTTCTACGCGACCGACGGCACCGGCTTCGTGTTCCGCCCCGATCCGCTGTCGCCGACGAAGAGCAGCTACGGCAGCACGGGCTACAAGGACGGCAACGACGCCGATTCGACCCAGCTCACGGCCGCACGCGTGCGCGTGACGCTGAAGGAGCTCGCGCAGTCGGGTGGCCGCTACACGCTGACGGGCCCGTACGCGGCGTGCGTCGATTTCGATGCGCCGCTCGACAAGGCGTGCCCGTCGCAGTCCACGCCCGCGTTCGAATTCACGCGCGGCAACCTGTATTTCGAGGCCGTGAACGTGTACTACCACATCGACACGTTCCTGCGTTACGTGAACCAGACGCTCGGCATCAAGGCGCTGCCGTACCAGTACACGGGCGGCGTACAGTACGACCCGCACGGCGAATCGGGCGACGACAATTCGTCGTATTCGTCGAGCAGCGGCCGGCTGACGTTCGGGCAAGGCGGCGTCGACGACGCGGAAGACGCGGACGTCGTGATCCACGAGCTCGGCCACGGCATCCACGACTGGGTCACCAACGGCGGCCTGTCGCAACAGGAAGGCTTGTCGGAAGGCACCGGCGACTATCTCGCGGCCGCGTACAGCCGCGACTTCAACCAGTGGAGCCCGTCGGATGCGCAGTATCACTGGGTCTACAACTGGGACGGCCACAACGAGTTCTGGGCCGGCCGCGTGACCAACTGGAACGTCGGGCGCACCTATGCGCAGGCGCGCGGCGCGGAGATCCACACGGCCGGCCAGTACTGGGCGTCGTGCAACCTCGTCGCGCGCGATGCGATCGGCGCGCAGGCGATGGACAAGGCGTTCCTGAAGGGGCTGTCGATGACCAACAGCTCGACCAACCAGAAGGCCGCCGCGCAGGCCGTGCTGACGGCCGCGTCCGCGCTCGGCTACAGCAGCGCGCAGCTCACCGCGATCGGCAACGCGTACAACAAGAGCTGCACGTACGGCGTGACCGTTCCGCAAAAGTCGTAATGCCGCAGCAGGCGGGAGCGCATCGCACGACCTGCGGCGCGCTCCCTTCATCGACATCGCCATCCCCACGAGATCGAACATGCCTACTCTGAAACCAACCCGCCTGAGCGCCGCGCTGGGCGGCATGCTGCTGGGCGCCGCCGCGCACGCGACCCCCGTCTGGATCACGCTCGGCGACACCGCGTTCCGCCAGCTTCAACGTATCGATGCGAACGCAACCACGCAGTACAGCACGACCGTCGACGCCGGCAAGACGGCCGACGGCGCCGCGCGCCGCGAAACCGTTCACGTCGTCGAGATCGACGATTCGCGGCTGGGCGAGCTGGCCCACGCCGTCCACCACACGCGCGGCCACGGGCCCGGCTACGTCGTGCACGATTCGTTCGCCGACGCGCGGCAGGCGCTGCAGCCGTTGCCGGCGACGCTCGCGAAACAGGCCGCCGCGCCCGCGTATACGGTGTCGAACGTGCCGCAGATCGGCACGTGGGTCCAGCAACTGCAGGCCAGCAACATCGTCGGCACGATCACGTCGCTGTCCGGCTTCACGAACCGCTACTACACGACGTCGCACGGCGTCGCCGCGTCCGACTGGCTCGCGCTGCAGTGGAAGCAGCTCGCAGGTGCGCGCGCCGACATCACCGTCGAGCAGTTCGCGCACACGGGCTTTCCGCAGAAATCCGTGATCCTGACGATTCGCGGCAGCGATCCGGCCGCGGGCACCGTCGTGCTCGGCGGCCATCTCGATTCGACCGTCGGCCGCACGACGGAGAACACGCGCTCGCCCGGCGCCGACGACGATGCGTCGGGCATCGCCAGCCTGACCGAGGCGCTGCGCGTGCTGCTCGCGAACAACTACCGGCCGAAACGGACCATCAAGTTCGTCGGGTATGCGGCCGAGGAAGCCGGTCTGCTCGGCTCGAAGGCGATCGCGAAGCAGTTCCGCACGCAGAATGCGAACGTGGTCGGCGTGCTGCAGCTCGACATGACGAACTACAAGGGCGATCCGAAGGATATCTACCTGATCACCGACTACACGAACGCCGCGCAGAACACCTACGTGACGAACCTGGCGAAGACCTATCTGCCGGAGCTCGCGATCGGCACGTCGCAATGCGGCTATGCGTGCTCGGATCACGCGTCGTGGAATGCGCAGGGGTATCCGGCATCGTTCCCGTTCGAGGCCGACCAGAACGACAGCCCGTATATCCACACGGTGAACGACACGCTGGAAAACTCGGATCGGCAGGCGAACCACGCGCTGAAGTTCGGCAAGCTGGCGCTCGCCTATGCGGTCGATCTCGGCGGCATTGCCGGCGCGACGGTCAAGCGCTGAGCGTTCGTCGCCGGGCGGTTGTCGCGTTCGGCAACGAAACGGGCGTTCACCCGCATGGGTGCGCCCGTTCGAATGCCTTTTGTCCGTCCGGCTAGAATCGTCGTTCGACCACTCGCCACAGACTCGAACACCATGACCGAACCCACCCGCTCCATCGACGACCTGTCGCCCGATCGCGTCACGACCGCCTTCGATCTGCCCGGTCATACAACCGTCCGCTCGCTGGGCGTCGCACAGGGCATCATCGTGCGCTCGCGCTCGATCGTCGGCTCGTTCGGCGCGTCGCTGCAGACGATCTTCGGCGGCAACATCACGCTCTATACGTCGCTGTGCGAAAAGGCGCGCCAGCACGCGTTCGACAAGATGCTCGACGATGCGCGCAAGCTTGGCGCGAACGCGATCGTCGCGATGCGCTACGACTCGACCGAGATCGGCTCGGGCGTCACGGAAGTCATCTGCTACGGCACGGCCGTGCAGGTCGCGCGCGACGCCGGCGTCTGAGCGGCCGCTACGCGCTGGCCGCGCACACGATCGCGACGATCGAGCCGACCACGAGCACCGCGCCGATCGTCTTGCGCCTGTTCAGCTCCGTCCACAACAGCACGCCGGTCAGTGACAGCAGGATCAGCGCGCCCGCGAGCGTATCGACGAGCAGCACCCAGCCGATGCTCATCCCGACGCCCTTGTGCAGGTTCGTGAGCCACGCGAGCGTGCCGTTGCCGGTGCGCTTGAGCGTCATCGTGTCGCTGCCGACCCAGTAGTCGACCGCGACGTTTTCGTGCGGCGACGCGAACACGAGCTGCCAGTGCTCCGGCTGCACGGCTTCGCGGTCGCCCCATGCGACCGGATGCTCGGGCTCCTTCTGCATGCGGCCCATGCGTTCCGGCAGATGCAGATTCGGCTGCGCACGCAACCATTGCTCGAGTTCGCGCGGCGACGCCGGTTCCGGATCGGGCACGTCGAGCCGCAACGTGTCGACGTGCGGCGCGCCGGTCTGGATCCGCAGCGGCGGCGCGCGATGGTTCAGCAGGAACCCCGTCGTACCGAACAGCAGGCCGAGCGCCGCGCCCCACAGGCCGATCCAGCCGTGCACCTTGCGCAGCCACTTGATGAAGGTGCCGCGGCGCGATCGCGTGCCGCCGGAGCCGGCCGGACGCGCGCCCGGCGCGATGCGCGACGCGGGCGGCGTCGCGTCGAGTTCGAAGGGATCGGCAACGCTCACGTCTCGCTCCAGATTCTCAGAAGATTGTGGTAACAACCGACCAGGCTGCGGCACGCCTGCGCATCGGCGCCGCCGGCATTGAGCCGCTGGATCGCCGTGTCCATGTCGAACAGCAGCGCACGCTGCGCATCGCTGCGCACGAGGCTCTGCACCCAGAAGAAGCTCGCGACGCGCACGCCGCGCGTGACCGGCATGACCTGGTGCAGGCTCGTCGCCGGATAGACGATCAGGTCGCCGGCCGGCAGCTTGACCTGTTGCACGCCGTACGCGTCCTCGATCACGAGTTCGCCGCCGTCGTATTCGTCGGGTGCGGACAGGAACAGCGTGACGGACACGTCCGTGCGCAGCTTCACGCCGTTCGGCAGCACGCGCACCGCGCCGTCGACGTGACTGCCGAACGCCATCCCGCCTTCGTAGCGGTTGAACAGCGGCGGATAGACCTGGTTCGGCAGCGCCGCGCTGATGAACAGCGGATGACGCTCGACCGCGGCGAGAATCACGTCGCCCAGCTCGCGCGCGACCGGCGAATGCTCGGCGATCTGCTGGTTGCGCTTGACCGGCGCGCCCGTATAGCCGGCCGTCGCGCGGCCGTCGACCCACGCGTCGCCCGCGCGGTCGAGCCGGTCGCGCATCGTCCGCACCTGGTCGGGCGTCAGCACGTTCGGGATGTGTACAAGCATCGTTCCACCTTTTTCATCGAATGGCGCGGCGGCCGCATGCGTGCCGTCAGAACCGATAGTCGAGCGTCGCGAGGAACGTGCGCCCGACGCCCGGCACCGCGCGACCGCCGTCCGACTGGATCAGCGCATCGTAATAAAACTTGTTGGTCAGGTTCAGCAGGTTCACGCGCAGGTCCCACTGCTTCGCGTGATACGCGGCCGTCGCATCCCAGCGCGTGTAGCCGCCCACCTGCACGTAGTCCGTGTTCGCCGCGTAGCGTCCCGACATGTAGGTCGGGCCGCCGCCGATTTCCCAGTGCGGCGTGAACGCATACGTGGTCCACAGCGTGAACGTGTTACGCGGCGTATTCGCGAGCGTCTTGCCTTGCGTGCCGTCGAGCGCGCTCAGGATCACGCCGTTCATGTACGTGTAGCTGCCGAACACCTGCCACTTCGGCGTGATGTGGCCCGTCACGCTCGCCTGGAAGCCGCGCACGCGAATGTCGCCCTCGAGCAGGTATTCGCCGGTCGACGTCTGCGTGCGCGCGTTGCTCTTCTCCTGCTGGAACAGCGCCGACGTGACCGACAGGTTGTCGTTCAGCAGATCCCACTTGCCGCCCACCTCGTACGATTTCGTGTGCTCCGGCGCGAGGTTCTGCGTGTTGTTCGTGACCGTCAGCGTCTCGAGCGACGGATTGAACGACGTCCCGTATGACACGTAGTACGACTGCGATTCGGTCGGCTGGTAGATCACGCCGGCCCGCACGCTCGTGAAGTAGTTCGTCTGCGATGCGTAGCCGGGCGCGCTCACCGTGTTCGCCAGATGCGCCTGGAAGCGATCCCAGCGCAGCCCGCCGACGAATTTCCAGTCGCGGCCGATCGACACCGTGTCGTTCATGTACGCGGCGAGCGTGGTCGCGCCCGATTCCGCGTGGTTGGCCGCCGTTTGCGTCGCGTTGGACGCGGTCGACGACAGGTACGCCGGATCGATCAACGACAGAATCGGCAGGCCGCTGCGCGTATACGCCTGGTTCGTGTAGCTGTCGTGCCCGACTTCGACGCCCGCGATCAGGTCGTGCTTCACGAAGCCCGTGTCGAACTTGAAATGCGCCATCGTGTCGTTGTCGACCGAATGGTTTTCGATCACGCGATCGTGGCTCGCGAGCTTCACGTACAGCGCGGACATCGGCAACGACGTGTAGTTGCCGTTCGTCAGCGCGGTGCTCGACGACAACGGCCCCGTCAGCACCGCGTTCGCGGCCGTCTCGCGCGCATCGGTCATCGAGTGCGAGAACGACGTGCGGTTGCTGATCGTCAGCGCATCGTTGACGCGATGGTCGATCCGCGCGGACACCGTCTGCACGTCCTGGATCGTGCGGTCGTCGGTGAGCCCGTAGAACGTGTTCTTCGGCACCGGCGCCGGATGGCCGTTGACCGCGAGCACGCCGTAGTCCGGCATGTCGTAGTTATGCTGGATCAGCGCGGACAGCGTGATCTCGATCGGCGTGCCGATGCCGAAGCGCAACTCCGGCGCGATCCCGTAGTCCTTGTTCTTCATCACGTCGCGCGTCGAGCCGAGCGACTGGCCGAACGCATTGACGCGAAACGCGGACGTCGCGCCGAGCGGCCGGTTCAGGTCGACGCTCGTGCGGTAATGATCGTCGGTGCCGACCGTCGTCGACACCTCCGCCGACGGCTTCAGGTTCGCCTTCTTCGATACCTGGTTGATCACGCCGCCCGTCGAGCCGCGCCCGAACAGCATCGACGACGGGCCGTACAGCACTTCGACCGAATCGAGATCGAACGTGTCGCGGTAATACTGGTTGCGATCGCGGAAGCCGTCGAGATAGATGTCGTTCTGCGCGGTGAAGCCGCGCAGGTTGATGTTGTTGCCGATCTGCCCGCCTTCCGCGCCGCCGATCGTGATGCCCGGTGCATTGCGCAGCGCATCCTGGAACGACGTGAGCCCTTGCGACTCCATCAGCGCCTTGTTGATCACCGTGACCGACTGCGGAATGTCGCGCAGCGCGGTCGGGGTTTTCGCGCCGACGGTCGAACGCCCGGCCTGGAAATCCTGCTGCACGGCCTGCCCCGACACGCTGATCGCCGGCAGCGTGTCGCGCGACGTCGCGGTGCCGGTTGCGTCCGGCGAAGCGTCGCCCGGTTGCGCGGCGGCGGCCGGCGACGATTCGGCGCGCGTGCTCTGCGCGAGGGCGGGCGCAGCGATAGGCAAAGCAAAGGCCAGCGCGAGCGCGCTCGCGAACGGGGTCCTGTTCGGCATGGAGATCCAGTCGGAATGAAACCGCCCCGCGTGGACACGCGGCGATGCGCGTGCACGAGGCACGGATGCGATGGCTTGCTGGCCGCCGACGATCAGGCCGACGACGGCACTAGCTGGCTAGGGTTGACGAGTGGCCGGCGGCGGTCGCCGCGGCGGCTACGGAAATGAGAATCGCTATCATTCCACGCCTTTCTTTTTGTTTCAATTAATAACCGCATCGTCATACGAATGCGGAATCTTTCGGAAAATTACTGAAAGTTTTATGTAATTGATGGAATGTATTTCGTAATTTTCATCGCTGGATTCAACCGATGAATGGCCGCTCGAAACCTTGCGCGCCAAGGTATTGATGAATCAGCGCCTTTTCGATTCCGCTACGGGCGAAGCCGCGTCGCGTTCACGGCTTTCCGCGGTCATGCCGCAACCCGACCGAAACGCGTGCGGGAAATGCCTTGATCGGACGATCGTTCGGACACGATACCGTTTGGCATTTGATTGAAACGAGAAAGCAATTTGAAATGAATGACAGTGAACGAGCGGCCGGCTTCCCTCGAAGACATCGGCCGCTCGGGTCCGCTCAATGATCGCGTTCCAGCGACGCCATGTTTCGCAATGTCGGGAACAGTCGCATCCACGTCAACGCAACGGCGATCGTCGCCGCACCCCCCACGACGATCGCGGCCGGCGCGCCCCACCACGCAGCCGTCACGCCCGATTCGAATTCGCCGAGCTGGTTGGACGTGCCGATGAACAGCGAGTTGACCGCGCTCACGCGACCGAGCATGTCGTCGGGCGTGCGCAGTTGCACGAGCGACAGCCGCACGACGACGCTCACGACGTCCGATGCGCCAAGTGCTGCCAGCGCGACGAGCGACAGCGCGAAGTGCCGCGACAACCCGAACACGATCGTCGCGATGCCGAATGCGATCACGCCGCCGAACATCGCGCGGCCCGGCCGGCCCTTCAACGGGAAACGCGTGAGCCACAGCGTGCCCGCGAGCGCGCCGACCGCCGGCGCCGCGCGCAATGCGCCGAGCCCCCACGGGCCGACCTGCAGGATGTCGCGCGCGTAGATCGGCAGCAGCGCGGTCGCGCCGCCGAACAGCACCGCGAACAGGTCGAGCGACAGCGCACCGAGAATCGCCGGTTCGCGCCGGATGAACGCGATGCCCGAAAACACCGAGCGCAGCGTGACCGGCTCGCGGGCGGGCGGCGCGCTGCGCAGCGGAATCGTGCCGCTCAGCATCGCCGCGATCGCGAATGCCGCGACGCTCGTGCCGAACGCGACGGGCGCGCCGACACCATAGAGCAGCCCGCCGAACGCGGGCCCGAGAATCTGCGCGGCCTGGTTCGCGGACGTCGACAGCGCGGTCGCGCGCGGCAGCTCGGTGCGCGGCACGACGGCCGGCAACAGCGACGACACCGACGGCGACTCGAACGCGCGGGCCGTGCCGACGATCGCCGCGAGCGCATACACGGCCGGCGCGGCCAGCCATCCTTGCAGCGCGCCGAGCAGGAACACGCCGGCGGCCAGTGCCTCGACGCTCTGGCAGATCGTCGCGATGCGCCGGCGGTCGTAGCGGTCGGCCACCTGCCCGACGACGAGCGTCAGCGCGAACATCGGCACGAACTGCGCGAGGCCGACGAGACCGAGTGCGAACGCGCTGTGCGTGAGCGCGTACACGTACCAACCGATCGCAACCGACAGGATCTGGAAGGCCAGCGACGACATCACGCGGGTGCCCCAGAAACGCTGGAACGGCGCGTGGCGGAACAGGTTGGCGGGTAACGGGGGTAACGGACTGGAATCGGGCACGGGGGTAGTCATCGGGGTCTCGGCGGTTGGCGGTGCGGACACGACCGCTCACAGAGCGGCAACGTCCGCATGTGCGTGCTTGCGCAACGACTTGCCCATCGCGACGCGATGTCGGTCCCCCGGATCGCGGAGACAGTCGGCTGAACGCGCAGACGCGGCCAAACGCGCATGATATGCCAACGACGAAAAACCCGCCGGGCGTGTGTCCTGGCCCGTATCGAGCCGGCGCGCCGCACAAAAAAATGGCTCTTCGTGGATCTCCCTCCAAACGGCATCGTTCCCGGCCGCGAGTTGCACGATTGAAACATCTTTAGATAAATCACAGCGACGGGGTGCGCAGGAATCGAATGCCTGCCGTCGACGCAAAGTCTCGTCGTACGGGTGTTTCCTTGCTGCGCGCGGGACTTGGCGAATCGGCGCGTCCTTCTGGCGTTTCAGAGCTGAAACAACGCTGGGGGCCGAACGTTGCCTCGCATCGCTTATCGGTCGCCAGGCCTCTTGGTCATTGAGCCGCAGCGTGCTGGTCCACTCCTTGCTCACGTGTTTCGCACACATCCAAGCCGCACGGCCGTAGAGCCCAGTGCAGGCAACGAACAACCAAAACGCAGGTCGGGGAAATCATGTCCAAGTACGCTACGGCTGCCATGCGGCTGCCTTCTCGTATCACGCCTCCATACACGTTGATTGAGCCGCGCTCACGAGCGCGATGACAACTCGATACACGACGTGTGCGGGGGCACATATGAAATGCAGAAAAGACTTGCATTCGCCACCTTCAAGACTGGCATGCATCACCGGCGCATTGCCGCTTCCTTCTGATGCGACGACGGAGGTCGAGCCCGGCTGGCCGACGAGCACCGCGGCGCTGTCGCAGCGAGCGTTGCAACTTTTGAATGACGGGCACTTCGAGCAAAGTGCCGCGTGCGCGAGGCAGGCCATCTCCGTCGATCAGGGCTGCGGCTTCCTGCGTCTGCTCCTGGGCGTGGCATTGAGCCGAGGCGGCCAACAACGCGAGGCGCTCGATGCGTTCGCGCGGGCCGCCGCGCTCGCGCCTCACGATCCGCAGATTCGCTACAACCTGGCCGTTGCCTTGCACGAATCCGGGCAGCAGGAACGCGCGATGGATGAGTATCGCGCCTGCCTGGAACGAGATCCGGATTGCGCCAATGCGTTATGGAATTACGGCGAGCTTCTGCGGCTCCGCGAGCATTTCGACAAGGCGCTCGAATGCTTCGACCGGCTGGCTCAGCTCGAGGGCAGATTGCGCAACAAGGCGGCACACCGAATGGCCGTGTGCTGCGCTTATCTGGGACTGGATGAGCGTGCCCGGGCTTTGTTCGAGACGCAAATCGCCGAAGACGACGATCCGGTCACGCATTGGGAATACGCGCATTTTCTGCTTGGCAGGGGGCGGTTCAGGGACGCCTGGCCACATTATGCGAGGCGTTTCGAGGCGGGAAAGGAAATCAGCCTCAAGGGCATGAGCTTTCCGTATTCCACCTGGAGCGGCCAGTTCGAATCGGGCTCGACGTTGATCGTTTCCGGCGAACAGGGTACCGGTGACGAGATCCTGTTTGCCTCGTTTCTGCCGCGGCTGCTGAAGCGGGCACGGTCGGCCAGCATGCGCGTGGTGGTAGTGTGCCGGCCCGCGCTCGTACGGCTGTTCCGCGAGAGTTTTCCGTCGGCATCGGTATTGGGGGGAATGGTCACGCAAGAGCCGGATCTTCGCGTGCTTGCTCAACAGTCCTCACGAATCTGGCAAATCTCGATCGGCGATTTGCCTTTGTGGTTGGACAAACCTGAGCCGATCGCTTATCTGAAGCCCGCGCCGGAGGATCAACGCATTGCGCGGCAGTTGATCGCGCAGTCGCGCTCGGGCGATGGCTGCCGGCATATCGGCATCGTGTGGTCGGCCAATCCCGTCTCGACCGCGTCGAACCGGCTTGCGCGCAGTGTGCCGTCGGCGCTGCTGAACGCCTATCTGAAAGACGTTGGCGGTGTGCACTTCTATTCGCTGATGCCCGCTGAACATCGCGCGGCTCTCGCCGGTGTGCCCGATTTGCCTGTTACCGATCTTTCTCATTTCTTGACCGACTTCAGCCGGACTGCAGCGGCAATGCAGTGCCTGGATGAAATCGTGTCGGTGTGTACGTCGAGCGCCAATCTTGCGGGTGCGCTTGGACTGAAGACACATGTGCTTTTGCAAAAGCATGCCGATTGGCGGTGGTTCGGGGACACCGCCTGGTATCCCGATGTCTTGACATACAGGCAAGAAGCGCGCGCGGACTGGGGAACCTGTCTGCAAGCGCTCTGCGCGAACTGGCGCTGATGAAAACTGGGGACAAACATGAACAAGATCTACAAGTGCATTTTCAGCCGCAGGCTGAATCAGATGATTGCTGTCGCGGAGTGCGTAGCCGGACAGGGGAAGTCAGGCGGGCGAACCCGGGCGGTGCGGCGGGTGCGTTCGGTGGCGGCTGCGGCGTTGGTGGCTGGTGCGTGCATGTCTTTGTCGCAGGTGGGATGGGCGGACGGCACCTGCCAAAACGGCGGCACCGGCAACAGCAACATTTGTGGAAGTGGTGTGAGCAACAACGCCGGGGCAGGCGGGAGCTTCAGCACGTTCTACGGATATCACAGCGGACAAGGCAGTAGCGGAGTCAGCGCCGGTTACAACACGGCAGTCGGGGCCAATTCGGGGAACGGTCTCACGGGGGACTACAACACGACCATTGGAGAGGCCGCCGGGCAGAACTTAACCGGAAACGGAAACGTGGCGTTGGGCGTGAATGCAGGTGTTGGAGTCAGTGCGTCCAACACCGTCGCGATCGGCTACGGTGCGACCGGCGCGGGGCAAAACTCGGCGGCAATCGGCGGCAGTGTGACGGCCACTGGGTCAAACAGCGTTGCTTTGGGCTACGGTAGCACCGACGGGGGGCAGAGTAACGTGGTGAGCGTGGGCGCTGGCAGCGGTACGCTGGCAACGCGCAAGATCATCAATGTTACGGCCGGGACCGTGACATCGACGTCAACGGATGCGGTTAACGGCTCCCAGCTTTTCAGCTTGTCGACGTCGGCTTCGACCGGCATCAGCACGGCGCAAAGCGGTGTGAACTCGCTGTCGACGGGCTTGAGTACGGCGAACAGTAACGTGGCGAGCCTGTCGACCTCGGCTGCGGCAGGCATCAGCACGGCGCAGAGCGGCGTGAGCTCGCTGTCGACGGGGCTGAGCACCACGAACAGCAACGTGACGAGCCTGTCGACCTCGGCTGCGGCAGGCATCAGCACGGCGCAGAGCGGCGTGAACTCGCTGTCGACGGGGTTAAGCACCACGAACGGCAAAGTGACGAGCCTGTCGACTTCGACCTCGACGGGGATCAGTACGGCGCAAAGTGGCGTGAACTCACTGTCGACGGGGCTGAGCACCACGAACAGCAACGTGACGAGCCTGTCGACTTCGACCGCGGCCGGCATCAGCACGGCACAAAGCGGCGTGAGCTCGCTGTCGACGGGGCTGAACGCAACGAACAGCGCCGTCGGTGCGCTGGCGACCCAGGAGTCGACCGACGTCGGATCGTTGTCGACCAGCCTGAACACGACCAATGGCAATGTCAGCTCGTTGTCGACGGGCCTGAACGCCACGAACAACGCCGTCGGTGCGCTGTCGACGCAGGAATCGACCGACGTGGGCTCGTTGTCGACCAGCCTGAATACGACCAACGGCAACGTCAGCTCGTTGTCGACAGGCCTGAACGCAACGAACAGCGCCGTCGGTGCGCTATCGACCCAGGAATCGACCGACGTGGGGTCATTGTCGACCAGCCTGAACACGACCAACGGCAATGTCAGCTCGCTGTCGACGGGCCTGAACACCACGAACAGCAACGTGACGAGCCTGTCGACCTCGGCTGCGGCCGGTATCAGCACGGCGCAAAGTGGCGTGAGTTCATTGTCGACGGGCCTGAACGCAACGAACAACGCAGTCGGTGCGCTGTCGACGCAGGAATCGACCGATGTGGGCTCGTTGTCGACCAGCCTGAATACGACCAACGGCAACGTCAGCTCGTTGTCGACAGGCCTGAACACCACCAACAGCAACGTGACGAGCCTGTCGACTTCGGCTGCGGCCGGTATCAGCACGGCGCAAAGTGGCGTGAGTTCATTGTCGACGGGCCTGAACGCAACGAACAGCGCCGTCGGTGCGCTGTCGACGCAGGAATCGACCGATGTGGGCTCGTTGTCGACCAGCCTGAATACGACCAACGGCAACGTCAGCTCGTTGTCGACAGGCCTGAACACCACCAACAGCAACGTGACGAGCCTGTCGACTTCGGCTGCGGCCGGTATCAGCACGGCGCAAAGTGGCGTGAGTTCATTGTCGACGGGCCTGAACGCAACGAACAGCGCCGTCGGTGCGCTAACGACCCAGGAATCGACCGACGTGGGGTCATTGTCGACCAGCCTGAACACGACCAACGGCAATGTCAGCTCGCTGTCGACGGGCCTGAACACCACCAACAGCAACGTGACGAGCCTGTCGACCTCGGCTGCGGTCGGTATCAGCACGGCACAAAGTGGCGTGAGTTCATTGTCGACGGGGCTGAACGCAACGAACAGCGCAGTCGGTGCGCTGTCGACGCAGGAATCGACCGATGTGGGGTCATTGTCGACCAGCCTGAACACGACCAACGGCAATGTCAGCTCGCTGTCGACAGGGCTGAACGCAACGAACAACGCCGTCGGTGCACTGTCGACCCAGGAATCGACCGACGTCGGATCGTTGTCGACCAGCTTGAATACGACCAACGGCAACGTCAGCTCGTTGTCGACAGGCCTGAACACCACGAACAGCAACGTGACGAGCCTGTCGACTTCGGCTGCGGTCGGTATCAGCACGGCACAAAGTGGCGTGAGTTCATTGTCGACGGGGCTGAACGCAACGAACAGCGCCCTCGGTGCGCTGTCGACGCAGGAATCGACCGACGTGGGTTCACTGTCGACCACCCTGAATACGACCAACGGTAATGTCAGTTCGTTGTCGACGGGGCTGAATGCCACGAACAACGCCGTCGGTGCGCTGTCGACTCAGGAGTCGACTGACGTGGGATCGTTGTCGACCAGCGTGAACACCACCAACAGTAACGTGGCGAGTCTGTCGACTTCGGCAGCGGCCGGTATCAGTACGGCGCAAAGCGGTGTGACCTCCCTGTCGACGAGTCTGACCACGACCAACAGCACCCTCGGTGCGTTGTCGACGCAGGAATCGACCGACGTCGGGTCATTGTCGACCAGCCTGAATACGACCAACGGTAATGTCAGTTCGCTGTCGACGGGGCTGAACGCCACGAACAACGCCGTCGGTGCGCTATCGACACAGGAATCGACCGACGTCGGGTCATTGTCGACCAGCCTGAACACCACCAACAGCAACGTGACAAGCCTGTCGACTTCGGTTGCAGTCGGCATCAGCACGGCGCAAAGCGGCGTGAGCTCGCTGTCGACGGGCTTGAACGCGACCAACAGCACCCTCGGTGCACTGTCGACGCAGGAATCGACTGATGTGGGCTCCTTGTCGACCAGCTTGAATACGACCAACGGTAATGTGACGAGCCTGTCGACTTCGACCGCGGTCGGTATCAGCACGGCGCAAAGCGGTGTGACCTCCCTGTCGACGAGCCTGACCGCGACCAACAGCACCCTCGGTGCACTGTCGACGCAGGAATCGACCGACGTGGGTTCACTGTCGACCAGCTTGAACACGACCAACGGTAATGTCAGCTCGTTGTCGACGGGCCTGAGCGCCACGAACAACGCCATCGGTGCACTATCGACGCAGGAGTCGACCGACGTGGGCTCGCTGTCGACCAGTCTGAATACGACCAACGGTAATGTCAGCTCGTTGTCGACGGGCCTGAGCGCCACGAACAACGCCGTCGGTGCACTGTCGACCCAGGAATCGACCGACGTGGGGTCATTGTCGACCAGCCTGAACACGACGAACGGCAATGTCAGCTCGTTGTCGACTAGCCTGAACACCACCAACAGCACCCTCGGTGCACTGTCGACGCAGGAATCGACCGACGTCGGATCGCTGTCGACCAGCCTGAATACGACCAACGGTAATGTCAGCTCGTTGTCGACGGGGCTGAGCGCAACGAACAGCACCGTCGGTGCGCTGTCGACCCAGGAATCGACCGACGTCGGATCGTTGTCGACCAGTGTGAACACCACCAACAGTAACGTGGCGAGTCTGTCGACTTCGGCTGCGGCCGGTATCAGCACGGCGCAAAGCGGCGTGACATCTCTATCGACGGGGCTGAACACGACCAATAGCAACGTGACGAGCCTGTCGACCTCGACTGCGGTGGGCATCAGCACGGCACAAAGTGGCGTGAGTTCATTGTCGACGGGGCTGAACGCCACGAACAACGCCGTCGGTGCGCTGTCGACGCAGGAGTCGGCCGACGTCGGATCGCTGTCGACCAGCCTGAATACGACCAACGGCAACGTCAGCTCGCTGTCGACAGGCCTGAACACCACGAACAGCAACGTGGCGAACCTGTCGACCTCAGCTGCGGCCGGCATCAGCACGGCGCAAAGCGGCGTGACCTCCCTGTCGACGAGCTTGACCACGACCAACAGTGCCCTCGGTGCGCTGTCGACCCAGGAGTCGACCGACGTCGGATCGTTGTCGACCAGCTTGAATATGACCAACGGCAACGTCAGTTCGTTGTCGACGGGCCTGAGCGCCACAAACAGCGCCGTCGGTACGCTGTCGACGCAGGAATCGACCGACGTGGGTTCACTGTCGACCAGCCTGAATACGGCCAACGCTAATGTCAGCTCGTTGTCGACTGGCCTGAACACCACGAACAGTAACGTGACGAGTCTGTCGACTTCGGCTGCGGCCGGTATCAGCACGGCACAGAGCGGCGTGAGCTCGCTATCGACGAGCCTGACCGCGACCAACAGCACCCTCGGTGCACTGTCGACACAGGAATCGACCGACGTGGGTTCACTGTCGACCAGCCTGAATACGACCAACGGCAATGTCAGCTCGTTGTCGACTGGCCTGAACACCACCAATAGCAATGTGACGAGCCTGTCAACCGCTGCGGCAGCCGGCATCAGTACGGCGCAAAGCGGCGTGAGTTCACTGTCGACGGGCTTGAACACCACCAACAGCACCCTCGGTGCACTGTCGACCCAGGAGTCGACCGACGTCGGATCGCTGTCGACTAGCTTGAATACGACCAACGGCAACGTCAGCTCGTTGTCGACGGGCCTGGACACCACCAACAGCAACGTGACGAGCCTGTCGACTTCGGCAGCAGCCAGCATCAGCACGGCGCAAAGTGGCGTGACCTCCCTGTCGACGAGCCTGAACACCACCAACAGCACCGTGACGAGTCTGTCGACCGCGACGGCAGCCGGTATCAGCACGGCGCAAAGCGGTGTGACCTCCCTGTCAACCGGGCTGACCACTACGAACAGCAATGTGACGAGCCTGTCGACCGCGACGGCAGCCGGCATCAGTACGGCGCAAAGTGGCGTGACCTCCCTGTCGACGGGCCTGAACACCACCAACAGCAATGTGACGAGCCTGTCGACTTCGGCTGCAGCCGGTATCAGTACGGCGCAAAGCGGCGTGACCTCCCTGTCGACGGGGCTGACCACTACGAACAGCAACGTGGCAAGCCTGTCGACCTCGGCAGCGGCCGGCATCAGCACGGCACAAAGCGGCGTGAGTTCACTGTCGACGGGCTTGAACACGACCAACAGCACCGTGACGAGCCTGTCGACCGCGACAGCAGCCGGCATCAGCACCGCACAAAGCGGCGTGACCTCCCTGTCGACGAGCCTGACCACCACCAACAGCACCGTGACGAGCCTGTCGACCGCGACAGCAGCCGGCATCAGCACCGCACAAAGCGGCGTGACCTCCCTGTCGACGAGCCTGACCACCACCAACAGCACCGTGACGAGCCTGTCGACCGCGACAGCAGCTGGCATCAGCACGGCACAAAGCGGCGTGACCTCCCTGTCGACGGGCCTGAACACCACGAACAGCACCCTCGGGGCGCTGTCGACCCGGGAATCGACCGACGTGGGATCGTTGTCGACCAGCTTGAACACGACCAACAGCAACGTCAGCTCACTGTCGACAAACCTGAACACGACGAACAGCAACGTCAGCTTGTTGTCCACGGGCCTGAACACGACGAACAGCACGGTCGGCTCGCTTTCCACGAGCTTGAACACGACGACCGGCAGGGTCAACTCACTGTCGACGAGTCTGAACACGACCAACAACAACGTATCGAGCCTGTCGACATCGGCATCGACCGGAATCAGCGCGGCGGCAAACGGGGTGACTTCGCTCTCCACGAGCCTGAACACGACGAACAGCAATCTGGCGTCGTTGTCGACTTCGTATGCCGGCTCGATCGCGACCTGGCTGAACAGCCTGAGCACGGTCAACAGCAACCTGTCGACGTTGAGCACTTCCACATCGACCAGCGTGGTTCAGCTCTTCACTGGCGTTGCGTCTTTGTCGACCGGCTTGAGTACGACAAACGGCAAGGTGACGACGTTGAATACCGCGGTGACATCGCTGTCGACGGGGCTGGCCTCCCTGTCCACGCAGATCAATTCCCCGGGGTTCGGCAAAGGCGGGCAAAACTCGAGTACGTCCCCTGCTGCCGCGCTGTCGACATCGACCTCGACAAGTACCAGTACCGCGCAAAGCACCCCATCGACAGGGACGACTTCGCTGTCTACCAGTTCGACGTCGCTGTCGACCGGCACAAGGGCAGTCTCTGCCGCGCAAGCAATTCAGGGCATGTCGCCGGAGCCGGTCGCGACAGGTGCGGCAGCACAGGTCGTCGACAGCTCCGCCACGGCCGCGGGCACCAACGCGCTCGCCTCGGGAAACAACTCAGTTGCGCTCGGCGCCGGAGCGATAGCAACGGCGGCGAATTCGGTCGCGCTCGGCGCGGGCTCAATCGCGACCGAGTCGAACACGGTGTCGGTGGGCTCGCCTGACAACGAGCGCAGGATCACGAATCTGGCACCTGGGATGAACCCGACGGACGCGGTCAACATGTCGCAATTGGGCGCCGTGCAGTCGAACGTGAATCAGGTGGCAAGGATGGCCTATTCCGGCATTGCCAGTGCCGCCGCACTGACGATGATTCCCGAAGTCGACCCCGGGAAGACGCTCTCGTTCGGCATAGGTACGGCCGGCTACCAGGGATATCAGGCAGTGGCCCTGGGTTTTACCGCTCGAATCACGAACAACCTGAAGGTCAAGGGAGGGGTGGCGATCAACGGTGCGGGCGGCAATACGTACGGTGCTGGCGCAGCCTACCAGTGGTAAGCGGCGCATCCGCTCTCGGGTGAACGTTCATGCGAATCGGAATGTCAGTTCTCACGCATGCGGGCGCGGGTGCCGACGATTCCGGCGGCCGCGTCGATCGCGGCCGCCGGATAGTGGCGCCTGCACCGGATCTTCCGATGCAGGCGGTCCGCGAGTGTCACTGCGGCGGGCCGCCCGTGTCGGTCGAGCCCATCGCGATGGCGAACAGGCGCTGACCTTCCGGGGTGTCCTCGACTCGCCAGCCCTCGTGCCCGCTCCCCCCGTCGCACAAAAAAAAGCGCGAACCGCGGTTCGCGCCAAAGAGAGACCTCGCTGAAGACGTCACACCATCCCACCACGCCGCTTAGAACGAATGCCGCATCCCGATCCGCACGTCGGCCTGCGTCTGCGTCGTCGACGGCGTGAAGCTGTAGCCGATCACCGCATCGACGCCCTGCGACGCGCGCAGGTAATCGCCGGAGATGTACACGTCGGTGCGCTTCGACAGCAGGTAGTGCAGGCCCGCCGTGCCTTGGTTCCAGTGGTGACCTTCGAAGCGCGTGTGCTGGTAGCCCGCGATGAAGCTCAGCGCCGGCGTGAACTGATAGAGGCCGCCGCCTTCGTACACCTGCATGTGCGACGACTGGCCGAAGCCCTTGATCGTCGTGTACGAATAGTTCGCGTCGAGCGTCAGCTTGCCGATCGTGTAGCTCGTGCCGATGCCGAACGTGCCCTGGCTGTCGACGTCCATCGCGGTGTTCGCGAACAGGTCGGTGCGCGCGCCGGTCGCCGGATCGACGGTGACGGTCTGCTGGCCGAGGAACGTGTGCGTGCCGATCATCGCGTACGGGTCGAACGCGTAGATGCCGTTCGGGTTGTTCAGGCGCGTGTACGCGGCGCCGATCGAGAAGTCGCCCTTCGTGAAGCTCGCGCCCGCACTCCATGCGCTGTTGCGATGGAAGTTGCCCGCGACGTTGCCGAACGAGTACATCGCGCCGAACTTGAAGCCGCTCAGGTCGCTCGACAGGAACTTCACCGAGTTCGGCAGGCGGTCGCCGTTGAAGCGGTCGAAGTCGCCCTGGTGAATCGCATAGCCGCTGCCCCACGCGGAGATGTTGTAGATCGACACGAGTTCGTTCGTGATGTCGAGCTGGTTGCCGAACGACAGCGTGCCCCAGTCGTTCTGCAGGCCGACATACGCCTGCCGGCCGAATTCCGCGCCGCCGAAGCCGAGTTGCCCGTTGCCGAGGTGGAAGCCGCTCTCGAGCGTAAACACGGCCTTCAGGCCGCCGCCCAGGTCTTCCGTGCCCTTGAGGCCGAAGCGGTTTCCGTAGGCGACGCCGTCGTCGAACTTGACCACGTGCGAGCCGCCCGTGTTGTTCACGTACGTGATGCCCGCGTCGAGAATCCCGTACAGCGTCACGCTGCTTTGCGCATGCCCGATGGCGGGAATACAGGCCGCGCATGCAAGCGCGGCGGCTACGGCAACTTTCTTTTGCTTCATTGTCGACCACCCTCCCTGAACCGTTCGATGGATAGAATCTCGTCCCGGCGCGCGCCGCGATGCGCCGGTGGATTCCAATTCAGACCGCCCCGCTGGCTTCGGCATTTCGTTTTCCGCAATAACGCAGCCATTGGCGAAAAATACAAACCCATATTTCCGGTCACCCGTCTGAAGGCGACACTAAATGGTCGCGATGCGACGGATCGGGAAAACACGTAGACAGGCGGCACGGTCGAAACCGGCCGCCCGGAGGGCGGGAATCAGCGGCCGTCGAGGGCCGCGCGCACGGCCGGCAGGCCCGGTGCGCCGGCCGCCGTCGTCACGCCGTCGAGCCAGCCGGCGACCAGCGCGGGATCGGCCTTCAGCGCATGCTGCGCCGCGAGCGCGGGCGACGTCTTGTGGTCGAGCATGTCGGCGATCATCCGGTTCTCGACGTCGACGGAGAACGTCATCTGCCGGAACAGCCGCGCGAGGTTCGTGCACTGGCCCGCGAATCCGGCACGCGTGACCGTGTTGACCGTCGCGCCGCCGTAGTTCGGGCCGAAATACGCATCCCCGCCCGACAGATACGTCAGATGAAACTTCGTGTTCATCAGATGCGGCTCCCACGCGAGAAACACGATCCAGCGCTTGTCGCGCACCGCGCGCTCGACCTGCGTGAGCATGCCCGTCTCGCTCGATTCGACGAGCGACCAGTTCGCGGACCCGAGCACGTGATCGGACAGCATCCGCTTGATGTTCTGGTTCGCGGGCGCGCCGGGTTCGATCCCGTAGATCTTGCCGCCGAAGCGGTCCGCGTAGCGCGCGAGATCGGCGAACGTATGCACGCCGGCCGCGGCCACGTAGTCGGGCACCGCGAGCGTGAACTTCGCGCCGCTCAGGTTCGCGTGCAGCACGTCGATCGACTTCTCGTCGACGAACGGCTTCACGAGCGGCGCCTGCGCGGGCATCCAGTTGCCGAGGAACACGTCGACCTGTCCTTTCTTCAACCCCTGGTACGTGATCGGCACCGACAGGTTCGCCACGTCCTGCCGGTAGCCGAGCGCCTTCAGCACGACGCCCGCCATCGCGTTGGTCGCGTCGATGTCGGTCCAGCCGGGCGCCGCCATCTTCACGGCGCCGCACGTCTGCGGATCGGCCGCATGCGCAGGTTGCGCCGCCATCACGCATGCGGCGGCGGCGAGCGCCGCGCCGATCCTTCGGATTGCTGCATTGCGTTGCCGTTTCATGGTTCGCTTCCTCCGTCGTTCTTCAATGATCGCGATGCGGTCCGTTCAACGCCCGACGCGCGGAAAACGCGCCATCGCTTCGAGCGTATCGAGTTCGATGTGATTGCGCATGTAGCGCTGGCTCGCGTCGGTGAACGGCTGCCAGTCCCACGCGTGGATGCGGCCCTGCGTCGTCGCCGCGTAATGGAAGCGCCGGCGCCGCTGGCTCGCGCGCACCTGCCGGTCCAGCTCGGGCAGGTTCCAGCGCTGCGCGGCCTCCGCGCGGAACGCGGCGAGCACGTCGGCGGCTTCCGGCTGCCCGGCCAGGTTCGTCAGCTCGCGCGGGTCGTCCGGCAGGTTGTAAAGCTGCTCGGGATCGGCCGGGCAATGCACGTATTTCCAGTCGCCGCGGCGGATCATCACGACCGGCGCGAGCGCGCCTTCCGCGAGGTATTCGCCGAGCGCGACATCGTGCGCGGGCGTGCCGCGCAGGTGCGGCACGAGACTCGCGCCGTCGACCGGGTCCGGCCAGCCACCGGCCGGTGCCACGCCGGCCAGATCGACGAGCGTCGGCAACAGGTCGACGTGCGACACGGGCCCGCGCACGCGCGCCGCGCCGAAGCGGCCCGGCGCATGCACGATCAGCGGCACGCGGCAGCCGCCTTCGAAGAACGTCATCTTGTACCAGAGCCCGCGCTCGCCGAGCATGTCGCCATGGTCGGACGTGACGATCACGATCGTGTCGTCGGCGAACCCGCATTGCTCGAGCGCGGCCAGCACGCTGCCGAACTGCGTGTCGACGTAGGACGTCGCGCCGTAATACGCACGGCGGGCGGCGCGGATCTGCGCGTCGGTCGGCGGCGTGCGGTCGTTCTCGCAGACGAAGCGCAGCCGCTGCGAATGCGGATCGCTTTCGGCCGCATCGAGCCGCACGGCCGGCATGTCGATGTCTTCGTCGCGGTACAGATCCCAGTATTCGCGCGTGATCGCATACGGGTCGTGCGGATGGGTCAGCGACACGACCATGCAGAACGGCCGCGCATCGTGCCCGGCCGCGCGCTCGCGCGCGACGTCGTACAGCTTCTGCTTCGCGGCGAACGTCACTTCGTCGTCGAAGTCGAGCTGATTCGTGCGCACGCACGGGCCCGCGTCGAGCACCGAACTCATGTTGTGATACCAGCTCGGCCGCTCGGTCGGGCTGTCCCAGTCGGGCACCCAGCCGAAATCGGCCGGATAGATGTCGGTCGTGAGGCGTTCCTCGAAGCCGTGCAACTGGTCGGGCCCGCAGAAATGCATCTTGCCGGACAGCATCGTCCGGTAGCCGCCCGCGCGCAGGTAGTGCGCGAACGTCAGCGTTTGCGCCGGCAATTCGGCGGCGTTATCGTAGGCGCCGATCCCCGACGGCAGCTTGCCGGTCAGCAGCGAGAAGCGCGACGGCGCGCACAGCGGGCTCGCGCAGTACGCGGCGTCGAACACCACGCCTTCGGCGGCGAGCCGGTCGAGCGTCGGCGTGCGCGCGACGCGGTTGCCGTACGCCGGCAGCGCGAACGGCGTGAGCTGGTCGGCCATCAGGATCAGGATGTTGGGTGTCGGGTTCGTCATCGGCGATCGTGGGGAAAGCGGTGTTCGAATGGAACGGCGCGCCGCTCGGGCAGCGGGCCGTCCGGCATGACGGAGGCGGTCCGCAGAAACTGCCGCGCGCCGCGGCCGCGCTGGCTAGAATCGCGGAATGCGTTGCGCGGCGGCGCGTGAAGGGCGTCCCGCCGCACCGTCCGCTGCACTATCGCCCGCCCGAATTCGCGCGGGTAGGCGTCCGGCCCTTATGGGGCCATTAGAGAGACTTATGTCGAAATCCGAACCGTTACCGTCGATGCAGGCGCTGCGCGCGTTCGAATCGGCCGCCCGGCTCGCGAGCTTCACGGCCGCCGCGCGCGAGCTCGGCTCGACGCAGCCGGCCGTGAGCCAGCAGGTGTTCCAGCTCGAAGCCGAGCTCGGCGTGCCGCTGTTCGAACGCAGCCCGCGCGGTGTCACGCTGACGGCCGACGGCCAGTGCCTGTACGAAGCCGTGCGGCTGAGCCTCGACACGCTGCGCGGCGCGACCGCGACGCTGCGCGCGCGCCGCGAGCACGGCGCGCTCACGATCGTCACCGATTTCGGTTTCGCGACCTACTGGCTGATGCCGCGCCTGTCCGGGCTGAAGCGCGTGATGCCGGACGTCGACGTGCGTGTCGTCACGTCGCAGGATTACGACGCGCAGCGCGACCACGGCGACATCGCGATCCTGTTCGGCGACGGCCACTGGCCGTCGTGCACGGCCGCGCGGCTGTTTCCGGAATCCGTCACGCCCGTCTGCTCCCCGGCATTCCGCGACGCGCACCCGGGCGTCACGCGGGCCGACCACCTGCTCGCGCTGCCGCTGCTGCACGTACAGCCGACGCGCCCCGAGCGCTGGCTGTCGTGGTCGGGCTGGTTCGACGCGCACGGGCTCGAACCGCCGGCCGCCGCCCGCGGCGTGACCTTCAACAGCTACGCGCTCGTGATCCATGCGGCGCTGCTCGGCGAAGGCGTCGCGCTCGGCTGGGCGCCGCTCGTCGACGAACTCGTCGCGGCCGGCCAGCTCGTGAAGCTGGTCGACGCGCCCGTCGTCACACCGCGCGGCTACTTTCTGGTACGTCCGCCGCAGCGGCCCGAACCGGACGCGACCCACGTGTTCCGGCGCTGGCTGCTCGACGCGTGCGCGGCGGCCTGACGCGCGGCGCGCCCGCCGCCGTTTCCGTTCCCCTTCCCGCTCCCGGGCCCGCTGGCGCACCGATACCAGACACACGGCGCGTTGGTTCTATCCGCGCCGAAATCGTCCTGATTTACTTGAGCCTCCCGCTACCCGCGCGGCGCGGCGCTGTCGTGCGCCGCCGCGCGGCCGTGCGCCCTGCCATCCGAGGAGTCTCATGACCGCCGAGCACCGCCCCGATCAATTCGTCCTGACACTGTCGTGCCCGAGCGCGGCCGGTCAGGTCGCCGCCGTCGTCGGCTTTCTCGATCGCCATCGCTGCTACGTCGACGCGCTGAACGTGTTCGACGACGATCTCAGCAACCGCTTCTTCGTGCGCTGCGTCTTTCATCCGACGGATGAGACGCTGCAGATCGACGCGCTGCGCCAGGAATTCGCGCCGATCGCGGCCGGACTCGGCGGCCACGATGGCGACAACCAATGGGCGATCCACGACGTCAACGCGCGGCCGAAGGTGCTGATCATGGTGTCGAAGCTCGAGCACTGCCTCGCGGATCTGCTGTTCCGCTGGCGGATGGGCGAGCTGAAGATGGACATCGTCGGCATCGTGTCGAACCACCCCGATTTCGAGCCGCTCGCCGTGCAGCACGGGCTGCCGTTCCGGCACTTCCCGATCACGGCCGACACCAAGGCGCAGCAGGAAGCGCAATGGCTCGACTTCTTCGAATCGAGCGGCGCCGAACTCGTGATCCTCGCGCGCTACATGCAGGTGCTGTCGCAGGAGACGAGCGCGAAGCTCGCGAACCGCGCGATCAACATCCATCACTCGTTCCTGCCCGGCTTCAAGGGCGCGAAGCCGTATCACCAGGCCCATGCGCGCGGCGTGAAGCTGATCGGCGCGACCGCGCACTTCGTCACCGACGATCTCGACGAAGGCCCGATCATCGAGCAGGTCGTCGAGCGCGTCGATCATGCGCTGCGGCCGGAGCAGTTGCTCGCGGTGGGGCGCGATGTCGAAAGCCTCACGCTCGCGCGTGCGGTGAAGGCGTTCATCGAGCGGCGGGTGTTTTTGAACGGGGATCGGACGGTGGTGTTTCCGTAAGCAGATCACGGCCGCGCTCGAACGCGGCGAAAATGAACAAGGCCCGACCGGCGTATAACCGGTCGGGCCTTTTTGTCGTCGTGTTGCGCCGGCGCTTCGTGCGATGGCCCCGTGTGCGGTTTCCGAAGCCATCGCGTGCCACGACACGCATGCATTACCGCGTCACTTCACCCACGCGAAGTAATACGACAACCAGATCGTCAGCCCCGCACCGATCAGCGCCGCATACGGCATCAGGCTCAGCCACAGCGCGCGCTTCGGCACTTCGAGTTCCATGTCGCGCTGCATCTGCTCCGGGAACCGGCCGCGATCCTGCCAGTAGTGGCGGAACAGGAACACCGGCACGATCAGCAGCATCGCGATCAGCCCGTTGCGCAGCGTGCCTTCGCCTTGCAGGTTCGCACCTGCACCGACATAGACGAGGTTCGCGTAACCGCAGATCGCGCCGCCGACCAGCAGCCACGTCGGGCAGCGGAACGGCCGATCCCAGTTGCCGCGATCCATCCGGTGGATCCAGCCCGACTGAAGATTCAGGAATACGAACAGCATGTAGCAGACGTTCGAGATCGACAGCACCGTCATGTAGTCCGACATCATCAGCAACACGAGGTTGAAGCCGAGATCGGTCCACATCGCGCGCGTGGGCGAGCCGTGCTCGTTCACGTGCGACAGGTACTTCGGCAGCCAGCCGTCGACCGATGCCTGGTACAGCGTGCGCGACGAACCCATCATCGACGTCATCACGATCAGCAGGATCGACAGCATCAGCATCACGACGACCGCATTCGCGACCCACGCGCCGCCGCCGACGATCTTCGCCATCGCGGCCGCGACGCCGGTGCCATCCCCGATCGACGGATCGAGCATCGCCTGCGTGCCGAGCGCGCCCTGGAACGCCATCGGTACGAGCGTCATCACGACCAGACACAGCGCACCCGACCAGAAGATCGCCTTGGCCGTATCGCGACGCGGATCGCGGAACTCACGCGTGTAGCAGACGGCCGTCTCGAAACCGTACGACGCCCAGCCGGCCATGAACATCGCGCCGAGCGCCATCGTCACGCCCTGCCCGTTCCACGAGCCGAAGCTCGCGGCCGTGAGGTTGCCTTGCGCGTCGTGACCGAGCGGCAGCAGCGGGAGCAGGTTCGACATCGGCACGTCGCCGGTGACGAACGGCACGATGCCGACGATCAACAGCGGCGTGAGCGACGCAATGCCGAGAATGCGCTGCGTACGCGCAGCCTTCGACGCACCGCTGTGCTGAAGCTTGAACGTGATGAGAAGCAGAATCGTCGCGATGATGAACGTCGCGTTGATCCGCAGAGACAGACCCGGCTTGATGAATCCGAGATCCGCAACCTTGAGCTGCCAGTGCAGCACCGCCGCATTGGCGGGAAAGAGACTCGTGAGCGCGTAGCTCGCCGCGAGGCCGCAGCCGAGCGCAAGCATCGGCGACCACGCGAGCCAGTTGCACCACACGGAAACCGGGGCAATCAGCTTGCTGTAACGGACCCAGCCAATCGCGCCATACACCGACGCGCCGCCCGATTTATGGGGAAATAGCCCCGATATTTCCGCATAAGTCGCGCTTTGAATCAGCCCCATCGTGATCGCGGCGATCCAGATCGCCCACGCGGGCTGGCCGATCGTCGCGCATACGCCGCCGATCGTGAACAGCACGCCTGCCGGCACGCCGCTCGTCACCCAAAAAGCGTCTTTCCAGGTCAGGCCACGATGCAGCGTGTGGCCCGTCGAATCATGTGAGATGGTTGCCTCGACATCACTGGTGCGATTCGCACGCAGTCCTGCTTGACTCATCCAATTCCTCCTCTCGATCAGTGTTAGCGCTTTAGCGCTTACTCTGGTCCGATGCAAAGCTGAGATGACTCTGCACAAGGGCCGTAGTGTAACAATTTACGGGCTTTTTTGCAGAATCCGAAAAAGAATTCCGGGATATGGCCGCATTGCATACCGATTATTTCGGATTCCTGCATGCCATTCCCGGCGTGTCTTCATGATGATTCGTACGACGTATGTCGCGATGCTTACTGCGTGCCTTCCGTCCACGAATTCACGCGGTCTGCGTGCGCTGCAATCCACGCATCGGCGGCCGCTTCCGGCTTCGAACCGTTCTGGATCGCGAGCATCACGCTATCGATCTCACCCGGCTTCCACTGGAATTTCTTCAGGAACGCGACGACCGGCTTCGCCTTGGTTTCGAGGCCCGGATTCACGACGCTGTCGACGTGCTCCGCGCCGCCGAACACCTTCTTCGGATCCTCGAGGAAGCGCAGCTTCCACTTCGCGAACATCCAGTGCGGCGCCCAACCCGTCACGATCACCGGCTTGTTCGCGCTGACCGAACGCGACAGTTCGGCCGTCATCGCGCTGCCCGAACTCGGCATCAGCGTGTAGCTCAGCCCGTAGTTCTTGATCGCTTCGTCGGTCTTGCGCATCACGCCCGCACCGGCATCGATGCCGACGATGCGGCCGCCGAAGCTGCTCTTCTCGGCGTTCAGGTCGTCGATGCTCTTCGCCTTCACGTACGCAGGCACGATCAGGCCGATCTTCGCATCGGGGAAATTCGCGCCGAGGTCGACAACCTTGGCCTTGTACTCGTCCCAGTACGAGCCGTGCGTGACCGGCAGCCACGCGGACAGCGTCGCATCGAGATCGCCGCGCGCGACGCCTTGCCACATGATCCCGGCAGCGACCGGCACGAGCTTCACCTCGTAGCCGAGCTTCTTCTCGATCACGCGGGCCGCGACGTTCGACGTCGCGACGCTGTCGTCCCAGCCTTCGACGTAGCCGATCTTCAGCGTGGGCTTCGTATCGGCGAGCGCCGATGCGCTCAATGCCACCATCGCCGACAGGGTGCCGGTCCACAACAGTTTTCCGAACAGTTTCATGGTCGATCTCCTTGGTCTGCGCACCGTGCGCGTTGTCTCTCTAGGTTCTTCAACCACAAATCCGCGGTATCGTTGTTTTCCGACAGATGCTTGTCCGGACGCGACGCGCCCGGACAGCCGATGGCGTGCTTCGACTACTTGTCGATCACGAGATCCGACAGCGGCTTGCTGCAGCACAGCAGCACCATCCCCTGGTCGATCTCGCGCTGGCGGATACCACCGTTGTGTTTCATCTCGACCTGCCCCGACACGAGCTTCACCTTGCAGGTGCCGCACATGCCCTGCGTGCACGATGCGGGCAGCCGCACGCCCGACTGGCGCGCCGCGTCGAGCACATGCTGCTCCGAGCCGCACGAAATCTCGCGGTTGCTCTTCGCGAAGCTGACCGTGTACTGCTTCGTCGCGGCGTCACCGCCTTCGACCGATGGCACGAGTTCGGCGAGCACTTCGTCGCTCGCGGTCTGCGCGAGCGTCTCGAACGAGAAGCTTTCCTCGTGATACTGCTTGCGGTCGAAACCGGCTTCGTCGAGCAGGTCGCGCACCGCCTTCATGTACGGCGCGGGGCCGCACGTGAAGATCTCGCGTTCCATGAAATCCGGCGCGATCAGCTTCAGCAGCGGCAACGTCAGGAAGCCGGTGACGCCCGGCCAGTTGGTGCGTGCGCCGACGCGTTCGACGACGAACGAGGTGCGGAAATTCGTATGGTTCGACGCGATCAGGTCGAGTTCGCGCGCGAAGATGATGTCGTCCGGCGTGCGGGCGCTGTGCACGAACAGGATGTCGCGATCCTCCGCGAGATCGTGGTGCGCGCGGCTCATCGACATCAGCGGCGTGACGCCGGAGCCGGCCGACAGGAACAGGTACTTGCGCGCCGGATGCCGTGCGCACGTGAATTCGCCGGCCGGGCCGAGCACGCGCACCGACGCGCCCGGCTGCAGGTTGTCGTGCAGCCAGTTCGACACCTTGCCGCCCGGCACGCGCTTGACCGTGATCGAGATCGTGTGCGGCCGCGCCGGCGACGACGAGATCGTGTAGCAGCGGTTGATCGTCTCGCCGTCGATGTCGAGCTCGAGCGTGATGAACTGCCCGGGCTCGAACGAGAACGTGCGGCCCTGCGGCGAACGGAAGAAGAAACTCTTCACGTCGTGGGTTTCCTGCCGCACGTGGCAGCACACCAGCGTTTCCTCGACGTCGCTCGTCCAGCGCTCGGGCAGCGCGTTCCAGAACGCCGGGTGCGTCACCCGGCTGTCCGCCGGCTCGAAATTGGCCGCATCTCGCATCATGTCAGCCTCCGCCGGGCCGCCCCAAGGAGGCTGACCGCCCCCTTGGGGGGCAGGGAACGCAGTGAGCGTGGGGGTCGTTTCATCAGTTGCTCCGCATATACGCTGCTAAGTACTACGCGCCGGTTTTTTCGGCGAGCCGGCCGATGTACCAGGCCGAGAATTTTTCGACGAGACCTTCCGTGTACGGCGAGTACGGGCCCGGCTCGTATGCGCTGCTGGTCGCGCCGCGCTGCGAGAATTCGACGAGCGCACGATCCTGGTCGTTGGTCGCGTTCCACACGGCCGTGAGGTTCTTCACGTCGTAATCGATGCCTTCCTTCGCGTCCTTGTGCACGAGCCACTTCGTGCGCACGAGCGTCTTGCCGGCCGACAGCGGGATCACCGAGAACGTCACGATGTGATCGCTCATGAAGTGGTGCCACGAGTTCGGCTGGGTCCAGAACGACAGCCCGCCAAGGTCGGCCTTGTCGAAGCCGCCGAGCAGCTTCTTCGACGCGACCTTCGCATCGAGCGTCTGCGATTCGCCGTGACGGTCGAGCGGCAGGCGCTGCGTGCGGAAACCCGTCACGTCGAGCAGTTTTTCGATTTCGGCGGACGGCAGGCCCATCTCGGCCCACTCCTTGCCGCGCCGCACGCAGGTTTCGGCGAACGCGTCCATGCCTTCGGCGTTCGCGTCGGAACGCTGGTAGCCGAAGCCGTATTCGTACAGCGAGATCGTCAGCTCCGGATGGTTCGCGACGCAGTGGTAGCACTCGCGGTTGTTCTCCATCGTGAGCTTCCAGTTGCCTTCCTCGATGATGTCGATCTGCGCGGCGATCTTCGTGTTCGGCAGATCATGCGGCAGCAGGTACGGCTCCATCTCGGCGCGCATCTGCGCGAAATCGACCGGCGGCTCGTCGGCGAGGCAGATGAAGATCAGGCCCGCGAGGTTCTCGACGTGCACCGACTTCAGGCTGTGCTTGCAGCGGTCGAACTTCTCGCCCATGTGCTCGGCGAACATCAGTTGGCCCGTCAGGTTGTAGGTCCAGCTGTGGTACGGGCACACGATGTTGCCGACCGAGCCTTTATCTTCGTTGCACAGGCGCGCGCCGCGGTGACGGCACACGTTGTGGAACGCGCGGATCGCCATGTCGTCGTCGCGCACGATCAGGATCGAATCGTTGCCCAACTGCACGGTCACGTAATCGCCCGGCTCGGGAATGTCCGGTTCGATCGCCACCTGGATCCAGTGCTGGCGGAAAATCGCCTCCATGTCGAGCGCGAAGATGTCCTCGCTCGTGTAGAACGGTGCGTCGAGGCTGTGCCCTTCCTTGCGCCGCTCGATCAATGCACGAATGTCTGCCGATACTTTCATCGTTTGCTCCGGATTCCTTGCATCCCTGGGTTCTTGCCGACAGGCATCAAAATCAGTAGTCGATGAGCTGATGCTCGCGCAAATACGCGAGGATCACTTGTGCTTTTTCGACCGAACTCCCTTCATTTACGACGTTGCCGCCACGGCTTTCGGTCGTCGTCGCGGACAGCATCCGGGCATGCCCGGAGCGCTTCTCGGCGGCGACCAGCTTTACGGGTTTACGCTCGACCGGGCCGACCGTCCACGCGCCGGCGTCGGCGTCCGTGCCGGGGGCCGCGAGCGCCGGCCGGATCGCGCCGGCGCGCAGCCGCGCATACGCATAGCGCGGCTCGACACCGGCGAGCGGATGGACGGCGACGACGGCCGGCAACGCCGCGTCGACACGCCGCCGCAGCCCTTTCGGCAAAAATTGCCGGACCGCCGCGCGGCCGCCTTCGACCGTCACGTCGACGGCCGAGCCGACGAGCGGATAGCCGAGCGCCGCAGCGACGCGGTACGGCAGCATCCCGGTGTCGTACGCGCCCTCGGCGCGCGTGCCGGTCAGCACGAGGTCGTAGCCTTCAAGACGCGCGGCGAGCGCGTGCACGGCATCGTCGCCGTCGCGGCAGGCCAGCACCTCGACCTCCCGCGCGCCGAGCGCGAGATACTCGGCGAGCGCCGCATTCGCGGGGTCGCCCGCGTGGATCACGTCGAGCGTCGCGCGATGCTGCTCGGCGAGCTGGCGGCCGGTTTCGAGCGCGGCCGCGTCGTTGCGGCTGTAGCGCGCGACGCCGCTGACCGGATGCCGGCCGACGGACACGAGCACCGCGATGCGTTGCAAGGGGCGAGGGGCGTTCATGCGGCGACTCCTTCGGGTTCACGGGTGCCGACCGCGGCCGGCGATTCGCCGCGCGCGGCCCGCGCGGCCTGGACCTGTTCGATCAGCGCGGCGATCGTCGCCTGCGCGTCGCCGACCACTGTCAGGTTCGCGCGCTTCGCGATCGGCGCGCTGCCGTCGAGGTTCACCGCGATCACGTGGCGGCAGTCCTTGATCCCCTGCAAATGCTGCACCGCGCCCGAGATGCCGAACGCGATGTACACACTCGCCTCGACCGTCTTGCCGGTCGCGCCGACCTGCTTGTCGCGCGTGAAGTGACCGTTGTCGACCGCGACGCGGCTCGCGCCGATCGCCGCGCCGAACACGCCGGCCAGCTGCTCGAACGCGCCGATGTCGGACACGCCGTTGCCGGCCGACACGATGAAATCGGCTTCCTCGAGCGCGACCTGGGCCGCGTCGATTTCGTCGAGACCGAGATCGCGGTACGGCTGCACGGCGTCATGCGCCGGGCGGATGAAATCGGCGGCCAGCCGCTCGCCCGCGCCGACGAACGGCAGCTTCGCGTCCACCGCGTTCTGCGCGAGCAGGATCACGTCGGGCAGCGCACGGGTCGCGAACGCACGCCCGGCCTGCGCATACGCGCCCACATGCTTCGCGTCGATCTCGACGACGTGAGTCGCGACGCTCGCGCCGGCGGCCGCCGCGTAACGCCGGCCGAGATCGCCATCGCCCGTCGCGTTGTCGGGCACGAACACGTGTTTCGGGGCGAGCGCGGCGACACAGGCCTGCAACGCTTGCAGTTCGCTTTCGGGATCGAACGCGCGGCGATCGAAGCCGGCGAGTTCAACCAGCTTGTCGACGCCGAGTTCCGCCACGTCGTCCTTCAGCTCGCCGAACGCGAGCAGCGCGACTTCGGTCTGCGCATCGGCGAGCACCGCGGCGGCGGCGATCGCCTGACGCGAATGGTCGTCGAGCGCGCCGCGTTCGCTGTGCGCGACCACCAGCATCACGCGCTTCGGATCCTGCAGCGCGCGGCGCGGCTTCGCGGCCGCTGCGCCATGACCGTGCGCGGACCATTGCGCGGCGTTCGCATCGGCGCTGCCTTCCTCGCCGAGCGTGATGCGCTTCAGGCCGGCGGCCGTGATGATGAACGGCCGGCGCGGATCGATTCGTTTGATCGTATTCATCGATTCACTCCAGCGAGGCGGCGACGAGTTCGGCGACGTCGAGCACGTCGGGGCGCGGGCCCACGACGCCTTCGAGCATGGCCGTGCAGTTCGGGCAAGCCACCGCGACCACGTCCGCGCCGATCGTGCGGGCGTCCGCGATGCGGATGTCCGGGATGCGCTGCTTGCCGGGGATGTCGGTCAGCGGCGCACCGCCGCCACCGCCGCAGCAGCGGCCGCGCATGCCGTTGCGCTCCATCTCGACGACCTGGATGCCGATCGTCTTCAGCAGCTTGCGCGGCGCTTCCGTTTCGCCGTTGTAGCGGCCGAGATAGCACGGATCGTGATAGGTCGTGCGCTTCTCCTGCAGCGCCTCGACGGCCTTCGGCGCGATCTTGCCGCTGTCGGCCAGTTCGGCCAGATAGGTCGTGTGATGCTTGACCGTCACGCGCAGCCCGAGCGCGCGGTATTCGTTGCGCAGGCTGTGCATCACGTGCGGGTCGGCCGTCACGATCTGCTTGTACGACAGCGTGCCGAGCGTGCCGATCAGGCGCTTCGCCATCTGCTGGAACGTCGCTTCGTCGCCGAGCCGGCGCGCGACGTCGCCCGTGTCGGTCTCGGTCGAACCGAGCACCGCATAGTCGACGCCCGCCTTGTTCAGCACCTTGACGAACGCGCGCAGCGTGCGCTGGTAACGCATGTCGAACGCGCCTTCGCCCGCGACGAACAGCACGTCGACCGGCTTGCCGGGCTGCGCGACCGGCGCGCTCAGGTCGACCGACCAGTCGTAGCGCGCGGCCGTGTCGTAGCCGCCCATCGTGCCGGTCTCGCGCAGGTTCGCGAGCACTTCCTGGCCCTTGCCCGGCACCGTGCCGTGCACGAGCGTGCGGTTGCGGCGCATGTCGACGATCGCGTCGACGTGTTCGATCAGCATCGGGCATTCCTGCACGCATGCGCGGCAGGTCGTGCACGACCACAGCGTCTGTTCCTCGATCAGTCCCGACACGATCGGGCCGTTCGGCTCGCCGCGATGCTGGCCGACCGGAATGCCCGGCGACGGGCTGCCCGCGTACGCCGCATCGGTGCCGCCGGCCATCCCGACGACGAGATCCTGGATCAGCTTCTTCGGGTTCAGCGGCTGGCCCGACGCGAACGCGGGGCACGCGGCTTCGCACTTGCCGCACTGCACGCATGCATCGAAGCTCAGCAACTGGTTCCAGCGGAATTCGACCGGCTTCGCGACGCCGTACTCCTGATGCTCGATGTCCGGCAGCTTCAGCGCGGTCGGCGGCGTGGCCGTGCCGTTGCCGGTGAACGATTCGCGCGTGGCGGCGAAACGCTCCTGGCGCGGGTGGAACGCGAGGTGCAGCAGGCCGGCGATCGCATGCTTCATCGGGCCGCCCTTCGCGGCGCCGACCGTCATCGTGAACGCGCCGATGCCGATCAGCAGCGCGCAGAGCACCGCGAACGTACCCGACATCGCGCTAGTCGGCACCAGCATGAACAGCACGAGGCCGAGCGCGAACGAACCGAGCAGCCAGGGCAGCGTATTCCACGGGCCGCGCGACAGGCGCGCCGGCACGTCCTTCGCCGCGCGCCGACGCCACACGAACACCGCGCCGACCAGCATCGCGAGCGCCGCGAGGAAGATCAGCTTGTCGAGCCACGGCGAGTAGATCGCGAGGCCGTAGTTGACGAACACCAGCGCGAGCGCGCCGATCGCGCCGCCGGCGGTCGCGACGTGGGTTTTCGCGATGTACGGATCGCGGGCGACCACGTGGTGCAGGTCGACGAAATAACGCTTCGGAATCGCGAACAGGTTCGCGACGCCGAACGAGCCGGGCGCCGTCGCGCGGCCCAGACGCCAGTAGGACGAGCGCTTCGCGACCGCGAACGCGAGCCCCGCCACCGACAGCCACAACAGGGCGGTAATGAGGAAGGACGGGTTCATCTTTTAGAAATCCTTCACGAGACGCAGCGAGTCGTAGATCGCACCGTGGACGTTGTGCATCGAGATGCAGTCGCCGACACGGAACAGCAGGAAACGGCCGTTGCCGAGTTCTTCCGACAGGCACGGCTGCGGCTCGGCCGCGAACAGCGTGTGCGGATCGATCTGGCCGCGGTTCACCGATTCCGGCTTGAGCTTCCAGTACAGTTCGTCGTTCGGCGACGAACCGTTCTCGATCACCACCTGGTCGACCGCGCGCTCTTCCTGTTCTTCCGTGTACTCGTTGCGCAGCACGGCGATCATCTTGCCGTTCTCTTCATAGACGCGATCGAGCATCGTGTTCGGCGTCGGGATCACGCCGAACGCGTACAGGCGGCGATAGAAGATCGGGAACGTCGTGCCGCCGCAATCGTCGGCGACCTTCACGTCGGGCGTGACGACCTCGACCTTCGAGCCGCGGCTCGCCATGAAGTCGGCCACGCCCGCGCCTGCATGCGTGCTCACGCCGTCGAACAGCAGCACGTTCTGCTTCGGCTCGACCTTGCCGGTCAGGATGTCCCACGAGCTGACGGCGAGCCCTTCGGCCACGCCCCACGCCGGCACCTGCCACGTGAAGCTCGACCCGCCCGTCGCGAGCACGACGATGTCCGGCTTCTCGGCCATGATCATCTTCTCGTCGGCGGCCACGCCGAGGCGCCGGTCGACGCCCAGACGCTTCGTCTCCATGTCGAACCAGCGGATGATCCCCGACATCTGCTCGCGCTGCGGCGCCTTCGCGGCGATCATCACCTGGCCGCCCACTTCCGCGTTCTTCTCGAACAGCACGACGTCGTGGCCGCGCAGCTTCGCGACACGCGCGGCCTCGAGGCCCGCGGGGCCCGCGCCGACCACCACGACCTTGCGCTTCGGGCCGCGCGACTTCTCGATGATGTGCGGCATCGTCGCCTCGCGCGACGTCGCCGCGTTCTGGATGCACAGCACGTCGAGGCCGTTGTACTGGCGGTCGATGCAGTAGTTCGCGCCGACGCACTGCTTGATTTCGTCCTCGCGGCCGTCGCGGATCTTGATCACCATGTGCGGATCGGCGATCTGCGCGCGCGTCATGCCGACCAGGTCGATCATGCCGTTCGCGAGCAGGCGCTCGGCCTGCCCCGCGTCGCGGATGCTCTGCGCGTGCATGACCGGGATCTTCACGACCGACTTGATGCCGGCCGCGAGGTGCACGAACGGCTCCGGCGGCAACGCCATCGGCGGCATGCAGTTGGCGATCGTGTTGTGCGTATCGCCGCCCGAGCCGACCACGCTCAGGTAGTCGATCAGGCCCGTCTCCGACATCGCCTGCGCGATTTCCTTCAGCGCTTCGTGATCGAGGCCGTCCTCGTGGAATTCGTCGCCGCACATGCGCAGGCCGACGCAGAAATCCTTGCCGACCGCCTCGCGCACGGCCGTCAGCACTTCGATCCCGAAGCGCAGGCGGTTTTCGAGGCTGCCGCCCCATTCGTCGGTGCGATGGTTCGAGCGCTTGCTCCAGAACTGGTCGATCAGGTGCTGGTGGGCGGCGGAGATTTCGATGCCGTCCATGCCGGCCGCCTTCACGCGCTTCGCGGCCGCCGCGAAATCGCCGATGATGCGGCGGATTTCCTCGACCTCGATGATCTTCGCGTTGCCGCGGTGCACGGGTTCGCGCACGCCCGACGGCGACATCAGGTGCGGCCAGTGCTCGCCGTGGAACGACGAGCGGCGGCCCATGTGCGTCGCCTGGATCATGATCTTCGCGCCGTGCTTGTGCATCGTGTCGGCCAGGCGCGTGAGCGGATCGATGATCTTGTCGGTCGACAGGTTCACCGATTTCCACCAGCCTTGCGGGCTGTCGATCGACACCGGGCTCGAACCGCCGCAGATGGCCAGGCCGACACCGCCCTTCGCCTTTTCTTCGTAGTAGCGGATATAGCGGTCGCCCGGCAGGCCGCCCGGCTCGGCGTACACCTCCGCGTGCGCGGTGCTGACGATCCGGTTGCGCAGCGTCAGCTGGTTCAGCTGCATGGGTTTGAACAGGTGGGGATAACGCATCGCTGGCGACCTCTGGCGTTCGAATGTCTCGTGTTGCGGGTGTTGTTCTGCTTCAGTGAATCAATGCGTCAGTGCGCGATCGGCGACACTTCGAAGACGCAGTGGTCGTGATGCTCGGCCGCGCACTGCACTTCCTTCGAGAACGCGCGCGGCGCGCCCTTGCCTTCCGGCGTCGTGTCGTTGACCCAGTCCATCGCGCCCGCGAACCAGCCCGCGAACATGTAGCAGAGCTTGCCTTCCTTGCCCGGTTGCTGGAGCACGAACGACGAGTGGCGCAGTTCGATCTTCGCGCGGGCGCTCGCCGGGTCGGCCTCGATGATCGAGAACAGGCCCCAGCCGCGTTGCGACAGGCGCTTCAGGTAGTGCTCGAACACGGCCATGCCGGTGATGCCGTGCTGCTTGGCTTCCTTGTCGCACCAGTGGTAGGCGGACTTGTAGCCGGCCTTGTAGAGGATCTCGGCATACGCGTCGACGCCGAGCGCTTCCTCGACGGCGACGTGGTTGTTCGTGAAGAAGTGGCGCGGCACGTACAGCATCGGCAGCGCGTCGGTGGTCCAGACGCCGGTATCGGGATCGACGTTGATCGGCAGTTGCGGTTGCATCGTGGTGACTCCGTGAGGAAAGTGGCCGCGCGGCTCAGTGCGCAGGCGCGACATCGTCCGCGTGCCCGCGCGGCTTGCGTGGGCACGTCCCGATTTTTCTAGTGTTGAATCGCGGGTGGCGGTTCGGTCCGGCGGGCGCTTATGCGCCCCACACGTCCTTGAACACGCGCACCCAGTTCTCGCCCATGATCTTCTGGATGCGCGACGCCTTCCAGCCGTGGCGTTCCATCGCCGCGGTCAGGTTCGGGAATTCGCCGATCGTGCGGATGCCATCCGGGTTGATCACCTTGCCGAAGTTCGTCAGCTGGCGATAGCGGCCCTTGTCATGCGTGAGCATGTCGAAAAATTCCTTCGCGAAGTCCTGCGTGAAGTCCGTGCCGATGCCGACCGCGTCTTCGCCGATCAGGTTCACGACGTAGTCGATCGCCTCGATGTAGTCGTCGATGTTCGCTTCGATCCCGCGCTTCAGGAACGGCGCGAACATCGTCACGCCGACGAAGCCGCCCGCATCGGCGATCTCCTTCAGCTGCGCGTCGCTCTTGTTGCGCGGATGTTCCTTCAGGCCCGACGGCAGGCAGTGCGAGTAGCACACCGGCTTCTTCGAGAACGCGATTGCTTCCGACGACGTGTTGCCGCCCACATGCGACAGGTCGACCATGATGCCGACGCGGTTCATCTCGGTGATCACTTCGCGGCCGAAGTCCGACAGCCCGCCGTCGCGTTCGTAGCAGCCGGTGCCGACCAGGTTCTGCGTGTTGTAGCAAAGCTGCACGACGCGCACGCCCATGTCGGCGAACGCCTCGATGTAGCCGAGGTTGTCCTCGAACGCATGCGCGTTCTGGAAGCCGAGGATGATCCCGGTCTTGCCTTCCTTCTTCGCGCGGAAGATGTCGTCCGTCGTGCGCACGAGCGTCAGCAGCTCGCCGTTGTCGCGGATCTTCTTCTTCATCACGCCGATGTTGTCGACGGTCTTGGTGAAGTTCTCCCACACCGACACCGTGCAGTTCGCGGCCGTGATGCCGCCACGGCGCATGTCCTCGAACACCGGCTTCTCGAACTTCGAGATGTTCAGTCCGTCGATGATGATGCTGTCCTGATGCAGCGTGCTCATATCTGCTCTCGCTCGTGTGACTGTTCTTGTGGGGATGGGTCGATCAGTAGATCGGGAAGCGCTCGCAGAGCGCGAAGATCTCGCGGCGCACGCGCTGTTCGGTTGCCGGGTCGCCTTCCGGGTTCGCGCGCAGCGCGTCGAACACTTCGAGGATCAGACGGCCGACCTCGCGGAACTCCGCGACGCCGAAGCCGCGCGTCGTGCCGGCCGGCGTGCCGAGGCGAATGCCCGACGTGACGGTCGGCTTCTCGGTGTCGAACGGGATGCCGTTCTTGTTGCAGGTGATGCCCGCGCGTTCCAGCGCCTGCTCGACCGGTGCGCCCTTCAGGCCCTTCGGGCGCAGGTCGACCAGCAGCAGGTGGTTGTCGGTGCCGCCCGTGACGAGATCGACGCCGCCGGCCTTCAGCACTTCGCCGAGCGCCTGCGCATTCGCGAGCACGCTGTCGATGTAGGCCTTGAAGTCCGCATGCAGCACTTCGCCGAACGCGACGGCCTTGCCGGCGATCACGTGCATCAGCGGGCCGCCCTGCAGGCCGGGGAACACGGCCGAGTTGATCTTCTTCGCGATGTCCTCGTCGTTGGTCAGCACGAAGCCGCCGCGCGGGCCGCGCAGCGTCTTGTGCGTGGTCGACGTGACGACGTGCGCGTGCTCGACCGGGTTCGCGTGGCGGCCCGCGGCGATCACGCCCGCGATGTGCGCCATGTCGACCATCAGCTTCGCGCCGACGCTGTCGGCGATCGCGCGAAAGCGTGCGAAGTCGAGTGCGCGCGGGTACGCCGAGAAGCCGGCGATGATCAGGTTCGGCTTGTGCTCGTGGGCGAGCGCCTCGACCTGGTCGTAGTCGATGCGCAGCGTGTCGCGGTTCACGCCGTACTGGACCGCGTTGAACCACTTGCCCGACAGCGCCGGCTTCGCGCCGTGCGTCAGGTGACCGCCCGCGTCGAGCGACATGCCGAGCACCGTGTCGCCCGGCTTGGCCAGCGCGAGCATCACCGAGCCGTTCGCCTGCGCGCCCGAGTGCGGCTGCACGTTCGCATAGCCGGCATTGAAGATCTGCTTCACGCGTTCGATCGCGAGCGCCTCGACTTCATCGGCGAATTCGCAGCCGCCGTAGTAGCGCTTGCCGGGATAGCCTTCCGCGTACTTGTTGGTCAGTACCGAACCCTGCGCCTCGAGCACGGCGCGCGACACGATGTTTTCCGACGCGATCAGCTCGACCTGCGACTGCTGACGCTCGAGTTCCTTCAGGATGGCGCTGCGCACCGGCGCGTCGCGCTCGGCAAGGGGCTGCGAAAAGAAAGGCTGGGTGTTCGACATAGTGCGTCCGTGACGAAGAATAAAGGGCTGCAACCGAAGCTCAAGGCCCGCCGTGTCTGGGTTTCCCACGCTTCCAGTGCAAGGCTGCCGACGGCTCTATTCTTGTCGTTCGGATTTTCGGCGGATTGATGAATTTAGACGCGTTCTTTGCCTTTTCCGCCATGCACGTCCGTTTTGTACAAGTGACCGGTCGTGCTTTTCGGGATGACCGCCCGAAACGGTGGCGCTGATTCACCTATGGACACGCACACCGGCAGTGCGTTTGCCGCACGTTCGCGTGCGGCGTCTCCCGGATACGGTGCAGTGCAGCAACGGCCCGATGCCCAGACAACGTATGGAGCTAGGGTTTAGCCGTATGGCACGCTTGTTGCACTCGCTCACACAATACCGCAGCCCGATCCGTGCCCCGGGCCAAAAGCTATTAGAGATTCAAGGAACGCCCCCCATGTCGCCCGACCGCACAGCGTCGCTGTCCCACTTCGCGTTCATGCCGTTACCGAACTTCACGATGATTGCGTTCACCAATGCGATCGAGGTGCTTCGGATGGCGAACTACCTGAGCGGCCAGCCGCTCTACCGCTGGTCGGTGATCAGCCCGGACGGCGGTCCGGTCACGGCGAGCAACGGCCTCACGGTCGACACGGGACCGGCCGAATGCGTGGGGCAACCCGACATCGTGTTCGTGTGCGGCGGCGTCGACGTGCAGCGCGCGACCTCGCCCGCCCATCTGTCGACACTGCGCCGCTTCGCGCGCCTGGGGCTGCCGCTCGGCAGCCTGTGCACGGGCACCTATGCGCTCGCGAAATCGGGGCTGCTCGCGGGCTACGCGTGCGCGATCCACTGGGAGAACATGTCGGCGCTGAAGGAAGAGTTTCCGGACACGCGCTTCCTGAAGGAACTGTTCGTGATCGACCGCGACCGCATCACGTGCACGGGCGGCGTCGCGCCGCTCGACATGATGCTGAACCTGATCGCCGCGCGCGTGGGCACCGCGCGCGTCACGCAGATCGCCGAGCAGTTCATCGTCGAACACGTGCGCGACACGAGCGCGCAGCAGCGCATGCCGCTCGTCGCGCGCCTCGGCTCGGCGAACAAGTCGCTGTTCGAAGTGATCTCGCTGATGGAGAACAACATCGAGGAGCCGCTGTCGCGCGAGGAACTCGCGCGCCTCGCGAACATGTCGCAGCGGCAGTTGCAGCGCCTGTTCCGCGAGCATCTCGGGATGACGCCGACGCACTATTACCTGACGCTGCGGCTGCGCCGTGCGCGCGAGCTGCTGCTGCAGACCGACATGTCGATCATGCACATCACGATGGCGTGCGGCTTCCAGTCGGCATGCCACTTCAGCAAGAGCTATCGCGACGCGTTCGGCGTTGCGCCGACGCGCGAACGGCGCAAGCAGGTGGCGCCGCTGGCTCAAGGGCAGTCGGGAGGCTCGTTGCTACCGCCGCTTGCGCTGCATGCAGGCCCGGTTCACGCCCCGGCGTGAACGAACCCGCGCAACGCGAACACGCACGGCACTCGCCTGCTCGATCTATCGCCGGTACTGGTTGCCATCGTAGCTGCCGATATATTGCCAGTCCGCGTTGCTCGTCCAGTCGATCGGAAAGTACCCGTAGCGCGCATTGAGAAGTCGGAAGTAGTCGCGGGTATTGCGATACGGATTGTCGTAGCCGTATACGTCTCCGATCACGCCGGCTCGCGCGTCGCTCCATACGCGCATGGCCGCCTTGCGCTGCTTCGCGAGTACCGTCAGATCGAACGCACGCGACGGCGCATACGATTCGCCGTTATAGCTGCCGAGATGGCGCCACGATGCGTTGCTCGTCGCATCGATCGGGAAATAACCGTATTCCGGAGACATCAGCCGAAAGTAGTCACGCGTGACCCGGTACGGATTCGAATACACGTACAGGTCGCCTGTCGTACCGCGCCGGCTGCTGTGCCACTTCCGCAGCGCACCGTCACCGAATGCGCCGCTCATCATCGCGTCATAAAGAGAACCGCCGTCACCGACAATCTGGATCGAGCCGCCCAGTGTCGTCGTGGTGCGGCCATCGGTTACGATCACGCGAATCGGCGCAAGCGCACCGGGCAGCGCGTCGACTGGCGCGCTCAATACGACGCTCGGACCCGACGCTGCCGATGCTCGAAAGCCGGGCGGGATATCCCACTTGTATTGAAGCGGACGGCCATTTGAATTGACGACTTCCGCACCGACGGTGAAATCGCGGCCGGCGATCACGGCCGGCGGCATCGTGATCCTTCCCGCCGGCGCCTGTTCGTGAAGCGCGTAGGTGTGCGCGACGGCATCGTCGCGATTGTCCCAGACGGGCTTGTCGAGCACGGCAAGCCGCAACGCCGCGACATCCGCACGCGTCTGCGCATCGACTCGCAAGCGCCATCTTTCGAAGAAAGGCAACAGGTCGTGCCCCGCCACGCGACTCGTTTCGACGATGAACGTTCGACGCTTCTGCTGGTCGCTCACCGGCAGCTCCGCCGTCGTGAGCGTCCGATAGCGCTGCGCCAGCCGCGCATGGAAATCCTTGCCGAACGCGAGATCGAGTTGCCACAGCATTGCCGCGCGAACCAGCGGATCGCGCAGTGAATCGTAATCGTCCTGCGAGCCGTCAAGATGAGCGCGTACCCTGTCCCACACGCGTTCGCCGACGAGCGTCGACGGCTGGCCGAGCGCGCGCTGAACATAGAGCGGCGTCAGCAGGCTCACCGCGTCCTGCTGGCCGCTCCATGACATCGCCGGTATCCGGTAATGAATGCCCAGTTGCGACCACGATGCCCAGCCATTCCGCATCAGCGCGTCGACGTTCAGTGCGGCCTTCGCGTCACTCGTACGCACGCCGAGCCAGTAGTCCGTCGCCGATGCATTGCGGCCCGCTGCGTCCGGCAGCGTGACGAAGTGGTGACGAAACGGCGTCGCGATACCTGGGTAGACGTTGCCGCGCGCCAGACCGTATTGCTCTTCCGCGGCCGAAACGATGCGGTCCCACAGGGCGAGCAAAGGCTCGGGATCGGCGACATGATCCCGTACCAGCACGAGCGGCATCGTCACGATCATTCGTTTTCCGACGAGCTCCGCATAGGGTTCACCCGACGCACGGTTCAGCATCGCGGGCCAGTCGATTGCCCGATCCCGCCCCAGGACGAACCGGGCAATCGAGCGCCCGCCGCCCACCAGCCGGACCGCGATGCGGCCCGCGCCGGGCCAGCTGCGAGCGACGAAGTAAACCACACCGCCGTGCTTGACAGGAACGGTATTCAGACCGGGGCGAAGACCGTACCGTTGCCGCGTGACGGCTGGCTCGTCCGTGCTCGCGACCGACTCGATCCACACTTCCGGAGCCAGCTCGGGCGGCGGCCCGCAGTATGTGACCTGAATCGTCAGCGCGGCGTCGCGCGGCGCCCAGAAACCCGTCGACTGCACCGGGCTCGTCAGAAAGGCACGCCGTTGGCCTCGCTGCAATTCAGCGGGATCGCCGAACTGACGGAGCGCCGCGTCGCATATGCCCGGGATCGGTCCGCTCGACGCGGCAGCCGGGACTACCGCAACGAACAGCGACATTGCCGCCGCGATGGCCCCGCACACGACAACGCGTACTCGATGAAATGGATGCTGGTTCATGATCGTTCGACTATCCCCATAGTGATCTGGATCCACACCGTCAATGAAGCGACGCCCCGACAATATTCCACGATGCTTGAAGATTACCGATTCACCTCACCCGACAATATGAGACAAGTTCGAAATCTATATTTGGTTTCCGCCAAATTGAAACCGGCGTCAATTAACCGGCATATGATCCGATGCACACCGTGCAGCCTGCCGTAAAAAACCGGCACTTCCGAATGAATGCCGAGCTTCCGCCGAAGCGTCCGCCCGCCACCTCGATTACCGTGCCGACTCGAATTTGATCCGGATCATTTCCGGACTTCCGAATTTCTGGCATATGACACACCAGACAATGCCGACCGCCCGTGCATGCGGTATTTTGCGAAGCAGCGATCCTGCGATGCGGTATTTTCATCGGCCTCGCAATGAGGTTGTCCATCAAAAATAAACCGACTCATCAACCACATTTCGAGATATTTCGACTATCAAATATAGATAGTCATTCAATTATAAAAAACCGAGATCGAGAAACGACCCAACACGCGACAAAATCCGCCATTTTTGCACCAGAAACTGACAAAAATAAAAAATCCCATTGCATTTATATGCACTCCGAATATGATCGACACGAATTCGAACTAGAGAGGAATGACGACATGACCGACGATGTCGTTGCCGACCACGACTACGTTCCCGATGGTGCTCGACTCGGGTCAGACATGACCAGACTGCGGGCCAGGGTCGGCGCGTTTCTCCATGACGGCTTTTCACTGCAGCAGGTCGAAGGGTTCTGTCTCGCAGTGTTGGGGCGCGGTGCAGAGGACGCTGCTTCGATCGGCCGACAAACGGAATACGAATTGCTGATGCTCTCGACGACTGGTGGTGCGGTGCGCTCATCGTCCGGCATACCGGTGTGGACGCAACGACTGTCGACTCAAGCCAGGCATCTGGTCTGTATCGTTGCGTTCGATCCCGTGGTCGCCCCTGATATGTCAGGCCAGTCGCGTCCGCCCGTCACGGTGCCGTGCACGCACGGGGCGGCCGCCACCGCGGCCGACGGTACATGCGACGCGGTGTCTGCGAACGGTTGGGAATTCCATGCTGCCGACAGCACGCTGTCGGCGCTCGACGCCGATCATGAAAGACACGATGCGTGCCGCAGCCCGCGGCACGCGATCGCGGATCATGGCCGCACGCAGACGCGCGACACGAGTATCAGTCACCGGATCCTCGTGTCTGCGGCTTGGTTGCGAGATAACCATGCGAAGCACATCTCGATCGCCGAGGCCGCAGCGGTCGCCAGAATGAGCGAGCGGAATTTCGTACGGCGTTTCAAGCAGGAAATCGGCGTCGTCCCGTCGGAATTCGTCCGGCGCATCCGCCTCGACGAAGCGTGCCAGATGCTCGCGGACAGCGACCTTCCGGCGGACAAGATCGCAAGGCGCACTGGGTTCAGCCGCGGAACCCAGATGGCAAGAATCTTTCGCCAGTACCTGGCGATGTCGCCGACCGAGTATCGGCACGCGATGCGCGCGCCCCGCGATTCCGCGGGCCCGTAGCCACTGGAACACCAATCGCCCGGATTCCGCATCGATCACGATCGATCGCGCCCCGGGTCGATTCGCGAACAGTCAACGACATTAGCTCAATGGCGGCCCGTGCCGGACACGCATCTTCGATGCGATTGTGGCCATCCGCCCGGCCCGACGTCACTTCACGCGCATGGTCGCAGTTACCCGACGATCGCAGCGCGTCGCTGCGTGACTCCCGCAGGAGCACAACCAATGGATCCGATCCGTTCCCGTTCGTTCGTTATGCCGCGCATCGTCGATCTGTCGATGATCGTCTCAGGCGCTATTGCGCCGGTCGCCATCGGCATCGACGCAGAAGCCGACGCGCTGGTCGACGGCACGCCGGTCGCGCTCGCGGCCGCGTTCGCACTGTCGGTCTTTCCTGCATTCGGGCTCTACGCAGCCGATCGACGACGCTCAGCTACCCGGCTGTTGAGCAGCACCGTCGTCGCGTGGGCTGTCGTGCAAGGCTGCTGTGCCGGACTGCTGTTCGCCCTGGATCACGAGCGCGCGCTGCCGCCAGCGTGGTTCGCGTGCTGGACACTGGTGACGTGTATCGGCCTGCTCGCCATACGCGGGCTCGCGCTCGTCGGCTCCGGCACCGACCGGCACCTTGGGTCGATTACGCCATCGCCGAATCGCGACCGCGCGATCGTGGCGACTGCGACGCGTTTCAACGGCGCACCGAACGCGTGCGGCACCGCAAAACGCGTACTCGACCTGATCGTCGCAACCATCCTCATCGTACTGCTGTCGCCGCTGCTTGCCGTCATTGCACTTGCGATTCGGCTCGACGGTGGCCCATGCCTGTACGCCCACGTGCGAATCGGGCATCGAGGACGCCCCTTTCGCTGTCTGAAATTTCGCACGATGAGGACGGATGCCGACCATCAACTGAAACGGCTGCTGGAAACCGATCCGCAAGCACGAACCGAATGGGCATGCGGATTCAAGCTGAAACATGACACACGCATCACGGCGATCGGGCGCATGTTGCGGCGCACGAGCCTCGACGAGCTGCCGCAGTTCGTCAACGTGATACGCGGCGACATGAGCCTCGTGGGCCCCCGGCCGGTCGTCAGCGCGGAGCTGTCCCGCTACGGCTCGGACATCGCGTACTACCTCGCGGTGCGGCCGGGCATGACGGGCCTGTGGCAAGTCAGCGGCCGCAACGACATCGGCTATGCAGCGCGCGTCGCACTCGATGTGCGCTACGTGCGCACCTGGTCGATGGCTCGCGACCTGCGCATTCTGGTCAAGACCATCGGTGTGGTGGCGCGCGGCACGGGTGCATATTGATGGCCTCGCCCGCACGTACGAACCGGCTGCCGTACCGACCGATCGCGCTATCGCTCGTGAGCGCCGCACTCACGGGATGCATCGGCGCGCCAGGCATGCGCATGCAGTTGCCGCCGACGATCGCGGCGAGTTCCGCCGCCACTCCAGGCGCACCGCCCACGTCGCATGATCGCGTGCCGGCGGAAGCGCCGGTTCCCGTTCACGACATCAGCGCCAAACTGATTCAGGCGACGCAGCGCACCAGCCGGCACATCGCTGCCAATGCCGCACGTCTGCTGGCGGCCGCAGCCCCCGGTTACCGGGTCGGCGCCGGCGACGTGCTGGAAATCGTCGTATGGGATCATCCGGAACTCACCCAGGCGTCGGGTCCGCACACGTCGTCGCCGGTACGCCCCGCCGACGCGCCGATCGGCTTCGTCGTCGATCCTGACGGCACGCTGCAGTTTCCGTATGTCGGCACATTGCAGGTGGCCGGGCGAACGGTCGGCGACATTCGCGGGCTGCTCGCCAGCCGGCTCGCGCAATGGTTCCGCGGCCCGCAAGTCACGGTGCGCATCGCGTCGTTTCGGTCAAAGCGCATCTATGTCGAAGGCGAGGTTCGCGAGCCCGGTTCGTATGCGCTGAACGATACCGACACGACGCTGCACGATGCAATCGGCCGCGCCGGCGGCTTTTCGGCGCAGGCCGATCAGAGCCGCGTCTTCATCGTCCGCGACGGCAACGAGATCCAGCTCGATCTGTCCGGCTCGGCGGGCCCCGGACATGACCCTGCGCGCATCGCCATGCAGGCCGGCGATCGGCTGCGCATCGCGTCGCGCGACGATGCCGCGGTCTTCGTCTTGGGGGAGGTCAACAAGCCGGGGCGGGCCGTACCGTCGCGCAATGGCCGGCTTACGCTCAGCGATGCGCTCGCGCAAGCCGGCAGCATGAACCAGGCGACCGCGGATGCCGCGCAGTTGTATGTCATCCGTGGCTCGGCAGGCACGACACCGCAGATTTACCGACTCGACGCAACATCGCCTGTCGCGCTGGTCCTCGCGAATCAGTTCGAGCTCGAACCGCAAGACATCGTGTACATCGACGGCGGCAGTCTCGTTCGGGTCAATCGGGTCTTGAGCCTGTTGATGCCCGCGATCAACGCGGGCCTGACGGCGGCGATCGCAACCAAATGATCCGCGTCTCCCGTTTGTGTCGCACGGCGCTCAACCCGTCCGTCCCGGCCGGCGATCCGCGCGCGAACCGGCCCTCTCCAGTCGCCTGCGAGGAAGCGCATCGATGATCAAAGCACGTGGCGGCCGCGACGCCCGCGAGCCGTTTCCGGACGGCACGCGATTCGTCGCGACACTCGAAACGCTACTCGACGGCAAACGAACGATCGCGGCCACGCTGTGCGCCTCGCTTTTGATCGGTGCGGTCTACATCGTCGCTGCACCATCGGTCTATCAGGCGGAAATCCTCGTCCAGATCGTTGACAGCAGCGACGCAGGCGCCGCCCGGAGCCTGCTCGGCGAGGTGTACACGCTGTTCGACGTCAAATCGACCGCGGCGGCCGAAACGCAGATCCTGACTTCCCGGCTCGTGCTGTCCCGTACGGTCGATGCGCTGAACCTTTTCATCGACGCGCGGCCGGAACGCTTCCCGCTCGTCGGCGACTGGGTCGCACGGCAAACGGCAGGTCTGTCCGAGCCGGGCATCTTCGGCTACGGCGGCTACACGTGGGCGCAGGAACGCATCGACGTTGCGGGTTTCGACGTGCCGCATGCCTATCTCGACCAGCGCTTCACCGTGACGCGACTCGGCGCCTCTCGCTATCGGCTCGACGGTCCCATGCTGCGCGCGCCCGTTGACGGGCAGATCGGACGACGTGAACGATTTCCGTCTCCGGGCGGCGACATCATGCTGCACGTCGCGTCGATCGACGCGCGCGCCGGAGCCCGCTTCGCGCTTGCGCGCCATTCGCGCACCCGCACCCTCGAGCGGCTACGCACCGACGTGAACGCATGGGAGAAAGTCAAACAGTCGGATGTCATCGTCGCGACGCTACGCGGCGGCGATCCGGTGCTCGCCACCCGCATATTGAACGAGATCGGCAGCCAGTACGTCGCGCTGAACACCGAGCAGCGGTCGCTCGAGGCCGCTCGATCGCTGTCGTTTCTCGAGCGGCAGGAGCCGCTCCTGAAGGCGCGACTGACCGAATCCGAAGCGCGCCTTACCGCGCTGCGCAACCGGCAGGCGAGCATCGATCTCGCCGAGGAGGCGAGGATCGCGCTGATCCGGTCGGCCGACGATGTGTCGCGCCTGATCGAACTCCGGCAACGTCGCGAAACGCTGCTGTCGCGCTATGCGCCCGGTCACCCGGAAGTGCTCGCCGTCGATCGTCAGATCTCGCTTCTCGATCGCGACCGAATGCGGGCGGACGAAAAAATCCGCAGCCTGCCGGACCTGCAGCAGCAGGTGTTGCGCCGCATGCTCGACGTCAAGGTCAATACCGACCTCTACACTGCGCTGCTGAACAACATTCAGCAACTTCAGCTCGTGCGGGCGGGCAAGATCGGCAACGTGCGCCTCGTCGATGCCGCGAACGTCCCGGAAGAACCCATCGGTCCGAGAAAGAAGCTGATCGTCATCGCATCGGCGCTGTTCGGCCTCGTCACCGGCTGCGCGTGCGCGGTTGCACGCACGATGCTGCGCCGCGGCGTGACCGACCCGCACGCAATCGAGCACCACGTCGGCGTCCGCGTACTGGTCAGCGTGCCATTCAGCGCCGCCGCGCGAACATTCGCGCACGCGGCCGGACGCACACCGTCATGGTCTGCGATCGAGCGCGACGACCCGGCGATCGACAGTCTGCGCGCGTTGCGCGTGATGCTCGAACATTTGCGCTCACGGTCGGAGAACCCCATCGTCGTCCTGACCGACGCCACCGAACGCGCCGGCGCACGCTTCGTCGCCATGCGCCTGGCACTGATCTACGCGGCAGCGGCCGCTCGTGTGCTGGTGCTCGACGGCGACATGCGCACCGGGCGCCTGAGCCACGCGTGCGGCCATGGCCGCACACCCGGGTTGTCGGAGATCGCCGCCGACGGCCTCATGCCGGCGGATCTCGTGATCCGCGATGTCTCGAACGGCATCGATCTGTTGACCTCGGGCACGACAGGCGGCCATGCGGCCGATCGGTTGACGACCGAGCCGGTCTGGCAGCGTGTCACGGCATTCGCACGACGCTACGATGCCGTCTTGATCGCCTGCGGCCCGACGCTGGCCGGTCCGGATGCCGCGGCGCTCGCCAGCGTCGCGGACACGACGTTGCTCGTCGCGCGCGCGGGGCAAACGACGCTGAACCAGCTGGAAGACGCGATCGACCGGCTGACGTCGAGCGGCGCGAAAATCAGCGGCATCGTCCTGAACGGCGTCCATCCGCGCATGGGCCGCAAGGGACAGGACATTGCGCCCGACCGGCACGATCGCGACGCACGTGACCGATACGTGGAGCCGCAGGCATGACGTATCGCTCTCCTTCCCGCGTCGGCGCCGCGCTATCAGCCCGTGCCTCGGCAACCGGATCTCAGCTACGGGAATCGGCGATCTCGATCGTAGGCACCGCCCTCGCACAGGCCGCGTTCTTCATGTGCATCGCGCAAGTCGCGCGCGGTTACGGCCCCGAGGCGCTCGGCACGTTCAACTTTCAACTCGCGACCGGCACGCTCGGCGGAACGTTGCTGGCACTGCGCTACGATCTCGCATGCGTGAATCATGATCCGCGACGCGCGTTCACGGCGCTCGTCACCGTCGTCGCATTCGCCACATGCGTCGCCGGCTGCTGGTTCGCGACGTCGTATGTTGCCGGGCATCCCGCGTCCATCGTGTTGCTCGCGTTCGCGCTGACAGTCAACATGCAGCTCGTGGCGAACGGGTATCTCGGCAGTCTGCGTCGTTATGCGTGGATAGCGGCCGTGAAAGTCGTCGTCAATGCGCTGGCCGTCGTCGCGTTGCTCGTGCTATCGGAGGCCGGCTTTGATGGGCGCCCCGATCCGTTCGACGTTTATGCGGCGACGGCCGCACTCGTCACGTTCGTCATGCTCGTGGTCATTTTCCACCATGGCCGGCGGTGCGGGCATCCATTCCGGATCGACACGGCATTCTTCCGCGAACATCGCCGCTTCCCCATCTATATCCTGCCCGCGACACTGTGCGCGGCCGTGCTGACTCATGCGTTGTCGATCACGGTTCCACTGTGGTTTTCCGCGGCGGACGCCGGTCAATTCGCCGCGGCGTGGCGGATCGGCTTCTTCCCCGTTTCACTGATCGGGGCCGCGCTCGGCCCGGTCTTTCGCCGCGACGCGCTCGCCGCACTTGCCCGCGCCGACGCCCGTCTCGCACTGCGCACCGTCTATGCGAGCCACGCGCGCGTGCTGTTCGCGATCGCGCTGCTGTATGCGGTCGGCGCATCGACCGTGTTCCGCCCGCTCGTCGTTCTGTGCCTCGGGGAAGCGTGGCTGCCCGCGACGGATCTTCAGTTGCGTCTTATTCCGCTATTCGCGCTGCAGATCGTCTACGTACCGCTGTCGCAGATATTTCTCGCGGTTCGCGCACAACGTGCCGATTTTCTGTTTCAGCTTTCGTGCGGCGCGGTGTTGATCTGTACGCTGCTCGTCGCGCATCGACATGCGCTGCCGCTCACCGCGAGCGTGAGCCTGTTCGCATTTTCCGGCGCCGCGCTGATGGCGCTCGGTATCGCGCTGACGCATCGATACGCAACACTTTCCGACGGAGAACGAACATGAGACTGCTCGTGGTGGACTCGATGCAGCGCTATCGCTTCATGATCCGGCTTGCCCTGGCCGCACGCGACGAATTCCCGATCGCGTTCGCCACCAGTGAACCGCTCGCGCATTGGCTGATTCGACGGGCCGGTTTCCGCTCCATTTACCTGCGTTCCGACCGCAGTACCATCGCACCGGCCGGCGACTCGGGCTTCTGCTACGGCGATGCGATCGAGGTGCTCAGCGGGAGGATTTCGCGTAAACGAGCCCAGCTCGAATCGGCGAGCATCGTCAAAATCATCGCCGGGCTGATCGCGACCGAACGTGTGGCGCAATGCGTGATGTGGAACGGTCAGCAGCTCGTCTGCCGGGCGATCGCTCATGTCTGTTCCGAGCGCGGCGTGCCGATGAAATTCCTGGAGATCTCGAACTTGCCCGACAAGCTGTTCTCCGACACGCTCGGTGTCAACGCTCATTCGTCGATTGCACGCAGCCCGTCGATACTCGATCGCTTCCCTCTTCCCGACGAAACCTTGCATCGCGACTGGCTCGAGCACTACGAACGCGACAAGGCTCGCCCGCTTCCGCAAGCGGGGACTTCATCGCGCGCCATCCTTCAATCCGCGGTCAATTACGGTATGAAGCTGGCAACGCGAGGCGTCGGGCGCAACGATCCGGAAGCGATCGTCACGCGCCCGGCAGCGATCGACGCCCGGTACGCCGTTGCGCCGGACGCCCGAGAACTCGCGATACGGCGCTACGTGTTTCTCCCGTTGCAAGTGTCGGACGATACGCAACTGAAACTGCATTCGGATGTGGACAATCTCGAGGCGATCGGTATTGCGCTCCGTTACGCCGCACACGCTGATGCCGCGCTGATCGTCAAGGTACATCCGGCCGAACGCAGTACGGCGCTGGTCGACGCCGTCCTCGACATGAAACGGCGCCACGGTTTCGATATCGCGACCTCGAGAACCGTCGATCTCGTGAAGCATGCGTGCCTCGTCGTCACGATCAACTCGACCGTCGGGCTCGAAGCGATGCTGTACGGCAAGCAAGTCGTGCCCCTCGGGCGTTGCTTCTACCGATCGTTCGACCGCGATCGGCTCATGCGCTATATCCACGCGTTCCTGGTCGATGGGGTCGACTATTTCGGTACCGGCACCGTACCGGAACACGCCGCACGCCGCATTCTTTCACTCGATTGATGCCATGTCGATCACGCTTCGCACCACCTTCGACACCATGGTCGACGAATACCGGCGGAATCGCTTCGTGAAGACGCGCAGCATCGTCCTGTTCTTCCGGGTCGCGCATTATCTTGCGTGCCGCAGCGTCGCGACACGCATCGCCGGTGCGCCGCTCATCGCACTGTACATCGTGATATGCGACTGGCTGATGGGTGTCGAGATCCCGGTCAAGACCCGTATCGGGCGGGGGCTGACGCTCTTTCACGGCACCGGGCTCGTCATCAATGGCTTCTGCGTGATCGGCGAACGCTGCGTGCTCCGGCACGGCGTCACGATCGGCAACACGCTCCGTGCGGATGGGTCGACGAGCGGCGTGCCGGTCGTCGGAGACGACGTCGAATTCGGCGCCAACAGCATTGCGATCGGCGACATCCGGATCGGCAGCGGAGCGAGAATCGGCGCGGGTGCCGTGGTCGTCGGCGACGTTCCGGACGGCAGTGTCGCGGTCGGCGTGCCCGCACGCGCCGTCGTGCGCCGCGAGCAAATGCAATGAAACTCTTCATCCTGCATCCGGGCAGCGCGCACTACCCTGAAATCGATGCGTACACAACTTACTTCACAGCGCGCGGCTTCGAAGTCGCATCCGGATGTCACGGCGACCACGCGCGGCTTGCTTCGCCGGGCGACTGGATACTCTGGTGCATCATGGGCTTCTATCCACGCGCGCCGCGCGCCCGTCTGGTGATTCACGATTACCGCTCGTTGTCGATCGGCCATCTGGCGCCGGTGAAGGACCGAATCAAGCGCCATCTGCAGTACACGCCCGATCTGCGCATCTTTCAGAACGAGCTGCTCCGCGACGCGCTCGGATTTCGCGACGGCGTGCCGGCCTGTCTGTTGCCGATGGGCGTCCCGGACTGGATCTTCGCTCTGGCGCACGAACCGATTCCGGCCGGACCCGCCGGCCGCTTCTGCTATATCGGCGAGATGAGCATCGAGCGCCGATTCGACGACGTACTGCGTTCGTATCAGGATTACCGCCGCAAGCCCGAGGACACGCTCATGCTCGTCGGAGAACCGGATCCGCGCATTCGTGCGCGGTTCTCGAGCGTCCCGGGGATCACGTTCGCCGGACGACTGTCCCAGCGCGACGCGCTGCGGGTTGTCGCTCGATCGGACTACGCCGTGTGCTACTTCCCGACGCATCGCCCGCACTGCTACCAGACGCCGACCAAGCTGCTCGAGTACGCGGCGCTCGGCAAGCGCATTCTCTGTAACGGCTCGGCGACCCACGCCGCACTGTCGCGGTTGCTCGGCATTCGGTGCCACATGGCAGGCCGCGCGATATTCGACGATCTGCCCGCCCCTCTTCCGTCGATTCCTCCCAACGACCCCGACCGGCTGCGGCATATGACCTGGCGCACGGTCATCGATGCGTCCGGGGTCGCTGAATGGTTGTGGTCATCTGCCGAGCGCCGGAGCCGACGATGAAGCGCGCTGCGTCGTATACCGTTCCCGACTCCGACGCCGTCGTGCTCGCTTGCACGGCCGGCGCATGCGTTGCGGTGCTGTGGTTGCCGTTCTGGGTATTCGCCGGCTACTTGCTGATTCTGACGCTCGCCGGCACCGATCGACAGCCCGCCCCGCTGGCTGTTGCCGTACTGTGCGCTGCGGCGCTCGTCGCACTGGGGCCGCTCGTGGCGCTGAAGCTGCCAATACCGGCGCTCGGCAACGACAAGCCGCAATACCTGGGCTTCATGGCCGACATGCGCGCATTCGGCATCGACCTGTTTCTCGCCAAACAGCCCGAGCTGCTGTCATTTGCGTCGCTCCATGTGGCGGCGATGCTGTTTGGCATCAACGATCTCGCGTTCCTCGCACTTTTCGATATTTATTTCACGTTACTTCTCATTTCAGTGTGGCGGCTCGGATACCACGCACTGCCGCTCTTCGTGCTGCTGTTCCTTTCGGCTTCGTCATTTTTCGGCACATACGCAAATCTGATACGCCAGGCGATGGCACTACCTTTCATTTTTCTGATGATATCGGCGCGCAGCCGGCTGGCAATCGCCTGCCACGCTACATTATCCGGCCTCGCGCATCTGCCCGCGCTCACCGTCGCCGTGCCCTACGTGCTGTTGCGCTGCGCCGGACGTCGAATAGCGCCCGTCGGAATGGCCGCAGGCATGCTTGCGATATTCGCGTCCCGCCGCGACTGGAGCGCACTGGTATCGTCCGATAAGGCTGATTCGTATCTCTCCGGCAAGGTCAGCCTGTACGCGTCGTGGGAAAACGGCAACACGTTCAACGTGACGCTCTTCGCATGCATGCTCTATGCACTCTGCTGGGCCCTGTGGCGATGCAACCGGCCGCGACACGCAACTGCGGAGCGCCGAACGATCGAAGTCACGCAGCGCTGCCTTCTCGCGCTGACGGTTGCAGCGGTCGCGCTCGTCGCCACCCAGCAAATGTCCAAGGTCTATGAGCGTGTCTATATCTATTTCTTCGTGATCGCATTGATGACGCTGTCGCTGATCGTGTCGCAGATCGGCCGCGGACCGTTCAAGGCGTCCCTGCTGTGCGGCGCGCTCGGCTATGGCGCGTACGGCTTCGCAAAGAATCTCGACAACCAGCCGTTTCTGTTTCGCGGAGACGTCTACGCGTACCTCACTTCGAGCCTGCTCGATCTGTACCACGATTTCCTGATGGAGTTCGATTGAAAATCGTCCAGGTCGTCGAGTCGAGCGCAACCGGTACGCTCTCGATCGTCAGGCTGATCTCGAACCACTTCGCATCGCGAGGGCACGACGTCCATGTCATCTATTCGCGCCGCCCGGATACGCCCGCCGCGCTGCACGAGCTGTTCGACCGGCGCGTGGCGCTGCACCGTGTGCAGATGGCGAGCGTGCGCGACCTGGCATCTATCGTGACATTGCGTCACATCCTCGTGCGGCTGCAACCGGACGTCGTCCATTTGCATTCGTCCCGCGCGGGATTTTTAGGCCGCATCGCCGCACTGGGCACGCTCGGCGCAACGAGATTCCTTTACAGTCCGCATTGCATCGCGTTCATGCGCCGCGACCTGTCGGCGGCAGGACGATACGTGTTGGTGATGTTGGAGCGTATCGCGTCCATCAGACGCTGTCTGTATGTCGCGTGCTCGGCCAGCGAGCAATGCGCGATCCGGTCGCGCCTGCGGCGGCCAGTCCAGGTCGTCGAGAACGCGATCGCGCATGGGATGACGCCGTTACGTCGCCGCGCCGCGACCGGCAAATGCGAAATCGTGACGGTCGGCGGCATCCGCCCACAAAAGAATCCGCATCTGTTCGCCGAGATCGCAGCGCGACTGCGGGGCCCGTGCATCCATTTCACGTGGGTCGGCGACGGCGATCCGGCCCTGAGGCTTCAGCTCGCGGCGGCCGGCGTACACGTCACCGGCTGGCTCGCCCACGGCGCCGTTGCGGCGCAGCTCGCCAGCGCCGACATCTATCTGTCGACGTCGTCGTGGGAAGGCATGCCGATCGCGGTGATCGAGGCGATGGCATGCGGTCTTCCAGTCGTCGCGACACGCTGTGCCGGCAATGTCGACGTCATCGATGCGCCCTGTACCGGCGTGCTGTTCGACAGCGCGGACGAAGCCATCACGACGCTCGGGCGGCTTGCGGGCGATCCGCTGGCGCGCGAAACCATCGGCACCGCAGCTCGCAGCGCGGCCCGCGCGCGTTTCGACGATGCGCGCTTTTTCCGGCAGCTTGACGCCCTTTATAACGGGCAGACCGTATCGAGCGTACCTGGCGATTCGGCGTCCGCTTGATGTCATCGACGCGTGAGCGCCAACGCGGCCTGCGCAGCAGCGGCCCGCGCATCGATCCGGGAGCGCCATCTTCGACACCGATTCGCACAGATCGACGGCTCGATCCTGCAGCGCTGGGCCTAACGTGTCGGGATTCAGTGCGGGTTTTCTATCGATCCAAGGCGCTCTGATGCGACACCGCGCCTTGACCGGCCCGCACAACGCGGGCCGTCTTCCCTGCCGTTCACAGCTCTTCCGGCTAGCGCTTACGATCCCCACACCTGCATTTCATAGAGCGAATACCCCCACTGCGTCGCCCGCTTCGTGCCGAGCATCCGCACGTAGCGGCCGCTTCCGTTGAGATTCGGCAGCGTGACGTGGCTATATGAACCGCCATTGCTCGTCGAGTAGATCGTCGTCCAGTTCACGTTGTCGTTCGACGTCTGGATCTGGTAGACGAGCGCGCCCGCATCCCAGTACAGATCGACGCTGCTGATGGTCTTCGTCGCGCCGAGATCGACCGAGATCCATTGCGGATCGACGCCCGTGCCTTCCGGCGAATCCCAGCGCGTGCTCGTCGTGTTGCCGTCGAACGCCTTGTCCGGCGTGAGCGATGCGTTGTAGCTCGCCGACGCCGCGGCCGGCCGCCCCTGCGACAGCAGCGTGCGCGTCACGGCCGACCCGCCGTAGTAGTTCGCGCCGAGCTTCGCCCTCGTCGCGTCGGCATTCACGCCGAACTGCGACAGGCTCCAGCGCTGACCGGTCGTCACGTCGCCGACGTAGAGCTGATAGCCGCCCGCCGTCGTCGACGAGAAAAACAGGTAATTCGTACCACTGACGGGCGCCGGGTCCGAGTTGTTGCTCATGCAGTCGTTGAGCGCCAGCGCGCTCGGCGTCGAGGCCGGGTCGGCCGTCTTCGCATAGATCTGGTCGGCCCCGCCGCTGTCCTTCCAGCGCGCGTAGTACACCATGCCGTCCGCACGGACGGTCGGGTAATACGTCTGCAGCCCGGCCGGACGATCGAACACGGCGGTCGCGCCGGTCGCGATCGTGCGCTTCATCAGCCCCATGTTCGAGCCGGTGCCGGTCGCGTAGTACACGGCGCTCGCGTCCGGCGCGAGGAACGGCATCGAGTATTCGGCGCCGGCCGGCGCATTCGTCAGGCTCACGACCGACGTGAACACCGGGCCCGCGCTCGTGTACGACAGCGTCGCCTGCTTGACGTCGCCGTTCTGCTTGAACACGAGCGTCTTGCCGTCCGTGCTGAACTTCGGGTCTTCGTTGCGCGTGGCGCCCGTGCTGTTCGTCATGTTGACGGGCGGCGTGCCGGCGCCGAGCTGCAGCATGAACACGTTCCATGCGCCGTTGCGGATGCCCATGAACGCGAGCCACTTGCCGTCGGGGCTGAACACGCCGTTCATCGGATCGGTGATGCCCCACGCGCTCTTGCTGAGCTGCGTCAGCGTGCGGGCCGAGAAATCGTAGAGGAACAGCTGGCTCGTGCCGTCGCCGTACTTGACGTAGCTGTGGTAGACGAGCTTGCCGGTCAGCGCGGCGGGGAACGTCGCGTTCGACTGGGCGGCGGGATTGTTGATGCAGGCTGCGGCGGCCACGCCGCTGAACAGGTTGAGGGCGATGCCGGCCACGAGGCCCGCGACGAGGGTCTTCAATTTCACGCTGGATGCTTCCGGGTAAGGTAAGGACGCCGCAGACAAGGACTCGCGCGACACGCGCGGGCGTCTCGGATTCGCGGTCGGGCAGCGTGAATTCCGTATCGGTCGGACAGCGGGAACAAAGCTTGCGAGAGGATGCCCGCTTGTCAGACGAAAGAACAGGATCAGAGCGCTGATAAAACATACGGATCAGCGATTTGGGGGCGCGCTTGCACGTGACGGCTGTCGTACTACTCTTTGTCATCGAGGTCCCAACGGCCGGGAGGACGCGCATGAAGCGCTATGCGGTGCTGGCACAGACGATCGCGGACGCCATCCGGCGCGGCGACCTGACGCCCGGCGCGCGCATCCCCACCGTGCGCGCGGCATGCCGCGCGCATCGCGTGAGTCCGTCCACGGTGTTTCGCGCGTACTACGCGCTCGAAAGCGAGGGCCTGATCGTCGCGCGGGCGCGCTCCGGCTATTTCGTGGCGAACGTCGCGGACAAGCACGTGCGGTTCGGCCGCGATCCGCCGCGCAAGCCGGGCGCCGTGCAGACCGGCGCCGCTCGAACCGGCGACGACGATGCGCTGTTCCGCCTGCTCGACTCGCTCAAATGCGACGACATCGTGCCGCTCGGCTCGGCGTTCGCGAGCTATTCGCTGTTCCCGATGAGCAGCCTGTGGCGTCAGGTGGCGGCGGCCGCGCGCCACATGGACCGCACGAAACTGCTGGAAGGCTTGCCGCCCGGCAACGAAGCGCTGCGCCGCCAGATCGCGTTGCGCTACCTGAACGCGGGCGCGTCGCTGCCGCTCGAGGAAATCGTCATCACGACGGGCGCGACCGAAGCGCTGACGCTCAGCCTGCAGGCGCTGACGCGCCCCGGCGACATCGTCGCGATCGAGCGGCCGGCCTTCCACGCGGTACTGCAGGCCGTTCAGAGCCTGCATCTGAAGGCCGTCGAGATTCCGGTCGACCCGCGCACGGGCCTCGATCTCGATGCGCTCGCCGAGGCGCTCGACACGCATCCGGTACGCGCGTGCTGGTTCATGACGTCGTTCCACAACCCGACCGGCGCGACGCTGACCGACGAGCGCAAGCGCGCGCTGATCGACCTGCTCGGGTCGCGCGACGTGCCGCTGATCGAGGACGACGTGTATGGCGAACTGCAGTTCGGCACGGCGCCCACACGCCCCGCGAAACTGTATGACGACAGCGGGCTCGTGCTGCATTGCGGATCGTTCTCGAAATGTCTCGCGCCCGGATTCCGGATCGGCTGGGTCGCAGCCGGCCGCTTCGTCCGGCAGATCCGCGAGGCCAAAGGCGCGAACGCGCCGGCCGCGGACGTCCCCGCGCAGATGGCGATTTCGAGCTACCTGCGCGACGGCGCATACGATCGTTTCCTGCGCAAGCTGCGACGCAATCTCGCCGCGCACCAGGCGCAGATGCTGTCGGCCGTGCGCGCGTACTTTCCGGCCGACACCGAAGTGTTCGCGCCGCGCGGCGGATATTTCCTGTGGATCGAACTGCCGCCGCACATGGATGCGATGCACCTGTTCGACGATGCGATGGAAAACGGTGTGAGCATTGCACCGGGGCCGATCTTCTCCGCGACCGGCGGTTTCCGCCGCTATTTGCGGCTCAACTACGGGCGACCGTGGACCCCGGCCGTCGAGCGCGCGCTGGAAACGCTCGGCACGCTCGCGGCCCGACAGCGGCACGGCGGCTAGTGCAAAACGTACGTCACGCGACGCGCGACATGTACTTGCGTTTCGCGCGCGAACGACCAAAAATTAAGCGGCAGGCAGTTGCGGACGAACGGGTTTCACGCGTCCGATGTTATGGAGAATCACATGAACACCGCATGCGAACGACCGCCGATGTGTAGCCCGACGATAGCGTCCGTCGGTCGCTGACATGCGCGTCCTGCCCAACCGCAGCGTCCGCGCGCGCGATGCCTGGCGTGCCGTGTTGAATGCGCGCGCCGAATCGCGGCACGCAACGTGCTGCCGCTGCCGAGAATGCGGTTTCGTGGCGTTCCGCGCCCTCGAGCACTGCCCCGTCTGCGGTCGGTGGAACTGGCCGTTCGAGCCGATCGATCACAGGCCGGCCGACGCGCACGCCGCGCATACGCCGCGATCCTTCCATACGTGGTCGTCGCGCATCGCCCGCGCGCTGCGCAACGCGGCTTTCCAGCGGCCGCGCGCGTCGAGCGCGCCGATCCTGAGCATCCTCACGCTCGTGCTGATGGTCGGCGGCTACGTGGCGATCGACCAGACCTGCAAGGCCGACCCCGTTTGTCGCGGATCGGCTGCGCCGGCCGCCGTTGCGACCGAAGCCGGGCTGCTCGCGTCGAACGATCCGTTCCTGCCTGTCGTGCCGGTCGTGCCGGTACCCGTCTACCCGTTTCATTCGCCTGATCAAACGCAAGTGGCGGCCAATCCGCCACCGGACGCCCCGCTCGCCGTCAAACCCGCTCGCAGGATGGCGGTGGCGCAAGCCGCGCCGTCGTTGCGCGCGCCTGACCGGCCACGCGCCGGCGCAGTCCGCGTGGCCGACTGGAAAGGCAGCCGCAACACCGCTCATCGCACGCGCCCGATCCGCCGCGTCAGCCTGCACACCGGGCACACACGTCGCGCCGCAGCCAGCAACACTCAACTCGCGCAACTCTATCGCGGCCACTGAGCGCGCGATCCAGGCCCGCGCGCCCGTCGATTCAATTTTCTAAACCGCCCGTCACAAAACCTCGTTTGTGTCGCGACGCACGCATGACGTTCAATGGGTCATTCAATCGCGCCGGCGCGCATCGCACGCCGGCCGCCCGATCCACCGAACGGAGCCTGTCAATGAACGCACTGCAGCTCGTGACCCTCGCTGCCATCTGGGGCGCGTCCTTCCTGTTCATGCGCATGGGCGCGCCGGAATTCGGCGTCGTCCCGCTGATCGCGCTGCGCGTCGCGATCGCGGCCGTGCTGTTGTCGCCGGTGCTGCGCCATCCGCAGGCGCGGCAGGAATTCCGCTCGCACGTCGTGCCGCTGTTCGTCGTCGGTATCGCGAACTCGGCGCTGCCGTTCTGCCTGCTGACCTATGCGGCGCTGTTCGTAACGGCCGGCACCGATTCGATCCTGAACGCGACGACGCCGCTCTGGACCGCGCTCGTCGCGTACGTGTGGTTGCGCACGCCGCTGACGAAGCCGCAGGCGATCGGCCTCGCGCTGGGCTTCGCCGGCGTCGTCGTGCTCGCCGGTTCGGCGCTCGGCGCCGGCACGCCCGGCGCGCCGCTCGCGATCGCCGCCGCGATGCTCGCGACGCTGTCGTACGGGTTCGCCGCGCATTACTCGAAGCGCAAGCTCGCGAACGTGCGGCCGTTCGTATCGGCATTCGGCAGCCAGTTGTTCGCGGCCGTCGTGCTCGTGCCGCTCGCGTTGCCGATGTGGCCGCACGGCCCCGTGCATGCGTCCGCGTGGATCGCGGTCGTGCTGCTCGGCGCGATCTGCACGGCGGTGGCCTATCTGCTGTATTTCGGGCTGCTTCGCAACGCGGGCGCGCAATACGCGGCGTCGGTCACGTTCCTGATTCCGATCTTCGGTGTGGTGTGGGACGCGATCCTCCTTCACGAGACGATCACCGTGCAGACGCTCGCCGGGTGCGCGATCATCCTGCTCGGCACCGCGCTCGCGACCGGCAAGCTCAAGGGCTCCGCCGCGGCCGCCGTGCGCGGGTCACGTCAATAGATCGGGCGGGCCGCGATCGTCGTCGATCTGCCGCGCCAGCCAGTCGCGGAACGCGGCGATCTTCCACTCGTGCTGGCGCGCGTCGCTGCACACGACGTAATAGGACAGTTCGGTCGGCCAGGGCCGCGCGAGCACGCGAACCAGCCGCCCGACCGCGACTTCGTCGCGCGCATAGATGTCGCGCACCAGCGCGATGCCCTGCCCCGCGACCGCGGCCTTGATCAGCAACGCATCCTCGCTGAAGCTCGCGCCGCGCGGCGCACGCGCATCGTCGATGCCCTGCGCGCGCAGCCACAGCACCCAGTCGGCGCGGTCGGCGTCCTGCAGCAGCGGGTACGACAGGCAGTCGGCGGGTGCGCCAATCGGGCGCGCGGGATCGAGCAGTTGCGGGCTGCACACGGGCCACAGCTCCGGCGTCCAGATGCGGAACGACGCGTGCCCGGGATAGCGGCCCAGCCCGTGCCGGATCGCGACGTCGATGTAGTCGCGGCGCAAGTCGACCAGTTGCGCGCGCGTCTCGACGGTGATTTCGATTTCGGGGTACGCGGCATGGAACGAGCCGAGCCGCTGCACGAGCCACGTGTTCGCGAACGACGCGGTGGTCGTCACCGCGAGGCGGACGATGCGCCGGTTCGCGCCGTGCACGTTCGCCCACGCGGCCTCGATCTCGTTGAAGCCGCCGGCGAGCTGGTCGAACAGCGCGCGGCCGGTGCCGGTCAGCTCGAGCTCGCGGCCGGTGCGCTCGAACAGGCGCACGGCGAGGCGATCCTCGAGATTGCGGACATGCTGGCTGACGGCGCCCGGCGAAATGCAGAGCAGGTCGGCCGCCTGTTTCATGCTGCCGCAACGCGCCACTTCGACGAACGTGTGCAACGCGGCGAGGGGAAGTGACTTGGCCATCCGTGGATCGCCGCCGCATGGCGGTGGAGGGTTCGGGAACGGGCGATGATTATCGCAGCAATTCCGCGCGGCCGTGAACGGGCTCGCCGCGTGGCGCTGCCGTCGCCTTCGCCCCCCTCAACGAAAAACGGGCGGCCCGTTTCCGGAGCCGCCCGTTCCCGCGTCACGCGTCGTGCGCGCCGAACGCTAGCGCATCACGCCGCCAGCAACCCGTGCGGGTCGATCACGAATTTGCGCGGCGCGCCACCGTCGAACTTCTTGTAGCCTTCCGGCGCCTGGTCGAGCGAGATCACTTCGACGTTGACGATCTTCGCGATCGGCAGCCGGTCGAACAGGATCGCCTGCATCAGGTTGCGGTTGTACTTCAGCACCGGCGTCTGGCCCGTGAAGAACGAATGCGACTTCGCCCAGCCGAGGCCGAAGCGGATGCTCAGGCTGCCGTGCTGCGCGGCCTTGTCCTTCGCGCCCGGATCGTCCGTCACGTACAGGCCCGGGATGCCGATCGCGCCGGCCGGGCGCGTGATTTCCATCAGCGAGTTCAGCACCGTCGCGGGCGCTTCCTCCGAATGGCCCGACGAGCCGTGGCCGTGCGCCTCGAAGCCGACGCAGTCGACCGCGCAGTCGATCTCGGGCACGCCGAGGATCTGCTCGATCTGCTCGCCGAGCGACGCGTCCTTCGACAGGTCGACCGTCTCGAAGCCCATCGCCCGCGCATGCGCGAGGCGTTCCGCGTTCATGTCGCCGACGATCGTCACGGCCGCGCCGAGCAGGCGCGCCGACGCGGCCGCCGCCATCCCGACCGGGCCCGCGCCCGCGATGTAGACCGTCGAACCGGGCTTCACGCCCGCGCTCACCGCGCCGTGATAACCGGTCGGCAGAATGTCGGACAGGCAGGTCAGGTCGCGGATCTTCGCCATCGCCTGGTCGCGATCGGGGAATTTCAGCAGGTTGAAATCGGCATACGGCACGAGCACGTACTCGGCCTGGCCGCCGATCCAGCCGCCCATGTCGACGTAGCCGTACGCGCCGCCGGCACGCGACGGGTTCACGTTCAGGCACACGCCCGTATGCGTGTCCTTGCACATCGCACAGCGGCCGCACGCGACGTTGAACGGCACCGACACGAGATCGCCGAGCTTCAGCGTCTCGACGTCGCGGCCCACTTCGACCACTTCGCCGGTGATCTCGTGACCGAGCACGAGGCCGACCGGCGCGGTCGTGCGGCCGCGCACCATGTGCTGGTCGGAGCCGCAGATGTTCGTGCTGACCACTTTCAGGATCACGCCGTGGCCGATCGCGCGGCCGCTCGGGTCGACCATCTTCGGATAATCGATTTTCTGGACTTCGACCTGGCCCGGCCCAAGATAGACGACACCTCGATTGCTGCTCATCGTATTGTCTCCATGTCTCGTTTGGATGGCGCCGCGGCGCGCCGGCGCCATGCGGCGCACGCGCAACGTGCTGTTCGAGAGTAGTCCGGGAGGCAGGGGCGCCGATGTCTCAAACGCGACATGCGTTTGATCGGCGCCGACATCGATGGCGGAAATACGAAAGTCGGGCGGGAACCGACGGGAAAGCTCCGGGCGCGAGACGCACCGGGGCCGGACCGGCGCTTGCCGCCGGCCCTCCTGCGCGACGCAGGCGCTACCCGCCCTGATTCTCGCGGATGATCGCGGCGGCGGCCGCTTCCGCGTCGCTCGCGACGCCGTCGTGCACGCGCGTGCTGACGGCCGGCGTCGGCGGTTCGCTGTCCAGCGCGTGGCCGTTGCGGTCGTGCGTGTCGACCGTCGCGCGCATCGACAGCCCGACGCGCAGCGGATGCGCGGCGAGATCGCGCGGATCGAGCGCGATCACCACCGGCACGCGCTGCACGACCTTGATCCAGTTGCCGGCCGCGTTCTGCGACGGCAGCATCGAGAACGCGCTGCCCGTGCCCGCCGAGAAGCCCTGCACGCGGCCGCGATAGGCGATGCGCGAGCCGTAGAGATCCGACACGACCTCGACCGGCTGCCCGACGCGCATGTGGCGAATCTGCCCTTCCTTGAAGTTCGCCTCGATCCACAGCCGGTTGAGCTGCACGATCGACATCAGCGGCACGCCGGGCCCGACCTGCTGGCCGACCTGCACCGAGCGCTGCCCGACCGTGCCGTCGACGGGCGCGACGATCGTCGTGCGCTTCAGGTTCCGGTACGCGAGCTTGAACTGCGCGGCCGCCTGCACGACGGCCGGGCTTTCGTCGACGGGCAGCTTGCTGCCGAGCGCGCGCGCCGCGTCGAGCTGCGCCTGCGCGGCCGCGAGGTTCGCCTGCGCGCCGGCCACCGCCGCGCGCGCCCTTGCCAGTTCTTCCGGTGCGACGATCTCGACCGATGCGCCCGAACGCGCGGCGAGCGCGCGCTGCGCCAGCGACAGGTCGGCGCGCCGTGCATTCACGGCCTCGACGTACATCGTGTTCGAGATCCTCGCGTTCGCGACCTGGCGCACGGCCTGCGCGAGCTGCGCCTTCGCCTGCGCAAACGCGACGGACGCCTCGGTGTCATCGAGCCGCACGAGCGTCTGTCCGGCGCGCACCGCCTGCGTATCGGCGACCACCACGTCGGTCACGGCGCCCGGGATCTGCGCGGCGACCTGCACGATGCTGCCCGCGACGTACGCGTCGTCGGTGTCTTCGTAATAGCGGTCGCTGAACAGCCAGTATGCGATCCACGCGATCGCGGCCAGCAGCACGATCGCGAAGAACACCGTGAAGCGCTTGCGGCGCGTCGCGCGGCGCGCGTCGAGTGCCGGGTCGTTCAGCGCGGCCGGCGGCGCGGCGGAATGAAGGTTGTCGTGGTGCATCAGTCGCTTTGCGTAACGATCAGACGATCGTGCTGGAAGACGGGAATCGCGGGCATCGGCGACAAGCCCCGCGTCGGGCTCGCCGAGGCCGTGCGCGTGAGAGCGGGCGTGCCGCGCGGCGTCGCGTCGGGTTGGGTCGCGCCGACCGTGGACGGGCGCGCGGTATCGTCGCGTCGTGCGGATTCAGACGGAGGCGCGTTACGCGTCGTGGCGGTGGCCGGTGATATTGCCGTGCTGCCCGCGGGCGAGTCGTTCGAAGGGGCCACCGCTGCCCGGTTCGCGGCCACGGCGGTTGCCGCCCCGCGCCTGGCCGCCCCGCTCCGCGCCCGCTGCACGGCCGGCGTCTGCGCCTGCGCGACCGTTGCGCCCGCATCGAACCCGCCGCCCAGCGCGCCGATCAACCCGACCCGCAGCGTCCGCTGCTTGCCGAGCAGCGCGATCATCTGCGCGCGCTCGTCGATCAGCGTGAGATCCGCGACATCGACGTCCTTCTGCATCAGCACGCCGCGCCGATGGCGATCGGCCGCGATCTGCACGATCTTCTGCGCGGCCGCGACCGCGTCCTGCTGCTGCGCGACGAGCGTCTGCGACGTCTGCAGCGACGTCACGAGCTGCGCGACCTGCCCGAGCGCGTCGTCGACGGTCTTGTTGTACAGCCCGATCGCGACGTCGGCCTGCGCGACGTCCGCGCCGAGCTTCGCCTTCAGCCGGCCGCGATCGAAGATCGGCAGCGAGATCGCGGGGCCGACGGAGCCCGCGAGCGAATCGCGCGAGAACAGCGATGCGGGCGTCAGCGCGAACACGCCGCCGAGCGCGACGAGGTTTACGTCCGGATAGAACTGCGCGCGCGTCGAATCGGCATTCGCGAACGCGGCCTCGACCCGCAGCCGCGCGGCGACGATGTCGGGCCGGCGGCCGAGCAGGTCGGCCGGCAGCCGCGCGGGCAGCGCGCCGCCCGCGAACGCGCCGACGCGCGGCCGCTGCAGCGCGAGCCCGCGCTCCGGGCCACGGCCCGACAGCACGCCGAGTTGCAGTTGCGCGAGCTTGATCTGCTCGTCGTTCAGCGCGATCTGTTCGAGCAGGCGGCTGCGCTTGATCGACGCGTCGCTCGCGTCGTACGCATTGTCGAGGCCGCGCGCGGTGCGCTCGCGCAGCACGGCCGTCACGCGCTGGCTGATCTTCAGCTTCTGCTGCAACAGGTCGCGCACCGCGTACGCCTGGTCGAGCTGGCAGTACACGGTGACGATCGCGACGGCGAGCGTGAGCCGCACCTGTTCGGCCTCGACGCCGGCCGCGTCGCGCAGCGACATCAGGCTCTTCGTCGCCGCACGGTTCTTGCCCCACAGGTCGAGCTGGTAGTTCAGCCCGACGAAGATCGACGACGGCGACACGTTCGGATCGCCGAAAATCTGCACCGGCACGCGATAGCCGCCGGCCGTCACGTCGGCGATGTCGCCAGGCTTCGGCATCCGCGCGCGGCTGATCGTCGCGCCGGCCGTGCCCGTCAAACCGGTCAGCGAATCGAACTGCTGAAGCTGCGCCTGCACGATCCGCAGCCGCGCCTGCGCGACCTGCAGATCGGGGTTATGCTGCGACGCCTCGGCGACCAGGTCGTCGAGCTGCGGGTCCTGCAACTGCTTCACCCAGTCGGGCGCCGGCCACGCGCCGTTCGCGCCGGGGCCGGCGGTATGCGCGAGCGCATCGTCGGCCGGCGCGCGCAGCGACAGCGACGGCAAAAAACCCGACGGCACGCATCCGCCCAACGCGAGCAATGCAGCGAGCGTCGCGAGCATCGAGCCGCCCTTCACGCCACGCGCCGAACCCGCCGCTTTCCTCGTTCGCCGCATCGTCACCCCTGCCGAACGCGCTGCGCCCGCGCGGCCAGACGCGGCCGCGTGCGCTCGAGCGGGCCGAGCCGGCCGAACAGGCCGTCCGCGACGCCGAACAGGATGCCGGCCAGCTTCGCGCGCTTGTCGCGCTCGACCAGCGCGATCTGCACGACCTGCCACAGGGTCAGCAGGTTCGGCACGAGCGCCACCGGAAAGCGCAGCCCGTACTGCATCCCGAGCTGCACCGCATTGCGTGCGCTGTAGTAGCGCCGTTGCCACGAATGATTCATCGACGTCATTTCAAAAGGGCCGATCGCATGCCGCTGCTTCGCGCCGATCCGGTGCGGCAGCACCAGCGACGGCACGACATAGAGCGGCACGTTGCGCGCCAGCGCGCGGAAGCTGTATTCGGTATCGACGTGATCGATGAACAGCGTCTCGTCGAAGCGGCCGAGCACGTCGAACGCATCGCGCGACACGACGCAACCCGACGAGATCAGGAATGCGCAGCGCTGCATCGGCGTGCCCGGCTCGATGTGCAGGCGGCGCAGGCCGATGCCGTTCGTCGCGAGTTCGGGCAGGAAGCTGCGCGCGTTCTCGTCGAAAATACGGGGGCCGGCGAGAAACGCGCGCCCGGCGAGCCCTGCGCAAACATCGCGCATCGTCGGGAAATAGGCAGCCGGCACCGACGAATCCTGGTCGAACAGCGCGACCGCGTCGACGTGGTCGCGAAACAGCGCCGCAAGCCCCGCGTTGTACGCGCCCGCGATGCCGCCGCGATTGCCGTGATGCAACAGCGCGATGCCTTCGCGCGTGCACAGTTCGCGAGCCCGCGCATCGGGCTGCGGCGTGTTGTCGACGACGAGCAGCGCGTCGCACGCGTGCCGCCATCCACGCAGCGCGTCGAGCTGCGCGTCGCTCGGGTGATACAGGATCACGAGTGCGCCGAGTGTCGTCATGGTCTGCTCCTCAATGCCCGAACGAAGCCGCCGCGCCGCGCTTCGGCCGCGTCAGCCACATCATCGCGGCGAGCGCGAGACACGTCATGCTCGCCATCCAGAACATGTCGTTGGTCGCCATCATGTAGGCCTGCTGCATCACGACCTGATGCAGCGTCGTCAGCTCGCGCACGCCGTCCACGCCCATCGTGTTCAGCGCATGCACGAAGCGTTGCGTGTTCGCCGATGCATGCGTGACCGATTGCGACACGACGTCGTAGTGATAGGTCGCGCGGTTTTCCCACAGCGTCACGCTCATCGCGGTGCCGAACGCGGCCGACAGCGTACGCAGGAAATTCGACAGGCTCGACGCGGCGGCGAGCCGGTCGTCCGGAATGCGCGACAGCGTCGCGGCGGTCAGCGGAATGAAGAAGCACGGCAGCCCGATCCCCTGGATCAGCCCCGGCGCGGCGATCTGCGCGAACGTCATCTTCAGCGTGAAATGCGCATCCCAGGCGAGCACGGCCGCGAACACGAGGAAGCCGAACGTCGCGAGCACGCGCGCGTCGAAGCGGTGCGCATGCAGCCCGACGAGGATCGAGAACACGAGCGCGAGCACGCCGAGCGACGCGGTGGCGAGCCCCGCATGAAACGCGTTGTAGCCCATCACCGCCTGCATCCACAGCGGGAACACGACGCCGACCACGGAGAAACTCATCATCCCGAGCGAGATGATCAGCACGCAGAACGAGAACGTGCGGTCGCGAAACAGGCTCAGGTCGACCACCGGATGCGCTTCGCCCGCTTCCCAGATCAGCAGCGACACGATCGCGAGCGTCGCGACGACCGCGAGCGTGACGATCAGCGGCGAATCGAACCAGCCGCGGTCGTGGCCGAGATCGAGCATCGCCTGCAGCGAGCCGACGCCGATCACGAGCAGCACGATGCCCGGCACGTCGATCGGGCCGGCCGCGCCGCGCTGCGCGTCGGGGCGCAGCATCGCGGTGCACACCGCGAACGAGAACAGCCCGATCGGCAAGTTGATCAGGAAGATCCATGGCCACGAGAAGTTGTCGACGATCCAGCCGCCGACCACCGGCCCGAAGATCGGCGCGAGCAGCACCGTCATCGCCCACAGCGCGAGCGCGATCGTGCGTTTGTCCGGCGGAAAGGTGCGCAGCAGAATCGTCTGCGACAGCGGCACCATCGGGCCCGAACACAGCCCCTGCAGCGCGCGGCAGATCACGAGCACGTGCAGGTCGCGCGCAAGCCCGCACAGCAGCGACGTCAGCGTAAACAGCAGCACCGCGCCGACGAACAGCCGCAGCTCGCCGACGCGGCGCGCGAGCCAGCCGGTGAGCGGCACCGCGATCGCGGCGGCGACCGAATACGAGCTGATCACCCACGTGCCCTGGCTGTTCGATACGCCGAGACTGCCGGAGATCGCCGGCACCGCGACGTTCGTCACGGTCGAGTCGAGCACCTCGATGAAGGTCGCGAGCGACAGCGCGAACGTCAGCAGCGCGAGCCGGATGCCGCGCACCGGCTGCGCGGCGGGCGCCGGCGCCGGCACGTCGAACGCGGACGGCGCGACGGGCCCGTCGTGAAGCGGCGACGCGGCGCTCATGCGCCGGCCACCGCGACATCGGCCCGCGCGGCCACCCGCCCGCGCGTCGGCACGAACCGTTCGATGAAATCGGCGGCCACGTCGCAGCCGTCCGGCGCGGCCGCGAGCAGCGCGCGCGTACGCTCGGCATGCACCGCGAACGCGGGTTCGTCGAGCACGCGCGCGAGCGCCGCGCCGAGCCGCGCGCCGTCGAGCGGGCCGTCGACGCGCACGCCGCAGCCGTTCGCGACGACGCGTTGCGCGTTGTCGAACTGATCGTGCGCGAACGGCGTGACGACCTGTACGATCCCGGCTTCGCACGCGAGCGCCGCCGTACCGATCCCGCCGTGATGCACGAGCGCGCGGCAACGCGGCAGCAGCGTGCGCATCGGCACGAAGCGGCGCACGAGCAGCCGGTCGCCGTCCTGCGCCGCATCGTGCGGCGTCAGCAGGATCCCGCGCGCGCCGGTCGCGCGCAACGCGTCCGCCACCGCGCGCGCATACGCCGCGTGATCGACGAGCGTCGAACCGGCCGTGAACACGACCGGGGCTTCGCCGGCCGCGAGAAACGCATCGAGTGCCCCATCGTCGTCGGGTGTCGCGATATCGTTGAACAGCGGAAAACCGCTTTGCAGATGGTTCGACGGCCAGTCGGGCTGCGGCGGCGCGAACCAGTGGGGAAACAGGCACAGCACGCCGTCGCTCGAATGCAGCCAGCGGCCGAGCACGCGCCGCGCGGGCGCGAGCCCGAGCTCGCGGCGCACCGCGTCGAGCGCCGGGCCGCACACGCGGTCGAGCACCTGCCGCTCGATCAGCGTCATCAGCGCCGACTTCACCGGCAACGGCCAGCGCGCGGGAATCGTCAGGCGCGGGTGGGTCGGCGGCGCATGCGCGGACAGCAGCGTCGACGGCGACACCTGCACCGACACGTACGGCGTGCCGTGCAGTTCCTGCATGAAACGCGCGGAGAACGCCCACAGCGTGCCGACCAGCACCGTGTCGGCATCGGCCAGCGCGCGCAGCGCGTCGTAATGCGGGCGCAGCGTCGGGGCGATCACCCGCCACAGCGTGCGGAACGACGTACGCGGATCCCACAGCGCGGGGTTCGCCATCGCCGCGTCGTACTCCGCCGCCGTGCCGACGGGCACGAACGCGAACCCGCAGCGGCGCACGGCCGCCTCGAACGGCGCGTGCGTGCAGAACACGACGTCGTGACCGCGCGCCGCGAGCGTGCGCGCGATGCCGAGCAGCGGATGCACGTCGCCCGCCGAGCCGATCGCGGTCACGATCATCTTCGCCATCGCGCGCCTCGCGGGTGTCAGTAGAAGCCGGGGATCAGCGCCGCGACCTCGCGGCGGTACTGCGCATAGGCCGGCCCGAAATACCCGGTCAGCCAGCTCTCCTCGACGCGCACCTTGTACGCGAGCGACGCGAACACGAGCAGCACGCCGATCGCGCCGCGCCATTCGCCGCCGATCAGCGCGGCGCCGACCAGCGCGATCAGGCAGCCGGTGTAGATCGGGTGACGCACGAGCGCATACGGCCCCGTGCGCACGAGTTCGTGGTCTTCCTTCAGCGTGACCGACACGCTCCAGTTCGTGCCGAGATGCAGCCGCGCCCATACCGAGAACAGCAGGCCGGCCACCAGCACCGCGAGCCCGCACTGCGCCTGCAGCCCGAAGCGCTGCCAGTCGGGCACGAGCGCCTGCCACGACGGATCGGGCAGGATGATCAGCGCGCCGCCGACGATCAGCGGAATCGACTGCAGCGTGCGCGAGCGCGACGCTTCCTTGCGCACGGTCGTCTTGACGCCCTGCGACGTGGCGATCCAGTAAGCGAGCCACGCGGCCCACGGAACGACGATGGCGATGGTCTGAACGATATTCACGGCTGGCCTGCCTCGTTGGGATGGGAATTCGGATGCGCGGGACGCGCCCGCTGCACGACGGACGGCGTCACGACGACAGCGCATGCATCGGCGCGGGCACGCATGCATGCGCGGCAGCGCGTGCGATGCCGGCCGCGGCGGACGCCTCGCCGCAGAAGAAATCGAGCAACGCGGCGCGGGTGTATTCGCGCTGCGCGCGACCTTCGATGTCGAGGAAATGGCCGGCGTCGGGCACCGTGGCGAACCGCGCACGCGGCACGTGCGCGCCGAGCTGGCGCACGTCGGCCGGCGTCGTGTATTCGTCGCGCTCGCCGTTCAGGAACAGCAGCTCGCAGCCGATGTTCGAGAACTCGCTGAAGTAGCGCTCGGGCCGCAGCGACAGGATCTGGTCGACGTGGAACGCGACCTGGTCCTGTTCGTCGCGCGGCAGGCGCGTGAGATACCGGTAGTTGTACAGCTTCATGATGCGCGGCAGATAGCGGCCGACCGTGTCGTTCAGCAACTGCGCGGCCTTCAGGTTCTCGCCGGCCGCGATGTGGTCGCGCGCACGCGTCACGTAGTCGACCATCGCGTCGTTCAGGAACGGCGAGAACGAACAGATCGCCGCGCGCCGCACGCTCGGGCAGCCGCGCGCGAGCGCGAACAGCGACGCGACGCCGCCCCACGACACCGACACGAGGTACGCCGGCGCGAAGTGTTCGACCAGGTACTGGAGGATCGCGGCTTCGTCGTCCTTGGTCAGGATGAAGCAGCCGGGGTTGTGCTGGCGCGACTGCCCCGCATACGGCAGGTCGAAGCAGATCGTGTTCATCCGCTCGCCGAGATACTGGACGGTCTGGCCGAACGACGCGGTCGTCGCGAGCGCGCCGTTGACGAGCATCGCCGTGTCGAAGGCCGGGTCGAACACGTTCCGTTCGACGTAGACCTTCAGACCATTCGGCAGCGGGACCACGTGTTTTTCGGTCGGCATCGTCGTTCTCCGGTGGATGCGGCGTCTCGACGTCGCGGCATGCTGCAAGTGCGTCATGGCTGGCGCCGGCCCCCTGCGCGGTCGATCGACCCGCCCATTGCCGACGCGCCGCGGCAATGACCGGCGGCGCCATTCATTCCTCATGGTGCGGGGCCATACTAATACGGCCGATATTACTTACTCAAGTCATTCCAAAAATCCTTCCGCTCGGTCGGGAAATACGCCGAATTCAAATTTTTTTATCAATTTCTATGGTATGCGGAATCTCCGAAAAGACGACTGCAATCGTTTGCGAGCAATCCGCTCCAGCATTCAAAAATCATGAATATTCGTTTGTTTTCAATGGCTTATATTATTTAAATCGCTCGATTGAAACGGATTTTAGAAAGCTGCCCGTCTTCACGATTCGAATTGACTATTTCATATCGTGAATAATGTTGCAGATTTCGACACTCTTTCGCTTTGTAATCGAAGCAAGTGCAGAAACGGTCCTTCGCATTAGGTCGTTTTTTCAAGACTCGTTTTAAACAAATTCAACCTTAGTTAACCTTCTTTCAATGCGTTTTTCCGCACCTGCACATGGCTCCGCGCGCGGCCGAGTTTCCCGTTTGGAACGCAGCCTCCTCTTCGATCCCGATTTTTTGTTGATTGAACGATCAATAAAAAACCGCTAAGCTCTCGACTTCCATGGACGGGCCCGCCCGGGCGAAGGGAGTCGCGATGCCGAAAGTCGGAATGCGGGAGATACGCCGCGCGCAGTTGATCGACGCCACGCTGCGCTCGATCGACGAAGCGGGCCTGCCCGGCACGACGCTCGCATCGGTCGCGCAACGCGCGAACATCTCGACGGGCATCGTCAGCCACTACTTCGGCGACAAGGACGGCCTGCTCGAAGCGACGATGCGGCACGTGCTGCGCGACCTGTGGGCGGCCACCACGCGCCGCCGCGTCGCCGCGCGCAAGGACCCGCGTTCGCGGCTGCGCGCGGTCGTCGCCGCGAACTTCGACGACACGCAGGTCAGCGCGCCCGTGATGAAGACGTGGCTCGCATTCTGGTCGCAGAGCATGCACGACCCGATGCTCAAGCGGCTGCAGCACGTGAACACGCGGCGCCTGCATTCGAACCTCTGCGCCGAATTCGCGAAGGCATTGCCGCGCACGAAAGCGCGCGAAGCCGCCAGCGGCCTCGCCGCGCTGATCGACGGCCTGTGGCTGCGCGGCGCGCTCGCCGGCGGCCCGATCGACACCCGAGCCGCGTTGAAGCTCGCCCACGATTACATCGACCTGCTGCTCGCGTCCGACTGACGCGCGACGCAGTCGCCCTCAAGGAGATCCTCATGTCCGTATACGGTTTGCAGCGCCTCTACATCGGCGGCGGTTACGTCGACGCCACCAGCGGCAAGACTTTCGACACCTTCGATCCCGCCACCGGCGAACTGCTCGCGCAGGTGCAGCAGGCGAGCGCGGCCGACGTCGACCGTGCGGTCGCGTCCGCGCAGGAAGGCCAGCACGAATGGGCCGCGATGACCGCGATGCAGCGCTCGCGCATCCTGCGCCGCGCGGTCGACCTGCTGCGCGAGCGCAACGACGAACTCGCGGCGATCGAGACGCGCGACACCGGCAAGCCGATCGGCGAGACGCTCGCGGTCGACATCGTCACCGGCGCGGACGTGATCGAGTACTACGCGGGCCTCGCGACCGCGATCGAAGGGCTGCAGGTGCCGCTGCGCGCCGAGTCGTTCGTCTATACGCGCCGCGAGCCGCTCGGCGTGTGCGCGGGCATCGGCGCATGGAACTACCCGATCCAGATCGCGTGCTGGAAAACGGCGCCCGCGCTCGCGGCCGGCAACGCGATGGTGTTCAAGCCGAGCGAAGTCACGCCGCTCACCGCGCTGAAGCTCGCCGAGATCTATACGGAAGCCGGCGTGCCGGCCGGCGTGTTCAACGTCGTGCAGGGCGACGGCTCGGTCGGCGCGCTGCTCACCGGCCATCCCGACATCGCGAAGGTGTCGTTCACCGGCGGCGTCGAAACCGGCAAGAAGGTGATGTCGCTGGCCGGCGCGTCGTCGCTGAAGGAAGTGACGATGGAGCTCGGCGGTAAGTCGCCGCTGATCGTGTTCGACGATGCGGACCTCGATCGCGCGGCCGACATCGCGGTGACCGCCAACTTCTTCAGCTCGGGCCAGGTCTGCACGAACGGCACGCGCGTGTTCGTGCACCGCTCGATCAAGGACGCATTCACGCAGAAGGTGCTCGAACGCGTGAAGCGCATCCGCGTCGGCAAGCCGACCGATGCCGACACCAACTTCGGCCCGCTCGTCTCCGCCGCGCAGCTCGACAAGGTGCTCGGCTTCATCGAGAGCGGCAAGGCCGAAGGCGCGAAGCTGCTCGCGGGCGGCACGCGCCTGACCGACGGCCACTTCGCCAACGGCCAGTACGTCGCGCCGACCGTGTTCGGCGATTGCCGCGACGACATGAAGATCGTGCGCGAAGAGATTTTCGGGCCGGTGATGAGCATCCTCGATTTCGAATCGGAGGACGAAGTGATCGCCCGCGCGAACGACACGCACTACGGGCTCGCGGCCGGCGTCGTGACCGAGAACCTGTCTCGCGCGCACCGCACGATCCATCGCCTCGAAGCCGGCATCTGCTGGATCAACACGTGGGGCGAATCGCCGGCCGAGATGCCGGTTGGCGGATACAAGCAATCCGGTGTCGGACGCGAGAACGGCATCACGACGCTCGAGCACTACACTCGAATCAAGTCGGTGCAGGTCGAGCTCGGCCGCTACAACCCGGTGTTTTAAGACAAGGAGATCCGTCATGACGACACGCGAATACGACTACATCATCTGCGGCGCAGGTTCCGCGGGCAACGTGCTCGCGACGCGCCTGACGGAAGATCCGGACGTCACGGTGCTGCTGCTCGAAGCGGGCGGCCCCGACTACCGCTTCGACTTCCGCACGCAGATGCCGGCGGCGCTGGCCTATCCGCTGCAGGGCCGCCGCTACAACTGGGCGTACGAGACCGACCCCGAGCCGCACATGGACAACCGCCGGATGGAATGCGGGCGCGGCAAGGGGCTCGGCGGCTCGTCGCTGATCAACGGGATGTGCTACATCCGCGGCAACGCGCTCGACTACGACAACTGGTCGACGCACCAGGGCCTCGAGAACTGGACATATCTCGACTGCCTGCCGTACTTCAAGAAAGCCGAGACGCGCGACGTCGGCCCGAACGACTATCACGGCGGCAGCGGCCCCGTATCGGTCACGACCAGCAAGCCGGGCGTGAACCCGCTGTTCGAGGCGATGGTCGACGCAGGCGTGCAGGCCGGCTATCCGCGCACCGACGACCTGAACGGTTACCAGCAGGAAGGCTTCGGCCCGATGGACCGCACCGTCACGCCGAAGGGCCGCCGCGCGAGCACCGCGCGCGGCTACCTCGACCAGGCGAAGGTGCGGCCGAACCTCGAGATCGTCACGCACGCGCTCGCCGACCGCATCCTGTTCGACGGCAAGCGCGCGTCGGGCGTCACGTACCTGCGCGGCAGCGAGCGCGCGAGCGCGCATGCGCGCCGCGAAGTGCTCGTATGCAGCGGCGCGATCGCGTCGCCGCAACTGCTGCAGCGCTCGGGCGTCGGCCCCGGCGCATGGCTGAAAGAACTCGACATTCCGGTCGTGCTCGATCTTCCCGGCGTCGGCCAGAACCTTCAGGATCACCTGGAGATGTACATCCAGTACGAGTGCAAGGAGCCCGTGTCGCTGTATCCGGCGCTCAAGTGGTGGAACCAGCCGAAGATCGGCCTCGAATGGATGCTGAACGGCACGGGCCTCGGCGCGAGCAACCACTTCGAGGCGGGCGGCTTCATCCGCACGCGCGACGACGACCTGTGGCCGAACATCCAGTATCACTTCCTGCCGGTGGCGATCAACTACAACGGCTCGAACGCGATCGAGATGCACGGCTTCCAGGCGCACGTCGGCTCGATGCGCTCGCCGAGCCGCGGCCGCGTGAAGCTGCGCTCGCGCGACCCGAACGACCATCCGAGCATCCTGTTCAACTACATGGCCGAAGCGCTCGACTGGCGCGAGTTCCGCGATGCGATCCGCGCGACGCGCGAGATCATGCGGCAGCCGGCGCTCGACCGCTATCGCGGCCGCGAGCTGAACCCGGGTGCCGACTGCAAGAGCGACAACGAACTCGATGCGTTCGTGCGTGCGCGCGCCGAAACCGCGTTCCATCCGTCGTGCTCGTGCAAGATGGGTTACGACGACATGGCGGTAGTGGATGAGGAAGGCCGCGTGCACGGGCTCGACGGGCTGCGCGTGGTCGATGCGTCGATCATGCCGATCATCACGACCGGCAACCTGAACGCGCCGACGATCATGATCGCCGAGAAGATCGCCGACAAGATTCGCGGCCGCACGCCGCTCGCGCGGGTCGACGTACCGTACTTCGTCGCGAACGGCGCACCGGCGCGCAACGTCGCGAAGGCCGTGCGGCAACCCGAGACGGTCTGACGAAGGCGGGCGCTCGCACCGGGCGCCGCGATACCACCCACGCGGCTCGCGGCGTTCTCGCCGCGAGCCGCGTTTCATCGTGCCTTCTCGTCCGCGCTGCGCGGCCGGGCCGCCGAAACGCCGCGCGTCCGCATCCGCTTGCCGCGGACGATCGGGTTCCAGCGCGACGTCAGGCTCATCGCGTCGCGCAGGCGCTCGAACGCGACATCCTCCTTCGGCCCGAAGCGGCTGACCGCCGGCCACGCGAGCACGTCGTCGAGCCATGCCTGCCAGATGTCGCCTTGAAAGCGGCGGCCGATTTCCCGCACCGTATCCGGCGCGGCGATCGCGATGCCCGCCAGCAGGTAGCAGGCCCAGAAGCTGCCCGCGCCGACGAGTCGATCGAGCCGGCAAACGGCGAGCGCGGCAAGCAGCCCGTCCATCGACGCGAGATCGGCGCGATGCGTGCGGACCGCCCGCGCGACGAGGTTGTGCTGGCCGCCGTACGCCTGAACGGAAACGCCGTGGCCGGCCGCGAGTTCGGCCGAGAATATCGCGAGCGCGGCCATCTCGTCGATGCGCGCTGCGTCGTCGCGCGGGCCGCATACGCGCAGCACGATCGCATCGATGACGGCGCCGGGACGGGTCGCTGTTTCCGTGCCCGTCGCCGCGATAGCGGTCAGCCTTTCTCTCAGGTTCTTCGCAGGCGGCGTCTCACGCTGCCCGTCATGTTCGTTCGCGTTGCGTGCGCCCGCGTCTTCACCGCTGCGTTCGACACCATCGGCGATCCGTTCGAGCGCGGCCCAGCCGACGTCGGGATCGTCGAATGCGCACGCATCGATCACGCCGTGCGCGGTGTCGAACACGGCACGCGAGCCCGGGCAGCAACGTTCGGCTTCCGCGAGTTGCCGCGCGGAAGGCACATGCGAGCACGCGCCGAGCGGATCGGCCGGATCGCACGCGCAGCCGCCGCCGTCCGTTGCGATCCACGGGACCAGCCGGTGAAGCATCGCAATTGCGTCGGCGGGCAGGTTGGCGCCTGCATGCCCACGTATCGCGTGCGACGCGACGCCGGTCGTGTCGACGGCGTCGCCCGCCGTCGCCGCGCAAGCCGCCGCGTCGAGATGTTCGATCAGATACTGCAGCCACGCGGCCGTGCGCAGCCGGTCGGGCGTCGCGCCGCGGGCGTCGCCATACTTTGCTGGATCGGTCAGCATGGGTCGTCCGGGATGGTTCTGGCCAATTGGCTTGGCTTGGTTTTGTTTCAATCGAACCGGAAGGCGCAGTACGCCACGCCGGCCCTGCCACGCCGCCCGTGTCGGATCGCGACACGGGTGGTCGACCGGCCGCCGCGCCGATACGCGCGACGGCACGGATCCATCAAAAAACCGCGGAAACCCGCCGCGCATACCGCACGGCCCTCGCGCGCGGCGGGTTCCGCTTCGGTTGCGCGACGCTTACTGCACGTGGAACTTCGGCGACGTCAGCACCGTACCGTTCACCGTACAGTCCGGCGTCAGGACGGCGTTGTTGAACGCGAGCGACGAGTTCGCATCGCTCCACGTGGTCACGACCTTGCTCGGCCCGCACGTGCCGAGCAGCGTGACGTTCACCTTCACGTTGTTGATCGACAGTTGCGTGGTGCTGTCGGCCTGCCCCGTCCACGGCGACGTGCTGCTCGCGCTGCCGCTGATCAGGCCGCAGGTCGCGCCCCCCGAGAACGTCGTCGACGTGATGTTGACGATGCCGGTCGACGTGATCGTGCCGTTGAAGGTCGCGTTGCAGCCGGCGCTGATCGATCCCTTGCTGAGATTCGTGAGCCCCGTCGCCGAGAACGGCTCGCCGTTCGGATTCATCGGCTGGCCGTCGGCACGCGACACGGTGACGGCGAAAGCAGGCGCGGCCGAAACCGCGGTGAAAGCCACTGCAGCAACAAGCGATACGATTTTGCGAATGCTCATTTGAACCGCCCCCTCTCTTCACAAATGGCGGCACGCCGCCAGGAACGCGATCTTCCGGCCGGAACGATCCGGCCAGCCGGTCGCAGGAAGCCGCCGGCACGCGTCATGCGCGCCGGTCGGCTCAGAACTTGTAGGAAATCCCGACGAACGTGATCAGCGGGTCGGCCTTCAGCCGCGTGCGCGTGGTCGCGAGCGTCGAACCGTCGGCGGCCTTGATCACGAGCGACGAGTAGGTCTTCAGCGGCATGTACGTCAGCGTCGCCGTGAGCCCCCAGTGCTTGTCGATCGCGTAGCTCGCGCCGACGTTGTAGACCGGCGTGAACGACGACGACGCCTTGCCCTCCACCGACGTCGCGCCCGGCTTGCCGGCGCCGGCCGCGAGCACGCTGCCGAGGTTCTCGTTGATGTCCTTCGCGAAGTTGCCGTTCAGTTCGATGTTGCTGAACCAGCTGTAGGCCACGCCGATCCCGACGAACGGGCGGAACTTCGCCGTCGGCGAATTGAAGTAGTACTGCAGGATGACCGTCGGGCTCCACTGCCGCGCGTTCTTCACGGCCGGCTGGTTCGCCGACTTGTCCATGTCGACGTTGCCGAGCGAGCCGGCCGGGCCCGGCGGCTTGATCACGCCATGGCCCGTCAGCGTGAACTCGGGCGGCACGCCGAGCACCGACGTCACCGCGATGTGGTCGGTGAAGAAGTGGGTGAGCGTGAGGCCGACCGTGTCGGCGTTGTTGACCGTCAGGCTCGTGCCCGGCGACGTGAACGAACCGGGCAAACGCAGCGGCCCGTTGATCGGCATGCTCGCGAGATTCGTCGTCAGCCCGTTGGTCGAATCCTGCGGCATGATGTGCAGCCAGCCCAGCGTCGCGACGTTGTCGCCCGCCTGCTGGGCCGATGCGAGCGTCGATACGCCTGCGACCACACCCGCGACAATCAGCTTCTTCATGAAGTCTCCCCCTCGTTCTGTCGGGGCGCCGCGCATTCGCGCGCGGCGCCGCCGTGTCTCCATCCGCACGCGGTCACTGCACGAACGCGCCGACCGTGAAGTACGGGTTGCTCGTATCGGCCATGTCGAGGAACCCGAACACGCCGCCGGTGAACACGAACTTGCCAGTCGCCGGCCCCGACGCCGCGTCCGCATGCACGGTCGTCACGACGCCCGGCACCTTCTGCGTGTAGTCGAGGTTCAGCGCGCGCGTGAGCGCGGCCTGCGATGCGTTGAACGGGTCGAGCAGCGTGGCCTGCGCACCGACGAGCGCGGTCGCGCGGTAGTTGAACGCGCTGTCGACGCCCGTGTACTCGCCGTCCTGCGAGCCCTGCGTAATCGCCGTCTGCGGGCTCAGGAACGAGATGCCCGATTCGTCGTCCGCGCTCGGCGGGCCTTGCGTGAGGTCCGCGTTCGCGGCGCCGGTGCGGATGAAGATCGGCACGAGCTGGTTGCGCAACTTGCCGACGATCAGGATCCCCTTGCCGGCCTTCGCCGGATCGAGCGCGGCGAGCGTCGCCGGAATTTGCGGCTGGTAATTGAGCGACTGGAACGCCGGCGCATCCGGGCGCAGCGTGAACGGCTGGTTCACGGTCGCGCTCGACGCCAGCGGCTGGCCGCCGTTCTTCTTGCCGAAGTTGTCGGTTTCCGTATAGCTGCCGTCCGCGTTGATCGTCACCTTCTGGTCGAGCGCCACCGGCTGGAAGTTCTGCGACGGCACCTGGTGATAGCCGAGCTGGTTGTACGTGCCGGCGATCTTCGTCAGGTCGGTTTCCAGCGACGAGAAGCTGATGAACGGGTAGTACGGGAACGTCGTCTTCGTGATCTTGCCGACGCCGATCACGCCGTCGAACTGGATCGTCGCGCCGGGGATCGCGCCGCCCAGCACGCCTTCGCCGAGGAACAGCCGCGCGGGCCGGCTCGGGTCGAGGCTCGCGTTCTGCATCCGGAACGTGCACTGGTTCAGCTTCACCGTCGGCAGCCCCGTTTCGTCGGCCAGCGCGCCGTCGACCACGTTCGCGGGCGCCGTGTCGCGGGTCGGCTGCACGGTGCCCGTGGTAGTCGGCACCGGCGACGCGAGGTAGGTCATCCGGTACGTCATCTTCGTCGTGTCGAGCTGCACCTTCACGAGCTCGCCCGAGCCGGAGCCGCCGACGAACACCGTGTTGTAGTCGATCGTCTGCGGGCACAGCCGGACTACCGGCGCGGGCGGCGGGTCGCCGTCGCCGCCGCATGCGGCCAGCACGGGCGCGAGCGACGCCGCGGCCATCCACTGTTTCATATTCATAGGAATCCTCTTGAAATTCGATTCGCCGGCGGCAGCGCATGCGCCGCCGGTGTGACAGGTTCAATGCAGGGTTACTGGACGAACGCGCCGACCGTGAAGAACGGGTTGACCTTGTTGTTGTTGACGACCATCGCGTAGACGTTGCCGGCCGCGACGAGCCAGCCGGTGTCGCCCTTGCTGAAGATCGCCACGTTGCCGTTCGCGCCCTTCGCGTTGAAGTCCTGCGCGGCCGTCACCTTGATCTTGCCGGGCGTGGCCTGCGTATAGTCGAGCGCGAACTGCGAGGTGACCGACGACGTCTGCGGATCGATGAACGCGGCGGTACTGCCCTGGAACAGCGTGGACGTGTAGTTCGCGGCCATCGTCGACACGGCGGTGCCGTCGTTGCAACTGCCTGCCACCGAATAGAACGCGTTATTGGCGAAGATGCCGGGCAGGTCGGGGTGCGGCACGCTCGGGTCGAAGCTCGGCCCCGCCGACGCCAACTTGTTCCCCTGGCCGCTGGATGTCACGATGCCGCACGCGGACGCACTGGTCGCGCCGATGTAACCGCCCTTCAGGGAGTTCGCGGCAATCGCCTTCGTCGACGACAGCATCGAGATGCCGACTTCGGCATCGGCGACCGATGCGAGCAGATTGACCGTATCGACGTGCGTGTAGCCGACACGAATCACGATCGGCACGAGTACGCCGTTCAGCCTGCCGACGATCATGATGCCTTTCGCCTGACTCGGTGCAATGATCAGCGTCGAGCCCTGCCCCGCGATCGGATACCCCTGCCCCACGGCCGGATTGCTCACGAATACGTTGTCTGCCGATCCGTCCGCGTTCTTGCGCTGCGTCCACGGCGTGCCGGTCGTCTGACACGAGTAGTCGCTGCCCTGCGTGATCGAGCACGAGCCGTCCGCATTCAGCGTCTGATTCCAGTTGACGACGTCGGATTCCCAGCCGACCGCCCCGGTCGGACTCTGACCATCACCGCCGATGGGCGACAGATGGATGCCGACCTCGTTGTAGTTGCCCGCCACTTTCGTGAAGTCGGTTTCAGTGTCGGTGAAGCCGATGAACGGATAGAAATCGAAGGTGCGCGACGGTACGACGCCGAGCGTGATGCCCGGCAGCAGCGGGATACCGGCGAACGCGATCGTCGCCCCCGGGATTCCGCCGCCCACCACGCCGTTGCCGACGAACAGCATCGGCGGGTCCGCACGGTTGATCGTCACCGAATACGCGCCGTCGCTCGTCGCGCCGCTGTCGAGCACGAACGCGCAGCGGTTCTGCTCGGCGGTCGGGAGATTGGTCGGATGATGGAACGCGCCGCTGATCGTCAGGCCCGCGCGCGTGTCGTTGACTTGCCCCGCCGACGTCGGCACCGACGATTCGATGAACTGCATCTGGTAGGTGAGCTTCGTCGTGTCGAACTTCACCTTCACGTACTCGCCGCTGCCGGCGCCGCCCGTGTACGTCGTCGTGTAATCGAGCGCGTCCGGACACAGCTTCGTCACGACCGGCGTCGTCGTCTCGGCGCCGCTCGGCCCGCATGCGCTGCCCGAGCACTGCGGCACGGTGATCGGCCCCGGATCGTCGCCGCCGCCGCAACCGGCGACGAACGGCAGCGCCAGCACCGCGCACGACAGGATCGCCTTCCGCCATTCAGGAATGCAAATCATCAACCCCTCCTTTTCAGGTACGACAAGTCTCGTCCGGCCGGGCTGCATGGCCTGCCGGTTGGTATCGCGCCGCCGCGAGAACGGGCGGCGCATGACATTCACGCAGGACTGCCGCGAGGCCGGTCAGGCCCATGCGGCACACGCCGCGACGGCAGACGAACGCGCTCCCGCGGCGCCGTCATGCGGCACGGCGCCGTCGGAACGATCGAAACGGAATTGGGTCGCCGCTACACGGCGAGGCGACGATGCAGGCCAGCGACCTGCGTCGCGCCTGCATTCAGCGAAAAATCGAAAAGCGGCAGTCCCGCTCGGCCCTCGGATAGGCGTCTCATGGTTTGGTCTCCATCCGTACGCTTGATTCGTTATCGTGATGCGTCGTGTGTCGAGACTATGATCGGACCATTCGCGCAAGTAAATGGATGCAGAGTTCCAAACGACGGAACCCGCGCAATCCTAGCGTTTATACGGTATTTAACAGATTTTCAAACAACCTTCATTTTATTTGCTCAGACAAATAAACGCCCGGTGGAACACGCGTTTGAACGACGCCCCCCGATTCGCGCCGAGCCAAGCGGGCCGGGCGTCTGCGGCCCGCACGCATGCTGCGGCGCAACCTCAGACGTCGATGATCGCGAGCGTGCCGTGGCTGCCGGGCAGCACCGCGTGGCGCGTGCCGGCGTGCGCGAGATACATCTGCCCGGCGCCGACCACGACCGTTTCCGCGTCGACCTCGAGCATCAGCGTGCCGTCGAGCACCAGCAGCCCCTCGTTGTAGTCGTGCACTTCCGCTTCGTAAGGCTGCGCGTCCATGCGCAGCACCTTGATCCGGGCCGGCCCCACTTCGCCGACGATCGTGGATTTCCATGCGATCGCCTGCGCGTTCGCCACGGATTTGAAGTCGATCAAAGACATGCGCCCCGCTCCGTATCGCCGTGAAAGGAACGCATTATCGCGAGCGCCACGCGTGCCGTCCCGGTACGGCGCGAGGGCCGGCCGGCAGCACAGTCGGGCGACTTGTCGGGCGGCCGCGCGTGTGCGGCCCGATCCACGGGAAACGATCCGAATTGTTCGCGTTATTCAAATAAATCACCGAATCATCGAGCGATGCCGCCGAAATTCACGCCAATCCGGCACCAGCAGGACCCGGCCTTTCCATCAGAATGCATTTCGATCTGCCGATTGCTAATATGGCGGTCCCGCGATCCCGCACCACAATACCGTTCGACATGACGCCCGTTCGCCATGCCGTCCCCGGTCCCGGCCGCTTCGCAGCGGCGGCGGCGCCGGGCACGCGCGGCGCCCGCCACCGTCGCGCCGGCCGGCCGTGCCATCCGTGAGCATGCAACCGATCCTTTCCGTCTCCGACCTCTCCAAGACTTACGCGTCCGGCTTCCAGGCGCTGAAGCACGTGACCCTCGACATCCGCCCCGGCGAGATCTTCGCGCTGCTCGGGCCGAACGGCGCCGGCAAGACGACGCTGATCGGCTCGATCTGCGGCATCGTCACGCCAACCGAAGGCCGCGTGACGGTCGGCGGCCACGACATCCGCGATCGATACCGCGCGGCCCGCGAAATGATCGGCCTCGTGCCGCAGGAACTGACCACCGACGCATTCGAAACCGTCTGGGCCACCGTGTCGTTCAGCCGCGGCCTGTTCGGCAAGGCGCCCGATCCCGCGTACATCGAGAAAACGCTGAAGGCGCTGTCGCTGTGGGACAAGCGCGACAACAAGCTGATGACGCTGTCGGGCGGCATGAAGCGCCGCGTGATGATCGCGAAGGCGCTGTCGCACGAGCCGCGCATCCTGTTCCTCGACGAGCCGACCGCCGGCGTCGACGTCGAGCTGCGCCGCGACATGTGGAAGCTCGTCGATTCGCTGCGCGAAAGCGGCGTGACGATCCTGCTCACCACGCACTACATCGAGGAAGCGGAGGAGATGGCCGACCGGATCGGCATCATCCTCGGCGGCGAACTCGTGCTCGTCGAGGAAAAGCGCGAACTGATGCGCAAGCTCGGCAAGAAGCAGCTCACCGTGCAGCTCGAACACCCGCTCGCGGACGTGCCGCCCGCGCTCGCGCCGTTCGGGCTCGAACGCGCGGAAGACGGCGCCGCGCTCGTCTATACGTACGACTCGCAGCGCGACGACGCAAGCATCGCGACGCTCATCAACGCGCTCGGCTCGGCCGGCATCGGCTTTCGCGACCTGCACACGACGCAGAGCTCGCTCGAGGACATTTTCGTCAGCCTGATCGACAACCGCCGCAACGGCGTGCAAGGAGCCTGACGTATGAACTGGCATGGAATCCGCGCGATCTACCGCGCAGAAATGGCCCGCACGCGCCGCACGCTGATGCAGAGCATCATCGCGCCGGTGATCTCGACGTCGCTGTATTTCGTCGTGTTCGGTTCCGCGATCGGCTCGCGCATCAGCGACGTGAACGGCATCGGCTACGGGTCGTTCATCGTGCCGGGCCTCGTGATGCTGTCGCTGCTGTCGCAGAGCATCTCGAACGCGTCGTTCGGCATCTACTTCCCGCGCTTCACCGGCACGATCTACGAGATCCTGTCCGCGCCGGTGTCATACTGGGAGATCGTGATCGCGTACGTCGGCGCGGCCGCGTCGAAGTCGATCCTGCTCGGCGTGATCATCCTCGCCACGGCCGGCCTGTTCGTGCCGCTGCATATCCTGCATCCGTTCTGGATGGTGCTGTTCCTGCTGCTGACGGCCGTCACGTTCAGCCTGTTCGGCTTCGTGATCGGCATCTGGGCCGACAGCTTCGAGAAGCTGCAGCTCGTGCCGCTGCTGATCATCACGCCGCTCACGTTCCTCGGCGGCAGCTTCTACTCGGTCGACATGCTGCCGCCCGCGTGGCGCGTCGTCACGCTGTTCAACCCGATCGTCTACCTGATCAGCGGCTTTCGCTGGTCGTTCTACGGGATCGCCGACGTGCACGTGTCGATCAGCCTCGCCGCGACCGCGCTGTTCCTCGTGATCCTGCTCGCGATCGTCGCGTGGATGTTCCGCACCGGATACAAGCTGAAGAATTGACGCCGGCCGGCATCACGCGCGCCGCCCGCCGATGACGCATTTGCGCAAGCAGGCGGCGCTTTTCCTCTGATGCGGCAGTTTGTGGTCGCGTCTACTGAATACGAAGCATCGGGGCCCTCGAGCATGCGCTGCGCGGCCCCTTTTTCATTTCAGAGGACGCCATGCCCGCCGCCACCGCTCCCGCCTCCGCCGCCGCCCGGCTCGAACGCCTGCCGTTCTCCGGCTATCACAAGCGGATCTTCTTCATCATCGCGATCGCGTTCTTCTTCGACTCGGTCGATCTCGGCACGATGACGTTCGTGCTCGGCTCGATCCGCAAGGAGTTCGGGCTGTCGACCGCGGCCGCCGGCCTCGTCGCGAGCGCGAGCTTCTTCGGGATGGTGCTCGGCGCGGCCGTGGCCGGCCTGCTCGCCGACCGCTTCGGCCGCCGGCCCGTGTTCCAGTGGAGCATGGTGCTGTGGGGCGCCGCGTCGTACCTGTGCTCGACCGCGCAGAGCGTCGACGCGCTGATCGTCTACCGCGTGCTGCTCGGCATCGGGATGGGGATGGAATTCCCGGTCGCGCAGACGCTGCTGTCCGAATTCGTGCCGACCGAGAAACGCGGCCGCCTGATCGCGCTGATGGACGGCTTCTGGCCGCTCGGCTTCATCACGGCCGGCATCGTCGCGTATTTCGTGCTGCCGCAGTTCGGCTGGCGCACCGTGTTCGCGCTGCTCGCGATTCCGGCCGTGTTCGTGCTGGTCGTGCGCCGCATTGTGCCGGAATCGCCGCGCTGGCTCGAACATGCGGGCCGGCACGCGGAAGCCGACACGGTGATGCAGACGATCGAGGCGAAGGTGATGCGCTCGGCCGGCGTCACGACGCTGCCGCCGCCGTCGCGGCTCGCCGAACCGGCCGCCGCGCGCGGTCGCGGCGCGCTGCGCGAGATCTGGAGCGGCGTGTACCGCCGCCGCACGGTGATGGTGTGGCTGCTGTGGTTCTTCGCGCTGCTCGGCTTCTACGGCCTCACGTCGTGGCTCGGCGCGCTGCTGCAGCAGGCCGGCTTCGAAGTCACGAAATCGGTGTTCTACACGGTGCTGATCTCGCTCGGCGGCGTGCCGGGCTTCCTGTGCGCCGCGTGGCTCGTCGAACGCTGGGGACGCAAGCCGACCTGCATCGCATCGCTGATCGGCGGCGGCGCGATGGCGTACGCGTACGGCCAGAGCGCGCTGTACGGCGGCAGCACGACGCTGCTGATCGTCACGGGCCTCGCGATGCAGTTCTTCCTGTTCGGGATGTGGGCGGCGCTGTACACGTACACGCCCGAGCTGTACGGCACCGGCGCGCGTGCGACGGGTTCGGGCTTCGCGTCGGCGATCGGTCGTGTGGGCTCGCTGATCGGGCCTTACGTGGTCGGCGTCGTGTTGCCGGTGTTCGGCCAGGGCGGCGTGTTCACGCTCGGCGCGCTGTCGTTCATCGCGGCGGCGATCGCCGTGTGGACGCTCGGGATCGAGACGAAGGGGCTCGCACTGGAGCAACTGGCGGCAGGCGACGACGCGGGCGGCAGCGGCCGGTATCCGGCGGCGGCAGCGGACGAGGCGTCCTGATCGCCGGGTTGGTTTTCAAGCCGCTTCGAGCCGAATCCAGGCGCCCGATCTCGACATCGCCGTGCCGATACACGGCCCGGCGATCACGCACGACATCCCGCGCGTGCTCGCCGGCGCAATCGCTCACGGCAAAACCGCCACCGCGTCAGCCGCGGAGGCGGTAATACAGCAGGGGTACCGCAGGGCCGATCAGGCGTCGGCGACGACGAACTCTTCGGCCGCCTTGCGCTGGACCGCGGCCATCACGGCCAGTTCGCGCTTGCTGCGCGCATCGCCGGACACGACGCCCGTCGCGTGCTTCGCCTTCGCGCCCAGCGGGAAAAAGACGAACGACGCGCCGGCCGGCGCCGCCGGTTCCGCACGCAGGCGTTTGTTCAGGATTTTCAGGTACTTCTTCTTCGAGACTTCCTTAGCAGCCATGGCGCCCTCCGCGTACACGTGATGCGGGTCAGCATACCAGTTTTGCCGATGCGCTCCGTGACAGCGGCCGCGCTGCGCGGCGCGCCGTTTCGATCGCGCGTGAAAATTTTTTTGCCCGCGATGTCGATTCGCGCCGCCGTCACGCGTCGTATCGTCGTAACCGATCGTTTTGCCGTCGCACCGCCGGCAAACGCCCTATTCCCGTTCAAGGAGAGACGACAATGCGCGTCATGGTCATCGTCAAAGCCACCGCCGATTCCGAATCCGGCCAGTTGCCCGACACCGACATGCTGGCCGCGATGGGCCAGTTCAACGAGGAACTCGTGAAAGCCGGCATCCTGCTCGCCGCCGACGGCTTGCATCCGAGCAGCCGCGGCAAGCGCGTGCACTTTTCCGGCAAGAACCGCACCGTCATCGACGGCCCGTTCGCCGAAACGAAGGAGCTCGTCGCCGGCTACTGGCTGTGGCAGGTGAAATCGATGGAGGAAGCCGTCGAGTGGGTGAAGCGCTGCCCGAACCCGATGCCCGGCGACTCCGACATCGAGATCCGCCCGCTGTTCGAGATGGAGGATTTCGGCGACGCATTCACGCCGGAGCTGCAGGAGCAGGAAGCGCGGATGCGCGCGGAAGTCGACGCCCGACAGCAGCCCTGAGCGGCAGGGGGCGTCGCACACGCCCGGAGGAGCCGGTTGACGAAGCCCTGCTTGGTAACGTATCGTTTTGTAACGTTACTAAGCAGGGCTTCGTCATGCATTCCCGTTTCGACCGTTTCCGCTTGACCCCGCTCGGCGCCCAGCTCGAAGCGCTGATCGAACAGCCCGAACGCTATCTCGAGTTCGCGGCGCTGTCGCGCGTCGGCGTCGCCGCGATCGGCGCGATCCAGGACGAGATCGCGCGCACCTTCCCCGAAGTCGAAGCCGACACGACGGCCCGTCAGTTCTGCGGCGCGATGGTCGCCGACGTCATGCGTCGCCGCGGTCATGAGGTCGTGCAGGCGCGCGGGCGGCTCGGCGGCGCGCTGTTCAGCTATGGCGCGGTGTTCAGCGCATCCCCGCACCGGCTGCCGTTCGCCGACGTCGCCGCCGCGCTGGCGCGCATGCCCGCCAGGCTCGCCGCCTATGCGGCGCATGTGCCGGCCGCGCTCGCCACGCGCCGCCCGGCCGGCACCGGCTTCTCGCTGGTCGAACATGCGTGCCATCTGCGCGATCTCGATGCGGTGTTCGCCGCGCGCATCGACGCCGTGCGCACGGCCGAGCTGCCGGTGATCGCGTCCGTCGACGGCACCGCGCTCGCCGCGCAACGCGACTATCTCGCGCAGCCGCTCGATGTCGCCGTCGCCGCGTTCGGCAGCGGCCGCGCCGCGCTGTGCGCCACCGCGGCCGCGCTGGAGCCGGCGCAACTCGCACGCTGCGGGCTGCGCGACGGCATCCGCCGCATGTCGCTCGACGAACTCGTGCGCGAACTGCTCGACCACGACCGCACGCACGTGCTCGAACTCGACGAATTGCTCGCGGAACTCGCATTGCCGCCCCTGCCTTCAGCGGCGGCCGCATGATCCAGCGCTCGCACGCTGCGCCGGCTTCGACACGATCGCCGGCTGCGGGCACCTGATCGCGGCCGAGCGGCCCGATGCGTTTCGCGCGGCCGTCGCGCGCATCGTATGCAAGCCGTCCGCCTGACAACCCGTAGGATTCGCCGAAATATGGTTGAAAGGCGCGGTTGCTAGAGTCGTCGGAACAGGGTTTTCCCGGCATCCGGCCGGACTGGATCGACACATGCAAGGATCGATGCGCCTGGCACGTACTTTCTGGCTGCTTCTGCTGCTCGCCGTCACGAGCCCTGCTTTCGCATTTCACGCGCGAGTCGTCGCGATTCCGAGCGCGGCGATGAGCGAAACGCTGAAGGCCACCATCGTGCTGCCCGACGATTACGCGCGCGACAACCACGGCGAGCGTTACCCCGTCGTCTATCTGCTGCACGGCTCGGGCGGCGACCATACCGACTGGACGTCGAACACGCACATCGCCGCGCTGGCCGACCGCTATCACGTGATCCTCGTGATGCCCGACGGCGGACACGAAAGCTGGTACATCGACAGCCCGTTCGATTCGGGCAGCCGCTACGAGACCTTCATCGGCGATGAAGTCGTGTCCTATGTCGACCTGCATTTCCGCACGGTCGCGGCCCAGCATGCGCGCGCGATCACCGGGCTCAGCATGGGCGGCTTCGGCGCGCTGCGCATCGCGCTCGACCGGCCCGACACGTTCGGCGCGGTCGGCAGCATCAGCGGCGCGGTCGATCCGCGCTGCTGCACGGACGAGCCGGGGATCGCCCACGTGTTCGGCGATCCCGACCGCCATCCGTCGTTCTGGAACCGCAACGTGATCGTCGAAAACGCGCGGGCGTTCGTGCGTGCGCATCTCGACCTGACGATCGATTGCGGCCGCGACGATGCATTCGTCGACTCGAACCGCACGCTGCACGAACGGCTCGTCGCGCTCGGCGTGCCGCACGACTATGCGGAGCGGCCGGGCGGCCATACGTGGGATTACTGGGCGAATGCGATCCGCTACCAGATGCGGTTCTTCGCGACGTCGTTCCAGCATCGCGGCTACGCGTCTCGTACCGCGCCCGCCGCGCCGGGCATGACGCGCGCGGGGTGACGCACGGCTAGCCTTGCCAGCAGCGGCTATCCGGTCGAAGGCTGCACGGCCTGAAAATCGAAACGGGATGACGAACCGGCATGCCGGGCAGCGCGCCCGGCAAAAAAGATGAATGCGCGTCGCTCGACGCGCGAAAAAGAGAAACGACGAAGCCGTCAGTTGCCGTGCGTGGCGTCCGCGCCGACGACGCGATCGAAGAATTCCTGCGCACGCGCCAGCTCGTCGAGCGCGCGATCGAGACGCGACATCGCGCGTGCGTATTCGGCCGACGAGCCGTCGTCGTCGCTTTCGCCGCGCACCGCGCGAAACGCCTGATCGACGTTGCGCGTCGCTTCGACGAAGCGTTGTGCGGCCTGTGCTTCCGGCGAACAGATGTGGGTCGACATCGACACTCCTCCCTCAGGATTGCAGTGTGAAGCACGCCGACGCTCAGTGTGCGTGGTACGCATGTCGGCGGCGTGAACCACGACCCGTCGCGTGTCGACGCATCGGCCGCCGCACCGCGCGCTTCGTGCCGATTGTCCCTCCGCGCTCGCCGATCCGCTACGGCGAGATTGCAACAAATTCTTGCGCGAACGGCGTCGCGCCCGCCGTCATGCGCGCCCGATGCGCGGATGCGCCAGCCCCGCGAACGCGGCCGCCTCGCCCGGCGACAGGTCGAACAAGTCGCCGGTGAGATCGCGCGGATGCTCGGCTGCCGGCCGATTGCGCAGGCGCGCGACATGCGTGGGCGCCACATACGCGGCGGCCGTTTCGAGCGGGGGCACGTCGAACAGATCGCGCGTGACGCCGCGCACGGCATCCGTCGGCGACCGGCCGCGCAAGCGCGCGACGAGTTCGACGAAGCGGTCGAAATCGCCCGCGCGCGTGGCTTTGTTCACTTCCGCGAGATCGCGCACCTTCAGCACGCACGGCTGCGCGAGCCGCACGAAATACGGCGCCTCGAGCTCGACCGACAGCGCAAGCGGATAGCTCTTGCCCGTCTGCTCCTTCGCACGCCCGATGCAGTCGACCACGGCCGCCCCCTGCGCGGCGCCCAGCGGCCTGCCGGTGCTCACGCTGCGCAGATGGTCGGGAAACACGCGCAACTGCGTGCCGACCGTCAGCGCGGTGGACGACGCGCACACGAGCGCGTAGTGCTGCTCGCGACGCCGGCCCGACGGCAACGTCGAGCGGCTGGCGATGAACGTATGCGGCGGCAACGGCCGCACCTGCCCGCTGGCGTCGACCCACGCGTTCCACAGCAGCGCATCCTTGCGCTCGCCCGCGCGCGGACGCGACGCGACTGGCGAAAACAGCGCGAGCAGCGAACCCGTGCGATGCGCGGCGACTTGCGCGCTGCTGCCGAGCGGCTGGTTGATGCCCCACAGAAAACGCCCGCCCCCGAGCCGGCGCTCCCATTCCTTGCGGAGCACGACGGTCGGCAGTTCCTCGCCGGACTCGGTGCCGATCTTGGTCCAGCAGAACGTGGGAGGGAGGTGTTTCAGTGTCATCAACTTTCTCGGGATACAGCCTCGCTGCTGACAGCAAGCCCATTCAACAGCCGTAACTGTATAGGTATAATGCATCGCATGGAAGCCCCGGACCAAGATTTTCCCGTTCAAGACCTGTTGCGCCGCCTGATGGCAGATACACGCTCGTCCAGCGAAATCGCGCGACTTTCCGGGGTCAGCCAGCCAACCGTGTCGCGCCTTCGGCTGTCGAACGGGCACCGGCTGCGCCGCAGCGCGCCATTCAACAAGCTATGCAGTTTCTATGGTGTCGATACGGAGCCGTCGCGCCGCCGGTACAACGACCTGCTGCGCGACGCGATCGTCGACGCGTGGGACGGGTCGGACGAGCACGGGCGCGCGCTGCTGGTCGTGATTCAGGGGTTGAAGGGTTTGCAGGCGAAGGCGGATGACGGGTGATGGGTGATGGGTGATGGCGGTGATGGCCCGGTCAGGCATCGAGATTGAACGTGATCGGCACGCGCGCCCGCATTGGCGACGGCGCGCTGTTATCTACGTGTGCAGCGCAGCGGCTCGCGAGCGCCGCATCGCGAGCCGCTGCATCGAGGCGCGGATAGCCGCTGCCGGTCACGACATGCGCGGCGACGATTCGGCCCGCCGCATCGGTTTCCAGTTCGACGAGCGCAGTGCCGTGTTCGCCCCTGCCGTCGTCCTGGCGGCGCCCCCTCAGCGGTCAGCCGCCGCACGTCGCACCGCATTGCGCGAGCGAATTCTCCTTGCTGCGAAAAACCAGCGGCTGTTCGTCGCTCGGCGCGCGACGTCGCGCGAACTGCACCGCCTGTTCAACTTGCCCGTGATGGGCGGACTTCGCGCACACCGGATCGGCCTCGTTCGGATCGCCGGCCAGCATGTACGCCTGGCAGCGGCAACCGCCGTGATCCGCGTGCCGCTCGTCGCAGGTGCGACACGGCTCGCGCATCCAGTCGTCGCCGCGAAACGCGTTGAACGCATCGCTGTCGTACCAGATGTCCCGCAGCGACCGGTCGCGCACGTTCGGCAGCGCGAGCCCCGGCAGCGACCGCGCGGCATGGCACGGCAGCGCGGTGCCGTCGGGTGCCACGCCGAGGAACACCGAGCCCCAGCCGTTCATGCACGCCTTCGGGCGGCGCTCGAAATAGTCGGGTACGACGAACAGGATCTTGCAGCGCTCGCCGATCAGCTTGCGATAGCGGTTGACCGTTTCCTCGGCCTCGCGCACCTGCTCGACGGTCGGCATCAGTTGGTCGCGATTGAGCATCGCCCAGCCGTAGTACTGCGTATTCGCGAGTTCCAGATAATCGGCGCCGAGATCCAGCGCCATCTCGATGATCTGCCCCACGTGCGGCAGGTTGTAGCGATGCAGCACGCAGTTGAGCACCATCGGATAGCCGTGCGCCTTGATCAGCCGTGCAACGCCGCGCTTCAGCTCGAACGTGCGCGTGCTGGTCAGAAAATCGTTCAGCTCGCGCGTCGAATCCTGCAGCGACAACTGGATGTGATCGAGCCCGGCCGCCTTGAGCCGCTCGATGCGCGCGACGTTCAGCCCGATGCCCGACGTGATCAGGTTCGTATAGAAGCCGAGCCCGCGCGCATGCGCGACGAGCGTCTCGAGGTCGCCGCGCTGCAGCGGCTCGCCGCCCGAGAAGCCGATTTGCGCGGCGCCGAGCACGCGCGCGTCGCTGATGACCGTGCGCCACGCGTCGGTATCGAGTTCCGCGCCGTGCGTCGCGAAGTCGACCGGGTTGTAGCAGAACGCGCAGTGCAGCGGGCAGCGGTACGTGAGTTCCGCGAGCAGCCACAGCGGCGCGGACGGACGGGAAGTGTCGGGCGTCATGTCAGTCGAGCCAGCCGCGCAGTCGCGCATGATCGAGGAAACGATAGACGTCGGTCGCGAGATCCGATTGCATGAACAGGCGCTCGAGCTCGCCGATGATGTCGTCCAGTTCGCGCGTGCCGTCGCAGCGCGCGAGAATCTCGCCGGCGCTCGGGTTGAGCTTGACCATGCCCTCCGGATAGAGGAGCACGTACGCATCCTGGGCCGCCTCCCATTGCAGGCGGTACATGCCCCGGAGGCAGGGGCGCAGCGGCACGCCGCTGGCGGCTTCGATCGCGTTCATAGGGGGTAGGCCTTTTCGACGGCGTCGAGCATCGACCACAGGATGTCGAGCTTGAATTGCAGAATGCCGAGCGCGCGCTGCTGCGCATCCGGTGTCGTGAAATGCGCGAGCGTGACCGCGAGCCCATGCTCGACGTCGCGCTGCGCGAGCGGCACGCGGCTGCGGAAGTAATGCAGCCCGGCCGGCTCGATCCACGGGTAATGCGACGGCCAGCCCGCGAGCCGGTCGAGATGGATCTGCGGCGCGAACATCTCGGTCAGCGACGAGCACACGGCTTCCTGCCACGGCGCGCGCCGCGCGAAGTTCACGTACGCGTCCACCGCGAAACGCACGCCGGGCAGCACGTGTTCGAGCGACCACAGCTCGTCGCGCGTCAGGCCGCATGCCTCGCCGAGCCGCACCCACGCCTCGATGCCGCCTTCGTCGTCGCCCTGCCCGTCGTGGTCGATCAGCCGCTGGATCCAGCGGCGCCGCGTCTCGCGGTCCGGACAGTTCGACAGGATCGCCGCATCCTTGAGCGGGATGCAGATCTGGTAGTAGAAGCGGTTCGCGACCCAGCCGCGGATCTGCGCGGGCGAACACGCGCCGCTGTTGAGCCGCCGGTTGAACGGATGATGGATGTGATAGCGCGATTCGAGCGCACGCAGGCGCGCCTCGAATTCGGTCGCGGTCCAGGGCGTCGCGTGCAACGCCGTAGCGGGGATCGGTGCGTTCATCGTCAGACCTGGAATTGCATGCCGTCGTGCGCGACGTCGATGCCGTGCGCGCGCAGGTGCGCATGCTCGACGGAATGCGGATCGAGAATCGGGTTCGTGTTGTTGATGTGCGTGAGCACCTTGCGCGTTCGCGCGGGCAGCGTGTCGAGCCAGTCGATCATGCCGGGCCGCCCGGGTTCCGCGCACTGCGCGAGATGCCCCATGTCGGCCGCGTGCTTGCCCGACAGGCCGAGATCGATCATCTCGGTGCCGGTCCAGAACGTGCCGTCCACCAGCACGAGATCGGCGCCGTCCATGGCCGCGCGCACGTCGTCGGTGACCGACGCGAGCCCCGGCGCATAGAACGCGCGCCGCCCGCTCGCGACGTCTTCGATCGACAGCGCGATGTTGTCGCCGGGCGCGGCCGACGCGCGTCGCGGCGAATAAGGCGGCGGCTTGCTGTCGACGGCGATCGCGGTGAAACGGATCCCGCGCGCCGCCGGCACCGCGAACGGCTCGCCGGGCACGATCGTGTGCGCGGCGACGCCGCAGTAATGACCGAGCAGCGGCACGAGCGGCAAGCCGGTCGACAGGTCGTCGAGCACCGGCGCGCTCGCGTAGAGCGGCAGCGGCGTCGAGCGTTCGCGCAGCATCAGCAGGCCCGTCACGTGATCGATCTGCGCGTCGCACAGCACGACGGCGGCGATGCCGCTGTCGCGGATCGCGCGCGCCGGTTGCAGGTCCGGATCCGCGCGCAATTGGGAAAGAATGTCGGGCGACGCATTGACGAGGACCCAGTCGACGCCGTCGTCGCTGACCGCGATCGACGACTGCGTGCGCGGCAGCACGTGGCCGCTTCCGCTGCGCGCACGCCGGCAGTTCGCGCAATTGCAGTTCCATTGCGGCAGGCCGCCGCCGGCTCCCGAGCCGAGTATCTTGATCTTCATGGGCGTCAGCTCCCGAAGCCGCCCGCGCCGACCACGGCGAAACGGGCGGCACGCACGGCGATCAGCGGTTGGCGATGTACATCGTGATTTCGAAGCCGAAGCGCAGGTCGGTGTAAGACGGTGTCGTCCACTGCATGGTGTGTCTCCTGTCGAGTTGATGAGTGATGCGTCGATGCGTTGCTGGATGAATCGAACGACCGCCGCAATCGAGCGGTCGATTCATCTTCAGCAAGGAGCGTGCCGAAACCGTACTTCGGCTGCCCGGCGGCGGTATGCGGCCGTCGTCCGGGCATCGGGACGCATTCCTTACGAATAGCTGACGCGATTCGCGCGAATGCGCTCCACCGCCCCGACGGCACGAGGTCCGCGAGGGGTGACAGGTGTTGAATCATTGAACACCGGTGTTGCAACTTGACACACCGGCTGTGACAGGTCGCGCACCGCGCGACGGCTGCGCGTCAGTCTTCGTCGGACGACGGATGGCGCGCCGCGTCGGCGGCCGGCATCTTCCGGTAGATCGTGTTGCGCGAGACGCCGAGCGCGCGCGCCGCGGCGGACACGTTGCCGCCGTGACGGGCGAGCGCGGCGGCGATTGCCGACGCAGCGACGTCCTGCAGGCGCGCGTCGGCGGGCAGCAACGCGTCCGCGACGCCGGGCCCGGCGCCCGCCGAGGCGGCAGAATCGGGCATAACTTGCGTGGCCTGCGCATCGCCGCGCCGCAGGTCGTCGAAGAAGTCGTCGGGCAGGTGCTCGCGCCGGATTTCGCCATCGTCGTCGACCATCGCCGCCGCCGTGCGCAGCAGATTGCCGAGCTGACGGAAATTGCCCGGCCACGTGCAGCGCACGAACAGCTCCATCACGTCCGGCGCGACGGACAAGGGCGGGCGGCCCGGGCCCGCGAACGCCTCGCGCTGCAGCATCTTCTGCACGACGACCGCGAGATCCGTGCGGTCGCGCAACGGCGGCAGGCGCACCACGAGGCCGTTCAGCCGGTAGTAGAGATCCTCGCGGAAACGGTTCTGCGCGATCATGTCGCGCAAGTCGCGGTGCGTCGCGCAGATGATCGCGATGTCGACGGCGATCGTCTTCGTCGACCCGAGCGGGTTCACGAGGCGCTCCTGCAGCACGCGCAGCAGCCGCACCTGCAGCGGATACGGCATGTCGCCGATCTCGTCGAGGAACAGCGTGCCGCCGTTCGCCTGCAGCAGCTTGCCGATCGCCCCCTTGCGGCGCGCGCCGGTGAACGCGCCCTCCTCGTAGCCGAACAGCTCGGATTCGATCAGCGTCTCCGGGATCGACGCGCAGTTGACCGCGACGAACGGCGCGTCGCGGCGCGGCGAGTCGTTGTGGATCGCCTGCGCGAGCAGCTCCTTGCCGGTGCCGGTCTCGCCGGTGATCAGGATCGGGATGTCCTTGCCGATCACCTTGCGCACCTTCGCGATCACGCACGCGACCTGCGCATCGCCGGTGTCGAGATAGTTGAGCCGCGACAGGCCGGCCGACGTGCCCGCCGCCGGCGCGGGCACCGCGTTCGCACGCGCAGCCGGCGCGCCCGCGTCGTGGACGTCCGTCGGCCGGCTGCCTTCGGCCAGCGTCGCGCGACGGAAGTGCACGCGCGCGCAGACCACCGCGCCGTTGCCGAGATTGAGCATCAGGTGCCGGTCGGTGCTCGCGCGCATGCGGTCGATCAGTTGCGCACTGGTGACGTCGAACAGCGACGACAGCGTGTGCGCGCGCAGCGCCGCGAGCGGCATACCGAGCTGAAACTGCGCGCTGCGGTTAGCCGACAGGAAGCGGCCGTCGGCGGTGAACGCGACGATCCCCTCCATCAGCGTGCCGAGGAACTCGGGGCGGCCATGGAACGACACCTGCAGCGTTTCCTGAAACGTCGTCGTAAACAGATGATTCTCGATCATCTGCACCGACATCTTCGCGAGCGCCATCGTGTGCTGGTGATAGCTGCGGTGGTCGCCCGTCACGTCGAGCACGCCGATCGCGTCACCGTACGGATCGAGGATCGGCACGCTCGAACAGGTCAGGAAGCGGTTCGCGGCCAGGAAGTGCTGATCGCCGTGGACGACCATCGGGCACAGCTCGGCCAGCGCCGTGCCGATCGCGTTGGTGCCCTGCCGGTTCTCCGCCCAGTTCGCGCCCGGGCGCAGCGCGACCTTCTCCGCACGGCGCAGGAAATCGTCGTCGCCGATCGAATGCAGGATCAGCCCTTCCGCATCGGTCAGCACGATCATGCTCTGCGTGTTGACGATCTGCTCGTGCAGCGTCTCCATCACCGGCATCGCGTGCACGCACAGCACCCGGCTCTGCTCGCGCTTGAGCACCAGCGCCGAGCTCGGCAGCACGTCGTAGTCGGGCCGAGCCGATACCTGCAGGCCGAACGTCTCCGAGCGCTCGTGGGCCTTCTGGATCGCCGGCGCGGGCCAGCCAGCGGGATGGGCGGCCCGTGACCCGGCCGCCTGCTCTACGTCATCGCGCATTGTCTCCTCCGGGGGATCCTTCCGGTCAACTGCCGGACTCTTTGCCGTCATTGCAAGCAAGCATCGGGCCACACTGGCGTCCGGGGTACAAATTGAAAGCATCGTGTAATCAATCGCCCGGGGCGCGGTCATGCAGGTCGCATAGCGCGACGGCCCGGCCTTGGTGATACCGTGATTTCCCGACGCGTGACTACCCGTGCGAATCCGGATCTTCGCGGCTGGCGCGTTTCTGGCTTTATCGCAGAACCACTCCGGCCGCTGGCCGGCCGAATGACGGTTGCCTTCCCGAGTTCGCCCGAACCCTATCGACATGACGCGTCGCCCGATTCGATCCACGCCGTCGCCCGCAATGCGGGCGTTGCCCGACGCACCGGCGTCATCGGCGTCATCGATCACGCCCGTTCGCCAGCGCCTGTTCCGCGACGCGCAATCGATCGCATTCGCCGTGGCCGGCGCCGCGCAAGGCCATCCGGTCGTCGTGCTGCACGGCGGGCCCGGCAGCGGCAGCCAGGCCGGCATCCGGCGGCTGTTCGACCTCACCCGCGTACGCGTCGTGCTGGTCGACCAGCGCGGCGCGGGCGCATCGACGCCACGCGGCGGCACGCGTCACAACGACACCGCGCGACTGATCGCGGATCTCGAGGCGGTGCGCGAGCAGCTCGGCATCGCACGCTGGGGCGTCGTCGGCGGATCGTGGGGCGCCGCACTTGCGCTTGCGTATGCGGGCACGCATCCGGAGCAGGTGACGGGCGTCGTGCTGCGCGGCCTGTTCCTGACGTCGCCACGCGAAGTCCGAGGGCTCTTCATGACGTCCCGCACGCGTGCGCCGCGCGAATGGCGGCGCCTGCATGCCGCGGCAGGCGGGGGCCGGCCGGATCGCCTGCTGTCGCGCTGCGCTGCCGGGCTGCGCCACAGCGCGAGCACAACCCGGCAGCGCGAGGTCGCGCTCGCGTGGCACGCGTACGAAAACGCGGTCCTCGCGTCGACACGCACACGCCGCTCGCCCGTGCGCGCAATTCAGTCTGAGAACACCGTCGGCCGGCTGATCGACAAATACCGGATCCAGGCGCACTACCTGCAACACGATTGCTGGCTCGGCGAGCGCCGCGTGCTCGCACTCGCGCGACGGGCCGCGCAGGCCGGCGTGCCGCTGTTCGCCGCGCACGGGACGCACGATCCCGTTTGCCCGGTCGGCAACGTCGACCGCCTCGCGCGCGCCGTGCCCGACGCGAAAATCGAACGCGTGAAGGCCGGGCATCTCGCCAGCGACCCGGCGTTGGCGCGCAGCGTCGCACGCGCCGTGAATGCAATGTTCGCGGCGGTGCCGTTCACATGACGACGCAGCGCCCGTTCGTATTCACGACACGAACCCGCAGGCGGCCGCACCCCACGCGACCGCGCACCGCTCAATCCCACGCATAGCGCACGCCGGCCCACGCGCCGCGCGGCGCGCCCGGCCCGACGAATTGTTCGTTTACCGGATTGGCGCCGTCGAACGTATGGTTCGGCCCGTTGAAGAAATTCTGGCCGAGTGCGCCGAAGCTTGCATAGCGCTTGTCGAACAGGTTCGTCACGCTCGCGAACACCTCGAACCGCTTCGTGATCCGGTAACGCGTGTCGAGATCGACGAGCACGTAGCCCGCGATTCTCCCGTTCACGTCGCCGTTGTTCTCGTCGCCGCGCGCATACACGCCGCTGCGCCACGTGACGTTCGCGCCAATGTCCCACGCGTGCGTCGCCGCATAGTCGAGCCGCAGCTTAACCGTATGCGCGGGAATGCCGGGGATGCGGTCGCCCGGCTTGACCGTCACGTTGCCGTTCGCATCGGCCGCCGAATTCGCCGGGCTGTGTTCGGTCCACGACGAACGGTAGGTTGCATCGACATGGCTGTACGACAGCCCGACACCGAGCGGGCCGAACCGCGTGCGGCCCGCGAGCTCGATCCCCTGCCGTCGCGTGTCGCCGACGTTGCGGAAATAGCCCTGCGCGCTGGCCGGGCTGCTGATGAACTGGATGTCGTCGGTCAGCGTCGTGCGGTAGGCCGCGGCGCTCCAGGTCGTCGCCGCGCCGATGCGGCCGCGCACGCCGGCTTCGAACGTCTTCGAGATCACCGGCTTGAGCGCCGGGTCGGCGATGAAGTCGTTCGGCAGCGAACACGGCGTGGCCGGGTCCGCGCATGCGAGTTCGATCGCGGTCGGCGAACGCATGCCTTCGTTGTACGTCGCATACGCGGTGAAGCCCGGGACCGGGTTCCAGTTGAGCCCGACGGCCGGGTTGAAGCGCGAGAACACATGGTTGCCGTCGAGCAGCGGCTGCACGCCGCTCTCGTCGCCGATCTGCGCTTTGGACCAGTCGTAGCGGCCCGACAGCGTGAGCGTCCAGTGCGGCGTCAGCGACAGCGCATCGCTCAGGTACACGCCGAAATTCGCGTTGCGCGTTTTCGCGCGGGTCTGCCGGACGAAATCGCCGATGCCGATCGCCGCGCGCGCATCGGTAAACGACGCGTCCTGCGACGCAGCAACGTAGCTGGCGTTCGCAACATCGGCCGAGACGCCCGCGACCATCTGGTTCGCCATCCCGCCGAGCTTGCCGAGCAGCGTGAGCTGCACGCTGCCGCCGTAGCTGTCGGTGACGATCGTCGATTGCGCGTTGCTGCCCTGCACCGTGTCGACCGTGCCGTCGTCGTCCACCGATCCGTAATCCGTATTGTTGTTGCTGCTCGTGTTGGCGTTGCGCAGGTGCCGGTAGTACGCGTTGCCGCTCAGTTCGACGCTTTCGCCGAAAAAGCGCTCGCCCGACAGCGTCAGGTAGCCGGCGCTATTGCGGTTCCGGTCCGGGTACGTATACGCCTGCTTCGGGTTGTCGAGGAACGAGCGCGGGATCGTCTGGGTGCCGGACAGCGTGTTGTCCGCGCCGCCCGCGGCGACCGACAGCGTCGTGTCCGCATCGGTGTAGCGCAGCTTGCCGAACGCCTGCCGCACGCGGCTCGCGTTATGGTCGGCCCAGCCGCCGTCGTTCGCGACGTTCGCGGTTGCGTAGTAGTCGAGGTTCGGGCCGATCGTGCCGCCCTGCTCTACGCTGGCGGTCTTGCGGCCCCATGAGCCGCCCGACACCTCCGCTTCGCCGCCCGGGTTCGACCTGCCGTTCTTCGTCGTGATCGCGAGCGCACCGCCGAGCGTGTTGCGCCCGTACACCGGGTTGGAGCCCGGAATCAGCTGCACGCGGTCGATCGCCTGCATGGGGAGGATGTCCCAGTTCACGACGTCGCCGAACGGTTCGTTCACGCGCACGCCGTCGACGAACACCGACAACCCCTGCGGCGTACCGAGCAGCGGCGACGCGGTGAAGCCCCGATAGTTGACGTCCGCCTGATACGGGTTGCCCTGCGCATCCGAGATCGTCACGCTCTGCAGGTTCGCGGCGAAGAAATCGGCGAGCGTCGCGCGGTGCTGCGCGTCGAAATCCGCCGCGCGCACCGTCTGCACGTTCGCCGGCACCTTCGACAGCGGCGTGCCGATCCCGAGCAGCGGCGTCGTGCCGACGACCACCACCGCGGGCAGCACGACGGCCGGCGGCGCGGCCGGCGCGATCGCACCGCCGTCCGCCTGCTGCTGCGCGCGCACGCCGCCGGTCGGCAGGCCGAACAGCGCCAGCGCGCCGAGCGTCGTGCCGACGCATCGCGCACGCCGGCCACGCCGCGTCGCGCCGTCGCGCCCGGCTGCCTTTGGTCTCCTGATCATTCCGTTGTCTCCGCACTCGTATTCCGCCGGCCCGTGCGATGCATCGCGCGGCGACGGGTTGTCGCGAAGCCGGCGTGCGAGAACCGTGCCAGCGCCACGAGCACGAGCAGCGCGCGCTGCGCCGCACATCGTTTCGGAACGGCATGCGACCGACTCGCCGCTGTTCTACGGACTGCGCCACCTGTCATGTTTGGCAACACTTCGCGCGCGACGGTGTACCTGAATGCAACACCTGCGTGGCGGTCATGACGCGAGCCGTCGATCGACGCATCAGCCGCGATGCGCCGGTGTACCGCGCCGCACCGGCTTCCCGCCGCGATGGCATGCGACTTGCGTAACGGGCAGTGCACTCGGCCCGGAACCCCAACCGTGCCGGCGCGACGAATCGTTCGCGGCGGTGCGACCACAATGACCCAGGAGACAACCATGAAGAAACTCTCGGCTTCAGCGAGCCGGCTGGCGACGATCGGCATCGCGGTGGCGGCCGCCGTCGCGCTGAACCCCGGCCTCGTCGAAGCGGCTGCGGACTACCCGGCCGTGACCTACCAGCGCCTGACCGATGCGCACGGCGATCCGGGCTGGCTGACCTACTACCGCACCTACGACGGCCGCTCGCATTCGCCGCTCAAGCAGATCGACACGTCGAACGCGAAGGATCTCAAGCAGGTGTGGGCGTACAAGTTCCCGGCCGACCTGAAGCAGGGCTTCGAGGCGACGCCGATCGTCAACGGCAACTACCTGTTCGTGACGACGCCGAAGGACAACGTCTACGCATTCGATGCAAAGACCGGCAAGCAGCTGTGGAAATACGAGCCGAAGCTCGGCGCGGCCTCGTTCAAGACCGCGTGCTGCGACGTCGTCAACCGCGGCGTCGCGCTGTACGGCAAGAACGTCTACATCGCGATGCTGAACGGCGAAATCGCGGCACTCGACGCGCAGACCGGCAATCTCGTGTGGAAGAAGCAGATGTTCGAACCGGGCCTCGGCTACGCGTTCTCGCTCGCGCCGCTCGCGATCGACGGCGCGATCGTCGTCGGCACGTCCGGCGGCGAATACGGAATTCGCGGCTACATCGCCGCGCTGAATCCGGAGGACGGCTCGCAGGTCTGGAAACGCTACACGATCCCCGCCGCCGGCGAAAAGGGCGCGGAAACCTGGCCCGACGGCATGCAGAGCCATGGCGGCGGCGCCGCGTGGCTGACCGGCACGTACGACGCCGCGTCGCGCACGCTGTACTGGGGCGTCGGCAACCCCGGCCCGTGGCTCGCGGCGCTGCGCCCCGGCGACAACCTGTATTCCGACTCGCTGCTCGCGCTCGATGCGAAGAGCGGCAACCTGAAGTGGCACTACCAGTACACGAACAACGACACGTGGGACTACGACGGCGTGAACGCGGCCGTCCTCGCGGACATCAAGTACAAGGGCAAGGACTACGACGCGATCATCCACGCCGACCGCAACGGCTTCTTCCATGCGATCGACCGCACGACCGGCAAGCTGATCTACGCGACGCCGTTCGTGAAGGCGTTGTCGGTCACCGGCTACACGGACGACGGCAAGCCGATCCAGGACGCGTCGAAGTTCCCGAAGGCCGGCACGACGATCGAAACGTGCCCGAGCTTCCTCGGCGGCAAGAACTGGTGGTCGATCTCGTACGACCAGGAACGCAACATCGCGGTCGTGCCTGCGCTGCATGCGTGCATGAGCCTGACCGGCAAGTCGGTCAGCTACATGGAAGGCCTGCCGTATCTCGGCGAAGGCTTCGAGATCAAGCCCGAGCCGGGCAGCGAAGGCTACGGCGAACTGACGGCCATCGACGTGAACACCGGCAAGAAGCTGTGGAGCCACTGGTCGAAGAAGCCGTGGAACGGCGGCGTCGCGACCACGGCGAGCGGCCTCGCGTTCAGCGGCTCGCTCGACGGCCACCTGTACGCGTTCGACACGGCGACCGGCAAGGTGCTGTGGGAAAGCCCGCAACTCGCGAGCGGCATCATTTCGCAGCCGTCGGTGTACGAGGTCGACGGCAAGGAGTATGTCGCCGTGCTCGCCGGCTATGGCGGCGCGAACCCGATCTGGGGCGGCCCGATGGCCGACATCGCGAAGGACGTTCCGCGCGGCGGCACGCTCTACGTGTTCGCGCTCAACTGACCCGGCGCCACGCCCGAGTCGCGCCCGCATGCGCCCGATGCGGGCGCGACGCCCCACCCGCTTCAACCGGACACACGATCATGAATACTCGCCTCACTTCCGTCACCGTCGCCAGTCTGCTCGCCGTGGGCGTGGCGCTGACACCGGCAGCCGCGTCGGCCGGCGTGCGCGTCTGCACGCTGCCCGGCAGCCCGACCACCGCGCTCGACCGCTCCGTTGCGCGCGAAGTGTTCCGCGCGGCGGGCATCGCCGCGACCTTCAACACCCGCGGCGTCGACGACAACGGCGACGACGACGGCATCTCCGCCAGCGAGCTGACGAAATCGCTCGAACGCGACTGCGACGTGATCGCCGGCTTCCCGCGCTCCGCGATCGCCGATGCGTCGGGATCGAAGATGACGTTCTCGCAGGGCTATCTGCGCTCCGGCTACGTCAGCGTGTCGCTGCGCGATGCGCAAGCGCCGACCGGCGCGAAGGAAACGATCGCGGCCACCTACGGCAGCCCGTCGCAACTGATCGCCGCGCAGCAGGCGAACGCGCGCTTCGACCTCGAGAACACGAGCGAACAAACGATCGGCGCGCTCGCCGCGGGTCGCGCGCAGCGCGCGATCGTCTGGTATCCGAGCGTCGTCGCCTACGAGCGTGCCCATCCGAAACAGCGGTTCAAGGTGGCGGCGACTGCATCGCCGTACTCGGACTGGCAACTGTCGTTCGCATTCGGGCCGGGCAAGGACGCGTTGCAAAAGCGCATCGACGCGACGCTGTCGCAAATGAGCGGCAACGGCCGTCTCGCGTCGCTCACGCGCGGCTGGACGCTGCCCGACGACATCGCGCAAGCCGCCGCCACGCACGTGCCCGGCCGGTTTCTCGACGGTGCGATCGCGTCCGCTCAGCGGCCGGCCAAGAGCGGCTTCATCAAGGTGTCGACGGGCGAAAGCAGCGGCGTGCCGTCGTTCGATCAGGCGCAGGTGCAACACGGCAAGAAGCTCTACGGCGATGCGTGCGCGAAATGCCACGGCGACCAGCTCGAGGGCAATACCGCACCCGCGCTGAGCGGGGAATCGTTCGCGCCCGAGGGCAAGTCGCACATCACGGTCGGCGGCATCTTCCTGTACATGTCGAGCAATATGCCGGCCGATCGCCCCGGCAAGATGAGCGCACAGGAATACGAGGACCTGATGGCGTTCCTGCTCTACTCGAACGGCTACGACGCGTCGAAGAGCAAGCTGACCGCCGATATCGCCAACGCGTCGAAGGCGCCGCTCATCGCCGGGCCGCGCAAGTAACTTTTCCCCCGCTTCCGTTTCGGTCGACCGCCGCACCGGGCAGCATGCCCGGCGCGCGGGCCGGGCTTTTTCCTTTCATTTCGTTCAGGACGACACCATGATCTCCCGCCATCGCAGAACCTTCTTCGTGCAGGCCGCCGGCCTGTGCGCCGCGCTCGCGGCCGGCACGCGCGCATTCGCGGCCGCGCCGCCCGTCGACGAAAACGACGCGGCAGCGAAGACACTCGGCTACCGCGCGAAGGCGACGACCGTCGACGCCGGCAAGTTCCCGAAGTACCAGGCCGGCCAGACGTGTGCGAACTGCCGCTTCTACAAGGCCGCCGCGGGCGAATCCTCCGGGACGTGCCCGATGTTCGCGGGCAAGACGGTTGCCGCGGAAGGCTGGTGCAACGTCTATGCGAAGCTCGCTTGATGCCGGGCCCGCCCGCGAGCGCGACGACGCGTCGCGTCGCGGCGCGGATGCCGAACGCGCGGGCCATCTGCATGCGCTGATCGCGCTGGGCATTGATCGCGGATACGTGACGCACGGCGAAATCGCCGATGCGTTACCCGACGAGACGGTCGAACGCGCGGAAGTCGACGCAGCCGCGTCGATGCTGCGCGAGTTCGGCATCGACGTCCGCGAGCATGCCGGCGCGCGTACCGCGTGGACGCTCGACCGCCATTTTTCTCCGATGTCGGAAGTCGCGTCGTCGCTCGCCGACGCCTCGACGCCGCTCGCGGCCGATGACCTGCTCGCGAGCCGGACCAACGATCCGGTCCGGCTCTATCTGCGGGAAATGAGCGCGACACCGCTGCTCGAACGCGACGAAGAGATCGCGCTCGCGCTTCGTCTGGAAAGCGGCCGTGCCGCGTGCATCGACGCATTGAGCCGCGATCCGGCGGCGCTCGCCGCCGTCGCGGCGATCGCGGACGACATCCGTGCCGGCAAGGTGGCGGCGTCGGTTTACGTGACGGGATTCGCCAGTGATGCCGAACCGCTCGCGAGTGCACCGGCGACGTTGCCCGACGATCCGACCACGGAGTCACCAACGCCCGACGACGACACACGTCTTCCCCTCGACAGCCCCGCGTGGCGCGATACGGTCGTCGAAGCGCTCGAACGCGCCGGCGCGCTGGCGCCGGCGATGCAGCACGCATTGCGCGCGGACGGTTTCGCGTCGGCCGCTTACCGGGCGCTGCTGCGCGAAGCGGCCGCGTTGACCGGCGCCATCCGCTTTACATCGCGCGCGATCGAACGCATCGGACAGGCGAACCGAGAGCGCGCGACCCGAGCGCGCACGTTCGAAAAACGGCTCGTCGACACGCTGGCCGCCGCGGGCATCCCTGTCGATTCCGCACACCACGATATCTTCACGCCGTGCGACGACGTATGCGCATGGCTGCACGCACGCAGCGCCGCGCATCCCGACTGCGCCGCCGCCCTCGCCCGCCATGCGCCGGCGCTGATCGATGCGCGCAGCGCACTCGCGCGCGTCGCCGCTCAGTCGCCGTTGCCGCTCGACATCGCGATCGCGCTCGATGCGCGGTTCTCGCGTATCGAGCGTGCGATACAACCCGCGAGAACGAAGCTGTTCCAGAGCAATCTGCGGCTCGTCGTGTCGGTCGCCAAACGCTATGCCGATCGCGGCCTGCCGTTCTCCGATCTGATCCAGGAAGGCAATATCGGCCTGATGAAGGCCGTCGATCGCTACGATCACCGGCGCGGCTTCAAATTCTCGACCTATGCGACCTGGTGGATCCGGCAGGCGATCACGCATGCGCTCGCCGATCTGGGACGCACGATACGCGTGCCCGCGCATACGGTCGATGCGCTCAACAAGCTGTCGCGGCTCGCGCGCATCCACCGGCAACGGACCGGCGACATTGCGGACGCACGGGCGCTGTCCACGCAGATGCGGCTGCCGGTCGACAAGGTGCGCGAGCTGATGAGCATCGTGCGAGAACCGATCTCCGCCGACCTGCCGGTTTCGCCCGATCACGACCTCACACTGTGCGACGTCACGATCGACCCCGACGCGCCGACCCCGGAAGAAGCCGCGAGCGCCGGCCAGTTGCGCGCGGCGGTTGCCGAGCTGATCGACAGTCTCCCGGTACGCGAGGCGTGGATTCTTCGCCTGAGATACGGCATCGACGTCGACAACGAATATTCGCTGCGCGAGATCGGCCGGCAACTGAACCTGTCGGCCGAGCGCGTGCGTCAGCTCGAGGTGGCGGCGCTCGAACGTATCCGGCAATTCAGGCACGCACCGGCGCTTCGCTCGTTGCTCGCCTGACGCGGCCGTGCCGGACGACCACCTGCCGGCTCGCCCCAACTGCTCAGGACTGCAACACGACCTGCTGCATTTCTGAACGCCGCGCCGCATCGCGCCGCCGCCGCGATGCAGCGGGGCTGATCCCATCGGACACCACACGCCCGGCTGTCGCGGATTTCGCCGCATACACGCACCGATCGCACAACTGGCACGCATGTTGCCTTTTCCAGAGCGCCGTCACGAATCACATGAACGCAGGGAGACACGCTTGTCCAAGATCGAATCGGTTCTTCACGAAACCCGTCAGTTCGCGCCGCCCGCGGCGCTCGAGAAGACGGCGACCATTTCCGGCATGCCGGCCTATCGCGCGCTCGTCGCCGAGGCCGAGCAGGATTACGAAGGCTTTTGGGCGCGCCTCGCGCGCGAGGGCCTCACGTGGCACAAGCCGTTCACGACCGTGCTCGACGAGCGCAACGCGCCGTTCTACAAATGGTTCGACGACGGCGAGCTGAACGCGTCGTACAACTGCCTCGACCGCCACGTCGAAGCCGGCAACGGCGAACGCGTCGCGGTGATCTTCGAGGCCGACGACGGCACTGTCACCCGCGTCACCTATGCGGACCTGCTTGCACGCGTGTCGCGTTTCGCGAATGCGCTGAAGAAACGCGGGATCGGTAAAGGCGATCGCGTCGTCATCTACATCCCGATGTCGATCGAAGGCATCGTCGCGATGCAGGCTTGCGCGCGCATCGGCGCGACGCACTCAGTCGTGTTTGGCGGCTTCTCCGCGAAGTCGCTGAACGAGCGGCTCGTCGACGTCGGCGCGGTCGCGCTGATCACCGCCGACGAGCAGGCGCGCGGCGGCAAGACGCTGCCGCTCAAGAGCATCGCCGACGAGGCGATCGCGCTGGGCGGCTGCGAAGCAGTCAAGAGCGTGATCGTCTATCGCCGCACCGGCGGCAAGATCGACTGGCATGCGGAGCGCGACCTGTGGATGCACGAGCTCACGGACGGCGAGTCCGACACGTGCGAGCCGACCTGGGTCGGCGCCGAGCATCCGCTCTTCATCCTGTATACGTCCGGCTCGACCGGCAAGCCGAAGGGCGTGCAGCACAGCACCGGCGGCTACCTGCTGTGGGCCGCGCAGACGATGAAGTGGACCTTCGACTGGAAACCCGACGACGTGTTCTGGTGCACGGCCGACATCGGCTGGGTCACGGGCCACACGTACATCACGTACGGCCCGCTCGCGTGCGGCGGCACGCAGGTCGTGTTCGAAGGCGTGCCGACGTATCCGGACGCCGGCCGCTTCTGGAAGATGATCGGCGATCACAAGGTCACCGTGTTCTACACCGCGCCGACCGCGATCCGCTCGCTGATCAAGGCCGCCGAAGCGGACGACAAGGTGCATCCGAAGAGCTATGACCTGTCGAGCCTGCGCATCATCGGCACGGTCGGCGAGCCGATCAATCCGGAAGCATGGATGTGGTACCACAAGCACGTCGGCCACGAGCGCTGCCCGATCGTCGACACGTGGTGGCAGACCGAAACGGGTGGCCACATGATCACGCCGCTGCCGGGCGCGACGCCGACCGTGCCGGGTTCGTGCACGCTGCCGCTGCCGGGCATCACGGCCGCGGTGGTCGACGAGACGGGGCAGGACGTGCCGAACGGACAAGGCGGGATTCTCGTCGTCAAACGGCCGTGGCCCGCGATGATCCGCACGATCTGGGGCGACCCGGAGCGTTTCAAGAAGAGCTATTACCCGGAAGAACTCGGCGGCACGCTCTATCTGGCCGGCGACGGCACCGTGCGCGACAAGGAGACCGGCTACTTCACGATCATGGGCCGGATCGACGACGTGCTGAACGTGTCGGGCCACCGGCTGGGCACGATGGAGATCGAATCGGCGCTGGTGTCGCACGAACTGGTGGCCGAAGCGGCGGTGGTCGGCCGTCCGGACGACACGACGGGCGAGGCGGTCGTGGCGTTCGTCGTGCTGAAGCGCTCGCGCCCGGAAGGCGACGAAGCGGCGGCGCTCGCGAAGACGCTGCGCGACTGGGTCGGCAAGCAGATCGGGCCGATCGCGAAGCCGAAGGACATCCGCTTCGGCGACAACCTGCCGAAGACGCGCTCGGGCAAGATCATGCGGCGCCTGCTGCGCTCGCTCGCGAAGGGCGAGGCGATCACGCAGGACACGTCCACGCTCGAGAATCCGGCCATCCTCGAGCAG